>NZ_JBIUTF010000001.1:723697-1505237 GCF_044741745.1 Streptomyces sp. NPDC088116 | reverse complement strand
GGTTGATAGGCCGGATATGGAAGCCAGGTGACTGGTGGAGTTGACCGGTACTAATAGGCCGAGGGCTTGTCCTCAGTTGCTCGCGTCCACTGTGTTAGTTCTGAAGTAACGAACGGCTGTGTTGTATCCGGTGGTTCATATCTTCATAGTGTTTCGGTGGTCATTGCGTGAGGGAAACGCCCGGTTACATTCCGAACCCGGAAGCTAAGCCTCACAGCGCCGATGGTACTGCAGGGGGGACCCTGTGGGAGAGTAGGACGCCGCCGAACAATTGTTGTGGGAATGCCCCGTACCAGTCATGGTACGGGGCATTCCTGCGTTCAGGGTCTTTTTCCCGTCAGGCCATTCACCAGCCGCACCCATTTACAGTCTGAGCATGCGTTACGAACTGATCGTCTTCGACAATGACGGTGTGCTCGTCGACAGCGAGCCTCTCTCCAACACCATCCTGGCCGGCTATCTCACCGAGCTGGGACATCCCACTTCGTACGAGGACTCCCTGCGCGACTACATGGGTTCTGCCGTGCATCGCGTCCACGACCTGGTGGAGGAGCGCACCGGGCAGCTGCTGCCCGCGGACTTCGACGACACCCTTCATTCGCGTGTCTTCGCCGCCTTCGAGCGGGAGCTGGAACCGGTCGAAGGGGTGGCCGAGGTGCTGGAGAAGCTGGCCGCCGACGGGGTGCCGTACTGCGTCGCCTCGTCCGGGAGCCACCAGCGGATCCGGGTCGGGCACCGGAAGACCGGGCTCGACCGGTGGTTCGAGGACAGCGTCATCTTCAGCGCCGAGGATGTCGGGCGGGGCAAGCCGGCGCCGGACCTTTTCCTCCACGCCGCTGCCAGGATGGGGGTCGCTCCCGAGCGTTGTGCGGTGGTCGAGGACAGCCCGCACGGCGTATCGGCCGCCAGGGCCGCCGGCATGGATGTGTACGCGTACACGGCGATGACGCCCGCCGACAGACTGACCGGCGCCACCGGATACTTCTCCGACATGGCGGAGCTGCCGGGACTGCTCGGCCGCCCCGCGTCCTGATCGCCGTCCCGCCCTCCGCATCACCCGCCTCCTGGTCCTGATTCACCGCGTGATCCATCTACCCATGGGTAGATGGGCGTTCTACGCTGTCCGGCCATGACAGATGCGCGGTTGCGGCACGGTCGGGTCTCTCTGGCGCTCGGCTTCTTCGTCCAGGGGGTGACCTTTGCCCTGCTGGTGACGCGTATCCCCGCGATCCAGGACCGGTACGGGATACCCGACGGACTCCTCCCCGCCTTCCTCGCCGCCGTTCCCGTCCTCGCCGGTGTCGGCAGTGTCGTCACAGAGAAGCTGGTCGGGCGGGTGCGGCCGGGGATGGTGTTGCGGTGCGCGCAGCCGGTCGTGCTGCTGGCGCTCCTCGTGGTCGGGGCAGGCACCGAGGTGTGGCAGGTCGCGGTCGCCCTGGGGGTGTTCGGGCTGGCGGTCGGCGGGCTGGACGCGTCGATGAACATGCTCGGCGTGAGCCTTCAGCGGGCGTACGGGCGGAGCATCATGCTCGGCTTCCACGCCACGTTCAGCCTGGGCGGGATCGTCGGGGCCTCGCTCGCCTGGGTGGGCGCGCACGAGGACATGTCGCTGGTGGTGTCGTATCTGCCGGTGGTGGCGGTGCTGTTGCCCGCCGCGCTGATCGGCAGCCGCTGGTACGCGGACACCCGTGACGAGGAGCCGCGGAAGGACGAGGAGCAGCGGAAGACGGGCAGCGCCGGTGCACCAAGCGCCGGTGCACCAAGCACCGGAGCCGCGAGCGTCCGCACTCCGAGCGTCGGCACCCCGAGCGCCGGCACACCGGTGGCGTTCAAGTTGCTGCTTCCGTTCTGTCTCGTCATGGCGTTCGCGTATATCGGCGACTCGACGGTGTCGAACTGGAGCGCCAAGTATCTCCAGGACGTGCTGGGCAGTTCGGAGGAGCTGGCGACCGTTCCGTACAACGCCTATATGGTCACCACACTGCTGGGGCGGGCCGTCGGGGACCTGGGGGTGCGGCGCTTCGGGCCGGTGGCTGTCGTGCGGTGCGGGGCGCTGCTGGCGGCGGCCGGGTTCGCGGTCGTGGCGCTGGCGGCCGGGCCCTGGGTGGGGATCGCCGGGTTCACGCTGCTGGGGCTCGGGCTGTGTGTGATCGTGCCGCAGACGTTCGCGGCGGCCGGGAGGCGTGCCTTCGAGAGTCATGGTCCGGCGGCCGGTGACGCGGCGGTGGCCCGGCTCAATATCTTCAACTATGTCGGTTTTCTGGTCGGTTCGCCGCTGGTGGGGGCGCTCGGGGACGCGTGGAGCTATCGCGGCGCGATGCTCGTACCGATGGTCATGGTCCTGGTCACTCTCCTGTACGCCCGCTCGTTCGAGGTGGATCCGGCCCGATACGGTGGCGGGCATGAGCAGCCGCGCACGGTTGATGTGGGATGACGGAGTAACGGCGTACGACTTCGGGTCCAGCCATCCGATGGACCCGGTGAGGCTCGCTCTGACCATGGGGTTGGTGCGGGCATTCGGGCTCGACCGGGCGGTGGACGTGGTGGCCGCGCCCGCCGCGGGTGATTCGACGCTTCGCCTCGTCCACGACCAGGACTACCTGGCCGCGGTACGGAAGGCCTCGCTGGACCCGCGGACCGCCGACGGGGCCTATGGGCTCGGCACGACGGACGACCCGGCCTTCGCGGGGATGCACGAGGCGTCGGCGCTGATCGCCGGGCAGTCGGTCGGTGCGGCGGAGGCGGTGTGGCACGGCGAGGCCGCGCACGCCGTGAACTTCGCGGGCGGACTGCACCACGCGATGCCGGGGTCCGCTTCCGGGTTCTGCGTCTACAACGATGCTGCCCTGGCGATCGCGCGGCTGCTGGAGCTCGGCGCGGAGCGTGTCGCGTACATCGATGTGGATGTGCACCACGGGGACGGCGTTCAGACGGTGTTCTGGGAGGATCCGCGCGTCCTGACGGTCTCGCTGCACGAGCATCCGCGGACGCTCTTCCCGGCGACCGGCCGACCGGAGGAGACCGGCGCCGGTGCGGGTGAGGGCAGTGCGGTGAATGTGGCGCTGCCGGCCGGGACGGGAGACGCGGGCTGGCTGCGGGCGTTCCACTCGGTGGTGCCCGAACTGCTGGCGGACTTCCGGCCGGAGGTCCTGGTGACGCAGCACGGCGCGGACACGCACTTCGACGATCCGCTGGCGCATCTCGCGGTCTCCCTCGACGCGCAGCGGGCGGTGCAGGCGTCCTGTCATGACCTGGCGCACGACTATGTGGACGGCGGCCGGTGGGTCGCGCTCGGCGGGGGCGGCTACGCGGTGGTGGATGTGGTGCCGCGCTCCTGGACCCATCTGGTGGGGATCGCCGCGCACGCGCCGGTCGACCCCGAGTCGGCGGTGCCGGCGTCCTGGCGGGACGAGGTGTACGCGCGCACCCGGCAGTTGGGTCCGGGCCGGATGACGGACGGGCGGACGCCGGGCTGGCAGCCGTGGGACGCCGGATACGATCCGGCGGACCGGCTGGACCAGGCGATCCTGGCGACGCGCAGGGCGGTCTTCCCGTTGCGGGGGTTGCTCGCGTAACTCCTGTTGCCCTCCGGGGCAGGTGGTGCCCGGCGCGGTCCGCCCCGCTTTCCCTACCGGGCGTTCGTTACGCCAACTGTGCGGTGTCCCGGGGGTTCTGGCCCCGGCCGGTGCCGGAAGCGGCAGCATCGGCAGGGTGTTGAGCACCGGAGCCCTGCGGGCGCATCTGCTGGCGGCCAGGCTGGCCGGTCCTGTGGCCACCTCGCGGGAGGTGAGCCTGCGCAGTTACCGTCTTTTCGCCGCCCGCGATCCACGCGTGACGCTCGGACTCGATCCGGAATGGGCATGGAATGAGCAGGACTTGCTCGGGCTCATGGCCGACAAGTGCGGGGTATCGAACGATCCCGGTCAGGTGTCGGGGCCCGATGTGATCGACCCGGAGCGGACACTGAGCGCGCTGGACGCGTTCGCCGCGCGCCTGCGCGAAGCAGCGGAGCGCGGGTCTCCGGTGTTGTTCGGGACGGGGCATCCGCACCGGCTGCTCGGGTTCTACGCAGGGCTCGCAGACGCTTTGTCGGCGGCGGGATGCCTCGTCCTCACCCCGGCGCAGGGGCGATGTATCGACATAACGACCCGGTTCGGGGTACGTACCTACAACCTCGACTACGTACGGGGAGTCGCACTGGTGCGAGAAACGAGCGGGGTGTGCGCCGGGCGTGAAACCGGCGCGCATACCCACTCGCCGCTGCCGGTTCGGGTGGTTCTGGAGGGCGCGGCGGACGCCGGCGGGCCGCTCCCCGAACTGGTCGTCGGGGATCACGGCTGGGTCTGCGGGGCAGGTCAGCTGGGCATTGAGGCCATCGGCCTCGCCGATACGGACGACCCCGCGCTGTTCGTCGGAGAGGCCGAGGGGCGGGTGTCCGTTGCCGTTCCACTTGATGACGCTGTGCGGTCCGCTTACTACCGGCCGCTTACTCGCTATGTACTCAATCGGGCGTGTCTGTCACAGTAGGCGGCCGAAGGCTGCTCCTCTTCCCCACTCGCATCACCCGCCCCTAGTCTTGGGCGTGAGCGCACAACGACGAAGAGTTACCGGAGGGGAAGCCGGTGGCCGTCGGGTGCGGAAGGTACAGGTGGGTCATGGCTGCTGGCAGCGAGAGGCCTCTCAACGAGGTCAAGTTCCTTACCGTGGCGGAGGTCGCCTCGGTGATGCGAGTGTCGAAGATGACCGTGTACCGCTTGGTGCACAGCGGTCATCTGCCGGCGATCCGGGTGGGCAGGTCCTTCCGGGTTCCGGAGCAAGCGGTTCACGAGTATCTCCGCGAGTCCTTTGTGGGGGTGGAGTCCGCGTAGGCGGTCCCTCGGATTACGTCCCTCACTCGGCGGCGGGTAGGCTAGGCCGACGTAGGTCGTGTGGGCCCAGACGCCCCGCACCGAGTGAAGAGAAGTGAGCGAGGGTAGTCGTGGGCTCTGTTATCAAGAAGCGGCGTAAGCGGATGGCCAAGAAGAAGCACCGCAAGCTGCTCAAGCGCACCCGCGTTCAGCGTCGCAACAAGAAGTAAGCGACAGCTGTTCGTGCATTCGCGGCCCTTCCACCGACACGGTGGGAGGGCCGCGGTGTTTGCCCCGGTGCTTTTTCCGGGCCCTCTCCGCGGCACTTCGCGTGACCCTTCCCGCGCTCTTTGTCGGCCAAAGTGCCCAGCGGCACGTCGTACGGTCATCACAGCGCAATACCGACCGGCTACGGTGGCGGATAGGCATTCGAGGATGGCCTACCAGACCTAGGGGAAGGCGCTGATCTTGGGCAAGGTCGTGCTCGTGACCGGAGCGGCCAGAGCGCTGGGCGGACGTTTCGTACGACGCGTTCAGTGCGCCTCCGATGTGGACCGGGTGATCGCCGTCGACGCGGTCACTCCCGAGCATCAGCTGGACGACGCGGAATTCGTCCGCGCCGATATCCGCCGGCCCGCCATAGCGCGGGTCCTGGCCGAGCACGGAGTCGACACCGTCGTCCACATGGATGTGACGGGGACTCCGCTGGGCACCGGCAGCCGTGCCACGGTCAAGGAGACCAATGTCATCGGCACGATGCAGCTGCTCGGTGCCTGCCAGAAGTCGCCGACGGTCAAACGGCTGGTGGTCAAGTCCAGTACGAGCGTGTACGGCGCCGCGCCCCGCGACCCGGCGGTCTTCACCGAGACCACGCCGCCCAAGTCGCTGCCGAGCGGTGGCTTCGCCAAGGACGCGGTGGAGGTCGAGGGGTACGTACGGGGCTTCGCGCGCCGCAGGCCGGACGTGGCGGTCTGTGTGCTGCGGTTCGCGAACATCCTGGGGCCCGCCGCGGATTCGCCGCTCGCCGAGTACCTCTCGCTGCCCGTCCTGCCGACGGTCTTCGGCTATGACCCGCGGCTCCAGTTCGTCCATGAGGACGATGTCGTCGACGTACTGCTGATCGCCTCGGACGAACCGCGGCGCGGGACGCTCAACAGCGGGACGTTCAATATCGCCGGTGCGGGCGTCCTGCTGCTCTCGCAGTGCTCACGAAGGCTGGGACGGCCCACGGTCCCCGTTCCGCTGCCCGCCGTGACCTGGGTCGGTACGGCGCTGCGTACGGTCGGGGTGACGGACTTCGCGCCGGAGCAGATCAGGCTGCTGACGCACGGGCGGGTGGTCAGCACGGACCAGATGCGCGAGACACTGGGCTTCGTCCCCACGTACACGACGGCCGAGGCCTTCAAGGACTTCGCGCGCGGCCGGGGCGCCGGGCTCCTGCCGCCCGAGGCCGTGGCCCGGACGGTCGACCGGCTCTCCACCCTCGTCAGCAAGGAGCGCGTCTGACATGGCCGATGCCAAGGTGATCCCCTTCGGCGAGGAACCGAGGGCGAGGCGTGCGCCCGCCGGCGGCCGGCGGCAGCACGCCAAGGACGGTGCCACGAAGCGTCCGCAGGGACCGGGCCAGACTCAGGGGCCGGGCCAGGGCGCGGGGCGTAAGCAGGGTCCGCTGACGCCCGTACCGGAGCCTCAGGAAACCGAGCCGCGGACACCGGGGCCGCGGACGTCGGACGAGCGGGTGGCCGAGGCGCGGGGAGCGGAACAGGAGCCGGAGCCGGTCGGCGAGGCGGTCCGTGAGCGGGGCGGCGGGCGCGGCTGGGAGCGGCGGATCGCGGGCGGGCTGGCGTTTCTGCGCCGACGCGTCACCGGCGACTACGAGGTCGACGAGTTCGGGTACGACGAGGAACTCACCGACCAGGTCCTGATGTCGCTGATCCGGCCGCTCTACGAGAACTACTTCCGCGTCGAGGTGAAGGGCATCGAGAACATCCCGTCCGACGGCGGGGCGCTCGTGGTGGCCAACCACTCGGGGACGCTGCCGCTGGACGGGCTGATGATGCAGGTCGCCGTCCACGACAACCATCCGGCGGACCGGCATCTGCGGCTGCTGGCGGCGGATCTGGTGTTCATGCTGCCCGTGGTCAACGAGTTGGCGCGCAAGGCGGGGCACACCCTGGCGTGCGCGGAGGACGCGGAAGGGCTGTTGCGGCGCGGAGAGGTCGTCGGGGTGATGCCGGAGGGCTTCAAGGGCCTCGGCAAGCCGTTCGGCGAGCGTTACAAGCTTCAGCGCTTCGGCCGGGGCGGGTTCGTCTCGACGGCGCTGCGGGCGGGGGTGCCGATCGTGCCGTGCTCGATCGTGGGCGCCGAGGAGATCTATCCGATGATCGGGAACGCGAGGACGCTCGCACGGCTGCTGGGCGTGCCGTACTTCCCGATCACGCCGACGTTTCCGCTGCTGGGGCCGTTGGGCGCGCTGCCGCTGCCGACGAAGTGGACGATCCAGTTCGGGGAGCCGATTCCCACGGACGGCTATCCGCCGGAGGCGGCGGAGGATCCGATGCTGATGTTCAACCTGACGGATCAGGTACGGGAGCAGATCCAGCACACGCTGTACAAGCTGCTCGTGCAGCGGCGGTCCGTGTTCTTCTGAGTTCTTCGTTCTTCTGAGTTCTTCTGACCGTGTTCCTGACCGTGCTTGCTGCTGTGTTCTTCGGGTCTCGTGACATGACGAGGTGGGGTGGGGTGTTCCTGAGTCGGAACACCCCACCCCACCTCGGTGGTTGTCTCCGGCCTAGTCCGCGTCCTCGGCCCTGATGCCGAGGCCGGGCAGCAGATCCGGCAGCAGGGGCGGGATCGTGACGTTCGGACCTGGACGGTCGCTGGTGTTGTCGGACGGCGACGGCGTGACGCTGTTCGGCGGCGGGTCCAGCAGTCCGCCCGTACTGCCGCCGAGCAGACCACCCTCCTCTGAGGCGCTCTCTGAATCCGGGCCCGAATCCGACGGGCGCGGACTGTCGTTGGTGTGCGATTCGCTGTCGTCCCCGCTCTTGCTGGGTGCGGACGGCGAGGGTCGATCCACGTGCCCGGAGCCGGTGGAGTCCTGGGTGGAGCCGGGGCGGCCGGTGGTGCTCTGGTGTTTCTCCGGGGGCCGTGGCAGCAGCGACTGGAGCGGGGCGACCTCTTGGTCTATGGCGTCGAAGACCGAACTGACCTGGTCGCCGACGTCCGTCAGCTGGATGGGCAACCGGTCGCGCAGCCCGTTCCATGTCTCGCGGTGTGAGGCGGAGAACGAGGAGAGCGTGGCGATCGGGGCGAGCGAGCCGTCCCGTTCGTATGCCTGATGGAGCAGGCGGTGGCCCTCGGTGACGTCGTGCTTCATCCCGCCCAGTGTGCGCCGGACCTCGGCCAGCGATTCGTGGTCGAGCTGTCCGGAGCGGTCGCGCTCCATCAGCCGACGGGCCTCGCCGAGCCTGGTCGAAGCGTGGTCGAGGAACAGCTCGCCGCGGTCGGACTCGTCGTCCGCCAGGTTGAGCTTGATGTCCTCCATGCCACGCTTCAGCGCGTACAGCGAGTCACCCGGAAGGGCGTCCGAACTGGCAGCGGCCACTCCGCCGAAGGCCCCCGCCGCCACACCGACCGTGAGCCCGCCGGCGGCGAGGCTCTTGGACCAGCGGGATCTCGGGCGCAGCTTCCGGAGCGGGGAGGCCCGGTGGGCACCCCGGCCGGTGGTCCGCTGCTCGGGCACCGTAGGGCCCGAGGACACACCTCCGGCGGCCGTGCCTTCTTGCAGCATGGCCTCCATGGCCGCGACGAGCTGTGCTCGTTGCACCACTTTGACCTCGGGGTCCAGCGTGGGCCTCGGTAGTTCACCGAGACCGCTCGCCAGGGCCAACAGCCGCCCCTGTCCGGCCGATTCGGCCGACTCGGCGGGCTGTTCGGCCGCCGCGCCCTGGACCTTCTGGTCTTCCAGGGCCTGGGCGAAGGCGTTCGCCCGCCGGTGTGCCGAGACATTCGCGATCACTGGCGGCACCTCCTCTCGTCATGACGATCGACTCCCCTGGGGGTCCGGAAGGTTGCACGCCTTGAGCGCATCCACACGATTGAGTGAGTGGCTGCGGGCATGGCGTGACCGCAGGGAGCCTGCATCCCGCACAACGAGCGTCGCGGCACTTGGGTTACGCGCGGCGGATGATCGGACCAGTGCGTCATCGGGGCGTCACCGACCGTGAGTTGAGTCCGTGGAGGGGGAGGCGGCGGCGGTGACGGTCAGCGGGCGTCTTCGGGGAGCAGCCGGGCCAGGGTGCGGACGGCCCGGTACTGCAAGGTCTTGATCGCTCCTTCGTTCTTGCCCATGACCCGGGCCGTCTCGGCGACCGAGAGGCCTTGGAGGAAGCGCAGTGTGACGCACTCCTGCTGCTGGGGATTGAGTTTCCGTACGGCTTCGAGCAGCGCCGCGTTCGACAGGGACTCCAGGACCGAGTCCTCCGGGCTGCGCTCGACCTCGTTGGCGTCGAGCATTTCGCCCGTGGTCACTTCGAGCCGGAAACGGCTCGATTTGAAGTGGTCCGCGACCAGATTCCGGGCGATGGTGACCAGCCAGGCGCCGAAATCGCGCCCCTGATAGGTGAACGTGGAGATCCGGCGCAGGGCGCGCAGGAACGTCTCGCTGGTGAGGTCTTCCGCGGTCGCCTTACCGCCCACGCGGTAATAGATATAGCGATAGACGGTGTCGCTGTACTGGTCGTACAGCCGGCCGAAGGCCTCGGCCTCACCGGCCTGGGCGCGCTCGACGAGTTCCATCATGCGGCCGCTGTCACTGTCGGCGGTGGGTCGGCGGGGGGTGGTCGAGGCGGCGGTGCTGCTTCGGCTTCCCCGTCTGCCGACCGCCGCACCGCCGTTCGCCAGGGCATAACAAGGACCGATAGGGCCGCTCACGGCAGGGGCCGGTGCGGCGAAGGCGGGGACGGCGTACGCGGTGGGGACGAAGCCGCGCAAGTGGTCGAGGACCGTTGCGCGCAGCGTAGCCAGGCCCGAGGCGTCAACCCCGACGTGTGGGTACACGGGACTCCCAGAGGCAGAGCTTCCATCACGTGCAGTGCGGGACCGTTCACTCGTCGTGGCGACGTGTGGGGTCCGGTATGCGTCTGAGGAGAATAACGCTTCGTACAGGCAGTGCTACACCCAGTTGCTCAAATCATCGATTACGTCGCTTCCGTGCCGTCTAGAGGACGGATCGGGTAGCGCATCGTGGCCGCTTATTGATCGGATTGGGTCAAAATCTGCCTGCTGAGGTGATGGGTTGTGCCTGAGTGACGGTGGCGGGAGTGACGGGGGAGCTGGGTGGGTAAGGGGCCGGATCCCTCGTGCGGGTGAGCGTGAAGGGGGTGCGCACAGCGCGAAGGGGAGTGCGCACACGTACGAAACCGCCACGGCGGCCGGGCGTGCCGTGGCGGTGCGTCGGTGGAGGGTTCGCGGCGGCGGGGTTCTCTTGCGGTGTCCGGGCTCTATCGGCGGCGGCGGTGCAGGGCGACCGCGGCCGCCGTGCCGCCCGCGAGGGCGCCCACTCCGGCCGCCGCGGGGATGCCGACCTTGGCGGCCTTGCGGCCGGTCCGGTAGTCACGCAGGCGCCATTCCAGTCCGCGCGCGTGCTTGCGGAGCTTGGAGTCCGGGTTGATGGCGTACGGGTGTCCGACCAGCGAGAGCATCGGGATGTCGTTGTGCGAGTCGCTGTACGCCGCGCAGCGGTCCAGGTCGAAGCCCTCGGTGGCGGCCAGGGCGCGGACGGCCTCGGCCTTCGCCGGGCCGTGCAGCGGCTCGCCGACGAGCTTGCCGGTGTAGACGCCGTCGATGGACTCGGCGACCGTGCCGAGGGCGCCGGTCAGGCCGAGCCGGCGGGAGATGATCGTGGCGGTCTCCACGGGCGCGGCCGTCACCAGCCAGACCTGCTGGCCGGCGTCGAGGTGGGCCTGGGCGAGGGCGCGGGTGCCGGGCCAGATGCGGTCGGCCATGTACTCGTCGTAGATCTCCTCGCCGATGGACATCAGCTCGGAGACGCGGTGGCCCTTGACGATGGACAGGGCGCTGTCGCGGGCGTCCTGCATGTGCTCGGGGTCCTCGACCCCGGCCAGCCTGAACCAGGCCTGCTGCCAGGCGAACCGGGCGAGCTCGCGGCGCTGGAAGAACTTCCGCTTGTAGAGGCCGCGGCCGAAGTGGAAGATCGCGGCGCCCTGCATCACGGTGTTGTCGAGATCGAAGAAGGCGGCGGCGCGGACGTCCCCGACGACGGGGAAGGACGGCGTCTCGTCGGTCGGAGTCGACGACGATCCCAGCGAATCCAGCGATTCCTGTGTGGACTTGAGCCCTGCTTCGGCTGCGGCCTCGCCTGCGAGCACGCTCCGGGCTGTGGCGGAGCGCCTACGGGGGGTGAGCCATCCCAGTGCGGCCATAGCGTGAGCATAGCCAGTCTGTTCGGTACTTCCTGACCAGTGGGGATGCGAGGGGGTGAACTCTCCGCGACCGGTGTGTTAATCCGGCGATCGGGGGCGGCTGTGGATGACCGTCGGCGCCTGGCGCGGCGCGGGGCGGAGAATGGCTTCCATGAGTCCTCTGTTGCGGCGCACGACAAAGAAGAAGGCCGGCGAGCGGATGGTGACGCTTGTCTCGAAACCGGGGTGCCATCTCTGTGACGATGCGCGCACCGTGGTGGAGGCGGTGTGCGCGGAGACCGGGGCGTCCTGGGAGGAGAAGGACATCAGTCAGGACGAGGCGCTGCACCGTGCTTATTGGGAGCAGATCCCGGTGGTCCTGGTGGACGGGGAGCAGCACACGTTCTGGCGGGTGGACGCCGGCCGGCTCCGTCGTGAGCTGGGGGCCTGAGCCGGGGGCCTGGGGGAAGCAGGGGGGTGTGAGAGGAAAGGCGGCCGGTGCCGGAGGGGCGCTAGCATCGTGGGCGCTTTGCCGACGCCTCCGGTGGGCGCGGTCCGGGTCGTGGTGCGGTGTGCGGGCCGCCGCCCGGGAGGCTCGGGGGCCGGCTTCCGGAAAGGGCCTCGAAAAGCGGTCTCGGGGCGGTTTCGGGGGCGTATTCGTGAGGAGTGTGTGCGGTTTTGCCCCCTTCGTGTAGGCAACGGGCTGATGCGTTGGCTGGTTCCGTGTTGGCGGGATCGGAACGCGTGACCCCGATCACTTTGCTCGGACAAAGCGGACACTATCTTTGTGCACGCGTTCACAAAGACATAGCCTGCATTCGACGGGGCGGTCCTTGGACATACGGCCGCCTGCAGCCCCGCTCATCCCGCAGGAGCACCGTGGCAACTGGCCGAACTCACCGACCGGCGACCCGTAGCCGAGGAATCCCCGAGGCCACCGTCGCCAGGCTCCCGCTGTATCTGCGGGCGCTGACCGCCCTTTCCGAGCGTTCCGTACCCACGGTCTCCTCCGAGGAACTCGCGACCGCCGCCGGGGTCAATTCCGCGAAGTTGCGGAAGGATTTCTCCTACCTCGGTTCGTACGGGACCCGCGGTGTGGGTTACGACGTCGAGTACCTCGTCTACCAGATCTCCCGTGAGCTGGGGCTGACGCAGGACTGGCCGGTCGTGATCGTCGGTATCGGTAACCTCGGCGCCGCCCTCGCCAACTACGGCGGGTTCGCGTCCCGCGGCTTCCGGGTCGCCGCGCTGATAGACGCCGACCCCGCGATGGCCGGCAAGCCGGTCGCCGGGATGCCGGTCCAGCACACGGACGAGCTGGAGCGGATCATCAGCGACAACGGCGTCTCGATCGGGGTCATCGCGACCCCCGCGGGCGCCGCCCAGCAGGTCTGTGAGCGGCTGGTGGCCGCCGGTGTGACCTCGATCCTCAACTTCGCGCCGACCGTACTCACCGTGCCCGACGGGGTGGACGTCCGTAAGGTCGACCTCTCCATCGAGCTTCAGATCCTCGCCTTCCACGAGCAGCGCAAGGCCGGCGAAGGGGCCGCGGCGCAGGCGGCCATGCCGCCCATCGCGCGCGACAGCGCCGTCGAGGCCGCGGCGGACAGCGTCGCCGCGAGCCGGAAGGGACCCGACGGGGACGTTCCCGCGGTGATGCCGGCATGAGTCTTCTGGTCGTCGGACTGAGCCACCGCAGCGCGCCGGTGAGTGTGCTGGAGCGTGCCTCGCTCACCACTGACGCGCAGGTCAAGCTGTTGCAGGACACGCTCGCCGCCGAGCCCGCGGCAGAGGCCGCGGTCCTCGCCACCTGCAACCGCATCGAGCTGTACGCCGACGTGGACAAGTTCCACGCCGGTGTCGCCGAGCTGTCCACGCTGCTGGCCCAGCACAGCGCGGTCAGCCTGGAGGAGCTCACCCCCCATCTTTATGTGCACTACGAGGACCGGGCCGTCCACCACCTCTTCTCGGTGGCCTGCGGACTGGACTCGATGGTCGTCGGCGAGGGCCAGATCCTCGGGCAGATCAAGGACGCGCTGGCGCTGGGGCAGGAGCTCCACACCGCGGGCCGGCTGCTCAACGACCTGTTCCAGCAGGCGCTGCGGGTCGGCAAGCGGGCCCACAGCGAGACCGGGATCGACCGGGCCGGACAGTCGCTCGTCACCTTCGGGCTGGAACAGCTCGCCGGTGGTACGGCCGTGGAGGCCTGGGCCAAGGGCAAGCGGGCGCTGGTGATCGGCGCGGGCTCGATGTCCTCGCTGGCCGCCGCCACGCTGGCACGCGCCGGAGTCGAGGAGATCGTCGTGGCCAACCGCACGGCCGCGCGCGCCGAGCGGCTCGTACAGATCCTGACCGAGCCCGGCGGTACCGGCGTACGCGGGCGGGCCGTCGACATGTCCGTCCTGCGCGACGAGGTGACCCGTGCGGACGTCGTCGTGTCCTGTACGGGCGCGACCGGCCTGGTACTGACGGCCGACGAGGTCGAGGCCGCGCGCCACGGCCGTACGGCCACGCCCGCGCTGCTCGACCTCGCCATGCCCCGCGACATCGACGCCGCCGTGCACCGCCTGGCCGGGGTCAGGTTCGTGGACATCGAGTCGCTGGCCGAAGCCTCCGCCGACGCTCCCATGGCGGCCGACGTCGACCAGGTGCGCACCATAGTCTCCGACGAGGTGGCGGCCTTCGGCGCCGCCCAGCGCGCCGCTCACATCACACCGACCGTGGTCGCGCTGCGCGCCATGGCGGCGGATGTGGTGAGCAACGAGGTCGCGCGCCTCGAAGGCAGGCTCCCCGATCTTGACGAGAAGCAGCGGGCCGAGGTCACCAGGACCGTGCGCCGCGTTGTCGACAAACTCCTGCACGCGCCCACCGTGCGGGTCAAGCAGCTGGCCAGTGAACCCGGCGGCGCCGGGTACGCGGACGCGCTGCGAGAACTCTTCGACCTCGACCCGCAGACGGTCGCAGCCGTCAGCCGGGCCGACCTGAATGACACCGACGGTGTAGGCAGAGGGCGAGTATGACCGAGAGAGCACTGAGGCCCGACAATGCGCCGACGACCGAGAAAGCGCTGAGGCTCGGCACGAGGCGCAGCAAGCTCGCGATGGCCCAGTCCGGCAACGTGGCGGACGCGGTACGTGAGCTGACCGGCAGGCCGGTGGAGCTGGTCGAGATCACCACGTACGGCGACACCTCCCGCGAGCACCTCGCGCAGATCGGCGGTACGGGCGTCTTCGTCACCGCGCTGCGTGACGCGCTGCTGAGCGGGGAGGTCGACTTCGCCGTGCATTCGCTGAAGGACCTCCCGACCGACCAGCCGGACAACCTGACGCTGGCCGCCGTGCCGGTCCGCGAAGACGCGCGGGACGTGCTGATCGCACGCGACGGGCTGACCTTCGAGCAGCTGCCCGACGGTGCCCGGGTGGGTACGGGGTCGCCGCGCCGCATGGCACAGCTCAACGCCTACGCGCGGGGTCACGGCCTGACCATCGAGACCGTACCGATCCGGGGGAACATCGACACCCGCATCGGGTTCGTCCGCAGCGGGGAACTCGACGCCGTCGTGCTCGCCGCCGCCGGACTCCACCGCATCGGCAGGACCGACGAGGTGACCGAGTTCCTGTCGGTCGACACCGTCCTGCCGGCCCCCGGCCAGGGGGCCCTGGCTGTCGAGTGCGCCGCGGTCAACGTGGACCTCGCCGCCGTGCTCGCCGAGCTCGACGACCCGTACACCCGGGCCGCCGTGACCGCCGAGCGATCCCTGCTCGCCGCCCTGGAAGCCGGCTGCAGCGCACCTGTGGGTGCGTTCGCCGACCTGCTGGCCGACGGACAGGTTGTCAACGAAATGCGCCTGCGCGGCGTCGTCGGCACGACCGACGGCTCGACGCTGGTGCAGCTGTCCACCACCGGTCCCGTACCCACGTCGCACGGCGACGCCATCGCGCTCGGTCGCGAACTCGCGTCCGAGATGCTCGCCAAGGGTGCGGCCGGTCTTATGGGGGAGCGAGCACTTTGAGCCCCACCACCTCTGACCTTCCGGCCTGCTCCGCATCGGGGCAAGTCACCTTCCTCGGTGCCGGCCCCGGTGATCCGGGCCTGCTGACACTGCGCGCCGTCGAGGCGCTCGCGGGAGCGGACGTACTGATCGCCGAGCCTGATGTGCTCGATGTCGTACGGAGTCACGCCAGGGCGGGTGTGAGCACCCCGGCGCTGACGGTCGTCGACGAAGCGTCAACAGCCGCCGGAATTCCCGCGATCCGGGATGCCGCCAATCTTGTCATGGAGGCCGCGCGGGGCGGCAAGCGGGTGGTCCGTGCGGTCACCGGCGACCCCGGGCTGGACGGCGACGCGGGCACGGAAATGCTCGCCTGCGCCACCGCCGGCATCCCCTTCGAGGTCGTCCCCGGCATCGCCGCCGCGGTCGGTGTACCGGCGTATGCCGGGGTGCCGCTGCGCGATGCCCAGGGCGCGGACGTCCGGTTCGTGGACGCCAGGACGGCCGGCGAGCGCTGCTGGACCGAGATCGGCGCGAGCGACGGCACGGCCGTGGTCTCCACCACCCTGGACTCGGTGGCCGCGGCCGCCGGTGAACTGGTCGCTGCGGGCCGCAAGCCCGACACCCCGATGACCGTCACCGTGGCCGGTACGACCACCCGCCAGCGCACCTGGAACGCCACGCTCGGCACCATCGCGCAGGTCCTCAAGCAGGCCAAGGTGCTGCCCTCCCCGGAGGGGCATCAGCCCGCGATAGCCGTGGTCGGGGAGCGCAGCGCGGCGGCGCAGCGGGACCAGCTCGCGTGGTTCGAGTCCAAGCCGCTGTTCGGCTGGAAGGTCCTCGTACCGCGCACCAAGGAGCAGGCCGCCTCGCTCTCCGACCAGCTCACGTCGTACGGCGCGGTCCCGCACGAGGTCCCGACCATCGCGGTCGAGCCGCCCCGTACACCCCAGCAGATGGAGCGCGCGGTCAAGGGCCTGGTCACGGGCCGCTACGAGTGGATCGCCTTCACCTCGGTCAACGCGGTCAAGGCGGTGCGGGAGAAGTTCGAGGAGTACGGGCTCGACGCCCGCGCCTTCGCCGGGATCAAGGTCGCCGCGGTGGGCGAGCAGACGGGCGCCGCGCTGGTCGACTTCGGGGTCAAGCCCGACCTGGTGCCGTCCGGCGAGCAGTCCGCCGCCGGGCTGCTGGAGGACTGGCCGCCGTACGACCCGGTCTTCGACCCGATCGACCGGGTGTTCCTGCCGCGCGCGGACATCGCCACCGAGACGCTGGTGGCGGGCCTCATCGAGCTGGGCTGGGAGGTCGACGACGTCACGGCGTACCGCACCGTGCGCGCCTCGCCGCCGCCGGCCGAGACCCGCGAGGCGATCAAGGGCGGCGGCTTCGACGCGGTGCTCTTCACCTCGTCGTCGACCGTGCGGAATCTGGTCGGCATCGCGGGCAAGCCGCACAACGTGACGGTGATCGCGTGTATCGGCCCCGCGACGGCGAAGACCGCCGAGGAGCACGGCCTGCGCGTCGATGTCCTCTCGCCGGAGCCGTCGGTGCACCGGCTGGCCGAGGCACTGGCCGCGTTCGGTACGCAGCGCCGCGAGGCGGCGAAGGAGGCGGGCGAAACGGTCACCCGCCCCAGCGAGCGCCGTCCGGGCAGCCGCAGACGCCGTACGACGACCTGACCGGAGCGCTACCTCTTCGACGGACCGTGCGGTCCGGCTGCCCCGGCGGCCGGACCGCACGGCCGTTTCCGTCGCCTTTCCGGCCGGGGTCCCGGTCTTTCCGGTCTCGGTGTCGGTAAGGGCGCGGCGCGGGCGGGGCTATGGTCGAAAGTGGTCCGACGGCCTTGCCGGACCCCGGGCCCCGGCGCCCGAGGACGCAGAAGACGCAAGAGGCGACTGACGATGACTGTGCATGGATCCTTTCCCGGCTCGCGGCCCCGGCGGCTGCGGGTGAACCCCGTGATGCGCCGGATGGTGGCCGAGACCCGGCTGCACCCGGCGGATCTGATCCTCCCCGCGTTCGTACGGGAAGGGATCAGCGCCCCCGTCCCCATCTCCACGATGCCCGGCGTCGTCCAGCACACGCTGGACACCCTGCGCAAGGCGGCCGTCGACGCGGCCTCGGCCGGGGTCTCCGGGATCATGCTCTTCGGCGTTCCCGAGGACGCCAAGAAGGACGCGACGGGCACGGCGGGCACGGACCCGGACGGGATCCTCCAGGCCGGAATCCGCGCGGTGAGGTCCGAGGTCGGCGACGACCTGGTCGTCATGTCCGACCTGTGCCTGGACGAGTTCACCGACCACGGCCACTGCGGTGTGCTGGACGCCGAGGGCCGGGTCGACAACGACGCGACCCTGGAGCGCTACGCCGAGATGGCCCAGGTCCAGGCCGACGCGGGCGTCCATGTGGTCGGCCCCAGCGGCATGATGGACGGCCAGGTCGGCGTGGTCCGCGACGCGCTCGACACGATCGGGCGGGAGGACGTGTCGATCCTCGCGTACACGGCGAAGTACTCGTCGGCGTTCTACGGCCCCTTCCGGGAGGCCGTCGGCTCCTCGCTCAAGGGCGACCGCAAGACCTACCAGCAGGACCCGGCCAACCTGCGCGAGTCCCTGCGCGAGCTGGCGCTCGACCTCGACGAGGGCGCCGACATGGTGATGGTCAAGCCGGCGCTGCCCTACCTGGACGTCCTGGCCAGGATCGCCGCCGAGGTGGACGTACCGCTCGCCGCGTACCAGATCTCCGGTGAGTACGCGATGGTCGAGGCGGCGGCCGAGAAGGGCTGGATCGACCGCGACGCGGCGATCCTGGAGACCCTGACCGGCGTCAAGCGCGCGGGCGCGAACATGATCCTCACCTACTGGGCGACCGAGGCGGCGAACAAGCTCAGCCGCTGAGGCGCCGCCCGCCTCCCGTACCCGTATGCCCGTCTCGTGGGAATTCCCGTACACGAGACGGGCATTGGCGCGTACGGGCCCGGGGGCGCTGTCAGTGGCTGGTGGTAGAACGTGGCGCACCGATGCCGGAACCCAGCACCTCGGGAGCCACCACTTGTCGCACGTCGAGCACGTCCAGAATTTCTACGGATTGCCCGTATTAACCGTTCCGCCGTACACCCCCGCCACGCTGCTGCCCGACGCCGCCTCGGTCGCCTGGCGCCTGGCGACCGGGCAGGGCACGACCGACGAGGACTACGAGGTCTGCTGGGACCGCTTCACCAGCACGGTGGAGCTGGAGAAGGTACGGGCGCTGGTCCTCGGCCACGGCCTGCACTACATGCCCGACGACAAGCTCATCGAGCTGAGCGACCGGCTGACCGGTCTCGAAGCGCTCTTCCTCTCCGATCTGGAGGACGAGGAAGAGATGATCTCCACGATGTACCAGTCCGATCTCGCGCCGCTGCTGGAGGCGTTCCCCGGTCTGCGGGAGCTGGCCGTCCGAGGCGGAGAGGGGCTGGACTTTCCCGTGACGGGGCACGCGGGGCTGCGCTCGCTGCGGGTCGAGTCCGGCGGGATGCCGCCCGGGGCGGCGGAGAGGATCGCCGCCGCCGATCTGCCGTCGCTGGAGCGGCTGGAGTTGTGGCTGGGCGACGACAACTACGGGGGCGGCACCACGGTCGAGCAGCTCGCGCCGCTGCTCGCGGGTGAACGCAAGCCCGCGTTGCGTCACTTGGGGTTGCAGAACAGCCCGATCCAGGACGAGCTGGCCGCCGCGGTGGCCTCCGCGCCGGTCGTGCCCCGGCTGACGTCGCTGAGCCTGTCGATGGGCACGCTCTCCGACGAGGGCGCGGAGGCGCTGCTGAACGGGCAGCCGCTCACCCACCTCCACGAACTCGACCTCTCGCACCACTTCCTCAGCCACGACATGATGCTGCGGATATGGACGTCGCTGGAGCCCGCGGGGGTCCGGGTGAACCTGTACGGGAGGAACGACGAGGAGGAGCCCTACGACTGGGACGACGAGGACGATCACGACGGCCGCTACATCGCGGTGGCCGAATGATCACCGGGCGCGATCCGCGCTGTTCCCGTCCCCCGTACCCGTACCGCCTCCGAAAGGTCTGTCATGTCGAACAGCCCTGAGTCCCAGGACCCGGAAGACCTCCGGATCACCCGTTTCGACCTGCCGGGGATCTCCCGGGTGAAGCCCGGTCAGCCGGTGCCGTACGGGCATGTTCTGTACGGTGCGGCCACGGTGGGGTGCGCTCCCGCCACGATCGTGTCGAGGCTGACCGCGCTGGGTTACGACGACATCGAGCTTCCCGGGGGCCCGCTGCCTCTCACGGCCGACCGGGACGACGTCCTGCTGCTCAGGACGGAGGAGTACAACCCCAGGTGGCACGGACTCGGCGACCCCGTGTCGCTGCTGCACATACTCGCGGCGGCGGGGCGGCACGGCCGCAGCCCCGCCCACGCGGCGCGCCGGGTGACCGCCCTCGGTTACGTGGTCCCGGCCGGCCACGCGCTGCCCGAGACCCCGGACAGCCGGGACATCATGCTGATCCGTGGGAGCGGCAGGGGTTCCGGCGACTGGCTGGACTGGGGCGGGGAGGTGTCCGTACACCATGTGCTCGAAGTCGCCGGGACGCTGAGTCGCAGCCCGCACGCCGTCGCCAGGCGTCTGGTCGCGCTCGGTCTGAGGCTCCCCTACATACCCGAGCCCGACGACGAGCGGATCCTCAAGCACCGGGAGGGGGACGCCGCAGGTCGTTGCTGGCTCGGCCGGTACTCCCAAGCGCCCGTCGGGCATGTCCTCGCCGTCGCGCGGGACACGCGCCGAAGCCCGGCGGACATCGCCGCCCGGCTGAAGGAACTGGGCCTGGGTTCTCCGGTTGTCCTGCCGGACACCGTGGAGGCGGACGACCTGCGCGTCCTCAGTGAGCGACTCGATGGTCGGCAGCCCTGGTTGGAGAAGAGCCACGTCGGGGTGCGGTTGCGGCACATCCTGCGCGCGGCCCTCGTCACGGGGCGGAGCCCGGCGGAGATCACCGAGAGGCTGGCCGCGCTGGGGTATCCGCCGCACGAGAACGCGAAGGTGCCCGAGGTCGCGGACGCGGAGGACATCCGGTTGCTGGAGGCGCTCGACCGCTCGTTCATGGACAACGTCCACCTTGAGCATGTGCTGCGCTGCGCGAGCTTGACGGGCAGGAGCCCGGCGGATGTCGCGGGGCGGCTGACGGCCCTGGGCTACCGGCTGCCCGACGAGGTGGACTACCCGGAGGTGTGCGGCGCGTTGCGCCGGTGATGACGGGGATACGCGGGTCGCGCGGGATGACGTGAGGGCGTACGGCGGGGGACGGTGACCCTGGTGGCGCTCGCCGCCCCTGGGCGGGGCGGCGTGCGCGGTCAGGGCAGTGGCTGTCGGTTGATGATCGAGATGACGATCACTGTGCAGGTGATCAGCACGGCGACAGCCACTGCGTCGACCAGGCTGATGCGGATTCGGGTTCGGATGACTGCTCCCCGTTCGGCCGGTGCTGCGCTCACCCTGCGCCTCGGTGCGAGGCGACCGCAATCGGCAGGGGACAATGGGGGAAGCTGGAACGCCTGCGCATGGTCTGACCTGGGGAGATGTCCTGCCCCCGGAACGCGTTCCTGGGACGGTCCAGATGAGGGGCCCTAGGAGGGGAACGACAGGTGGCGACCACCGAAGCCGAGGCTTTCGCGCGATTGCTGAGGGATCTGAAGGGGCGTTCGGGGCAGAGTTACGGAGTCCTCGCGGGCAAGCTCCACGTGAGTACGTCCACGCTTCACCGGTACTGCAACGGCGACGCCGTGCCCGCCGAATTCGCCCCGGTCGAGCGGTTCGCGCGGCTGTGCGGTGCGAAGGGCGAGGAGCTTGTCGCCCTGCACCGGCGGTGGATTCTGGCGGACGAGGCACGCCGCCGGGCACGGTCGGCCGCGCCGTCCGCCACCGATGCGACCTCTGCCGCCGACACGACTCCTGCCGTCGACACGACTGCCGCTGGCACGACTCCCGCCGTCGACACGGCCCCCGCCGTCGAAGCAACCCCCGCCGTCGACACGACCCCTGGCCCCGAGACGACCGCCGCCGCCGTGCCTGCCGAGGGCCCGGACCCCGATGGGGCGAAGGCCGGGCAGGCCGACTCTTCGGCGCCCGATCCGAGTACCGACGTAACCGTCACCGCAAAGGGCGATCCCCGCGCGCCCGCTACTCGCCCCGGACGCAAGCGACTTGCCCTCGCTGCCGCCGCCCTGGTCGCCGTCGTAGCCGTGTCCGGCGCCACCTTCGGGGCCTGGGGCGCGCTGACTGACGACGACACGTCCGTCAGCGCGAAGGATGTGGGCGACGGCGCTCAGGGGGAGGGGCCCGCCGATCGCGTTTCGCCGTCACCGACACCGTCGCGTAGCGGGAAGTCGCCGTCCGCGTCCGCCTCTTCGTCCGCCTCCGCTTCGCCCTCCGGCGGTGCGAAAGGCGGTGCGAACCCGTCGGGACCGGCCGCCGGGAGCAAGGCGCCCGGGGCCGGCCGTACCTCCGGCGGCGAGGAGGCGCAGAGCGGCGCGGTGCCGGTGACGGTGGCCACGCGGCCATACGCGTTCGCGGACCCCTGCGGCCCGCACTATCTGGTGGACAGTCCGCCGGAGGAGGTTCCTCCGCCACCCTCGGAGCAGGACGCGCCCGGCTGGGTCGGCGCGCTCGGTGGCGTCCCGGCGGGAGATCAGTTGCTCGAACTCACCTTGCAGGGAAGGACGAGCGAAACGGTCGTCCTCCAAGGGCTTCGCGTACGCGTGGTGAAGAGCGGTGCCCCGCTCGCCTGGAACGTCTACGGCGGGTTCTCCGCCTGCGGCGGCGACGTCTCCACGAAGTCCTTCGACGTCGATCTGGACGCGGGCCATCCCGTCACCGTGCCGGTGGCCGGGCAGCGGGGCTTCCCGTACAAGGTGAGCGAGTCGGATCCGGAGGTCTTCTACGTCACCGCGAACGTCTCGACGCGGGACGTCAGTTGGTACCTGGAGCTGGAGTGGTCCAGCGGCGACCGGCGCGGCACGCTCCGCGTGGACAACAACGGACAGCCCTTCCGTACGAGCGGATCACAAGGCCGACCGACGTACAGCTACCCGATCGGTGGTCCCGAGTGGCTGAAGGAAGAGACGGGCTGACGCGCGGGGTCACGTCCGCACCGCCGCCGTCACGGCGGCGGGGTTGTCCCGGTAGACGGAGTGGCCCGCTCCTTCCACGACCGACCAGTGGAAGTCCGGTTTGATGCTCTGGATGCGGCGGCCCTCCCCGGCGGTGAAGGCGGGGCCGTGGAGAGGGTCGGCGGCGAGCACGGTGACGGGGTGCGGATACGTGGCCAGAGTCTTCTCGTACGACCACGGGGCGTTGCCCCGCAGGAAGGTCTCGACCACGTACGGCGTCGTCCGGCGCGCGGCCTGCGCCTTCAGATACGCGTCCTCGGGGTGCCAGCGCGGGTTCTCCCTGAGCATCTCCTCCGGGTCGGCGTCCCGCACCTCGGCGGAGATCGAGCGGACGAAGCCCTCGACCGCCTCCTCCCGCACGGTGATGACGGGGTCGAGCAGCAGAAGCCGGCCGGCCCAGCCGTGGTCGGCGCTCGCGGCGGCGGTGGCGACGAGACCGCCCAGGGAGTGCCCGACGACGAGATCCCACGCCGGTGTTCCGTGCGGCTGAGCGGGCGGCCGGAGGAGCAGCACGTCGGCCACGAACCCGTCGATGTCATAGCGTCGGGTCCGTGGCGCGAGCCCGTGCCCTCGGAGGTCGGGGGCGGTGACCGACCAGCCCGCTTCGGCGAGTTCGTCCGCCACGTGCCACCAGCAGGCCGCCGCAGAGGTGAGACCGTGGAGCAACAGGACGCGCCGGGGCGCGTCCTGTCGACCCCAGTGCAGGACGGGCAGTTGTACGGGCGTGTGTACGGGTGTGTGTACGGGTGTGTGTACGGGTGTGTGATCCATCGCGCCATCGAAGCACGGCGCCGTGGCATACGGGATGCGGGACGCGGGATTCAGAGAGCGGCGGGCTTCACTTCCCCGGACAGCGGCAGCCCGAGCTTGGACACCGCCTGTGCGACGAGGCGTGCCATCTGGGTGGCGCCGTTCTGCTGGAAGTGGGTGTCGTCCGAGACGCCGTTCGGGAAGTTGGGGTACTGGCCCGGACTCAGCCAGAGGAAGAGCTTCTTCGACGGCTCGATGCCGACGCCGTTCAGATACGTACGGCTGAGCGCCGACAGATCGACCAGCGGGGCTCGCTCTTCGGCGGCGACGGCCTTGGCCGCGTCCACGTACGCGGGGAACGAGACGTTGAACTGGCCCGTGGAGGCGTTGTACGAGCGCCGGGACACAGGCGTGACGACGACCGGCGTCGCGCCGCGCGAACGCGTGGCGCGGATGTAGTCGTTGCGCAGGTATTCCTTGTAGTCGGCGGGCGAGGTGTAGCGCTCGGCGTTGCCGATGGTGGCGTCGTTGTGCCCGAACTGTACGAAGAGGTAGTCGCCCGCCTTGATCACCTGGTGGATCGCGGCGAGACGGCCCTGCTCGATGAACGAGCGCGAACTCCGGCCGCCGATCGCGCGGTTGGCGACCGTGATGTTCGAGGTGAAGAACCCGGGGAGCATCTGACCCCAGCCCGCCTGCGGGTAGAAACTGGAGTTGTACGTCTGGGCCGTGGAGTCGCTGGCGATATAGAGCGTGCCGGTCGCGAGACGCGGCGCCGCGCTCGCGGTACCGGGGAGGCCGAGGGTACTGGCCGCGCCCGCGCCGAGCGCGGCGGTGGTGCCGAGGAGGAAACGTCTGCGGCTGGGGTTGGGGCTGCTGGGACTGGTGGGGGGCATCCGGAACTCCTGACGAGAGTGTGGGGTGGAGCTGTCGTCAGCCGGATGTCGCCGCCGGGGGCGGAAAGGTTGCGGGGTTTACGTGATCGGTTTGGCCGCGATCGACGTGATCAGTTGGCCGCGTACGCCGTGAAGTCGGCCCAGGCGGCGGGTGCCAGGGCGAGGGCGGGGCCGGTGGGGTTCTTGGAGTCGCGGACGTGGACGGTGTGGGGGCAGGTGGCTACCTCTACGCAGGCGCCGCCCTGCTCGGTGCTGTAGCTGGACTTGTGCCAGTCGTAGGCTACTTCGAGGCAGTCGCCGCCCTGTTCGGTGCTGTAGCTCGACTTGAACCACTGAAGTGCGGTGTTCATTGCTCTCCCAGGAGACGGTCCAGCAGGCCCCTGGAGTCCTCGGGGGTGAGGGCCTGTGCCCGCAGCATCGCATATTTGCGGGACATGGTGGACACCCTGTCGAGGTCGGAGACCCAGTGGCTGCCCTGCTGGGACTCGGCGTAGGCGAGGTGCTGGTGGTCGGGTGTCTCCAGCACTACGAAGGGGCCGCTGATCCCGGCATGGGACGGACGGTCCAGTGGCAGGATCTGCAGTGAGAGGCCTGGTAGTTCGAGGCAGGCGCGCAGGTGTTTCAGTTGGTCAACGTAGATTTTGGGACCGCCCAGAGGGAACCGGAGAGCTGGCTCCCAGACAACGAAACTGAGCGTCGGGGGGACCTTGCGTTGCAGGATCTCCTGGCGCTCCATACGAGCTGCGGTCTTGGTTTCGATCTCGTCTTCGTCGAACGCGGGAACGCGGGTGCCGAAGATTTCCCGCATGTACGCCTCGGTCTGGAGCAGTCCGGGGATCACCTGGTTCTCGAACCACGACAGGGAGATCGCCTCGCGCTCGTGGTCCACGTACTCCTCCGCCCACTGCGGGAACTGGTCGATCTCCGGCATGTTGTCCACCCCGACCGACAACACCCCTTTGGTGTCGAGCAGTTGATCCAGCGTCTCGGCGAGGTCCGCCTTCAGCGGGCGTCTGCCCTGCTCGATCGACGCGATGGTCTCCTCGTCCGCGACCACGCGTTCGCCGAGGGAGCGCTGCGTATAGCCCGCCGCCCGGCGAAAAGCCGCCACTTGCGCGCCCAGCAACTTCATCGCTGAGGCATTCTTCTTCCGGGGACGTTTCCTGGGGTTCATGCTCGTCCAACTCCCCACATCTGCGCGTACTTGATCTCACGTAACCCCGTACACGAGATTTGTACGGGTTCGCTCGCTGCTCAACCCTAGTCACGCTCCGCGACGATCGTCCCGTGAATGAGACAACTCGACCCCCGGTTCTCCGGGAGAGGTTCTTCCGCCGTGATCGCCGGTCCATCCCCGCAGCCAGGGAGTTCACCCACTGGGCTCTGGTCGACTGGGGCCTGTCCGTGGGCACTCGCGCGGATGACGCGTTGCTGTGCGTGAGTGAGCTGGCCACCAATGCCCTGGTGCACGGGGTGCCGCCCGGTCGTGGGTTCCTGCTGTGTATGCGGTACGACGGTGACGTACTCCGTATCGAGGTGCACGACAGCGGCGGTGGCGTCCCGGAGGTCGGCGAAGCGACGGAGGCGGACAGGGACGACGAGGGCGGGCGTGGGCTGTTGCTCGTCGCGGCGTTCGCCGACAAGTGGGGCGTGAACGAACGGCAGCCCGGCAAGGTGGTGTGGTGCGAGTTCGCGGTGCGGGATGACGGTGACGACGAGGTGCTGCGGGCCGCGTTGATGGTGTACACGGACGAATGCCTGCGGATCGGCGTCGCGCCTGGGGACGTACTGCCGGGCGTGGGGCAGGTGTGACGTGGGGCAAATAAGACGCGGACGGGCGGGCCTCCGTGACCGGTGCGATCGGTCGCGGAGGCCCGCCCGTTCTGTGCGATGTGGGTGTGATCAGGAGCTGAAGGGAACCGCGTCCGCCGGGTTGGTGTGCCAGTTGGTGACGATCGGCTTGTCGACGTTGACCGGGTTGACCGGCAGGGACTCCGGGTTCGGGTCCTCCTGGTCGACGGCGACGATGAGGTGTTCGAACTCGACGCCGAAGTCGTTGTTGGTCGTCTTCGGGTTCATCCCGGCGTAGGCGGTGGTCTTGCCGCTCAGGGTGATCTCGTCGCCGACCGCCTGCTCCGCCGGGCCCGCCTCGATGCCGCCCGAGCCGAAGGCCACGACCGGGTACGTGCCGGGCAGGGTGCAGGTGATGCCCGGCTTGGCCTTGGCGATGATCAGGATGTAGCCGCCGGCCTGGCTCTCTTCCCGGGTGCTCCAGTTGATGTCGTTGGCGCCACAGGCCTGCCCGACCTCGGCACGCTCGCCGTTGCCGACATCGGCGCCGGAGCCTCCCGCGGTTCCCGTGCTGCTGGTGCCGCCCTGGGCCTTCGTGCCGGAGTCCTTGGCGTCGCTGCTCTGTCCGCTGTCGGCGGCGGACGAGTCGGACGTGCCGGAGGCGCTGGCGGTGTTGTCGGAGGAGGACGAAGAACCGTTCAGAGAAGAACCAGACTTCGCGGCACCGGTGTCCGAGCAGGCGGTCAGCGACAGGGCGGCGGCGAGGGCGGTGGCGGCGAGGGCGGCGCCCCGGAGGCGGTTCTTGCGCATGGTTTCTTCTCTTCCCGTTGTGTGTGGAGCGGTGCTTGGAGCCGTGCTTGGAGCGAACTGGTCACAGCTTTCGGCCTGCCCGGTCCGGGCCGCAAGCTTCGACGGGGAGGTCGGGACGCCGGAACGGCGGAATGCCATCTGACCTGCGAAAACAGCAGCTGCCTGGAACGGTGGTACGGGATGGTCGGCGGGCCGCCGGGCCGCCGCCGTTCACCCGACTGGCCGCGTACAAGCGCCCGCGCGGCGGGAGCGGGCCGCACGCTGGGCCCATGTGGCCCCGCAGGCTCAAGCTGGCGACAGCCATCTGGTCCGTGGCTGTTCTGGTGACGTGCGCCGCGCCCGCGCAACGTGCGCCGCTCCCACGGCACCACCAGGCCGCTGCCTTTCCCGCCGCGCCGCGTCCCGCCATCGTGGGGCGGCAGGTGTGGCGTGCGGATGAGAAGGCAGTACGGGAGAAGCCCGTGTACACCGGGTCCGTACAGGCGGTGTTCCTGCACCACACCCTGCACTCCAACAACTACGACTGCGCGGCCGATGTGCCCGCCATGCTTCAGTCGATGGAGAAGCACCACATCGACGACATGGGGTGGGACGACCTCGGCTACAACTTCGTCGTGGACCGCTGCGGAACCATCTACGAGGGGCGGGCCGGTGGGGTGGACCTGGCGGTGAAGGGGTCGCACACCAAGGGGTTCAACGCCCGGAGCGTCGGTATCGCGGCTCTCGGGCACTTCGAGGAGGGGCAGGAGGTCCCGCGCCCCATGCTGCGGGCGATCGCGACCCTGGCGGCGTGGAAGCTCCGCCCGGGGGTGGACCCGAAGGGGCGGACGCGGATGGTCTCCAGCAGCGGTGAGAGCCGGTATCCGAAGGGGACGCCGGTGGAGCTGAACGTGATCTCGGGGCACCGGGACGAGTACGAGACCACGTGCCCCGGTGCCGCGCTGTACGAGGCGTTGCCCTGGCTGAGGGAAGAGGCGGCGCGGCTGCGGGGAGCGCGCTGAGCCGGCGGGGGGACGGGCCGATCTCGGAAATTTTTGCCGCAGCGTGAACTTCCGACGCGGAGTTTGCATCTCAACTCATGAGTCGCGTGCGCAAAGCTGATGGCCTTCTGGTCGTGGCGCCTCTGCGGAGGAACTGTGCGCGAGACGTTCGAAGTTGGCTCTCCCAGTTGGAGGAACGATGAAGTCCTTGCGCTCTCGTATGGGTGTCGGCCTCGCGGTCGCCGCTGCGGCGGTCGCTGTGCCGCTGACCGCCACCACTGCTTCCGCGACGCCTCCTCCGGGTGACGGCTGGGTCATTTCCGGTGGTTGGAAGTACCCGTCGAAGGAGGCGTGCGAGGCCGAGGAGCTGCCGTACGCCCAGCAGAACGGTTACAAGGAAGTGTGGTGCGACGGGGAGCCCAACACCGTCTACCAGATCTGGGTGCGCTGACCGGTCGCCGTTCGGCGGGGGACCGCTCCCGCTGATCCTCGATCCTCTGCCGCTGCCGCGAAAGCCCGCTGCCCCTCGGCGACATGCCGGGGGGCAGCGTGCTGTCCTCTTCGCGCGCCCGCGCACCGGGGGTTGGGACCCTGACGCGCCGGGGGAAGTCTTTGTCGGCCCGTACGCTGATCCCGGATCAGGACGAGTGGTCCAAGAAGGGTGATGCTGTCCACGATGATGCATAGCAGCAAGAGTGTGGCGGACGAATTTCAGCGACTGCGAAATCGCCCGAGCATCGCATCCGCACCGCCCGTCCTCTCTCTATTTCTCGTTGACACATGCGGTGACCCCGCCGAGTATGTGGAACGTCTGCGTTCGATTCTTTCTCCCGCTTTGCGGCTGGGCTGCACGGCGGATTTCGAGGCGGACAGCCTCCCTGTTGACGATCTTCCGGACTGGTTCGTCGCCGTGAGTTCCCCGGACGGGGAGCGGGCCCCCGACTTCGCGAGGAACGGCCGCGACGGCTACACGGATCGCACGGCGGGCCGACCGTGGGAGCTGCAGAACTGGCTCTACCGCTTCGACCCCGACGAGGACTCCAGGGGGTGGGAGTGGTGGGACATCACGCAGGCCGGACCCTCCCGCGTTCATGTGTGGGTGGACAGTTGGGGAGAGTCCTTCTTCGGCTCCCAGGACCTGCTCTGGGCCGCCTACGCGGCCGGCGCCCTGCATGTTGACGGCCCCACCATCAAGAGGTCCGCCGCTTGGGCGGCAGAGGTCGCGGACGGGAATTTCGATGCACCCTGAGCCTGAGACGATGCAGCCTGAGCCTGAGACGATGCAACCTGAGCCCGAGACGGAGCGGCAGCAGCGACGGGTGAGGGCCGTCTACGGGGAATCCAGCATCACGGTGTACCAGGCATACCCGCGGGAGATCGCGGAGCGTGCCGTGGAGGCAGGGACCTTCGTGGCTCCGTTCAAGAAGGAGCGGATGACCTGGATCAAGCCCTCTTTCCTGTGGATGATGTACCGATCGGGGTGGGCCACCAAGCCGAACCAGGAGCGTGTGCTCGCCGTGGAGATCACCCGAGCGGGTTTCGAGTGGGCACTGGATCACTCGTCACTGAGCCACTTCGATCGTCAAGTGCACGCCGACAAGGGCGCCTGGATGAAAGAAGTCAAGGAGAGCCCGGTGCGTGTCCAATGGGATCCGGACCGGTCGCCGTCCCTTGCTCCGCTTCCCACGAGAGCGATTCAGATCGGCCTCTCCGGAGAGGCGGTAGAGCTTTACGTACACGACTGGATCATCGGGATCGACGACGTCACCGATCTCGTCCGCTCCATTCACTCCGACATGTGTGACGGACAAAGCTCGGACGCCGCCCCAAAGACCCCACAAGAGCGGGAATATCCGCTTCCGGATCAGATCCGGCGGAGGATCGGGGCGGACGGCTGACAGTCCAGCCGCAGATCGTGATCCGCTGCGCCTCCGGCGGGTTGAGCCGTCGACACCCATACATCCCGCTCGGTGACGAGCCGTTCCAGAGCTTCGCGCTTACGCTCCGCCGTCTGGCGGCGAACGAGTCCCGTGGTCTCCATGAGGACCGACCCTGGCCATGCGGGCGCGAAGCGCGCCTGAGGCGCAGGACCTACTCCCCGCGACCGATGAACCCCAGCGCGGATCGCGGTTCCCGGTCGCCGAACGCGACCGAACGGCAAGAATCGGCGACTCTCGTTGGGGAAGCGCCCTACAGGAACCGGCGGATGGGCAGGACGGCTGCTTCCTTCGTACGTTGTATCGCCGAACGGCCCTTCCAGCGGCGCCCGTCGATTGGTTCACTCACCGCCAGGTCGTCCTCGAAGTGCCGGTCCAGCGTCGCGGTGAACGGCTCGTCCAGGACCGCGAGCATGACCTCTTCATCGTGGTCGAGCGATCGGCGGTTGAAGTTCGTCGACCCGATCAGGGAGGCGACCCGGTCGACTGTGATGATCTTGGCGTGCATCATGGTCGGCCGGTATTGGTAGATCTTGATGCCGGAGGCCGCCAGTTCCTCGTAGTGGTGCTGGCCGGCGAGTTGGGAGACGCGTTTGTCCGTGTGCGGGCCCGGCAGCAGGATCTCCACCCGCACCCCACGGCGGGCGGTCGCACACAGCAGCTTGACGAAGTACGGATCCGGCGAGAAATACGCCGTGGTCAGTCGCACGCGTTCCTGGGCGGACTCCAGCATGACGCGGATCAGGGTCTGCATGTCCTGCCAGCCGAAGCTCGCCGACCCTCGCACCACCTGCACGACCGCGTCGCCGTGCCGGGAGTGCTCGATGAAGCGGTCCCGCTCGTCGAACAGTTCGTCGTGACACTCCGCCCAGTTCTGGGCGAACGCCGCCGCGATGCCGTCCACGGCCGGACCATGCACCTGGACGTGCGTGTCCCGCCATTCGCTCTCGTCGCGTGCGTTGCCGCACCATTCCTCGGCGATACCCACGCCGCCGGTGAACGCTGTTTCCTCGTCCACGACGAGGACTTTTCGGTGGCAGCGATGATTTTGTTTGAAAGGCGAGAGGTGAAGAGGCTTACGGAACCAGGCGACCTGCACGCCCGCCCGTTCCATGGCTTCCAGTTGATCCTTTTCGATCAGCCTGCTGCCGAAGCCGTCCAGCAGCAGCCGCACCCGCAATCCGGCGCGGGCCCGCTCGGACAGGGCCTCGGCGAACCGGTGGGCTATGTCACCTCGCCAGTACACGAACGTCATCATGTCCACGGTGTGTTCTGCGGCACTGATTCCCGTCAGCATCGCCGCGAAGATCTCATCCCCGTTACGGAGCGGAACGAGCGAATTCCCTTCAGTGGCCGCGATGCCGATCAGCCGCTCCAGCCGGCGCCGTATACGTCGCCCTCGCTCTGCGGTCTCCGCCCTGGTCGGCTCTGTCGGCACGGGATCCTGCTGCCGGTCTCGTGTGCTGGTCATTCCGCCACCTTCCGAAAGTGAAGTGGCAGAGCCGCGAAAATGCGGGAGATACCTGCCGGGGGAGGGAACTGTACCGGTGCCTGGACGGAGGTGGCACCAGATATCCACCCGGGCTGCCGCCGTATCCAGAGGTACGGATTTACTGGCCGTCGCCGATCGGGCGGCCGGAACGTCCACCCACCGGTGGAGGGCGGCCCGTACGGGCCGCCCTCCACCGGTTCGTTCACATCGAGGCAAAATATGGGCAAAACCGGAGCCCGCATCATGAGGGCCCGCTGCTTGCCCGCCTGCTCAGTGGCGGCCGTGTGCGCTGTCGGAGGCTCCACCGAAGAGCCGGGCAATGGCCCGGAACGGAAGAGTGACGACGGTGGCGATGGCTCCGCCGATGGCGCGGAATACGTCTGCGATGGCCTTGAGCATGCGATCCTCCTGCAAATTTGCCCAGCCCTGCCGGGCGAGGTGCCGCTGTGCGGCCGTCCACATCCCCTGCCCCCGAAAAAACTCCGAAAACAAAATCGCACTCATGGCTTCATTTATCAGGGATCCCACTGAGGAGCAAATCACTGATGCCGTCCCGCCGAAAGTCAAATTAAGTGACACGGAACCCTGTTTTTGGAGGACTCGAAGAAAACTTACGGTTTTCTGATTGAGAGGAGTGTGGCAGGGCACGAGACTGCTCGGAGGTCGATAACTATGGTTCCCCTACTTCTCGTTCTGCTTCTCGCCCTGATTCTCTTCGGTGCCGGGTTCGCCCTGAAAGCCTTGTGGATCGTCGCGGTGATCATCCTCGCCGTATGGCTGCTGGGCTTCGTGAAGCGGTCCGCCGGCGCTGGTGGAAAGCGAGGCCGGTGGTATCGCTGGTAGTCGAACGGCAAGCGATACCGCGCGGGTTATTAGGTAGCACTGTCTCCGGGTGCGGCAACGGATTTCGTTGCCGCACCCGGACTGCGTTTTGGCACCAGGTGCCCAGGGGCGTCGAGCCAGAGGTGTTGCCCGGCGGGGGTGACGGTGAGGCCGTACCGGGTCCGCTCCGGTGATCCGGCGTCCTCCCACCATGCGTACGCGGCCTCCACCTCGGCCCAGAGCCTGCGGGGGCCGTGCTGCCGCAGCCGGAACTCGGTGGCGCCGGGGACGTAGTCGACGCAGGCCCAGGCGCCGCTGGTGTGGTCGGCGAGCCAGAGGGTGAACTCGCCGTCGGGGCCGTGGCCGACGCCGTAGCGGCAGTCGGGGACCAGGACGCCCGCCGTGAACGCCGCGTCCTCGTTACCGAAGACGCGGCGCGGGTCGAGCCCGGTGCGTGTGGTGGTGGCCCGGTGCCGGTCGTGGTCCTGGACGGTGGCCATGAAATAGCCGCCCTCGCCACGGATCCAGATGCGGTCGGGGATGAACCGCCTGCGGTCGACCCGGACGAACGCCTCGCGCCATGCGGGCGTGAGGTGGCCGGCCTGGGTCAACTGCTGGGCGAGGGCGGCCGGAGAGCTTTCCCCGCTCACTTCTTCAGTGTTTCCGGACGCTTCGGATCGGCCGGAGGGATTGGCTTGTCCGGCTTGTGGCCGTCGCTCTCGGCTGTGTCGGGTTTGCCGCTGTGACTACCGCTCATGGTGTCTCCTCGCACATGGCAGTGACTTACTGTCACTGAAATGTACGGGAGGGTGACGGGCGGTGGGGAGGGGTGTTGTGGGGCAGTGGTGGCACGAGGGAGCGCGGGAGGCGCCAGAGGTGCGATCGCGCGCCCTTCGCCAGACCGCGTGACCGTCCACCCCGCCCCTGGCCAGGGCCTGACCCCGCCCCCCCCGGGCTGCGGGGGCGGGATCAGGCTCTACAGGCGCTCGGGCGCCCGGATGCCCAGCAGGGACAGGCCCTGCCGCAGCGTGCGGGCCGTGATGTCGCACAGGAAGAGGCGGTTCTCGACCAGCTCCGGTGCGTTCTCGTCGCTCAGTACATGGCACTGGTCGTAGAACGTCGTGTAGAGCGACGCCAGTTGGTACAGATACGCCGCCAGCTTGTGCGGTTCGTAGCCCGTCGCCACCTCCGCCAGGACCTCGCCGAACTGGTCCACGTGCAGGCCCAGCGCCCGCTCGGCCGGGGCCAGGGTCAGCTCCGGGTGGGCGACCGCCTTCGCGTCGCCCGCCTTGCGCAGGATCGACTGGATCCGGGCGTACGCGTACTGGAGGTAGACCGACGTGTCCCCGTGCAGCGAGACCATCTGGTCCAGGTCGAACTTGTAGTCCCGGACCGCCGATGTCGACAGGTCCGCGTACTTCACGGCGCCGATACCGACGTACCGGCCGTTCTCGGTGATCTCCTGCTCGCCGAGACCGGCCTTCTCGGCCTTTTCCCGTACGACGGCCGTCGCCCGCTCGACCGCCTCGTCCAGCAGGTCCTCCAGCCGTACGGTCTCGCCCTCACGGGTCTTGAACGGCTTGCCGTCCTTGCCCAGGACCGTGCCGAACGCCAGCTGGACGGCCTTGACCTCGTCGTTCAGCCAGCCGGCCCGCCGGGCGGTCTCGAAGACCATCTTGAAGTGCAGCGACTGGCGCGCGTCGACCACGTACAGCAGGGTCGTCGCCCGCAAGTTCTGCACCCGGTCGCGGATCGCGGAGAGGTCCGTGGCCGCGTAGCCGTAGCCGCCGTTGGTCTTCTTGACGATCAGCGGGACCTGGTTGCCGTCCGGGCCCTTCACATCGTCGAAGAAGACACAGAGCGCGCCCTCGGAGCGGACCGCGACGCCCGTCTCCTCCAGGATCCGGCAGGTCTCCTCCAGCATGTGGTTGTAGCCGGACTCGCCCACGATGTCGGGGTCCTGGATCTCCATGTCCAGCTTGTCGAAGACCGAGTGGAAGTAGATCTTCGACTCGTCCACGAACCGCTGCCACAGGTCCAGCGTCTCCTTCTCGCCGGCCTGGAGGGCCACCACCCGGTCGCGGGAGCGCGCCTTGAACTCCTCGTCGGAGTCGAAGACCGCGCGCGAGGCCTTGTAGAGCCGGTTCAGGTTGGACATCGCGGTCTCGCCGTCGATGGCGTCGGTGTCCGCGCCGGTTCCGCCGTCGCCGCTCTGGTGGTCCAGCTCGTGCGGGTGCTCGATCAGATACTGGATGAGCATGCCGAACTGGGTGCCCCAGTCGCCGATGTGATGGCGCCGGATCACCTTCTCGCCCATGAACTCCAGGATCTCGACCATCGCGGCGCCGATCACGGCGGACCGCAGATGCCCGACGTGCATCTCCTTCGCCACGTTCGGCTGCGCGTAGTCGATGGCGGTCGTGCCCGTACGCTCCGCGTGCGGGACACCGAGCCGGTCGTCGGCGGCGCGCGCCGCGAGGGTCTCGATGATCGCCCGGTCCGTGACCGTGATGTTCAGGAAGCCGGGGCCGGAGACCTCGATCTCCTTGATCAGGCCGTCGGAGTCCGTCGCGGGGAGGGACGAGACGACCTGGGCCGCCAGCTCGCGCGGGTTGCCCTTGAGCTTCTTCGCGAGCGCCAGGATGCCGTTGGCCTGGTAATCCGCGCGGTCGCTCCGTCGCAGCAGCGGGTCGGCGGAACCGGCCTCCGGCAGTGCTGCCGAGAGGGCGTCCGCGATGCGCTGATCGACGGTCGAGGCGAGGGAAGTGACCGGGGCCATGGGCTGGTGCCGTTCCTGTTGGGTGCGGAGAGAAGTCCCGCCCAGTATCCCATGCGGTAACAAGCCATTTTCGCTCTGCCGGAGGTACCTGGGACAATGGCATCCGCCGGATTTGTAGGCGTACAAGAAAGAAGGACGTGCCGATCGTGGCTCCGAGCACCGAGACCGACTGGGTCTCCCGTTTCGCTGACGATGTCATCGCCGAGTCGGAGCGACGTGCGCCCGGCACGAAACAGCCATCCGCATCCTCTTCCGGTGCCGGCACCGCGATCGTCATCGCCTCCGGACTCTCCCCCTCCGGCCCGATCCACCTGGGCAACCTCCGCGAGGTCATGACCCCGCACCTGGTCGCGGACGAGATCCGCAGGCGTGGGTACGAGGTCCGGCACCTGATCTCCTGGGACGACTACGACCGCTACCGCAAGGTGCCGGCGGGCGTCGCCGGTACGGACGCGTCCTGGGCCGAGCACATCGGCAAGCCGCTGACCTCGGTGCCCGCCCCGGCCGGATCCGCGTACCCGAACTGGGCCGAGCACTTCAAGGCCGCGATGACCGAGGCCCTGGCCGAGCTGGGCGTCGAGTACGACGGCATCAGCCAGACCGAGCAGTACACCTCCGGGGTGTACCGCGAGCAGATCCTGCACGCGATGAAGCACCGCGCGGACATCGACGCGATCCTCGACCGCTACCGGACCAAGGACAAGCCGGGGGCCACGGGCGGCAAGGGCAAGGGGCAGCAGAAGAAGCCCGAGGAGGCCGAACTGGAGGCCGCCGAGGGCTCCGGCGCGGCGGCCGAGGACGACGGCGGCGGCGCCGCCGGCTACTTCCCGTACAAGCCCTACTGCGGCGGCTGCGGCAAGGACCTGACCACCGTCACCTCGTACGACGACGAGACGACGGCCCTGGCCTACACCTGCGCGGAGTGCGGCTTCAGCGAGACCGTGCTGCTGAGCGAGTTCAACCGCGGGAAGCTGGTCTGGAAGGTCGACTGGCCGATGCGCTGGGCGTACGAGGGCGTGATCTTCGAGCCCTCCGGCGTCGACCACTCCTCGCCCGGGTCCTCGTTCGTCGTCGGCGGACAGATCGTGCGTGAGATCTTCGACGGCGTGCAGCCCATCGGCCCGATGTACGCCTTCGTCGGGATCTCCGGCATGGCGAAGATGTCCTCCAGCAAGGGCGGCGTGCCCACCCCGGCCGACGCGCTGAAGATCATGGAGGCGCCGCTGCTGCGCTGGCTGTACGCCCGCCGCAGGCCCAACCAGTCGTTCAAGATCGCCTTCGACCAGGAGATCCAGCGGCTGTACGACGAGTGGGACGCGCTGGAGCGCAAGGTCGCAGACGGCTCCGTACTGCCCGCCGACGCCGCCGCGTACGCGCGCGCCACCGGCACGGCGGCCGGGCCACTGCCCCGTACGCCCCACCCGCTGCCGTACCGCACCCTGGCCTCGGTCGTGGACATCACGGCCGGTGCCGAGGAGCAGACTCTGCGGATCCTGAGCGAGCTGGACCCGGCGCACCCGCTGACCTCGCTGGACGAGGCGCGCCCCCGGCTCGACCGCGCCGAGAACTGGATCACCAGCCAGGTGCCCGCCGAGGCGCGGACCATCGTGCGCGCCGAGCCCGACCAGGAGCTGCTGGGCTCGCTGGACGAGCAGGGACGCGAGTCGCTGCGGCTGCTGCTGGACGGTCTGGACAGCCACTGGTCGCTGGACGGGCTGACCACGCTCGTCTACGGAGTGCCGAAGCTGATGGCGGGCCTGGCGGCGGACGCCAAGCCGACGCCGGAGCTGAAGATCGCGCAGCGGACGTTCTTCGCGCTGCTGTACCGGCTGCTGGTGGGCCGGGAGACCGGCCCGCGACTGCCCACGCTGCTGCTGGCGGTGGGGGCGGACCGGGTACGGAAGCTGCTCGGCGCCTGAGAGACGGATTCCGGGCGGCCGGTTGTCTGAAGAGCAAGGGCCCCACCTCGTGCAACCGAGGTGGGGCCCTTCGCCATGTGCGTGTGGTGTGACCGGCGCTACGCGATGTTCTCGGAGGAATCCAGCTCCGACTGGTAGCGGTAGCGGAAGTCGCGCAGATACGGCCGGAGCGAACTCTCGCTCAGCGGACCGCCGGTGCGCCCGGTGATGCCGTACAGGTCCATCAAGTACAGCCCGAACTGGCGGCCGTTGGGGAAGTCGCCGTGCTCACTGACGTACTTCCGGAAGGCGTTGAAGTACGCCTCCTCGCGGGAGAGGTCGTCGGGGAGACCGGGGACGGGCAGCTCCTCCAACTGGTCCTGGCTGTCGGGCCGCGGCTCGAAGTGCTCGGGCTGCCCGAACTGTTGGGGCTGCCCGAACTGCTGGGGGCCGTACTGCTGCTGCTCCGGGGCCTGTTGGGGCTGCTGCTGTCCTTGTGCCGGTCCCTGTGCGTACGGGCCCTGAGCCGGGCCCTGCGCGTACGGGCCTTCCGTGCGCTGGCCGGGCACCACGCCGCCGAGCGGGCGGGAGCGGCCGGGGCCCGAGGGGATCATCACCGGCGTGGGCTCCAGCCCTTCGACGTACGTCGGGTTGTACGCGCCCTCGTACGCGCCCTCCGGCACCTGCGGCGCCGCGAACCAGGGGCTCGGGCTGTCCGCGGGCTGGGGCTGCGGTTGAGCCTGGTCCTGGTCCTGGGGGGTTGCCTGCGGCTGCTGCTGTTCCTGGGCCGGTTGCTGCTGTTGCTGTTGTTGTTGCGGCTGGGCCTGGGCTTGGTCCTGTGCGGGGGCCTGCGTCTGCGTCTGCTCGGGCTGAGGCTGCTTCACCAGGTTCGGTTTTTCCTGCGTCGGCGCCTGTGTCGGCGAAAGCGTCGGCGTAGGCGCCGGCGCCTGTGCCTCGTCCTGTGCTTCCTCCGAGGCCTGCCCCTGCGGGAGTTCGGCACGCGTGGGCTTGGGCGCGGGCGGCAGCAGCACCGGTTCGATCCCGGCGGCGGCCAGCCCGGAGGGCGCGGTGTCGGCGAGCGGTACGCCGTACTTCGCCAGCCGCAGCGGCATCAGCGCCTCGACGGGCGCCTTGCGGCGCCAGTTGCGGCCGAACCGGGCCTGGAGGCGCGACTGGTAGACCAGCCGGTCCTGTTCGATCTTGATGACCTGCTCGTACGAGCGCAGCTCCCACAGCTTCATCCGGCGCCACAGCTTGAAGGTGGGGACGGGCGAGAGCAGCCAGCGGGTGAGCCGTACGCCCTCCATGTGCTTGTCGGCCGTGATGTCCGCGATCCGGCCGACCGCGTGGCGCGCCGCCTCGATGGAGACGATGAAGAGGATCGGGATCACCGCGTGCATGCCGACGCCGAGCGGGTCGGGCCAGGCGGTCGCGGCGTTGAAGGCGATGGTGGCGATGGTCAGCAGCCACGCCGACTGGCGCAGCAGCGGGAAGGGGATGCGCAGCCAGGTGAGGAGGAGGTCGAGCGAGAGCAGGACGCAGATGCCCGCGTCGATGCCGATCGGGAAAACGATGGAGAACGTCCCGAAGCCCTTGGCCTCGGCGAGTTCGCGTACCGCGGTGTAGGACCCCGCGAAACCGATCGCGGCGATGATCACCGCTCCGAAGACCACGACCCCGATGAGTATCCGGTGCGTGCGTGTCAGTTGCATCGCGGCCACCCGCGATCCCCTCCCGTATTCGACCCCGTATGTCGCCGTGTGCGGACCCAACAGCCCGACAGCCGACGGGCACAGCCTGGCACATGTGTACGGACGCCGCCGTCGCGGGGAGCGGAGCCCGGTCGTGGGGGAGGACCGGGCTCCGTGGAATAAGGGGAGAAAACGACTCTCGGGCGGTGGGCTTCCGGTGGGGTTCGCCCTGGCTGCCCGACCTAGCCGGCCTTGGAGGTTTCCTTGGCGGATTCCTTGGCCTCGGGGGACTCGTCGGCCTTGGGCGACTCCTCGGAGCCGGACGAGCCGGACGACTGCGCGGAGCCCTCGGTGATGCCCGCCACCGCCTCCTTGGCCGCCTTCACCGCGTCCTTCGCCAGGTCGGCGCTGCTCGGGGACTTCGCGCCCGCGTAGCCCGTGCCGTTGTACGTGAGGGTGAGCGTGACGTTCTCCGTACGGGCCACGACCATGGCGTACGCGAACTCCTCGCCCGTCTTCTTCAGCGTGTACGTGACCGTCGTCGCCTGGTCGCCGATACCGCTCGCCGGGGCCGTCTTGACGTCCTTGGCGCCCTCCGTGGCCTGGGCGTCGGAGACCTCCGTGGTGTAGTACTTCCCGGCGAGCTGGGCACCGCTGCCGCGCGCCACGTCGGAGTCGTACCGTCGCATCGAGACGTCGAGCCAGCGGTACTGCGAGCCCTTGACGCCCTTGTCGTCCAGGCCGTTCCAGGAGCAGCTGGCGCGGCTGGCGAGGTCGCTGGACTTGCCCTCCGTACCGCCCTTGCTCTTGGCCTTCGGGACGAGCGAGTCGACCGTCTTGCCACCGATCGTCTTGCAGGCCTTCGGCAGCTCGCTGTACTTGGCGGGCGGGACGGTCGGGGTCGCCTTGACGCTCGGGCCGGTGGAGGAGGCGTCCGCCTCGCTCTTGCTGTCGGAGTCGGACGAGCAGCCGGCGACGACGAGCATCACCGGAACGGCTGCGCAGGCGAGTATGCGGGTGAGTCGCGAGGCTGATCGGTGCATGGTTCCTTCAGTGTGTGGTCGTACGGTCCGATCGGCCACGGTAACCGCAGTCCCCCGTCCGTGTGCCCAGGATCCGGACTCCGCCATCCGTCGGCGGGTGGCCGGGAACGAGGGCGGGGGCCGCTACTCGTTCAGCTGGTCGTTGAGCGTACGGGCCAGTCCCCGGGCCTTTTCCTGCAGTTCCTTGCTGTCGGGGAGCCCGGCGGGGTGGGCCGGCTGCTCGGTGTACCGGACGGTCACGATGACGTTCGATGTGCGGAACACCACGCTCACGGTGCGGTGCTGGGCGGCCGAACCGGAGCGGGCGAGGACGTCGTCCAGGAAGGCGGCGTCACCGAGATCGTCCAGGACGCGGGGCTCAAGGCCCTCGGGGGTCCCGGAAGGGGTCGCGGAGGGATTTCCGGAGGGATCGCCGGACGCGGTTCCGGTGCCCACCCGGGTGCCTCCGGGGGTGACTGGTGTTGCAGAGGCGCCGGTTTGTGGCGCGGTGTCCTGGTTCGAACCCTTCGAGCCCTTCGCGCCTTGAGGGGAGTCCGCCCCCGGGGCGGAAGTCGCGGCACCACCGGTGTCGCCGGAGTTGCTGCTGCTGGCGCTGGGGCTGCCGGTGCCGCTCGGAGTGCCGGTGCCGGCCGCGGGCAGCTTCGCGCCGGCCTCCTTCTCCCCGTAGACCTCCTGCGCCCGCTGGTCGTCGCTCACGGCCGGGTCGTACGAGACGACGCGCTCGACATCGATCGCCAGTTGGTGGGACGCGTCGGGGGAGTCGGACTTCCAGTTGCAGCCGACGCGGCGGTCGGTGTCGTACGTGACGGCCGCGGTGCCCTGGTACACCTTCTCCTGCTGGTCCTCGGGGAGCGACGCGGCGCCCGGCAGCAGATCCCGGAGTGTGGCGCGCGGCACCGAACCGCAGGCCTCGCTGAGTGTGCGGTACTTGCCGGGCTGGGCCGCGGTCGCGGTGGTGGGGCTGCCCGGCTTGTCGTCCGAGGCGGAGCTGTCGTCGCCGCTGCCGCCAGAGCAGCCGGCGGCGGCCACCACGAGGAACGCCGCCAGGCCGGTCACGTACGCGCTGCGCGCCTTTCGCTGCACGGTCCCGGGCTCCGTTCTGTACGTCTGTACGTTCGTTACGTCTGGACGTCTGTTGCGTCCGGGGGCTGGTGGTTTCGCGCGGGCCCGCGCGAAAACTGCTTGCCGCCCGATGACGGTAGATGGACACAATGTCTATCGCACGCAACGCCGTCGACGCTGGTCGGCTGTCTCTTTTGGCAGTCCTGGTTCCGGTTTTTGCGTTTTCTGACTTTCGGGGGAATCGAGGAGTTATGTCGTACGTGGAGATGCCGGGCGCGAAGGTCCCGATCCGGATGTGGGCGGACCCCGCCTCGGTTGAGGAAGGGGCGATGCAGCAGCTGCGGAACGTCGCGACGCTGCCCTGGATCAAGGGCCTCGCGGTGATGCCGGACGTGCACTACGGCAAGGGCGCGACGGTCGGTTCGGTGATCGCGATGCACGGCGCGGTGTGCCCGGCGGCGGTGGGCGTGGACATCGGCTGCGGAATGTCGGCGGTGAAGACGTCCCTGACGGCGAACGACCTGCCGGGCGACCTCTCCCGCCTGCGCTCCAAGATCGAGCAGGCGATCCCGGTGGGCCGGGGGATGCATGACGACGCGGTGGATCCGGGCCGGATGCACGGCTTCGCGACGGCGGGGTGGGACGACTTCTGGGGGCGGTTCGACGGGGTCGCTGATTCGGTCAAATTCCGCCAGGAGCGCGCCACAAAGCAAATGGGAACGCTCGGATCGGGAAATCATTTTATCGAGTTTTGCCTTGATGAGACAGGTTCGGTCTGGCTGATGCTCCACTCCGGTTCCCGGAACATCGGCAAGGAGCTGGCCGACCACCACATCGGTGTGGCCCAGAAACTGCCGCACAACCAGGGGCTGGTGGACCGGGACCTGGCCGTCTTCATCGCGGACACCCCGCAGATGGCGGCATACCGGAACGATCTCTTCTGGGCGCAGGAATACGCGCAGTACAACCGCGCGATCATGATGGGGCTCTTTCAGGACGTGGTCCGGAAGGAGTTCAAGAAGGCCAAGGTGACTTTCGACCCGGTCATTTCCTGCCACCACAACTATGTGGCGGAGGAGCGGTACGACGGCATGGACCTGCTGGTCACACGTAAGGGCGCGATCCGTGCGGGCAGTGGTGACCACGGCATCATCCCCGGATCGATGGGCACGGGCTCGTACATCGTCAAGGGCCTGGGAAATGCGGCCTCGTTCAATTCGGCCTCGCATGGCGCGGGCCGGAAGATGAGCCGCAACGCGGCGAAGCGGCGCTTCTCCACCCGTGATCTGGAGGAGCAGACGCGAGGCGTGGAGTGCCGAAAGGACTCGGGTGTGGTGGACGAGATCCCGGCGGCGTACAAGCCGATCGAGCAGGTCATCGACCAGCAGCGGGATCTGGTTCAGGTGGTGGCGAAGCTGAAGCAGGTCATCTGTGTGAAGGGATGAACGCGTACTGAGCCGACGCCGGTGTCGGCGCCGCGTGGCGCCGCCCCCGTAATCGGACGTGTTCCGACGTGCGGGAGCGGCGCTTCCTGCGTTCTCCGGTGCCGTCAGGGCGTGCGTTTCGCGGTGAATACCGCGTGGCCCGCGTACATCCAGGCCACGTCCACCTCGATGAAGCCCGCCTCGCGCAGCCAGTCGAGGTGGTCGGGGAGCGAGGACGGTTTGTCGTACGGGTCCGGGCCCGGCAGGCGGTAGTAGTTCCAGCCCGCCGTCTCGAACGACACGGCCGCCTCGTCGCCGCCGAACTGCTCCCGGGACGCGTGGCGTACGGCCTGTTCCCAGTGGGCGGCCGCGAGTGCGCGGGCGGTGGGGCCGGTGGGTTCGACGAGGTCGGCCATGACGAAGACGCCGCCGGGCGCGAGCATGGCGTGGAGGTCGCGGTAGAGATCGCGTTTACCGGGACCGTCCAGGTGGTGCACGGCCAGGGAGGTCATGATCCCGCCGTACGCGGCACCCTCGCGCCACTCGCGGTCCGCGATGTCCGCCCGTACGCGCGTGTGCCGGTCGCCGAAGGGGGCGAGGCGTTCGGCGGCCAGATCGAGCATCTCGGGGGAGCCGTCCAGTACGGTCACCCGGCCTTCGGGGCGGCGGCGCAGGTACTCCTCAGCCAGTCTGCCCTCGCCACAACACAGGTCGAGCACATGGGAGTCGGGGAGATCGGTCAGCAAGTCGCAGACGGTGCTGATCTGTTCCCTCCGTCGCGGTACGAAGGCGTCCCCGTACGCGGCGAACAGTTCGGTGTCGGACGGTCGCCAGGTCTCGGGTGCCGGGACCGGTGCCTCGCTCATGCTGCCTCCGTCGGTATCGGCCGTGTCGATCCCGGGGGCGGGTGAGGGGCGACCGCTCCGGGTTCCGGGGCATCGTCGGGCATCGGGGCGGTGCTCATCAACGGGGTTTCCGGCGGGCGCGACGTCAGGTCCGTCCTTCGGCCTCGGGGGCGACGGGCGCGCGGTTCCCGCTCGGGCCCCGCCTCCCCAGGGAAGCCAGGGAACCAGGGAACCAGGGAAGGCAGGGAACCAGGGAAGGCAGGGAACCAGGGAAGGCAGGGAAAATGCTCAAGCAACTTGGCAAAGTTGCTTGAGGAGTTTTACGGTGGGGGCATGACCACGAAACCCCGGCCGCACCAGTCCACGGTGTCCGTCGCGACCGCACAGCGTCTCCAGGACGCGATGAAACGGCTGCGTGCACGGCTGCGCGCCGAGTCGGGGCAGAACGCGACCGGTCTGACCGTCACGCAGCTCGGCGTACTGGCGAGCGTCATACGGGAGGGCCCCGTCACCGCCGCCCGGCTCGCCGCGCTGGAGCATGTCACCGCGCAGGCCATCGCGCAGAGCCTGGCGGTGCTCAAGGACGCCGGGCTGATCCACAGCGAGCCCGATCCGCGGGACGGCCGCAAAAAGCTCATCAGCGCCGACGTCTCCGCGACCGAGCTGATCGACCGGGTCATGGCGGGCCGCGCCTCCTTCCTGGCGCGCGCCATCGAGCAGGTGGTCGCCCCGGACGAGCGCGAGGATGTCGAGAAGGCCATCGAGCTGCTGGAGCGGTTCGCCGAGGTCGATCTCCGCGGGGGCGCGATATGAGCGCCGCCGTCGCCCGGGGCGACGGCCTGGCGGGCGGGCTGAAGCGCAACCCCTTCGCGTGGCAGTTCACCACCCCGCTCTACGTGGGCTCCGCCCTCAACCCGATCAACAGCGCCATCATCGCGACCGCCCTGGTGCCCATCGCCGCCGATCTGCATGTCTCGGTGGGCGCCACCGCCGTCCTCGTCTCCTCGCTCTACCTGGCCAGCGCCGTCGCCCAGCCCACCGCGGGCAAGCTGGCCGAGGTGTTCGGACCGCGCCGGATCTTCCTGTCCGGCGTCGTGCTCGTTCTGCTGGGCGGCCTGGTCGGCGGGGTCGGGCAGAACCTGACGACGCTGACCGTCGCCCGGGTCCTGATCGGCGTCGGCACCTCGGCCGCGTTCCCCTGCGCGATGGTGGTGATCCGGCGCCGCGCCGAGGAGGCCGGTCTGGACGCGCCGCCCGGCGGGGTGCTCGGCGGCCTCGCCATCGCCGGCATGGCCACGACCGCCGTCGGCCCCCCGCTCGGCGGTCTCCTGGTCGGTGCCGGGGGCTGGCGCTGGGCCTTCCTGATCAACCTCCCGGTCACCGCGATCGCCCTGGTGATGGCGGTGCGCCGGCTGCCCAAGGACCCCGTACTCGACCATGCGGACCGGGGCTTCCGTACGATCGCCGGCCGGATCGACCTGCCCGGCATCCTCGGCTTCGCCACGTCGATGACCGCGCTGGTCGTCTTCCTGATGGGCCTGCCGCGCGCCGATTGGGCCGCGCTCGCCGTGTTCGTCGTGGTCGCCGTGCCCACGGTCGTACGGGAGCTGCGCACCACCACGCCGTTCTTCGACCTGCGCGGCCTCGCCGCCAACGGCGCCCTGGCCCGCACCTATCTGCGCCAGGCCCTCACCCTGCTCGGCGTCTACACCGTGATGTACGGCATGACGCAGTGGATGGAGGCCGCACACGGCTTCTCCGCCGTGACGGCGGGGCTCGTGCTGCTCCCGATGGGCGCCGTATCGGCGTTGCTCTCGCGCCCGCTCGCCCGCCGCAACCTGGTGCGTGGACCGCTGCTGGCCGCGGCCGTGACGATGGTGGCCGGCTCGGCCGGGATCATGCTGCTCACCTCGCACAGCCCGGCGATCGCGATCGTCCTCGTCTCTCTGGTCTTCGGCGTCATATCGGCCGCCAGCACGGTCGGCAACCAGACCGCGCTCTACCTCGCGGCGCCGGCCGACGGGATCGGTACGGCCTCCGGACTGTTCCGGACCTTCGGATACCTCGGAAGCATCACCTCCGCGGTGATCGCGGGCATCGTCTTCCGTGACGGCGCGAGCGATCACGGCCTGCACATTCTCGGCCTCGTACTGGTCGCGGCGGGCGTCGCGGTCCTCCTGCTGACCGTCCTGGACCGCCGGCTGATGGCCCGGGGCACCCCTGCGAACACCGGCACGCCTGCGAGCCCCGGCACCTCTGCGAGCCCCGGTACCTCTGCGAGCCCCGGCACCTCTGCGAACACCGACACCCCTGCGAACACCGCGTCCGCAGCGGATACCGCGAACGCGGCGACCACCGCGACCACCGCGACCACCGCGAACGCGGCGACCACCGCGAACGCGGCGACCACCGCGAACGCGGCGACCACCGCGACCACCGCGAACGCGGCGACCAACCCCCGTAAGGAGAACCCCGCATGACCACGCCTGACCTCCCCGAGATCGCCCCCGAGCGGACCGCCCTGCTGGCGATGGACTTCCAGAACGGGATCGTCGCCTCCGTCCCCGAGTCCGACGCGCTTGTCGAGCGGGTCAAGGGCGCGATTGCCGACGTCCGTGCCGCCGGGGGCACCATCGGCTACGTCCGCGTCGCCTTCACCGAGGACGACTGGGCGAAGATCCCGGCGACCAACAAGACCTTCGGCGCCCTCGCCGCGGCGAGGATGATGCACCACGAGGACGACGCCACGCGGATCGACGAGCGGATCGCCCCCGAGGACGACGACATCGTCGTCCGTAAGATCCGCTTCGGCGCGGTCTCCACCACCGACCTGGACGATCAGCTGCGCGACCGTGGCATCGACACCGTGATCCTCTCCGGTATCAGCACCAGCGGCGTCGTCCTGTCCACGCTCATGGACCTGGCCGACCGCGACTACCGCGTCTACGTCCTGACCGACGGCGTCGCCGACCACGCCCCGGACGTCAACCGCGTCCTGGTCCACGAGGTGTTCCCGTCCAGGGCCCACCTGATCGACACGGCCCGGCTGGCCGAACTGCTCAAGGCCGCCTGACCGGCGCGGTCCGTCCGACCCGCGGTCACTTCCGGCCGGGCGGCTTCCGGCTCGGCAGCTTCAGGCTGCCGAGTTCGGTGATTCTCAGCAGGCGCGTCAGTACGAGATACGCCGGCGCCATCACCAGCGCGCCGGACGCCAGAGTCAGCGCCGTGTGCCACGTTCCGGTGCTGGGCAGCGTGGCGGGCAGCGCGCCGGAGGTGGCGCGGGCCGTGAGCCACCCGAGGGCCGCCGCGCAGGCGGACGCCAGGGTCAGTCCGGTGTACGTGCGGGTCAGACGGCGGCCGTCGATGCGGCCCGCGAGGCGGCGGCGCAGGACGTTCGCCGTGAGCAGCAGGCCCACCGCGTACGAGACCGTGTACGCGGCGGCCATGCCGGTCACGGACCAGCGCGCGGGCAGCAGCACATGGCACGCGGTGGCCAGCGCGATATTGACGGCGGCGGTCCAGGTCGCCATCCAGAACGGCGTACGGGTGTCCTCGAAGGCGTAGAAGCCGCGCAGCAGCAGGTACTGCGCGGCGAAGGGGATCAGGCCGAGTGCGAAGGCCTGGAGCATCTGGCCCAGTGGCCGGGCGGAGGCGGCGTCGGCCGCGCCGTGGGCGAACAGCAGCGTCGAGATCCGCGGGCCGAACGCGAGGAAGAAGAACGCCGACGGCACGATGACGACCCCGGAGACCCGCAGCGCCCGGGACAGGTCCGCGCGCAGGTCGGACACACGGCCCTCGGCGGCGGCCCGGCTCATCCTCGGCAGCAGCGCGGTGACCAGCGAGACGGTGACGATGGACTGGGGCAGCAGCCAGATCGTCTGCGCGTACGAGTACGCGGAGTATCCGGCCCCGGCCTGGGGCAGTTCCTGGTCGGCGGCGTTGGCGTAGTTGGTGACCACGGCCAGGGCGACCTGGTTGACCAGCACGAAGAGCAGGGTCCAGCGGGCGGCCCGGACGGATCCGCCGAGGCCGGTGCCGCGCCAGTCGAACCTGGGGCGAAGCCGTACGCCCGCCGCCCGTACGAACGGGATCAGCGCCAGGGCCTGGAGCGCGATCCCGCAGGTCGTACCGATGCCCAGCAGCCGTACCTGCTCCGGGGTGATGTCCTCGACCCGGTCCGGGACGGTCATCAGGCCCAGGTAGAGGCCGAACATGGTGATGAGCACGACGTTGTTCAGCACCGGCGTCCACATCATCGCGCCGAACTTGCCGCGCGCGTTGAGGACTTGGCCCAGGATGGCGAACAGGCCGTAGAAGAGGATCTGCGGCAGCAGGAACCGTGCGAAGACCACTGTCAGTTGGAACGCGTCGTGGCTCTCGGGGGTGTCCCGCATGTACAGCCCCACGATCGCGGGGGCCGCCCACACGGCCAGCGCCGTGCCGGCCCCGAGCACGCACATGACGAGGGTGAGCAGGCGCTGCTCGTACGCCCGCCCGCCGTCGGGCTGTTCCAGCCGCGCCCGTACCAGCTGAGGTACGAGTACGGAGTTGAGCGCCCCGCCGATCAGCAGGGTGTAGAGGCTCGTGGGCACGGTGTTGGCGGTGTTGTACGTACTGGCCAGCAGGCCCGTGCCGAGGGCGCCGGCCTGGAGCACGTTCCGGATGAGACCGGTGGCGCGGGACACGATCGTGCCCAGCGCCATGAGTATGGAGGAGCGGGCGAGCCCGCCGCCGCTCGCCGGTCGCGCCGTCTCTGCTTTCTCCGCGGGCGGCGGCCGGTGGTGGCCGGGTGCCGCGCTGTTCGCCCCCTCGATCATCGGGTCAATGTAGGGGCTGGGACGCGCGAGCGGGTAATTTCCGCCTGGGGAAAGGGAGTTGGGGCCGGGAGCGATGTGTCCCGGCCCCGGGTCGGTCACAGCTCCCGGTGCACCTTGCTGTTGGAGGCCTGGGCGCGGGGGCGGATCACCATGAGGTCGACGTTGACGTGGCTCGGGCGGGTGACCGCCCAGGTGATCGTGTCGGCGACATCGTCGGCGGTGAGGGGCTCGGCGACGCCCGCGTAGACCTTCGCCGCCTTCTCCGTGTCGCCGTGGAAGCGGGTGGTGGCGAATTCCTCCGTCTTGACCATGCCGGGCGCTATCTCGATCACCCGGACCGGGGTGCCGACGATCTCCAGGCGGAGGGTCTCGGCGAGGACATGGGCGCCGTGCTTGGCGGCGACATAGCCCGCGCCGCCCTCGTACGTGGCGTGGCCCGCCGTGGAGGAGAGGACGACGACCGTGCCGTCGCCGCTCGCGGTGAGGGCGGGGAGCAGGGCCTGGGTGACGTGGAGGGTGCCGATGACGTTCGTCTCGTACATCTGACGCCACTCGGCGGGATCACCGGTGGCCACCGGGTCGGCGCCGAGGGCGCCGCCGGCGTTGTTGAGCAGCACCTTCACGGACGGGAAGCGGCCGAGTTCGGCGGCGAAGGCGTCGACGGCCGTGCGGTCGGTGACATCGAGGGCGTACGCGGTGGCCTGTCCGCCGGCGGCGGTGATCTCCGCGGCGAGCGCCTCGATACGGTCCTTGCGGCGGGCGGTGACGACAACGTGGTAGCCGGCCTCGGCGAGCTGCCGGGCGCTTGCCGCCCCGATGCCGCTGCTCGCTCCGGTGATGACGGCGATGGGGGTTCCGGCGGCGGTCATGACGTAACTCCTCGCGCGTGTGATCGATGTCAGACCAGGATAGGCAGGGCCCGCCGGACGCGGCCCGGCCCGTCCACAGCGCGGACCTGGGCGGTGGTGCGGTCCGGCGGTTCGGTCCGGGGCACGGCGGTGGCCGCAGGTCAGTGGGGTCGGTGCGGCCAGTGGGGTCGGAGCGGCCAGTGGGATCAGTGGCCGCGTGGCGCGTACATGATCACGGCCATACCGGCCAGGCAGATCAGTGCCCCGGTGACGTCCCAGCGGTCCGGGCGGTAGCCGTCGGCGACCATGCCCCAGGCGATCGAGCCCGCGACGAACACCCCGCCGTACGCGGCGAGGATGCGGCCGAACTCGCCGTCCGGCTGGAGCGTGGCGACAAAGCCGTACAGGCCCAGCGCGATGACTCCGGCACCGATCCAGATCCAGCCGCGCCCGGCTCCGCCGTTGCCGTCGCCGCGTACTCCCTGCCAGACGAGCCAGGCGCCACCGATCTCGAAGAGGGCGGCGACGAGGAAGAGGGCGACGGAGCGGAGCACGAGCATGCCCGACAGCCTGCCATGAGGGGTGAGCGGGCGAGCCGGTGGGCCGGGGCGGATGGGACCGGGGCGGGTGGGACGGTGACGGCGGCCGGGGCGGTCCCGACCGACCGTGCTCGCCCTGGTCGTGATTCTCGCGATTCTCGTGGTCGGTGTGATCGGTGTGGTGGCGGTGTCCGTCGCGCCGGCCGGGCCCTGCTCTCGTGGCTACGCCGCCGCGTCACCGAATTCGCGTACCGCTTCCTCCACGATCGCCGCCAGCCGGGCGTGGTGCGCGCCGCGCCAGTACACCCGTCCGCAGGCCGTGCACTGCGCGAAGACGTCGTACGAACGCTGCGTGCCGTGCTCCAGCTTTTCCGCGACCGAGTCCTTGTCCGCCGCGCCCAACTCGCCGTTGCACGCGGTGCAGCGGGTCCATGGGGCGAGGACCGGCGCGAAGCGTTCCAGTACGTCGCGGAGCTGGTCGTCGGGGCGGTCGCTGTAGATGTACGCACCGGCCCAGATCTCGCGCCGCCGCAGGAGGCCGCGGTCGCGGGACAGCATCACCCGGCGTTCGGCGGCGGAGCGGGTGGCCAGTGCGGGGTCCCCGATGTCCTCGCTCTCGTACGCCGCGTCGACGCCCAGCAGCCGCAACCGCCGTGCCAGCGTGCCGAGATGGACGTCGAGCAGGAAGCGCAGCGGCGCGCCGGGCACCCGCTGCGGCCGGTTCACGGCGCGTACCTCCACCGATTCGCCCGCGCCGGGGATGTGCGAGACGGGCACTTCACGGCCGTCGACCAGGAGGTGACCGGCTTCGGTGAGCGGGACGCCGAGCGATTCGACGGCGTGACCGAGGGTGGACGAGCCGTCGGTGAGCAGGGCCGTACGCCCCTGGCGTCGCTCGGCCGCGACGAAGAGGCGCAGCTCGGGGGCGAAGTCGATCTGGATCTCGGGTCCGTTCACGTGGTCAGGATGCCATCGGGCACGGGAACGGGCCAGGCCCTTCCGGGCCGCCCCCTGCGACGGCGTACGGCGTACGGCAGGTCGACGACAGGGCCTGCGTCCTGTCCGGTCGGTCTTGTCGGATCGGTCCGGGGCGTCCGGGGCGCCCGGGGTGTCCGGCGCCGTGGATCGCAAGGCGCCGGTGCGCCCGCGGGGTGGTTTCCTGTGGGCGTTTCGGCATCGCGGCGAGGTGGCGCCGGACGCGGTAGCGGCTGATGTCGCTGGGGCGTTCCGAGCCCGGCGAAGACCGGCCGGACAGGGCAATACACCTAGGCGCCCGTCCGGCCGTACGCCGTCGGGGGCACGCCGACCGTCGCCGTGAAGTCCCGTACGAAATGCGCCTGGTCGCTGTAGCCCAGTTCGGCGGCCAGCCGCGCCCAGTCGGCCTCGCCGCCGGGGGCGGACTCCGCGCGTTCCAGCGCCTCGTGAATGCGGTAGCGCAGGATCACCCACTTCGGTCCCACTCCCACGTATGCGGCGAACAGCCGTTGCAGCGAGCGCACCGAGAGCCCTTCCGCCTCGGCGAGCCGGGCCACGCGCCGGGTCGTACGGTCCGTCCGGATCCGTTCGACCAGGTCCATCGCGAGGGTGGCCCTCGGGTCGGGCCGTGGGCCGATGCTCAGGAGGTACGCGTCGAGGGCGGCCACGCGGGCGTCCTCTGCGGCGGTGCCGATTTCCTCAAGGCGTTCGGACCGGACCTCGGACCGGACCTCGGCGGGCACCTCGGACCGGACCTCGGCGGGCACCTCGGGCGGGCCCAGTACCGTCGCGATGTCCGCGTCCGTCGTCGGCATGACCTCGCCGATCGGCACCCGCCGCCCCGTCCACTCCGACACCGGCCACCCCGGCGCGAACGGCCGGAAGCCGCCGGGCCGGAACTGCACCCCGCACACCCGGCCCCGCCCCTCCAGCTTCTGGGTGAACAGTTCCAGGCCGATGCCGGCGACCTCCGCGGAGTCGGTGCCGTCAGGCCCGTTGCCGTATCGCTGGAACACGACATTCACCGACGGATGCGGCACGACATGCGAGGCGTACGGCCGCTCCAGGTCCCAGTCGATCAGCCAGTAGTGCTCCAGATACGGCCGCAGGGCCGGGTCCGGCTCGCGGCGGCGGAAACGTACGCGCGCGAACAGCTCGGGGGCGTCGACGATGCCCCGGGTGTCACGCCGTGGACCAGCCCTGCCAGCCATGTCGAGAATCCTATGTCGCGTTTGTTCAATACGGAGGGGTCGGCCGCCCCTACGGTCGAATGCATGAGCGAAAAGATCAGCAGGCTGCTGGAGATGGCGGCCGACCGCACCGTCCCCGTCGTCCGTGGCATCACCGACGCCCAACTCACCGCGCCGACCCCGTGCAGCGCCTACGACGTACACGCCCTGGCCGACCATCTCTTCCAGGTCCTGGTGAACTTCCAGGTGCTGGCCGCCAGGGGCGAGACCGATTTCGGGGCCGCCCCCGAGCATCTGGAGGGGGAGTGGCGCGACCGGTTCGCCGACGAGACCGTACGGCTCGTCGCGGCCTGGGACGCGCCGGGCGCCGAGGAGGGCACCACGGGAGCGATGGGGATGCCGGCCAGGACCGTGGGCGCGATGGCGCTCGGTGACCTGACCGTGCACGGATGGGACCTGGCGCGGGCGACAGGGCAGCCGTACGAGCCGGATCCGGCGGTCGTCGACATGCTCCGGGTGGACTTCGGGGCGCTGGCGCCGAAGGCGCGCGAGATGGGCGTGTTCGGGGAGCCGGTGCCGGTGGGGGCGGACGCCGGTCCGTTCGAGACGCTGCTGGCGCTGACGGGCCGCGACCCGGGCTGGGCCCGCCCGTAGGCCCTGTCCGGCGGGAACCTCGCTGTTCACGGCAGCGCCTGCTCCGCCCAGATCACCTTGCCCCCCGGCGTGTACCGGGTGCCCCAGCGCTCGGCGAACTGCGCGACCAGGAACAGCCCGCGACCGCCCTCGTCCGTGGCCGCCGCGTAGCGGAGGTGGGGCGACGTACTGCTGGAGTCCGAGACCTCGCAGATCAGGTTGCGTACGCGCAGCAGCCGTACCCGGATCGGGCCGCTCGCGTAGCGCATGGCGTTGGTGATCAGCTCGCTGAGGATCAGCTCCGTGGTGAACGCGACCTCGCCCAGCCCCCACTCCTCCAGCCGCTCGATCACGGCCGCGCGTACGACGGCGACCTCCGAGGGGTGGGCGGGCACGTCCCACTCGGCGATGCTGTCGGCCGGGAGCACGCGGGTACGGGCGACGATGAGCGCGATGTCGTCGCTGGGGCGGGTCGGCAGCAGCGCGTCCAGCACCGCCGCGCAGGTCTCCTCCGGGCCCCGGTCGCCGCGTGACAGCGCCTCGCGCAGCAGCTCCAGCCCGGCGTCGATCTCGCGGCTGCGGTCCTCGATGAGACCGTCCGTGTACAGGACGAGATGGCTGGCCTCGGGGAGCACCAGTTCCACCGTCTCGAACGGCAGCCCGCCCAGCCCCAGCGGCGTCCCGGCCGGCATGTCGAGGAACTCCACGCTCCCGTCGGGCCGGACCAGCGCGGGCGGCGGGTGTCCGGCGCGGGCCATCGTGCAGTGCCGGGTCACCGGATCGTAGATCGCGTACAGGCAGGTCGCTCCCGTGACCAGCCCGCCGCCGCCCGCGATGCCCTCGTCCTGGTCGATACGGGCGATCAGTTCGTCCAGATGGGACAGGATCTCGTCGGGCGGCACGTCCAGCGTGGAGAAGTTGGCGACCGCCGTACGCAGCCGTCCCATGGTGGCCGCCGCGTGCAGACCGTGCCCGACGACGTCTCCCACGACCAGCGCCACCCGGGCGCCGGGCAGCGGGATGACGTCGAACCAGTCGCCGCCCACTCCCGACTCGGCCGGCAGGTAGCGGTAGGCGACGTCGAGGGCGTTCTGCTCGGGCAGTACGCGGGGCAGCAGGCTGCGTTGGAGCGTCTCGGCCATGGCGTGCTCGCGGGTGTAGCGGCGCGCGTTGTCGATGCAGACCGCCGCGTGGCCGGCCAGTTCCTCGGCGAGGGAGACGTCCTCCTCCTCGAAGGACTCGGGCCGTTCCGAACGCCAGAAATTGACGACCCCCAGAAGGACTCCGCGCGCCCGCAGCGGCGCGGTGACGAGTGAGTGGACGCCGTAGTCGATGACCCGGGCGGTCGTCTCGGGGTCCTGGGCCTGCCAGCCGGTGGCCCGGCGGAGATCGGGTTCGACGGCCCCGTGCCCGCTTTCCAGGCTCCACGCCTGCGGGGTGGACGAGCGGAACGAGAAGACCTTGCCCACGCGGTAGAACGGATGGTCGTCCCGGATGCCGCGAATCGCCGTACGGCGCATGTCGGCCACGGTCACCTCGAACGGTTCCTCGCCGCGCAGGACGGGCTCCGCGAGGTCCACGGTCGCGAAGTCGGCGAACCGGGGGACCGCCACCCGTGTCAGCTCCTCGGCGGTCCGGGTCACATCGAGGGTGGTGCCGATCTCCACCCCGGCGTCGTACAGCAGCTTGAGGCGCCGCTGCGCCACCTCCGCGCGGCCGGTGAGCGCGCGCAGCTCGGTGGAGTCGCGGAGTGTCGCGACGCTGCCGGGCGGCCCTCCGTCACGGTCGGTGGAGCGGTTGTTCACCGCCAGCATCCGGTCCCCGGTCGTCACCACCTCGTCGGTGACGGCGCGTGCCGAGGACAGCAGGTCGGCGATGTGCGGGTCCAGGCCGAGACCGGTGACGGGCCGGCCCTCCGGACGCGGAGGCAGGCCGAGGAGGCGGATCGCCTCGTCGTTGGCGAGCATGAGCCGCCCGTCGCCGTCGACGATCAGGACACCCTCCCGTACGACGTGCAGAACCGCGTCGTGGTGCTCGTACATCCGCGTCATCTCGACGGGGTCCAGCCCATGGGTCTGACGGCGCAGCCGACGGCTCACCAGCGCGGTTCCCCCTGTGGCCAGGGCCAGCGAGGCGGCGGCGGCGCCGAGGAGGATCGGGATCTCCCGGTTGGTGAGGCTGCTCACCTTCTTGATCGTGATCCCGGCGGCCACCAGGCCGACCACCTGCCCCCGGGAGTCGGTGACCGGGGTGATGGTCCGCATCGCGGGGCCGAGGCTGCCCTGGATGGTCTCGGTGAGGGTGTGGCCGTGGAGCGAGGGCCCGATGGTGCCGATGTAGTGCATCCCGATGCGGTCGGGGTTGGGGTGGGTGAGGCGGATCCCCTTCGTGTTGATGACGACGACGAAGTCGAGCCCGGACGCTTTGCGGGCCGCCTCGGCCTTGGGCTGGAGGATCGCCGTCGGGTCGGGGGAGCGCAGGGCGGCCACCATTCCCGGCGAGTTCGCGAAGGCGGTGGCGACGGCGACGGAACGGTTGTGCGCCTCCTGGGTGGTGTCGTGCCGGGAGACCAGGAGGAGCGTGGTCAGCGAGGCCCCGATGAGCAGCAGGACGATCACCAGTTGCAGGATGAACACCTGCGCGGCGACGGTACGTACGTCGAGCCACCACGGACGGCGCCGTGCCGGCGACGTCCGCGGGCCACCGCGCCGGAACCTTCCTCGCCACCCGCGTGTCGTGCGCGAGTGCTCACGCCGCCGACTCCGTGGGCGCCGACCGGAGCGGGCGGTCAGTGTACGAGCCCAGGATCGACCCATATTTCGGGCCATGTACCTACATCTACACTGCCTGCCTGTCGACGGCGAATGCTGCGGGCGGGGCCGGAGCGGCGCTCCTCAGCCGGCGGCGCCGTGCAGGGGGCGACCGCCGAGGAGGTTCCAGCGGCCGTCGCGCCCGCTGAGTTCGGTGACGGTCAGGGGACGTACGTCGAACCGCCAGAACGATCGCGGTGTCGCGCCGAGGGCATGGACGGCGGCGGCGCGGATGACGTCGGGTTCGGCGACGGCGATGAGGCGGGCTGGGGGGTCTGCGGGGTATGTGCTCTTCTCCGCACAGTCCTTGTCCATACCGTCTTTCTCCGCACCGTCTTTCTCCACAGGGTCTTTCTCCACAGGGTCTTTCTCCGCGCTCAGGTTGTCGAGCCAGTGGCCGACGCGGGTGTGCAGCGCCAGCAGGGACTCGCCGCCGTGCGGGGAGGCGGCGGGGTCCGACAGCCAGGCGGCCACCGACTCCGGTTCGGCGGCGGCCACGTCATCGAGGGTCCGGCCCTGCCAGCGGCCCATCGCGCACGGAGCCAGGGCGGCCAGCGGCCGGGCGTCGAGACCGAGCACTTCGGCGGTGCGGCGGCAGCGGGGGGAGGGGGAGACGTAGAGGGTGGTGGCGCGGGTCTCCCGTAGGGGGTCCGGTCCGATGCCCTGGACGACATCGCGTACGGCGCCCGGTCCGACGTCCGGGATGAGGTCCCGTACGGCCTCGCGTGCGGCTTCGGCCTGACGCAGCCCGACGGGGTCGAGCGCGTCGTCTCCACCTTCGAAGCGGGCCTCGCGCAGGGCTGTGCTCATGGCCGGTGAGATGAACATCACCCGGGTCGTCATACGGCTCTCCTCGGCTCCTCGGCTCCTCGGCTTCCCGTGACGGTTCCGCTCCGGGCCGGGCCGGAGCGGAGGCGGGATCAACTCCCGTACCGCGCGGGGCGTTCGACGCGCACCGTATGCCGTGGTCCGGCGGCGGGGGAAGGAGGAGAGGGAAGGGGAGGGAAGGAGGAGAGGGCCCCTTGGCCCGTCTGCCGGTTCGCGGTACGTTCACGTCGATATTTACGACGGCAGGACGGAAGCCCGGTGAGAGTCCGGCACGGTCGCGCCACTGTATTCCGGGTGCCGGCTGCGTACAGCGCAGCGGGGATCCGGTGAGTCAGACCCGATGGTCGTCGTACGAGCTCCACTGAACGGGACGCGAGTTCCCCAAGGAGGTTCCGCCATGGCTCAGTCCATTGTGCCCCCGGCCGTTTCGCCCACCGCCACCCCGGTGGCCCCGATCCCTCTGCGCGCGGTTCTGCCGTGGGCGGTCTTCGTCGGCACCCTGATGCTCGTCCTGCTGTACTTCGTCGGCGCCGAGCAGGGCGCGACGTCGGTGTTCTCGGGGGCGGGTGTGCACGAATGGGTGCACGACGGCCGTCACCTGCTCGGCTTCCCCTGCCACTGACCACTGACGGAGATCACGCGCATGCATGCCTCCACCGTCAGAAGTCTCCTTGTTCGCGGCATGATCGCGGGCGTACTGGCCGGACTCTTCGCGTTCGCGCTGGCCTATGTGGTGGGTGAGCCCTCGGTACGGGACTCCATCGCGCTCGAGGAGACAAGTTCCGGTTCGGCACCCGCCGCCAACGGGGAGCACGCGGATCACGCGGCTCCCCAGGGGGAGGGACAGAGTGAGGAAGAGGAGGAAGAACTGGTCAGCAGGCCGGTCCAGTCGACGTTCGGACTGGCCACCGGTGTTCTGGTGTACGGGGTGGCCCTGGGCGGAATCGCCTCGCTGGTCTTCTCCGTGGGCCTGGGCAGGTTCGGCAGATTCGGCCCGAGAGCGACAGCGGCCCTGATCGCGGGGGCCGCCTTCACGACGGTCTACCTGGTGCCGTTCCTGAAGTATCCGGCGACCCCGCCGGCGGTCGGCAACCCGGACACCATCGGCAAACGCACCACGCTGTTCTTCCTGATGATCGTGCTCAGCGTGTTGCTGGCGGCCGTCGCCGTCATCGCGGGAAGACGCCTGGCCCCGCGCCTGGGCAACTGGAACGCGTCGGTCGCCGCCGGGGCGGGTTACGTCGTCGCGGTGGGACTGGCCTGTCTGGTCCTGCCCGCCAACACAGACGCTGTTCCGCAGGCCTTCCCGGCGGCTCTGCTGTGGGAGTTCAGGCTGGCGTCGCTCGGCGTACAGGCACTGCTGTGGACGGCCTTCGGGCTGATCTTCGGGGAGTTGGCCGAGCGGGCGCTGTCGTCCGGGAGGCCTTCCGGGGCGGCAGCGGACGCGGACGCGCATGCGGATGAGGCCGGGGCGGGGGTCGGGGCGGCTCGCTGATCCGGTCCGCCGGTCCGCCGGTCCGCCGATACCTGCGCTATGTGGTTGGGGCCCGGTGTACGTGTGCGTCTGCACGTGTACGCCGGGCCCCACCACGTACCGGCCTCGTCGTCCGGCCTTTCCGCCCGGCCTCATCTGCCTCTCCGTCTTTCGCCCTTTCGCCCTTTCGCCCTTTTGCCCTTTCGTGCTTTCGCCGTGTCGGCCGGTCAGGATCTGCGCGGGGACGTCATGGCCGTGTCGGTCGTGGCGAGTTCGTCGACCGTGACCGTTCCCGTGGTGCCGTCGACGGTGACCATCTGCCCGGTCCGGATGCGTTCGGTGGCGCCGGGGACGCAAATCACGGCAGGGATGCCGTACTCCCGCGCCACGGTCGGTCCGTGCGCCATCACCGCGCCGGTCTCGGTGATCAGCCCGCCCGCCGTGAGGAACAGCGGTGTCCAGCCCGGGTCGCTCGTCGGCGCGACAAGGATCTCGCCCGGCTCGATGTGCGCGTTCGCAGGGTCGCGGACCACGCGGGCACGGCCGCTGACCCGCCCGGTGGACGCGCCTGTCCCGGTGAGCGTGCGGCCGTCCGATGCCGGAGCCGGGAGCAGAGTCTCCACGTCGGTCCCGTCGGAGAGCAGGGCGACGGGAACGGCACGGCGCCGCAGCTCTCTCACGTAATGCGACTGGCGTCCGGCGATGGTCTCGCGCAGCTCGGGCCCATGCGGGTCGGGCCCATGCGGGTCGGGCCCATGCGGGTCGGGCCCATGCGGGCCGGTCCCATTTGGGCCGTGGCTGCGGTCCACGACGGTGCGCAGCTCGGGCAGCGTGAGGAACCTGACGTCGTCGGCGTGTTCGAGCAGCCCCTTCGCCTGGAGCTCGGCGCCGATGAGAAGGAGGCGTCGGCGGCGGTCGCGCAACGCGTACAGCCCGGCGAACTTCCCCGCCTCGCGCAACCCGGCCAGCTCGCGCGCACGGCGCAGGGCGAAGCCGGCGAGCCGTCCGCGGACGGGCGACGCGCGGCGTGCGCGGCGCACGAGCTCGGCGAGCATCGCCTCCGCTTTGGCCGCGGCGCGTTCGAAGCGCCGGTCCGGGGCCTGGTCCGGGTCGGTGCCCCGCAGGTAGTTGGCGAGTATCGCGAAGACCGGGGCCGGGTCCTCCGACCAGCGCGGGACGCCGATGTCGATCTCGGCGGCGGAACGCTGGCCGTAGGCGTCGAGGAACGCGGCCAGGCCGAAGTCGGGAAGCTCGCCGGCCAGGTGGGCCGCGGCGAGTTCGTCCGGCGAGGCGCGCAGCAGCAGCTCTCGGTGCGGCGCCGCGTGCTGGGCCACCTGCCAGAGCGCCAGGTCCATCTCGATCGTGACGTTGTGCGGCATGCCGCCGAGCACGGTCCTGATCTCGTCGTCGCTCGCGATGCCTTTGAGGAGGGGCGGCAGCGCCGCGCCGATGAGGAGCCCGGTGACGACCGGCCACGTGATGGCCTGGAGGCCGGTGTTCGGCTGCTCGGCGTCCTCGACCAGGGCCAGCAGCTCCGGGGCCGTTGACGGGTCGACGACCGGCTGTTGCCGGAGATGTTCGATCGTGCCGAACACGCGTGCCCGCGCGGCCGCTGGCCGGGCCAGTGCGCCGAGGATCCCGGCCACGGCCTTCGGTCCCGCTGCCAGCGTGGCCGCCTTGCGCCGACGGGCGCCGTGCTCCGGGGCGAACCGCGGGTCGTCCAGGAGATGTTCCACCACGGCCTGCGCCCGCGGCCCGAAGTCGACCGCCATGAGCTTCACCAGCCGCTGCCTCGTCGAGGGGGCGCGCATCACGTCGGTCAGGTCGCCGTACAGCCGTCCGCCGATGTCGACGATGTCGACCGTCATGCCGAACGACGCGAGCATGCTGGCCAGCAGTGTCCTCAGCGTCGACATGCCCATCGGTGTCACCGGCTGGAGCATGCCCTGGACGTGGCCGAACTCGACGTACAGCCGCGGCCCCGGTTTCCCGCTCACGGGAGGCGCCGGGAACAGCGTGGTGATCGGCCGCGACTGGAGCAGCCACAACGTGCCGTCGCGGCCGTACGCCCACTCGATGTCCTGCGGTGCGCCGAGTTGGCGCTGGATCCCCTCACCGACCTCGCGGAGTTCCTTCAACCGGGCGGGGGTGAGGCAGCCCCGTTCCTCGGGGTCCGCACCGTCCAGCACGTAGTGGTCGGCCTCCGCCACGCCGTCGACAACGGCCGTACCCAGTCCTTGAGCGGCGTCCACGACGGACTCGCTCCGCGAACCGGTGAGCGGGTTGGCGGTGAACAGCACGCCGGCGACCTCGGCGTCGACCATGCGCTGGACGACGACCGCCATCCGTACGGTGTCGTGCGCGATGCCGGCGGCCTCGCGATAGGTGCTCGCGCGTTCGGTGTGCAGCGAGTCCCAGCAGGCGCGGATCGCCGTGAGCAGCTCGTCGTCTCCCTCCACCGCGAGGAAGGTGTCCTGCTGCCCGGCGAAGCTCGCGTCCGGCAGGTCCTCGGCAGTCGCGCTCGAACGGACCGCGACCGGTCCGCCGCCGAGTCGCCGGTACGCGGCGAGGACCTCGGTCCGGGACATCTCGCCGCGGCTGTGCGCCTCGGTCGTGACGCAGAAGCCGTCCGGCACACGTTCACCCAGCCGAATCAGCGCGGCGAGGCCGTCGGCCTTCCCGCCCACCAGCTCCCGCTGCCCCGAGTCGATCGCTGAAAGATCTAGCACGTCCATCGCGCATCTCCTTTTCAATACAGTCGCAATGTATCCCGGAGGCAATACAGGCGCAATGTAAAGTGGGCGCATGCCCCGCAAGATCGATCACCGCGAGCGCCGGGAGCTGCTCGCCGACGCACTGATGCGGCTCGCGGCCGCGCGCGGCCTGGAGGGGGTGAGCCTGCGGCACGTGGCCGCGGAGGCCGGGGTCTCGACCGGGATGGTGCAGCACTACTTCGGCACCAAGGACGAGATGATGACGTTCGCCCTCGGCATGGTCATGGACCGGATCCGCGGACGGTCACAGGACGAGCTCGCACCGTCGTCGCCGCGCGAACTCGTCCGCGGCCTGCTGTTGCAGGTGCTGCCGCTCGACGAGACGCGCCGGCTGGAGAACCACGTTGTGCTCGCGTTCCACGCCTACGCCGCGGTGAAGCCGTCGATCGCGTCCGGGCTGCGCGAGGCGGCGGCGGAGACGCGGACGTTCCTCGCCGACCAGCTCCGGGCCGCCGGTCGGGTGGACGGCGCGGACGGTCTGGATCGCCTGGACGGCTTGGACGGTCTGGACCCCGAACGTGCCGCGGCCGGGCTGCTCGCACTCGTCGACGGGCTGGGCCTACAGGTGCTGTCGCAGCAGTACGCCAAGGAGGACGCCGTCACGGTGCTCGACGCCCAGCTCGCGTTGCTCTTCGGTGAGGCGCAGGGCTGACGCCGCTTGGAGACGCGCGTGTACGCCGGGCTCCCGCCGCGTACCGCCTTCTCCGTCCTTCGCCCGTTCGCCGTCACCGGAACAGGGAAGGAACGGGGGAGAGCCGGCGGGCGGAGAAGGGCGGACACGATGGGCGAATGGACGCGGCGAGGGGTGCGGGCGGGGGCCTTGGTGGCGGCGGGGGTGGTGGCGCTGATGGGGGCGATCTGGTTGGTCAATCGGTTCTGATGGGAGGTGAGGGGTGGGTGGTGTGGGGCTTTTGTCGCGCTCTTTGGAAGTGATGAGAAATGGAGTCCTGGCGAGAGAGAACCGCAGGTCGGGAACTCTGCTCCCCGCGCGTGCGTGGATGAACCAGGTCCGCGATGAGCGGCGAGGGCGGCATCCCGCTGCTCCCCGCGCGTGCGGGGATGAACCCGACGACCTGATCCTGAAGGTCTCGGTCCCGCTCTGCTCCCCGCGCGTGCGGGGATGAACCCTCTCCGTTCGCCGCGAAGGCGTTGCCGGACATCTGCTCCCCGCGCGTGCGGGGATGAACCCGAAGGCCTGATCGAGGCCAGGCGCCCCAAGGGCTGCTCCCCGCGCGTGCGGGGATGAACCCGGCACCGTGTGCTTCGAGGACACCGGCAGCTTCTGCTCCCCGCGCGCGCGTGCGGGGATGAACCCTACCCGGACACGCTGACTCGCACGGCGGTCAACTGCTCCCCGCGCGTGCGGGGTTGGATCCACCGGGCGACAGAACCCGGCGTACAGCCCGACTTGCTCTTCGCATACGCGGGGATACGCCAGCCACCGGCATCCGATACGCCCCCGAGTCGCCGGAGCCGTGGGGGCTAGAGTTCAGGGTCGGTCTTCTCCCAGCTCAGAGGTGTACGGCAGTGAGCCTCCCGCCCCGAACGCCCCCCGGGCCCCACGCGCCCGGCGCGTCACCCGCGTCCGCCGCGTCACCCGCGTCCGCCGCGACCTCCACGTCGCCAGCGAGCGTCATCGGGATCGGTGCCGACGGTTGGGCCGGGCTGGGCGGTGAGGCCCGGGAGGCGTTGCGCACGGCGGATGTCGTGATCGGCGGGCCCCGGCAATTGGATCTCCTTCCTGCCGACGAGTGCACGGCGGAGCGGGTGGCGTGGCCGTCGCCGCTGCGGCCCGCCGTTCCCGGGCTGCTCGCCACCCGTGCCGGGCGCCGGGTCTCCGTGCTGGCCAGCGGCGACCCGATGTTCTACGGCATCGGTCGCGCCCTCGCCGAGGAGGTGGGCCCCGAAGCGTTGCGCGTGCTGCCACATCCCTCGTCCATCTCGTACGCCTGCGCCCGGCTCGGCTGGCCCGTCGAGGACACCGAGATCGTCACCTTGGTCGGCCGCCCCGCCGAACAACTCGTCGCAGTCCTGCACGACGGCCGCCGGATCCTGGTGCTCAGCGCGGGCGCGGCGACGCCCGCCGAGGTCGCGGCGCTGCTCAGCCAGCACGGTTACGGCCCGAGCCGTATGCACGTACTCGAACAACTCGGCGCGCAGTCGGACACGGACGCGTCGGATGTCCCCCGGGAACGCCACATCCAGGCCCTCGCCCAGGACTGGGCCGAGCCGCCTGGCGACCCGCTGAACGTCGTGGCGGTCGAATGCCGCCGCGCACCGGAGGCGTTGCGGCTCGGTGCCGTACCCGGGCTGCCGGACACCGCGTACGAACACGACGGCCAGCTCACCAAGCGCCACATCCGCGCCGCCACGCTGGGCGCGCTCGCTCCGGCGCCGGGGGAGTTGCTGTGGGACGTCGGGGGCGGGTCGGGTTCGATCGCGGTGGAGTGGATGCGTACGCACCGTTCCTGCCGCGCCCTGTCCGTCGAACGCGATCCGGCGCGCGCCGAGCGCATCGGCCGTAACGCGCGTGCGCTCGGCGTACCCGCTCTGCGCGTAGTCACCGGCGCCGCCCCCGACGCGCTGGCGGGCTTGCCCGTACCGGACGCGATCTTCATCGGCGGCGGCCTGACCGCACCGGGCCTGCTGGACGCGTGCTGGGACGCCTTGCCGGTGGGCGGCCGACTGGTGGCGAACACGGTGACGCTGGAGTCCGAGGCGCTGCTGGCCGACCGCTTCCGCCGTTTCGGTGGCGATTTGGTACGGCTGGCTGTCGCCCACGCCGTCCCGGTGGGCGGATTCACCGGCTGGCGGCAGGCCATGCCGGTCACGCAGTGGGCAGTCACGAAAACCGCCCAGGCCACGCAACTCTCTCTGCCCGTCCCCCCGGCGGAATCAGGGCAACCCTCAGCTCCCTCAGGAGAAGAACGATGACGGTGTACTTCATCGGCGCCGGCCCCGGCGCCGCCGACCTGATCACGGTACGGGGCGCGCGCAGGCTGGCCGAGTGCGCCGTTTGTCTGTACGCGGGCAGCCTCGTCCCGCGCGAACTGCTCGCCGAATGCCCGGCGGACGCGCGCCTGGTCGACACCGCGCAGATGAACCTGGACGGCATCACGGCAGAACTGGTCCACGCGCACGAACAGGGCCACGACGTAGCCCGCCTCCACTCCGGCGACCCGTCGGTCTTCAGCGCCGTCGCCGAGCAGATGCGGCGGCTGGACGCGGCGGGTGTGCCGTACGAAGTGGTGCCCGGGGTGCCGGCGTTCGCGGCGGCGGCAGCGGCGCTGAAGCGGGAACTGACCGTCCCCACGGTGGGCCAGACGGTGATCCTCACACGCATCGCCCAGCGGGCCACCCCGATGCCGGAAGGCGAGGACCTGGCAACCCTCGGACGCAGCGGTGCCCTGCTCGTACTGCACCTGGCCGCCCGTTACGTGGACCGAGTCGTGGACGAACTCCTCCCGCACTACGGTGCGGACTGCCCGGCGGCAGTGGTGGCGATGGCCAGCCGCCCGGACGAACTGGTCCTGCGCGGCACACTCGATGACATCGCGGAACAGGTGAAGGCGTCGGGCGTGGTCCGGACGGCGGTCATCATGGTGGGCCGAACACTGGGCGCGGAGCAGTTCCGCGACAGCCACTTGTACTCGGCGGAACGGGACCGAGACGAGTCGCATGAGTGTGGAGGGGTGGGGTGACTTGGGTGGTTGTTGACGGAATATCGGAGTCGGTAGAAGTAATGAAAAACGGCAAGGGGCGAGGGTAAAGCCGCAGGTCGGGAACTCTGCTCCCCGCGCACGCGGGGATGGACCCGGGTGGCTGCAACTGGCCGCCCGCTACGGGTGCTGCTCCCCGCGCACGCGGGGATGGACCGGGAAACTGGTGAGCACAGACGCGATACGAGACCTGCTCCCCGCGCACGCGGGGATGGACCCTTCCCTTTCGGAAGGTTGGCGGTTTAGGACCGCTGCTCCCCGCGCACGCGGGGATGGACCCATCCCGGCGGCCGGCACGGGGACATGGGGCGCCTGCTCCCCGCGCACGCGGGGATGGGCCCGGGGAAGACCTCCCCGGCATCATCAGCCTGTGCTGCTCCCCGCGCACGCGGGGATGGACCCACGGACCGCCGCACGCCCGATAACGCGTACGACTGCTCCCCGCGCGCACGGAGATGTACCGAAGTTCCCGTGTGGCGGGAATTTCGGTACACGTTCCTCCCCGCGTGCGCGGGCCGTTCGCGGTCAGTGTCCTCTGTTGGTTTGTGGGGGCGGGTAGCCAAAGACCCTTTCGAAAAGGGCTGCCTCGTCCGCCTGTTGGAGCGCGGCCAGGAACTCGTCACGATTCTGATGCGCGGCGACGAGCAGGCGCAGGTGAGCGAGTCGGCGGGGCGCGTAACTTCGGCTGCAAACGGGGCCCGTAGTCCGCAGCCACCCTCGTACGGGCCTCATACTCCGCCCCTGCTGGCCCCTGCTGCTTCGCTTGTTCCGGTCCGCCACTCGCGCGCTCAGGCCGTCATCGGGTGCCGTGGCTGGGCCACGTTCGCCGCGGCTGTCAGCCGTACGGGATTTCCCGCTTCCTGAGACGCAACGGGCCCGCCCTGCCCGCCCAGCGCTGTGACCGATGGACAACTGGATACGCCGGCGAAGGCTCGGATCGGCGCGGCAGGAGCCGGTTCGCCGCCGATGCACCTGCATGCACCGCAGCTGAAAATCTCTTGCGGAGTCGCCCAAGCACCGATATCCAGCCTTGGGACGACAAGGAGCACGGATGACGACCCGTCTGGGTTCATTGAACGAGTTCTGCTGGATGGACCTCAAAACCCGCGACTTGGCCGGCACCGCCACCTTCTTCTCGAAGACGCTGGGATGGCGCTTCGCGGTGGACGAGGAGGACTGGCGCAAGGCCACCAAGGTAGCCGTCGATGGCCATCTGATCGGTGGCGTGAGTGACTTGGCGGATCCGGTCTACCCGCCAGAGACACCCGCCCACATCGCCTACTACTTGGCCGTCGACAACGTCGATCGCCGTGCCGAAGCGGCGACGGTGAACGGCGCTCGCCTTCTGGTGCCTCCCTTCGACGCGGGCGGTCAAGGCCGCATGGCGACATTGATCGATCCGGTCGGTGCCGCCTTCTCTCTTTGGCAGCCGCACCACTTCACCGGATGGAAGTTCCCGCCCCACACGGCGGGCGCCCCGCGCCGTATGGTCCTGGCCTGCGAACAGCCCGACAAAGCCCGGCGCTTCTACGAGGAGACGACCAGCACCCCTTTGACCTGCGCTGATTTCATCGCCGCACTTGGGCCCAGTGCCTCCGCCCCGCACTGGGAACTCGCGGTCGACGTCGATGATCTGGACAGCGTCGTTGCCCGCGCGCACGACCACGGCCACGGCTCGGTCACCTGGTCCGAGGAGACTGGTCGGCGTGTGGTGAGGTTGAGCAGCTCAGAGGGACTGGCATTCCAGGTTCGCCGCCTGGAGAGGTGACTCGGTCACCGACCATGTGGTGCCGTCGGGTACGAGTCGCCCCCTCGGTCCAGGCCGCCCTGGCCCATGCCATCGCCGTGGACGTCGGCTGCCCCTGAGGGCGATTCGGCCTGTGCGGCCCTCGCCCGGTTCGCCCTCGAAACTCGCGCCCCGAAGCTCGTGCCTTCAGCCGGACCTGGCCGATTCCGGGCAGGTCATTACGCGTGCGTTCGAACTCCTCGAACGCGGGCTGGCCCGCAGCTTTCGGCGCCTCCAGCAAGTCGGCCGGGTCACCCGGCGCAGAGTGAGGGGCCCTCGGGTGAGAGGCGGAGTCCGTATGAGCTAACGCTTGGCATGTTGAGACGGGGCTCATCGTCGTCGCCATGACAATCGGCGCCATGAACACGACGAAGAAGTTCGCTCATGCCGCAGGCCTGGCCGTCTTTCTGACTGCCGTGTGTGTGGGTCCCGCCCAGGCAGGGGGCCCCGAGCCCCGCCCGAACCTCACGCCCGGTCACACCGATCCCAAGCCGGGCCCCAAGCCCGGTCACGCCGATCTCAAGCCGGGTCACTCGGGTCTCAAGCCCGGCCAATCCGACCTCAAGCCCAGCCACACCGACCCCAAGCCCAGCCGCTGGTACTACGCCGGTGGCTACTCCACCCTGGGGAACTTCCACGTGAAGCCGTCGCACGCCCAGACCAAGGAATGCATCAACGAAGGCGGAGCCTCGGCATCCGCTACCACGCTGGGCTCCCCGGGGCCCTCGTCCGGCAACATCGTTCAAAACCCGATCACCGGGCGGATCAATGTGTGCGGCAACACCATCAACGTCGGAGGTATCGGCGACCCGGCCTCGGGCGGGGGCAACAATGGCGGCGGCAGCGGGGGCAACAGCTGAGGCGCGGTACGGGGGGGCCTGCCCGCCCCCCCCGTGCTTGATCCGCGTGCCGCGTGCCGCGTGCCGCATGCCGCGTCGGGGCGCCGTACGGCAGTCGGTACTGGCGCGGGAGCTTGGCCAGGCTCCCCGATCGGTCACCCAGTCCGTCGAGGCGATGGAGCGTGAGGGGCTGGTCGAGCGGGCGGCGGATCCTGATGACGGGCGATCCAAGCTGGTGCGTACCACCTCGGAGGGCGCCGACGCTCTCGTGGCGGGGACGGCAGCGGGGGAACGGGTACTGCGGGAGGTCTTCGGCGCGATGGGGCGCGAACAACTGGCGGACCTGGAACAGCTCCTGGATGCCCTCCAAGCCGGCTTGCCGAGCGCTGCCCGCGATCTTTGACGGCTGACGGCTGAGGCCTGAGGGCTGATAGCTGGGAGGCTGGGGGCCTTGTCGCTTGATTGCGCAGGAGATTCCTGATTGCGCAGGAGACCGTATGCCGGCTGTTCCGACCCGGTGGGACATGCCGACTCTGGCGTAATCGGCTCGTAAGGCGGGTTGGCGGTGGCAGGCTGTGCGAGTTGATCGTGCCTCGTGCCTCGTGCCTCGTGCCTCGTGCCTCGTACCTCGTACCTCGTACCGGCTCCGTACGACCACCCACCGACACCCACCGAATTCCCGTGCCGGACTCCGTGCCGGGTGAAGGATGCGAGCAGGGATGACCGAAGGCGGGCGGCAGCCGGGCAAGGCCGAGGTCGACCGGTCGGAGGGGTTCGGCGAGCGGTTGCTGGGGGTGCTGCTCGACCGGGCTCACGAGATGCCGCCGCAGCTGATCGCCCCGCTCGTCGCGGAAGAGGTGGCCAGGGTCGGTGGCCGGAATCTCTCGATCCTCTTGCAGGACTACGAACAGATGCTGCTGGTGCCGCTGCCGGGCCGGCGGCTTACGGTCGGTAACCCCGAGCCGGTCGAGAACTCACCCGCCGGCGAGGCGTTCCTGACCCGCAGCACGGTAGAGGTGCCGCAGGGCGGCAGCGTACGGATGTATCTGCCACTGCTGGACGGCAGTGACCAGGTCGGGGCGATGGCCGTCACTCTGGACAGCGTCGATGACGACGACCGGCGGTTGCTGCGCAGGCTCGCCGGTCTGGTCGCGGACATGATCGTCACCAAGGACGCCTACACCGACCTGTTCTTCCAGGCCCGGCGCAGCGCCCCGATGAGCGTGGCCGCGGAGATCCAATGGTCGTTGCTGCCTCCGCTGTCGATGACCGTTCCGCAGGTTGAGGTGGCGGGAATCCTGGAGCCCGCGTACCAGGTGGCCGGCGACAGTTTCGACTACGCGCTCAACGGCGACATCCTTCATGTGGCCATGATCGACGCGATGGGCCACGGCCTGGACGCGGCGACCATGGCGGTGGTGGCCATCGGCGCCTACCGCCACACGCGACGGGCCAACACCGGTCTGTCCCAGGTGTACGCGTTCATGGACAGGGCCATCAACGAGCAGTTCGGCCACGACCACTTCGTCACCGCGCAGATGATGTGTCTGGACATCGCGACGGGCCGGCTGCAATGGGTCAACGCCGGCCATCCGGCACCGCTGTTGATCCGTGACCGCACCGTGGTGGACCGGCTGGAGAGCCCGACCACGTTGCCGGTCGGCTTCGGCGGTGAGGAGCCGGTGGTCAGCGAGCGGATGCTGCGACGCGGGGACCGGTTGCTGTGTTTCACGGACGGTCTGATCGAGGAGCACCAGGACGGCGGGGAACAGTTCGGCGAGGAGCAACTCATCGAGTACACGAACCGCGCCGTACGCGAGCACACCGCCGTGCGATCGGTGGTGCGCGCGCTCTCCTACTCCCTGAAACACGAACGAGGCGGCATCACCAGCGACGACGCGACCATCTTCCTCATCGAGTGGCGGGGAGGCGACGCCGATCATCTGGCCACCCTCGATTGAGCCGCTGCCATCCACTCCGAGGGCCACCTGCCCCGATGCGCCGAAGCCTCCACGCGCTCGCGCCACCTGTCTCGCAACAGCCCCCGCCCCGTTCCGTAAGATCGGGCTGTGGCAACGGGGACAAGTTCGACGGATGCGGCAGGCACAACGGGCGCGACAGGTGCGGCAGGCGCGACGAGTACGACAGGCACCGCCTGGACCGCGCCGACGGCCGACGAACGGCTGCTGTACGAAGCGAGCACACGCGGCGACGGCGACCAGGCCGCCGTGCTCGACGTCCTCTCCCGCAGCCGCCTCTACGTCCTCGTCGCCCGGCTCGACGCCGACACTCCCGGCTTCACCGCCCCGCTCCCGCTGCGGCGCGACGACGCGACGGGCCGGAACTGCGTCTCCGTCCTGACCCCCGGCATGCTGCCGCCCTGGCACGCGGAGTGGGTGTTCCGGGAGACCACGCTCGCCGAACTCGCCCGGACCTGGCCGGGCAACAAGTGGTGGCTCGGGATCAACCTGGGCACGCCGTACGTGACCACCGTCGCGGCCCGGCCGGCGCACCGCAAGGAGTGGCTGAAGGCCCACGCGCGGTCCGGCGGCCCGCCGCGGGGACGGCTGCTCACGCACAGCGGCGGGCCACTGCACGGGCCGGTCGCCCACGGCCTGGCCCTGGGCGCCCATCTCGCCGTACACAACGGCCTCGTCTGGAACCAACTCGGCGCCGTCTACCAGGACTACGGGACGGACATCGCGCGGCTACGCAATCCGTGGGGTGTCGTCCACCGGGCCGGTTTCCGGCGGACGCTCGACCTGCTGCTGGCCACCCGGCTCGTCGGCCGTAGCCCTGAATACGTCCTCCAGGCCCGGCGCACGCTCGCCAGGCGGCTGAAGCGGACGCCCACGTACCAGGAGTGGTCCGACAGCGTCAGCCCCCCACCGGCGCAATGCCGCACGCCCGGTGCGCCCGGCTCCGGCGGGAAGGGGCCCGGGAAGGGGCCCGGGGAGGAGCCGGGGGAGGCGCCCGGCGACTGGCTGCGGCGCATCGTCACGTACGAGGAACGGTTCCGCGCCGACGGCATTCTCGCGGCCGACGCGTGCGTCGACACCCTGGCCGCCTTCGACCACGGGCGCGCGGTCAATGTCGTACGGCTGGCGCTGGGCGCGCGCTACTGCGAGCCGCACGAGGCCGAAGAGGCCGTGCTGAGGATCGGCGAACTGGCCCGGCAGGCGTACGGATCGTGGGCGGAGTTCTCCCTCGGTTACGCGCTGACCCGGGTGATCCACTGCGCCGAGGACGACGATGCCGAGACCACCTACCAGGAGTCGCTCGCCCAGCACCGCATCCTCACCCAGGACCCCGCCGGCCCCTACCGAAACATCCCGTGGTCATGAACACGCATGGGGGACCTGCCCCTTCGTACCCCAACAGCCCCGCGTACGGCGCCGCCCCCTGGGTGCCGCCGTCCGAGACGGAACAACTGCTGTACGAGGCGGTGGCGCGCGGCGACGTGGAGGCGCAGCTACGGGTACTGGCCGGCGCGGAGCTCTACATCGGTGTGCCGAAGGCCGAGGTCGACGCGGAGCCCGGCATGGTGGTCTGGCGTTCGTACCGGGAACCGACGGGCGAGAGCTGCCTGCCCGTGCTCACGCGCGGGATGCTGCCGCCGTGGCATCCCGAGTGGGTGTTCCACTGCGTCTCCCTCAAGTGGATCGCCAACTTCGACTGGTCCGAACCCCGGCGACTGCTGGCGGTCAACGCCGGTACTCCGGCCCGGCTTCTCCTGCCCGCCACGCCCCAGCACCGCGCGATGTGGCTCCGGTACTACGCGGAGAACGACCAGCCGACCGGGGACCGGCTGCTCGCGCTGCGGCACGGCGCGCTGCACGGGCCGCTCGCCTACGGTCTGGCCTGCGGTGCGCACCTGGCCGTCCAGAACGGGGTGCCGTGGAACGAGGTCGGCACGGTCTTCCACGAGTACGCGAAGGAACGCGAACTGCTCCGCGAACACTGGGGCATCACCGAACGCGCGGGCTGGCAGAAGCAGTTGAACGCCCTGCTCGACGCGCGCAACAGCCCGGCGGAGCCCGACTTCGTCCTGCGGGTCCGTGAGCAGCTGCGGTCCGGGCTCGGCGAGACGCCGTCGGCCGAGCTGTGGCGGGAGACCGCCGCCGGGCACGCGCAGGACATAGGGGCGAGGCCGTCGGCGGTCAGGGAGATCGAGGAGCTGGTGCGGCGCATCATCCGGTACGAGTCCCGCTTCCGCGCCGACGGGCTGCTGTCGCCGGACGGCAGGATCACCACGCTGGTCGCCTACGACTACGGGCGGGCCGTGAACCTGGCGCGCTGGGGGCTGTCCGCCCGGTTCTGCGACCCGCACGAGGCCGAGCAGGCGATCGTGTACGCGGGGGCGCTGAGCAAGTCGGCGTACCACTCGTGGGAGGACTTCTCCGCCGCGTTCGCGCTGGGGCGGGTGCTGCGCTTCGACGAAGAGGAGTACGGCCACTTCTACGAGCACAACCTCGTGGCCCACCGTCTCCTGACGGAGAACGAGGGCAGCCCGTGGCGGAACATTCCCTGGCGCTGAGCCGGTCCTTGCGCGCCCGCGTTCCTCCGCGCCTGCGTTCCTCCGCGCCTGCGTTCCTCCGCGCCTGCGTTCCTCCGCGCCTGCGTTCCTCCGCGCCTGCGTTCGTCCGCGTCCCTCTGCACCGGCGTTCGTCCGCGCCCCTCTGTGTCTGCATTCGTCCGCGTCCGCGTCCCTCTGCGTCCGCGTCCGTCCGCGCCTGCGTCCTTCTGCGCCCGCGTCCACGTTCGTCCGCTCCCGCGTTCTCCAGCCCGACGCCCTCCGTACACTCCGTGGCTGCTCGGTGGCCGGGGGCGATGTCAGTGGCCGGCGCTACGTTTACGGTGATCGGCCGCATCGGGCGGTACGCACACCGCAGGAGATCTCATGCCCGTCCCCGCCCCCGACTTCGTACAGCTCTTCGCGCCGGGCACCAGCCACGACTTCCCGGATGCCGAAGTCAGCCTGCTGGTGAGGGTCCTGCCCGGCGTCCCGCTGTCGCTGCCCTCCGGCCGCGTCGTCGCGATGGAGCCGGCCTACTTCGGCGAGGACGATCCCGCCGAGCTGGCGTTCACCGAGCAGGTCAGGCCGGGCACCTATCCGGTCGTCCTGATCATGGTGGACATGATCGGTCCGGACGGCGAGGACCAGGGGAACACCCGCGTGGCCGGGGCCCGGCTGGAGATACGGGACGAGCCCGTCGCCACCTGGGAGCTGGCCGTCACGCCCGGCGACGACCTGGACGATCTCGAAGACGACGAGCTCTTCGGCTACCCCGTCGACTCCGGCACCGGATGCTTTGTCGACGCCCGGACCGTCGAAGCCCTCGGTGAGGACGAGGACTTCGCCGAGGAGGTGCTGTCCGCCAGGTTCGACAGGGACCCCCGGATACCCGCCACCGACCCGATCACCATGTCGGTGGGCGACGACGACCACGCCCTGGTCGCGTTCAGCACCGGCTGGGGAGACGGTTCGTACTCCACCTGGATCGGCCGCACCGCCGGCGGTGATGTCGCGTGCTTCCTCACCGACTTCGAGGTCCTGCCGGAGGAGGACGATGAATAGGGTCGGTCGGTCAGTCGGTCCTGTCCTGTTCTGGCGGGCGGGCTGATCGGTGCGGGAAGCGGGTTCCTGAGGCGCGCGAGGACTCCGACTGGGGCGTACGGGGGCGTACGGGGGCTACACCCCCGTACGCCCCGGCTCGCTGCGGCCCACCACCGTGCCCGCCCTGTCGATGCAGATCACGTCCACCTCCACCGGCGCCCCGCGCAGGACCGCCAGCGCCTCGTCCCGCGCTCTCGTCGCCACCGCGTCTCCCAGCCGTACGCCCTCGGACCGGCACAACTGGAGTGCCGCCAGGCCCGTGTTGGCCTCAGCCACCCGCGCCGTCAGGGCCTCGTCCGCGCCCGCGCCGGCCGCCAGTTCCGCCAGGAAACCCTTGTCCACCTGGGAACGGGCCGAGTGGAGGTCCAGGTGGCCCGCCGCCAGTTTGGACAGCTTGGCGAAGCCGCCGCAGATGGTCAGGCGGTCGACCGGGTGGCGGCGGATGTATTTGAGGACCGCGCCCGCGAAGTCGCCCATGTCCAGCAGGGCGTCCTCGGGGAGGGCGTGGACGGCCTGGACGGTCTTCTCCGAGGTCGAACCCGTGCAGCCCGCCACATGCGTACGGCCCGCCGCGCGGGCCACGTCCACACCCCGGCGGATCGAGTCGATCCAGGCCGAGCAGGAGTACGGGACGACGATGCCCGTCGTACCGAGGACGGAGAGACCGCCGAGGATGCCCAGCCTGGGGTTCCAGGTGGAGCGGGCGATCTCCTCGCCGTGGTCCACGGCGACCGTTATCTCCACGTCGCCCGTGCCGCCGTGGCGGGCGGCCACCTCCGCCACATGCGTACGCATCAGCTCACGCGGGACCGGGTTGATCGCCGGTTCGCCGACACCCAGGGGGAGGCCGGGGCGCGTCACCGTACCCACACCGTCGCCCGCCCGGAAGACGACGCCGGAGCCCGGCGGCAGCAGCCGTACCGTCGCGCGGACCAGCGCGCCGTGGGTGACGTCCGGGTCGTCGCCCGCGTCCTTGACCACGCCCGCGGTGGCGCTGGCCCGGGACGGTTCCAGGTCCTCCGTGGCCAGCGCGAACGCCGGGGTCTGGCCCTTGGGGAGCCCGATCGTCACCGGGTCGGGGAAGTCGCCCGTCAGCAGCGCCGTGTACGCGGCCTTCGTCGCGGCCGTCGCGCAGGCACCCGTTGTCCAGCCGGACCGCAGACCCGTGTGCTTGAGTTGAGCGCTGCGTCCGCCCGCCGAGGGGGCGGCGCGCCCGCCCGTGTCCGCCTCAGCCATGGAGAGCCCCGAAGGATGAACCGACGGATGACCCGACGGATGAACCGAAGGATGACCTGATGGACGACCCCAGGTACGACCCCAGGTACGACCCGAGGTACGCGCCGGCGGTCGGCGCGAAGCGCGGCGCGAAGGACGAGCCGACGGAAGGCCCGGCGGAGGACACACCCCGGCACGTGCTGATCCTCGGCGGTACGACGGAGTCGCGCCGGCTCGCCGAGGCTCTCGCCGAACCGCTTGTCGAACCGCTCGCCGCGAGCGGGAACGAGAGCCCGCGTCCGCACGGCCGCCGCCCGCTCCGCGTCACCACGTCCCTCGCCGGACGCGTCTCCCGGCCGGTGCCGCCTCCCGGGGAGGTACGGATCGGCGGGTTCGGCGGTGCCGAGGGGCTGGAGCGCTGGCTGCGCGAGCACCGCGTGGACGCGCTCATCGACGCCACTCATCCCTTCGCCGCAACGATCAGTCGGAACGCGGCTCGTGCCGCCGCCACCGCTCATGTTCCCCTGCTGGTCCTGCGCCGTCCCTCCTGGGTCCCGGTCCCGGCCTCCGCCTCGGGGCCGGGCGACGACTGGCATGCGGTCGGGTCGTTGGAGGAGGCCGCCGAGGCGCTGTCCCGGCTGGGCGCCGGGAGAGTCTTCCTCACCACCGGGCGGATGGGCCTGGCCGCCTTCGCGCACCTCGACGGCCACTGGTTCCTCGTACGGTCCGTGGACGCGCCACAGCCGCCGTACCCCGCCCGGATGGAGACCCTGCTCGACCGGGGGCCCTTCACCCTCGACGGGGAGCGGGACCTGCTGAGCCGCCACCGCATCGAGGTCGTCGTGACCAAGGACAGCGGCGGCGCGGCCACCGCGCCCAAGCTCACCGCCGCACGCGAGGCCGGGATCCCGGTCGTGGTCGTACGGCGGCCGGCCGTGCCGGAGGGCGTGCCCGTGGTGGCCACTCCGGAGGAGGCGGTGGCCTGGCTGGCTCAGGTCTGCGGGGAGCCGAGGCTCTCCGGTACCTCGGGCGTCTCCGGTACCTCGGGCGTCTCCGGCGTCCCCGGAACCTCCCGTGCCTCTGACGTCTCCGGGTAGCGGCGCGGCGTCCAGACGATCTCCTCGCCGTCACCGTCCTCGCCTCGCCGTACCGTCACCGTCTGCGAGGACCCGATCAGCAGGATCGTCCGCATGTCGACCTGCGCCGGATCGAGATCGGCGAGACGCACGATCCGTACGCTCTGCTCCGGCCCGCCCACATCACGGCCGAGTACCACCGGGGTGTCCGGGGCGCGGTGTTCCAGGAGCAGTTCGCGGGCCTTGCCGACCTGCCAGTTGCGGCTGCGCGAGCCCGGGTTGTAGAGCGCCAGCACCAGGTCCGCCGCCGCTGCCGCGTGCAGCCGCTCGGCGATGACCTCCCACGGCTTGAGGCGGTCGGAGAGGGAGAGCACGGCGTAGTCGTGGCCGAGCGGGGCACCGGCGGCGGCAGCGGCCGCGTTGGCGGCGGTCACGCCCGGGAGCACCCGTACGGGAACGTCCCTGTACGGGGCGGCGGACGCCACCTCCAGTACGGCCGTGGCCATCGCGAAGACCCCCGGGTCGCCGCCCGAGACGACGGCCACGCGCCTGCCGCGCCGGGCCAGGTCGAGGGCGAACTCCGCGCGTTCCGACTCCACCTTGTTGTCGGAGCCGTGCCGCAACTGGCCGGGGCGGACCGGAACACGGTCCAGATAGGTGGTGTAGCCGACGAGATCCTCGGCGGCTGCCAGCGCGCCACGCGTCTCGGGGGTGAGCCACAGCGGCCCGGCCGGGCCGGTGCCCACGACCACGACCTCGCCCGTCGCCGACGGCACGGGCGTCGCGTCCACCCGGCTCGGGAGCACCGCCACCGAGAAGTACGGCACGGAGTCCGGGTCGGTGCCGGCCAGCGTGCCGGTGCGCTCGCCGCTCATCGTGGCGCGTTCGACATACCGCGCGTCCGCGAGCCGTCCGGAACGCTCGACCGCCCGCCGCACCGCCGGGAACGTACGGCCCAGCTTCATCACCACGGCCGAGTCCGTCGAGGCCAGGCGGGCCGTCAGCTCCTCCTCGGGCAGCGTGCCGGGGAGGATCGTCAGCACCTCCTCGCCCTCCACGAGCGGGGTGCCGAGCCGGGCGGCTGCGGCGCTCACGGAGGTGACGCCGGGGATGACCTCGGTCGGGTAACGGTCGGCCAGCCGCTTGTGCATGTGCATGTACGAGCCGTAGAAGAGAGGGTCGCCCTCGGCGATCACGGCGACCGTGCGCCCGGCGTCCAGATGGACGGCGAGCCGGGCGGCCGACTCCGTGTAGAACTCGTCCATCGCGCCCTGGTAGCCGCCGGGGTGATCGGTCGTCTCGGTGGTGACCGGATAGACCAGCGGCTCCTCTATGTGGTCGGGGCGCAGATGCTCGGCCGCGATGGACCTGGCTATGGACCGGCCGTGCCGGGCGCTGTGGTACGCGATCACGTCGGCCCGCGCGATGACCTGCACGGCCCGTACGGTCATCAGGGACGGGTCGCCGGGGCCGAGGCCGACTCCGTACAGCTGACCGGTGCGGCTGCTGCCATCGCCACTGTCCGTGCCGGTCGTGAGGGGGGACTGCGTGCTCATTCTTCCTCGCTCGCGATCGCGTTGATGGCCGCCGCAGCGAGGGCGCTGCCGCCGCGCCGACCCCGTACGACCAGGTGTTCCAGAGCGGCCGGGTGTCCGGCGAGCGCGTCCTTGGACTCCGCCGCGCCGATGAAGCCGACCGGCACGCCGATGACGGCCGCCGGGCGCGCGGCGCCGTCCTCGATCATCTCCAGCAGCCGGAAGAGGGCGGTCGGCGCGTTGCCGACGGCCACCACCGCGCCGTCCAGCCGGTCCCGCCACAGTTCCAGGGCGGCGGCGCTGCGCGTCGTCCCCAACTCGGCGGCGAGGGCGGGCACCGAGGGGTCGGACAGGGTGCAGACCACGTCGTTGTCCGCGGGCAGCCGTTTACGGGTGACTCCGCTGGCGACCATCGCGACATCGCACAGGATGGGCGCGCCCGCGCGCAGGGCGGCGCGCGCGTGGGCCACCACGTCGGGGGAGAAGGACAGGTCGCGTACGAGGTCGACCATGCCGCAGGCGTGGATCATCCGCACCGCGACCTGGGAGACGTCGGCGGGCAGCCCGGCGAGGTCCGCCTCGGCGCGGATCGTGGCGAAGGACTGGCGGTATATCGCCGCGCCGTCCTTCTCGTAGTCGAACCCGGTGGGCCCGGTGGGCCCGGTGGGCCCGGTGGGCCCGGTGGGCCCGGTGGGCCCGGTGGGCCCGGTGGGCCCGGTGGACCCCGTGGGCCCGGTCGGCACTGTGGACACTGTCGTCTCGCTCATCTCGTCAAGGGGGTGGTCCGTGCCGTCGCGACCGCGTCGGCGAGTTCTGGTCCGTCGGTTGTCGCGGTCCGCGTATCGGTCCTTGTGGCTGTCACCGTCGCTGTCACCGTCGCTGTCGTCACGAGAGTTCCCCGCACGGAGATCTCGTAGCTGCCTTCGCCCGTCGCGACCACATCCACCGAGCCGCCCTGGGGATGACCGCAGCGGCGGGCACAGCCCGACCAGTGGACCGGCAGTCCACCGGGAGTGTCTGTCATGGCCACGGCCCCGGCCGCGTCGGACCGTACGTCCGAGAGCGCCTTCGCGCACCCCGGCCGGCCGGTGCAGGCGCCGACGCCGTGCCAGGGGGAGTCGGGGGAGGTGATCAGCCCGGCCGCACGGAGACGGTCCAGGAGGTCATCGGCGGCGGCCGGGTCCAGGCCGGGGACGATCACGCCTCGCCACGGGGTCACCCGTAGCTCCCCTCGTTCCGTTTCGGCTGCCGCCGTCGACAGGAGTCGCCACTGCGCCGCGCTCAACCGTCCCAGCGTCGCGTACACGGACAGCGCCACCGTCCCGTCGGGGGAACGGACCAGTCCGGGAGCCGGGGGCGCGCCCTGGGGGGTAGTCGCCTCGGCCACGTACTCCGCCGCGATCCCGGCCTCCGCCAGCCTCGCGGCCACCGCCGCCTCAAGATCTTCCGGACCGGGGTCATGGTCCTGCCCGGCGGGCAGTTCCCGTACCCGCCAGGCGCCCGAGCCGCTCGCCTCCGCCACCGTGAGGAACGTCTCCGCCGCCAGCAGCGCGGCCCTCGGCGCATCTGACGAATCCAGCCGCAGCCCTGACCGATTCACCCCGATACGCAACAGGGCCGCCCCGCCCGGCCGCTCGACCGGCTGCGCGTCCCGCGCGTCCCGCCGTGCGAGCAACGTCACATCCGCGCCCAGGGCCGCGACATCGCCACGGCCGTCGTCCAGGGCGAACAGGAATCGGCCCGAGAGCGCCTTCGCGGCCTCACTCGCGCAGAGCAGTTTGTCCAGTTCGCGCGCCCACAACTGGGCGTCGACGGACGCGAGTCCGCCGATTCTGTCCAGTCCGGCCAGCGGTGACGCGACGATGTTCCGTACCCGCTCGTGCTCCTGCGAGGGCAGTAGCCCGGCGCCGTACAGCAACTCCGCGAGTACACCGCCGCACGCGTCCGCCAGCCCGCGCAGCTGGACGTTGCCCCGGGACGTGATGTCCAGATGCCCGTCGCCCAGCCGCTCCGCGGCGGACGCCAGCACCTCGGCCTGATGGTCCGTCAGAATGCCGGCGGGCAGCCGCAGTCGCGCCAGCCGGCCGTCGTCGGCGGCGTGCAGCCGCAGCGCTCCCGGACAGGCGTCGCCCCGCTCCCGTACAGGAGCCCGTACAGCGGCTCGGGCTGCTGCGCGCGCGGGAGCTTCGTCCCGGTTCACGGGTGTTGGCGAAGTGGGCGGCATGGCCGCGAGCATACCCACGTACGCCCGCGTCCCCTCGGGCCGTTCCACCGCCCCCGGGAACGTACTCCCAGGCGCCCTCCCCGCCCGTGACCAGCAGCGCCTACTATGCAGACGGCGGGCCGCGCGGCCCGTCACCGCCAGCGACGGCGTCAGGGGAGGAAGCCCGGTGAGAAGCCGGCGCGGTCCCGCCACTGTGAGCCCGGCGACAGCCCGGGTCAGCCAGAAACTCCCGCCGTCCTACCACCGCCCGGGGCGCGGACCCCGAGGAAGGCGAGACGCCGCATGCTCCTGCTCCTGTCGACGTCCGACACCGATCTGCTCAGCGCCCGCGCTGCCAACGTGGCGGGCGGCCCGGTCCCGTACCGGTTCGCCAACCCCGCCCGGCTCGCGCTCGACGAGCTGCCCGCACTGCTGGAGGGCGCCGACCTCGTCGTCGTACGTCTCCTCGGCGGGCTGCGCGCCTGGCAGGAGGGGATCGACGCACTCCTCGCCCATGGCACGCCCGTCGTCGTCCTCACCGGCGAACAGGCCCCCGACGCCCAGCTGATGGAGGCCTCGACCGTCCCCATCGGCATCGCCGCCGAGGCGCACGCCTACCTCGCCCACGGCGGACCGGCGAACCTGGACCAGCTCGCGCGCTTCCTCTCCGACACGGTCCTGCTGACCGGCCACGGCTTCGAGCCGCCCGCCGCCGCGCCGACCTGGGGCCCGCTGACCCGCGAGCCCAGGCCCGAGGTTCCCGGCGGGCCGCTGATCGCGGTGCTCTACTACCGCGCCCATCACATGAGCGGCAACACCGCCTTCGTCGGCGACCTGTGCTCCGCGATCGAGGCGGCCGGCGGCCGGGCCCTCCCGCTGTACGTGGCGTCCCTGCGCGCCCCCGAGCCCGAGCTGCTCGACGCGCTCGGCGCGGCCGACGCGCTCGTGACCACCGTCCTCGCGGCCGGTGGCACCAAGCCCGCCGCTGCCTCGGCCGGCGGCGACGACGAGTCGTGGGACGCGGGCGCGCTGGCCGCCCTGGGCGTACCGATTCTCCAGGCCCTGTGCCTGACCGGATCGCGCAGCGCCTGGGAGGAGAGCGACGAGGGCCTCTCTCCGCTGGACGCCGCCGGGCAGGTGGCGGTGCCGGAGTTCGACGGCCGTCTCATCACCGTCCCGTTCTCCTTCAAGGAGATCGACGAGGACGGTCTGCCCGCGTACGTCGCCGACCCCGAGCGGGCCGCGCGCGTCGCCGGGATCGCCGTACGGCACGCGCGTCTGCGCCACATCCCGAACCCGGACAAGCGCCTCGCCCTGGTGCTCTCCGCGTACCCCACCAAGCACTCCCGCATCGGCAACGCGGTCGGCCTGGACACCCCCGCCAGCGCGGTGGCCCTGCTGCGCCGGCTGCGCGAAGAGGGCTACGACTTCGGTACCGACGAGGTCCCCGGGCTGGAGTCCGGCGACGGCGACGAGCTGATCTACGCGCTGATCGAGGCCGGCGGCCATGACCAGGAGTGGCTGACCGAGGAGCAGCTGGCGCGCAACCCGGTCCGCATCCCGGCCGCCGACTACCGGCGGTGGTACGGACAGCTGCCCGCCGAGCTGCGCGCCTCGGTGGAGGAGCACTGGGGCCCGCCGCCCGGCGAGATGTTCCTCGACCGCAGCCGGGTCGCCTCGGGCGGGGACCCGGACGGCGACATCGTGCTCGCCGCCCTGCGGCGCGGCAATCTGCTCATCCTCATCCAGCCGCCGCGCGGCTTCGGCGAGAACCCGATCGCGATCTACCACGACCCCGATCTGCCGCCCTCGCACCACTACTTGGCCGCGTACCGCTGGATCCAGGCCACCCGCGAGGACGGCGGCTTCGGCGCCGACGCCATGATCCACCTCGGCAAGCACGGCAACCTGGAATGGCTGCCCGGCAAGAACGCCGGCCTGTCCGCCGCCTGCGCGCCCGACGCGGCGCTCGGCGATCTGCCGCTGATCTACCCGTTCCTCGTCAACGACCCCGGCGAGGGCACGCAGGCCAAGCGGCGCGTACACGCCACGCTCGTGGACCACCTCGTACCGCCGATGGCGCGCGCCGAGTCGTACGGCGACATCGCGCGCCTCGAACAGCTGCTGGACGAGTACGCGGCGATCTCCTCCATGGACCCGGCCAAACTGCCCGCGATCCGCGCCCAGATCTGGACGCTGATCCAGGCGGCGAAGCTCGACCACGACCTGGGCCTCGAAGCCCGGCCGGACGACGACGGGTTCGACGACTTCCTGCTGCACGTCGACGGCTGGCTGTGCGAGGTCAAGGACGCGCAGATCCGTGACGGGCTGCACGTCCTGGGCGGCGCGCCGACCGGTGAGGCGCGGGTCAACCTGGTCCTGGCGATCCTGCGCGCCCGGCAGATCTGGGGCGGTACGGCATCGCTGCCCGGTCTGCGCGAGGCGCTGGGGCTCGACGAGTCGGCGGCGACCCGTACGACCGCCGACGAGGCGGAGGAGCGGGCGCGCGCCCTCGTCCAGGCGATGGAGGACGCGGAGTGGGACCCGGTGGCGGTCGCCCGGGTCGCGGCCGGACATCCCCAACCGGTGCTGGACATCCTGGACTTCGCGGCGCGCGAGGTCGTACCGAGGCTGGCCGCCACGACCGACGAGATCGACCACGCGGTGCTCGGCCTGAACGGCGGGTTCGTCCCGGCCGGCCCGTCCGGGTCCCCGTTGCGCGGCCTGGTCAACGTCCTGCCGACCGGCCGCAACTTCTACTCCGTCGACCCCAAGGCCGTCCCGAGCCGCCTCGCCTGGGAGACCGGCCAGGCCCTCGCCGACTCGCTCCTGGAGCGCTACCGCACGGACAACGGCGACTGGCCGACCTCGGTGGGGCTCTCCCTGTGGGGTACGAGCGCCATGCGCACGTCGGGCGACGACATCGCGGAGGCGCTGGCGCTGCTGGGCATCCGGCCGGTCTGGGACGACGCGTCGCGCCGGGTCACCGGCCTGGAAGCCGTACCCCTGGCGGAACTTGACCGCCCCCGCATCGACGTGACCCTGCGCATCAGCGGCTTCTTCCGGGACGCCTTCCCGCACACCATCGGCCTGCTGGACGACGCCGTACGGCTCGCCGCCTCGCTGGACGAGCCCGCCGACGCGAATTACGTCCGCGCGCACGCCCAGGCCGACCTGGCCGAACACGGCGACGAACGCCGCGCCACGACCCGTATCTTCGGCTCCCGGCCCGGTACGTACGGCGCGGGCATCCTCCAGCTCATCGACAGCCGCGACTGGCGCACGGACGCGGACCTCGCCGAGGTCTACACGGTGTGGGGCGGTTACGCGTACGGCCGCGAACTCGACGGGCGCCCGGCCCGCGACGAGATGGAGACCGCGTACAAGCGCATCGCGGTGGCCGCCAAGAACACCGACACCCGCGAGCACGACATCGCGGACTCCGACGACTACTTCCAGTACCACGGCGGCATGGTCGCCACGGTGCGCGCGCTCAAGGGCACGGCCCCGGAGGCGTACATCGGCGACTCGACCCGCCCCGAGACGGTCCGTACGCGCACGCTGGTGGAGGAGACGTCCCGCGTCTTCCGCGCCCGCGTGGTCAACCCGCGCTGGATCGAGGCGATGCGCCGCCACGGCTACAAGGGCGCGTTCGAACTGGCCGCGACGGTCGACTACCTCTTCGGGTACGACGCGACGACAGGCGTGGTCGCCGACTGGATGTACGACAAACTGACGGAGACGTACGTCCTGGACCCGGAGAACCGCGAGTTCCTCCAGGAGGCCAACCCCTGGGCGCTGCACGGCATCGCGGAACGACTGCTGGAGGCGGAATCCCGGGGCATGTGGGAGAAGCCGGACCCGGCGGTGCTGGAGGCGTTGCGGAAGGTGTTCCTGGAGACCGAGGGCGAGTTGGAGGGCGAGGACTGAGGTCGTCGTCGGGGGGCGGGTTCCCGCGCGTCCGTGCCGGGTTCCCGCCCCCACTCCCGCTCTCTGTCCTGCCCGGACGGGTTGCCGTAGGCCGAATTCAGTAGGCGGGCTGGCCGCTGGAGGGGCGGCCGCTGTGGGCCAGTCGGAGGTCCGGGGGCGCGGGGCGCCGGCTGATCCGGCGACCGGTGGGACGGGGCCGGGCGGTTGGCCGGTTGGCGGTGGGGCGCAGGCGCGCGGGGGTAGTGCGGGCTTCGCGGCGGGACGGCGTCCGGCCTGGTGGGGCGGTGCACAGGTGTGCGAGCCGGGTCGGCCGAGGGGTGCAAACCGTACGGCTTGATATGAACCACGCCCAGATTCCTACCGTACGTAATCGCGCGAACCGTTCGGGTGAATGGCCGCTCCTCTGTGTAGTCGAACCATTACTTCCGGACTACCTTGAAAGTCATGACCACCCTTCCGGCAGAAGCGAACTTCTCCGAACTGATCAACAGACCGACAGCCACCGTCCACCGCATGCAGGGCAACGCCCGCAAGGGAATCCGACTCCACCGCCGCGGCGAAGAAGACCTCTACCTCACCACCGCGGCCCGCGCCGAGGAGGTGGTCCAGGTGGTCGACTCCACCACCCGCATGTTCGTCGCCCTCATGAAAGAAGACCCCCACGCCAGGGACCTGCTCACCCGGGTCTTCCCGTCGGCGTTCCCGTGGGTCAGGTTCCTCCCGCAGAAGTCCGTGCAGGAGTTCCTGGTCGAGCTGGTCGACACCGCCAAGGCCAGTACGGACCTGGGCCTGGTCGCCCCGATCGCCCAGGTCATCACCGAGTGGAAGCACACCGCGGAGATCTACGCAGACCCGGCACTGGCCGCCCAGCTGACCGGCGAAGACCTCGGCGACGACCACGGCCCGGCCCCCTTACCCCTGGCGGTCGGCGAGTGAGCTACGGCAGAAACGACCCGGTACCTCCACCGCCGGGCCCGGGGGAATTCGATGTCCGGTTCTCCTGCCGCGACGCGGCGGAGGGCTGGGAGCAACTGTGCAAGCACGCGGCCGGCAACACCCTGGTCGCATGGCAGGCGATGCGGACGAACCCCGCACCGGTCCCGCCGACGAAGCGCCACCATCAGCTGAAGGGCGCACTGGCCACAGCTGTCCGCAACGGCCGGCCGTTCCCGCAGTGGCAGATCGAGGTCACCGGGGGCGGCAGGCTCTGGTACTTGTTCGACGTGGACGCACGCACGGTGTGGCTGCGGTGCGTGTACATAGGCCACCCGAAGGCGACGGAATAGCGGGAGGCGTGCAGTGACGGACATAATCGCCCCCGCCCCGGGCTGATCGGGACCGATCTGGACTGATCCGGGCGGGGGCTTTCTGCTTCGCGGGTGCGGGTCGCGGACTCGCCCTGGAGCGGGTCGAGTTCGTCGGGTACGGATACGTTTGCCCACTCACCTTCAAGCACGGACCATCCCCGCCTGCGCGGGGAGAACTGGCCGCGCCTACGTCAATCCGCAGCAGGTGTCGGAGCACCCCCGCCTGCGCGGGGAGAACGTCGGAGTACACAGCAGCGAGGCGGCGAAGGACGGAGCACCCCCGCCTGCGCGGGGAGAACTCTTCGTGACCTGCGGTTTTCGGGGCGCTTTACTGGTACTTGACCTGCATGTTCCTGATGAACGTCGCCCATGAACGGCTGCGGAAGATCAGTGCGGGAGCTTCGGGGGCCTTGCTGTCCCGTACGGGTATGACGCCGGGGAAGTCGTCGGCGACCTCGACGCAGTCGCCGCTCTGGCCGTTGCTGTAGCTGCTCTTTCGCCATGCGGCTGCGCTCAGGTCGTAGTCATTGCTCATGCTCGAATTCCTCTGCCGCAGACTCGATCAGGGCCAGGGATCGCTCCGGCGAAAGGGCGGAGGCCCTGATCAGATCGTAGTCCAGCTCACACTGCGCCACTAGCGCCGGATCATCCAGCAGATTGCCGGTGGCGGATCCCTCTTCGTAGGCCACGGGCGGGGCGTCCCTGAAGGTCATCAGCTTGAGCAAGCCTCCTACCGACGGCGCTCCCGCCTCGAAAGGAAAGACCTGAACCAGAATCCGACGCCTGCGTACCAACTGCGCGATGTGCGTGAGCTGTTCGCGCATGACGGTCGGTCCGCCGACCTCGCGCCGTAGGACGCTCTCGTCCAGCACGACCCACAACAGCGGTTCTGTTGGGTGATCAAGGAGGTGGCCGCGCGCCAGCCGCGCGGCGACGAGTTCGTCGATCTTCTCCTCCGGCGCGACCGGCTGCGCGGCGACGAACACCGCGCGGGCGTAGGCGGCTGTCTGGAGCAGCCCGGGGACGAACATGGACGCGTACTGGCGGATGGTCAGGGCCAGGCCTTCGAGATAGGCAGCCTCGGCGAAGTAATTGGCGTACGGAGAACTCTCGATCAGCTTCTCGCACATGCGCGCGAGGTAGCCATCGGTTTCGAGTGCCGCGTCGATGCGCTCGGCCAAGTCGCCCTGCGGTTTGCGAATGGCCACCTCGAACTGGCCGATGTACGAACCGGAGCAGTACACCCGGTCGCCCAATTGCTGCTGAGTGAAACCAACGGCCTCGCGGCGGCGCTTCAGCTCGGAGCCGAAGAACTCCCAACCGATCTTCAGACGACCGAGCGCTGCGGGCATCTCACCTTTGGCCACGGGCTAACTCCCTCATTTTGCACGGCCGTTGTAACGGCTCACTCCTTCCGAGATTAGCGCCGCCGAGGCAACGATGGACACGAAAAGTCAGTACTCAATAACGGAGTGCGAGATGAATGAGTCGGACAAGAGGACGGCGAGGGCGGCGTCGCGGAAGGTGGACGCGCGGAAGGAGGCGGACGACGCGGTACGGACGCTGAAGGACGCGCTGGTCGCCGCAGGGGTTGTTCTGCCTTCGCTGCGCGCCGACCCGGCAGGCCCTGTCTGCGGAGTGGTTCTTGTCGAACTCGGCGGCGCCCGGCCCGATGTCGTACGGAAGCTCGCGGCAGTGGTCAAGAAGGGCTCGGATAAGTGACCGCCGAGGAACCCCCGGAGCCGAGTCAGGATCCGGTTCCGCCCCGCGTCCCGTCGGCTCCGCCCCCTGAACCCGGCGGCCTGGCAAAGGACATCGCGATGAATCGTATGGGCGTGGTCCTGGTTCGTACTGCCGAATACACCGTCCTCCGCCCGCTGAAAGGCGGAGCCCCCTGGGAAACGCCGTCGATGAATGTCGTGCGATTGTCGGCCCGGGAGGAATTGAGTGCGCGGCTTGCGCTCGTCAACTTGTGTCAGCGGTGGGGGAAATGACCGCCGAGGCGCACGGTTCGACCGAGTCCGGAATCGCCGTACGCGTCGAAAGCCGCCCTGAGCCCGCTCGTACGAACGACGGCAACGACTGGTTTGACGGCCGGTGCTGGCTCTGGTGCGGGCAGGAGTGGACGCGGGTGATCTGGCTCGGGCCGGTCCGGACGACCGGCGGGATCTCGGCTCCGTTCACCGCGTGCGGCGGCTGCGTACAGATCCTGCACGACGCGATCTGGGAGTACGTGATGGCCGCCGCACGCGGAGTCCAGGGTGCCGGAGCGCCGGCGTTCGGAACCGACACGCCCCACGGCCACCCGGACGAAGCGGCGGACCGCAGGTGAGTCCTGGCCGCACACAGGGCCAGGCCCGAATGACGACGCCCCACCGGCCCCAAAGCCCCCGCCCCGGCCGCCCATTCCCTGGCAGGACAGCGGCCGAAGCGGGTCCACGCACCACCCGTCGCGAAGAAGGGATGGCATGTGACCAGCATCCACGCACAGCACTGGACGGTTGTCCAGGGAGGGGACGACAACACCGACATCGAGGACAGCGACGGCGGTGGTTCCAACCCGTCCTCCGGCTGCGGTGACAACGGCGGTTGTACCGCCTGAGCACGAACGAGGGCTGTCCTGTTCCGGAAACGCGCGCAGGACAGCTCGCCCATGAAGGGGAGAGGTACGTGGCAAAAAACATGATGGGCGTCGGCAGGGTGACCGTGCTGCCGCTGCTGCACATGTGGCCGGACCGCTACATGGTGATCGCCTACACGACGACCGGCGGTTTCGGAGATACGGCCGTCATCGGCCACGTACCCGTGCCCGGAGTTCCCGAGACGGCTCTCATGGATGTCGCCGCGCGGCACCAACCGACCCGGTTGTACGGCTCGACGGGCGGCACCGGGTTCGCCGAAGCCTGCTGGCTGATCTGCGTGGGCTGGAGCGGGCGCAGCATCCCGAAGCCCGGCACGCTGGAACTTCATGACGCGGCGTGGTCCCTGGACCTGGACGGTTCCGTGGAGTTGAGCAAGACCATGTACGGGCACGACCGACTGCACGTCGGAAGCTTGACGCTGGCCGACCCGCAACTGGCACACCAGGCACGCGAAGTGATGCCGACCAAGGCCCGCGTCGGCACCCCGGCCCCCGTGGCCGCCGACTGACGCCACCCCGAGCCCTGGCTCGCGCTCCTCACGTCTGGGGCTCGCTCATCGCCTGAAGGTGCTCATCGCTACTACTCGCTGGACGCTTCGTCGCCGGACTGACGGGGTCCACCACCGGGACCAGAACCTGAGGCCACGCCTCCATGTGGAGTACCCGTTTTCCCGTCTCGCGGGCATTTCAGTACAAGGGGCCACCCCCGCGTGCGCGGGGAGAACAGGAGCCCGACGTCGTTGCGGAGAGCGAGCAGCGGGCCACCTCCGCGTGCGCGGGAGAACCCCCTTCGCGACCTGCGGTTTTCGGGGCGCTTTACTGGCACTTGAGCCATGACCAGGGTCTGGTGGAGAGCCAGGATGTCGAAAACGGCGGTAGGGCGCAGCGCGACGTCTGCTCGTTCGACACGGGCTCTATCGACAGCTGGAAGCCGGCCCTCTGACGTAACGGGGTTGTCACCACCCGCCGTGTCCGGCAACTGGGCGCGCCAGCACGACGTCTGACCTGGCAGGAAGATCTACTGTGGGGAGAATCTGATGGCGGGCGGCTGCCGCGACTGTAGGACCTGTACCAAGAGCGTGATCGGCAGGTTTGGCCTGAAGCTGGGCTACGCGATCAGCTTCACGTGGCTGATCAAGCCGCTCTTCATGCGCAACTGCCCCGAGTGCAAGCACGTCATGCGCCGTCACATGCGCCGCGCGGACGGCTCTTTCCAGGACTAGGGCCTCTCCTTTGGATCAGGGAGCGTTTCGTACGCGTACGAACTACAGGTCCAGTACGGCCCACAGCCGGCGGCCGTCCTCCGCCGTGTCGGCTCCGCAGCTCGTCGCCCCGAGCGCGGCGATACGAGGCAGTACGGCCTCCTCCGTGACGGCGAGCCCCGGCCGGTGGCTGAGGACCACTATCAACGCCCGCCGGTCCTGGTCGGCGAGGTGCAGGCTGATCCGCCTGCCGCCGTCGCCGACCGCGGTCTCGACCAGGAGCGCGACGACATCGCCGGCCGTGGCGTCCGCGTCGGTGTAGCCCCACTCACGCAGCTTGCCCACCACGTGGTCGCGGGCCCGAGCCGCCGCCCAAGGCTGTGATTCCAGCGGCCAGTTCGAACCCCGCCGGTTCGCCATCGTCACCCGCCGCCGCTGCGTCGTGGCGACGCCCGCCGTGGGGCGCGGCGGCTGCACGGGCCGCCTCGGCGGAGGCGGAGTCCGGGGCGGATAGTCCGGCTGGTGATCGTCCTGGGGATCGCTCCGGCGATTGTCCTCGGGATCCAGCGGTGACGGCATGGCGCGACTCCCGATCGACGGGGCGGACGACGGTCTCCGCCGCCCCGTCACCCATCGTAGGCCGCACGTCACGCGGACGGCACCGGTTCGGGGGCAACGACGCCCTGTGGGCCGGACCATTGACGAGACGTCAGCGCTCGAACTCGATCAGCCGCCAGGCGGACCATGACCGCGTCAGGGCCACACCAAGCAGTACGGCTGATGCCCCGCCTCGTGCAGGCGTACCGAGAAGTCCTGCCACTCGTGGAGCAGTTGGTACACGTTGAACGCGTCCCTCGGGCCGCCCCGGTCCGGGACCGTCGACCAGATGAAGGCCGCCGCGCCCACCGACTCCTCGCCGACGCCGCGCAGCGGGTCCACGACCGTCATGGGGAGCTTGACCACCGCGTAATCCGGGTGCAGCACGACCAGTTCGAGCGGCGGGACCTTGTTCAGGGGCATGCCCTGAATGCCCGTCAGGACCATCGCCGCTATCGTCTCGGGCTTGATCTTGGAGAACATGCCACCCATGCCGAGCTCGTCGCCGCCCAGCTCCTCCGGCCGCATCGAGATGGGGACGCGGGCTGCTGTCGCTCCGTCAGGCGCGCCGAAGTACTTGTAGGTCACCCCCATCGGGCCACCACTCCTGCTCTCCGGATGTGCGTCTTTTCCCGGAGGTTGCTCACGGGCCTCACCGCCCTCGCGGGCATCGCGTTCGCGGCGCTCATGTCGTCGGTGCCTGCCCCGCTGGGCACGTTCGGGACCCAGGTCGTCCGTCCCCTCGCCCAGTCCGCCACCGCGATGCATATCTCCACCCGACCACTCGCAGCCGTGGCCGCGCAACCCGATCATCGTGACAGTGACCTCCCCCACGAACGGCCGGTGAAACACCTGTCCGCAAGAACGTCCGAGCCTCTGACACCATGGATTCCGTGAGCTTCCCCTATGACGCACCAGTTTCGCAGACGCTTTTCGACCGTGCGGCCCTTGTGACCCCCGGCGGCGTGAACTCTCCCGTGCGTGCCTTCCACGCGGTGGGCGGTACGCCCCGGTTCATGGTGTCCGGTAACGGTCCATACCTCATCGATGTGGACGGTCGCGAATATGTCGACCTCGTATGTTCCTGGGGGCCGATGATCCTCGGTCATTCGCACCCCGAGGTCATCGAAGCCGTCCAGGCCGCGGTCGCTCGCGGTACGTCCTTCGGTACGCCGGGTGAGGGCGAGGTCGCGCTCGCCGAGGAGATCGTGGCGCGGATCGCGCCCGTCGAGCAGGTACGGCTCGTGTCGTCCGGTACCGAGGCGACCATGTCGGCGATCCGGCTCGCCCGCGGATTCACCGGGCGCGCCAAGGTCGTGAAGTTCGCCGGCTGCTACCACGGGCATGTCGACGCGCTGCTCGCCGCGGCGGGTTCCGGTGTCGCGACCTTCGGGCTGCCGGACACCCCGGGCGTGACCGGCGCGCAGGCCGGCGACACGATCGTCCTGCCGTACAACGACCTCGACGCCGTACGCCAGGCCTTCGCCGCGCACCCCGGCGAGATCGCCTGCGTGATCACCGAGGCGTCGCCCGGCAACATGGGCGTCGTACCGCCGCGTGACGGCTTCAACGCCGGGCTCAAGGAGATCTGCGCCGCCGACGGCGCGCTGTACGTCTCCGACGAGGTGATGACCGGATTCCGTACGTCGAAGGCCGGGTGGTTCGGCATCGACGGCGTCGTGCCCGACCTGATGACCTTCGGCAAGGTCATGGGCGGTGGCTTCCCGGCCGCCGCGTTCGGCGGCCGGGCCGACATCATGGGGCGGCTCGCTCCGGCGGGGCCCGTCTACCAGGCGGGCACGCTCTCCGGGAACCCGGTCGCCACCGCCGCGGGCCTCGCGCAGCTGCGGCTGCTCGGCGACGCGGAGTACGAGAAGATCGACGCCGTCTCGAAGCAGATCCAGGCGCTGGTGACGGAGGCGCTCAGCAAGGAGGGCATCGCCCATCGCGTGCAGACGGCGAGCAACATGTTCTCCGTCTTCTTCACGGCCGACGAGGTCCGCGACTACGAGGACGCCAAGAAGCAGCAGTCCTTCCGCTTCACCCCGTTCTTCCACTCGATGCTCGCCGACGGCGTCTATCTGCCGCCGTCCTCCTTCGAGTCGTGGTTCGTCTCCACTGCCCACGACGAGCGCGCGGTGGAGCGGATCGCCGCCGCGCTGCCCGCCGCCGCCCGTGCCGCCGCCGAGGCCACCGAGCCGGGGAGCGCCGCATGAGCGAGGAGCGGGAGCAGGAGCGGCCCGAGGAGTTCCGGGAGCAGGAGCAGGAGCAGGAGCAGGAGCAGGACGGGCGGGGTGACATCACCGTCGTCCATCTCGTACGTCACGGCGAGGTCCACAACCCCGACGGCGTCCTCTACGGGCGTCGCCCCGGCTACCACCTCTCCGAGCTGGGGCGGCAGATGGCCGACCGGGTAGCCGAGCACCTCGCGAGCCGTGACATCACCCATGTCGTCTCCTCCCCGCTGGAGCGCGCCCAGGAGACCGCGGCCCCCATCGCGACGTCCCACGGCCTGAGCCTCGGCACCGACGTCCGGCTGATCGAGGCCGCCAACGTCTTCGAGGGCAAGACCTTCGGTGTCGGCGACGGCGCGATGCGGCAGCCCGCCAACTGGAAACACCTGACCAACCCGTTCCGGCCGTCGTGGGGCGAGCCGTACGTCGATCAGGTCGTACGGATGATGGGCGCCCTGACCTCGGCGCGCGACGCGGCCCGTGGGCACGAAGCGGTCTGTGTCAGCCACCAGTTGCCGATCTGGATCGTGCGGAGTTTCGTCGAACGGCGCCGGCTCTGGCACGACCCGCGCCGTCGCCAGTGCACGCTCGCGTCCCTGACGAGTTTCACCTATCAGGGCGACAGGATTGTCTCCGTCGGCTACTCCGAACCCGCCCGCGATCTTGTCCCCGCCCATCTCCTCGCCGGGGCCAAGCCGGTGAAGGGCGGAGCCAAGGCATTCGGCGCTTGAAGGGGCACGTGAAGTTCAGGCGTGACGAATAGAACACGAGGGGTTACGCGTGCGCTGGACGCGTACCTGTTACGCGTGGGCTGAACGCTTACGCGTAACAGGTAACACGTAAGCGGAACACGTGACACGTACGCGTAACACGTACGCGTAACACGCGATGCGTAATGGGTGACCGGTGCCGGTCCGCCGTTCCGGTATTGCCGCCGGTATTCGTCACAGCACGCATCCGCGCCACTACCGTCCACCCCGCCGCCACCGTCCCGCCGAGCCGCTGCCGTCCCGCATTCGACGAGTTCCGTAACTCCTTCCGTCACAGCTCTTGTTACACGGGCAAAATATGGGAATTCCTGGAACCCCGCCGCCCCGCACACCCTCTCCACTGCTGCCGCTTGTAAGACTTGTGTGAGTGGCATCTGAACGTACGAGCGGGGATGGGAACGGTATGCGCGACATCAGCAGAAGGGGTCTGCTCGGAGCCGGAATTGGGGCCGCCGCCACGATGGGACTCGCGGCGTGCGGTTCCATCGGTGGCAGTGGGGCGGGACAGCCGGACGCGGGCAAGGGCACCGGTGACGGCGGAAGCGGGACCGGCGCTTCCGGCAAGCGGGGCCGGCTCATCGGGGACGGCTCCACCTCCGACACCGGAAAGCAGCCGCACCAGCCCTCCAAGCCCGTCCCCCTCGAACCGGGGGAGACCCCGCCGCAGTTCGTGATCTTCTCCTGGGACGGGGCGGGCGAGGTCGGCAACGGCCTTTTCCCCCGCTTCCTCGACCTCGCCGAGGACCACGGCGCGGCGATGACCTTCTTCCTCTCCGGGATCTATCTGCTGCCCGAGTCGAAGAGGACGATGTACCGCCCGCCGAACAACCCCGTCGGCGCCTCCGACATCGGCTATCTCACCGACGAGCACATCAAGGACACGCTGGAGAACGTCCGCCGGGCATGGCTCGACGGCCATGAGATAGGCACGCACTTCAACGGCCACTTCTGTGCCGGCTCCGGTTCGGTGGGGAACTGGACTCCGGAACAGTGGCGCAGCGAGATCGACCAGGCCGTGTCCTTCGTCACCGAGTGGCGTACGAACACCGGCTGGAAGGACCTCGATCCGCTGCCCTTCGACTACCGCAAGGAACTCGTCGGCGGCCGGGCCCCCTGTCTGCTCGGCCAGGAGAATCTGCTGCCGACGGCGAAGAAGCTCGGCTGGCGTTACGACGCCAGTTCTCCGGGCGGCCTCCAGCAGTGGCCGGACAAGTCGCAGGACATCTGGAACTTCCCGCTCCAGGCGGTCCCGTTCCCCGGGCACAGTTTCGAAGTCCTCTCCATGGACTACAACATCCTCGCCAATCAGTCGAATAATTCGACCAAGGGAATGCCCTCGCGTTATCCGGGCTGGCGCAAGCAGGCCACCGAGGCCTATCTCGCCGGTTTCAACCGGGCGTACGAAACGAATCGCGCGCCGTTCTACATAGGCAACCACTTCGAGGAGTGGAACGGCGGAATATACATGGACGCCGTCGAAGAGGCGCTCAAGGGAATGGCGGGGAAGAAGGACGTACGGCTCGTGTCGTTCCGCCAGTTCGCCGACTGGCTCGACGTACAGGACCCGGCCGTACTCGCCAAGCTCCGTACGCTGGACGTCGGACAGGCCCCGGCCGGCGGTTGGAACGCATTCCTTAATCCGTCTTGACAAGGGGCTTAACGGGCAGCCAGGGGGGTGCCCAAGATCCCCGAATCGCCCATGCGAAACTTTTCACATGAACTCAGGCCGAGCCCCCCGACGCCGTTCCGGCCGTCGACTTCGGGCCATCCTGCCGGTCTCGGTCGTCGTCGCGGCGCTGACACTCTCGGCGTGCAGCGGCGGCGGCAAGTCCGGCGGTGGTGGTGACACCAATTTCGTGACGAACACCGGAGGCATCTCCACCGTCGCGAAGGCCGACCGCAAGGCGGTGAACGAGGTCGCGGGCGAGACCCTCGAAGGCGAGAAGCTCGATGTGGCCGACCTCAAGGGCAAGGTCGTCGTGCTGAATGTCTGGGGCTCGTGGTGCCCGCCCTGCCGCGCCGAGGCCCCGCACTTCGCCAAGGTCGCCAAGGACACCGAGGACAAGGGCGTGGCGTTCGTCGGGATCAACACCCGCGACGCCAACAAGGGTCCGGCCCTCGCGTTCGAGAAGGACTACGACGTCCGCTACCCGAGCCTCTACGACCCCACGGGCAAGCTCATCGTCCACGGGTTTCCCCGGGGCAGTCTCAACCCGCAGTCCATCCCGTCCACGATCGTGCTCGACCGGGACGGGAAGATCGCGGCCCGCTCGCTGATGGCGCTCGACGAGACGAAGCTGCGCAAGATGATCGACCCGCTGATCGCGGAGAAGTGATCCTGTGCTGGTTCTCGCCGAGGCCTCCGGCATGGTCGTGAGTTCAGGCACGTTCGACACCGTCCACAACGGAGCGCTGGCGCTCGCGCTGCCCATCGCGCTGCTGGGCGGGCTCGTCTCCTTCTTCTCCCCGTGCGTGCTGCCGCTCGTGCCCGGCTACCTCTCGTACGTGACCGGCGTCAGCGGCGCCGATCTGGCGGACGCCAGACGGGGCCGGATGGTCGGCGGCGCGACACTCTTCGTCCTCGGATTCACCGCGGTCTTCGTCTCGGGCGGGGCGCTCTTCGGCTTCTTCGGATCGAGGCTCCAGGAGCACCGGGAGATCCTCACCACGGTGCTCGGCGTCCTGATGATCCTCATGGGTGTGTTCTTCATGGGGCTGATGCCCTGGCTCACCCAGCGCGAATTCCGTTTCCACAAGCGCCCGGTGGCCGGCCTCGCGGGCGCCCCCGTGCTCGGCGCGCTCTTCGGGATCGGCTGGACGCCCTGCCTCGGCCCGACGATCTCCGCCGTGAACGCACTGGCGATCGAGCAGGCCAGCGCCGGCCGAGGGGCCATACTGACCGTCGCGTACTGCCTCGGCCTCGGCATCCCCTTTGTGATCGCGGCGGTGGCCTTCCGCAAGGCGCTGGGCGCCTTCGGCTGGGTCAAGCGCCACTACATGTGGGTGATGCGGATCGGCGGCGGGATGATGATCGTGACCGGGCTGCTGCTGCTGACCGGTGCGTGGGACGGCATCGTGCAGCAGATGCAGGGCTGGTCCAACAGCTTCACGGTGGGGATTTAGTTCCATGAGCAAGGCAGACAGCAACCGCACGACCGGGACCGACGGTACGACTGAGATCGACGGTACGACCGGGACCGACGGTACGACCGGGACCGACGGTACGACCGGGACCGACGGTACGACCGGGACCGACGGTACGACCGGGACCGACGGTACAACTGGGATCGACCGCGCGACCGGGACCGACCGCGCGACCGGGATCGACGGTACGGGCGAGGCCAGTGGCACGGAGGAGGCCACCGGTACCGACGAGGCCACCCGTACACCTCTGGTCCCCGAGGCCCGGGACGCCCACGCCCACAGCCAGGCGGCGTCGGACTCGCGTGAGGCCCGCGAACTCGGCGACGCCGGATCCCAGCTCTCCACCGCCCCCCGCGAGGAGCGCGAGGACACCGTCATCGGCGGCCCCACGCTCTCGATCGTCGGCTGGGCGCGCTGGTTCTGGCGGCAGCTCACCTCCATGCGCGTCGCGCTGATCCTGCTCTTCCTGCTCTCCCTCGGCTCCATCCCCGGCTCGTTGATCCCGCAGGCCAACGTCGACGAGCTCAAGGTGCAGGAGTTCAAGGACCGGCACGAGACGCTCGCCCCGGTCTACGACAAGCTCCAGCTCTTCCACGTCTACAGCTCGGTGTGGTTCTCCGCGATCTACATCCTGCTGTTCATCTCGCTCATCGGCTGCATCGTCCCGCGCACCTGGCAGTTCGTCGGCCAGCTGCGCGGCCGCCCGCCGGCCGCGCCCAAGCGGCTCAACCGGCTTCCCGCGTACACCACCTGGCGTACCACCGCCGCGCCCGAGGCCGCCCGTGAGGCCGCGCTCGCGATTCTGAGGAAGCGCCGCTTCCGCGCCCACACCGCCGGTGACGCGGTCGCGGCGGAGAAGGGTTACCTCCGCGAGGCCGGCAACCTGATGTTCCACGTCTCGCTGATCGTGCTGCTGGTGGCCTTCGCCAGCGGGGTGCTGTTCAAGTCCGAGGGCGGCAAGCTGATCGTCGAGGGCGACGGCTTCTCCAACACCCTCACCCAGTACGACGACTTCAAGTCCGGATCGCTCTTCGACACGAACGACCTCGCGCCGTTCAGCTTCACCCTGGACAAGTTCACCGGTACGTACGCGCGAAGCGGGCCGCAGCTCGGCACCCCCCGTACATTCAAGGCGGACGTCCGCTACACCACCGAGGCCGGGAGCACGGAACGCAAGGCGGACATCGAGGTCAACAAGCCGCTGGACGTCGACGGTTCGAAGGTCTACCTGATCTCGCACGGGTACGCCCCCGTCGTCACCGTCCGGGACGGCAAGGGCAAGGAGGTCTTCACGGGCGCGGTCCCGCTGCTGCCCATCGACAACAACGTCTCGTCCACCGGCGCCATCAAGGTGATGGACGGCTACCGGGACAAGAACGGCAAGAAGGACCAGCTCGGCTTCGCCGCGTTCTTCGTGCCGACGTACGGCGGCAAGGGCTCGGGGCAGATGTTCTCGCGGTTCCCCGCGCTGGACTTCCCGGTGCTCAACGTGGGCGCGTACCACGGCAGTCTGGGGGTCGACTCGGGTCTGCCGCAGAACGTGTACCAGCTGAACACCGACAAGATGAAGGCCTTCAAGGACTCCAAGGGCAACGTCCTGAAGAAGACGCTGCTCCCCGGCGACAAGCTCACGCTGCCCGACGGCGCCGGCTCGATCACCTTCGAGAAGGGCGTCAAGGAGTGGGCGAGCTTCCAGATCACGCACCAGCCCGGTGACGGCTGGGCCCTGGGCGGCGCGATCGCCGCCATCGCGGGGCTGGCCGGTTCGCTCTTCATCCAGCGGCGCCGGGTCTGGGTCCGGGCCGTGCGGGGCGCCGACGGCGTCACCGTCGTAGAGATGGCGGGACTCGGCCGCAGCGAGTCCGCCAAGCTCCCCGAGGAACTGGCCGAGCTGGCCGGCACCCTCCATTCAGAGGCGCCCACGGCGCCTGATCCCGCGGATGATTCCGCAGTAGAGACTGTCGAAGGGGCTGAGAAGTGAATCTCGCCGCCGCCGCAACCGCTGCCGCCGCCACCAACGAGAGCCTGGCACAGACCAGCAATGTGCTGATCTATTCGTCCATGGCCGTCTACATGCTGGCCTTCTTCGCGCATATCGCCGAGTGGCTGTTCGGAAGCCGCAGCAAGGTCGCCCGTACCGCCGCCGCGCTGACCGCCGACGGCACACAGACCACGGCCGCCGCGGACCAGGCGAAGATCAAGGTCGAGCAGAAGGGCGGCACGGCCGTCCTGGAACGGCCGAAGATCATCACCCGTTCCGCGTCCGGCACCCGCGACCTCCCGGACGGCCCCGGCGCGCACGGCGGCGACGAACAGGGCGATCTCTACGGCCGGATCGCCGTCTCCCTCACGGTCCTGGCCTGGGCCGTCGAGGCCGCCGGTGTGGTCACCCGCGCGCTGTCCGTCCAGCGGGCGCCGTGGGGCAACATGTACGAATTCAACATCACGTTCACCACCGTGGCGGTCGGTCTCTACCTTGCGCTGCTCACGCTGAAGAAGAACGTGCGCTGGATCGGGCTGCCGCTCGTCACCACCGTCCTGCTGGACCTCGGGCTCGCGGTCACCGTCCTGTACACCGCCAGCGACCAGCTGGTCCCGGCGCTGCACTCGTACTGGCTCTGGATCCATGTCTCCACCGCGATCTTCTGCGGCGCGGTCTTCTACGTCGGCGCGGTCTCCACGCTGCTCTACCTCTTCCGTGAGCGGTACGAGACGAAGCTGATCCAGGGCGTCAGGCCCGGCACCTTCGCCACCTCCGTCATGGAGCGGCTGCCCGCCTCGGCGACGCTCGACAAGTTCGCGTACCGCGTCAACGCGGCGGTCTTCCCGCTCTGGACGTTCACGATCATCGCGGGCGCGATCTGGGCGGGCGACGCGTGGGGCCGCTACTGGGGCTGGGACCCGAAGGAAGTCTGGTCCTTCATCACCTGGGTCGCGTACGCCGCCTACCTGCACGCCCGCGCCACCGCCGGGTGGAAGGGCCGCAAGGCCGCGTATCTGGCGCTGATCGCCTTCGGCTGCTGGCTGTTCAACTACTACGGCGTGAACATCTTCGTCACCGGCAAGCATTCGTACGCCGGGGTATAGGCCCGCGCACAGCCGCGCACGCGATGCATGAACGGCATGTACGCGTGCATCCCTTACATAAAGAGATGCCCCGCGGGGGGTTGACTCCCGCGGGGCATCGCTGTATTCGCCGGTAGGGACGCGCGTCAGTCCTGACCGATGTCCTGGCCGATGTCCTCGTACCAGAGCTCCGGACGGTCCCTGATGAAGGCGCGCATCAGGTCCGTACATTCCGGGTCGTTGACCAGGACGACCTCCACGCCGTGCTCCGCCAGCCAGTCATGACCGCCGTGGAAGGTCACCGCCTCACCGATCACCACCCGCGAGATCCCGAACTGCCGGACCAGGCCGCTGCAGTACCAGCACGGCGAGAGCGTCGTCACCATCGTCGTGCCCCGGTACGAGCGCTGCCGGCCGGCAGCGCGGAAGGCGGTCGTCTCGGCGTGCAGGGACGGATCGCCGTCCTGCACACGGCGGTTGTGGCCGCGGCCGAGGAGCGTCCCGTCCGGGCCGTACAGCGCGGCGCCGATCGGGATTCCGCCCTCGGCCAGTCCGGTCCGCGCCTCGGTGACGGCGGTCGCGAGCCATTCCCGTACGCGCGCGATGTCCATGTCCGTCATGTCCCGGTGGTGTTCACGGCCGTCATGTCCCGGCTCTCGGTGGTGTGCTCTCGGTGGTGTTCATGGCCGTCATGTCCCGGCGGCCCTCAGGGCTTCGGCGGTGTGTCGTCCGCGCTGCCGCTGCCGCCGCCGTTCTCACGGCGCTCGATCTCCTCCTCGCGGCGGCGCAGATCGGCTTCCCACCGCTCCAGGTGCGCGGCGGCCTCCGGGTCGTCCTGCTCCGGTTCGGGTACCTCGCCGCTCTTCCTTCCGTCCTCGCTCCCCTTGCTCCCCTTGCTCCCCTTCTCGTCCTTCAGGGAGTTGAGGAATTCCGGGTTGTCGTCGGGCGCGACCCAGCCGCCGCGCCGCGCCGCGGGCGTACGGGTCCGGCCCACGATCAGCCACGAGATCGAGCCGACCAGCGGGAACAGCAGCACCAGAATCGCCCAGAGAGGCTTGGGCAGGAAGCGGATCTCCTTCTCATCGGTGGAGATGCAGTCGATGAAGGCATAGATGCTGAGAGCCAACGGCACCAGAAACATCAGCACCCGAAGCATGGAGGTCCCCCTGTGATGGAGATCGAGACCGGATGAGCGGCCCCCGTGACAGGTCCAGGGTACCGAGTACCGGATACTGGGACGCATGGCTTACGACGATCTTCGCTCGCTGCTCCGGGCCCTGGAGCGTGAGGGTGACCTCAAGCGCATCAAGGCCGAAGTCGACCCGTACCTGGAGGTCGGGGAGATCGTCGACCGGGTGAACAAGGCCGGCGGGCCCGCGCTGCTCTTCGAGAATGTCCGCGGCTCCTCGATGCCCCTGGCGATGAACGTGTTCGGCACCGACCGGCGGCTGCTCAAGGCGCTCGGGCTCTCGTCGTACACGGACATCAGCGACAAGATCGGCGGACTGCTCAAGCCCGAGCTGCCGCAGGGCTTCGTCGGTGTGCGCGAGGCGTTCGGCAAGCTCGGTTCGATGGTCCACGTGCCGCCGAAGAAGATCAAGGACGCGCCGGTCCAGGAGACCGTCCTGATGGGCGACGACGTGGATCTGGACCAGCTGCCCGCGCTGTTCACCTGGCCGCAGGACGGCGGGTCGTTCTTCAACCTCGGTCTGACGCACACCAAGCACCCGGAGACCGGCGTCCGCAATCTCGGGCTCTACCGGCTCCAGCGCCACGACCGGCGCACCATCGGGATGCACTGGCAGATCCACAAGGACAGCCGCAACCACTACCAGGTGGCGGCCAAGCGCGGGGAGCGGCTGCCCGTCGCGATCGCGTTCGGCTGTCCGCCCGCCGTCACATACGCCTCCACCGCGCCGCTGCCCGGTGACATCGACGAGTACCTCTTCGCGGGCTTCGTGCAGGGCCGGCGGATCGAGATGGTCGACTGCAAGACGGTGCCGCTCCAGGTGCCGGCGAACGCCGAGGTCGTCATCGAGGGATGGCTGGAGCCCGGAAAGACGCTGCCCGAGGGCCCGTTCGGGGACCACACCGGTTTCTACACACCGCAGGAGCCGTTCCCGGCGCTCACCATCGACTGTGTGACGACGCGCAAGCGGCCGCTGCTCCAGTCCATCGTGGTCGGCCGTCCGCCGACGGAGGACGGCCCGCTGGGACGGGCGACGGAACGCTTCTTCCTGCCGTTGCTGAAGATCATCGTGCCGGACATCGTGGACTACCACCTGCCGGAATCGGGCGGTTTCCACAACTGTGCGATCGTCTCGATCGACAAGAAGTACCCCAAGCACGCGCAGAAGGTGATGCACGCGATCTGGGGCGCGCACATGATGTCGCTGACCAAGCTGATCGTGATCGTCGACGCGGACTGCGATGTCCACGATCTGCACGAGGTGTCCTGGCGGGCGCTGGGCAACACCGACTACGCGCGCGATCTCACCGTGGTCGAGGGGCCGGTCGACCACCTCGACCACGCCTCCTACCAGCAGTTCTGGGGCGGCAAGGCGGGGATCGACGCGACGAGGAAACTCCCCGAGGAGGGATACACCCGGGACGGTGGCTGGCCGGAGATGGTCGAGTCCGACCCGGAGATCGCCGATCGGGTGACGAAGCGCTGGAAGGAGTACGGGCTGTGAATCACGCGCCCATCATGAGGACGAGCGGGGCGGGGACGGGTACTCCCCGCGCCTGCGGGGATGCTCCGGAGTACGGGGATGCTCCGGAGCGCGGGGATGCTTCGGAGTACGGGCTGTGAGCAGCGCCGCCGCCGCGGTTCCGCGGCCGGGCCGGACCAGAGCCTTCCTGCGGCTGGTCATGATCGAGCACTCGGTCTTCGCCCTGCCCTTCGCGTACATCGCCGCGCTGACCGCGATGTTCCAGCTGGACGGGACCGTCCACTGGCGCGAACTGCTGCTGGTCACGGTCGCCATGGTCGGTCTGCGTACGTTCGCGATGGCCTGCAACCGGATCATCGACCGCGAGATCGACGCCCGTAACCCGCGCACGGCGGGCCGTGAACTGGTGACGGGCGCGGTGTCGGTACGGTCCGCGTGGACGGGCGCGCTGGTCGCCGTCGTCATCTTCCTCGGGGCCGCGGCCGCGCTCAATCCGCTCTGCCTCGCCCTCGCGCCGGTCGCCGTGATCCCGATGGTGGTCTATCCGTACGGGAAGCGGTTCACCAACTTCCCGCACGCCATCCTCGGTCTCGCCCAGGCCATGGGCCCGGTCGGCGGCTGGCTCGCGATCACCGGGGCCTGGTCCTGGGACGCGGTGATCCTCGGCCTGGCGGTCGGGATCTGGATCGGCGGCTTCGACCTGATCTTCGCCTGCCAGGACGTCCAGGCGGACCGCGCGCACGGCGTGCTGTCCGTACCGGCGCGGTTCGGTATCCCGGCGGCGCTGTACGGGGCGCGCGCGTCGCACGCCGTGACGACGGCGCTGCTGGTCTGGTACGCGCTGGCCACCGGTGCCGGAGCGTTCTTCTGGGCCGGGCTGCTGATCGTCGCGGGTGCCTTCCTCTACGAGCACACGATCGTGAAGCCGCACGACCTGTCACGCCTCGACCGGGCGTTCTTCTCGGTCAACGGCTTCATCGGGATCGCCCTGTTCGTGTGCGCCCTGCTGGATCTGCTGACCCGTGGCCTGACGGTGTAGCGACGGCGGGACGCCTCCACTGCGAGAGGCCTCACGCCGGGCCCCGGCAGCGACCTCAACCGCACCCGGTCCTCGTCGCCGGACCGCCGGATAGGCTCGGACGTGTGGAGCAGGTGGACGTACACAGTCACAGTCGGCGCGAGCGCGTTCCGTGGGTCGTCGGTGTCTCCGGCGCGTCCGGGACTCCGTACGCCGCGGCCGTGCTGCGCGGGCTGCTGGACGCGGGCGAGAGTGTCGATCTCGTGGTCAGCAGGTCGTCGCGGCTGACCCTGCTCGACGAGACGGGCATCGCGTTCCGGGACGCGCACTGGCGGGACGATCTGGGGGCCTGGCTGGCGCGTGGCGCGGACGGCAAGCCGGACACGTTCGCGGGCGGGCGGGCACCGGACCTGACGGACGTACGGCACTGGGGCGCCGGGGATCTGGCCGCCGGGCCGTCCTCGGGTTCGTACCCGGTCAAAGGCATGCTGATCGTCCCCGCGTCCACGGCGTGTGTCGCGGGGGTGGCGCTCGGTCTGTCGAAGGACCTGCTCCAGCGCGCGGCGAGTGTGACGCTCAAGGAGCGGCGGCCGCTGGTCGTCGCCGTACGGGAGACGCCGCTGAACGGGCAGACGCTCAAGCATCTGGTGACGCTGGACGAGGCGGGCGCCGTGGTGCTGCCGGCCTCTCCGGCGTTCTACGCGGGGGCGACGCACATCCAGGATCTGGCGGATTTCGTCGCGGGCCGGGTGCTGGACGCAGCGGGGGTGCCGCACCGGTTGTACCGCCGCTGGGAGGGGGAGCTTGGTCCTGTCCGGGGCGGCTCCCGCGAGCGTTGAACGGTGCCGCCCGTGGACGGGCCGGCGACGCCGACGGGACTGAGCGGTGCTCGCGAGGGCGACGATTCGCAGAATTTAAGCCCAGCATGCCTTAGATTCTTTTCACAACTTGCGAGATTGCTGAATAATGGAAGGCTTCAAGTCTATGGACGCCGTGGATAGGCAGCTCATCCAGGCCCTCAGGGAGAACGGCAGAGCTTCGTACGCCGAGCTCGGCCGCCTCGTGGGGCTCTCCGGGCCCAGCGTCACCGACCGCATCAACCGCCTCGAAGCGGCGGGCGTCATCACCGGCTACCGCGCCACGGTCGACTCGGCCTCGCTCGGCCTCGGAGTCACCGCACTGATCGGGATCTCGCTCTCCGACGCGGCCGACCACCAGGACGTCGCCCGCCGGGTGAGCGAACTGAGCGAGATCGAGGACTGCTGGTTCATCGCGGGCGACGACTCGTACATGCTCAAGGTCCGCGCGAGCGACGTGGACGGGCTGGAGAAGACGATCGGCCGGCTGAGCGGTACGGAGGGCGTCTCCCGTACCCGTACCACCATCGTGCTCTCCACCAAGTGGGAGAACAGGGTCGGCGAACTCCCCGAGGACCCCGAGGCCTGAGAGGCCCGGCCGGGGGAGTGAGGGCCCGCGAGCGGTGGCCCGGAGCCAGGTGCGCGACCGGCGGACCGGAGGGCCGCGTCGGTCGCCTCCGCCGGGGGGCGTAGGCTCGGCAGGTCCGATTGGTAGACGTATGGGAGGCGGCCGGTATGGACGCGGGGCTCAAGCGTGAGCTGGAGGAGAAGGTCCGGTCCGGGGAACGGCTCAGTCGCGAGGACGGCATCTCCCTGTACGAGTCGGACGATCTGGCCTGGCTCGGTGGCCTCGCCCACGAGGTGCGTACGCGCAAGAACGGCGACGTCGTCCACTTCAACGTCAACCGTCACCTCAACATGACGAACGTGTGCACCGCGTCCTGCGCGTACTGCTCGTTCCAGCGCAAGCCGGGCGAGAAGGACGCGTACACGATGCGCATCGAGGAGGCCGTCCGTCTCGCCAAGGCGATGGAGGGCGAGAGCCTCACCGAGCTGCACATCGTCAACGGCCTCCACCCGACGCTGCCGTGGCGCTACTACCCGCGCTCGCTCAGCGCGCTGAAGGAAGCCCTCCCGGAGGTCTCCCTCAAGGCGTTCACCGCCACCGAGATCCACCACTTCGAGACGATCTCGGGGCTGTCGGCCTCCGACATCCTCGACGAGCTGATCGAGGCCGGTCTGGAGTCGCTGACCGGCGGCGGCGCCGAGATCTTCGACTGGGAGGTCCGGCAGCACATCGTCGACCACGACACCCACTGGGAGGACTGGTCGCGCATTCACCGCCTCGCGCACGAGAAGGGGCTCAAGACCCCTGCGACGATGCTGTACGGGCACATCGAGGAGCCCCGTCACCGCGTCGACCACGTGCTGCGGCTGCGTGAACTCCAGGACGAGACCGGCGGTTTCCAGGTCTTCATCCCGCTGCGCTACCAGCACGACTTCGTGGACATGAAGGACGGCAAGATCCGTAACCGCCTTCAGGCCCGTACGACCATGGCCACGGGCGCGGAGGCGCTGAAGACCTTCGCGGTCTCCCGGCTCCTCTTCGACAACGTCCCGCACGTCAAGGTCTTCTGGGTGATGCACGGCGTGCAGACCGCGCAACTGGCGCTCCAGCACGGCGCGGACGACATGGACGGCTCGGTCGTCGAGTACAAGATCACGCACGACGCGGACAACTACGGCACGCCCAACAAGCTCGGCCGTGACGACCTGCTCGACCTCATCCGCGACGCGGGCTTCCGGCCCGTCGAGCGCAACACCCGCTACGAGATCATCCGCGAGTACCCGGGGCCGGACGAGAACCGCCGCGAGTCCCCGCAGCCGATGCGGGTCTGAGGGACAGCGGGACGTAAGGACGGAGGGACAGCGGGATGGCGCTCGTGTTCGAGCTGGATCCGAAGGTGGACCCCGCGCTGCGCGACGGAGTCCTCGCGCTCTGGGCGGAGGTCTCCAACGCCGGTGGCGCCGTCGGATTCGTCCCCCCGGTCACGCCCGACGACATACGGCCCGATCTGGTCAAACACCTCGCGGCCATGGCGGAGGGCCGGGGCCGGCTGCTGGTCGGGTACGACGAGGAGGGCGCCGTCGCCGCGACGGCGTTCCTCACGCTCAACACCCACCGGCTGATGCGGCACTGGCTCTGGCTGTACACGGTGATGGTCCACCCCGGCCATCAGGGCAAGGGGTACGGGCGCGACCTGATGGACGCGGCCGCTCGGTCGGCCCGCGAGATCGAGGGCATCGAGGCGATACGGCTCACCTGCCGGGGCGGTACGGGCGTGGACAGGTTCTACGCCTCGTGCGGCTACAAGGAGGTCGGGCGGGTGCCCGACGCGATCAGGGTCGCGCCGGGCGACGACCGCGACGACATCGTGATGCTGCTCCCGCTGAATCCGTCCTGAACGGTGCGTGCTTCACTGTTCGGACAGGCTCTGACGGACATGCTCCGCGCGACGAGGAAGAGAGAAGGCCCGCTGTGACCACTGCCAGGACAGGCGCCACGATCCGTTACACCACGATGCGCCTCGGTATCTTCATCGGCTGCTTCGTCCTCGTCGCGGGTCTGGTCCAGGTCGGCGTGCTGCCCAAGGGCCTCGGCGACTCGAACTTCGTGTGGGTGCTGCTGCTCGCCATCGTGATCTCGGCCCCGCTCAGCTTCGTGCTGCTGCGCAAGCAGCGCGAGGCGATGTCCGAGCAGCTCATCGACAGGGTCGACGGTGCGAAGGCGAAGCTACAGGCCAGCCGGTCCCAGGAGGACAGCACGGTCCAGTAGGCACCTGATGCCGGGCGGACGCGCGACAACTGTCCGTCCCGTCGCCCGTGGCCCGTCGCCCGGGAGGCGCTGCGTAAGCTTCCTCACAGCGCGACACCTCACCCGACACCCCTGCACCGGAGCCGCCGCTCCAGCGCGGGGGTGTCGCGTTTTCAGCGCACCTTTCCCCAAAGGCGAGCTTTGAGCATCTCAAAGTTGAAGTGTTAACGTGTTCGACATGAAGTCAGCAGTGCGTCCACGCCACGACACGGGCATACCGCTCGTGGCGCGCCTGCATGTCGATCTCTGCCGCTGTATGTCCGCGGTCTGTTGCCGCGAGGTCTGAACCCGGCATCATGCGGCGGCGCCCACTCTGACGCACGAGCGCCGCACCCCTTCCCCGTATGTCCCTGATACGTCATGTCTGGAGTGTGTTCGTGTCCGCGAACTCCGTATCCGCCGAGCCCGAGAAGCCGTCCGGCCCGAGACCGGGCCCGGGATTCCGGATCCCCAAGGTCCCCTTCTGGGCGCAGATCGTCGCCGGTCTGGTGCTCGGCGTACTGCTCGGCTGGCTCGCCCGCAGTCAGGACATCGGCTGGCTGTACACCACGCTCGACAAGGTCGGCAGCATCTTCGTCCAGCTGCTGAAGCTCGCCGTCGCGCCGCTGGTCTTCTTCGCGATCCTGGTGTCGATCACCAACCTGCGCAAGGTCAACAACGCGGCCCGGCTGGCCTCCCGTACGCTGCTCTGGTTCATGATCACGTCGCTGATCGCGGTCGCGATCGGCCTGGCGATCGGGCTGCTCACCAACCCGGGCGCCGGTACCGGCCTCACCCCGAAGGACGGCAAGGCGCCCGAGGGCTCCGGCTCCTGGATCGACTTCCTGACCGGCATCGTGCCGACCGACGTGATCACGCCCTTCACCGAACTGAACGTCCTCCAGATCGTGTTCATGGCCGCCGTCGCCGGTATCGCCGCGCTGAAGCTCGGCGAGCGCGCCCAGCCGATCCTCACCCTGAGCGAGGCCGTGCTGGAGCTGCTCCAGAAGGCCCTGTGGTGGGTCATCCGGCTCGCCCCGATCGGCACGATCGGCCTCATCGGCTTCGCCATCGCCGACTACGGCTGGGACCTCATCGGCAAGTACGCGACCTTCACCGCGGACGTCTACATCGGCTGCGCGCTGGTCCTGTTCGGCGTCTACCCGCTGCTGCTGGCGACGGCCGCCAGGGTCAACCCGCTCCAGTTCTACAAGGGCGCCTGGCCTGCCATCCAGCTGGCCTTCGTCTCCCGCTCCTCCGTCGGCACCATGCCGGTCACCCAGAAGGTCACCGAACGCCTCGGCGTCCCGAAGGAGTACACCTCCTTCGCCGTACCGTTCGGCGCGACGACCAAGATGGACGGCTGCGCCGCCATCTACCCGGCACTCGCCGCGATCTTCATCGCCCAGATCTTCGGCGTCCAACTGGGCATCCAGGACTACCTGCTGATCGCCTTCGTCTCGGTCGTGGGCTCCGCCGCCACCGCCGGTCTCACCGGTGCGACGGTCATGCTCACGCTGACGCTCTCCACCCTGGGCCTCCCGCTGGAGGGTGTGGGCCTGCTGATGGCGATCGACCCGATCCTGGACATGATGCGCACGGCCACGAACGTCGCGGGCCAGGCCCTGATCCCGGTCGTCGTCGCGGCCCGGGAGAAGATCCTCGACCACGACGCGTACAACTCGGCCACGGCTTCGCCGGTGGAGGACCAGGGCGCCGAGTCCGACCGCGAGACCACGGTCCCGGTGGCGGCCTGACCTCGCCCGCACGCGCCACAGCGCCCCCGGTTCCGGACGAATTCCAGGAACCGGGGGCGCTCCGCTGTCCGCGGCGGGCGTCATGCGCGGTCGTGGGCTCCGGTGAGGAAACGGCCCGGCCCTGTGGCCGAGCTGTGTTTTCTGGGGAGGTTCCCCTCAGACTTCGCGGCGGACGGAGCCCGGCCATTGTTCTGGCTCCCCGCGCGGTCGTAGTTTACGTATTTGCGCAAGGTTACTGACTAAAGGTCAGGGAAGATGTGCGACTGAACCCTTCCGCCGGGAAGGGGAGTTCCGCGTGGCCGCATCCTCCGCCGCCCCGCCACGCGGAACCGCACCACCAGAACCACGAACGAGGAGCCCCACGTGTCCGTCCCCGCCGGCGCCCCCTTCGTATCGCAGGCAGCGCCCCACGAGCCGCGCGAGCCTCAGGCGGACGGGCCCCACAAGCTGCGGGTGGACGGAGTCGTCCGGGAGGTGACCGTACCGCCGCTCGCCGCACCCGTCCCACGCGGCTCACTCGCCGACATCCCCTTCGACAACGCCCGCGAGGCCCCGGCCGCCGTGGTCCTCGGCCGCAAACAGCCCGACGGGCGCTGGCGGGACGTCACGGCCGCCACGTTCGCCGACGAGGTCCGGGCCGTCGCCAAGGGGCTGATCGCGACGGGGCTGCGGCCCGGCGACCGCCTCGCGATCATGTCCCGTACGACGTACGAGTGGACTCTTCTCGACTTCGCGGCCTGGGCGGCCGGCCTGGTCACCGTTCCCATCTACCCGACCGCCTCCGCCTTCCAGACCCGCTGGATCCTCCAGGACTCCGGCGCGGTCGCCTGTGCCGTCGAGGACAAGGAACAGGCCTGGCTGGTCAGCCAGGAAATCCGGCAGCTGCCCGGCCTCGGCCACCTGTGGGCGTTCGACACCGGCGCCATCGACTCCCTGCGCCGCGCGGGCGCACACCTCCCGGACCAGGATGTCGCCGAGCGCCTCGCCGGCCTCACGCCCCAGTCCATCGCCACCATCAGTTACACCTCGGGGACCACGGGCCGCCCCAAGGGCTGTGTCCTCACCCACGCCAACTTCTTCACGGAGGTGGACAACGCCATCGAACTGCTCCACCCCGTCTTCAAGGCGCCGGGCAAGCGGCCCACCTCCGACCCGGTCGGCTCCCCGCTCTCCACCCTCCTCTTCCTCCCCCTCTCCCATGTCTTCGGGCGGATGGTCGCGATCGGCTGTCTGCGCGCGGGAGTACGGCTCGGGCACGCGCCCTCCATCAGGAGCGAGGACCTGTTGGCGGACCTGGCGGGCTTCCGGCCGACGTTCCTGCTGGCCATCCCGTACGTCCTGGAGAAGGTCCACAACACCGGCCGCGCCACCGCCGAGCAACTGGGCCGCGGCCCGTCCTTCGACCGCGCGGCGCGGATCGCGCGACGCTACGGCGAGGCCAAGGAGGCGGCCCTGCACGGCACCGGCCCGGGACCCGCCCCCGGCCTGCGGATGGCCCGCGCTCTGTACGACGCGCTGGTCTACCGCCGCATCCGCGCCGCCCTCGGCGGCAAGGTGAAGTACGTGATCTGCGGCGGCTCCCCGCTGGGGCGCCCGCTGGCCGCGTTCTACGCGGGGGTGGGCATCACGCCCTTCGAGGGGTACGGCATGACCGAGACGACGGCGGCGGCGACCGTCACCCCACCGCGCAAGCCCCGGCTGGGAACGGTCGGATGGCCCATGCCGGGCACCTCGATACGGATCGCCGACGACGGCGAGGTGCTGGTGCGCGGCGGCCAGGTGTTCGCGGGCTACTGGGACGCGCGGAGCGGCGAGGCCGTACCGGCTCTGGAGCCGGGGCCCGACTCGGGGCCGGGGTCCGAGCACGGCTGGTTCGCGACGGGGGACCTGGGGGCGCTGGACGACGACGGCTACCTCAGCATCACCGGCCGCAAGAAGGAGGTCATCATCACGTCGAGCGGGAAGAACGTCGTACCGACGCCCCTGGAGGACTGGCTGCGCGCCCATCCCCTGGTCAGCCAGTGCGTGGTGATCGGCAATGACCGCCCGTACGTGACGGCCCTGGTCACCCTCGAACCGGAGGGCCTGGCCCACTGGCAGCGGATGAAGAAGAAACAGGACGTACCGCTCGCCGCCCTGACGGAGGACCGGGAACTGCTCGGGTCGCTCCAGCGCGCGGTGGACGAGGCGAACCGCCTGGTCTCCCGGGCCGAATCGATCCGCCGGTTCCGCGTCCTGCCGGTGGACTTCACGGAGGCGGCCGGCCATCTGACCCCGTCGCTCAAGCTGAAGCGCTCGGCGATCGCGCGGGACTTCGCGATGGACATCGAGGCGCTGTACGGAAAGTGAGCGCAGGGGGGAACGTGGACGGAAGCGGAGCGGTCGTATACGGAAACGACGGGTAAAAGGCAGGAGCCCCGCTTTCCCCATCCGAGTGGGGGAAGCAGGGCTCCTTGGGTACTGCTAATCAAGTTCTACGCGATCGCCTGACCGGGCAATTAGTGCCGGGAGGGGTACTAAGCCGGGGTGACGTTCTCCGCCTGGGGGCCCTTGGGACCCTGGGTGACGTCGAAGTTCACGACCTGGTTCTCCTCGAGGGAGCGGAAGCCGGTCGCGTTGATCGCGGAGTAGTGGACGAAGACATCCGGGCCGCCGCCGTCCTGGGCGATGAAGCCGAAGCCCTTTTCAGCGTTGAACCACTTGACGGTTCCGGTAGCCATAAGCCCTCCTTGGGCCAAAGGGTTGCCCTGCTCCAGAACCTGCAAAGAAGTCTGAAAACTACAAAAGCCTGCGGGTTACATGCTCCGCAGGCTCTGTACTGCAAGGGAAACCAAACTGCAACTTGCGGCGAGCCTAGCACGCAGCGTGTGGGCAGCGGTAGAGGGAAAGATCACTTCACCCGGACGCCTGACCAAGGCCCTGACGTGCTGACGAACGGTGCCCCGGAGCGGCCCCTGGAGAGGCGCGGGACTAGCCTCGCGATGTGGACAGTCCAGCAGAAAACACAGCGGCGGAAGCGACCGGCACCGGCGACGGTATCGGAGCCGCCGGACCGCCCGGAGCCCTTGGAGCCGGCCACCGCCGGACCCGGCCGCGGGTCGGCCATATCCAGTTCCTGAACTGCCTGCCCCTCTATTGGGGGCTCGCCAGGACCGGAACCCTGCTCGATCTGGATCTGACGAAGGACACCCCGGAGAAGCTCAGCGAACAGCTGGTGCGGGGCGATCTGGATATCGCCCCCGTCACCCTGGTCGAATTCCTCCGCAACGCCGACGATCTTGTCGCCTTCCCGGATCTCGCGGTCGGCTGCGACGGCCCCGTCATGTCCTGTGTGATCGTCTCGCAGGGGCCCCTGGAGCGGCTGGACGGAGCCCGGGTGGCCCTCGGTTCCACGTCCCGTACGTCGGTGAGGCTCGCCCAGCTGCTGCTGAGCGAGCAGTACAAGATCCGGCCCGACTACTTCACGTGCCCGCCCGACCTCGGCGTGATGATGCAGGAGGCCGAGGCGGCCGTCCTGATCGGCGATGCCGCGCTGCGGGCCTCGCTGCACGACGCGCCCCGGCTCGGCCTCCAGGTCCACGACCTGGGGCAGATGTGGAAGGACTGGACCGGGCTGCCGTTCGTCTTCGCGGTGTGGGCGGCGCGCAAGGACTATCTGGCGCGTGAGCCGGAGGCCGTGCGGACGGTCCACGAGACGTTCCTCGCGTCCCGGGACCTCTCGCTGGAGGAGGTCGGGAAGGTCGCCGAGCAGGCGGCGCGCTGGGAGAGCTTCGACGCGGAGCTGCTGGAGCGGTACTTCACGACGCTCGACTTCCGCTTCGGTCCCGACCAGCTCGCGGGCGTACGGGAGTTCGCGCGCAGGACGGGACCGACGACGGGCTTCCCGGCCGACGTGCGGGTCGAGCTGCTCCAGGCGTGAGGCCGGCTGCGCGGGGGCGACGGCCGGCTGCCCGGGGGCGACGACCGCTCCCTCGGCGGTGATGGCGAGCTGCCCAAGGTCACCCGTCGCTCCTGGGAGCAGCCCTTAGGCTGCCCCTACAGGTGCGCGACTGGCAGAGGGGGAGCGGCATGAAGCCGCTGGAGGCAGACGATCCGCCCGTGATCGGCTCGTACCGCTTGCTCGGGCGGCTGGGGTCGGGCGGGATGGGCCGGGTCTATCTCGCCCGTTCCGAGGGCGGCCGTACGGTCGCGGTCAAGGTCGTCCATCCGCACTTCGCGACGGACGACGAGTTCCGGGCCCGCTTCCGGCGCGAGGTGGACGCCGCGCGGCGGGTGGGTACGGGACCGGACGGTCACCGCTGGTCGGCGCCCGTGCTGGACGCCGATCCGGAGGCCTCCATTCCGTGGGTGGTCACCGGCTATGTGGCGGGTCCTTCGCTGACCCAGGCGGTCGGGGCCCATGGACCGCTGCCCGAGCACTCCGTACGGGCGCTGGGCGCCGGACTCGCGGAGGCCCTGGCCGCCGTCCATGAGCTGGGTCTGGTGCACCGGGACGTCAAGCCGTCGAACGTACTGCTGGCCCTGGACGGGCCCCGGCTGATCGACTTCGGTATCGCCCGCGCCCTGGACGGCACCGCCTCGCTCACCTCGACCGGCGTCTCGGTCGGTTCGCCGGGCTACATGTCGCCCGAACAGATCCTCGGCAAGAACGTCAGCGGCGCGGCCGACGTCTTCTCGCTGGGCGCGGTGCTCGCGTTCGCCGTGACGGGCGAGCGGCCCTTCGCCGGGGACTCCTCGGCCGCGCTGCTCTACAAGGTGGTGCACGAGGAGCCCGAACTGGGTGCCATGGAAGGCGAACTGAGGGAACTGGTCGCGGACTGCCTCGCCAAGACCCCCTCCGCGCGCCCCACCCCGGCCGAGATCGCGCCGCGGCTCGCGCCCGCGGGGCCCGGCGGGCTGGTCGTGGCGGGCTGGCTGCCGGGGCCGCTGGTCCAGGAGGTCAGCCGGGCGGCGGTCCGGCTGCTGGACCTGGAGGCGGCGGCGCCGCCCGTACAGACGGGTCCTGTTCCGTTCAGCACCCCCTCGTTCAGCAGCCCGTCCTTCGAGGGGCCTTCCGCCGGTGGTCCTTCCGCCGGTGACGCGTCGCCCGGCCCCGCGCCGCTAGGGGTGTTCGGACCTCCGATGGACCCGCCGAAGGGCACCCCGCCCCCGGCCCCCGCCTCGCCTCCGGCCCCGGGCCCGGTCCCCGTTCCCGGGCAACGGACGTCCGACGGGCGGCTGTCCGTCTCGGTCTCCGCCGACACCACCACGGGTACGGGCGCCGGTACGGGCACGGGCGAGGGCCGTCGCGGCCGTCAGGTGAGCTGCACCGTGGCCCTGGCCGTGGCGGGTGCCCTCGCGGCCGTGACCGTGGGCGGCGCCCTGCTCCTCAGGCTCCTGCCCGGGACGGGGAACGACGCCGGATCCGACGACAGCGCGGCCTCCCGCCCGTCGTCGACCGCCTCCCCGTCCGCCGCTCCGGACGCGCCGGTCACCGAGCTGCCCCAGGGCTTCGTCGGCAGCTGGAAAGGGGCGACCACCGAGCGCAACGGCCTCAAACACGGTGACCTCGTCGCCGTATTCACCAAGGGCGCGAAGGGCGAGGACGTCGTCCGTACGGTCACGAGTCTCTCCGTCTTCGGCGTGACGGCGGAGTGCTACGGCGTCGGCAAGCTCCTCTCGGGCACCTCGACACAGCTGCGCGTCGAGGAGCGCGCCGATCCGGAGAAGCCCGGGACGAAGGGCATGTGCACCGGGAAGGCGGCCGAAGTGACCTACACGCTCATGAAGAACGGCTCCCTGCGCTACGAGTCGACGGAGGAGGAGGCCGGCAAGCCGACGGGGACGCTCACCAAGCTCACCAGGCAGTAAGGGGTCCTCGCGCAATGGGCGGCACCGCGCACGGCCCCCGCGATGGTGCCCGCTGTCCGCCGTAATCGCTGGCGTAGGCTGGATCGGTCGTTACTGCCCCTTTGGGAAGGACCCGCCCCGGTGACCGAGAAGGCCGACCCTACGTCCGTACATGTCACCGGAGATGTCGCTGGTGTCCTTGACCGTGCCGCCGCCGGAGGGCGCATCACGCCCGAGGAGGCGCTCGTCCTGTACCGCTCGGCGCCACTGCACGCGCTGGGCGCCGCGGCCGACGCGGTCCGCCGTCGCCGGTACGCCGGGACCGAGCACATCGCGACGTACATCATCGAGCGGAACATCAACTACACGAACGTGTGCGTCACGGCGTGCAAGTTCTGCGCCTTCTACTCCGCGCCCAAGGACACCGCCAAGGGCTGGACCCGCGACCTCGACGACATCCTGCGCCGCTGCGCGGAGACCGTGGAGCTGGGCGGTACGCAGATCATGTTCCAGGGCGGGCACCACCCGGACTACGGCGTCGAGTACTACGAGAAGCACTTCGCGGCCATCAAGAAGGACTTCCCGCAGCTGGTCATCCACTCCCTCGGCGCGTCCGAGGTCGAGCACATGGCCCGTCTCTCCAAGGTCTCCGTCGAGGAGGCGATCCAGCGGATCCACGCCGCCGGTCTCGACTCCTTCGCGGGCGCCGGCGCCGAGTTGCTGCCCGCCCGCCCGCGCAAGGCGATCGCGCCGCTCAAGGAGTCCGGCGAGCGCTGGCTGGAGATCATGGAGACCGCACACGGGATGGGCGTCGAGTCGACGTCCACGATGCTGATGGGTACGGGCGAGACCAACGCCGAGCGCATCGAGCACCTGCGGATGATCCGTGACGTACAGGACCGGACGGGCGGCTTCCGCGCGTTCATCCCGTACACCTACCAGCCCGAGAACAACCACCTGAAGGGCCAGACGCAGGCCACGCTCTTCGAGTACCTGCGCATGATCGCGATCGCGCGGCTCTTCCTCGACAACGTCGCCCATATCCAGGGCTCCTGGCTGACCACGGGCAAGGAGGTCGGCCAGCTGTCGCTGCACTACGGCGCCGACGACCTCGGCTCGATCATGCTGGAGGAGAACGTGGTGTCCTCGGCCGGTGCCAAGCACCGTTCCAACCGGCTGGAGATCATCGACCTGATCCGCAAGGCGGGCCGTGTCCCGGCGCAGCGCGCCACGACGTACGAACACCTCCTCGTGCACGACGACCCGGCGAACGACCCGGTGGACGAGCGCGTCGTTTCGCACTTCTCGTCCACGGCCATCGATGGCGGCACGGCCCACCCCGAGCTCAAGCTCATCGCCTCCAACTGAGTCGCTGGAGAACTCTGTTGGAGACTCTGCACACGGCCGACGAGGTCCGGTACACCTGGGACAGCGCCGGTGACGCCTCGGTGAGCGACGCGTCACCGGCCGGTCCTGCACCGGTCGAGGGCGGTGCCGTCGTGGTGAGCGGGGACCGGATCGGTGCGGTCGGTACGTACGAGGAACTGCGGGCGCGTTTCCCGCGCGCGCGGGTACGGAAATGGGCCGGAACGCTCGGGCCCGCGCTCGTCCATGACGGGCCGCTGCCCGAGGCCCCGAGCCCGCGCGAGCGGATCCATGCCGTGCTGAAACTGGGCGCGGTGGCGGTGCTGGAGCGGTACGTCACGGACCCGGGGCTGCACTCCGCGGCCGAGCGGGTGGGCGTCATGGTCCTGCCCACCGTCCGGCGGCCCGCGATCGCCGACAGGGGGCGCGCCGACCTCGCGGTGTTCGACGCGGACGGGCGGTGCGTCGCCACGGTGTGCGCGGGACGGCTGGTCCACCGGCGCGCGTAGCGTCTTTCGTTCTCGGAGGCCTGTTCCGGAGGCTCAGCCGGCCAGCGCCTTCGCGAACGCCCCCGCCGTCTGCTCCACCCCACTACAGGTGTCCGACGCCTTGGACGTCGACGTCCCGTCCGCGCACCGCCGGTCGCGGAACGTCGACCACATGGAGAGCGCGCCCACGCCCTTCTCCGTCGCGAAAGCGCGCAGTTGGGCCGCGTCCTGGAGCGTGAAGGTCTCGGCGGCGACGTCGTTGACGCCGATCATCGCCGTGATGTGGAGCGACTTCCACGCCTGCCGCGACGACAGGCCGAGTGCTCCGGCGATCTGGTCGTGGGCCGCCTCGGCGGCCTGTTCCGCGTAGTCGCCCATGTCTCCGTCGTACGAGGAGCCGTAGTTCATGGCCATCACGTTCACGGCGGAGATGTCCACGTCCCGCTCCACCGCGTCGGCGAGGACGGCCGTACCGCTCTCCTCCAGACCGTCGGGCATGACCGGCAGGGTGTACGTGATGTCGAGGTCGCGCTCCTGCTGGAGTTGGGCGATCGCCTTGTTCCGCAGGGTGATCGAGGCCGTGTCGGTGAGGGCGTCGCCCTCGATGTCGAAGTCGGCCCCGGTCGCGCCGACCGCGTCGAGCGCTTTCGCGTAGGCGGCCGCGAGCCGGTCCGCACTGCCACAGGCGAGCGCCAGTTCGGTGCCCGCCGCCCCGCCGAAGGAGACCCGGAGGCCGGAGCCCGAGGATGTCGAGCCCGAGGATGTCGAGCCCGAGGACGTCGAGTCCGTCGGCTTCGAGCCCGAGGACATCGAGTCCGTCGGCTTCGAGCCCGTCGACTTCAGCTTCGCCGCCCGGGACTTCACGGTCGCGTCGTCGTACGCCGACGTACCGCCCCAGGTCGGTGTGCAACTGTCGCCGTCCGCGACGACGAAGGCCAGGTTGTACGTGTCGGGCGAGCCGGCCGTGTCGGTTCCGGCGGCGGTGGTCGCGCTGACGTACGGAGCGAAGTCCGTCGAGGCGGCGGCCCGGCCCTCGCCGCCGCCCGGCTGGGAACCGGCCGGGCGCGAGGCGGAGTTCCGGCCGGTGTCGGCGGCCGTGCCCGTCGCGCAGGAGGTGCAGGCCAGGCTCAGGGCGACCAGTCCGCCCAGCCACGCGGCCGGCCCGAGGGAACTCCGCATTGTGAATGCACCTGCTCTCATGATTTCCGTCCCGGAATGGCGGCAGTGAATGTCGATGACGTCGATGACAGAGAGCCTCGCATACGGGAATGTGCGTGACGGAACACACACGGTTCCCGGTGAACAGGTGGCATGACTTCCTCAACTGCCGGAACCTCATGGCCATTTCCGCCGTTCGGAAGGTATCCCTGTGCATGCTTCGAGGGGTGCGTTTCTCAGCTCATTGACAGGAATTGATCGAACTCATAGGAATGCTCGGCAGGAAGCACAGGTTTTGCACATAAAGGCCCGCCAGCCTGCTCGCATGCATTCTGACCCCGCCCTTGAGAGGCGCTCGGCGCGGCCCGGTGGCCACCGTCGCAAGCGTGCCGCCGGACCCCAGGAAGGTCCTGTCTTCGTGGACGCGTCCGGGCGCCGGGCCCGGCTTCTGCGCCGCGCCGGGATCGCGCTGGGCATCGCCTGCGCCGGGTACGTCGCCGTACTGGGACTCGCCTTCATGGGCGGAATCTCCCTGGCACCGTCCGAGATACTGCCCTTCGACGGCGGACCGGCGGCGGCACAGGGCGGCGGAGGGAGTCCGCCGGGAGGCGAGGGCCCGCCGGACGGCGCATACGCGCCCCCGGACGCGCCGCCGTCCGGGCAGCCTGCCACGCAGCCCTCCGAGGCGGCAGCGCGACCGTCCGACGCGGCGGGTGCCAACTGACCATGCCCCGCACCGATACCACCACCAAGCCCCGGCGGCACGCCCTGCCCGGCCGGATGGCACGCGTCGGCCGGCAGGCGATCCCCAAGCCCCGTGTGCTCGTCGCGCTGCTGCTCCTGACCGGCCTCGTCAGTGTGCTGCTGCTCGACGGCTATCTGCGCTCCGAGGTCGGCGGCGACCAGCGCGTACGGGACGACGCGAGCAGCAGCGCGGTCCCCGACAGCGTCTCCGGCGGCGGGCCCTTCCTGAGTTTCGACAACGGGAAGGCGCGGACGCGGTCGGTCGCGGACAAGACCATCGTGCTGACATTCGACGACGGTCCCGATCCCGAATACACCGACCAGGTTCTCAAGATCCTCGACGACAACGATGTGCCCGGCACGTTCTTCCTGATCGGTTCGATGATCTCCCGCTATCCGGGTGTGGTGAAACGGATGGTCGACGACGGAAACGAGGTCGGTATCCATACATTCACCCATGTCGATCTCTCGTATCAGAGCGCGGCCCGGATCAAGCGGGAAATCGCCCAGACCCAGCTGGCGTTGGCGGGCGCGACGGGTATCACGACGACGCTGTTCCGGGCCCCGTACTCCTCGAAGAACGACGCGATCGACAACTACAGCTGGCCGGTCTACAAGAAGCTCGGCGCGATGGGGTACACGAGCGTCTTCATCGACACCGACAGTGAGGACTGGCAGGAACCGGGCGTCAGCAAGATCATCAAGTGGGCGACCCCGAAGGACCACCAGGGCGCCGCGGTGCTCTTCCACGACGCCGGTGGTGACCGGACGCAGACACTCACCGCGCTGCCGAAGTACATCGAGAAGATGAAGGCGAAGGGCTACACCTTCACCACCGTCAGCGGCGCGCAGAGGGCGGCACAGGCGCAGGCACAGGCGCGGCCGCAGGCGCGGCCGCAGGAGTCCGGATCCGGATCCGGTTCGGGTTCGGGTTCGGGTTCCGTCCGGCAGCTGAACGGCCCGCAGCGGACCGGCCGCCCTCAGGGCAATCCCGAACAGGCCGCCCATCACCGGGCCGACACCACCACCCGCTGGGAGGGCAAGGCCCTGCTCGCCGCGGTCGCCGTCGCCGAATGGTCGGTGCCCGGTCTTGCCGTGGGGCTCGCGGTCGTCGGCGTCGCCGTGATGGCGCGGTTCGCACTGATGCTCGCCCTCGCCCGCCGCCACCACCGGCAGCGCGACGGACGCGGCTTCTCCTGGGGCCCTGCGGTCACCGGCCCGGTGAGCGTGATCGTGCCCGCGTACAACGAGAAGGAGTGCATCGCCAACACCCTCAACTCCCTTGCGGGGAGCACCCATCCGATCGAGATCATCGTCGTGGACGACGGCTCCACGGACGGTACGGCCGAGATCGCGGAGTCCCTGGGGCTGCCCAACGTACGGGTGATCCGCCAGGCGAACGCCGGAAAGCCCGCCGCCCTCAACAACGGTGTCCGCCAGGCGAGTCACGACATCGTCGTGATGATGGACGGCGACACCGTCTTCGAGCCCGACACCGTACGCCTGCTCGTCCAGCCCTTCGCCGACCCGTCGGTCGGCGCCGTCGCGGGCAACGCCAAGGTCGGCAACCGCGACACGATGATCGGTGCCTGGCAGCACATCGAGTACGTCATGGGCTTCAACCTCGACCGCCGCATGTACGACCTGCTGCGCTGTATGCCCACCATCCCCGGCGCGATCGGCGCGTTCCGCCGCGAGGCGGTTCTCGCGGTCGGCGGTATGAGCGAGGACACGCTGGCCGAGGACACCGACATCACCATCGCGCTCCACCGCGACGGGTGGCGGGTCGTGTACTGCGAGCACGCGCGGGCCTGGACCGAGGCGCCCGCGAGCATCGGGCAGCTGTGGCGGCAGCGTTACCGCTGGAGTTACGGCACGATGCAGGCGCTGTGGAAGCACCGCGGGTCCCTCGTGGACAAGGGGTCGTCGGGACGCTTCGGCCGGGTGGGCATGCCCCTCGTGGTGATCTTCCAGATCGTCACGCCCGTCCTCGCGCCGCTCATCGACGTGTTCACCGTCTACGCGATGATCTTCGTGGACCTCGAGGCCTCGCTCCTGGCCTGGCTCGCGGTGCTCGTCGTGCAACTCCTTTGTGCCGCCTACGCGTTCAGGCTGGACCGCGAGAAGTACCGGTATCTGCTGATGATGCCGCTCCAGCAGGTCGCGTACCGGCAGCTGATGTACCTGGTGCTGATCCACTCCTGCGTCACGGCCCTCACCGGCGGCCGGCTGCGCTGGCAGAAGCTCAAGCGCACGGGCGAGGTCGGCGCGCCGCGCCCCGGCGCGGGGGCGAGCTGATGGCGGGCGCGCACCGCAGGGCGGCACTGCCCCCGGAGGCGATACGGTCCGTACCCGGCCGGGCCGTAGGCGACCCGCAGGAGGCCCCGGGCGGCCCTGCCCCCGAGCCCCGTCGGCCCCATCCGGGTGGCGGGCGCGACCGGTACTTCGACGTGCTGCGCGCCGTCGCGCTGGTCCGGGTCGTCACGTACCACACCTTCGAATGGCCCTGGCTGGGCCTGGTCTTCCCGTCCATGGGCGTGATGTTCGCGCTGGCCGGATCGCTGATGGCCCGCTCCCTGGAACGGCCCGCGGCGAAGGTGATCCGTGGCCGGCTGCGCAGGCTGCTGATCCCGCTGTGGGTGTTCGGGCTGGTCATCGTCGTCGCGATGGCGAAGCACGGGTGGCTGCCCGGGGCCGACGCCCTGTACTGGGTGCTGCCGGTCGGGGACCCGCCGGGCAACGCGTGGGGCGAGCAGGCGTGGGCGGTGCTCTGGTATCTGCGTACGTACCTGTGGTTCGTGCTGCTCTCACCGCTCCTGCTGCGGCTCTTCCGCCTCGCGCCGCTGCCGGTGCTGGCGCTGTCGCTCGTACCCGTCGTGGTCTTCGAAACCCTGTGGACCCTGCCGGACGGGCGGCTCGGCGGCACGCTCAGCGATCTGTCGGTCTTCCTCTTCTGCTGGCTGCTCGGTTTCGCGCACCGCGACGGAGTGCTCGACCGGCTGCGTCCCGGCCCCGTGATCGCGGCGGCGCTCCCGGTGATGGCGGTCGGCGCCTGGTGGGCCTTCCACCACGAGGTCGACGGCACCTATGACCTCGACGACATCCCGCTCGCGCAAGCGCTGTGGTCCGCGGGGTTCGTGCTACTGCTGTTGCGCTTGAGGCCGGACTTCGGCGCGCTCGCGCAGCGGCCACTGGCCGACCGGGTCGTCAAGATCTTCAACGCCCGAGCGGTGACCATCTACCTCTGGCACGAGGTCGCGCTGATGGCGAGCGTGCCGCTGATCGACGCGCTCTGGGAGGTGCCCGCCTTCGAGCGGGACCTGCCGCTCGACAGTGTGTGGTTCCAGTTCGGGGTCGTCTGGGTGCTGATCGCGGCGGCCGTCGCGCTCTTCGGCTGGGTGGAGGACGTCGCGGCGAAACGCGGGCCGCGGCTGCTGCCCTGACCGCGTACGGGGTCGGCGGCGGGCCGGAGCGGCCTGCCACAATGGAGTGCGTGACCCGAGCCTCCCTGGACAAGCAGCCGCACGAAGTCGCCTCGATGTTCGACGACGTGGCGGAGAAGTACGACCTCACCAACGATGTGCTGTCGCTCGGCCAGAGCAGGCTGTGGCGCAAGGAGGTCGCCAAGGCCGTGAACGCCCGCCCGGCCGAGAAGGTTCTGGACCTGGCCGCGGGCACCGCCACATCCTCGCAGCCGTTCGCCGCCACCGGCGCGTACGTCGTGCCCTGCGACTTCTCCCTGGGCATGCTGCGGGAGGGCAAGAAGCGCCACCCCTGGATGCCGTTCACGGCGGGGGACGGGACGAAACTGCCGTTCGCCGACGAGGTCTTCGACGCGGTGACGATCTCCTTCGGCCTGCGCAATGTCCACGAGACGGATCTCGCGCTGCGCGAGCTGCGCCGGGTGACGAAGCCGGGCGGGCGGATCGTGATCTGCGAGTTCTCGCACCCGACCTGGGCGCCGTTCCGGACCGTCTACACGGAGTATCTGATGCGGGCGCTGCCGCCGACCGCGCGCGCCGTGTCCTCCAACCCCGAGGCGTACGTCTATCTCGCCGAGTCGATCCGTGCCTGGCCCGACCAGCCCGCGCTCGCGGCGCGACTGCAAGAAGCGGGCTGGTCCAAGGTGGCGTGGCGCAACCTGACGGGCGGGATCGTGGCACTGCACCGGGGCGTACGGGACTGAGCCGAGGCGTACGGAACGGGAGCGGGGCGTGGCAGCCCTCACCGGAGGCTTCCGTACGCCCCCATAGACTGCACATGACCAGTACCGCCCGGTACGCCAATTTCGAGTCTTCGGGAGAACCCGCTGTGACCGAGCCCCTCTCCGAAAACACCGCGGACGTCATCGTCGTCGGAGCGGGCCCGGCCGGCTCCACGACCGCGTACTACCTCGCCAAGGCGGGTCTGGACGTCCTGTTGCTGGAGAAGACGGCGTTCCCGCGCGAGAAGGTCTGCGGCGACGGCCTCACTCCACGCGCCACGAAGCAGCTGGTGTCGATGGGAATCGACATCTCCGAAGAGGCCGGCTGGCTGCGCAACAAGGGGCTGCGGATCATCGGCGGTGGCGTACGGCTCCAGCTGGACTGGCCGGATCTGGCCGCCTACCCGGACTACGGGCTGGTCCGCAAGCGTGACGACTTCGACGAGCAGCTCGCCCGGCAGGCGCAGAAGGCCGGTGCGCGGCTGCACGAGCGCTGCAATGTCGGCGCCCCGATCACCGACCCGCGCAACGGCCGCATCATCGGCGTCAACGCCAAGATGGGCGAGGAGAAGACCCCGGTCACCTTCCACGCGCCGCTCGTCGTCGCGGCCGACGGCAACTCGACCCGGCTGTCGCTCGCCATGGGCCTGCACCGGCGCGAGGACCGCCCGATGGGCGTGGCCGTCCGTACGTACTTCACCTCACCCCGCCACGACGACGACTACCTGGAGTCGTGGCTGGAGCTGTGGGACCGGCGCGGCCCCGGCGAGGACAAGCTGCTGCCCGGCTACGGCTGGATCTTCGGCATGGGCGACGGCACGTCCAACGTCGGCCTCGGCATCCTCAACTCCTCCTCCGCGTACAAGGAGCTGGACTGGCGCGAGGTGCTCAAGGCCTGGTGCGCGTCGATGCCGCAGGAGTGGGGCTACACCCCGGACAACATGACGATGCCGATCCGGGGCGCGGCGCTGCCGATGGCGTTCAACCGCCAGCCGCACTACACCAAGGGCCTGCTGCTGGTCGGTGACGCGGGCGGGCTGGTCAACCCGTTCAACGGTGAGGGCATCGCGTACGCCATGGAGTCGGGCCAGATCGCGGCGGACGTGATCGTCCAGGCCCATGCCCGCGCCACGCCCTCCCAGCGTGAACTGGCGCTGCACCACTACCCGAAGGTCCTCAAGGAGACCTACGGCGGCTACTACACACTGGGCCGCGCGTTCGTGAAGCTGATCGGCAACCCCGCGATCATGAAGATCGCGACCCAGCGCGGTCTGACGCATCCGCTGCTGATGAAGTTCACGCTGAAGATGCTGGCCAACCTGACGGACCCGACGGGTGGCGACGCGATGGACCGCATCATCAACGGCCTCTCGAAGGTGGCCCCGAAGGCTTGAAGCCCGTGGCCTGAGTCCATGGCCCTGAGTCCATGCCCTGAGTCCACGGCCTGAACTCGTGGCCCGAGCGAACCGGGACCGATGGCGGACCGGGGCCGATGGCGGACCGGCTGAGGGATGTCCCTCAGCCGTCGGCCCACTTCCGCAGGGCGGCACGGTCGGCGAACGCGCCGACGTTCGTGTCGACCGGGGTGTCCGTGTACTGGTGGAAGTGCCACTTCGCCTTGATCCGGGGCTTTCCGGCGGTCACATAGTCCGCGATCCACAGAGCGTCGCCCGCGTTGCTCGTGGTGTCGCGGTTCAGCCAGTAGTACTGACCGCAGTACAGCCCGACCCGGTGGTTGGACCCGCGCAGCCGCTTGACCTCCGCGATGAACGCGTCCTTCTGCGCGCAGGAGACGCCGTCGTCCTCCCAGTCGGCGAACAGCGGGTCGTGCTCGATGCTGGCGCATTCCTCCACGAAGTACCGGGCCTGTGCCTTCATGTCCCCCGGCCGGAGGAAGTGGTAGAAGCCGACGACCAGCCCGGCGTCGCGCGCGTGCGCGGCCTGAGCGGTCATCTTGGGGTTGATGTACGAGGTGCCTTCGGTGGCCTTGACGAACACGAAGGCAAGGCCGCTCGTGCTGAAGTCCGAACTCTGATACGACGAGACGTCGATGCCGTTGACGGTCATGGGGTGCCTCCTGGGCTTCAAATGCGCCCTTGGTGCGATACGTGTGGGGGCGGTGCGAGGCCGTTCAAGTGACTTCTACCCAGAAGCAGTTGCTTCGGTCTCACTCGATTGGGTCAGTGATTCGGCCGGTGCGCCCCGCGGGCAGGCCCCGACCGTACCGCTGGGGCGCGTGGGGTGCAGGAGATTCACCTGACTCTCTGGTCACCAGGTCCCTGGCTCTCTGGTCACCAGGTCCCTGATCCCTCGTCACCAGGTCACGGGGAGCGCGGCGGCCATGATGGCCATGCGGTTGGGGACCCAGGGAACCTCCTCGACGGGCACCGCCAGGCGTACCCCGGGCAGGTGGTCCAGGAGCGTGGCGAACGCGGTCTCCGACTGACGGCGGACCAGATGGGCGCCGGGGCAGTGGTGGCGTCCGTAACCGAAGCGCAGATGCGGATTCGGCGAGCGGCCGATGTCGAAGGTCCCGGGCTCGGCGAAGGCCGCGGGGTCGAAGTTGACCGCGTCGAGGGAGAGCAGGATCAGGTCGCCCTCCTTGACGGGTACGGTGCCGAGCTTGTCGTCCTGTGTGACGAAGCGCGGAATGGCATTGCCCAGGACCACGCCGTACCGCAGCAACTCCTCGACGCACTGGGGCAGTCGCTCGGGACTCGCGCGCAACGTGTCCATCACCTCGGGCCGTTGGATCAGATGGAGCGCCGCGACGCCCAGGAAGCCGGCGAAGTCCTCGTAGCCGGTGACGAAGAGAAGAGCGGCGATATTGGAGAACTGCTTCTCGTCGAGTCCCTGTTGACGGTCGTTGAGATCGGCGATGCGGTCCAGCAGGCCACGCGGCGCCGCCGGGCGGGCGGCGGTGTAGGCCGCCATGTAGAGCCGGAGCTCTTCCCAGTTGTGGGCCAGTTCCTCGTTGGTGGGCGTCTTCATGGTCAGGTCGAGGTCGGCGCGGGCGGCGAGCCAGTCGCGGTCCTCGAAGGGCAGGCCGAGCAGGCGGCACATGCACTGGGCGGCGACCCACTCGGCGAAGTGACGCTGAAGATCGCCCGGACTGCCCTCCCGCGTCATGGCGTCCAGCCCCTGGCGGGTGATCCCGGCGACCCAGTCGGCCGGAAGGTCCGGCTGGTTGCGGCTCAGCGCCTTCAGCACCTCGTCGCGCAGGCCGGCCCGCTGGAGGTGCTTCATGGCATCGAGCAGCTCGGGCGCCAGGATCGGCGCGTCCTGGGTGGGCCCGTCCGCCTCGCCGAGCCTGGAACGGGCGAACTTCCGGTCCCGTAGCACCTGTTGGGCCAGCTCGTAGCCGGTGATCAGCCACGCCTCCCCGCCCGCGTTGGTGGTGACCCGGGCGACGGGGCACCGGCGCCGCAGCTCGTGCAGTTCAGGTGCGAGGCGGTCGCCCCGGTCGCTGAAGGGGTAGTGCGGGAGGGGCTGGGTCTCCTCGGGCGCGGGCATGGCCTCGGTCTTTCTTCTCGTGTCCCGTACGGCAGGTCGGCTCGTGCCGTGTACGGCTGGTCGGCTCGTGTTCCGTACGCCGGTTCGGTGGTTCGTCGGCAGTGTCGGCGGTTTCACCAGCGGACCGGCAGGCGGGCCGGTGCGCGCAGCGGGGTGGTCTCGTCCCAGGGGAGGGTGTCGGCGGGGACGGCCAGCTCCAGACCGGGCAGGCGCTCCAGCAGGACCCGCAGGGCGATCGCCAGTTGCATACGGGTCAGGTTGGCCCCCGTGCAGTAGTGGGGGCCGTGTCCGAACGCGGTGTGCGCGTTGGGGGTACGGGAGAGGTCGAGGCCGTCGGGGTCGGTGAACGCGTCCGGATCGCGGTTGGCGGAGGCGATCACCGGCAGGACCGCGTCGCCGGCCCGGATGTGCTGCCCGTGCAGCGTGAAGTCCTCCAGGGCGACGAGGATATTGATCGCGTTCATCAGCGGGACGTACCGCAGCAGCTCTTCGACGGCGGAGTCGATGGTGTCCGGATCGTCGCGCAGCCGCTGGAGCTGGGCGGGATGGGTGAGGAGAGCGAGCATGGCGTTGCCGGTGTGCTGGATGTTCGTCTTGTAGCCGGCCATCAGCATGGTGACGACAAAGCTGACGACGTCGTCGCGGATCAGCTCGCTGCCCTCGCGGCGGCTCTCCCTGAGCAACTGGCAGATGTAGTCGTCGCCCGCGCCCGTCCCCGTGTCCCCGTCCCCCGCGCCCGTACCCCCCGTACCCGCGTCGATCTCGTGCTCCTTGCGGGCGATCAGCCCGACCGCGTAGTCCTGGAGCGCGTACAGGGCCGCCAGCACCTCCTCCATGGTGAGACCGGCGGCGCCGAGGAGGGCGAGCGTGTGCGGCAGGTAGGTGGCGCGGTCCTCGTGCGGAATGCCGGTCGTCTCGCACAGCACCATCAGCGGCAGCGGATCGACGAACGCCTCGACCAGGTCCACCGGTCCGCCGGAGGAGTCGGCGGCGGCGACCATGGCGTCGACCAGGCCTTCGGCCATGGAGCGGATCCGGGGAGCCATGAAGTCCAGCTTCCGCCTGCCGAACATCGGCAGCACGGTGCGGCGGACCCGGTTGTGGTGCTCGCCGGTCATCTCCAGAAACGTCGGGAGGCACGGCGGGGGCGCCTGGGCGTCCTCACGCGGGGGCCAGGCGGACAGCAGCGGCCGGGTGAGCCGGGGATCGGCGAACGCCGCGCGCGCGTCCTCGTAGCGGCTGATGAGCCAGCCGGTCTCGCCGTTCGGCAGCAACGCCTTGACCACCGGCTGCTCTACCCGCAACCGCGCGTACTCGCACGGCGGCCCGGCGGTACCGGGCGCGGCGGCCGGTACCGACATGGTCGGCGCCTCCGGCACGGGCGCTTCCGGCACCGGCGCCTCCGGCACGACGGGCGCGTCCGTCATGACCGGGGTGGTCGCGTTGGCTCCGCTCACGTTCTGGCCTCTCTGTCCGTCCTGTGTCCAGCCCTCGGTCCAGGCTGCCCAGGTTCACAGAGAACGACCACCAATTAACCAGTTTGAGCGACTTAGTGCGATGAGTCGCCCGATGGTCTCGTACGGAAATGCCCGCGCCACGGGAATTCCCGTACGAGAGACGGGCATCGGACACGGGGCATCGGACACGGGGCATCGGACACGACGAAGACCCGCATCCCCTGGTCTGGGGATGCGGGTCCTGTGACGCTCGGAGCCTTCAGAGCACGCGGACCGCGCCGGTCGGCTGGTCGTAGTCCATGGAGCGCTCGACCACGCCGCTGCCGGGGTTCTGCGCGCCGACGAAGTTGCCGTCGCCCACGTAGATCGCGGTGTGGTACGCGCTGCCAGAGCTGCCCCAGTAGAGGATGTCGCCCGGCTGGAGGTTGTCCAGGGACACCTGGGTGCCGGCCGTCGACTGGTCCTGTGAGACACGCGGGAGATCCACGCCGATCTGCTTGTAGGCGGCGCCCACCAGCCCGGAGCAGTCCCAGGAGTCGGGGCCTGTGGAGCCCATGACATACGCGTCGCCGACCTGGGCCTTGGCGAAGGCGATCACGGCGGCGGCGGAGCCGGTGGCCTGGGAGGCGGAGGAGTCCGACGAGTCCGAGGAGGAGCTGGAGCCGGAGTCCGGGGAGGAGTTGGTGGAGACGGAGGCGAGTTCCGTGCGCTCGGCGGAGCGGGAGGCCCGCTCGGCGGCCTCGGCCTTGGCCTTGGCCTCGTCGGCCTTCCTCTTCGCCTCTGCCTTGCGCTCCGCCTCGGCCTTGGCCTTCTTGGCGGTCTGCTCGGCCTTGGTGGCGGCGGCGTCCTGCTGGGCGCGCATGTCGAAGTTGTCCGCGACGCGCTGGGTGGCGTCGGCGGACTGCGCGACGCTGCCCGCGAGCCCGGAGGTGAGTGTGGGCATCTCGATGGTCTGGGTCACCGGCTCGGCGTTCGCCGGCGCGGCGGCGGCGGCCACAGCGATGGTGCTGAGAACGCCACCGGCAACTCCGGTACGGAGGACGACTCTCGACGCGCTGCGGCGGGGCTTCCGGTGGCTGGGTATGTGAGCGGTGTGGGACATGAGAACAACGGGTACCAGGCGATCCCTGGTCGGCGTCAAGAAAGGTGTGTTGCGCCACAGTTACGTCCGGAATCCCATAATCCGCTTTCCGATGCCCCTTATTGACGCCCTAGCGGTCAAACCGGACGTGGGCGATCACTGCTGTGATCAGAGGCTTTCCGATAAACGTCCGAATTGCCCGTCGCCTACCACCCCTTCACACGCGTGGCCAAGCCCGCTTCTCTGGGGGATTGAGTGGAGTGGTGCAGGTCACAGGATGGTCACCACTTGGTGGTCCGGACGATCACGGAACCTGATCAGGGCGATCGCGGGGCTCGATCCGGACGATCACGGGGCTCGATTCAGGTGATCGCGGGGTCCGATCCGGATGATCGAGGGGGCCGGTGCGGACGATCGCGGGACCCGACGCGGACGATCGCGGGACCCGCTTCGGGTGATCACGGGACTCGCGTCGCTTGATCGCGGACTCGCTCCGGACTCTCGCCCTCGATCGCCGTGGCCACCCGGCGTTCATTTGATCTTGCCCTCCGCGTGGGCGGTCGTGACTCTCTGTCGCTGGCCGAACCCGGCCGGCCATGGAGACGGCCCGCGGTATTCCGCACTCCCGCGCGCTCGCCCCGCTCGCTCGTGAACGCGCGCACGTGTCCCCGCGGGTCCTCGCGCGCCCCCTGTCCCGGTGATCGTCGGGCGCCCTATCACCCCCTCCCGTCTCATCGCCAATTTGCTTGTACCGTGCATCCCTTGATAGTGCCGCACGCCTTCGACCAGCGACAACGGGCCCGGATGTCACATCTGGTGATCACACAGGCGCTTCGGGTGTGAAGATCACCGCTCATCCGGCTTGATGATCCTTCGTCGGGTGGTGGAGATCACAAAGGCGATGCTGTACCCCGTGTCGCAGATCACAGATCGACGGGCATAGGATGCGGAGCAGTCGGGCTTGTGAACTGCCTCACATGTACGCGATCTTCGGTGATCCGTAGGTGATCCGCCGGTTACTCACCGGCGTATCGCCGGTGATCGGTCGGCGATTCGTCGGCGGTCCGTGAGGGGGTGGTCACGTGAAGTGCCCGGTGCGATCCAACGGTCAAGGACGACTGGAAGGAGCTGAGGAGCGTGAATGCCTATGCGCCCGTCCTCGTGCTCGGCGCCCTCGGGGCTGGGTTTGCGATCTTCTCCGTGGTCATGGCCACGCTTATCGGCCCAAAGCGGTACAACAGGGCGAAACTTGAAGCGTACGAGTGCGGCATCGAGCCCACGCCGACGCCTGCCGGGGGCGGCCGTTTCCCCATCAAGTACTACCTGACGGCGATGCTCTTCATCGTCTTCGACATCGAGATCGTCTTCCTTTACCCCTGGGCCGTCACCTTCGACGCCCTGGGGATTTTCGGGCTCGTGGAGATGCTGCTCTTCGTGCTCACCGTCTTCGTCGCTTACGCGTATGTGTGGCGGCGCGGCGGCCTGGAATGGGACTAAAGGGGCTGAGGGGCCACCAATGGGACTCGAAGAGAAGCTGCCGAGCGGTTTCCTGCTGACCACGGTCGAACAGGCCTCGGGCTGGGTGCGGAAGTCATCCGTCTTCCCCGCGACCTTCGGCCTCGCGTGCTGCGCCATCGAGATGATGACGACCGGTGCCGGACGGTACGACCTGGCGCGGTTCGGCATGGAGGTCTTCCGCGGTTCGCCGCGCCAGGCCGATCTGATGATCGTGGCCGGACGGGTGAGCCAGAAGATGGCGCCCGTCCTGAGGCAGGTCTATGACCAGATGCCGAACCCCAAGTGGGTGATCTCCATGGGGGTTTGCGCATCATCGGGCGGAATGTTCAACAATTACGCGATTGTTCAGGGTGTTGACCATGTCGTCCCTGTGGACATCTATTTGCCCGGCTGCCCGCCGCGCCCCGAGATGCTGATGGACGCCATTCTCAAGCTCCACCAGAAGATCCAGGGCTCCAAGCTCGGGGTCAACGCGGAGGAGGCGGCCCGCGAGGCGGAGGAAGCGGCCCTCAAGGCGCTCCCGACGATCGAGATGAAGGGGCTGCTGAGGTGAGCGAGAAGAACGGCACGAGCGGCCGGAACGGCAAGAGTGATCCGAGCGGCCGGAGCGACGCGAGCGGCGAGCAGGTCGCGGCGGGCAACGTTCCCTCCTCCCGCGACGACTCCGCCGAGCCCATCCGCGTACAGAAGGGCATGTTCGGCGCCCGCAACGGCGGCGACACCACCGGCTACGGCGGTCTCGTACGGACCGTGTCCTTCCCCGGTGCCTCGGTCCGGCCGTACGGCGGACCCGGCGGCGTCTTCGACGAGGTCGCCGACGAACTCGAAGGGGCGCTGGAGGAGCAGGGGCTGGTCCCCGAGAACGCCATCGAGAAGACGGTCGTCGACCGCGACGAGCTCACCTTCCACATCGCGCGCGAGCATCTCGTCCAGGTCGCGCGCACCCTGCGCGACGACCCGGCGCTGCGCTTCGAGCTCTGTACGGGGGTATCGGGCGTCCATTTCCTCGGCGACAAGGGCCGCGAGCTGCACGCCGTCTACCACCTGCGCTCGCTCACCCACGGCCGGCTGATCCGCCTGGAGGTCTCCGCCCCGGACGCCGACCCGCATGTGCCGTCCCTGGTCGAGGTCTATCCGACCAACGACTGGCACGAGCGCGAGACATACGACTTCTTCGGCCTGATCTTCGACGGCCACCCCGCCCTCACCCGGATCATGATGCCGGACGACTGGCAGGGCTTCCCGCAGCGCAAGGACTACCCGCTCGGCGGCATCCCCGTCGAGTACAAGGGCGCCCAGATCCCGGCTCCGGACCAGCGGAGGTCGTACAACTGATGAGCACGCCACACGCGTCCACGCACGCTTCCGCCCGCGAGACCACCGAGGGCACCGTATATACGGTCACCGGCGGCGACTGGGACGAGGTCGTCCAGTCGGCGGCCAAGGCCGACGACGAGCGGATCGTCGTCAACATGGGTCCCCAGCACCCCTCCACCCATGGGGTGCTCCGGCTGATCCTGGAGATCGAGGGCGAGACCGTCACCGAGGCCCGCTGCGGCATCGGCTATCTGCACACCGGTATCGAGAAGAACCTCGAATTCCGCAACTGGACGCAGGGCACCACCTTCGTCACGCGCATGGATTACCTGACGTCGTTCTTCAACGAGACGGCGTACTGCCTGGGCGTGGAGAAGCTGCTCGGCATCGAGGACGACATCCCGGACCGGGCCACCGCCATCCGCGTCCTGCTGATGGAGCTGAACCGGCTCTCCTCGCACCTGGTCTGTATCGCCACCGGCGGTATGGAGCTGGGCGCGACGACGATCATGATCTACGGCTTCCGTGACCGTGAACTGATTCTCGACGCCTACGAGTTGATCACCGGGCTGCGGATGAACCACGCGTTCGTCCGGCCCGGCGGACTGGCCCAGGACCTGCCCCCGGGCGCCGTCGACCATCTGCGCGAGCTGCTGAGGACACTGCGGAAGAACCTGCCGGAGTACGACAAGCTCGCCACCGGCAACCCCATCTTCAAGGCGCGCATGGAGGACGTCGGCTATCTCGATCTGGCCGGCTGCATGGCGCTGGGCGCCACCGGACCGATCCTGCGCTCCGCCGGGCTCCCGCACGATCTGCGCAAGAGCGATCCGTACTGCGGTTACGAGACCTACGAGTTCGACGTCCCGACCGCCGACACCTGTGACGCGTACGGCCGTTTCCTCATCCGGCTGGAGGAGATGCGCCAGTCGCTGCGGATCGTCGAGCAGTGCCTGGACCGGCTGGAGCCGGGGCCGGTGATGGTCGCCGACAAGAAGATCGCCTGGCCCGCGCAGCTCGCGCTCGGCCCGGACGGCCTGGGCAACTCGCTCGACCACATCAAGAACATCATGGGCACGTCCATGGAGGCTCTGATCCATCACTTCAAGCTGGTGACGGAGGGCTTCCGGGTCCCGGCCGGTCAGGCGTACGCGGCCGTGGAGTCGCCCAAGGGCGAACTCGGCGCGCATGTCGTCTCCGACGGCGGCACGCGTCCCTACCGGGTCCACTTCCGTGACCCGTCCTTCACCAACCTTCAGTCCATGGCGGCGATGTGCGAGGGCGGCCAGGTCGCCGACGTCATCGTCGCCGTCGCGTCCATCGACCCCGTGATGGGAGGCGTCGACCGGTGACAGCCACACCCAATTCCGAGGTCAGCCTGGGCATGCCCCAACTGCCCGCCCCGGCCTACCCGGCCGAGGTGCGCGCCAGGCTGGAGACCGACGCGAAGGAGATCATCGCGCGCTATCCGGGCTCCCGGTCCGCGCTGCTCCCGCTGCTGCACCTCGTCCAGGCGGAAGAGGGCTTCGTCTCCCGTACGGGCATGGCCTTCTGCGCCGAACTGCTCGAACTGACCACCGCCGAGGTCACCGCCGTGGCGACCTTCTACTCGATGTACCGGCGCGGTCCCGGTGGTGAGTACCAGGTCGGGGTCTGCACCAACACGCTCTGCGCGGTGATGGGCGGCGACGCCATCTTCGACGCGCTGAAGGAGCACCTGGGCGTCGGCAACAACGAGACGACCGAGGACGGCAAGGTCACCCTCGAACACATCGAGTGCAACGCGGCCTGCGACTTCGCGCCCGTGGTGATGGTCAACTGGGAGTTCTTCGACAACCAGACGCCGCAGAGCGCCAAGCGGCTCGTCGACGACCTGCGTGACGGGCTTTCCGTGGAGCCGACGCGGGGCGCGCCCCTGTGCACGTACAAGGAGACGGCGCGCATCCTCGCCGGCTTCCCCGACGAGCGCCCCGGCGCCGTCGAGGCCACGGGCGGTGCCGGGCCCGCGTCGCTGATCGGTCTGCGGCTGGCGAAGGGCGAGAACCCACGGCGCCGCGTGGTGCGCCCGCGCGACGCGGAACCCCGTGACGCCGGAGCCCGTGATGCCGGAGCCCGTGACACCGGACCCCGTGACGCGGAACCGCAGCCGGGTTCCGAGCACCTCAGCTCGCACGACGCACCGCAACGGACGTCGGCCTCCGACCCGGCCCACCCGGCCGGTCCAGGCCATCCGGCCGACCCGGACCACACGACCGGGCCGGCCGCCGAGGAGGGGGAGTGATGACCATGGCCGCAGAGCTGGACGAGAACGGGACCAGCCCCGAGAAGATCCTCGCGCCCGTCCTGTCCGCCTTCTGGGACCAGCCGGAGTCCTGGACACTGGACACGTACAAGCGGCACGAGGGGTACGAGGGGCTGAAGAAGGCCCTCGCCATGCAGCCCGACGACCTCATCGCGTACGTCAAGGACGCGGGCCTGCGCGGCCGGGGCGGCGCGGGATTCCCCACCGGAATGAAGTGGCAGTTCATTCCGCAGGGTGACGGCAAGCCGCATTATCTCGTCGTCAACGCGGACGAGTCGGAGCCCGGAACCTGCAAGGACATCCCCCTTCTCTTCGCCAATCCGCACTCCCTCATCGAGGGAATCGTGATCGCCTGTTACGCGATCCGCTCGCGCCACGCCTTCATCTATCTGCGCGGCGAGGTCGTCCCCGTACTGCGCAGGCTGCACGAGGCGGTGCGCGAGGCCTACGCGGCGGGCTATCTCGGCAAGAACATTCTCGGCAGCGGACTCGATCTCGACGTCGTCGTGCACGCGGGGGCGGGCGCGTACATCTGCGGCGAGGAGACCGCACTGCTGGACTCCCTGGAGGGGCGTCGCGGACAGCCCCGGCTGCGTCCTCCCTTCCCGGCGGTGGCGGGCCTCTATGCCTGCCCCACTGTGGTGAACAACGTCGAGTCCATCGCGTCCGTTCCCGCGATCCTCAATCGCGGCAAGGACTGGTTCAAGTCGATGGGCAGCGAGAAGTCCCCGGGCTTCACGCTCTACTCGCTCAGCGGCCATGTCACCAGCCCCGGCCAGTACGAGGCTCCGCTCGGCATCACCCTGCGTCAGCTGCTCGACATGAGCGGCGGCATGCGGGCCGGTCACCGGCTCAAGTTCTGGACGCCGGGCGGCTCTTCGACCCCGATGTTCACCGACGAACACCTCGATGTCCCGCTGGACTACGAGGGCGTGGGCGCCGCCGGCTCGATGCTCGGCACGAAGGCGCTCCAGTGCTTCGACGAGACGACCTGTGTCGTACGGGCCGTCACCCGCTGGACCGAGTTCTACGCCCACGAGTCCTGTGGCAAGTGCACGCCATGCCGTGAAGGTACGTACTGGCTGGTGCAGTTGCTGCGCGACATCGAGGCGGGCAAGGGCCGGATGTCCGACCTCGACAAGCTGAACGACATCGCCGACAACATCAACGGCAAGTCGTTCTGCGCGCTCGGCGACGGAGCCGCGTCCCCGATCTTCTCCTCGCTCACGTACTTCCGCGAGGAGTACGAGCAGCACATCACCGGCAAGGGCTGCCCCTTCGACCCCGCGAAGTCCACCGCGTGGGCAGACCAGAACCCGCACCTGGAGGTGAACGCATGACAGTCACCACCTCTGCCCCCTCCGGCGGCGGCGAGGCGGCGGTCCCGCCCGAAGACCTCGTCTCGCTGACGATCGACGGCATCGAGATCTCCGTCCCCAAGGGGACCCTGGTGATCCGCGCCGCCGAGCTGCTCGGCATCGAGATCCCGCGCTTCTGCGACCATCCGCTCCTCGACCCGGCCGGCGCCTGCCGCCAGTGCATCGTCGAGGTCGAGGGCCAGCGCAAGCCGATGGCCTCCTGCACGATCACCTGCACCGACGGCATGGTCGTCAAGTCGCAGCTGACCTCGCAGGTCGCGGAGAAGGCCCAGCGCGGGGTGATGGAGCTGCTGCTCATCAACCACCCGCTGGACTGTCCGGTCTGCGACAAGGGCGGTGAATGCCCGCTCCAGAACCAGGCGATGCAGGTCGGCGACCCGGACACCCGCTTCGAGGGCAAGAAGCGTACGTTCGAGAAACCCGTCCCGATCTCCACCCAGGTGCTGCTCGACCGCGAGCGGTGCGTGCTGTGCGCGCGGTGCACCCGCTTCTCCAACCAGATCGCGGGCGACCCGATGATCGAGCTGATCGAGCGGGGCGCGCTCCAGCAGGTCGGCACCGGCGAGGGCGACCCGTTCGAGTCGTACTTCTCCGGTAACACCATCCAGATCTGCCCGGTCGGCGCGCTGACCTCGGCGGCGTACCGCTTCCGCTCCCGCCCCTTCGACCTGGTGTCGTCCCCCTCGGTGTGCGAGCACTGCGCGGGCGGGTGCGCGACCCGTACCGACCACCGGCGCGGCAAGGTCATGCGGCGGATGGCGGCGGACGACCCCGAGGTCAACGAGGAGTGGATCTGCGACAAGGGGAGGTTCGGCTTCCGCTACGCCCAGCGGCCCGACCGGCTCACGACGCCGCTGGTACGGAACGAGGACGGCGTCCTCGAACCGGCGAGCTGGCCCGAGGCGCTGGAGGCCGCGGCACGCGGTCTGGGCGTGGCGCGCGGCCGGGCGGGGGTGCTGGCCGGCGGCCGGCTGACCGTCGAGGACGCCTACGCGTACGCCAAGTTCGCCCGCGTCGCCCTCGGCACGAACGACATCGACTTCCGCGCGCGCGTGCACAGCGGCGAGGAGGCCGACTTCCTGGCCGCCCACATCGCGGGCCGGGGGCGGGACCTGGACGGTACGGGCATCACGTACAGCACGCTGGAGAAGGCACCGGCGGTGCTGCTCGCGGGATTCGAGTCCGAGGAGGAGGCGCCCGGCGTCTTCCTGAGGATGCGCAAGGCGCACCGCAAGCACGGACAGCGCGCCTTCTCGGTCGCCACGTACGCCACCCGGGGGCTGGAGAAGGCCGGGGGCACGCTGCTGCCGGCCGCGCCCGGTACGGAGACCGAGTGGCTGGACGCTCTGGCGTCCGGCAAGGGGCTGGAAGGGGACGGGGCCAAGGCCGCCGAGGCGCTGCGCGCGCCGGGCGCCGTGATCGTCGTCGGTGAGCGGCTGGCCGCCGTACCGGGCGCTCTGACGGCGGCGGCGCGGGCCGCCACCGCGACCGGCGCCCGGCTGGTGTGGATCCCGAGGCGGGCCGGCGAGCGCGGCGCGGTCGAGGCCGGCGCGCTCCCGTCGCTGCTGCCCGGCGGCCGCCCCGCCACCGATCCGCGGGCCCGCGAGGAGACCGCGACGATCTGGGGCGTACGCGAACTGCCGCACCAGTACGGCCGCGACACCGGCCAGATCATCACGGGCGCCGCCACCGGCGCGCTGGGCGCGCTGGTCGTCGCGGGCGTCGAGATCGCGGACCTGCCGGACCCGGCGGGCACGCGGGCGGCGCTGGAGGCGGTCGGTTTCCTCGTCTCGCTGGAGCTGCGGCCGAGCGAGGTCACCGAACGGGCGGACGTGGTCTTCCCGGTCGCGGCCGTCGCGGAGAAGTCCGGCACGTTCCTCAACTGGGAAGGCAGGGCGCGGCCGTTCGAGGCCTCGCTCAAGCCGGAGCAGATGACGCGGCAGCTCGCGCCGAGCGACGCGCGCGTCCTGCACATGCTGGCCGACGAGTTGGACGTGCACTTCGCGCTGCCGGACCTCGACGCGGCGCGGGCCGAACTGGACCGGTTCGGCGGCTGGGACGGCCCCCGTGCCACCGAGCCGCTGGAGAGCGCGCTGCCGCTGCCGAGGCCCGGCGACGGCGAGGCCGTACTCGCGGGGCACCGGCTGCTGCTCGACCAGGGCCGTCTCCAGGAGGGCGACGAGGCGCTGGCGGGTACGCGCCACGCGGCGGTCGCCCGGCTCTCCGCAGCGACGGCCGAGGAGACGGGCGTCAAGGACGGCGACGAACTGGCCGTCACCGGCCCGGCGGGCACGGTAACGCTGCCTCTTCACGTGACGCGGATGCCCGACCGGGTCGTCTGGCTGCCGCTGAACTCCACGGGCGGGGGCGTCCTCGCGGACACCGGATCCCGTCCCGGCACGCTGGTCCGTATCGGCCCGGCGGAGCCCGCCCCCGTGGCCGACGAAGCGCCGGAGGTGCGCGCATGACCGCCTTCGCCCAACTAGCGGCGGCCCCGCCGAGTGTTCTCGCAGCCGAGGACCTGTCGATGTTCGGCCGCGACCCCTGGTGGCTCGTGGTCGTCAAGGCCGTGTTCTGCTTCGCGTTCCTGATGGTGACCGTGCTCTTCTCCATCGTGTGGGAGCGCAAGGTCGTCGCCTGGATGCAGCTGCGCATCGGCCCCAACCGGCACGGCCCCTGGGGCATGCTCCAGTCGCTGGCCGACGGCATCAAGCTGATGCTGAAGGAAGACGTGATCGTCAAGCGCGCGGACAAGGTGGTCTACGTCCTCGCGCCGGTCATCGCCGCGATTCCGGCCTTCATGGCGATCGCCGTGATCCCGTTCGGCCCGGCAGGCAACGAGGTCTCGATCTTCGGACAGCGCACCACGATGCAGCTGACCGACCTGCCGATCGCGATGCTCTACATCCTCGCGGTCGCCTCGGTGGGGATCTACGGCATCGTCCTGGCCGGCTGGTCCTCTGGGTCCACGTATCCGCTGCTCGGCGGGTTGCGTTCGTGCGCGCAGATGATCTCGTACGAGATCGCCATGGGCGCCGCGTTCGCCTCCGTGTTCCTCTACTCCGGATCGATGTCGACCTCGGCGATCGTCGAGGCGCAGGCGGACCGCTGGTACATCATCCTGCTGCCGGTCTCCTTCATCATCTACATCGTCACGATGGTGGGCGAGACCAACCGCGCCCCCTTCGACATGCCGGAGTCCGAGGGCGACCTCGTCGGCGGCTTCAACACCGAGTACTCCTCCATCAAGTTCGCGATGTTCATGCTCGCCGAGTACGTCAACATGGTCACCGTCTCGGCCGTCGCGACCACGCTCTTCCTCGGCGGCTGGCGCGCTCCGTGGCCCATCTCCACCTTCTGGGAGGGCGCGAACCACGGCTGGTGGCCGATGCTCTGGTTCGTCGTCAAGGTCCAGTTGCTGCTCTTCTTCTTCATCTGGCTGCGCGGCACGCTGCCGCGGGTGCGCTACGACCAGTTGATGAAGCTCGGCTGGAAGGTCCTGATCCCGGTCTCGCTGCTCTGGCTGATGCTCGTCGCGACCGTACGGGCGCTGCGCAACGAGAACTACGCGTTCCAGTCGATCGTGCTGTACGTCGCCGGGGCCGTCATCGCGCTGCTGTTGCTCTCCTTCGTCGCGGACATCTTCCGCGACAAGCAGGAGAGGGCCGCGGCCGAGAGCGAGCCCGAGCCGCCGGCCTTCGACCCCATGGCGGGCGGGTTCCCCGTACCGCCGCTGCCCGGACAGACGTTGCCGCCGGTGCCGCGCAGGCGGTCGCGCCGTGAGCGCGAACTGATTGTCAGTGGTGGGGGCAATACTGTGAGTGACGGTACCGAGAGTGACGGAAAGGAGGCTGACGGTGTCTGACTCTTCGCGGGACGACATGCAGGGAAACACGCACGGAGACGTGCAGGGAAACACGCACGGAGAAGCGCAGGGAAACACGCACGGAGACGTCCAGGGAGACATGCACGGAGAAGCGCACGGGGACATCCCCCGTCCTCCCCGGAATCCGGTCGCCGGCTTCGGCGTGACCTTCAAGGCCATGTTCAAGAAGCGGCTGACCGAGCAGTATCCGGAGCAGCCGAAGGTGACGGCGCCGCGCTTCCACGGCCGCCATCAGCTGAACCGGCATCCGGACGGCCTGGAGAAGTGCATCGGCTGCGAGTTGTGCGCCTGGGCGTGCCCGGCGGACGCGATCTATGTCGAGGGCGCGGACAACACGGAGGAGGAGCGCTACTCCCCGGGTGAGCGGTACGGCCGCGTCTACCAGATCAACTACGCGCGGTGCATCCTGTGCGGCCTGTGCATCGAGGCCTGCCCGACCCGGGCGCTCACGATGACCAATGACTTCGAGCTGGCCGACAGTTCTCGCGAGAGCCTCATCTATACGAAGGAGCAGCTCCTCGCGGGACTCGAGGAAGGCATGGTCGAGTCGCCGCACTCGATCTTCCCGGGCACGGACGAGCAGGACTACTACCGGGGTCTGGTCACCGAGGCCGCTCCCGGGACGGTCCGTCAGGTCGCGGTGAGCAAGGGCGAGAAGCCGTCGGACGAGGGGGTCGGCGCATGAGCGCGCTGGCCGCCTCGGTCACTTCCGTCAGCTCCGTCACCTCTTCGGTCACTTCTTCCGTCCACGCCTCCGTCACCTCTGCCGCCTCCACCGCCGCCTCCACCACGTCGACCGGTGAGGCCGTCCAGTTCTGGATCCTCGGCACGGTCGCCGTGGTCGGCGCGCTCGCCACGATCCTGATGAAGAAGGCCGTGCACAGCGCGTTGTCCCTGGCGGCGACGATGATCATCCTGGCGGTCTTCTATCTGGCCAACGGGGCGTATTTCCTGGGCGTCGTCCAGATCATCGTCTATACCGGCGCGATCATGATGCTGTTCCTGTTCGTGGTCATGCTGGTCGGTGTCACCGCAGCGGACTCCCTCAAGGAGACGCTCAAGGGCCAGCGTTGGCTGGCCGCCGCCTGCGGGCTCGGCTTCGGTGTGCTGCTCATCGCCGGGATCGGCAATGCCTCGCTGGACACCTTCACCGGACTCGGCCAGGCAAACGCGGGCGGCAATGTCGAGGGACTGGCCGCCCTGATCTTCACCAAGTACGTCTTCGCGTTCGAGATCACCGGCGCGCTGCTGATCACCGCGACCGTCGGGGCGATGGTGCTCACGCACCGCGAGCGCACCGAACGGGCCAAGACTCAGCGGGAGATGTCCGAGGAGCGCGTCCGCAAGGGCACGCAACTGCCGCCGCTGCCCGCTCCGGGTGTCTACGCCAGGCACAACGCGGTGGACATCGCCGGCCTGCTGCCGGACGGCACCGCCTCCGAGCTGACGGTCAACAAGACGCTGAAGGGCCGTGGCCAGATCCGCGATGTGTCGAGCGAGGCCATCGCGGACCTCAAGGCCCTGGAGCAGCGGTCGACGGAGCGGCTCGGCCGCCCGGCGGGGTCCGGCCTGGACGAACGATCGGCCCGTGAGCACGGGAAACCCGGCCGTGAGAACGGGAAAGAGGAGGAGGTCAAGCGATGAACCCGGTCTACTACCTCTATCTCGCCTCCCTGCTGTTCACCATCGGCGCGGCCGGGGTGCTGATCCGGCGCAACGCGATCGTGGTCTTCATGTGCGTCGAGCTGATGCTCAACGCGTGCAACCTCGCGTTCGTCGCCTTCTCCCGGCTGCACGGCAATCTCGACGGCCAGATCATCGCCTTCTTCACGATGGTCGTCGCCGCCGCGGAGGTCGTGGTCGGGCTCGCGATCATCGTGTCGCTGTTCCGTTCCCGCCACTCGGCCTCGGTCGACGACGCCAGCCTGATGAAGCTCTGAGGGGTCGCTGAATCGTGGAGAACTTGATTGCGCTGCTTGTCGCGGCGCCTCTGCTCGGAGCCGCGGTCCTGCTGTGCGGCGGCCGTCGGCTCGACCGCTCGGGTCACTGGCTGGGCACGGTCCTGGCCGGCGCGTCCTTCGTCATCGCCGTGGTGCTCTTCGGCGACATGCTCGGCAGGAGCGGCGAGGAACGCTCCTTGCACCAGCACCTGTTCAGCTGGATCCCCGTCGAGGGCTTCCAGGCGGATGTCGCCTTCCAGCTCGACCAGCTGTCGATGACCTTCGTCCTGCTGATCAGCGGTGTGGGCACACTGATCCACATCTACTCGATCGGGTACATGGAGCACGACGAGCGGCGCCGCCGCTTCTTCGGCTATCTGAACCTGTTCCTGGCGGCGATGCTGCTGCTCGTCCTCGCCGACAACTACCTGCTGCTGTACGTGGGCTGGGAGGGCGTCGGTCTCGCCTCGTACCTGCTCATCGGGTTCTGGCAGCACAAGCCGAGCGCGGCCACGGCCGCCAAGAAGGCGTTCCTGGTCAACCGCGTCGGCGACATGGGCCTGTCGATCGCGATCATGCTGATGTTCACCACCTTCGGCACGTTCGCCTTCGGGCCGGTGCTGGGGGCCGCGGGGGACGCCACGGAGGGCAAGCTGACGGCGATCGGCCTGATGCTGCTGCTGGCCGCCTGCGGCAAGTCGGCCCAAGTGCCACTCCAGTCCTGGCTCGGTGACGCGATGGAGGGCCCGACCCCGGTCTCGGCCCTGATCCACGCGGCGACGATGGTGACCGCCGGCGTCTACCTGATCACCCGCTCCGGGGCGATCTTCAACGCGGCTCCGGACGCGCAGTTGGCGGTCGTGGTGGTCGGCGCGGTGACGCTCCTGTTCGGTGCGATCGTCGGTTGCGCGAAGGACGACATCAAGAAGGCCCTCGCGGGTTCGACGATGTCGCAGATCGGCTACATGATCCTGGCGGCCGGCCTCGGCCCGATCGGCTACGTCTTCGCGATCATGCACCTGGTGACGCACGGCTTCTTCAAGGCCGGGCTCTTCCTCGGTGCCGGATCCGTCATGCACGGCATGAACGACGAGGTCGACATGCGCAAGTACGGCGGCCTGCGGAAGTACATGCCGGTCACCTTCGTCACCTTCGGCCTCGGCTATCTGGCGATCATCGGCTTCCCGGGGCTGTCCGGCTTCTTCTCCAAGGACAAGATCATCGAGGCGGCGTTCGCCAAGGGCGGTACGGAAGGCTGGATCCTCGGCGCCGTCACCCTGCTGGGCGCGGCGATCACCGCGTTCTACATGACCCGCGTGATGCTGATGACCTTCTTCGGCGAGAAGCGCTGGCAGCCCGATGCCGAGGGACACGAGCCGCACCCGCACGAGTCCCCGAAGTCCATGACCATCCCCATGATCATTCTGGCCTTCGGCTCGGTCTTCGCCGGTGGTTTCTTCTCCATCGGCGACCGTTTCCTGCACTGGCTGGAGCCCGTCACCGGACACAGCCACGGACACGCGCCGATCAGCGCGGGCGCCGTCACCGGCGCCACCATGGTCGTCCTGGTGATCGGTGTCGCCATCGCCTGGGTGATGTACGGACGTTCACCGGTGCCGGTGACCGCCCCGCGCGGCTCGCTGCTCACCCGCGCCGCCCGCCGCGATCTCCTCCAGGACGACTTCAACCACGTGGTTCTGGTCCGGGGCGGCGAGCACCTCACCCGCTCCCTGGTGTACGTCGACCACACCATGGTCGACGGAGTGGTCAACGGCACGGCGGCGTCGTTCGGCGGGCTCTCCGGCCGGCTGCGCAAGCTGCAGAACGGCTACGCCCGCACCTATGCGGTCTCGATGTTCGGAGGTACGGCAGTGCTCATCGCCGCGACCCTGCTGATGAGGGCGGTGTAAACGGATATGTCGTTCCCCCTTCTGACGGCGACGGCGGTACTTCCCGCGGTCGGCGCCATCGTCACGGCGGCCGTCCCCGCCGCCCGGCGCACCGCCGCCAAGTGGCTGGCGCTGCTCTTCTCGCTCGCCACGCTGGTGCTGGCCGCCATCGTGCTGGTCCGCTTCGAGCCCGGCGGCGACCGCTATCAGCTCACCGAATCGCATGCCTGGATCGCGGACTTCGGGGTGCGGTACGAACTGGGCGTGGACGGCATCGGGGTGGCGCTCCTCGCGCTCACCGCGCTGCTGATCCCGTTCGTGATCCTGGCCGGCTGGCACGACGCCGACCCGCTGGAGGATGTGAACCCGAACCGCCGCTGGAGGCCGACCCAGGGCTTCTTCGCGCTGATCCTGATGGTCGAGGCGATGGTGATCCTCTCCTTCGAGGCCACCGACGTCTTCCTCTTCTACATCCTCTTCGAAGCCATGCTCATCCCGATGTACTTCCTCATCGGCGGCTTCGGCGACCGCGCCGCACCTGCTCAATTCGCCGCTACCGCGGCGGGGGGCGGGGACGAGGCGGCGGCGACCCAACGCTCGTACGCGGCCGTCAAGTTCCTCCTCTACAACCTGGTCGGCGGCCTGATCATGCTGGCCGCCGTGATCGGCCTCTATGTCGTCGCGGGCAGCTTCTCCCTCGCCGAGATCGCCGAGGCGCGGGCCAACGGCTCGCTGACGATGGCGACCGACACCGAGCGGTGGCTGTTCCTCGGCTTCTTCTTCGCGTTCGCCGTCAAGGCACCGCTCTGGCCGCTGCACACCTGGCTGCCGAACGCCATGGGTGAGGCCACCGCGCCCGTCGCCGTACTGATCACCGCGGTGGTCGACAAGGTCGGCACGTTCGCCATGCTCCGCTTCTGCCTCCAGCTCTTCCCGGAGGCGTCCAAGTGGGCCACGCCGGTGATCCTGGTGCTGGCGCTGATCAGCATCGTCTACGGGGCGCTGCTCGCGGTCGGCCAGCGCGACATCAAGCGGCTGATCGCCTACGCGTCGATCTCGCACTTCGGCTTCATCATCATGGGCATCTTCGCGATGACCAGCCAGGGCCAGTCGGGCGCCACGCTCTACATGGTCAACCACGGCATCTCCACAGCCGCGTTGATGCTGGTGGCCGGCTTCCTGATCACGCGGCGCGGCTCCCGGCTCATCGCGGACTACGGCGGGGTGCAGAAGGTCGCCCCGGTCCTCGCCGGGACGTTCCTGATCGGCGGTCTCGCCACGCTCTCGCTGCCGGGGCTCTCCCCGTTCGTGAGTGAATTCCTGGTCCTGGTCGGCACGTTCAGCAGATATCCGGTGGTCGGCATCATCGCCACCTTCGGCATCGTGCTCGCCGCGCTCTATGTCCTCGTGCTCTACCAGCGCACGATGACCGGACCGGTGAAGGCCGAGGTCAGGACCATGCCGGACCTGAAGATCCGGGAACTGGTGGTCGTCACCCCGCTGATCGCGCTGCTCCTGTTCCTGGGTGTCTACCCGAAGCCGCTGACCGAGATCGTCAACCCGGCGGTGGAGCACACGTTGTCCGACGTACAGAAGACCGATCCCAAGCCCGAGGTGGAGGCCGCTCCGTGAGTGCGACAGCTGTCCACAGCCTGTGGACAACGGCGGCGGCCGAGTCTGCCAACGCGATCGACAAGATCCCGGCCCCGAACATCGAATACGCGCAGCTGGCACCCGTACTGATCGTGGTGGGCGCCGCCGTCCTGGGCATCCTGGCCGAGGCGTTCGTCCCCCGTAAGGGGCGGTACCACACCCAGCTCTTCCTCTCCGTCGTCGCCCTGGCCGCCGCCTTCGCGGCAGTGGTCGCTCTCGCGGCCGGCGGATACGGGACGACCAAGAAGCACATCGCCGCCATGGGTGCCATCGCCATGGACGGCCCGACGCTCTTCCTCCAGGGCACGATCCTGCTGGCCTCGATCGTCGCCGTGTTCACCTTCGCCGAGCGCCGGCTCGACCCGGAGGCCCACGGCAACCGCGTCGACTCCTTCGTCGCGCAGGCCGCGTCGGTGCCGGGCAGCGACAGCGAGAAGGCCGCGGTCAAGGCCGGGTTCACCACCACCGAGGTGTTCCCGCTGGCCCTGTTCGCCGTCGCGGGCATGCTGGTCTTCCCGGCTGCCAACGACCTGCTGACGCTCTTCATCGCGCTCGAGGTCTTCTCGCTCCCGCTCTACCTCCTGTGCGCCCTCGCCCGCCGCAAGCGGCTGCTCTCGCAGGAGGCCGCGGTCAAGTACTTCCTGCTGGGCGCCTTCTCGTCGGCGTTCCTGCTCTTCGGGATCGCCCTGCTGTACGGGTACGCGGGCTCCGTCTCGTACGCGCGCATCGCCGAGGTCGTCGACGGCACCGTGCAGAACGTCGATCCGGCCCTCGCCGGCACCATGGGCAACGACGCCCTGCTCCTGATCGGTGGCGCGCTGCTCATCATGGGCCTGCTCTTCAAGGTCGGCGCGGTGCCGTTCCACATGTGGACCCCGGACGTCTACCAGGGCGCCCCCACCCCGGTCACCGGCTTCATGGCGGCGGCGACCAAGGTGGCGGCCTTCGGCGCGCTGCTGCGGCTGCTGTACGTCGTCCTGCCGGGCCTGCGCTGGGACTGGCGGCCGGTGATGTGGGCCGTCGTCATCATCACCATGCTGGGCGGCGCGATCGTCGCCATCACCCAGACCGACATCAAACGGCTCCTGGCGTACTCGTCCATCGCGCACGCGGGCTTCATCCTGGCCGGTGTGATCGCGGCGACGCCCGACGGGATCTCGTCGGTCCTCTTCTATCTGGCGGCGTACTCGTTCGTGACGATCGGCGCCTTCGCGGTCGTCACCCTCGTACGCGACGCGGGCGGCGAGGCGACGCACCTGTCCAAGTGGGCAGGTCTGGGAAGGCGTTCGCCGCTGGTGGCCGCGGTCTTCGCGGTCTTCCTGCTCGCCTTCGCCGGCATCCCGCTGACCTCAGGCTTCTCCGGGAAGTTCGCGGTGTTCAAGGCGGCGGCGGAGAGCGGCGCCGGGGCCCTGGTCGTCGTCGGTGTGATCGCCTCGGCGATCGCGGCGTTCTTCTACATCCGGGTCATCGTGCTGATGTTCTTCAGCGAACCGAAGGCCGACGGCCCGACGGTGGCGGTCCCGTCGGCCCTGACGACGACGGCGATCGCGGTGGGTGTCGTCGTCACCCTGGTCCTGGGCGTGGCCCCGCAGTACTTCCTGGACCTCGCGGGCCAAGCGGGGGGCTTTGTGCGATAGCCCGCGTCCGGCGCGGAGTTTCCGTACGTCGTCGGTTCCCGCAGTCATGTCAGGGCCCGGCACCTCACCGAGGTGCCGGGCCCTGACGCGCCCGGTTCGTACTCATGTCCTGCGATCGGTATATGCATCCGGTCCGCGCTCAGCCGGATGTGACCCGTCCCGTGACCTCGCCCAGGCCGACCCTCGTGCCGTCGGGGCCCGGGGCCCAGGCCGTGATCGTCACTACGTCGTCGTCCTCCAGGAACGTCCGCTTGCCTGCTGGCAGTTCGAGGGGCTCGGTGCCGTTCCAGGTGAGTTCGAGGAGGGAGCCGCGCTCCTCGCGCCGGGCGCCGCTGACCGTGCCGGACGCGAAGAGGTCTCCCGTACGCAGAGAGGCGCCGTTGACCGTCATGTGGGCCAGTTGCTGGGCCGCCGTCCAGTACATGGTGGAGAAGGGCGGCTCGGAGATCACCTGGCCGTTGAGGGACACGGAGATCCGCAGGTCGAAACCGCCCGGCTCCTCGTCGTCCGCGTCGTCCAGATAGGGGAGAAGTCCGGCGGTACGGGCCGGGGGCGCCACCCGGGCCGCGTCCAGGGCTTCCAGCGGGGTCACCCAGGCGGAGACCGACGTGGCGAAGGACTTCCCGAGGAACGGGCCGAGCGGAACGTACTCCCAGGCCTGGATGTCCCGCGCCGACCAGTCGTTCAGGAGCGAGAGCCCGAAGACATGGTCGCGGAAGGACGCCAGTTCGACCGGTGCGCCCTGCCGGGAGGGCGCACCGACGACGAAGCCGACCTCCGCCTCGATGTCCAGCTTGACGGACGGGCCGAAGACGGGCGCGGGGTCGGACGGCGCCTTGCGCTGGCCCGCCGGGCGTGTCACGTCCGTACCGGAGACGACGACCGTGCCGGCCCGGCCGTGGTAACCGATCGGCAGGTGCTTCCAGTTGGGGGTCAGCGCGTCACCGTCGGGGCGGAAGATCCGGCCCACGTTGGTGGCGTGGTGCTCGCTCGCGTAGAAGTCGGCATAGTCCGCGACGTCGTACGGCAGATGCAGGGTGACCGAGCCGAGCGGGTGGAGCAGCGGCTCGATGTCCGCGCGGTGCGCGGGGACGGTGACCCACGCGGTGAGGGCCCGGCGCACATCGCGCCAGGCCGTACGCCCGGCCGCCATCAGCGGGTTGAGGCTCGGCTGTGCCAGCAGGGCCGCGTACGGGGAGCCCAGGGTGTGCGCCGCCGCTCCCGCGTCGAGCACCTGGTCGCCGATACGGACCCCGAGCCGGCGGCGGTCGGGCTCGGCGGAGGTCGAGAAGACTCCGTACGGCAGGTTGTGCGGGCCGAAGGGATCGCCCTCGGCCGGTTCGAGCGGGCTCTGCTCGGGCATTGGTGCTGCCTCGCTTTCCGGATCGATGCAGGACACGTTACGTCGGTGTTGCCCCGCGACGGCAGTGGCGAAAAGCCCGCCTTGACCGAAAAAGCGCCGGGTGTGCCGGTGGAGATGCCGGGTGGGTCGGGGCCGTACCGGCGGTAGCCCCCTGACGGCGTCGCTGGGGCCACGGCCGGGGCCCGCGGTCCCGCGTGACGTCAGGCCGCCGCGGAGGCGCAGCAGCGCCCGTGAAGGCCCTTCTTGAGGCAGCTGCCGCCGTCGGGCCCCGGCGTATTCGCGTGGCCCGACGGCAGGTCTCGTGCCGACACCGGCAGCCCGATGTGCCGCCCGCTCGGCCGCCGTCAGCCCGCCGTGCGCGGAATGCGCTTCTCCCAGGTCCGGTGGAAGACGACTTCCTCGCCGTCGTGGCAGATCACCTCGTTGGTGGTGAAGAAGGAGTCCGCGTCGCAGCTGATCTCGGAACGCGTCTCGATCCGGGCGTCCCAGGCCAGTTCGGGCCGGTGCAGCCGGATCGTCCAGTCCGAGCGGGTGCGCGCCGACAGCGGGTCGCTCTCCTGGATCGTGTACGTCTCCAGCGCGTCCTCGGTGAATTCGAGCCCGTCCGGGTAGACGCGGGTGCCGCCGTAACGCGGGTCCACCTCCAGCCGCCAGGTGCCCTGCGCCACGTCCCGGATCACCACCCGCTCGGGGCGCGGTTCGTCCAGGGTGGCCGGGAACACCACGCCCATCGGCTCGGACTGTTCCGGCGGCTCGAACGAGATCGGGCGGTCCGTGTCGTCGTCGGCCGTACGGACGGGCAGTTCGAGCGAACTGCCCGCCGGGTCCAGGGTGAAGCCCGCCGAGTCCCCTTGCGGCCAGACCCACGGCCAGTACGCGGAGGAGACCGCGACCCGGATGCGGTGGCCGGGCGGGAAGGTGTGCCCGATGCCGTTCAGCTCGAAGGTGACGTCCTCGGTGGTGCCCTCGGGCCACGGGTCGTTGAGGTCGCGGCCGTTCCTGGCGGAGAGATTGAGGACGCCACGCGTGACCAGAGTGGACGAGCCGTCCGGCGCGACATCGCACAGCCGGGCGATGGCCTGACCGGCGGGTACGTCCATACGCAGCCGGAGCCGCACCCGGGGGCGGCCGAGGATCTCGATCGGACCGTCGGCGTGGCCGGCGCCGCCCTCACCGGCCATGGCGCCCGTCACGCCACCGGTGACGCCACCGGTGACGCCGCCGGCGACCTCACCGGCGACACCGCTCGTGACCGGGAAGTCGAAGCAGGCCGACTTCGCGTCCTCGTCCCGCTGGTCCGGCGGCAGGTCCGCGTCGTTGCCGAACGGGAAGTAGCGGCCCGCGTCCAGCCCTGTGTGATGCGGCGAGTCGACCAGTACCGGCTCGCCCCGGAAGGCGTACGGGACGGTCGTGATGTTCGGGGAGGGCCACGCCGTGTCGCCGACCCAGCGGCCCGGCAACTCGGGATAGACCGTCGCGGGCGGGTGCGAGGCGCTGATCCAGGAACGCAGCAGCGGCTCGTCCATCACATCCGTGTCCGCGCCCTTGAGATGATGATCCCACCAGCGCAGCGTCTCCTGGAGGAAGCCGATCGCGGGTCCCGGCGGAAGCCCCCGGTCCGGATACTGGTGCGACCAGGGCCCGATCAGCCCCCGTACCTTCCCCGGGTCCAGGTGCTCGACCAGCCGCAGCACGGTGTCGCGGTACGGGTCGTGCCAGCCGCCCACCGCCAGGACCGCCGCCTGGATCGCGCCGTAGTCCTCGCAGACGCTGCCGTGCTTCCAATAGGCGTCGCGGGTCTGGTGGTCGAGCCAGGTGTGGATGAAGGGGTCGACGGATTCCAGGCGCTTCAGCCACATCTCGCGCCAGTCCTCACCGGCGAACACCGGGTCCGGTGGCCGCGAGACGAAGGCCAGCATCGTCGCGGCCCAGGCGTGCATGTCGACGGCGAGCACCGAGCCGCCGGTGTAGTGGACGTCGTTGTCGTAACGGTCGTCGGCCGAGCAGACGGTGACGATCGCCTTGAGGGGCTCGGGCGCCAGGGCCGCGAGCTGGAGCGAGTTGAAGCCGCCCCAGGAGATGCCGAACATGCCGACCTTGCCCGTGCACCAGGGCTGCTCCGCAAGCCAGTTGATCACCGCGACCCCGTCGGCCAGCTCGGTCGCGTCGTACTCGTCGCCCGGCAGTCCTTCGCTGTTGCCGTGGCCGCGTACGTCGACGCGTACGGAGGCGTAGCCGTGGCCCGCGTACCAGGGGTGACGCTGCCAGTCACGCGGCGCGGTCCAGTCGCTCAGCCGGTACGGCAGATATTCGAGCAGGGCTGGTACGGGCTCGTCCGTGACGGGGCGCCAGATCCGCGCGTAGAGGTGGGCGCCGTCGGGCAGCGGGATGCGTACGTCCTCGTGGGTCGTTTCGTACGGGAACGCGGTGCGGATGGTGGGGGGCATGCCGGTCACCTCTGGGGGATGGGACGGGGGATGGGAAGGGGACGGAACTCGGGGGTGGGACTCGGGGGCGAGTCGGGGGTGGTACAGGGAGAAGTCGGGGGCGGTGCATGGGGAAGCCGGGAAAGGCGGGGGAAAACTCTCAATGCCTGGGGCTGTTCGTCGGGACCCCGGTTCATGGAATCGGGACCGCGCTTCATGGAAGGGGAAGGATGACGGATGACGGAGGGAGCCGGCTGGCAGGGAGGGCTGGGGACCGCCAGTGGTGTGCGAGTTGGGGGAATGCATTCGGTGACGGCACGCCGTCAGTGGACGGGGTGCATCGTGCGGCGCAGCCAGGGCGCCGCGGCGATCACGGCCAGACCGGCCACGATCGCGATGGCGCCGTTCACGCCGAAGTAGGCGGGCCCCGAGACCTGTCCGTACAGTTTCACGGTCTGTGCCTGGATGCCGTTGGCGAGGGCCAGGGAGAGGAACCACAGCGCCATGGTCTGGCCGGCGAAGGCCTTCGGCGCGAGTTTGCTGCTGGCGGACAGCCCGGAGGTCTCCACCAGGATGTCGCCGAGGCCGAGCAGCAGATACGAGCCGACGATCCACCAGGCGGCCATCTTGTAGTCGTTACCGCTGTGTCCGGACGTCGGCAGCACCATCAGCAGGAAGGAGAGCCCGCCGAGGACCACCCCGACCGCGATCTTGTTGGAGGCGTGCGGCTGGCGCGTGCCCATCCGGACCCAGAGCGCGGCGACGACCGGCGCGAGCGCCACCTCGAAGGCGCCGAGCGCGGAGGCGTACCAACTGGCCGGGAAGCCGAAACCGAGGATCGACGTACGGGCGTTGGCCGACGCCAGCAGGATCATCGTCGAATACGACTGGAAAAGGATGAAGTTGAAGACGACGGACGCCAGGAACAGCACCACGTACGGGCGTAGCCGGCCACGTTCCTCCGCGGTTACGCGGGGGCTGCGGAACATCACCACGAAGTAGACGACCGGCGCGATCACCGAGATCACGGTCAGCGCGTCGACGAAGCTGCCCAGGGTGAGCAGGCCGGCCGACGACAGCGCGAGCGCCACGGCGGCGACGGCGACCGTGCCCACGACGGCCATCCGGAGGGCCCGGCGCATCGGTTCCGGCGCGAGCGCGAACTCCGCGGCGTGTTCGCGCCCGGCGAGGTGACGGCGTCCGGCCACGTACTGGACGAGCCCCAGGGTCATCCCGACCGCGGCGGCCGAGAACCCCCAGTGCCAGCTCACATGCTCACCGACCCAGCCGGTGACCAGCGGCCCCAGGAAGGCACCGATGTTGATGGCCATGTAGTAGAGGGCGAATCCGGCGTCCCTGCGTTCGTCGTCGGTGCGGTAGAGCTTGCCGACCATGGCGGCGACATTGGGCTTGAGCAGCCCCGTACCGAAGCTGATCAGGCCGAGGCCGGCCCAGGTCATCGCGGCCGTGGGGATGATCATGGCGTAGTGCCCGGCGGCGATGAGGACGCCGCCCCAGAGCACCGCGCGGTACGAGCCGAGGATGCGGTCGGCGAGCCAGCCGCCGGCCACGGAGACCAGATAGACCAGGGTCCCGTACGCGGCGGCGACCGAGGCGGCCGTGTTGTCCGCCATCCCCAGGCCGCCCTCGTGGGCGGTCGCGACGAAATACAGGACGAGGATGGCCTGCATCCCGAGGAACGAGAAGCGCTCCCAGACCTCCAGGCCCGAGAGGGTCAGCAGCCCTTTGGGGTGACCGAGGAAGGCGTGATCGTCGCCGGGTGGCGGTTGCCCCGCGTTGGTTTGGGGTTCGATCGTTGTTCCGGACAAAAGAGCTACTCCTGGTCGTATGGCTGAACCCGAACATACCGGTGGCCCCGGGAAGCCGCCCATGGTGATCGAAAGGGGACCGGATAGGCTGACTTGAGTGGTGACAGCGACACATCGACAATCCGTGTGATCGTCAGCAGACAGGAGTACCCCTCGTGACCGTCGTCGGGCCGTTCGGGCTGAGCGTGCGGGACCAGGCTCTTGAGGCCGATGTCCAGACCGGATTGGCAGCCGTCGAGGCGGGACTGCTCGAGGCCACAAAAAGCGACGTGCCCTTCATCACAGAGGCCGCCCAGCACTTGGTGCAGGCCGGGGGCAAGCGGTTCAGGCCGCTGCTGGCGATGCTCGCGGCGCAGTTCGGCGATCCGCACGCGCCGGGAATCGTCCCGTGTGCCGTGGTCGTCGAACTCACCCATCTCGCGACGCTGTACCACGATGATGTGATGGACGAGGCGGACGTCCGCCGGGGCGTGGCCAGCGCCAATGCCCGCTGGGGCAACTCGGTGGCCGTCCTCACGGGTGATTTTCTCTTCGCCCGCGCCTCGCAGGTCCTGGCCGACCTGGGGCCCGAGGCGGTCCGTGTTCAGGCGGAGGCATTCGAACGCCTGGTCACGGGTCAGATCCTGGAGACGGCGGGACCTCGCGACGGACAGGATCCGGTCGATCACTACCTCGAAGTCGTCGGCGGCAAGACAGGCTCGCTGATCGCGGTCTCCGGCCGCTTCGGCGCGATGATGTCCGGCGCGGACGAGTCGGTCGTCGACATTCTCACCCAGTACGGGGAGCGGCTCGGCGTTGCCTTCCAGCTCGCCGACGACGTCCTCGACATCGCCAGCGACTCGCACGAGTCGGGCAAGACGCCCGGCACGGATCTGCGCGAGGGCGTCCCCACGCTGCCGGTGCTGCTGCTGCGTGCTCAGGCCGAGACACACGGGCGCCGGAGCGACCTGGAGCTGGTCGAGCTGCTGGACGGCGACCTGGCGGACGACGCGCGCCACGCGGAGGCACTGCGTCTGCTGCGCGCGCACCCGGCGTTGGAGCAGGCGCGTCGTGACACGGTGCGGTACGCGGAGTCGGCGCGGGAGACGTTGTCGCCGCTGCCCGAGTGTTACGCGAAGTCGGCGCTGGTGGAGCTGTGCGACGCGGTGGTGCACCGCGCGGGCTGAGCCGACGCGGTGGTGCACCGCGCGGGCCGAGCCGGTGGTCGAACGCGGGGCGTGCGGCGGCTGAGTGCGGTCGTCGCCGTTCCCTGCCATGTCCGCGCCAGGCCCTTGCCGTTCCTCCCGTCACGCCCCTGCCGCGTCCCTGACGAACGACGGGGTTTTCTCATCGGTATGTCATCCCAGGGCAGTACAGAAAATTGCTCCCGGAGTCTGACGCTTGTGTGCGGCCGATTTGGTCAGATGGATAACACCACTCCTCACCACTTCGGGTGAGAACGGCGGCGTGGGGTGGACGAGCGCAACGGACGGAAGGCCGCCGACCACGGAGGTAGGGCACACATGGCACCGAATGACAGCACACAGATCGCCGACGAGAACAGGGGTCCCGGAGCGGCCCGCCGCAAGGCGGCGCGCTACGCGCTCCCGGTCGCGGTGGCGGGGGTGGCTGCGGCGACCATCGGGCTCGTCCCGGCACTCGCCGCGTCAGGCGACCCCGAACTGCCGAAGATCAGTGCGCAGCAGCTCATCGAGAAGATCGCGGCCTCGGACACCGAGCAGCTCTCCGGCTCGGTGAAGATCACCACGGATCTGGGTCTCCCGCTCGACGGCCTGAACGGCGCTGCGGACGCCTTCGTTCCCAAGGGAGGCGAAGGCGGGAAGGACTCCTCCGCCGCGCCGGGCGACAAGCTGATGGAGCTCAGCTCCGGCACGCACACACTGCGGGTCGCGGCGGACGGCCCCGACAAGCAGCGGGTGTCGATCAAGGAGAACGCCGCCGAGTACAGCCTGATTCACAACGGCGACGAGATCTGGGCGTATGACAGCGCCTCCAACCAGGCGTACCACGAGACGTCTCCGAAGGGCGCCGCCAAGGACGGCAAGGGCGCGCCTTTCCCCAAGGGGCAGGCGCCGTCCGTCACGCCGCAGGAGTTCGCCCAGCAGGCGCTGAAGGCTGCGGGCGACACCACCTCGGTGAGTGTGGACGGTACGTCGCGGGTCGCAGGGCGTGACGCGTACCAGCTGCTCATCAAGCCCAAGCAGGCCGGTTCGACGGTCGGTTCGATCAAGGTCGCGGTCGACGCGGAGACCGGCACCCCGCTCAAGTTCACGCTGACTCCGAGCAGCGGCGGCAAGGCCATCGTCGATGTCGGCTTCACCAAGGTCGACTTCGCCAAGCCGGCCGCCTCCACGTTCGACTTCACGCCGCCCAAGGGCGCGAAGGTGACGCGGGGCGAGGACGCGGTGAAGGGCGGGAGCGACAAGCACGATGCCCGGGAGGAGCGGAAGTCCCCGACGATCCCGTCGGTGCCCGGTGGGGCGGCGGCGTTCGGTGACGGTGATCTGAAGGTCATTGGCAAGGGCTGGAACGCGATCTACGAGCTGAAGGCCCCGGGCGGCGCGGGTGCGCCCACGTCGTCGAAGCCGAAGTCCGGCGAAGAGGGCATGCCCGCGGAAGCGCAGGGGCTGATCGATTCGCTGGGTGACAAGGTCAGCGGGAAGTTCGGTTCGGGGACGGTCTTCCAGACCCGCCTCGTCAACGCCCTGATGACGGACGACGGCAAGGTCTACGTCGGCGCGGTGACGAAGGACGCGCTGGTCAAGGCCGCCGACCAGGCGAAGTAACGCAGGAACCGCCCGCCCCGCCGCACGGTCCGTGCGGCGGGGCGGAACGCTGACCGGGGCCGGTCCGTTCTCGGAGAGGCAGCCAGGGAACTGGACCGGGGGATGCCGCCGGGGGCGGACGGAGGAGCGCGATGAGCGAGACGATCCGTGACGGGACCGACCTGATCGACAAGGCCCGCGGGGCCGACACGATCGATGAGGCCCACGGGCCCGGCATGATCGACGGGGCGCACGAGACGGCCGTGATCAGGACACGCGGGCTCACCAAGCGCTACCGCGGCGGGCAGGCGGCCGTCGACCGCCTCGATCTGACCGTGCCCGCCGGCAGTGTCTTCGGCTTCCTCGGCCCCAACGGCTCGGGCAAGACCACCACCATCCGGATGCTGATGGGCCTGATCGAGCCGACCGCGGGCTCGGCCACACTCCTCGGCCGCCCCGTGCCGCGTGCGGCCCGAGCCGTTCTGCCGCAGGTGGGCGCCCTGATCGAAGGGCCCGCGCTGTACGGATACTTGTCCGGCCGGGACAATCTCGTACGGTACGACTCGGCCGACCCGACGGCCGACCCCCGGACCCGCCGTGTGCGCGTGGCCGGGGCCCTGGAGCGGGTCGGGCTGACCGCTGCGGCGGGCAGGAAGGCGAGGGTGTACTCCCTCGGCATGAAGCAGCGGCTCGGACTCGCGGCCGCGCTGCTGCGACCGCGCCGCCTGCTGGTGCTGGACGAGCCGACGAACGGACTCGACCCGCAGGGCATGCGCGAGATCCGGACCCTGGTGCGGGAGTTGGCGGCGGACGGCACGACCGTCTTTCTCTCCTCGCACCTCCTCGACGAGATCGAGCAGGTGTGTACGCATGCCGCCGTGATGGCCCAGGGGCGGCTCCTGGTCCAGGGCGCGGTCGCCGATCTGGCGGCCGGGACCCGGGACAGACTCGCCGTCACCACCCCTGATCCGGGCGAGGCCGCCCGGGTGCTGACCGAGCTAGGGGTGACCGATCTGGTCGTGGCGGACGACCGGGTGAGCGGCGAACTGCCCGCGGGCGAGGGCCGGATCGAGGGCGGCGGTGGCCTGAGCGCAGGCCGGGGCGAGGGCTCGGGGGACCCCGCGGGCTCTGTGGGCCCGACGGGCCCGCTGGTGGACCCGGCGGACCTGAATGCCGCGCTCGTACGGGCCGGTGTGCGGGTTCGGGCCTTCGGCGTCGAGCGCGCCTCGCTGGAGGACGCCTTCGTCGCGTTGACCGGGGAGGGCTTCGATGTCGCGGGGTGAGGTGAAGGCCGGGGCCGCCGCCGATGTGGCGGGGACGACCAAGGCGGAGGGCGAGGCCGAGGTGGCGAACGAGGCCGAGGCGCCGGAGACGGCGGGTACGTCACCGGATCACGCACCCGAGCCCCGGGAGCGGCGGCTGTGGTGGACGCTCGGGCTCTTCCGCTCCGAGGTGACCACCACCTTCCGGCGCTGGCGCACGCTCGCCCTGCTGGGGGTGCTCGCCGCCGTGCCGGTCCTCATCGGTATCGCCGTGAAGATCGAGACGAACGACGGCGGCGGGTCCGGTGGTGCAGGCCCCGCCTTCGTCACCCAGATCACCAACAACGGACTGTTCCTCGTCTTCGCCGCGCTCGCCGCGACGCTTCCCGTCTTCCTGCCCATGGCAGTTGGCGTCATAGCGGGTGACGCGATCGCGGGAGAGGCCAACGACGGCACGCTGCGCTATCTGCTGGTCGCACCGGCCGGACGTACGCGGCTGCTGCTCGCCAAGTACGCTTCCACACTGACGTTCTGCCTGGTCGCGGCGTTGGTCGTGGCGGCCATGGCGCTCGCGGTCGGCGTGCTGCTCTTCCCGCTCGGTGAGATCACCACGATCTCGGGCACCCGTATCTCCTTCGGGGAGGGCCTGGTTCGGGCCCTGCTGACAGCGGTGATCGTCGCCGCCTCACTGACAGGACTGGCGGCACTCGGCCTCTTCGTCTCGACGTTGACCAACAGCGGGATCGCGGCGATGGCCGCGACGGTCGGACTGCTGATCACGGTGCAGATCCTGGACACGATCCCGCAGCTGCACGCGATACAGCCGTACCTCTTCCCGCACTACTGGCTCTCGTTCGCGGATCTGATGCGTGAGCCGGTCTACTGGGACGAGGTGGTCAAGAACCTGGGCTTGCAGGGGCTGTACGTGGCGGTGTTCGGCTCGGCGGCCTGGGCCCGCTTCACGACGAAGGACATCACGGCCTGAAGCCGGGGCGCGAGGTCACGTCCTCCCCGCACATGGCCCGAGGTCACGCCCCCGCACACGGCCAACCGCCCGCGTGCGTGCCGTACGCACACGCGGGCGGTTGGGGGTGTGAAGAAGGGGCTGCCGGAAGGCCTACTGGGCGCCGGAGAGCGACCAGACCGCGTAGGCGACGGCGTCACTGTTGCGGTTGAGCGCCGTGTCGTTGATGTTCGACGTGGTGTCGCACGAGCGGTGGTAGCACTGGTCGAAGGCGCGCCCGGAGGTGCCGCCCCACTTCTGCGCCTGTGCGGCGGTCTTGATGTAGTCCGCGCCGCTGAAGAGCCCGCCGACCGGGATGCCCACGTTCTTGAACGGGGCGTGGTCGGAGCGGCCGTCGCCCTCGGTCTCGATCTCCGTCGCGACCCCGAGGCCCGCGTAGTAGGTCTTGAAGGTCTGCTCGATGGTCGGGTCGTCGTCATAGACGAAGTACCCGGGGTTCGGAGAGCCGATCATGTCGAAGTTCAGATAGCCGCTGATCTTTGAACGATCGGCGCTCGGCAGGTTGTTGACGTAGTAGCGCGAGCCGACCATCCCCAGCTCCTCCGCGCCCCACCAGGCGAAACGCAGATGCTTTGTCGGCTTGAGCTGCGCGCGGGAGACCGCGAGCGCGGTTTCGAGGACGGCTGCCGAACCCGAGCCGTTGTCGTTGATACCTGCACCGGCGGTGACCGAGTCGAGGTGCGAACCGGACATGACGACCTGGTTCGTGTCGCCGCCCGGCCAGTCGGCGATCAGGTTGTAGCCGGTGGAGCCGCTGGAGGTGAACTGCTGCACGGAGGTGGTGAATCCGGCCGCGTCCAGCTTGCCCTTCACGTAGTTGACGGATGCCAGATAGCCGGCCCGGCCATGGGCCCGGTTGCCGCCGTTGGCGGCGGCGATCGACGACAGCTGGGTCAGATGCGCCTTGACGTTCGCGAGCGGGATGTCGGGCGCGGCGAAGGCGGTCGACGGTGCGGCCTGTGCGGGCTGCACGGCCTGGACCGGTCTGGGAGCGGGGGCGGGCGCCGCGTTCGCGGCGGGCGCGGCGCCGGCGAACAGCCCGGAGAGAGCGAGCCCGGCGACCGCGGCCGTAGCCGTGGCCTTGACCTTGCGGGCGGCCGGTATTCGGCCAGGTATGCGGCGGGCTCCAGGAACGGAGAGCTTCATGTGGGGGCTCCGGATTCCGAACGGGGACAGGGACGGAACGTGCGAGACGCCCCACGACGACATTGGCGTGAGGCGTTGGAGCTGTCGCAGTGCCCAGAGTGTCGCGTGCTGGGTACTGCGCTGTGCGTGCTGAATGGTTGGTGACGGCATGACTGGCCGTCAAGAGCAAGAACAGGTCATAGGCGTTCACTGAATGTTCGCTGAACGGACGGAAGGAGATCCCCATCGGTCATCCCCTGCCAGAAAGCCCCGTACGCCCCGACTTGCGGGAGCGTACGGGGCGTCCAGGGCGTACGGAACGCGGTGACAGGGGCGGTCTAATGCACGCAGAACTCGTTACCCTCGGGATCGGACATGATGACCCATTCCCCGCCAGGTACCTTCACCCGTCGGAGTACGGTCGCGCCCAGCCCCTCCAGGCGTTCGACCTCGGCATCACGTTCCCCGGGGGCGGAGTGCACGTCCAGATGCAGCCGGTTCTTCGTCGTCTTCGCCTCCGGCACGCGCTGGAAGAGGATCCGTCGGCCGAGCCCGACGCCGGTGCCCTCGTCGTACGGGTCGTCCGGATGACGGACGGCGATCAGATCCCGCCAGGCGCGCCGGCCGTGCGATTCCACCGTGTCCGCGTCCGACGCGTGGCCCTGGCTCAGCAGTTGCCCGATGAGGGCGCTGTTGTCCTCGACGAGATAGCCCATGGCGTCGGCCCAGAAGTCGGCCTGAGCGTGCGGATCGCCCGAGTCCATCACAAGTTTCCAGTGCAGGGTCATGGACACCATTTGTATGGGCTACGTGATGGGGCCCGCAACGGACGCGAGCGCGAACGTCGCCCGGGACCCTAGGGCCTCTCGTTTGGATCTTGCCGGGCTCGCGTGCCCTGGTGCCGCGCCTCGCCGCGTTGTCGTCACTCCACGACTCCCCCGCTGCCTCAAGGGCGTGGGAGGTGCCCCCGCCGCGTCGCCTCACTCCTCCGCCTTGCGATCCACGGCACCAGACCCCGCTCCCTGATCCGGCCTGATCCAAACGAAAGACCCTAAGGGGCGGACGAGGGTTCGCTCCGGGCCGGTCCGGATTCCGTCCGTTCCGCCGACAGGGCAGGTGCTCCCGCCTTCGCCGCCGCCGCCTCTGCCAGCCGCAGCGCCTGCGACTTCGTTCGGCGGGCCGTCCGCAGCGCGTCCCAGGTCAGGATCGACAGTGCCAGCCAGACCAGCGAGAAACCCGCCCACCGCTGCGGCGGCATCTCCTCGTGGAAGTACAGGATGCCCAGCAGGAACTGGAAGACAGGAGCCAGATACTGGAGCAGGCCCAGCGTCGAGAGCCGTACCCGTATCGCCGCCGCGCCGAAGCAGACCAGCGGGATGGCGGTGATCAGGCCCGTGGACGCGAGCAGCGCCACATGGCCCGCCCCCTGCGTGCCGATCGTGGCCGAGCCGGACGCGCTCAGCCACACCAGAAAACCGAGGGCGGGCAGGAAAAGGATCGCCGTCTCCGCCGCCAGTGACTCCAGACCGCCGATATTGATCTTCTTCTTGACCAGGCCGTAGGTCGCGAACGAGAAGGCCAGTATCAGCGAGATCCAGGGCGGCCGCCCGTACCCGACAGCCAGCACCAACACCGCCGCGAGGCCGATGAGCACCGCCGTCCACTGGGCCGGCCGCAGCCGTTCCTTGAGGAGGAGGACACCCATGGCGATGGTCACCAGGGGGTTGATGAAGTAGCCGAGAGAGGCTTCGACGACCCGGCCCGTATTGACCGCCCAGATGTAGAAACCCCAGTTGAGGCTGATCACGACGGCGGCCACGGCTATGAGCCCCAGCTTGCGCGGCTGCCGTATCAGCTCCCGTATCCAGCCCCAGCGGCGCAGCGCCAGCAGCCAGATGACGACGAGAGCGAGCGACCAGACCATCCGGTGGGCGAGGATCTCCATCGCCCCGGCCGGTTCGAGCAGTGGCCAGAAGAGCGGGACCAGGCCCCACATCCCGTAGGCCGCGATCCCGTAGAGCAGTCCCGCCCGCTGGTCGCCGTCCGTCTTCACTGGCCCTCCCCGCTCCCGCGCGCCGCCCCGGCGCGGCGCCCCGAAGACGGTAGCGCCGCGCGGACGGGCATGTCATGCCCGTATCGCCATACGGTCATGACGCGAAGGGATGCCGCCAGGCGCGAAGGGGGAGCGAAGGCACAGTCGGAGCCAGGGACTTGGGACCCTCAGGCCTTGAGTGCCTCGGCGACCGAGTCGGCGAGCGGGGTGGTCGGGCGGCCGATCAGCCGGGCCAGGTCACCCGTCGTACGGGCGAGCAGCCCGCGGCCGATCGCGTTGTCCACGTCCACGAAGACCTCGGCCAGCGGCGCAGGCAGCCCCGCGCCGGTGAGGATCTCCAGCCGTGCCTCGGGAGTGACATCGTTGTACGCGATGGTCCGGCCGGTCTGCCGCGACAGCTCGGCCGCGTATGCGCCGAAGGACCACGCTGTGTCGCCGCTCAGTTCGTACGCGGTGTTCAGGTGCCCCTCGCCGGTCACCACCGCGGCCGCCGCTGCCGCGTAGTCCGCGCGGGACGCGGAGGCGACGAGGCCCTCGCCCGCGTTGGCCACGACGGCGCCGTGCTCCAGGACGGGGCCCAGGTTCTCCGTGTAGTTCTCGGTGTACCAGCCGTTGCGCAGGAAGGTGTAGGGCAGGCCGGAGTCGAGGATCAGCTGCTCGGTGACCTTGTGTTCGGCGGCCAGCTGGAAGTCGGCCTCGGGGCCGCCCAGGATGCCGGTGTACGCGAGTTGCGCCACGCCCGCCGTCTTCGCCGCGTCGATGACGGCGGTGTGCTGCGGCACACGCCGGCCGACCTCGTTGGCGGACACCAACAGCACCCGGTCGCCGGCCCGGAACGCCGTCGCCAGCGTCTCGGGCCGGTCGTAGTCGGCGACGCGCAGCTCGACGCTGCGCGCCGCGAGTGCCGACGCCTTCTCCTCGTTCCGTACGACGGCGGCGATCCCGTCGGCCGGGACGCCGGTGGCCAGCAGGGATTCGATGACGAGGCGGCCGAGGTGCCCGGTGGCTCCGGTGACAACGATGCTCATGGGGTGTTTCTCCAGTTCCTACGGTTTCGTATCGCTCTGCCACTTACCCTAGGGCGCACACTAACCAAGCGAAAGTACCCACTTTGAAGTAAGGTACTGATATGACAGTAAGCAAGGAACCGCAGGAGTCCCCGGCGTCGGTGAGCAAGCAGCCGGATGTGAACCGGGCCATGTGCCCGTCCCGGCTGGTCCTGGAGCACGTCACCAGCCGCTGGGGCGTGCTTGTGCTGGCCGCCCTGCTGGAGCGCTCGTACCGCTTCAGCGAACTGCGGCGTACGGTCGGCGGCGTCAGCGAGAAGATGCTCGCCCAGACCCTCCAGACCCTGGAACGCGACGGTTTCGTCCACCGCGACGCCAAACCCGTGATCCCGCCGCGCGTGGACTACTCGCTGACCGGGCTGGGACGCGAGGCGGCGGAACAGGTGTGGGGGCTCGCGCGCTGGACGGAGCGGCGGCTCGGTGAGGTGGACAAGGCGCGTCAGATGTACGACGAGGCCCGTACGGCGGCGAACGGCGAGGCCCGGACCTCCTGAGAGATCCGGGCCCCGGGACGCGTCGAAGCGACGGCGGAAGCGGTCGCGTCAACCGGCGACCGTGACTTTGAAGGTCGGCCGGCGACCGTGTTCTTTGACGGTCGGCCGGCGACCGTGAACTGTCGACGGTCAGCCGACGACCGTCCAGGTGTCGCCACCGGCCAGCATCGCGGACAGATCGCCCTTGCCGTGCTTCTCGGCGGCCGCGTCGAGTTGGTCCGACATCAGCCTGTCGTAGACGGGCCGTTCGACACTGCGCAGCACGCCGATCGGCGTGTGGTGCAGAGTGTCCGGGTCCGCGAGGCGCGACAGCGCGAACGCCGTGGTGGGGCTGCTCGCGTGCGCGTCGTGGACGAGGATCCGTGACTCGTTCTCGGGAGTGACGGTCACGACCTGGAGATCGCCGGTGGCCGGGTCGCGGAGCACGCCCTTCGCGTCGTCCACGCCGAAGCGGATCGGCTGCCCGTGCTCCAGCCGGATCACGGCTTCCTGGGCCTTCTCCCTGTCCTTGAGGACTTCGAAGGCGCCGTCGTTGAAGATGTTGCAGTTCTGGTAGATCTCCACGAGCGCCGTGCCGGGGTGGTCGGCCGCCTGCCGCAGCACCTCGGTGAGGTGCTTGCGGTCGGAGTCGACCGTGCGGGCCACGAACGACGCCTCCGCGCCGATCGCCAGCGACACCGGGTTGAAGGGCGCGTCGAGCGAGCCCATCGGTGTCGACTTGGTGATTTTCCCGATCTCGGAGGTGGGGGAGTACTGCCCCTTCGTCAGGCCGTAGATCCGGTTGTTGAACAGCAGGATCTTGAGGTTGACGTTCCTGCGCAGCGCGTGGATGAGGTGGTTGCCGCCGATGGAGAGCGCGTCGCCGTCGCCGGTGACGACCCACACGGACAGATCGCGGCGCGAGGTCGCCAGGCCGGTGGCGATGGCGGGGGCGCGGCCGTGGATGGAGTGCATCCCGTACGTGTTCATGTAGTACGGGAAGCGGGAGGAACAGCCGATGCCGGAGACGAAGACGATGTTCTCCTTGGCCAGGCCCAGTTCGGGCATGAAGCCCTGGACCGCGGCCAGGACCGCGTAGTCACCGCAGCCGGGGCACCACCGGACCTCCTGGTCCGACTTGAAGTCCTTCATGGACTGCTTGGCCTCGGCCTTGGGGACCAGCGTCAGCAACTCGTTCGTGCCGGAGGCGGTCCCGGAGGCGGTCCCGGAGACCGTCCCCGAGGGCGTCCCCGGGATTGCCCCTGAGGTCGTCGTATCAGCCATCGATGGCCTCCTGGAGAGCCGTGGCGAGCTGCGAGGCCTTGAACGGCATGCCGTTGACCTGGTTGTACGAGTGCGCGTCGATCAGATACTTCGCCCGCAGCAGCGTGGCGAGCTGACCGAGGTTCATCTCCGGCACCACGACCTTGTCGTACCGCCTCAGGGTCTCCCCGAGATTGCGCGGGAAGGGGTTGAGGTGGCGCAGATGGGCCTGCGCGATGGGGATGCCGCTCTTGCGCAGCCGGCGTACGGCGGCGGTGATCGGGCCGTACGTCGAGCCCCAGCCCAGCACGAGCGTGCGGGCGCCGTACGGGTCGTCGACGGCCAGGTCGGGGACCTCGATGCCGTCGACCTTGGCCTGGCGGGTGCGCACCATGAAGTCGTGGTTGGCCGGGTCGTACGAGATGTTGCCCGTGCCGTCCTGCTTCTCGATGCCGCCGATGCGGTGTTCGAGGCCGGGTGTGCCGGGCACCGCCCACGGGCGGGCCAGGGTGTGCGGGTCGCGCTTGTACGGCCAGAACACCTCGGTGCCGTCGGCCAGTTCGTGGTTGGGGCCGGTCGCGAACCGCACCCGCAGGTCCGGGAGTTCGACCGTCTCCGGGATCCGCCAGGGCTCTGAGCCGTTGGCGAGGTAGCCGTCGGAGAGCAGGAAGACCGGCGTCCGGTAGGTGAGCGCGATCCGTGCGGCTTCCAGCGCGGCGTCGAAGCAGTCCGCCGGTGTCCGGGGCGCGACCACCGGGACCGGCGCCTCGCCGTTACGCCCGTACATCGCCTGGAGGAGGTCGGCCTGCTCCGTCTTCGTCGGCAGGCCGGTGGACGGGCCGCCCCGCTGGATGGCGACGACCAGCAACGGCAGCTCCAGCGAGACCGCCAGACCGATCGTCTCCGACTTGAGCGCCACACCGGGGCCCGAGGTGGTGGTGACGGCGAGGGCGCCGCCGAAGGCCGCCCCTAACGCGGCACCGACGGCGGCGATCTCGTCCTCCGCCTGGAAGGTCCGCACGCCGAAGTTCTTGTGCCGGGACAGCTCGTGCAGGATGTCCGACGCCGGGGTGATCGGGTACGAGCCCAGGTAGAGCGGCAGTTCCGACTGGTGTCCCGCGGCGATCAGGCCGTACGACAGGGCGAGGTTCCCCGAGATGTTGCGGTAGGTGCCGGCCGGGAACGCGGCGTCGGCCGGGGCGACCTCGTACGAGACGGCGAAGTCCTCGGTGGTCTCGCCGAAGTTCCACCCCGCGCGGAACGCGGTCACGTTCGCCTCGGCGATCTGCGGCTTCTTGGCGAACTTGGCCCGCAGGAACTTCTCGGTGCTCTCGGTCGGCCGGTTGTACATCCACGACAGCAGCCCGAGCGCGAACATGTTCTTCGAGCGCTCGGCCTCCTTGCGGGAGAGCCCGAACTCCTTGAGCGCCTCGATCGTCAGCGTCGTCAGCGGCACCGGATGAACCTGGTAGCCGTCCAGCGAGCCGTCCTCCAGCGGCGAGTTCAGGTAACCGACCTTGGCCATCGGGCGCTTGGTGAACTCATCGGTGTTCACGATGATTTCGGCGCCGCGCGGCACATCGGCGATATTCGCCTTCAGGGCGGCCGGGTTCATCGCGACCAGCACATTGGGGGCGTCGCCCGGAGTCAGGATGTCGTGGTCGGCGAAGTGCAGCTGGAACGAGGAGACACCGGGCAGGGTCCCGGCGGGCGCCCGGATCTCGGCCGGGAAGTTCGGCAGTGTCGACAGGTCGTTCCCGAACGACGCGGTCTCCGAGGTGAACCGGTCACCCGTCAGCTGCATCCCGTCACCCGAGTCACCCGCGAAGCGGATGATGACCCGGTCGAGACGGCGGACTTCCTTCTTCTCGTCCGCGCCTGTCCGGCCCGGTGCCTGTCCTGGCTGAGAGACGCGCTGTTCTCCGACGGCGCCGTCGATCCCACTGGCGCCCTCGGCCTCACCGGCCTGTTCGGCCGGGCTACTGACCTGGCTTGTCACTGAACTGGACCTCCCTCGAGGCGGCGGCTCGGGACCGACCGGCTACCGGCGGTCCCGGATGCCCACCCTACGTCGGTAAGGGTCACCTTCCCCGGAACCTTGTGTGATGGACGTCATTCCGAGATGCCCCGGCGTGTGACTTTGTCATGTTTTCCCCACCCCTGAGTGCTCTGACGAGGGCTGTTCCGCCCTCATCCTTTAGTACTAGGTCCAGCCCTGGGCCTCGCTCCTGTCCGAGGCTCTCCCCCTTCGCACGCCCCGTTACGCATCTCGCGAGGGTGACGTGCGACCGCGCGTTTGACGCGTTTGACGCGAGTGACGCGATGCGAATGGCACGGCGGTCCGGTCTTCAGAGCGGTCAGGTCCTCAAAGGGGTCAGGTCTTCAGGGCGATCGGTTCTTCAGGGCTGCCAGGTCTTCAGAGCGATCGGCCCTTCAGAGCGGTCAGGTCTTCGGGGAGGTCAGGTCTTCAGGTACGTCAGTACGGCGAGCACCCGGCGGTGATCCCCCTCGCTGGGGGAGAGACCGAGCTTCAGGAAGATGTTGCTGACGTGCTTCTCGACCGCGCCGTCACTCACCACCAACTGCCGGGCGACGGCCGAGTTCGTCCGTCCCTCGGCCATCAGTCCCAGGACCTCCCGCTCACGGGGTGTCAGCCCGGTCAGCACATCCTGCTTCCGGCTCCGGCCCAGCAACTGCGCCACGACCTCCGGGTCCAGCGCCGTACCACCGCTCGCCACCCGCACCACGGCATCCACGAACTCCCGGACCTCGGCCACCCGGTCCTTGAGCAGATACCCCACGCCCCGGCTGCTGCCGGCCAGCAGTTCGGTGGCGTACTGCTCCTCGACGTACTGCGACAGCACCAGCACCCCGACCCCGGGATGGTCCCGGCGCAGCCGCACGGCCGCCCGTACCCCCTCGTCGGTGTGGGTCGGCGGCATCCGTACGTCCGCGACCACCACATCCGGCAGCGCGCCCAGGTCCGCCAGTTCGTCCACGGTCTTGATCAGCGCTTCCCCGTCACCGACACCGGCGACCACGTCGTGCCCGCGGTCGGTCAGCAGCCGGGTCAGGCCCTCCCGGAGCAGCACTGAGTCCTCGGCGATGACCACCCGCACTCTGTCCCCCACGATCTGACGCCCTCCACTGTTCACATGTGTCTGCTCGGTGCCTCCAGCATCTCAGTATTCGGATCGGTCCGGACCTGCCTGCGAAGAATTAGCCGGTTGCCGGTTGCCGGTTGTCCGCTGTCCGTTGCCCGTTTGCCCGCTGTGCCGCGGTGGCTTTCGTACGGGACTCCGGCAGCGAGCCCCGGTGCCGGTACGGTCAGCCCCGCCAGGGCAGTTCCGCCGTCACCGTGGTCGGGCCGCCGGCCGGGGAGTTGATGGCGAGGATGCCGTCCACCGCGTCCAGCCGTTCCGCCAGCCCGGCCAGGCCGCTGCCCCCCGAGGTGTCCGCCCCGCCCCTGCCGTCGTCCGTGACCTGAAGCATCAGCCGGCCGTACGCCTGCCACACATCCACCGAGGCGCGCGTCGCCCCGGCGTGCTTGCTGATGTTCTGGAGCAGCTCGGAGACCGTGAAGTAGGCGATGCCCTCGATAGCCGCCGCCGGCCTGGCGGGCAGGTCGACCTCCACCTGCACGGGGACCGTGCAGCGCGAGGCGACGGCGGACAGCGCCGCGTCCAGGCCGCGGTCGGTGAGGATGGCCGGGTGGATGCCACGCGCGAGATCGCGCAGCTCCTGGAGGGCCGTCTTCACCTCCCCGTGGGCCTCCGCGACCATGCGCGCCGCGGCCTCGGGGTCCTCCGTCAGCTTCTCCTTCGCCAGCCCCAGATCCATGGCGAGGGCGACCAGGCGGGCCTGTGCGCCGTCGTGCAGGTCGCGTTCGATCCGGCGCAGGTCGGCCGCCGCCGTGTCGACCACCACGCCCCGGTCCGACTCCAGCTCGGAGACCCGGGTGGCCAGCCGGGACGGCCCGAGCAGCTCGGCGACCATCAGCCGGTCGACGCTCGTCAGGCCACGTATCACCCAGGGCGAGGCGAGCACCAGCAGCAGTCCGACCGCGCTCGTGGCAGTGACCTCGAACGGGGTGTCGAGGAAGAAGCCGTTCCCGTCACCATCGCTGTAGAGCGCGATACCCGACTGGCCGAGGTTCTCGGAGAACGTCCACCGCCACAGCGGATACGAGAACAGTCCCCAGGCCGTGGCCCAGAGCGTCAGCGACACCGTGAACGCGAATATCGCCCAGGGCAGATGCAGCACCGCGTACAGCAGGTGCCGCCAGGACACCCCGCTCCTCAGGACGGCGCCGGCCCACGACAGCGGTCCGCTCTTCTTGCCGCGGACCGGCGCGGGCTCCGCCACGTTCAGGCCCAGCATCCCCCGGGCCCGCGCCCGCTCCAGCATCCCGAAGCCGCGGCAGCCGATCAGGCCGGCCGCCAGTACCGGGACACCGAGGAAGGTGACGAGCAGTCCCGCGCCGAGCGCGAGCATCGTGACCGCGTAGGTGAACAGCGCGATGCTGATCGGCAGGCTGATCATCAGATAGCCGAATGCGAGCCAGGTGCGGGCCTCGAACGGCGCACGCAGAGCCGGCGGCAGGAAGTGGCGCCGCGTACGCGTTCCGTAGTCCGTATCCATGTTCATGGCCATCGGTGGTGTCCGTTCTGCGAGCGGGGTCTGTACGAGCGGGGTCTGTACGAGCGCGGTTCGGACGAGCGCGGTTCGGACGAGCGGGCGCCGTACGCCCGTGACTTCCGTGTCGACGACTTGAGTGACGACTTGAGTGTCGACGGCTTCCGTGTCGGCCTCCATGCTCCGGGGGCCCGGACGCCCGCACCATGAGGCCGGTATCCCTGTTCACCCTGGGGTTTTCCCCACCCCCGGGATGCGGTCGCGTTCCGGGACCTTGCCCGAGCCGCTCTCCCCGGGACCATTCTTGACGGTGTGTCAGTTTCGGGCCCGGGTGTCAGATTCGGCCACGGTGTCAGACTCGGCCGGGTGTCAGGCCCGACCGGTGTCAGGCCTGTCCGCGCTGCCGCCAGGGCAGCTCCGCCGTGACGACCGTGGGACCGCCGGCCGGTGAGTCGAGGACGAACAGCCCGTCGACCGCGCCGAGCCGCTCGGACAGTCCGGACATGCCCGTACCGCCGTCCATCCGCGCACCGCCGTGCCCGTCGTCCTGGACCTGGATCAGCAGCCGGTCGTCCGTCCGCCAGACATCGATGGACGCGGTACGCGCGGCGCTGTGCTTGCTGACGTTCTGGAGCAGCTCGGAGACCGTGAAGTAGGCGATGCCCTCGATCGCCTCCGCGGGCCGCTCGTCCAGACCGACGGTCACGGTCACCGGGACCGTGCAGCGGGACGCGATGGCGGACAGCGCCGCGTCCAGGCCGCGGTCGGTGAGGACGGCGGGGTGGATGCCACGCGCCAGGTCGCGCAGCTCCTGGAGCGCCAGCTTCACCTCGCCGTGAGCCTCGTCCACCATCTCGGCGGCTGCTTCCGGGTCCTCCGTCAGCTTCTCCTTGGCGAGGCCGAGACCCATGGCGAGGGCGACCAGGCGGGCTTGTGCGCCGTCGTGCAGGTCGCGTTCGATCCGGCGCAGGTCGGCCGCCGCCGTGTCGACCACCACGCCCCGGTCCGACTCCAGCTCGCTGATCCGCCGCTCCAACTCGTCGGAGGGCGAGAGCAGCCCCCGCACCATCACCCGGTCGGCGTTGGCGAGTCCGCGCACCACATGGGGAAGGACCGGCCAGAGGACGAAGAGACCCACCAGCGTGACGCAGAACGTCAGTACGCCCCAGGGCAGCCGTATGAACTCGTACAGCATCGTCCGCCACGCCACCGGGTCCTTCAACCCCGTCCACACCCAGCCCAGGAAGCCTCTGGAACGGCGTTCGCGCCCGCGTGCGCGCCGGTACCCGAACAGGGAGCTCGGCTCGTCGATCCGTACGCCCAGCAGCGCCCGCGCCCGCGCACGCTCCATTCGACCGAGCAACCGCGCACCGGTGAGACCGCAGACGAGCCAGGGCAGACCGATCACCGTGACCGACAGCCCCACACCCGTGGAGATCATCACCACCACATAGACGAAACCGGCCAGAGCGAGCGGCAGATTCGTGAGCAGATGCGCGATCTCCTTCCAGGTGTGCCGGTCGTACGCGAGGCGCACAGGTGGCGGCCGGTCATCGTCGGGGAGGTCCTTGCTCGCGGTCATAAGGACCAAGACTGCCCGCGCCCGATGCCGCGCGCCATGGAGTTGCTGGGGGAGGGCCGGGTAGGGATAACCCCCTACAACCCCATCTACGGGAGACGCGGCTGCTTACCGTTTCTTTAGCAGGGCCTAGACTCCCGTGCGTACAGATCGTCGAAGAAGCTGCTTTCGCCGAAGAAGCCGCTTACAAGGTCAGGGAGCGAGGAGCGGACGTGTCGCAACCGACCGTTCTCGCGTCGGACTACTTCCAGAGCTATTCGGTGGTCGGTCTGCTCGCGGTCGTCGGCGTGCTGTTCGTCGCCGTGGCCTTCGGAGCGGGCCGGCTGCTGCGGCCGGTGGTGCCGACGCCGGAGAAACTGCTCACGTACGAATGCGGCGTGGATCCCGTGGGCGAGGGCTGGGCCCACACCCAGGTCCGCTACTACGTCTACGCGTTCCTCTACGTGATTTTCGCGGTCGACTCGATCTTCCTGTTCCCGTGGGCGACCGTCTTCGCCGCACCGGGATACGGCGCCACGACGCTGGTCGAGATGTTCATCTTCCTCGGCTTCCTGGCCGTAGGACTGCTCTACGCATGGAAGAAGGGCGTCCTGGAATGGACGTGACCCCCGCTCCCGAATCCCGTGCCGCGCAGGCCCGCGCTTCCGAGGCCTCCGCTCCCGGGACGTCCACCGCCGAGGCCTCCGCCTCCGGGGCGCGCACTCCCGTGCAGCTGCCGATCGCGCCCTCCGGCGGTCCCGAGGCGGGCAGCCGTCTCGGCGTGCTCTCCCGGCTGGCTCCCGAACCCATGAAGGTGGTCCTCAACTGGGGCCGCCGCTACAGCCTCTGGGTCTTCAACTTCGGGCTCGCCTGCTGTGCGATCGAGTTCATCGCCGCTTCCATGGCCCGGCACGACTTCATCCGGCTCGGCGTGATCCCCTTCGCGCCGGGCCCGCGCCAGGCCGATCTGATGGTCGTGTCCGGCACGGTCACGGACAAGATGGCTCCCGCCGTGAAGCGGCTCTACGAGCAGATGCCCGAGCCCAAGTACGTGATCTCCTTCGGCGCCTGCTCCAACTGCGGCGGCCCGTACTGGGACTCGTACTCCGTCACGAAGGGCGTCGACCAGATCATCCCGGTCGACGTCTACGTACCGGGCTGCCCGCCGCGTCCGGAAGCGCTGCTCCAGGGCATCCTGAAGCTCCAGGAGAAGATCGCCCGCGAATCGCTCGGCGAGCGCTACGCTTCGGGCGGCCGGCCCTCGGCCGCCGCCCTGAGCAGTGGCCTGGTCGCCGCCCCGCCGACTCCGGGGGAGAGCTCATCGTGAACGCCTACGACCGGCTCCCGGACGCCGCCGCCGAGATCTTCGGCGAGGACGCCACGGCCGAGCTGACGTACGACCTCCTGACGGTCGACGTCCCCGCCACATCCTGGATCGCCGCCCTCGAAACCGCCCGTGACCAGCTGGGATGCACCTATTTCGACTGGCTGAGCGCGGTCGACGAACCGGATACGGGCTTCCGCGTCTGCGCCCATGTGGCCGCGCTCGGAGGCGGTACGGACGGAGGCGGTACGGGCGCCACAGGGGGAAGCGGTACGGGTGGCACGGGCGGTACGGTCCGCCGGCTGCTGGTCCGTACGACCGTCCCGCACGACGCGGCTGTCCTGCCCACGGCCGTCGAGGTCTACGCGGGCGCGGGCTGGCACGAGCGTGAGACGTACGAGATGTTCGGCATCTCCTTCACCGATCACCCGAACCTCGCCCACCTTCTCCTCCCCGAGGCGTTCGAAGGCCATCCGCTGCGCAAGGACTTCGTCCTCGCTGCCCGGGTCGCCAAGGCCTGGCCGGGCGCGAAGGAACCGGGGGAGTCCGAACACGGCGGACCGAAGCGCCGCCAGATGCTCCCGCCGGGCGTCCCCGACCCGAACGAATGGGGGCCCCTCAAGGGCCAGTTGCCCCCGGCCCCGGCCCGCCCCGCGCGCGGAGCGCGCGCCGGGGGAGCCGCGGCTGCCGGAGGAGCCGCACGCGGCGCCGGAGCCGCCGGTGACCGTCCGGCCCGCCGCGCCCGCAGCGTTACGGAGGGCTCGGCCGCCCAGCGCCCGGCACCGCCGGCCCAGGCGGAGGACGGGACTAAGGGCGGTACGAAGGACGGGACGGACAAGGCAGGGACCGAGGCGGCGCCCCCGACCTCGGCGCCGACCGAGCAGACACCCCGGACTCCGGAAGCGACCGAGCCGAAGCGGGAAAACCCGCCGACCACTCAGGACGCGCCCTGGCACAAGCCGCGTCCGGCCTTCGAGGACGGCGAGAGCCGGCCCGCCCCGGCCGAGTCCGACAACGACGGCCCCGAGAACGACGGCCCCGCGAACAAGAGTTCAGCGAGCAGGAGTCCCGAGAGCAACGGCCCGCGGACCGACGGCGAGCAGACCGGCGGCCCGCGGCCCGAAGGCCGGCAGACCGACAGCGAGCAGACCGAGGACCCGCGGCCCGAGGACCCGCGGCCCGAGGACCCGCGGCCCGAGGACCCGCAGAGCAACGGCCCGCGGACCGACCGCCCCGGAGGAGACACGTGAACGACGTACTCGACGTCGCCCTCCGGCTGGTTGTCGTCTTCGCCGTGTTCCTGGTCGTCCCCCTCGTCGTCGGGCAGACCGAACACAAGGTGATGGCGCACATGCAGGGCCGCCTCGGCCCCATGCACGCGGGCGGTTTCCACGGCTGGGCCCAACTGGTCGCGGACGGTGTGAAATTCGCGCAGAAGGAGGATGTGGTCCCGGCCGACGCCGACCGCCGTATCTTCCAACTCGCCCCGGCCGTCGCCCTGCTGCCGTACCTCCTCGTCCTGGTCGCGATCCCGGTCGGGCCGGGCGAAAGCGCGGTCGGCCAGGTCGTCGACGCGGGAATCTTCTTCGTTCTCGCCGTGATGGGTATCGGTGTGCTCGGCTCGCTCATGGCGGGCTGGGCCTCGGCCAACAAGTTCTCCCTCCTGGGTGGTCTGCGGACCGCCGCGCAATTGCTCGCGTACGAGCTGCCGATGCTGCTCGCCGCCGCCTCGGTCGCGATGGCCGCCGGCACCGTCTCCCTGCCCGGCATCCTCAACGCCTTCGAGTGGTGGTGGCTGCCGTGGCAGATCGTCGGCGCGCTGGTCTTCTTCGTCGCGGGCCTCGCCGAACTCCAGCGTCCTCCCTTCGACATGCCGGTCGCCGACTCCGAGATCATCTTCGGCGCCTACACCGAATACACGGGCCTGCGCTTCGCTCTGTTCCTGCTCGCCGAGTACGCGGGCATCGTCGTCCTCTGCGGGCTGACCACCGTCCTCTTCCTCGGCGGCTGGCACGGCCCGCTCGGCGCCGACGGCCTCGGCTGGGTCTGGACGCTTCTCAAGACGGCCGTGCTCGCCTTCGTCGTCATCTGGCTGCGGGTGAGCTATCCACGACTGCGCGAGGACCAGTTGCAGAAACTCGCCTGGACCGTCCTCATCCCGCTCGCTCTCGCGCAGATCGCGCTCACCGGCATCGTGAAGGTGGCGATCAACCAGTGACCCGGCCGTCCCCCGACCACCACCCCTCTACGACGTCCTCCGGGCGGCGCTCCTCATTCCCCGGATCCGGCCTGGCCAAGGGCCTGGCCGTCACCCTGCGGACGATGACGAAGAAGACCGTCACCGCGCAGTACCCGGAAGCACAGCCCGAACTCCCGCCCCGCACCCGCGGGGTGATCGGGTTGTTCGAGGAGAACTGCACGGTCTGCATGCTCTGCGCCCGTGAATGCCCCGACTGGTGCATCTACATCGACTCCCACAAGGAGACGGCCCCGGCCGCCGCCCCGGGCGGCCGTGAGCGCAGCCGTAACGTCCTCGACCGGTTCGCCATCGACTTCTCGCTCTGCATGTACTGCGGTATCTGCATCGAGGTGTGTCCTTTCGACGCGCTGTTCTGGTCGCCGGAGTTCGAGTACGCGGAGACGGACATCCGCGAACTCACCCACGAACGGGACAAGCTCCGCGAGTGGATGTGGACGGTGCCGGCGCCACCCGCCCTCGACCCGGGCGCCGAGGAGCCGAAGGAGATCGGAGCGGCCCGCAAGGCGGTCGAGAAACTCGCGGCGGCACAGCGAAAAGAGCGGGAACAGGAACAGGAGGGCGGCGAGTGACCCTCGCAGCAACCGCCGTGACCGCGACCGCGACGGAAACCGCTACGGCAACCGCCATGGCAACCGCGAACACGGCCGCCGCGACCGGACACGGTTTCCTGTCACCGAGCGGCGTCGAGATCGCCTTCCTTCTCGTCGGCCTCGTCACCTTCGGCGCGGCTCTTGTCACCGTCACGACCAGACAACTGGTGCACGCCGCCCTCTGGCTGGTCGTGACGCTCGGCGGTCTGGCCGTCGAATATCTGCTGCTCACGGCGGAGTTCATCGCCTGGGTGCAGGTCCTGATCTATCTCGGTTCCGTCGTGGTACTCCTTCTCTTCGGGCTGATGCTCACCAGGGCGCCCATCGGCCGCTCACCGGACGCCGATTCGGGCAACCGCCCGGTCGCGCTGGCAGTGGCCGTCGCCGCGGCCGCCGCCCTGGTCTGGGTGGTCGTCGACGCGTTCCGTACGACCTGGATCGACCTCGACGGACCGGCCCAGGGCTCCACCGCGGTGACCGGCCAGTTCCTCTTCCGGAACTGGGTGCTCCCCTTCGAAGCGCTCTCCGTTCTGCTCCTGGCCGCCCTCGTAGGCGCGATCGTCCTGTCCCGCAGGAACAACGGCGTCGCGAAGAGCGGCAACTCTCCGAAGAACAGCAACTCTCCGAAGAGCGGCAACTCTTCGAAGAACAGCGGTTCCTCGAAGAACGGCAACGCCCCGAAGAGCACCGATTCCCCCAGCGGTAGCGGTAAGGAGCAGCGCTGATGCATCTCGCCTATCCCGCCGTGCTCGCGGCCCTCCTGTTCTGCACCGGGCTGTACGGAGTACTCGCGCGCCGCAACGCGATCCTCGTCCTGATGTCCGTCGAGCTGATGCTCAACGCCGTCAACCTCAATCTGGTCGCCTTCGACGTCTGGCTGCGCGACACCCTGCACACCGGCCAGGCGCTCACCCTCTTCGTCATCGCCATCGCCGCGGCGGAGATCGGCATCGGGCTGGCGATCGTCCTGATGGTCTACCGCAACCGCGGCACCTCGGACGTCGACGCCCTCCGCGACACCGCCGACGGCCCGGACGACACCGAGGCCCAGGCACCGACACCGGCACAGAAGGCCGAGGCCACCGCGTGACCACCACGACCCTCGCCGTTCTCGTCCCCCTCCTTCCGTTCCTGGGCGCCGTCGCCGGGCTGCTGCTCGGCCGTACCACACCCGGTTTCGTACGCCCACTGGCCGTGCTGCCGACCCTGGCCGCGGCCGCGCTCGCCGTCGTCGTGGCCGTACGCCAGGGTGGTGGCGCCGGCAACGGGACGGCACCGCTGGAGGCCGCGACCCGGCTCGCCCCCACCGGCTCGGTCCCCATCGACCTCGCCCTGTACATCGACGGTTTCGCGGCCCTGGTCGCCGTCACCGTCGGTGTCGTCGCGTCCTGTGTGCAGATCTACTCGACGGGCTACCTGCGCGGCGACGCGCGCTACCCCTCGTATGCCGCCCTGGTCTCCCTCTTCACCTCCGCGATGCTGCTCGTCGTCTACTCCGGCGACCTGATGGTGCTGCTGGTCGGCTGGGAGATCATGGGCATCTGCTCGTACTTCCTCGTCGGTCACTACTGGGAGACCCCCGAGGCGCGCGCCGCCTCCCTCAAGGCCTTCCTGGTTACCAAGCTCGGCGATGTCCCCTTCCTGTTCGGTCTGTTCGCGCTGGCCGCCGACGCCGGTACGTTCCGGATCACCGGGATCCTGAAGACCGTCGCGGACGGCGGCCTCGACCACCCCACCCTGGTCGCGCTGCTGCTGCTCGCGGGTGTGGCGGGCAAGTCCGCGCAGTTCCCGCTGCACACCTGGCTGCCCGACGCGATGGCCGGACCCACGCCCGTCTCCGCGCTCATCCACGCCGCGACGATGGTCGCCGCCGGTATCTACTTCGTGGCCCGCCTCCTCCCTGTCTTCGCCGCCTCAGGGGCGGCCCTGACGGTGCTGGCCGTGATGGCCGCGATCACCATGGTCGGCTCGGCGCTGGCCGCCCTCGCCCAGGACGACATCAAGCGGGTCCTCGCCTACTCGACCATCGGACAGCTCGGCTACATGTCGGGCGCCCTGGCCGTGGGCGACCGTGGCGCGGCCGTCTTCCATCTCATCTCGCACGGCGCGTTCAAGGCCCTCCTCTTCCTCGGCGCCGGCGTGATCATCCACGCCGCCGGCACCAACTCGCTCGCCACCATGTCCCGTACGCACGGCCTGTCCAAGCGCGTCCCGGATGCCTACTGGACGATGACCGTCGCGCTGCTCGCCCTCGCCGCGATCCCGCCCTTCGCCGGTTTCTTCTCCAAGGAGTCCGTCCTCGTCGCGGCCGAACACACCGCGCTCGACAGCTCCTCCGGCATCGCCCCCGGAGCCGCGGGCTGGACGGTGCTTGCCGCCGGTCTGCTCACCGCCCTCCTGACGGCCGCCTACGCCACCCGCCTCTGGCTGCTGGTCTTCCGCGGCCGCGGTGCCGAGGCCCCCGACCACGGCAAGCAGCCCTTTTCCATGAACGCCGTCCTGTGGGTGCTCGCCATCCCCTCCATCGCTCTCGGTCTGACAGTCGGTGTCCTGGCCGAATGGTTCGACGGACACAGCCTCGCCCCGAACCTCACCACCTCCGTGCTGGGCACGGGAGTCGCCCTCGCCGGCGGGCTGATCACCTACGGCTGCTGGCGGCACACCACGGCGCTCGCGGCACGCACCCCGATGGGCGCCGTCGTCGCCCACCCCGACGCCGAACCCGCTCTCGCCGAGATGGAAGCCATCGAGAACCACACCCGTGTCTACGGCTCCATGGCGGCGGCCCCCGACCCGGCCGACCCCGGGCGGCTCCTGCTGGGACCGCTCCACCGCCACGCGGTGTCCGGCTTCCACCTCGACGCCGTCTACCACCGCCTGGTCGTACGCCCCGTCCTCGCGGCGGCCCAACTGGTCCGCTTCCTCGACCGCGAGGTCGTCGACACCTACGTACGCGGCGCGGGTGCCGGCGCCCGCCAACTGGGCGCCGCCGTACGCCGAGCGCAGACCGGCAACGTGCAGACCTACCTCAGCGCGCTGCTCGCCGGCTCCGTCGTCCTGGCGATCGCCGCCGTCCTCGTCGCCGCCGGAGCGTGAGCCGTGATCGATATCAGTGAGTCCGTGATGCAGTTCCTTCTCGCGTTGATCGTCGTCGGGCCGCTCGTCGGCGCCGTCGCCGCGCTCCTCCCGGCCCCGCCCGGACTGCGGGGCAGGAGCCCCGACCAGGCCGTGCTGCGCCACGGTGTGACCGTGACCGGTGCGATCCTCGTCGCGGCGATCGTGCTGGCCCTCGGCTTCGACCATGACCATCCGTCGAAGATGCAGGCCACGACGGACATCAGCTGGATCGCGGCACTGGACGTGCGGATCCACCTCGGCGTCGACGGCATTTCGCTCCCCCTCCTGGTCCTGACCGCGCTGCTGACCTTCCTCTGCGCGCTCTACAGCTACTTCAAGCAACAGCACCAGCAGCCGACGCCACAGACCAAGGACCCGTCGTCCGAGGACCCGTCGCCCACGGCCTCTTCGTCCACGGCCTCTTCGTCCACGGCCTCCTCGCCCAGGACGCCCTCGCCGAAGGGCTTTGTCGCCCTGCTGCTCGTCCTCGAGTCCGGCATGCTCGCGACCTTCGCCGTCCTCGATCTGATGCTGTTCTTCCTGGCCTTCGAGATGGTGCTGATCCCGATGTACTTCTTCATCGCCCGCTGGGGCGGTTCGGAAGGAGTGACCGGCGGCCGGGAGGCCGCCGCCTGGAAATTCATCCTCTACACGCTGCTCGGTTCTGTGGTCATGCTGCTCGGCCTGCTGCTCATCGGGCTCAACGCGGGCACATTCGACATAGTGGCACTCGCCACTGACAACGGCCGGGGTCTCAGTACATCCGTGCAGGTCATCGCCGTTCTCGCGATCGGTCTCGGGCTTGCAGTGAAGACTCCGATGTGGCCGCTGCACAGCTGGCTGCCGGACGCCCACACCGCGGCACCCACCGTCGGCTCCGTCCTCCTCGCCGGCGTCCTGCTCAAGATGGGTACGTACGGATTCGTCCGCATCGTCCTGCCCATCGCCCCCGACGGGATGCGGACCTTCGCGCCCTACCTCGGAGCCCTGGCCGCTGTCGGCATCGTCTATGGATCCCTCGCCTGCCTCGCCCTCGCGAAGCAGGGCGCGGGCGGCGACCTCAAACGGCTGATCGCCTACTCCTCCGTCGGCCACATGGGCTTCGTGCTGCTCGGCATCGCGTCCATGACACCCACCGGCGTCAACGGCGCACTCTTCGCCAACATCGCCCACGGCCTCATCACCGGCCTGCTGTTCTTCCTGGTCGGAGCCCTCAAGGACCGCTACGGCACCGCTGATCTCGACACTCTCTCCGGAGCGACGGGCGCCGCGCTCTACGGCCGCGCCCCGCGCCTCGGCGGACTGCTCGCCTTCGCGGCCGTCGCCTCCCTCGGACTGCCCGGACTCGCCGGTTTCTGGGGCGAGATGCTCGCGATGTTCGGCGCCTTCGACCCCGCGCCGGGGCTGAGCCGCCCCGCCTTCCTCACCTTCATGGTGATCGCCGGCTTCGGCACCCTGCTCACCGCCGCGTACCTCCTGATCGTCGTACGCCGCGTCTGCATGGGCGGGAAGCCACAGGAAGCGTGGGAAGCACAGAGGCCACAGGAAGCACAGGCAGCGACGGAGCCACAGGGCACGCAGAAAGCGCAGGGGCCCAAGGCAGCACAGCACTTCGCCGACGTCCAGGCCTACGAATTCGCCGCTTGGACCCCGCTCGTAGCCCTGACCGTCCTCGCCGGACTCTGGCCCGCGGTCCTTCTCGGACTCACCGACCCCGCCGTGCAGAAGCTCCTCGCAGGAGGCAAGTCGTGACCGTGGCCGCCGAGAGCGCCGCAAGCGCCGCCAGCCTCGTCCAGTCCGTCGACTGGCTCGCGATCGCGCCCCCCACCCTCACGGCGGCGGTCGCGCTGATCGTGCTCCTCGCCGACCTCTTCGTGCCGGAGCACCGCAAGCCGCTCCTCGGCGGTATCACCATCGCCGGTCTCGTCGCCGCGCTGATCAGTCTCGTACCCCTGCTCCACGGCGACCGCTCGACGTTCTGCCTCACCACCGACGCCGCCGTGTGCAGCTACACCGCCGATCATTTCGCGCTGGTCATCCAACTGCTGGTGCTCGGCGGGGCCCTGCTGACCGCTCTGCTCTCGCTCCACGACACGAGGAAACTCCCCGTAGGGGAGTACTGGTTCCTGCTGCTCTCCTCGGCGGCCGGCGCGGCCCTGCTGCCCGCCGCACGCGATCTCGCCACCCTGGTCGTCGCCCTCGAAGTCGCCTCCCTGCCCGCCTTCGCCCTGGTCGGGATGAGGCGCGGCGACCGGCTCTCCTCCGAGGCCGCGTTGAAGTTCTTCCTGTCCTCGGTGACCGCGACCGCAGTGATGCTGCTGGGCGTCAGCTTCGTGTACGTCACGACCGGCAGCCTGCACCTCACCCGCGTCGCCGCCGAGTTGAACCAGGTCCCCGGCCAGTTCGAGACCCTCGCGAAGGCGGGCGTCGCCCTCACTCTCGTCGGCTTCGCCTTCAAGACCGCCGCGGCCCCGTTCCACTTCTGGGTCCCCGACACCTACGTCGGCGCACCCCTGCCCATCGCCGCGTATCTCTCCGTCGTCGGCAAGGCGGTCGGTTTCTCCGGCCTCATCCTGGTGACCGTCGTCGCGTTCCCCTCGTACGGGAACGTGTGGGGCCCGCTCCTCGCGGTCCTCGCCGCGCTCACCATGACCGTCGGCAATGTCGCGGCGCTGCGCCAGTCCTCCACGCGCGCGTGGAGCGCGGTACGACTGCTGGCCTGGTCGTCCGTAGGACAGGCGGGCTATCTGCTGGTCCCGATCGCGGCCGCCGCGTACGCGGGACACGAGCGGATCGGATCCACCGTCGCGTACGCCCTCATGTACGCCGTCGTGAACCTCGGAGCCTTCGCCGTCGCCGCGCTGGTGGCCCGTACGCAGCCGCTGAACCGCGTCTCCGACTACGCGGGCCTCTACTCGCGGCGGCCCCTCGCCGCCCTCGCCATGGGCTTCTTCCTGCTGTGCCTGGCAGGACTGCCGCCGGGCATCATCGGCCTGTTCGCCAAGGTGACGGTCTTCTCGACGGCCGTCGACGCGGGCCTCGGCTGGCTGGCGGTCGTCATGGCCGTCAACGTGGTCATCGCGCTGTACTACTACCTCCAGTGGACGGCGGTCCTCTTCCGTACCCCGGAGGAGCAGCCGGAGCAGGTCGCCGGAGCGGGGGCGACCACCCACGGCGAACTGGTCGTAGGCAGGACACCGGCTGCGGTCACCGCGGCCATCGCGCTGACCGCCGTGGCCGGTGTCGTCCTGTCCGGGGCACCCCAGTTGGTACTGCGCTTCGCCGGCGTCAACCTCTTCTGACGTCAGTCCCGGCAGCACATTTTCCGGCGCCAGTCCCTCGTGGGACGGCCGCCGCGTATGCCCCTGTCCGGCGGCGCCGGGGAACCCGTACCGCTCGCCTCGCGTTGACCAGTACGGAAGGGTCCACTGAAGAGTGGAGCAGCATCAGTAGAGGGTTCCCCTGCCGCACCACCTGGAGGGCGTACCGTGCACCGCCGGCACAATGGGCTGAAGACCGCCGTACTCCTCGGGGGGCTGTCCGCGATCATCATCGCGTTCGGCAGCTTCTTCGGCCGTACGGGTCTGATCGTCGCGCTCGTCGTGGCGGTCGGCACCAACGCGTACGCCTACTGGAACAGCGACAAGCTGTCACTGCGCGCCATGCGGGCCCGCCCCGTCAGCGAATTCGAGGCGCCGCAGCTCTACAGGATCGTCCGCGAACTCTCGACGGCGGCCCGTCAGCCCATGCCCCGGCTGTACATCTCACCGACCCAGGCGCCCAACGCGTTCGCCACCGGCCGCAATCCCCGCAACGCCGCCGTCTGCTGCACGGAAGGGATCCTGCAGATCCTCGACGAGCGCGAGCTGCGCGGCGTCCTCGGCCACGAGCTCAGCCATGTCTACAACCGCGACATCCTGATCTCGTCGGTCGCCGGAGCCCTCGCCTCCGTCGTGATGTTCCTGGTGAACTTCGCCTGGCTCATCCCCGTGGGCCGGTCCGACGACGATGACGGCCCCGGCATCGTCGGGATGCTGTTGATCATGCTCCTGGGGCCGCTCGCGGCCTCGGTCATCCAACTGGCGGTGAGCCGTTCACGCGAGTACGAGGCGGATGCCTCGGGCGCGCAGATCACCGGTGACCCACTGGCCCTGGCGAGTGCCCTGCGCAAGCTCGACGCGGGGACGAAACAGCTTCCGCTGCCGCCCGAACCGCGGATCGAGACCGCGAGCCACATGATGATCGCGAACCCGTTCCGGCCCGGACGGGGGTTCTCGAAGCTGTTCTCCACCCACCCGCCGATGGCGGAGCGCATCGCACGGCTGGAGCGGATGGCCTGCGGCGGCCCCGAAGGAGTCGGCCGGCGCTTCTGACCCGGCGTCCAGCGCACCCAGCGCATTCAGGATTCAGCGAACCCCTAGCGGGCTCCGAAGGCCTCATCCGTCGCCACGACATCCCGCCCCAGCGGCATCAGCGAGATGGGGATCAGCTTCAGGTTCGCCCAGCCGAAGGGAATCCCGATGATCGAGAGGAAGAGCGGGATGCTGGTGAGCAGATGCCCCAGGGCCAGCCACCATCCGGCGAAGACGACCCAGATGACATTGCCGATGAAGGACGGCGCACCGGCGTCCGGACGTTCGACCGTCGTGCGGCCGAAGGGCCAGAGCACATACCCGGCGATCCGCAGGGAAGCGACGCTGAACGGGATAGTCACGATGAAGATGAAGCAGATGATCGCGGCGAGGACGTATCCGAGCGCCATCCAGATCCCGCAGAACACCAGCCACAGGATGTTCAGGATCAGCTCTATGAGCTTCATGATCACTCGCCTTCCGTGTGGACCACCGGTTGTCGCTGCTCACATCCAGTATCAGTCCTGAACGGAGTCAGACGAAATCGGAAGGCTGTTCCTATCGGTGACGCATGTCTTGCGGGATGCGGGGTAGTTGATCATCAAGCCGGATCGGCGGCAACGTGCGGCCCGGTTGTCGAACGCCCCCCGCTCGCCCCCGTGCCCGCCCTGTGTCGAGCACCGTCGAGCACCTCGGAGCGCGGACAGTTCCTGTGTCCTGCACCGCACTCCACGGATCTGTGCAACCGCTCCCGGCCCTTATGGCGTCTTCCGGGGCAACTCAGTACGAAAGGCAGGTTTGTGGCATGGCCGTCATCAGCTGGATCATTCTCGGACTACTTGCCGGAGCCGCCGCCAAGATACTGCTCCCCGGCAAGGACCCCGGTGGGCTGATCGGTACGACACTCATCGGTATCGCGGGAGCCTTCATCGGCGGCTGGATATCGTCCCGCTGGCTCGACCATCCGATCACCAAGGGTTTCTACGACGGCGCGACCTGGATCTCCGCGATCGGCGGAGCGCTCGTCCTGCTCATCGTGTACCGGCTCCTCTTCGGGCACTCACGATCCCGCTGACCCGCTGACCCGCTGACCCGCTGACCCGCTGACCCGCTGACCCGCTGACCCGCTGACCCGCTGACCCGCTTGCCCTCACGGTCTCGCGGCGCTACGTGAGACCGGTCTCCCGCAGGGTGATGTTCAGCCGCCCGCCCTTCATGCCCGTGGCCGGGTCGGCCGTTCCCGGATACACCTTCGGCACGCCGTGGTACGCGAAGCGGGACGGGCCTCCGAAGACGAAGAGGTCTCCGGAGGCGAGTTCGACGTCCGTGTACGGCCGCCCCCGGTTCTCCGTCTGCCCGAAGCGGAAGACACAGGTGTCGCCGATGCTCAGGGACACCACCGGGGCATCGGACTTCTCGTCCTTGTCCTGGTGCAGGCCCATTTTCGCGGCGCCCTCGTAGAAATTGACGAGAGCCGTGTCGGGGGCATATGCCATACGGGTCCCCGGGTCGCCACTCCCCGGGCCGTCGGCCGCCGCCTCGCCGTACGCCTCGACGAGCGCGGCCCGTCCCAGCCGGCCGAGCCAGTCCGGGAAGTCCGCGACCCGGGCGCCGTTCACATCCCCCGCGGTACGGGTGTATCTGTACGGCTGCCAGTGCCAGCCGACGCAGACGGTCTGTACGGACATCACACCGCCGCCCGGCAGCACCGTGTGCCGGATCGGCACCGGCCCCCGCGCCCAGTCCCGGCAGACGTCCACCAACTCCCGCTGCCGTTCCACCGACAGCCAGTTGGGTACATGTACCGCCCCGGGCGCGACGACCGCACGCGGCCTCGGGAACAGCTCGCCATGCGCGGCACCCGGGCTCATGACACCCTCGCGCCCTCCAGGCCGAGGAGCCGCTCCTTGTTCGCCAGCCCGCCGGCGTACCCCCTGAGCGCCCCGTCCGCCCCGATCACCCGGTGACACGGCCGTACGACAAGCAGCGGATTCCGCCCGATCGCGGTCCCCACGGCCCGCACCCCGGCTCCGGCGGAGCCGACCCGCTGGGCGATCTGCCCGTACGTCACCGTCACGCCGTACGGAATGGCGTCCAGCGCCTGCCAGACCCGCCGCTGGAAGTCGCTGCCGCCGTCCACGTACTCGACGTCGAAGCGCGTCAACGTGCCCTCGAAGTACGACCTGAGCTGCCCGGCGATCTCGTCGAACGCCTCCGGAGCCCGGACCCAGCCGTCCTGGACGACGGCCGCGCCCTTCTGCCCCGGCAGGGAGAGCGAGGCGAGCGCGGTGCCGCCCTTCGCCGTGGCGGATTCCTCACCGACCAGCAGCAGTTCGCCCAGCGGACTGTCGATCGTCGTGTACACGGTCATCACTCGGTCATCTCCTCGCAGAGCGTCCAGCTGTCGACTTCTTGCAGCTGTCCACGAGAACGATTCTCCGCCTGTCCGGACGCCGAGGCTGGCGGAATTCGGACACGGCATCCGCGCGGGTCACCAGAGGCGCGCGGGTCGCGAGGTACGGGGCCGGAAACGGATCGCCGCTCCGTCCCCGTACCGCCTTCCCTACCGGTAGTTCACGAACTGGAGCGCGAAATCGAAGTCGTGCCCCTTCAGCAGCGAGATCACGGTCTGCAGGTCATCACGGCTCTTCGAACTGACCCGCAGTTCCTCGCCCTGCACCTGCGCCTTGACCCCCTTGGGGCCCTCGTCGCGGATGAGCTTCGCGACCTTCTTGGCATTGTCCTGGGAGATGCCTTCCTCGATCGAGGCGAAGATCTTGTATTCCTTGCCGGACAGCTGCGGCTCACCGGCGTCCAGCGCCTTGAGCGAGATCCCGCGCTTGATCAGCTTGGACTGGAAGACGTCGAGAATCGCGCTGACCCGCTCCTCGGAGTTCGCCTCCATAAGGATCTTCTCGCCGGACCAGCCGATCGAGGCTCCGACGTTCTTGAAGTCGTAACGCTGCGAGATTTCCTTCGCGGCCTGGTTGAGGGCGTTGTCGACCTCCTGCCGCTCGACCTTCGAGACGATGTCGAAACTGGAGTCGGCCATGTCCTGTGGCTCCTTGTATCGGGGGCTGCTTCGGGGTGTTCGCTTCAGGGTGTTGCTTCGGTGCTGCTCAAAGTGTTGTCCGAGATGCCGCCGGCGGTGCCGACGGGGTGCTCGTCACCTGCTCACTCGGCGACCGGACGCCGCCGACCGCTGCCGTAAAGCCTAGTCACCCGGGCCCACCGCGAGAGCTGATCAATCCTGTGGCAGAGCACCCCTGGGCATCGGGTATCGTTTACGTCGTTGCCACGGAGCACCGCCCACCAGCGGACTCTCCACCGGCAGCGACATCCCATGGCGGTGTGCCCGAGTGGCCAATGGGAGCGGACTGTAAATCCGTCGGCTTAGCCTTCCCAGGTTCGAATCCTGGCGCCGCCACGCGATAAAGAAGATGGCCCCTGCTTCACGGAAACGTGGAGCAGGGGCCATCTTCGTTGTCACGGTCGGTTGTCACGGTCACATAGCCGCGGCCCCAGGCATCACCGAGATCATCGGCCGCCCGCGACCGCCTTCGCGGCCTCGGCCACCGGTACGGTCCCGCCGATCAGTTCCAGCGTCAGACCCGCCGTGCCCGGGGTGTCCAGCAACTCGGCCAGTACGGCCGCCACATCGTCCCGCGTCACAGCGTCCCGGCCCGTCGACTCCGCGAGCCGGACGAGCCCGGTGCCCGGGTCGTTCGTCAGTGCCCCCGGCCGCAGGATCGTCCAGTCGAGCGCGGACCGGGAGCGTACGTACGCGTCCGCCGCGCCCTTGGCGCGCAAATAGGCGTCGAAGACCCCGTCGCCCTCGTGGTCGGGGTTCGCGCCCATCGAGGAGACGACGAGGTGGCGCCGTACCCCCGCGCGCTCCGCCGCGTCAGCGAAGAGCGCCGCGGCGCCACGGTCCACCGTGTCCTTGCGTTCCGTACCGCTGCCCGGACCGGCGCCGGCCGCGAACACCGCGGCGTCCGCGCCTTCCAGCGCCGCCGCCACCTCGTCGACCGAGGCCGACTCCAGGTCCAGGACGACCGGTTCGGCGCCCGCCGCCCGCAGATCGTCGGCCTGTTCCGGCTTGCGGATGATGCCCGCCGCCTCGTGTCCGCGCGTGGCGAGCAACTGCTCCAGCCTCAGCGCGATCTGACCATGTCCTCCGGCAATCACAATTCGCATACTCACGACCGTACGTCCGCCGCGCTGTTCACACTCACGCGCCACGGCGGGGCCCCACTCATGGTCCGGGGTGGCCGGGTTGGCCGGAGGGGCCGAGGTCGGAGCGCCCCTGGCGCGGGAGTTCCAGAGGCAGGGGCGCCGCCGAATCGCAGTACTCCCGCACCGCGCTCGTCCGCGCCACCACCCGCCCGCGATGGATGACGATCCTGCTGTACGCGAGGGACAGCGCGCCGGCGATGTCCTCCCCGCGCACGGCCAGCAGCTCGGCGGGAGATCCGGCCTCCACCCGGACCGCCGGCAGTCCCATTGCCGCCCGTGCCGCCGTGCTCACCGCGTCGTACGCGTCCTGCGGCCGCATCCCGCCCCGCGAGGCCAGCAGATACGCGGCCTCCAGAGGGTCCCCGCGTCCGACCGGATTCGATACGTCCCGCAGTGCGCCGCTGCCCGCGACGACCCGTACACCGGCCGCCCGCAGCAGCTCCACGGGAGCGACACCGCGCTCGTCCGTGCCCCCGCAGCCTCCCTGCGGCAGGCAGACCACCGTCACACCGGCCGCCGCCAGCCGGTCCGCCGCCCGCGCCGCCACATCGGCCGGCAGCCGGGCCAGACCGGCGCAGGGGCCGAGCATCACTCCCGGCCGCAGACCGTCTGCCATCGCCGCGATCCGGACGAGCCCGGCCGGATCGTCACCGTCCGTATGCAGATCGACCGGACAGCCGTGCTCGCCGGCGACCTCCAGTACCGCCTCCACATACCCGGCCGGATCCGGATCGGCGTCGGGCCGGCCGCCCACCGCCCCCGCGCCCATCTTCATCGCGTCGCGCAGCATCGCGAGCCCGTCGGCGCCCGTGAGCCCCGTCAGCAGTCGCGGTACGGCGACGGTGGTCAGGTCGGCGAGGCCGCGCAGCGAACGCCGGGCCCGGAGCACCGCCTCCATCCGGCCGAGCCGCCCCGCGTCGCCGATCCGTACGTGGGAGCGCAGCGTGGTCGCGCCGTGCCCCAGTTGCAGCAGGGCGGCTTCGGTGGCGCGCCGCCGCACATCGTCGGGGCACTCTGCCGACGGCCCGGCCGGTACGGGCGTGGTGAGTGCGCTCAGCGCGGTGTCGCTGTGGGCGTGCGGCTCGGCGGGGGCCGGGAGCAGCAGATAACCGGCGAGGTCCACCCGGGCGCCGTGCGGGGCGAGGCTGCCTGCCGTGCCCACGGCGTCGATCCGGCCCGCGCGGAGTCGTACGTCGACGGTGCGGCCGTCCGTGAGACGGGCGCCGCAGAGGACGAGCGCGGTGGTGTCGGCCGTGGCGCCGTCGGGCGGCGGCTGGCTGTCGGGCATCGCGCTCCTGGTCGGGGCTGCCGTGCCGGGCTGTGGACCGGACCCGGCAGCCCGGCGGTGGGGGGAGTCCGGGCAGGGGCTCTGGCGCGCGGATCACGCAGAGTGGGTCGAGCGTAGGGGCGCCCCAGCCGCGCTTCGGGGAGGAGCGCAATAGTCGTACCGGGCGAGGCCGCGAATGCCGTACGAGTCCCGCACCGGTGCCTGCCGGTGGCGCCACGAGAGCGCCCGTGGGACGGTCGTGCGAGTGCCCTGGTGGAGCCGTACGCGTGGGCCGTACGCGTGCCGAACCAGTGTCCTCCGAGCGCCTTACGAGTGCCTCCGGGGCAACGACGGGACGCGTGAGGTGAGGGCCGGAAAACGGATTTGGGCGAACGGCAACCGACCGTGTAATGTCTTCATCGCTCGCCCCAATAGCTCAGTCGGTAGAGCGTCTCCATGGTAAGGAGAAGGTCTACGGTTCGATTCCGTATTGGGGCTCAGATGTTCGGTGATCCTCGCCTTCGGGCGAGGGGATCCAGCATCGAAGCGGTGTAGCTCAGTCGGTAGAGCAAGCGGCTCATAATCGCTGTGTCACCGGTTCAAGTCCGGTCACCGCTACACACGGTAGCCGATTGCGGGGTCGGTCCTTCGATCGGCTACTCTTTTATGCGTTCATCCTTTCATCCGTTGTCCGTCCAAGGAGCACTCACGTGGCTGCCACCGACGTCCGCCCGAAGATCACGCTGGCCTGCGTGGAGTGCAAGGAGCGGAACTACATCACCAAGAAGAACCGGCGTAACAACCCGGACCGTCTTGAGATGAAGAAGCATTGCCCGCGCTGCAACTCGCACACCGCGCACCGCGAAACGCGCTGAATCAGGCTCGTATGCGAGGCCGTCCCCGTTGGGGGACGGCCTCGCGTCGTTTGTTGTGGTCACATTCATCACAGGAGGGAGCGAGTCCATGGCGCTCGATCAGTCCTTCGTGGGGCGGAGCTATCCGCCCACCGAGCCGTACGAGGTCGGCCGGGAAAAGATCCGCGAGTTCGCCGAGGCGGTGGGCGACCCCAACCCGGCTTACAACGACCCGGAGGCCGCCAAGGCTCTCGGGTACCGCGATCTGATCGCCCCGCCGACGTTCGTGTTCGCTATCACGTTCAAGGCGGCGCGCGGCGTCATCGCCGACCCGCAGCTGGGTCTGGACTACAGCCGGGTGGTGCACGGCGACCAGAAGTTCGCCTACACCCGTCCCGTACAGGCGGGGGACAGGCTGACCGTCACCTCGACCATCGAGACCATCAAGTCCCTTGCCGGGAACGACGTCATCGACGTCCGTGGCGAGGTGCACGACGAGGGCGGCGAGCATGTCGTGACTGCCTGGACCAAGCTGGTGGCCCGCGCCGCCGAGGAGGCGTGAGGACGATGGCCGCGAAGATCGCTTACGACGAGGTCGAGGTCGGCACGGAGCTGCCGGCGCAGAGCTTCCCCGTCACGCGCGAGACGCTGGTGCGGTACGCGGGTGCCTCGGGGGACTTCAACCCGATCCACTGGAACGAGAAGTTCGCCAAAGAGGTCGGACTCCCGGACGTCATCGCACACGGCATGTTCACCATGGCCGAGGCGATCCGTGTGGTGACCGACTGGACCGGCGACCCGGGGGCCGTTGTCGAATACGGTGTCCGCTTCACCAAGCCCGTCGTGGTGCCCAACGACGACGAGGGCGCGCTGGTCGAGGTCAGCGCCCTGGTCGCGGCCAAGCTGGACGACGGCCGGGTCCGGGTGGACCTCAAGGCGATGAGTGCGGGGCAGAAGGTGCTGGGGATGTCCCGCGCCGTCGTCCAGCTCGCCTGAACCGGATCGGTTCTTCTCCTCACGTAAGGGGTGCTCGCAATGGCGGGCACCCCTTACCTGTGGGGCGGACGAGCGCGCGTCCGCCGCTTGATCCCGGCCGCTGAAATTCAGGGATCGCATTTCATCGGCCCGTACTCTTGTTCCTGTGCAGGAACTTCACGATGCCCCCCTCGCCCCCCTGACCACCTTCCGCCTCGGCGGACCGGCGACACGCCTTGTCACGGCCACCACCGACGACGAGGTGATCGACGCCGTACGCGAGACGGACGACGCCGGAACCCCGTTGCTGATCATCGGCGGCGGCAGCAACCTGATCATCGGGGACAAGGGCTTCGACGGCACCGCCCTGCGGATCGCGACCAAGGGGTTCACGCTCGACGGCACCACGCTGGAGCTGGCGGCGGGCGAGACCTGGACCGACGCCGTCGCCCGTACCGTCGAAGCGGGCCTCGCGGGCGTCGAATGCCTCGCCGGTATCCCCGGCTCGGCCGGCGCCACACCGATCCAGAACGTCGGCGCGTACGGCCAGGAGGTGTCCAGCACCATCACCGAGGTCGTCGCCTATGACCGCGCCACCCGCGAAACCGTCGCGCTCGCCGGCGCCGACTGCGGCTTCTCGTACCGCCACAGCCGCTTCAAGCAGCACCCCGAGCGCTGGGTCATCCTGCGGGTCCGCTTCGCGCTGGAGGATGCGGGCGGGCTCTCCGCGCCCCTCAAGTACGCCGAGACGGCCCGCGTCCTGGGCGTCGAGCCCGGCGACCGCGTCCCCGCCGCGACGGCCCGGGACACCGTCCTCGAACTGCGGGCCGGCAAGGGCATGGTGCTGGACCCCGAGGACCACGACACCTGGTCCGCCGGCTCCTTCTTCACCAACCCGATCCTCACCGACGGAGAACACGCCGACTTCGTCACCCGCGCCAGGGCCCGCCTCGGCGACGACGTGACACCGCCCGGATTCCCGGACGGCAGCGGCCGTACGAAGACCTCCGCGGCCTGGCTGATCGACAAGGCCGGCTTCACCAAGGGCTACGGCACGGGCCCGGCCCGCATCTCCACCAAGCACACCCTCGCCCTCACCAACCGGGGCGCGGCGACCACCGAGGATCTGCTCGCCCTCGCGCGCGAGGTGGTCGCCGGGGTCCACGAGGCGTTCGGGATCACGCTGGTTCCCGAGCCGGTGACGGTCGGCGTCAGCCTCTGACGAGCGATTGGCCGCACACAACACATCGCCGGGAGGGGCATCGTCAGTCGGCCAACCAGCCGTCGATCCCCGCCAGCAGACTGTCGCGTACCTCCGCCGGCGCAGCCGAGCCCCGTACCGACTGCCGGGCCAGCTCGGCCAGTTCGGTGTCGCTGAAGCCCTGGTGTTTGCGGGCCAGTTCGTACTGCGCGGCCAGCCGCGAGCCGAAGAGCAGGGGGTCGTCCGCGCCCAGCGCCATCGGGACCCCCGCGTCGAACAGCGTCCGCAGCGGCACGTCCTCGGGCTTCTCGTAGACGCCCAGCGCCACGTTCGAGGCCGGGCAGACCTCGCACGTCACCCCGCGCTCCGCGAGCCTGCGCAGCAGCTTCGGGTCCTCGGCGGCCCGGACGCCGTGCCCGATGCGGGTGGCGCGCAGATCGTCCAGGCAGTCCCGTACGGACGCGGGCCCGGTCAGCTCGCCGCCGTGCGGCGCGGCCAGCAGCCCGCCCTCCCTGGCGATCGCGAAGGCCCGGTCGAAGTCCCTGGCCATGCCGCGACGTTCGTCGTTGGAGAGGCCGAAGCCGACGATGCCCCGGTCCGCGTACCGCACCGCGAGCCGGGCCAGGGTCCTGGCGTCCAGCGGATGCTTCATCCGGTTGGCCGCGACGAGCACCCGCATCCCCAGACCGGTCTCCCTGGACGCGGCGTCCACCGCGTCCAGGATGACTTCCAGCGCGGGGATCAGTCCGCCGAGGTGCGGGGCGTACGACGTGGGGTCGACCTGGATCTCCAGCCAGCCCGAGCCGTCCCGTACGTCCTCCTCGGCGGCCTCGCGCACCAGCCGCTGGATGTCCTCCGGGGCGCGGAGACAGGACCGGGCGATGTCGTAGAGCCGCTGGAAACGGAACCAGCCGCGCTCGTCGGTGGCGCGCAGCTTGGGCGGTTCGCCGCCGGTCAGGGCGTCGGGCAGATGGACGCCGTACTTCTCGGCGAGTTCCAGCAGGGTCGTGGGCCGCATCGAGCCGGTGAAATGCAGATGCAGATGAGCCTTGGGCAGCAGGCTGAGGTCGCGAGGTCGGGTGGTGCTCTCCATTGGTAGATCCTGCCGCACGGGAACGAGGACCGGCAGCCACTTTCCCCGATCGAGATCTTGCCCGAACAGAAAAGCGGGCCCCCGGCCGTGACCGGGAGCCCGCTTTTCCGGAGCGGAGGAGCCGAAGCGGAACGTCAGTTCTTGGCCTCGGCCAGCAGCTTCTGGAGCCGCGTGATGCCCTCGGCCAGGTCCTCGTCGCCGAGCGCGTAGGACAGCCGCAGATAGCCGGGTGTGCCGAACGCCTCACCCGGGACGACCGCGACCTCGGCCTCGTCGAGGATCAGCGCGGCCAGCTCGACCGACGTCCGCGGGCGCTTGCCGCGGATCTCCTTGCCCAGCAGGGCCTTCACCGAGGGGTACGCGTAGAAGGCGCCCTCCGGCTCCGGGCACAGGACACCGTCGATCTCGTTCAGCATCCGCACGATGGTCTGACGGCGCCGGTCGAAGGCCGACCGCATCGCGGCGACCGCGTCGAGGTCGCCGGAGACGGCGGCGATCGCCGCGGCCTGGGCGACGTTGGAGACGTTGGACGTGGCGTGCGACTGGAGGTTGGTCGCGGCCTTGACGACGTCCTTCGGGCCGACGATCCACCCCACTCGCCAGCCGGTCATCGCATAGGTCTTGGCCACACCGTTGACCACGATGCACTTGTCGCGCAGCTCCGGTACGACGGCGGGCAGCGAGGTGAAGCTGGCGTCGCCGTAGACGAGGTGCTCGTAGATCTCGTCCGTCATCACCCACAGGCCGTGCTCGACGGCCCAGCGACCGATGGCCTCGGTGTCGGCCTCGCTGTAGACAGCGCCGGTCGGGTTGGACGGTGAGACGAAGAGCACGACCTTCGTGTGCTCCGTGCGGGCCGCCTCCAACTGCTCGACGGAGACGCGGTAGCCGGTGGTCTCGTCGGCCACGACCTCTACCGGGACACCGCCGGCCAGCCGGATCGACTCGGGGTACGTGGTCCAGTACGGCGCCGGGACGATGACCTCGTCGCCCGGGTCCAGGATGGCCGCGAACGCCTCGTAGATCGCCTGCTTGCCGCCGTTGGTCACCAGGACCTGGGAGGCGTCGATCTCGTAACCGGAGTCACGCAGCGTCTTCGCGACGATGGCGGCCTTGAGCTCGGGGAGCCCGCCGGCCGGCGTGTAGCGGTGGTACTTGGGGTTGCGGCAGGCCTCGACGGCGGCTTCGACGATGTAGTCGGGGGTCGGGAAGTCGGGCTCGCCGGCGCCGAAGCCGATCACCGGACGCCCGGCGGCCTTGAGGGCCTTGGCCTTGGCGTCCACGGCGAGGGTCGCGGACTCGGAGATCGCGCCGATGCGGGCGGAGACCCGGCGCTCGGTCGGAGGGGTTGCAGCGCTCATGAGCCCATGGTCCCAGACCTGAAACTTCCGCGACACACAAGTTTCGCTCTGCGGACAAAACGAGGGTGCTCGCTCTGCGGACAAAAAGACGATGGAGGGATGGGCATATGAACGACCGGTATGAATGACCGAACCGTGCGCGCGATCCCGCGCGAGCCGTGCCGGAGGAAGCTGTTCGACGCAGGGGCCGGGAGCACGTACACTCACTGGTCGTTGGCCCTCAGCAGCCAGGTCCGCACCGCGCACTCCGTGCGTCCGGTCGGATGCGGTAGGTTGAGGGGAACGCAAAGGGTCGTAGCTCAATTGGTAGAGCACTGGTCTCCAAAACCAGCGGTTGGGGGTTCAAGTCCCTCCGGCCCTGCTACACACACCTTCCGCCAGGATGTGTGCGCATGTACGTACGTTTCAATGCATCGCCGTGCGGCTCCCCCGGGCGCGGCACGGCCACGACCCGGAATCAGGTGAGAGAGCGTGACGGACGCCGTGGGCTCCATCGACAAGCCTGATGCCGACGATGAGTCCGCCGAGTCGAAGAAGCCCCGCAAGGGTGGCAAGCGCGGCAAGAAGGGCCCGCTGGGCCGTCTCGCGCTCTTCTACCGTCAGATCGTCGCCGAGCTGCGCAAGGTCGTCTGGCCGACTCGCAACCAGCTGACCACGTACACCACCGTGGTGATTGTCTTCGTAGTCATCATGATCGGTCTGGTGACCGTGATTGACTATGGCTTCCAGCAAGCAATCAAGTACGTCTTCGGCTGATCCCGCGGAGGGCGCCCACGCGGCGCCCCTTTCGCGTGTTCCACCCATTGAGCCAGGAAGAAGCAGCCACCGTGTCTGACCCGAAACTGAACGACGCCAGCGAGTCGGTGGAGTCCACGAAGGACGAGACCGACATCGTCGAGGCGGCGGACGCTGTCGAGCCAGACCAGGCCGAAGCCGCTGACGTCGCCGCCGGCGAACCGGCCGAAGAGGCCGCTGTGCACGTCGAGGACGAGGACGCCGAGGCGTCCGACGAAGCGGAGTCGTCGGAGGAAGCCGACGACGAGGACGCCGTCGAGGACGAGGCCGCCGAGCCCGAGGCTCCGGCCGACCCGATCGCCGCCCTCCGTGAGGAACTCCGCGGTCTGCCCGGCGAGTGGTACGTCATCCACACCTACGCGGGCTACGAGAAGCGCGTGAAGGCCAACCTGGAGCAGCGTGCCGTCTCGCTGAACGTCGAGGAGTTCGTCTACCAGGCCGAGGTCCCCGAGGAAGAGATCGTCCAGATCAAGAACGGCGAGCGCAAGAACGTCCGCCAGAACAAGCTCCCGGGATACGTCCTGGTGCGCATGGATCTGACGAACGAGTCCTGGGGCGTCGTCCGCAACACCCCCGGTGTCACCGGCTTCGTGGGCAACGCCTACGACCCGTACCCGCTGACCCTGGACGAGATCGTCAAGATGCTCGCCCCGGAGGCCGAGGAGAAGGCCGCCCGCGAGGCCGCCGAGGCCGAGGGCAAGCCGGCTCCGTCCCGCAAGGTCGAGGTCCAGGTGCTGGACTTCGAGGTCGGCGACTCGGTCACCGTCACCGACGGCCCGTTCGCCACGCTTCAGGCGACCATCAACGAGATCAACGCCGACTCGAAGAAGGTCAAGGGCCTGGTCGAGATCTTCGGCCGCGAGACCCCGGTCGAGCTGAGCTTCGACCAGATCCAGAAGAACTGAGCCGGTGCCGCTCGCGGCACCAGCGCCCTTCTGAACAGCAGCTTCCGACAGGTCAGGCAGGCTCCCACAGCTGTCTGACCTGTCGGTTTTTGGCCGCACCGCTATACCCGTTATCGTTGTGCGGTATGCCTCCGTCCGGATGACCGGATGGCGGCTGATCACTCTCACTAGGACCCGGAGAGAGCAATGCCTCCCAAGAAGAAGAAGGTCACGGGGCTTATCAAGCTCCAGATCAGCGCCGGCGCGGCCAACCCGGCTCCGCCGGTCGGCCCCGCGCTGGGTCAGCACGGCGTCAACATCATGGAGTTCTGCAAGGCCTACAACGCCGCGACCGAGTCGCAGCGTGGCATGGTCGTGCCGGTGGAGATCACGGTCTACGAGGACCGTTCCTTCACCTTCATCACCAAGACTCCGCCGGCCGCCAAGCTGATCCTCAAGGCCGCGGGCGTGGACAAGGGCTCCGGCGAGCCGCACGTCAAGAAGGTCGCGAAGCTCACCCGCGAGCAGGTGCGTGACATCGCCACGACCAAGATGCCCGACCTGAACGCGAACAACCTGGAAACCGCCGAGAAGATCATCGCCGGTACCGCCCGTTCCATGGGCATCACGGTCGAGGGCTGACCCAGCCGGGCAGGCCCCACCCCAGTGGCAGGACCATGCGCGGTCCGGACCACGAACTCCACACCGAAGAAACACCAGGAGAAGAAGTGAAGCGCAGCAAGGCACTCCGCGGCGCGGAAGCCAAGATCGACCGGGAGCGCAACTACGCCCCGCTCGAGGCCGTCCGTCTCGCCAAGGACACCAGCACCTCCAAGTTCGACGGCACCGTCGAGGTGGCCATGCGTCTGGGTGTCGACCCGCGCAAGGCCGACCAGATGGTCCGTGGCACCGTGAACCTTCCGCACGGCACCGGCAAGACCGCCCGGGTCCTGGTCTTCGCGACCGGTGACCGTGCCGAGGCCGCGCGTGCCGCGGGCGCCGACATCGTCGGCGCCGACGAGCTCATCGACGAGGTTTCGAAGGGCCGTCTGGACTTCGACGCCGTCGTCGCCACCCCGGACCTCATGGGCAAGGTCGGCCGCCTCGGCCGCGTCCTCGGCCCGCGTGGTCTAATGCCGAACCCGAAGACCGGCACGGTCACCCCTGATGTCACCAAGGCTGTGAACGACATCAAGGGCGGCAAGATCGAGTTCCGCGTCGACAAGCACTCGAACCTGCACTTCATCATCGGCAAGGTCTCCTTCGACGAGGCGAAGCTGGTCGAGAACTACGCCGCGGCGCTGGAGGAAGTCCTCCGTCTGAAGCCGTCCGCCGCCAAGGGCCGCTACATCAAGAAGGCCACCCTGGCCACGACGATGGGCCCCGGCATCCCGCTGGACGCCAACCGCACCCGCAACCTCCTCGTAGAGGAGGACCCGGCCGCCGTCTGACACTGACGGCAGTCGCGGGTCACACGCGTACGAAAGCCGGTCCCCGCACCTCTCCGGAGGCGCGGGGACCGGCTTTTCTCACGTGGCGGTGTCGGAGCCGTGCGTTACCGTGCAAGGGAGTTGACTCACAACCAGGGGTGGTGGGGACATGCGTATGTCCGGATGGATGCGTGGGGGCCTCTCGCTGGCGGCCGTGGCGGTGCTGGCCGGCGTCGCGGGCTGCCAGGGCGACGGCGGCGCCGAGAAGGGCGCCTCGGACTCGGAGACGGCCCGGTCCCGGTCCGGTGCCACGGACGCCGTCACCGCGGCCTACGAGAAGACCTCGGCGGCGAAGTCGGCCAGGGTCCGGATGACGGTGTCGATGCCGGCGTCCGTGGGTGTGGGCGGCGACATGGAGATGTCCGGCGTCATGGGGTGGGACCCCACGGTGATGGACATGACCATGAACGGATCGGCCCTGGCAGCCGCCTCCGACACCCCGGGCAAGATCCGTACGGTGTGGCTCGACAACGCCGTGTACATGGACCTGGGCGCCGCGACGGCCAAATCCATGAAGGGGAAGAGCTGGCTGAAGCTCGACATGGGAGCCCTGGACGACGCCTCCGGGGACGCGGGGCTCGGCAAGCAGCTCATGGGCGGCCTGGAGAACGTGAACCAGGACCCGGCCCGGCAGCTCGCCCTGCTGCTCGACTCACCGAATCTGAAGCACGTCGGCGCGGAGAAGGTCGATGGAGTCCGGGCCGAGCACTACAAGGGCACGCTCACCCTGGACGAGCTGATGAAGTCCGACGGCTCGCTCGACGTCCTCGGCGCGAAGGACCGTAAGGCCCTTGTCGACATGCTGAGGAAGTCGGGCATGAAGGGGTACGGCACCGAGGTCTGGGTCAACGAGGACGACTATCCGGTGCGGATGGACGTCGGTACGAAGACCTCTCAGGGCACGGTCAAGGTCTCCGCGCACTACTCGGACTACGGAGCGAAGGCACAGGTCCAGGCCCCGCCGACCGGTGAGACCTTCGATGTCGCCGAGCTGCTGGGTGAGCTCCGGGCCGGCGCGGGCACGGGTGCCGCGAGCGGGAGCTAAACCTGGTCCGGCAGCCCAATTTGCCTGCCGGAGACGCGGTCACGTACTCTTCCCCAGAAGCCAAAGACCGCTGGTCGTTGCCGTGTGCTCGTAAGAGGGTGCGGCGGCCGAAGGATCCGCTAGCTGCGGACGACCCGCGTAGGTGACTGTGGACAGCTCCCGGATTCCATTCGGTCGAGCTACGCCCCGTGCGCCTGCGCCGGGGCGTTTCGTTTTGCCCAGCCCCTTCTGAGCGGTCCTCATCACCCGGAAGGAGGCCGACGCTCATGGCAAGGCCCGACAAGGCTGCCGCGGTAGCCGAGCTGACGGACCAGTTCCGCAGCTCGAACGCCGCTGTGCTGACCGAGTACCGGGGTCTCACCGTGGCGCAGCTCAAGGAGCTGCGTCGTTCTCTCGGTGAGAACGCCCAGTACGCCGTGGTGAAGAACACGCTGACCAAGATCGCGGCCAACGAGGCCGGGATCAACCAGCTGGACGACCTGTTCTCGGGTCCGACGGCGGTTGCCTTCGTCACCGGTGACCCGGTGGAGTCGGCGAAGGGTCTTCGTGACTTCGCCAAGGACAACCCCAATCTCATCATCAAGGGCGGTGTCCTTGACGGTAAGGCGCTGAGCGCTGATGAGATCAAGAAGCTTGCGGACCTCGAGTCCCGTGAGGTTCTGCTCTCCAAGCTGGCCGGTGCCATGAAGGGCAAGCAGTCGCAGGCTGCCTCGCTCTTCCAGGCGCTTCCGTCGAAGTTCGTCCGCACCGCGGAAGCGCTTCGCGCCAAGAAGGAAGAGCAGGGCGGTGCCGGTACGCCGGCTCCCGTCGAGGCCGACTCCGAGTAATCACGCTCGTTCGGTCGCAGCGGGCCGGTACGCCCGCGGAACTGTACATACGGCACCAGCCGAATAGTGGAAGGACCGCCATCATGGCGAAGCTCAGCCAGGAAGACCTGCTCGCGCAGTTCGAGGACATGACCCTCCTCGAGCTCTCCGGGTTCGTGAAGGCGTTCGAGGAGAAGTTCGACGTCACCGCCGCCGCCGCGGTTGCCGCCCCGGTCGCCGGTGTCCCCGGTGCCCCGGCCGAGGCCGAGGCCGAGCAGGACGAGTTCGACGTCATCCTCACGGGTGCCGGCGACAAGAAGATCCAGGTCATCAAGGTCGTGCGTGAGCTGACCTCCCTGGGCCTCAAGGAGGCCAAGGACCTCGTGGACGGCGCCCCGAAGCCCGTCCTCGAGAAGGTCGCCAAGGACGCCGCCGAGAAGGCCGCCGAGTCCCTCAAGGGCGCCGGCGCCTCCGTCGAGGTCAAGTGACCTCGTTCGAGTCCGCAGCCGCGCGCCGATAGGCGTACGGAGGCAGTCTCGGCGCCGCGAGGCGCAGCGTTGACGCGAAGGGCGATCACCCAGTCGGGTGGTCGCCCTTCCGTGCTCCCGTGGGGGGTGCCTTGCTCTTCGGCTCGTGGCGAGTATCGTGATCATCGCCGTGCCTCCGTACCGCCTCGTGACTTTCCACATGGGGTGGGGGGCCTTGACGAACCGCACGCAGCGCGCAATTCTCAGGACGCGTCGTCACAATCGATCCGGATCCGAGGCATGGATCGATGGCGAAGAGGGCAGTATCGATGTGCGCCTAGACGGCGCGAGGTTTGCCGTAGTTGAGACAAGGGTGTTGAGAAAAACGAGGGTGTCGGGAAACCCGCTCTGGACATCAGTGTGCCAAGTGGCTACACTGACCCTTTGCGCTGCCTGTTAGCTGCTCCCTGCCCGTCACCAGGGGCACCCCCTCGCAAGAGCACCGGTGAGTGAACGGCCCTGATCTGGGCTTTCCCTCTCCGCGCCCCGCTTGGGACCGGTACGCGCGTAGTGAGTCCGAGCCCTCGGAAGGACCCCCTCTTGGCCGCCTCGCGCAACGCCTCGACCACGAATACGAACAACGGCGCCAGCACCGCCCCGCTGCGCATCTCCTTTGCAAAGATCAAGGAGCCCCTCGAGGTTCCGAACCTCCTGGCGCTGCAGACCGAGAGCTTTGACTGGCTGCTCGGCAACGCCGCTTGGAAGGCTCGTGTAGAGGCGGCTCTCGAGAACGGGCAGGACGTCCCCAGGAAGTCCGGTCTGGAGGAGATCTTCGAGGAGATCTCCCCGATCGAGGACTTCTCCGGGTCGATGTCGCTGACCTTCCGCGATCACCGCTTCGAGCCTTCCAAGAACTCGATCGACGAGTGCAAGGAGCGCGACTTCACGTTCGCCGCCCCGCTCTTCGTCACCGCCGAGTTCACCAACAACGAGACCGGCGAGATCAAGTCTCAGACGGTCTTCATGGGCGACTTCCCGCTCATGACCAACAAGGGCACCTTCGTCATCAACGGCACCGAGCGTGTCGTGGTGTCCCAGCTGGTCCGCTCGCCGGGTGTGTACTTCGACTCCTCGATCGACAAGACGTCCGACAAGGACATCTTCTCCGCCAAGATCATCCCGTCCCGGGGTGCCTGGCTGGAGATGGAGATCGACAAGCGCGACATGGTCGGTGTCCGTATCGACCGGAAGCGCAAGCAGTCCGTGACCGTCCTCCTCAAGGCTCTCGGTTGGACGACCGAGCAGATCCTGGAGGAGTTCGGCGAGTACGAGTCCATGCGCGCCACCCTGGAGAAGGACCACACCCAGGGCCAGGACGACGCGCTCCTCGACATCTACCGCAAGCTGCGTCCGGGCGAGCCCCCGACGCGCGAGGCGGCTCAGACGCTGCTCGAGAACCTCTACTTCAACCCCAAGCGCTACGACCTCGCGAAGGTCGGCCGCTACAAGGTGAACAAGAAGCTCGGCGCGGAAGAGCCGCTGGACGCCGGTGTGCTCACCACCGACGATGTCATCGCGACCATCAAGTACCTGGTCAAGCTGCACGCCGGTGAGACCGAGACGGTCGGCGAGTCCGGTCGTTCGATCATGGTCGAGACGGATGACATCGACCACTTCGGCAACCGTCGTATCCGTAACGTCGGTGAGCTGATCCAGAACCAGGTCCGTACGGGTCTCGCCCGTATGGAGCGCGTCGTGCGTGAGCGCATGACCACCCAGGACGTCGAGGCGATCACGCCGCAGACCCTGATCAACATCCGGCCGGTCGTCGCCTCCATCAAGGAGTTCTTCGGCACCAGCCAGCTGTCGCAGTTCATGGACCAGAACAACCCGCTGTCGGGTCTGACGCACAAGCGTCGTCTCAACGCGCTGGGCCCGGGTGGTCTCTCGCGTGAGCGGGCCGGCTTCGAGGTCCGTGACGTGCACCCGTCGCACTACGGCCGCATGTGTCCGATCGAGACGCCGGAAGGCCCGAACATCGGTCTGATCGGCTCGCTGGCCTCCTACGGCCGGGTCAACGCGTTCGGCTTCATCGAGACCCCGTACCGCAAGGTCATCGAGGGTGTCGTCACCGACGACGTCGACTACCTGACCGCCGACGAAGAGGACCGCTTCGTCATCGCGCAGGCCAACGCGACGCTCTCCGAGGAGATGCGTTTCGAGGAGTCCCGCGTACTGGTCCGCCGCCGTGGTGGCGAGATCGACTACATCCCGGGCGACGACGTCGACTACATGGACGTCTCGCCGCGCCAGATGGTGTCGGTCGCGACCGCCATGATCCCGTTCCTGGAGCACGACGACGCCAACCGTGCCCTCATGGGCGCGAACATGATGCGTCAGGCCGTGCCGCTGATCACGTCCGAGGCGCCGCTCGTCGGCACCGGCATGGAGTACCGCTGCGCGGTCGACGCCGGTGACGTCATCAAGGCGGAGAAGGAAGGTGTGGTCCAGGAGGTATCCGCGGACTACATCACCGTCGCCAACGACGACGGCACGTACACCACGTACCGCATCGCCAAGTTCTCCCGCTCGAACCAGGGCACCTCGGTCAACCAGAAGGTTGTCGTCAACGAGGGCGACCGGGTCATCGAGAGCCAGGTCCTCGCCGACGGTCCCGCCACCCAGCAGGGTGAGATGGCGCTCGGCAAGAACCTTCTCGTGGCGTTCATGCCGTGGGAGGGCCACAACTACGAAGACGCGATCATCCTCAGCCAGCGGCTGGTGCAGGACGACGTCCTCTCCTCGATCCACATCGAGGAGCACGAGGTCGACGCCCGTGACACCAAGCTCGGCCCCGAGGAGATCACCCGGGACATCCCGAACGTCTCCGAAGAGGTCCTCGCGGACCTCGACGAGCGCGGCATCATCCGTATCGGTGCCGAGGTCGTCGCCGGGGACATCCTGGTCGGCAAGGTCACGCCCAAGGGTGAGACCGAGCTGACCCCGGAGGAGCGTCTGCTCCGCGCGATCTTCGGTGAGAAGGCCCGTGAGGTCCGTGACACCTCGCTGAAGGTGCCGCACGGCGAGACCGGCAAGGTCATCGGTGTGCGCGTCTTCGACCGCGAGGAGGGCGACGAGCTGCCGCCGGGCGTGAACCAGCTGGTTCGCGTGTACGTCGCGCAGAAGCGCAAGATCACCGATGGTGACAAGCTCGCCGGCCGTCACGGCAACAAGGGCGTCATCTCGAAGATCCTGCCGATCGAGGACATGCCGTTCCTGGAGGACGGCACCCCGGTCGACATCATCCTCAACCCGCTGGGTGTCCCGTCCCGGATGAACCCGGGACAGGTCCTCGAGATCCACCTCGGCTGGCTCGCCAGCCAGGGCTGGAAGGTCGAGGGCAGCGAGGAGTGGATGGAGCGCCTGAAGTCCATCGGCGCCGACGAGGTCGCCTCCGGCACCAACGTCGCCACCCCGGTGTTCGACGGTGCCCGTGAGGACGAGATCTCCGGTCTCTTCGAGTCCACGATCCCGAACCGTGACGGCAACCGGATGGTGCAGCCGTCCGGCAAGGCGAACCTGTTCGACGGCCGCTCCGGTGAGCCGTTCCCGGACCCGATCTCGATCGGGTACATGTACATCCTCAAGCTCCACCACCTGGTCGACGACAAGCTGCACGCGCGTTCGACCGGCCCGTACTCGATGATCACCCAGCAGCCGCTGGGTGGTAAGGCGCAGTTCGGTGGTCAGCGCTTCGGCGAGATGGAGGTGTGGGCGCTGGAGGCTTATGGCGCCGCGTACGCCCTCCAGGAACTGCTGACGATCAAGTCCGACGACGTGACCGGCCGCGTGAAGGTGTACGAGGCCATCGTCAAGGGCGAGAACATCCCCGAGCCCGGCATTCCCGAGTCCTTCAAGGTTCTCATCAAGGAAATGCAGTCGCTCTGCCTCAACGTGGAGGTGCTGTCCTCGGACGGTATGTCCATCGAGATGCGCGACACGGACGAGGATGTCTTCCGCGCTGCGGAGGAGCTCGGTATCGACCTGTCCCGGCGAGAGCCGAGCAGCGTCGAAGAGGTCTGACGGGTTCGCCGGCCGGATCCCGTATCCGGCCGGCTCTCCCCGGACCCGTTCAGACCATTGCTGAAGTGCCCCATCTACTCGCTGACGCGAGGGGCTCGAACCCCCGAAAGAGGGATTGACGACAAGTGCTCGACGTCAACTTCTTCGACGAGCTGCGGATCGGCCTTGCCACCGCGGACGACATCCGGACCTGGTCGCACGGCGAAGTGAAGAAGCCGGAGACCATCAACTACCGCACGCTCAAGCCCGAGAAGGACGGACTCTTCTGCGAGAAGATCTTCGGTCCGACCCGGGACTGGGAGTGCTACTGCGGCAAGTACAAGCGTGTCCGCTTCAAGGGCATCATCTGTGAGCGCTGTGGCGTGGAAGTCACGCGCGCCAAGGTGCGCCGTGAGCGGATGGGCCACATTGAGCTGGCCGCGCCCGTCACCCACATCTGGTACTTCAAGGGCGTCCCGTCACGCCTGGGGTACCTGCTCGACCTCGCGCCGAAGGACCTCGAGAAGGTCATCTACTTCGCCGCGTACATGATCACGTTCGTGGACGAGGAGCGCCGTACGCGCGACCTGCCCTCGCTGGAGGCCCACGTCTCCGTCGAGCGTCAGCAGGTCGAGAACCGTCGCGACTCCGACCTCGAGGCCCGCGCCAAGAAGCTCGAGACCGACCTGGCCGAGCTGGAGGCCGAGGGCGCCAAGGCTGATGTGCGCCGCAAGGTGCGCGAAGGCGCCGAGCGTGAGATGAAGCAGCTGCGTGACCGTGCGCAGCGCGAGATCGACCGGCTCGACGAGGTGTGGAACCGCTTCAAGAACCTCAAGGTGCAGGACCTGGAGGGCGACGAGCTCCTCTACCGCGAGCTGCGTGACCGCTTCGGCACGTACTTCGACGGTTCGATGGGCGCCGCCGCGCTGCAGAAGCGCCTGGAGTCCTTCGACCTGAACGAGGAGGCCGAGCGCCTCCGCGAGATCATCCGTACCGGCAAGGGCCAGAAGAAGACCCGTGCGCTCAAGCGCCTCAAGGTCGTCTCCGCGTTCCTCCAGACCAGCAACAGCCCCAAGGGCATGGTGCTGGACTGCGTGCCGGTGATCCCGCCGGACCTGCGTCCGATGGTGCAGCTGGACGGTGGCCGCTTCGCGACCTCCGACCTGAACGACCTGTACCGCCGTGTGATCAACCGGAACAACCGCCTCAAGCGTCTCCTTGACCTCGGTGCCCCCGAGATCATCGTGAACAACGAGAAGCGGATGCTCCAGGAGGCCGTCGACGCGCTGTTCGACAACGGCCGCCGCGGTCGCCCGGTGACCGGTCCCGGTAACCGTCCGCTGAAGTCCCTGAGCGACATGCTCAAGGGCAAGCAGGGCCGTTTCCGTCAGAACCTGCTCGGCAAGCGAGTCGACTACTCGGCCCGTTCCGTGATCGTCGTCGGTCCGCAGCTCAAGCTGCACCAGTGCGGTCTGCCGAAGGCCATGGCGCTGGAGCTCTTCAAGCCGTTCGTGATGAAGCGCCTGGTGGACCTGAACCACGCGCAGAACATCAAGTCGGCGAAGCGCATGGTCGAGCGCGGCCGTACGGTCGTGTACGACGTGCTCGAAGAGGTCATCGCCGAGCACCCGGTGCTGCTGAACCGTGCGCCGACCCTGCACCGCCTGGGCATCCAGGCCTTCGAGCCGCAGCTGGTCGAGGGCAAGGCCATCCAGATCCACCCGCTCGTCTGCACCGCGTTCAACGCGGACTTCGACGGTGACCAGATGGCCGTCCACCTGCCGCTCTCCGCGGAGGCGCAGGCCGAGGCGCGCATCCTGATGCTCTCCTCGAACAACATCCTCAAGCCGGCCGACGGCCGTCCGGTCACCATGCCCACCCAGGACATGGTGCTCGGCCTCTTCTTCCTCACCACGGACGAGGAGGAGCGCAAGGTCAAGGGCGCGGGCCGGTCCTTCGGCTCCACCGCCGAGGCGACCATGGCGTTCGACAACCGGGAGCTGTCGCTCCAGGCGAAGGTCGACATCCGCTTCCCGGTGGGCACCATCCCGCCGCGCGGCTGGACCCCGCCGGTCTCCGACGAGGTCGACACCGACGGCACCGCCGTCGAGTGGCAGCAGGGCGACCCGTTCCGGCTGCGTACAACGCTGGGCCGCGCGCTCTTCAACGAGCTGCTGCCCGAGGACTACCCGTTCGTCGACTACTCGGTGGGCAAGAAGCAGCTCTCCGAGATCGTCAACGACCTGGCCGAGCGCTACCCCAAGGTCATCGTGGCGGCGACGCTCGACAACCTGAAGGCGGCCGGCTTCTTCTGGGCGACCCGCTCCGGTGTCACCGTCGCCATCTCCGATGTCGTCGTGCCCGAGGCGAAGAAGGCGATCGTCCAGGGTTACGAGGCGCAGGACGAGAAGGTCCAGAAGCAGTACGAGCGCGGTCTGATCACCAAGGACGAGCGCACCCAGGAGCTCATCGCGATCTGGACCAAGGCGACCAACGAGGTCGCCGAGGCGATGAACGCGAACTTCCCGAAGACCAACCCCATCTTCATGATGGTGAACTCGGGTGCTCGTGGAAACATGATGCAGATGCGTCAGATCGCCGGTATGCGTGGTCTGGTGTCCAACGCCAAGAACGAGACGATCCCGCGTCCCATCAAGGCGTCCTTCCGTGAAGGCCTGTCCGTGCTGGAGTACTTCATCTCCACGCACGGTGCCCGTAAGGGTCTGGCCGACACCGCCCTGCGTACCGCCGACTCGGGTTACCTGACCCGTCGTCTGGTGGACGTCTCGCAGGACGTGATCATCCGCGAGGAGGACTGCGGCACCGAGCGCGGTCTGAAGCTGCGGATCGCCGAGCGCGGCGCCGACGGTGTCCTGCGCAAGGCGGAGGACGTCGAGACGTCCGTGTACGCCCGGATGCTCGCCGAGGACGTCGTCGTCGACGGCAAGGTCATCGCGCCGGCAAATGTCGACCTGGGCGATGTCCTGATCGACGCCGTCGTGGCCGCCGGGGTCGAGGAGGTCAAGACCCGCTCGGTCCTGACCTGCGAGTCCGCGGTCGGCACCTGTGCCTTCTGCTACGGCCGCTCGCTGGCCACCGGCAAGCTGGTCGACATCGGTGAGGCGGTCGGCATCATCGCCGCCCAGTCCATCGGTGAGCCCGGTACCCAGCTGACGATGCGTACCTTCCACACCGGTGGTGTGGCGGGTGACGACATCACCCAGGGTCTGCCCCGTGTCGTCGAGCTCTTCGAGGCCCGTACGCCCAAGGGTGTCGCCCCGATCTCGGAGGCGGCGGGCCGCGTCCGTATCGAGGAGACCGAGAAGACCAAGAAGCTCGTCGTCACCCCGGACGACGGCAGCGACGAGACGCCGTTCCCGATCTCGAAGCGTGCCCGTCTGCTCGTGGGCGAGGGCGACCGGGTCGAGGTGGGCCAGAAGCTCACCGTCGGTGCCACCAACCCGCACGACGTGCTGCGGATCCTCGGTCAGCGCGCGGTCCAGGTCCACCTGGTCGGCGAGGTCCAGAAGGTCTACAACTCGCAGGGTGTGTCGATCCACGACAAGCACATCGAGATCATCATCCGGCAGATGCTGCGCCGTGTGACGATCATCGAGTCCGGCGACGCGGAGCTGCTGCCGGGCGAGCTGGTGGAGCGTTCGAAGTTCGAGAACGAGAACCGTCGTGTGGTCACCGAAGGCCGCCAGCCGGCCTCCGGCCGTCCGCAGCTGATGGGTATCACCAAGGCCTCGCTGGCCACCGAGTCGTGGCTGTCGGCGGCGTCCTTCCAGGAGACGACCAGGGTCCTCACCGACGCGGCGATCAACGCCAAGTCGGACTCCCTGATCGGCCTCAAGGAGAACGTCATCATCGGTAAGCTCATCCCGGCCGGTACGGGCCTGTCCCGCTACCGCAACATCCGGGTCGAGCCGACCGAGGAGGCCAAGGCCGCGATGTACTCGGCCGTCGGCTACGACGACATCGACTACTCGCCGTTCGGCACGGGCTCCGGCCAGGCCGTTCCGCTGGAGGACTACGACTACGGTCCGTACAACCAGTGAGCGGGTGCCGGTACCTCGCTCACCGGTTTCGGTGAGCGGGTCGCCGGTCGCTGATTCGTGATTCGTGATGCGACTGAAGGGCGGTCACCCCACGGGGTGGCCGCCCTTCGGCCGTCGGTGGTCATGACCGGCCGTGTGGGCGGTGCTGCGGGGTGGTGGTGCGGGGCGGTGGTGCGGTGGGTGTGTAGGGCGGGGGTTGGTTCGCGGTCGCGGGCGCTCGGACAGGGCCCAGGGCCGATCCGCCTGACAGGCCCTAGAAGGTGGAGACGTCCCAGGTGACGTTGAGCTCGCTGAGCCCGTTGTCGGAGACGAGCATGGACCGCTGGAGGCGTCTGAGAGCCGGTGAGGGTTCGAGGCCCAGTTCGCTCACCAGGGTGGCGCGCATGCGCTGGTAGACGTCCAGGGCTTCGGAGCGGCGCCCCGACCGGTACAGCGCGAGCATCAGATGGGCGCAGAGCCCTTCGTGGGTGGGATGCCGGGAGATGATGCTCCTGAGTTCGCTGAGCAGCTCATGGTGCCGGCCCAGCCGCAGGTCGGATTCGATCCTGCGGTCCAGGACATTGAGCCGGGATTCCTCTATCCGCTCGACCTCCATGCGCAGATGAGGGCCGACCTGTACGTCCGCGAGGACCCGGCCCCGGCAGAGGCCGAGTGCCTTGGCGAAGTTCTCCGAGGCGGCCTGGAAGTCTCCCTGTTCCCTGGCCCGGTGGCCGGCCGCGGCCAGCAGTTCGAAGGTGTCGAGTACGACCCGGTCGTCCGTGGCCTTCAGGAGATAGCCCCCCGGCAGTGTGACCAGGACGTCCTTCGCGGCGGGCAGCGGGCCGTCCGGGTGCCGGCAGGCGGTTGCGGCGATCCGTTTGCGCAGATGCAGGATGTAGCTCTGCATCGCGGTCTTGGCGCTCGCCGGTTTCTCTGTCACCCACAGCTCGTCCATGAGCGACGAGAGCGGGACGTACCGATTGGCGCGTATGGCCAGCATGGCCAGTACGGTCCGTGGTTTAGACGCGGTCGGAACAATCGACGCGGATTTCTGCGAGACCGCGAGCGGTCCCAGTACATCGACCTCCATGGAATCCCCCCGTTATGGCGCACATACGGTTGTCGCAAAGAGCTGAGTACATCGCGCTCCCCCAGAATTCAGAGAGATAGGACGGTGGCTGAGAGCTGGTGGTGGGTGGCTGTACCGGGTGCCTGGTTCTCGATCACCGGGTGGCCCGTAGCGGAATGCCGAAATGGCGTTGTGTGGTGCTGGATACTCCGCACCGCACAACGCCACATGATCCGCTATGCCTCGAGATCGGCGACCCTGAGAACAAGCTGCTGCGCCACCTCCACATGCACCGCTTCGGAATCCTCGGCGAGTGCCGTCACGGCCAGCGCGGCGAACCGCACCAGGCCCGCGAGAGCTCCCGGCGGGTCAGGGATCTGGCGGATGCACTCGCGCAGTGACTCCTCGTCGTCGGCGAGAAAGTGCGCGACAGCGGCGCCCGCCAGCTGGGTGGCCCGCACATTGCGTTCGCTCTGACTATCGGCGCTCATTTCACCCCGTCGCCCTCCCGTGGAGAGTGGGTCAGCCAACTATCTTTATGCCCATCGACCGGGCGGTTCCGCCGACGATCTTCTCCGCCTGTTCGACGGATTCGGCGTTGAGGTCCGGCAGCTTCACCGAGGCGATCTCGCGCAGCTGGGACTGGGTCACCGTCCCGGCGGTCTCGACGTGCGGGCGTGCGGCGCCCTTCTCGACGCCGGCCGCCCGGAGTAACAGGCTCGATGTCGCCGGAGTCTTCACGGTGACCGTGAAGGAGCGGTCCTCGTAGATCGTGATGTCGGCGGAGACCAGGAGTCCGCGGTGTGCCGAGGAGTTCTCGTTGAACTCCTTCATCACGCCGACGATGTTCACGCCGTACGAGCCCAGCACCTGGCCGACTTTCGCGACGTTGGCGTTTCCTCCCTCCTGGCTGATACGCACCACACCGGCGACTTTGCTCTTCTTCTTTTTTGCCTTCTCCTGCACGGGCAAGTATCTCCCCACCTGCGGAAAGCTCCGCCTCTTGATCACTTTTCCGGCCGTTGACATTACCCGAAGTGGGATAAGTGTGGTGCTATGCGTAGAGGTATCCGGCCATACGTTCAATTCTCGAAATGGATGATGGAATTCCCTATCCAGCGGGGTGGTGCGGGCCCGCCGGGCAGGGAATTCCGCAGATGGGGGCCGGTGTGCGGTTCGGGCGATAATGCGCCTTCTATGATCGATTTCCGTACGGGGCGGGCCGGATGCGCGGATGGATCTTTGGCCGTCCGGCCTTCCTCTGTGCGGGGTGCCGCGTATCTGGCTCAAAAGGTTCGGGCACCCGCCAGGCCGGAAAGTACGGTCAGCGCGTCGGTTTCGTACAGAATTTCGCAGGCCCGGCTCACCGCGTAGCACAGGAAGTAGCGCTCCGCCAGCGTTATTCCGGCGCTGTGCAGGCCCAGATAGAGCAGGCTGGTGAGCAGTCTGGCCGCGAGAAAGGCCGGATCCCGGTTCAGGAAATCGCGCAGTCCTCCGGACGAGCCGACGATCCGGTGGAAGGCACTCTCGTCCAGCGCGGTGGCGTCCGGCTCCTCCTTTTCCTCCCGCAGGATCAGCTCCGATCCCGTACGGAACAGGTCGGCCGCCGCCGGCTTCGCCGTACGCACCCCCTCGCACCACTGCCGCGCCGGCCGGGAGACCACGGGGCCGCGGTCCTCGGACTGCGCGAGCACCGCTTCGACCAGGCTCTCCATGGGGGCCGCGACGCGCGCGTACTGCTTGCCCAGCGCGTTCCGCGCGGCCTCCGGTGCCCGGCTGCTTGCCGCGAACGCCTCCGCGTGCGAGCGGTAGCTGAGGAAGCCGAGGGGGACGCCCTCCCTGTTCTCCTCGTACTCCCGTGGGCCGGGCGCCCCGGACGTGCTGACGCCGCGCAGATGGGCGGTCATCAGCTCGGCGGCCGCCGTCAGCAGCGCGGGCCTGCCCCGCTCGCCCGCCTCGGCGACGGCCAGCAGCGCCGGGCAGACGTCGGCCAGCACCTCGCGGGTGAACGGGGCCAGGGCGGGCCCGGCGAAGACCGAGCCGGTGAGCGGGACCAGCCGGGCCGGGCCCGTCGTGACCTTGACCGGACCGAGCCGGCGTGCCAGCCGGCGGGCCCGGTCGGCGTACTCCCACGCGCGCTCGCCGTGCTGAGGGCCCAGGGCCAGCTGTACGGAGAGGGTGGGCTGAGCGGGGCCCGTACCGCGCAGGAAGAAGCCGGGCGGGGCTTCGGTCCCGGGCGGGGGCTCGGTCAGGAGCGGGCGGGCGAGATCGGGGAGGAGCCGGGGCGCGATGTCGGCCGAGGCCGTGCACGAGATCTCCAGCCAGGCGCGGTGGGGGGACGGGCCTGCGGGTGCGGTTCCGGGTGTGGCCGGGGTTGTGGAGGGCCTGGCTCCGGCCTTCCCGGTGTCGGTCGTCATACGAGTTCCGGCTGCGACATGGCCATCTCGAAGGCCAGCTCGATCAGGGTGAGTCCGGCCCGTCGGCGCGGCAGACGGATGCCGTGGTCGTCCTCGATCAGGCCCCGGCCGCGCAGGAAGTCGGCGAGCGGGGCGATGGCGGGGCGGGTGAGGACCTCGGTGAGGTCCGTGCCGGTGCGGTACGTCCAGTCCTGCCGCGGTATGCCGTCGAACATCGCCAGCCCGGCCTGGAGCAGGGAGACCAGCACCCGGTCCTGGCCGGCCGGCACGTCGATGTCGAAGCCGAGCGGATTGGTGACGTACGCGTGCAGGAGCCCCTTCATATGCGACTGGAACTGCTGGTCGACCAGGGAGATCGCGCCGGAGCCGAGGCCGACGGTGTCCGCGCGCAGCTGGAAGTACATGGCCGCGAAGGGGGACACCTTGCCGAAGTAGCCGTTCGCGTACTCGGTGAGCCCGGAGTCGTGGATGGTCCGGCGGGCCTGGGTGAACAGCAGCTGCTGCCGCCGCAGATACGTCCGCCGCTCGGCGACGTCCATCCTGCGGCGCATGAAGGTGCCCGGGGTGGGCCGGAACGAGTACAACGAGAGATGGTTGACGGGCAGTTCGAGGGCCTGGTCGACGCTCCTGGCCAGCTCGTCGGCGTCCTGGTCGGGGAAGCCGGACATGAGGTCGATGGACACGTCCTCGAAGCCGGCCTCGCGGGCCGCGTGCACGACACGTACGGCCTGTTCGGCGGTGTGCCGGCGGCCGAGGCGGCGCAGCCGCGTGTTGTCGAAGGACTGGACTCCGCTGGAGACCCGGTTGAAGCCGAGACCGCGGAAGAAGCGCAGCTTCTTCTCGTCCACGGTGTCCGGGCTGCATTCGATCGTCGCCTCGGCGACGCCGCTCAGGTCGAAGGAGGAGCGCAGCGCGTCCATGACCGCGGCGGCCTCGCGCTCGTCGAGGCTGCTGGCCGTGCCGCCGCCCCAGTAGATGACGTACGGGATGTCACCGGCGCCGCGGTGGCCCGCTCCCCGTATCTCGATTTCCTTGCGGAGGGCGGTGATGTAGTTCTGCCGTACCGAGTCCTCCGGTTTACGGAGTAGATCTTTGGTGGGAATGGCCTGGACCCAGTCGCAGAACGTGCACTTCGAATGGCAGAACGGCACGTGCACATAGAGCATGAGCAGGTTGCGCTGCGGAGAGCTGGAGGGAAGGTCCGCCAGTGCGTTGTCAAGGAGGGGTGTCTCCGGGCTGGGCATGGGAATCCTTTCGAACGCCGACTCTCTGGCTGCCTTGTTCTCTGGATTTCTTGCTCGCTGGCTTTCTTGTTCTCTGAAGCGGCGGCTCGCCGGCTTTCGGCTCTCGTGTGTTCTCTGGCTATCGCTCGACCCAATGGACCGGTGCCCTGGGCGGAACTCGGCCCCGGGGCACCGGTCGGTTGCATCACGGTGTCACTTGCTCACCTGACCGGGTGTCGCGTCAGGAGGAGCAGGAGCAGCAGCACTCGCAGGTGGTGCAGGAGGCCGACATGACCTTGGCCACGACCTCGCTGTCCTCCAGCCGGGTGTCGTCCAGGAACTCGGAGATCTCAAGGGCGTCGACGTCCAGTTCAGACAGGTGCACAGCGTCCACTGGAAGCTCCTTTCGGGTCCGCGGGAATTATGTACGCAATCATTTTGCGTACGCCCAGGAGATTATGTGGGGCGACTTGCGGCAGTCAAGGAATGCGCTGCCGAATTTTTCTGCTCTGGCCCTGCTCATTAGCTGCTCAAATATCACTAAAGAGGTGCTCAACGTGCGCTGCGGTGGCAATGTATGTAAGCAGTCGATCCCTTGTTCTCGGGTATTTCCGCCGGTTATAAATTCAGCGTCTCTTCCCGAGCAGCCGTAAGCAGGGAGATCTTCGGATGGCACAGAACTCAGAGGCACTCGCCGGTGACTTCACGCTCCCGGAACTGGCGGACGTACGCCGGGAGGCGGCCAAGGTCGACACCCGCGCCGTCCTCGCCCTCGACGAGGGGGTGGAGCCGGCGTGGTCCAGGGAGGCGGTCGCTCTCGCGCTGTGGGAGGACCGGTCGATCAGCACCGGCGAACTGAAGTCCGCGGCGGAGGCCCGGTGCGGTGCCCGTCGCCCGCGGCTGCACACCTTCGTGCCGCTGTACACCACCAACTACTGCGACTCCGAGTGCAAGATGTGTTCCATGCGGAAGGGAAACCTCCGTATGGACCGCAAGTTCTCCGGCCGCAACGAGATCACCGAGCAGCTGCGGATCCTCTACACGCACGAGGGAGTCCGCGGAGTCGGTCTGCTCACCGGTGAGTACGAGGACAAGCACGTCCGGCTCAGCTCCGCCTTCCGGATCGGCTGGGCCATCCGTACCGCTCTGGACATGGGCTTCGAGCGGGTCTACTTCAACATCGGCAGCATGGAGCCGGACGAGATCGGCGTCATCGGCGAATGGGTCGGGCGCGAGGATCCGGTGACCATGTGCGTCTTCCAGGAGAGCTACGACAAGGGGACGTACCGCCGGTTCATGGGCGACACCTCGACCAATGTCCCCAAGGCGAACTTCGACCGCCGGGTGGTCTCCTTCGACCGCTGGCTGGACGCCGGGTTCCGCTACGTCAACCCGGGGGTGCTGGTCGGGCTGCACGACGATCTCTCCGCGGAGATCGTCAGCCTGGTCGCCCACGGCGCGCACCTGCGGTCCCGCGGCGCCGTCGTCGATCTGTCCGTGCCCCGGATGCGCCCCGCGATGACGTCCCGGGACACCACCCGCGTGAACGACGACGACTATCTGCGGATGATGTCGGCGGTCGCCTTCACCTGTCCCGAGCAGCGGCTGGTCCTCACCACCCGGGAACCGCAGGAGTTCCAGGACGTCGCGCTCGGTCTCGCCGGTGTCATCTCGCCGGGCAGCCCTGATGTGGCGCCCTATCAGGCGGGTTGCCGGGCGAGGAACGACGAGGCGTCGTCGCAGTTCCTGGTGGCCGACCTGCGCAGGCCGCGGCACATCCTGAGCCGTATCGAGGCGTCGGGGACTCCGGTCGATCACTTCGAGAACCCGGTGTCGGTGGGTGGTGGTTCGGTGGGTGGTGGTGCGGCGGGTGATCAGGCTGGTGGCCCGGCGGCTGTTCCGGCGTCGGCCGGTGGCCCGGCCGGTGGTTCAGCGGCTGTTCCGGCCGCCGAGGCGCCCTCGGCAGGGTGAGCGCCGGTGTCCGGTGAGGGGGGCGTAGGCGAGAGGGACGTACGTGAGAGAGATGTGCGTGAGAGGGACGTACGTGAGGGAGCTGTACGGGACACGGCCGACGGCGCGCCGGCCGTCTACCTGATACACGGCCTGCTCGGCACGGGCTACGGCCACTTCGGGCGGCAGATCAGCGCCTGGCGCGGCCGGTACCGGGTGGTTCCGGTGGATCTGCCCGGCCACGGGCGCTGCCCGTTGGACGCCGAGGAGGACTACTTCGACGGGGCCCTGCGCTACCTCGTCGCACTCCTGGACCGATTTGGGCCCGGCCGGCTGATCGGCGCCTCGTACCTGGGCGGACCGCTCGCCCACCGGTGTGCGGCCACCCGGCCGGATCTGGTCTCGTCCCTGGTGCTCACCGGCTTCGCACCCGGCATCGGCAAGGACGCCTTCCTCGCCCTCATCGCCGGATTCGACCGGCTGGCTGCCGACCAGCCGGCGCTGGCGGCGGAGTACGAACGGCTGCACACCGCGCGCTGGAAACAGACGCTGGCCGCCGTCACCGGGCATGTCGGCCGGGATTTCGAGCGGACGGCGCTGGTGCGCTGGGAGGACCTGGCCGCGTCGGGGACGCCGACGCTGATCCTGAACGGCTCGCTGAAGTCGGCGGAACGGGCGGCGGCGGAGCGCGCGGAGGAGACGGGGGCGGAGACGGGGGAGGAGACGGGGGCGAAGACGGGGGAGGAGACGGGGGCGAAGACGGGGGCGGAGACGTCCGCGAGACGCGGCGACCGAGGGCACCGGGGCGGGCTGTTGCGTGGACAAGTGATCGAGGGGGCGGGGCACTTGGTCGGCCACGACATGCCGGAGGCGTTCATCGAGGCAGTCGAGGCCTTCTGGGGTATCCGGGACTTCCGGGGCTTCTCGCAGCGGAGCGGGAGGGACAGCGAGTGACAGCAGTGACACCGCCGCCGGGGACGGAGCGCCACTTTGGGGTGGCCAGGGACTCCGGGGTGGAGGAGCCGGGGGCGCAGGGTCGGGACGGGGTGGCCGGGCGGTCTGGGGCGTGCGGTCAGTCCGGGGTGGCCGGGCAGTCCGGGGCGTCCGTGCAGGCAGGGGTGGTGCGGCCGGTGGGGGACCGGCTCGACTCCGGCCATCTGCGTACCCGCCTGTGCGGGCTGCTCCAGGAGGACGACCCGGACCGCCCGCTCGACTCCCTCGAAACCGTCGTCGTGACGGCCTTCCTCACCAAGCGCGCCCCGGACCGGGAGATTCCCACTCCACCCGACGCACCGAGGACGATCGAAGGGTGGGTGACATGGGCCGCCCGGCATTCATCCGGTTCCTGACCGGCCGGCACCACACCGTGGCCGCCGCGCACTCCGCGCGTACCGCGCCGACCGGTGTCCGCTGGGGGCGTGAGTCCGCGACCTGGGACGACCTCCTGGCTCGTGGCCGCGACCGGTCGGTCGCGGTCCGCGCCGGGGGTACGTACGCCGTGGATCCGGCCGCCGGACTGGAGGCGCTCGCCTCGCTGTTCGCCGTCGCCGTCGTCCCGGACACCGTGCTGCTGTGGGCCGCTCCGGAATTCCTCGGGGTGGCACACCGTCAGGCCGCCCCGGCCCTGTCCGAGGTCGCGGCGGGCGAACTGCCACTGCCCCGGCCCGGCCACCGTCCGATGTGGGGTGTCTGCACCTCCGGTACGTCCGCCGCCCCCGGTGCCTCCGGCCGGCCGAAGGTGGCGATCGGTCACGCGGACGAGTGGGAGCTGATCGCGCTGCACTGCGAGGCCGCGATCTACCGGGACGCCCTCCCCGACGGGCCGCCGGAGGCCCTCGCCACATGCCTCCCGCTGGGGTTCTCGGCCGCGTTCTTCATGTCCGTACTGCCCGCTCTCCTCTTCCGCCGGGACCTCCTCGTCTTCTCGCCGCACGACTGGAGCCCGCTGTACGAACTGGCGCGGACGCGCCGGGTGGCCGCCCTCGGTGTGCCCGCCCTGGCCGCCGCCGCCTGCCTGGCCGAGGACGGCCCCACCGACATGGGATCCGTCGCGCTGTTCCTCGGCGGCGGGCATCTCAGCGGTCCCCGGGTCGATCTGATCCGGGAGCGTTTCACTGGCGTCTCCCTCAGCAATCTGTACGGCACCGCCGAGACCGGCGCCGTCGCGCTCGACCACGCTCCCGGGCACAACCGGCACGTCGGACGCCCCGTCGCGGGCAAGTCCGTCTGGCTGCTGGACCCCGACGAACGCGGCATCGGCGCCGTCGCCGTCGAAGGCCCCGGCCGGTGCCGCCATCTGTGGCGTCCCGGTACCGAGCCGGTAGCCAGCGGGTCGGGGGAGGCGACCGGCACCGACTACGCCCGGTTCGACGAGGACGGGAACCTCTGCCTGGAGGGACGTCTCGACGGCGGCGAGAAGCTGTCCGGCGTCCTCGTCTACCCCCGGGAGATCGAGCGCCACGTCCTCGCCCTCGACGGTGTCGGGGACGTACGGGTGAGCGTCGAACGCGCCCCGTCCGGGCTGGAGTTCCTGGCCGCCCGCGTCATCGGCGGCGTCGACGAGCGCACCGTACGCGACCACTGCGAAGCCCTCCCGGAACGGCACCGGCCCAGCCGGATCACCTGCGCCTCCGAACGGGAAGCCGCATCCGCCTACAGCACGCACGGAAAGCTCTGACATGGCCTCTGACACGGCATCCGGTACCGCCGCCGAACACCCCGACCTGTACAAGATCTTCCGCGTCCGTGCCGACGCCTTCTACGTCCGTCAGCCGGACGGCGTCTGGCTCGGCAACAACACCGGTTCCTTCTCGGTGCGTGGCGAAGGGGCGTATCAGCTGGTCAGTTCGCTGTTCGCGGGACTCGACGGCGAGCACACCCTCCGGGATCTGTACGGGAACGTCCCCGACCGGGCCCGCCGGTCGGTACTGAGTCTCGTCAACGCGCTGCTCCGCAACGGCTTCGTCAAGGAGGTCTCCCACCCCGCCGAACCCGTTCCCGGCTGGATGCGCGAGCGGTACGCCACCCACCTCGCCTTCCTGGAACATCACGCCGACCGGCCGGTCACCCGGCTCCAGCGGGTCCGCACCCGGCGCGTGGTCTGCGCGGGGCGCGGTACGGCGCTGCGCGCCCTCCTCGACGCGCTGCGCGACTTCGGCATCGCCCAGCTGGACGTCCTGGCGGACGACGACCCGGACCTCGGGCCCGTACTGGCGGACGCGGCTGCCACGGATCCCGGCGCGCGCTGGCGACTGCACGAGGACCTCGGGCCGTCGGCTCCGCCAACTCTGCCAACTCCGTCGGCTTCGCCGGACGCGCCAACTCCGTCGGCTTCGCCGGACGCGCCCGCTCTGCCCGCCTCCCTCGCTCCGTCCGCCTCCCTCGCGGACCACCCCTCGGTCGAGGGCGCCGACGTAATCCTCCTCGCGTACGACACCGTGGACGCCGGCCGGCTGGCCGAGACACAGCAGCGGCTGTGGGCCCGTGGCGCCGTGGTCGGAATCCTCGGCAGGTGCGGCGACTTCGTGACCGCCGTGGCACCGGGCCCGCGCGCGTCGTGGTGCTGGGAGTGCGTGCACCGTTCGCTGTCCGCGACGGCCGTCGGCGACACCGACGGCCTGGAACCGGCCGTCGCCCCGGCGGCCATCGGCGCCCTGCGCCTGGCGGAGCACACCTTCGTACGGCTGGCCGATGTCGCGCCGGACGAAGGCAAACCGGTGACCACCGTCGAGCCACTCGTCCCTGTGGTCCGCAACCACTCCGTACCGCGCCATCCGTGCTGCCCGCGCCACAGCCCGTTCCGGGCGGTGCCCCTGCTCCCGCCGTACGAGGCCGGAGCCGCGCCCGAGGACGCCGTACGCCCCGACATCCCGGCGCCGGAGGATCCGCCGGGCCGGGTCGAGGTCTCGGACCGCATCGTCGCCGCGAGTGCGCGCCTCACCGACGCGGTCACCGGACCGTTGCTCGCTCTCGGCGAGGACGACCTCGGCCAGTTGCCGCTGTCGGCGAGCGCGTGCCGTGTCGCCGATCCGGCGGGCAGCGCCGACGCGCCCCGCGCCCTGCGTGTCGTGTGCCGGGCTGTGGCGCCGCGCGAGGCCCGTAACCAGGCCGTTCTGTTCGCGCTGGAGTGGCTGGCCGGGCAGGTCGCCCGGCGGACGGGACACATCTCGGAGGCACCGCCCGGCGGACTCCACTTCGGGGCCGGCTGGTCGCCGGCCGAGGCCCGCTTCAGGGGACGGCTGAACGCTGCCCTCGCCGCGCCGGCGGCCGGTGCCCTCGACTGGGCTTCCGTGCCGGACGGTGTGGCGGACGGTCCACCGGAACTGCCTTTTCTCGCACGCGCGTTGGCCATCGAGAGCGACCCGTGGTGCGCCACCGCCGTCGAGGTCCTGCCGCACGGTGTCGTACGGGCCCACGTCCGTACCCGGAACGGTACGACCGCGACCGGCGTGGGAAACCACCGGGACCAGGCGATCGGACATGCGCTCGGCCGGGCGGTGGCCCGGCACATGGCCGGCGCGGTCAGTGGTGCGGGTGGTACGGGTGGTACGGATGGTGCCCGACTCGAAGCGGTGATCGAGACGGTCGCATTCCTCGCGCCGCCCGTCGGGACGTGGGCGGAGGCGCTGGCAGGCCTCGGTGCCGACGGCGCGCTGGAGGTCACCGGCCTGCTGCCGTTCCTGGTCACAGGGGATGCCCCGGGCACGGGCGCCGGACTCGACGACGGCCGTGATGCCCGCGAGACCGGCGATGCCCGCGAGACCGGCGGTGCCCGCGAGACCGGCGGTGGCCGTGACAACGCCGGCGGCCGTGACACCGGCGCGCGGATTCGTGTCGTCGCCGTACCGTCGCCGGAGGTGTCCGTATGACTCCCGTGACTCCTGTTACTGCGTGGTCCCCCAAGGGGCCCGCCGTGCCCGCCGTCGTCGGCCGGGGAGCCCTCGCTGACCACCTGGCCGCGTGTCTGGCCACCGGCGGAACCTCTGGAGCCGTACGTGGGACGGTCCGGGCGACCGCCCAGGGAACCCCCGCCGCGACGACGGTCCTGGTGGCCGAGCTGGACAGTCTCGGCGACTTCCAGGACACCGTCGTGGACTGCCTGGTCACGGGCCGGCCGCTGCTCTTCGTCGGCACCTGGCGGTCCCTCGTCTACATCGGGCCGGTATGGGTCCCGGGGGCGCCCGGTTGCCCGCACTGTCTGGTCACGCGGACGGCGAACTCCCCCTTCGGTCCGGGGCTGGAGGACGACAGCCTCGCCGAGTCGTGGTCGTACGGTCCCGAGGCCCGCGTCTGGGGGCCCGGCGCGCTGCGCCTGGTCGAGCACTTCGTACGCGCCCTGCTGGCCGGGCGGTCGGGTATAGCGCAACTGCCGTGCTCCGACGGGCAGTTGCGTGCCGACGGGCGGGTCGTGGTCGTGGACGGTGCCACCGGTACGGTCGAGCGCCAGGTCCTGCTCGCCGACTCCGCCTGCCCGAGCTGTGGCGTACTGCGCGGCGACACCGCGCCGGTCCTGGCCCCGCGTGAGGTGCCGCTCACCAAGATCACCCCGTCCGTGCTGCGCACCCGGCGGCTGGACCAGGAGACCGTACGCCGTGACTACCTCTTTCCCGGGCTCGGCCTCTTCAAGGAACTCCGCCAGGACCTGCAAAGCCCGTTCGGGGCCTGCTCGGTGGAGCTTCCCGCCCGCTGGGGCCGCCGGGAGCCCGCGATCGGGCGGGCCGCCGACTACGGAACGAGCCGTACGGTCGCTGTTCTGGAGGGGCTGGAACGTTACGCCGGCCTGCACCGTGGGGGAGCGGCGCCGCCGGTACGGGCCCGCTACGCGGAAGTGGCGGACCGCGCGCTGTACCCGCCGGACCTGGGGACCCATCCGGAGGAGAGCTACCGGTCGGAAGGGTTCCGCTACCGCGCCTTCGACCCCGCCACCGAGATCGACTGGGTGTGGGCCTACTCCTTCCGCAGGGACGACCGGGTGCTCGTACCGGAACGCGCGGCGTTCTGGGGGCCGCGCCACGATGCCGAGATCTCCTTCTTCTACGACACCTCCAACGGCTGCGCGCTCGGCAACTCCGTGGAGGAAGCGGTGCTGCACGGCCTCCGCGAACTGGCGGAGCGCGATGCCTTTCTGCTCACCTGGTATCGCCAACTGGCCCTTCCCGAGGTCGCGATGGAAGGCGCCGACCCGGCCCTGGACCATCTGCTCGCCAAGGCAGGGCTGTTCACCGGATTCGGCTTCCGCTGCTTCAACGCCACGATGGAGTACGGGATCCCCGCGCTCCTGCTGACGGCGGAGAGCGAGGAGCCGGGAGCGCCGGAAGGGAAGGGGGGCGGCCCCCGGCTCTTCGCGGGCTGCGGCTCCCATCCCGACCCCGTCCAGGCGGTCGCGGGCGGGCTCTACGAACTCGTCGGTACGATCCTCGCCACCCGGGACGCGTACGAGCGCCGCCGTCCCGAGGCGCTGCGGATGCTCGACGACCCGTATCTGATACGGCGGATGGAGGACCACTCCACGGTCGGCGCGCTGCCCGAGGCCCGGGGGCGGTTCTCGTTCCTGCTCGACCGGAAGGCGTCGCAGGGCAAGGTGCCCGAGCGTGAGGCGTCGGAGGGCAAGGCGCCCGAGCGTGGGGTGCCCGAGCGTGGGGTGCCCGAGCCGGACCGCGCTTCAGGTACCGGTCACACCGCCGGCCTCGTGCCGCTGGCCCGTGTCCCGAAGACCCTCCGCTCCGACGAACCCGACCTCCGCGCCGATCTGTACACCGCCGTGGCGGGCATCCTCGATCGCGGCCTCGATGTGCTGGTCGTCGACCAGACCATGCCCGAGCTGGCACGCAACGGGCTGAGCTGCGTACGGGTTCTGGTCCCCGGCCTGATCCCGATGACCTTCGGCCACCGCAACCGCCGTACCCGGGGCCTGCCCCGGCTCACGGACGGGACGGGTGTCCCGTACCGCAGCCTGCTGGCGCCAGGCCGGGAGATCGGGGCGGTCCCGCACCCCTTCCCGTAAATCCGTAACTCCGTAAACCGACAACTCCTCGACAGCTCCTCGACAGCTCCTCAGCTCCTCGACAGGCCGGAGCACCTGAGCCGTAAGAAAGGAGAGAACCCACAGCCATGGCCAAGCCGATCACCTCCCCGCCCCGGACCCCCGACGGCCTCACGTCCGACGAGGCATACGCCTACACCTCCCGGCTCCGGCTCGACCCGCGCACAGCCAACCCGGACGACTGGCGGGTCGACTGGCACGACGGCCCCTGGCCGGTCAAGGTCTACACCGGCGGACAGCGGGTCCGGCTGCGGCCCGGCGGCGCGCCGCTCGTCGCCGCCCTGCACCGGGTGTTGTACGACGGCTTCGCGATCCGCCGCGTACGGGCCGACCCTTCGGGCGGAGTGCACGCCACGCCCGGCGACCCCCGGCCGCACCACGGCCCCCAGGTCCTGCTGCGCCGCCCCATCCCATCGGGCGGGTCAATGTATCCGACCGAGGTGTACGCGGTGTTGCTCACCGGCGCGGACCAGGTCTGCCACTACGACCCGTACCGGCATGAACTGACCGTCCTCGGCGATGCTCACACCGTGGTCCCGGCTCTGCGCGAGGCACTGGGGCTGCCCGCCGACGGTCACGCACAGGAGGACCTCGCGCCCGTGCTGCTCGTCCTGACCAGCCGGTTCTGGAAGAACTTCTACAAGTACGGCGACTTCTCCGCCCGCCTGGGCACGGTCGACGCCGGTGTCGCCGTGGGGCGGGCCGCCCGGCTGGCCCGCGCCGAGTTCGGCCACGCCGAGGTCCGTACGGCGTTCGACGACGCGGCACTGAACGCCTGCCTCGGCCTGGACGGTACGGAGGAGAGCGCCTACGCGGTCGTCGGCCTCGGCCACTCGGTGACGGCCGACTCCGCTACCGGCTACGGGGGAGGTACGAGGGGACGCCCGCCCGCAGTGCTGGAGCGCTCCCGGACGATCAGACGCTCGGCGCGCTTCGACGCGTGGCAGCGAGCCACCCGTACCTCCGGCTCCGACACCCGTTCCGGCTCCGACGCCCGTTCCGCTCCTGACACCCGTTCTGGTCCTGACACGTGGCCCTTGTCGGACGTGGCCGATGCCGTCGAGCTGCCCGCCCCGTGCCGTACCGATCTGTTCGTGCCCCGCGTGATCGCCCAACGCGCCTCGCGCGGACGGCTGTTCACCGGGGCGGAGGTGGAGGCGGAGCGACTCGCGACCGTACTGGACCACACCGCCGAGGCGCTGCGCGAGCTGGCGCGCGACTGCCCCGACGGGCTCGGCGCGCGGGCGGCGGAGACGGAGCTGTACTGCTCACCGCACCGCGTCAGCGGGGTCCCGGCGGGCTGGTACCGGTATCTGCCGGACCGGGGCGCCCTGATCCCCGCCGGTACGGGAGCCGACCCGGGCTGTGCGCGGCGGGTCCAGGAAGCGCTGTTCGCCGCCTCCTTCAACGCCGAACTCGCCGCCTTCACCCTCCATGTGGTCACACCGCTCGACTGGCGGCGACGGGGAGGCGGCGGCGCACGGGGCTACCGCGAGCAGCAACTGGCCGTCGGCGCCGCCGTGGAGGCCGTCACGCTCTGCGCCTCCGCCGAGGAACTCACCGGGCACGCCGTGCTCGGCTTCGACGTGACGCGGATGGACCGGGCGTACGGACTCGAAGGCAGCGGCAAAGGAACTCAGGCGCAGGTCTGCGTGGGCGCGCTGCGTGCCGATCCGAACTGGGAGATTGCGGTGATGCCACGGTGACAGATGACCGTGAGACGGCGGAGACCCGAGGAACAGCAGGTACGGCTGGTACGGCCGGCGCGGAAGAAGTACGGGAGCGGCAGACACAGACACAGGCGCAGACACAGATACAGGCGCGGGCAGAGATACAGGCGCGGGTGCAGATACACGCACCCGCCGACTCCGCCGACTCCGCCAGGTTCAGCCCCTACTGCCTCTTTCGCCGGGGCACGCTCGGCCTGCCCGCTCTGGAAGACCTGACTCCCCGCCGTACCTGGCCCCTGCTCGAAGAGGCCGAACGCGCCCGCGCCCGTAGGGAAGAGCTGCGCGGACAGCTGGAGGACGCCCTGCACGAGGCCGTACCCGCTCTCGCCACCGACCGGCGCCACGAGATCCTGCGGCTGCGCCGCGACATCCACAACGACCGCGTCCCCGGTGTCCCGGACGCCGCGCGGCTGCTGGACCGGCCGGCGCGTGAACTGCTGGAGGCCTGGCTCCGGCACCGCGCCGAGGGAGCGCGGCTGATGAAGGAGGCCGAGGCGACGCTCCAGGCCGAACTGGACGCCGGTCGCCGGACGTTGGCGGCCACCACCTGTCAGGAGGACTTCCAGCGCGGACTCCAGCTGTCGGACGAACGCACCTGGCGGACCGTGCTCGACTACGCCGCCGATCCGTTCTCGCCGCGCCGTAAGCCCAGCAAGCGGCGCCGTGCCGAGAACACCCTGACCAGCTTCGCCTACCGGGTCGTCTTCAAGCCCTCCCCGTTCGCCTCCTTCACCGAGATCGGCGCCCACCCCTGGACGCCGGAGAAGCCGGCCGGCCGGACGGAGGCGGCTCCTGCGGCCCCCAAGGCCCGGCCCGTACAAGCCAGGCTCAGCTCGGGGCTGCTCTCCTGGATGGCGTACGAGCTGCACCGTCTCGATCGTGCCGACGAACTGATGCGGATACGGCTCAACAACTCCCTCACCGCGCAGGACGGCCGAGCTTCCTGCATCCGGCGCGCCCCGGACGGCGCCGAGGACGCCGCCTTCGGAGCCTCCCGGGTCGTGACCGCGCGCGACACCGCCCTGCTGCGGCTGCTGCGCCAGGTCCTCGCCGACGGTGACCAGCCCGAACAAGGACTCCTGGAGCGGGAGTTGCGCGAACGGCTGGTGACGGCCGGCCTCGCCCCCGACACCGCCGACCGGGCCCTGGACCAACTCGTACGGGCCGGGATCTGCCACCGAGGCCTGGGCCTGCCGGACCAGCATCCGCGCCCGGCGCAGGCCATCGCCCAGCGGTTACGCGGCCTGGGCACCGACCAGGCGGGCCGCTGCGCCGTCGTCTTCGAACGCCTCCAGGCCGTCGCGGACGGCTTCCCGGCCGCGTCGGCGCGCCGGCGCGCCGCGCTGCTGGCCGAGGTACGGGAACAGGTCGACGCGTTCGTGGCCGCCTGCGGCTGCCGGGCGCCCGCGCCCGAGGCCATGCGCTCGGTGGTGTACGAGGACGTCGGCACCCGGGAGCCCGCCCGCAGCTGGCGGCCCGAGCTGCTGGAGGAGAACCGCTGGGCCCTGGAGCTCTTCCAGCGGATCGTCCCGGTGCTGGACGACGCGAGCATCGAGAAGGCGGGCCTGTACGCCTTCTTCGCCCGCGAGTACGGCATGAACGGTCCGCACGGTGAAGCGCCGGACGCGGACGCGGACACGGACACGGACGAGGGCGAGGGCGAGGGCGAGGGCGACGCGGCCGGCGATGTGGCATTCACCGAGTTCTACCGTGCCTTCGCCGAACTTCCCCCCGCCGAGGCGAGCGCGGTGGCCGCCGGTGTCGGGGACCCGCACAGCGAACGGCTGCGCCGACTGCGGCAGGAATTCGCCGAGTTGCTCCGTACCGAGCTGCGCGAGTGCGGCGACCGCGCGGGCGGCACCGGCCCAAGCCCTGACTCCGGCCCAAGCCCCAGCTCCGGCCCAAGCCCCGACGAAATACGGCTCGACCCGGCGCGCCTGCGCGCCTTCGCGGACCGGCTGCCCGAGACGCTGCCGCCGTGGCGGTCCGCCGCCTACCGCGTGCAGTTCGCCGACGGCCCGCACCGGCGGCTCGCGGTCGTCAACGGGATCACCACCGGCCAAGGTGTGTTCTTCTCCCGCTTCTGCGAACTGCTGGAGCCGGACCGGCCGGACACCTGGAGCCTCACCGAGGCACTGCGCGACCGGATCGCCGAAACCACCCCCCGGCAGTGCGACATCACGGCCGTCCTCGGCCTCAACTTCAACCTGCACCCGCGCCTCAGCCCGTACGAACTGGTCTATCCCGGCTCGGTGCCCCACACCCCGACGGACCGCACCCACCCCAACTCCCATTCCCTCACCCTCGCCGACCTGGCCGTCCGGCCGGATCCCGCACGGCGCGTCCTGACCCTGGTGAACGTCCGGGACGGGCAGCCGCTGGACCTCGTCCCCCTCAACTTCCTCTATCCCGCCGCCGCGCCCGCCCTGTACCGGCTGCTGTGCGCCTTCGCCCCCACCCGTACCTACCGAGGCGGCCTCTGGGACCAGTTGGACCGGGCCGACGCCGTCGCGGGCCTGACCACCGGCCGTACGGGCCCGCCATCCGCCGAGCGGTCACGGCCGCGCGTACTGCTCGGCGACATGGTGCTCGACCGCAGGTCGTGGCGCACCCCCACGTCGGCCGTTCCGGCCCGCGACGGGCTGGAACGCCAGGAGGCCGCCGCCCTCGCCGAGTTCGACCGCTGGCGTACGGAACGGGGGATACCCCGGCACACCTTCTTCCGCGTCAGCGCACCTCCGGCCGTCGCGCCGGGTGAGCACGACCTGTTGGCGGAGACCAGACGGTGGGCTCTTGAGGCGCGCAGCGCCCGGCTGCACAAGCCGCACTACCTCGACGCCCGCAATCCGTTCCTGCTCCAGGTGCTGGCCCGGCAGCTCGCGGAGTCGGGCGACGGCGGCACGGTGACCTTCGTGGAGTGTCTGCCGCGCGCCGAGGACTACGACGGGCGGGACGGCCGTTCCACGAGCGCCGAGGAGTTCTTCGTGGAACTCACGCTCACCACCGCCGGTCACCCCGCTCACCCGCACACCCGAGGGGACGACGACCATGCACACGGCTGACCAGCCCGCTTCGGACTCCGGCGGCGCCCCTACCACCGACTCCGGTACCACCGACTCCGGTACCACCGACTCCGGAACCACCTGCCCCAAGTGGTACGGCCTGCACATCCACCGGTACACCGACCAGGACACCTTCCTCACCGACGCGGTGGCCCCGGCCGTCGCCCCGCTGTACGGCACCGGGGAAATCGACCGGGCCTTCTTCCTCCGCTACTGGCAGGGCGGCCACCACATCCGGCTCCGGTTCCGTCTCACCGGGCACGCACCGGAGTCCGGGGAACGGGCCGTACGGGACGTGGCCGACCGGCTGAGCGCCCACCTCGCCGCGTTCCCCGGCGGTTACGGCTACGCCCCCGAGGAGTTCCGCGCGGCACAGGCCACCATGGCGGCGCTGGAGTCCGAGGCGACCGACGAACTCCGGCCGCCGGACTCCGTCCACCGCGTTCCGTACGTACCCGAGTACGGGAAGTACGGAGGTGAGGCGGGCGTCGACATCGCCGAGCGGTTCTTCGACCGCAGCAGCGCGGTGGCGCTGGCCGCGCTGGCCGGTATCGGCGGGTCCTCCGCCAAGCGGCTGGGCACGGCCTTCTCCGCGATGCTGCGCGGACTGAGCGCGGCCCGGCTGTCACCGGCCGGGATGAGGGACTTCTTCGCGCACTACTGCGTGGTGTGGTCGCCGTACGTCTTCGACCAGTTCCTCGACACCTGGCCCGATCTGCTGCGGCAGCGACGGGATACCGCCGCCGCATACGCCGGGCGGCTGCTCGGTCCGCCGAACCCCGGCCCCTCCAGTTCCCCTGATACCTCCTCCGCCGATCCCTTCGGGCGGGCGGTGGGGGAGGCGTGGCGGGCGCTGACCGAGTCGGCGGGCACCGTGCTTCCGGCGGTCACCCTCGGCGGCCCGGACGCCCCGGCGCGGCGGCGGCAGCAGATCGTACTGCTCAGCTACCTGCACACCCACAACAACCGGCTGGGCCTGATACCCGAGCAGGAGTCCTTCCTCGGCTACCTCGGCCATCACGTCGTCAGCGACTGCGCGGGGCTCGATCCGTCGCCCGAACTGCTCGACCGCGTACGGGAGCACCGCAGGGAACGCCTCGGTGCCCCCCCCCGGACCTTCCCTCTCCCTCCCTCCCGTAGTGAGCACCTCCCGCAGTGTGCACCTCCCATAGTGAGCACCTCCCGTAGTGAGCACCTCCCGCAGTGTGCACCTCCCGTAGTGTGCACCTCCCGTAGTGAGCACCTCCCGTAGTGAGCACCTCCCGTAGTGAGCCCCACCGACAACACCCGTCGCCGGTTACAGGAGAACCTCCGTGGACATCGCAGATCGCAGCTATCCCTTCACCCGTCATGTCCCGTTCGAGATGCCCGAGGAGTTCGCCTGGCTCCGGGAGAACCGGCCGATCGCCCAGGTACGGCTGGAGAGCGGCGACCGCGCCTGGCTGATCACCCGGTACGAGGACGTCCGTACGGCGCTCACCGACCGGCGCTTCAGCCGGACCATCAACCGCGAGGGCGCGGCCCGGGTGAACACCGGCTACCGGGCCGACGCGTCCAGCCCCGTCTTCAACTTCGGCGGTTCGATATCCGAGCCGCCGGGTCACACCCGATGGCGGCGCATCGTCAACCAGGCCTTTACCGCCCGTCAGGCCGAGTCGATGCGCGGAGCCCTCATCGCGCACACCGACGACCTGCTGGACGAACTCGCCGCGCGCGACGGCCGCTTCGACCTGATGGCCGACTACGCGTACAAGCTGCCGATCCGTGTCATCTGCGACCTGCTGGGGCTGGAGGACGAGGCACGTCCTGAGTTCACCGCGCTCGCCGCCCAGCTGACCCGGCGGGACATGCAGTCCTCGTTCATCGAGTTCGGGCAGGCCCTCCAGGCCATCGGCCGGTACGCCATCGGTCTGATCGTCCGTAAACGGCAGAACCTGGGCGACGACCTGCTGAGCACCCTGATCGGCCTGCGGGACGAGGACGACGGGCGGCTCAACAACGAGGAACTGGTCTCCACCGTCGTCCTGTTGCTGATGGCGGGGTACGAGAGCACCGCCGTCCAGCTCGGCAACGCCTTCTACGCCCTCTTCCGCCACCCCGAGCAGATGCGCAGGCTGCGAAACGAGCCCGCGCTGATCACGGGCGCGGTCGAGGAGATCCTGCGGTACGCGCAGATGGGCACCGGGTACGCCATCGCCAAGTTCACCACCGAGGACGTCGAACTCTCCGGTACGAAGATCCCGGCCGGGGCCGTCGTCTTCGTGTCCCTGGCATCGGCCAACCGCGACGAGAAGGTCTTCGGCGACGACGCCGCCACGTTCGACATCGGGCGCGGCTGCGCCCACCGGCAGGCCGCCTTCAGCCACGGCCCGCACTTCTGCCTCGGCGCCGCGCTGGCCAGGGCCGAGATGGGGGAGGGCATCGGCCGGATGCTCGCCCGCTTCCCGGACCTCCGCTTCGACGGCCGCGATCTCGACGACGTGGTGCTCGCCAGCAACCTGTTCACCTTCTACCCGGCCGCGCTGCCGGTACGAGTCTGACGAGCGAGAGGGAACCGAGGAGGCCGCCATGAAAGCGCCCGAAGCATCTGAAGCGTCACAGGTCGTCTATCCCTTTGAACAGAAGTGCCCCTTCGAGCCGCCCGAGGAACTGACCCGGCGACGCAGGCACGCCCCCGTGTCCCAGGTACGGCTGGCCAACGGCGCCGTCGTCTGGCTGGTCACGCGTTACGACGACGTCCGTACGGTGCTGACCGATCCGCGTTTCAGCCGGCGTCAGGTCAGAGAGGGCGCGCTACGGGGCGGACCGCAGCCCCGGCCTGTTCCCCGGAACGGCTCGCGGGGCGAGCCTCAAGGCAGGCCCCCGGGCGAGCAGTTCGACTTCGGGATGTCGCTGGCCGACCCGGAGACCCATGCCGTATGGCGGCGCACGCTCGCCGAGGTCCTCACCCCGAAGCACGCCGAATCGCTCCGGGAACGGGTCGGCCGAGCCGTAGAGGAGACGCTGGACGAGATGGCGACGGAGGCGGCGACAGAGCTGGCGACGGAGGTGGCGGCTTCTCCGTCGACGGAGGTGAACAACGGGCCCCGCCCCGTGGACCTGGTCTCCGCCTTCGCCTACCAGGTGCCGGTACGCGTCCTGTGCGAACTGTTCGACCTGCCCGAGGAACTTCGCCCGGCCTTCCGCGCCTGGGCCGCGCGGATACGGGAGGCCCAGGCGTCGACGGCCGCCTTCGGGGAAGCCATGGGCTCGCTGTTCGGCTGCGCCCGGAAGCTGGTGGAGAAGGAACGTACCGACCCCGGAGACGGCCTCGTCGGCCTGCTGCTCGCCCGGTCCGGAGCCCAGTCAGGAAGCACGGCCGACGGGCCCACCGACGCCGAACTCCTCACCACCGTCATGCTGTTGGCGACCGCAGGTTACGAGTCCACCGCGGTCCAGTTCGCCAACGGACTGCTGGCCCTGTTCCAGCGCCCCGCCGAGCCGGCCCGGCTGCGCGACGGCTCCGTGTCCGCGGCGGCCGTGGTGGAGGAGGTCCTCCGTTACGCCCAGTCCGGCACCGGTTTCGCCGGTACGACCGTCACCACCGAGGACGTACCGCTGGGCGGGGTGACCATCCCGGCCGGGGCCACCGTGTTCATCTCCCTGGACTCCGCGGGCCGCGACGAGGCGCGCACCGACCGCCCCGACGTATTCGACCCGTCCCGGGGCGCGCCCCACCACCACCTGACATTCGGTGCCGGATCGCACTACTGCCTCGGCTCGTCCCTGGCCCGGGTCGAACTCCAGGAGGGGTTCAGCCGGCTGCTGCGACGGTTCCCGGGGCTGCGGCTCGCGTTCGACCCGGCCGCCGTGGAGTTCACCGGCAACCTCTTCCACCGCTATCCGCGCGCACTGCCGGTGGTGTGGTCATGACCGCCCCGGACCCCGGCACCGCACCCGAGCCGTGCGGCACCGCACTCGAGCCGTCCGGCACCGCACCCGAGCTGTACTGCACGCTCATCCTGTGGGACCTGTCCCGCTCCACCGCGACGGTCGCATCCCTGCGCGCCTACCTGCGTGACTACGCGGTCGAGGCGTACGCGAAGACGCCGGGGCTGCGCCAGAAGGTGTGGATCTCCTCCACCGGCCCGGAGGGCGAGCAGTGGGGAGCCGTCTACCTGTGGGACTCCCAGGAAGCCGCCTACGGGCGCCCGCCCGGGGTGTCGAGGGTCGTGGAACTCATCGGCTACCGGCCCACCGAACGCCGTTACTTCAGCGTCGAGGCCGCGAGCGAGGGCCTCAGCGCCGCGGGAGCGCTGGCGGCCGGACTGGGACTGGCCTACCGGGCGGGGGAGCCGGAGCCGCTGATCCGGCCGAAGGAGTTCGTACCACCGGGCAAGGACGCCTTCATCCCCGGCACCTCGTAGCCCCCCGCAGCCTCGGCCCCCGTCACAGCCACAGCCCCCGTCACAGCCGGACGGACCGTCTCAGCCGAGGGCCCGGTCGATCCACTCACGTACCAGCGCGTGGTGGTCCGACCAGGCGTCCCACATCTCCGCGCCCCAGGCCGTGAGCAGCTTGCGGTACTCCTGGGTGTCCCCGGCGGCCACCACGTCGGCGGCGGACAGCCGGGAGTGCAGGCTCTCGGCGGACGGCTGCGGCTCCAGCGCGCGGAAGCCGCCGTACGCCACCATGCGGCGGTGCAGCTGGGGGCCGAGCCGGGGATCGGCGTCGTCCTGAACGAACATGCCCAGCGTCATCAGACATATCGACAGCCGCTGCACCGAGCGCCGGTCGCCGCCGCCCGGGTGCTGGGCGAAATAGCTGTCCACCAGAAGCTGGTGCAGCGGCTGCCGGTCCGCGTCGTTGTACGAGGCGGCCAGCAACTCCAGATAGGGCGGACGGCAGCGCTCACAGTCGGTCTCGCCGGGCCGGCCGTCGGTCGTCTCCGTCACGGGCTCGCCTCCGTCATACGGTCGCCTCCGTCATACGGTCGTCTCCGTCACGTCCGTCTCCGTTCGTCCGGCGTCCGTTCTGCCGTCTCCGTCCCATGGCAGGGCATCACATGCCAGGGCGCCTCTCCACGGCGTGAGCCGCTTCCGTCACATGCGGGGGCGCCCCTCCGCGAGCATGATCCGGGCCCATCCCTCCACCGTCCGGTGCGAGCCGGACCAGGCCCGCCATACGGAGGATGCCCAGCGGGCGGTCGCGGCAGCGCGCTCCTCGGACGGGGCGTGCCGTACGTCCAGGACGGTCACCGAGCCCAGCCCGGCCGGACCGTCGGGGGGCTCCAGCACGGGCCAGTCGTCCCTGCCCAGCCGTGGCAGCACCTGCCGGCTGATGCCGTTGATCAGCCGCCGCATCCGGTCCTCGGAGAGGCCGTGCTCCAGGTGCAGGCAGAGGGCGGTCAGGTGGACCGCCACCGACTGACGCTGGCGTCTCTCCCGCTCTCCGCCGTACGGATGCTGCGCGGCGTAACAGTCGGTGGCCAGGCGCAGCACACCGGGGTCCGCGAGTTCGGCGGTCAGCAGGGAGAACTCCTGCCAGCAGCCGGGGGCGGCGGACATATAGGCATGCGCCGGGGCCGGGATGTCCGCGACAGGCGCGGCGCAGCCCGTACAGGTCGTCGATCTCGGTAAGTCGGCTCCCACCGTCATACTGTCTCCCGCTCCACCCCGCCCCGTCTTCGTCTTATACGTTTTCCTGTCTTGCGCACTCATATGCTCGCTTAAATGTTCGACTCGATCGGGCGGCGACCGGGCCGCGATCGGGCGATGGCCGGGCTGCGGCCGGGTGATGGCCGGGCCGCGGTCGGGTGATGACCTGCTCTGATCCGGCCATGCCGGGCGCCACCACGTCCGGCGTGTCGGGTGCACGGCATTTGTTTTGACCGGAGTCGATGAGGTAGGTACGCTCAGACCTTGTGCCTGGGGTGTGCCTGGGCTCCTGTGCGTGTCTGCAACCGCCGAGGGGCTCGAGTACCGGCCACCGCAATCTGCGCCTTCCTCGCTTTCAGCGGGGTCATGCAGCATTCGACACACCCGACCGCGTGGGTCGGTGAGTGTTCCAGGTTAGTTTCACGAACGGCACACAGAAACCGGAGAAGTAGTGCCTACGATCCAGCAGCTGGTCCGGAAGGGCCGGCAGGACAAGGTCGAGAAGAACAAGACGCCCGCTCTTGAGGGTTCCCCTCAGCGTCGTGGCGTCTGCACGCGTGTGTTCACGACCACCCCGAAGAAGCCGAACTCGGCCCTCCGTAAGGTCGCGCGTGTGCGTCTGACCTCCGGCATCGAGGTCACGGCCTACATTCCGGGTGAGGGACACAATCTGCAGGAGCACTCCATCGTGCTCGTGCGTGGTGGCCGTGTGAAGGACCTGCCGGGTGTTCGTTACAAGATCATCCGCGGTTCCCTGGACACCCAGGGCGTCAAGAACCGCAAGCAGGCCCGCAGCCGCTACGGCGCCAAGAAGGAGAAGTAAGAATGCCTCGTAAGGGCCCCGCCCCGAAGCGCCCGGTCATCATCGACCCGGTCTACGGTTCTCCTCTTGTCACCTCGCTGATCAACAAGATCCTGCTCAACGGCAAGCGTTCCACTGCCGAGCGGATCGTGTACGGCGCCATGGAAGGCCTCCGCGAGAAGACCGGCAACGACCCGGTCATCACGCTGAAGCGCGCGCTTGAGAACGTCAAGCCCACGCTCGAGGTCAAGTCCCGCCGTGTCGGTGGCGCCACCTACCAGGTGCCGATCGAGGTCAAGCCCGGTCGCGCCGCCACCCTCGCTCTGCGCTGGGTCGTGGGTTACTCCCGCGCCCGTCGTGAGAAGACCATGACCGAACGCCTCATGAACGAGCTGCTCGACGCCTCCAACGGTCTCGGCGCCTCGGTCAAGAAGCGTGAGGACACGCACAAGATGGCCGAGTCCAACAAGGCCTTCGCGCACTACCGCTGGTAGTCGCTCCCCCCATCGAGACCGAGAGAAGATTGAGCCTTATGGCCACCACTTCGCTTGACCTGGCCAAGGTCCGCAACATCGGGATCATGGCCCACATCGACGCGGGCAAGACGACGACCACCGAGCGCATCCTGTTTTACACCGGTGTGAGCTACAAGATCGGTGAAGTCCACGACGGCGCTGCCACGATGGACTGGATGGAGCAGGAGCAGGAGCGCGGCATCACGATCACGTCCGCCGCGACGACCTGTCACTGGCCGCTCGAGGACGTCGACCACACCATCAACATCATCGACACCCCGGGACACGTGGACTTCACGGTCGAGGTGGAGCGTTCGCTCCGCGTACTCGACGGTGCCGTCACCGTGTTCGACGGTGTCGCCGGTGTGGAGCCGCAGTCCGAGACGGTTTGGCGCCAGGCCGACCGTTACGGTGTTCCGCGTATCTGCTTCGTCAACAAGCTCGACCGGACCGGCGCGGAGTTCCACCGCTGCGTCGAGATGATCTCGGACCGCCTCGGCGCGACCCCGATCGTCATGCAGCTTCCGATCGGTGCCGAGGCCGACTTCAAGGGCGTCGTCGACCTCGTGACGATGAAGGCCTACGTCTGGTCCGCCGAGGCCGCCAAGGGCGAGATGTACGACACCGTCGACATCCCGGCCACGCACACCGAGGCTGCCGAGGAATGGCGCGGCAAGCTGCTCGAGACCGTCGCCGAGAACGACGACGAGCTGATGGAGCTGTTCCTGGAGGGCGTCGAGCCCACCGTGGAGCAGCTGTACACGGCGATCCGTCGTATCACCATCGCCTCCGGCAAGTCCGAGGGCGTCACCGTCACCCCCGTGTTCTGCGGTACCGCGTTCAAGAACAAGGGCGTTCAGCCCCTGCTCGACGCGGTCGTGCGCTACCTGCCTTCTCCCCTGGACGTCGAGGGCATCGACGGCCACGACGTGAAGGACCCGGAGAAGGTCGTCACGCGGAAGCCGTCGTTCGACGAGCCGCTGTCGGCGCTGGCCTTCAAGATCATGAGGGACCCGCACCTGGGCAAGCTCACCTTCGTCCGGGTGTACTCCGGCCGTCTCGAAGCCGGCACCGCGGTGCTGAACTCCGTGAAGGGCCGCAAGGAGCGCATCGGCAAGATCTACCGTATGCACGCGAACAAGCGTGAGGAGATCGAGTCGGTGGGCGCCGGCGACATCGTCGCCGTCATGGGCCTGAAGCAGACCACCACCGGTGAGACGCTGTGCGACGACAAGAGCCCGGTGATCCTGGAGTCCATGGACTTCCCGGCGCCGGTCATCGAGGTCGCGATCGAGCCCAAGTCCAAGGGTGACCAGGAGAAGCTGGGTGTCGCCATCCAGAGTCTCGCGGAGGAGGACCCCTCCTTCCAGGTGCACAGCAATGAGGAGACCGGCCAGACCGTCATCGGCGGTATGGGCGAGCTCCACCTTGAGGTGCTGGTCGACCGTATGAAGCGCGAGTTCCGCGTCGAGGCGAACGTCGGTAAGCCGCAGGTCGCCTACCGTGAGACGATCCGCAAGACCGTCGAGCGGGTGGACTTCACCCACAAGAAGCAGACCGGTGGCACCGGGCAGTTCGCCAAGGTGCAGATCATGCTCGAGCCCATCGAGAGTGGCGACACCTCGTACGAGTTCGTCAACAAGGTCACCGGTGGGCGTATCCCGAAGGAGTACATCCCTTCGGTCGACGCCGGTGCGCAGGAGGCCATGCAGTTCGGCATCCTGGCCGGTTACGAGATGACCGGCGTGCGCCTCACCCTGCTCGACGGTGGCTACCACGAGGTCGACTCCTCCGAGCTCGCCTTCAAGATCGCCGGTTCGCAGGCGTTCAAGGAAGGTGCCCGCAGGGCGTCTCCCGTGCTCCTTGAGCCGATGATGGCCGTCGAGGTCACCACGCCCGAGGACTACATGGGCGACGTGATCGGCGACATCAACTCCCGCCGTGGCCAGATCCAGTCCATGGAGGACCGGTCCAACGCCAAGGTCATCAAGGGTCTGGTGCCGCTTTCGGAGATGTTCGGCTACGTCGGCGACCTCCGCAGCAAGACCTCGGGGCGCGCAAGCTACTCGATGCAGTTCGACTCCTACGCCGAGGTTCCCCGGAACGTCGCCGAGGAGATCATCGCGAAGGCCAAGGGCGAGTAACTCTTCCGAGTCCACGCTTTAGGCTTGTCACCGGAAGCCTTGGGGCAGTTCCGCCGGATTCACGGCGGGGCGGCTCCGGGCCCCGGCATCCCAGCAAAGATCACCTGGCGCCGATGAGTAAGGCGTACAGAACCACTCCAGGAGGACCCCAGTGGCGAAGGCGAAGTTCGAGCGGACTAAGCCGCACGTCAACATCGGCACCATCGGTCACATCGACCACGGTAAGACGACCCTCACGGCCGCCATTACCAAGGTGCTGCATGACGCGTACCCGGACCTGAACGAGGCCTCGGCCTTCGACCAGATCGACAAGGCTCCTGAGGAGCGCCAGCGCGGTATCACGATCTCGATCGCGCACGTCGAGTACCAGACGGAGTCGCGTCACTACGCGCACGTCGACTGCCCTGGTCACGCGGACTACATCAAGAACATGATCACGGGTGCGGCGCAGATGGACGGCGCCATCCTCGTGGTCGCGGCCACCGACGGCCCGATGCCGCAGACCAAGGAGCACGTGCTCCTGGCCCGCCAGGTCGGCGTGCCGTACATCGTTGTCGCCCTGAACAAGGCCGACATGGTGGACGACGAAGAGATCATGGAGCTCGTCGAGCTCGAGGTCCGTGAGCTCCTCTCCGAGTACGAGTTCCCGGGCGACGACCTTCCGGTCGTGCGTGTCTCGGCGCTCAAGGCTCTCGAGGGCGACAAGGAGTGGGGTGACTCCGTCCTCAAGCTGATGAGCGCCGTGGACGAGTCCATCCCGCAGCCCGAGCGTGACATCGACAAGCCGTTCCTGATGCCGATCGAGGACGTCTTCACGATCACCGGTCGTGGCACCGTCGTCACCGGTCGTATCGAGCGTGGTGTCCTCAAGGTCAACGAGACCGTCGACATCGTCGGTATCAAGCAGGACAAGACCACCACCACGGTCACCGGCATCGAGATGTTCCGCAAGCTGCTCGACGAGGGCCAGGCCGGTGAGAACGTCGGTCTGCTCCTCCGTGGCATCAAGCGCGAGGACGTCGAGCGCGGCCAGGTCATCATCAAGCCGGGTTCGGTCACACCGCACACCAGCTTCGAGGCCCAGGCCTACATCCTGTCGAAGGACGAGGGTGGCCGTCACACCCCCTTCTTCAACAACTACCGCCCGCAGTTCTACTTCCGTACCACGGACGTGACCGGCGTGGTGACCCTCCCCGAGGGCACCGAGATGGTCATGCCGGGCGACAACACCGTCATGAGCGTCGAGCTGATCCAGCCCGTCGCCATGGAGGAGGGCCTCAAGTTCGCCATCCGTGAGGGTGGCCGGACCGTCGGCGCCGGCCAGGTCACCAAGATCAACAAGTAATTGCTGATCCCGTCCGATCCGATCCGGTCGGGTCCGGTTCTGAAAGGAACTGACTGATCGGATCAGGCGTGACCTGGTTGCTCCTCGGAGCATTCAGCAGGGGCCCCGTACCCCGTCCGTAAGGACGGTGGTGCGGGGCCCCTGTCGTGTGTGTAGGCGTGGTGTTGTACGACGTGGTGTGTACGACGTGGTCTGTACAGCTTGGTGTGTACGGCAGCTTGTCGTACTGGCGTGGCATAATCCCCGACCACCGGTGGTCCGTACCTATGCGGCCGGACGGCCGGTGACGCCGACTCCCAAGAAGACAGCCCTAGTTGCGTCAGTTGCCACGTCCAGGGGCACCTTGAGGCCGTTGGCTGACTCCTCGTCATGAGAGGAACATGGATGGTTGTTCAGCGAGACACGGGGGGCGGGGCGAAGCCCGGAGCCGCTTCCCGCCCTCCCCGTATCCGGGCGGCAGTGACACTGTCGGCCTCGGCTCCGGACCCGGGCGACGCTCTCGCCCCGGCCGATGCCCAGGCTCCGTCACCGTCCTCGAAACCGGCCCGGCCCGCGCCCGTACCCACGGGGACTGATGGTCGGACGGACGGGGTCGAAGAGGCCGGGGCGGCCGTGAACGCCCGCACCGCCGACGAGCCGGGCGATACGAAGGCCGGGGAGACCGGGGCCGGGGAAGCGGGGGCCGGGGCGGCCGAAGCCGGGTCGGTCGCAAGCGCGGAGGCCGGCAAGGCGGAAGCGGACGCCGGTAAAGCGGAGGCCGAAGAAGCGCGGACTGCCGAAGCGGGCTCGGCCTCGGGCGTGGGCACGGCTTCGAGTACGGGCGTGGGCACGGCTTCGAGTACGGGCGCGGGCTCGGCCTCGGGCGCGGGCACGGCCTCGGGCTCAGGCTCGGGTACGGCCTCGGGCGCCACCCGGGGCGAGCGCCCCGGGCGGGCGAACGGAATCGCCGTCGCGGGAGCGGACGGGGGATCCTCTCCGCCCGCCGCCCCCGCCGCGGTGCCCGCCGGGCGGCCGGGGAAGCCCATGCTGGCCGTCGCCGCCATAGCCGGAGCCGTTCTCATCGCCGTACCGCTCCTCCTGATGGGCGGCGGCAAGGACGGCAAGGGGAACAGCCCGTCGGGGAGCGTGGCGTTGCAGACGTCCGACACCGTTCTCGGATCGGACGCGCTGGCCGGTGCGCCGGGCGACTACGCCAGCGAGAAGCCCTCGGCTTCCCCGACCCCCACCCCTTCCAAGTCGGTGCGGGTCGAGATCCCTCAGGTCCGGCACGAGCCGACGCCTACGGAGAGCAAGGAATCCGTCAAGGAGAAGCCCGCCCCGACGGCCGACTCCGAGAAGGACGAGAAGGAGAAGGCGGCCGACGACAAGCCCAAGGCGGTCGTCTGGACGAAGACCACGGTCGCGGCGCCGAGCAAGCTCGAAACCGGCCAGTCGTGGAGTACGAACCGCATCCGGATGACCATTCAGCCGGACGGCAACTTCGTCGTCTACAACAAGGCGGACAACCACGCGCTCTGGGCCTCCATGGTCTTCGGCAAGAACCACAACGTCGAGTTCCAGCCGGACGGCAACCTCGTCGTCTACACCGCCGACCACAAGGCGGTGTGGGCCTCGCGCACCAACGGGAACGAGGGTGCGAAGCTGGTCCTGCGGGAGGACGGCAGGGTGGCCATCATGGCCGGTGACAAGACCCTGTGGACCACCTGATCCCGCTCTAGGTAGCTTTCGTGTACCGGAATTCCCGTCAGGCGGGAATTCCGGTACACGTCTTTGGCAAGCGATTGCGGTGCCGGACCGTCGGTTTCACCCAGCTGTCATCATCTGTGCCCCTCGCAGGCCGGCGGGGGCCGTCGAACGCCCTTATCGTCACGGCGATCTCAACGGGCGTGCCGGCACAGGAGAGGGGCGTGGTTCGCGATGGAAGCAGCGTTGCGGAACGGGAAGAGAAAGAGACGCGGGAGACGATCGGCGCTGGTCGGCGGGGGATTGGCCGCCGCCGTGGCCGGGCTGATCGCCCCGCTCCTGGGCACCCCGACGGCGAGCGCGGCACCGGCCGTGGCCCCGGCGGCAACGTCGTCCGTCGTGCCGCCGGCGGCGCCGGCCGTGCGCGACCCGGCCCAGTACGTGGACCCGCTCATCGGCTCGGCCAACGGCGGCAACACGTACCCCGGCGCCAACCTGCCGTTCGGCATGATCGCGTGGTCCCCGACCAGCACGGCGGGCGACCAGACCAACACCGCCGCCGCCAACGGCTATTCGTACGACACGACCCGCGCCCGCGGGTTCAGCCTCACGCACGTCAACGGCGCGGGCTGCCACCCGGGGGCCGCCGGTGACGTACCGATCATGCCGTTCGTGGGCGAGGTCGACTCGTCCCCCTCCGCCGACACCAAGGACCAGAAGTACGCCGCGAACTTCTCGCACGCCAACGAGAAGGCCGAGCCCGGCCGTTACCGTGTGGGCCTCGACTCGGGCGCGACCACCGACCTCGCCGTCAGCGAGCGGGCCGGGGTCGCCGACTTCACCTTCCCCGAGGACAAGCCGGCCAGCCTCCTCTTCCGCGTCTCCAACTCCCTCAACGGCAGCGAGAACGCCCACGTCGCCATCGACACCGCGCGGCGGAAGGTGACCGGCTGGGTGGAGACCGGGGCGTTCTGCGGGCGGCGCGCCAACGGCGGTGAGAACAACCGCAAGAGCTACTACCGCCTCTACTTCACCGCCTCCTTCGACCGCGCCTTCTCCGGTGTCGGCACCTGGCGGAACGACCGCCTGGCCGCCGGTTCCACCACGGCCGACGGCGGCGAGGGCTATGCCACCGGAGCGGACCGGGCCGGGCGCGGTTCCGGCGGGTACGTCAGTTTCGACACGGCGGGCGACAACGATGTCCGGATGCGGCTCGGTATCTCGTACGTCTCGCTCGCGGGCGCCGAGGCCAATCTCCGTGGCGAGATAGCGCCCCGGGCGAGCGTGGCGGACGTGGCGGAGTCCGGACAGGCGGCCTGGAAGCGGCAGTTGGGCGACGTCGGGATCAGCGGCGGCAGCGAGGCGCAGCGTACGACGTTCTACACCGCCCTCTACCACTCCCTCCAGCAGCCCAACCTGGTCAGCGACCGCGACGGCCGTTACCCGGGCATGGACGGTACGACACGGCGCGTCGGGCGCGGCCAGGGGGCGCAGTACAGCAACTTCTCCGGCTGGGACCAGTACCGGGCCCAGGTGCAGCTGCTCGCCCTGCTCGAACCGCGCGTCGCCGGGGACTTCGCCCAGTCGCTGTTCAACTTCGCCGAGCAGAACGGCGGGGTGTGGGACAGATGGGTGCACATCAGCGGCGCGACGCATGTCATGACGGGCGATCCCACGGCGGCGACGCTGGCGACGTTCTACGCCATGGGGGTACGGAATTTCGACGCGAAGGGCGCGTTCGACTCCCTCTACCGCCAGGCCACCGTCCCGAACCCGGCCGGGCTCTCCGACGCGGGCTGCCCGGGGCAGTGCGAGGGGCAGCGCCCCAACCTGGCGCAGTACCTGGACTCGCGTTACGCCGCGCAGGACGCCTGCCACTGCTGGGGCGGCGCCGCCGAGACGCTGGAGGACTCCGTCGCCGATGCCGCGCTGGCGCAGTGGGCGCGGCAGTTGGGCCGTGACCGGGAGTACGAGGAGCTGAGCGCGCGGGGTGGCTACTGGAAGAACGTGTTCAACCCGGGGGCGACGAGCGGAGCCGGTTCCGGAGCTGGTGCCGGTTCCGGCTACATCCAGGCGAGGAACCTGGACGGCTCGTGGGTCACACCCTTCGACCCGGCCTCGGACCGAGGCTTCGCCCAGGGCAGCGCGGCGACGTACACGTGGATGGTGCCGCAGGACGTACAGGGCCTGGCGGCGGCCATGGGCGGCCGCGACATGGCGGCGGCCCGCCTGGACGGCTTCTTCCACAAGCCGGACGGCTCCTGGTCGATCCGTGGCGGCGACCCGCTGCGCTACGACCCGACCAACGAGCCGGGCATTCACGCCCCTTGGCTCTACAACGCGCTCGGGCAGCCCTGGAAGACCCAGGAGACCGTCCGCGAACTCGTCGACACGGTGTACGGGACCGGCCCTTCGGGCCTTCCGGGCAACGACGACCTCGGCACGATGTCGGCGTGGTACGTCTTCGCCGCGCTGGGCGTCTACCCGCAGACCCCGGGCACGGCGAACCTGCTGCTGACCGGCCCGCTGTTCCCGCGCGCGGTGATCGCGGGGGCGGGGGAGCGGCGCGCGATCACGATCACGGCGCCGGCCGCGTCGGACGCGAACGTGTATGTGGACGCGGTACGGGTGGGCGGCAGGCGGCACGACGTGTCGTGGCTGGACGGCTCGCTCGTACGGCGGGGAGGCTCGCTGGCCTTCGACCTGACCGACCGGCCCAACACGTCCTGGGCCACGGCTCCGGGCGGGCTGCCTCGCTGACCTCCGCGCTCTGCGCAGGGGGCGGCCCGGGAGGGAACACAACACTCCCGGGCCGCCTCCCTGCTGGCCGGCTCAGACCCAGTTCCAGCTGACGTTGACGCGTCCGACGTTGGGGTCGCCGATGGCGCGGAACGCGGCGGGGCTGAGGTCGATGTCGTTCGCGGCACAGCCCCAGCACTTGTCCACGACGGTCACGGTCACGGAGCCGAGGGGCCCGTCGACACGCACTTGCTTGCCGCACACGGGGGAGTTGTTCGGGTTGGGCTGGTTGCCGTACACGGCCTGCGAGACGGCCACGACGAGCTGACTGTCGTTGCTGGACCAACCGCAGGCGCCGAGGCCGGTGTTGTACCAGGTGGCCTGCCCGTTGACCTGCGCACCACTCGGCACGGCGGACGCCGGCCCGGCGGTGGCGCCGAGGGCGCCGAGGGCGAGCACGGACGAGGCTCCGGCCAGCAGGGCCTTTGCGCGGGCGCTGTTCTTCGAAGTACCAGTGGTGCTCACGGTGCGGGACATGCGGTCAACCCCTTTGAACAGTAGGTGTGTTCAGGAGTGGTGCCAGAACCCAAAGCAGCTTGGTCTGGACCGAGCTTGCTCAGTCGGCTACCGCTTTCCCAGTTCGTTTCCGGCTCACCTACAGCCCCTTCCGGCCAACCACGAACCTCCGGCCCCCTTGGCCGCGTTGCGCCGCGCTGCCCTCAACCCAGGCCGACGCTCCAGATATCGCCCTTTCCGGGCCAGTCGTCACGTTCATCCTCGTTGTTCACCACGGTGATCGACATCTTGGTCTCGGCGGCGTGATATTCGAGGAACTCGCCCTGGGCCGTACATTTCAGGGCCGGAGATCCGGGGGTGCGCAAGAGCTCAGCTTGCACATTCGCCCAGCGCGTGTAGCTCGCAAAGTCGACATGCATCTCCCTGCCCCACTCTTCGGCCGAACCGGCTCCCGATGGCAATCTGTGCAGCTCGATCGTGACGCCGGTCATCACCCAGTCGGGGCCGCCGGAGAAGCTGATCTCGACGAATCCGTAGTCGCGGCGGAGCCAGTGGGTCCGGTCGTTCTCCTCGATGAAGTCGACGTGGAACGCCTGGTCGACCTTCTCTATCGGCGTGCCGATCCCCACACCGTGCAGCAGCCCGGTCGTGACGAATTCGGAGATGAACTTGATTCCGTTATCCACGTGAATGTGCGTGCCCTTGGGGGTGGGAGGGTTCGGTTGCGGAGCCGGCGACGAGAAGGGGAGTCGCAGTGATCGTACCCGGTGCTTCGATGTCTCGGGGTATTGAATTCAAGCTTCCTCAGTGGCATGGTCGCGCTCGCATGGGTCCATCTACCATGCCGGTAGATGTTCGGCAACGGGCCGATCAGCTGCTGGGCGACTTCTGATCCCGAGGCTGAACAAACCTGACTACTCGCCTCTCGAAATCAGGCTCATGCGCGTCTTTGTGCAAGAAGCCGACCGAGCCTGAAATTCTATCGATGTTCCTGTGGAGGTGATGGACATCGCGAGGGTCCCAGCCGAGGTGCGCTCAAGGCCGACGTTTCTTCGGGGGGAGCCGGTCCATCCCTTGATGGACAAATCTTGTGTGTCCATGAAGGTCAGGTAGAACTCGAACGAATTGAATTCGGCAGAGCTCTGTTCTGGGGTGGGATTTTGCGGTAGATGTGAAGTCTCGAACCCCAGAGTGATGCTTGATCCGCGCTCGTCCACCTGTACGTAAAATAGTTCACAGGAGTTCAGGTCCGGTTCTTGATCGTACAAGCCGGAGATTTTCTGGGGATCGCCAAGGAAGGTCGACCAATTAGAGGCGTTCATAGAAAGTCTTCTCATCAGCGGGTGGGAGTGTGGTGAATCGTCGAGCGTCGACCCGTCCCAGAAAGTTACGGGATCCGGTGTCCGAGCCGTCTTCAGCGATCGCAAAGGTGCTCATGTGGCCGACAAGGAGCGAGTCGCTGCTGTTGAAGGCGAGTGCACACCCAGGTCCTGTGCATGATACCGAGACCCGGTGATTTTTGGTCGGGGTAAATGAAATATCAGAGAGTGCGGGAGGCGTCCAGGAGTTCATAGTCAGGTTGTCGACCGCCAAGAATTGAAGATGAATCTGAAGTGTGTCATGGGAAGTTTCGGATGCGGGGGGAGTTTTGTCCGGGAAAGAGGGGAGATCCATTCTGAAGATCACAGAAGGGCCTCGCCAGTTGAAATTCACAGACCGCAACCTTACGGAGGTCAGCGGGGGAATGTTCGAATAAAGCGCGGTGAGTTTCTCTGAATTATTCACCAGGTCAACCCAGGTCTGGGTCATAGTAATAGTGCTCCTCGGCGCCGGGGATCTGGCCGTTGCGGGTGTTCTCGTACGGCCTTACGTGGACGTGCGGTCCCTGGTGTCCTGGCTCGCCGGGTTTCTGATGACCGAACCAGTGATCCTGGAATACGACAATATCGCCTGATGGTGTTTCGTACCATTCCTCTCTGTAGAAAATGGGTTGGTGGTCCTCGCCCAGCAACTGTTTACCTCCTTGCCAGGCGGGAGTTGTCGCCGGCACCCAGTCGTCCGAGTCGAACGGCTCTTGCCCGTCGGGGACACCGGCGTCTTTGAGCGCCTGGGTTTTGGCATCGGAGCGCGACGGATGTGGGCACGGTGACAGTCCGAGTGGGTCTGCCCAGGTGTGCGGATTGTGGACGTATGCCGCCGGGTTGGGAGCAGGCTTGAGGCCGAGCGGGTCGGGGGTGAGGTAGCGGCCGATCTCGGGGTCGTAGTGGCGGTGGAAGTTGTAGTGGAGGCCGGTTTCCGGGTCGAAGTACTGGCCCGGGAAGCGGAGTGGGGTGTACGCGGTGGCGCTGGTGTTCCAGGTGGTTGTGCCCCAGAGGGTGGTGCGGGTGTGCCAGGCGATGGTGCCGGTTTCGTCGATGAGTTCGGTGGGGGTGCCGACGAGGTCGGTGACGATGGCGAAGAAGCGCTCGTCGATCTCGTCCTGCGGGGTGTCGGGCGTGGTGATGCGTTCGGTCTGGGCGAGGGGGCGCAGGCCGTGGTGGTGCCAGGTGAGGGTGACGGGGTGGGGCAGGTCGGGGGAACGGGTGGTCTGTTCGCAGAGGGTGGCGCCGTCCCAGGTGAAGTCCACCTGTTCCTCGACCGTCGTGCTGTCGGGGGCGAGGCGTTGTTTGGCGATGCGGCGGCCCAGGGGGTCGTAGAGGTAACGCCATCGGGTGCCGTCGGGGGTGGTGACGGAGGTGAGGCGGTCCTCGGCGTCCCAGGTGTAGCGCCAGGTGTCTGGTTTGCGGCTGAGCCGGGTCTTCCGCCGCAGTGTGATGCGGCCCTGGGCATCGTGTTCGTAGCGGACGTCGCCCGCCCGGGTGATGCGGGTGCCGGTGTAGACGCGGGGGCCGCTGCTCTCCGTACCGGGATGGGAGGTGGGCCAGGACGCTTCGGTTTGGTTGCCGGCTTCGTCGTAGGCGTAGCGCTCGGTCCAGTTCGCGGCGTGGACGGCGGTGACGCGGCCGGCCGCGTCGAGGTCGAAGCGCTGGGTGCCGGAGAGCTGGTCGTCGATGCCGGTGAGGTTGCCGTCGGCGCGGTAGGTGTAGGCGCGGTGCTGGAGGGGGTCGGTGCCCGGTCCGTGTACGGATTGGGCGCTGAGGCGGCCGACCACGTCCCACTGGCTGGTGAGGGTGATGGTGTCGCCGATGTGCCGGGTCAGTTCATTGCCCGCCGCGTCGAGTTCGAAGGTGAGGGCGCGGCCCGAAGCGGTGAGACCGGTGCGGTTGCCCGCCGCGTCGTAGGCCCATTCCCCGGTGGCACCGGCGGGGGTGGTGCGGCTCGTGCGGCGGCCCAGGACGTCGTAGGTGTAGGACGCCGTACGGTCGGCCACGGTCTCGGACGTCAGGCGGCCGAAGCGGTCGCGGAGCAGGGTGAGTGTGGTGTCGGGGCCGACGGACCGGGTGAGGGCGTCGGTGAGGTCGTACTCGTACGTCGTGATCGCGCCTTCGGCGTTCTTGCTCGTGGCCCGGCCCAGTGCGTCGCGCTCGTAGCTGATCGTCTGCCCGAGGCCGTTCGTACGGCTCAGAAGCGCACCGGCGGCGTCATGTGTGTAGGTGAGGGTTCGGCCGTCGAAGTCGGTCTCCGACGTGAGGTGTCCGGCCGGGTCGTACGCGTATTGCCAGCTGAGCCCTTGGGGGTTGGTGACCCGGGTGAGTACGAGATCGGTGTCGTAAGCGAATTCGTACCGTGCGCCGTCAGGTCCGGTACGGGCCGTCAGCAGGTCGAAGTGACCGTATTCGAAGCGGGAGACCGCGCCCAGCGCATCGGTGTGAGTGAGGCAGTTGCCTTCACCGTCGTACGTCCAGAACTCTCCTGTGCCATCCGCGTCCGTCCGGCGCGACAGCTTGCCCTCCCGCGTCCACTCCAGTCGGCTGACCGCTCCGAGCGGGTCGATGACGGCCACGGGACGCCCGAAGCCGTCCCGTTCGTAGCGGATGACCGCCCCGAGCGGGTCGATGGCCTCTACGACGAGTCCGGCACGGTCGCACCGGAGACGTGTGGTGTCGCCGAGCGCGTTCGTCACCGAGGTGACGTGGCCGGCCTCGTCGTACGTGTAACTCGTGAGGGCACCGGTCGGGGCGGTTACCGATGTCCGGTTGCCGCGTTCGTCATGGCTCTGACGCCAGGTGGTGCCGTCCGTGCCGCGGACGGTGGTCGGCAGACCGAGGGCGTTGTAGGCGGCCGATGAAGTCCGGCCGTCCGGGCGTGCGACCGCGGTCAGGTTGCCGTGATCGTCGTAGTGGAGGCCGGTCGTCCTGCCGAGTGGATCGGTCCGCGACAGAAGGCGGTTGAAGCGGTCGTACTCGAAGCGGGTGACCGCACCGGTGGGATCGATCTCCGCGACGACCTGCACGTCCTCGTTGATGAGGAAGCGGCTGGTGTGGCCGAGTGAGTTCGTGAGCGTGGTGACGCGCAGGCCGGTTTCCGGGGCGGTCCTGTCGGTCCTGTCGGCCCCGTCGGTGGTGCCGTACTCGAACGTGGAGCGCAGATGGCCTTCCGCGCCGGTCTGGAACGTACAGCGGTCGCGGGAGTCGTAGACGTAGTCGAACCGGCTGTCGTTGGTGTCCGTCCAGGAGGTGATACGGCCGCACTCGTCGTAGCCGAAGCGAAGGGGACGGCCCGAGGAGTTGGTCACCTCCGTCAGGTGTCCTTCGGTGTAGCCGTAGCGGAGGATTTCCTGGTCGGTGCCGTCGGGGGCTGCTCCGGCCAGGTGCAGGGCGGTGACGCGCTCGTGGTCGGTGGTGAGCTTCAGGTGGTAGCCGCCGTGATGCACGATGCTTGTCGGAGCGCCGGTCTCGTCGTACTCGAAGGCGATCCAGCGGCCGTTGCGGTCGTCGATCTGTACCAGGAGTGCGAGATCCTCGCCGCGGTCCGCGAAGTGCTGGACGCGTCCGGTTTCCGGGTCGGTGACGGTGTAGCCGTCGTCTGTCCGGTCCAGCGGCCGACGCTGCCCGTGGAAGGGCAGAACGGGGACGCCCGGCGCGGGGTGCGGATACGCGAGCAGGCTGCCGTCCTCGCGGACGAGGACGATTCCTTCGGAGTCGATCTCCAGCCGCTGATCGACCGTGCTCGCCCAGGTCGGCCCGAACCAGCGGCCCGCGCGGTACGACGACTCGAACACGCGCCGGAACACCAGCGGGAGTGAGCCCGGAAGCGTGATGTCCGTCTGGGGCAGGACCATGCGCCCGGTGGCGACATCGACCGGGTCCTCCACACACTTCTTGTGATCGTGCTCCCTGGCCGGCTCCTGGGGGTCCTCCGTCACACGCTCGCGTGCGGGCCTCTGCGGGCCTTCCAGCGGGCCGTCGCTCGGACCGGCCTTCACCGGGTCTTTCACTCCGGCCCTCAGGCCGGCCCTGAGCCCTGCTCCGGCGCCTTTGGTGGTGGCGAGTTCGGGCACGAGGCGGCCGCCGAATTCGGCGGGGTCGCTCTTGAGCGCTTCCCAGGCGCCCTTCAGCGCCCGGTCGGGATGGGCCGCCGTGGAGGCGAGACCGGCCAGGGTCATGTTGACGCTTCGGTAGTACTCCGCCGGGTGCGTCACGTTGTACGGATCCTGCGGATTGACCGCACGCACAAAACTGACGATCCCAACCGTCCCCTTGGCGATGCCGGAGACCATGTGGGTCCGCTCCACCCCCTGGGCCACGCTGAAATCGTCCAGGTTGAACTTCGCACGCTCGGTCGCCGAAGGCTCCGCCGGCGCATGCGCCAACGCAGCGGTCACCGCCCTCTTCGCCGTACCGGCATCCTCGTCACGCTGACTGCGCGCCCCGGCCAAAATCTCCTGGGCCCGCTTGCGCTTCGCATCGCCGGGGTCGGTGAACCCACCGGGATCGGGCAACGGCGCATCACCGGCCAACGACTCCTCGTGAGCCACACGCTCCTTGTCCCACGCGGCACGCGCCGACCTCGACGCCGCCTCACCCTCCTTGTAGAGGGCGACCGCCTCCCGCGCCTCACCCTGCGCCCACGTCACCGTCTTCGCATACGTCTCCAACGCCCCCGCCGCATCCTCGAAGGCGTCCGCCGCATGCAGCCAGTCCGTCGGCAGGCTCTGGAACCGTTCACGGAACGCCTCGGCCGCCTCGCCCTTCCAGTGACCCGAGTCCAGACTCTTCAGCCCCTGGCCGACCAGATCGAACGCCGCCCCGAAGTCCCGCAGGTTCTTCACACTCGCCGCGATGTCCCCCGCACGGCCGTGAATCAGCTCATCGGCCTCCTCACTCTCACCGAGTTGCTGCTCACCGACCTTCGCACCGAGCGAGGAAGCGGTCCGGTCGCCCCAGTCCTCCACCACATCCGCGACCGCGTGGTGGTCGAGACGCTCCAGGACCGAACCCGTCCGGTCCGTCGCCCAGTCGACCCCCTCACCGACCTTCCGCTTCCCCTCGTCCCACACCTCCTCCGCCTTGCCGAGCCCCTTCTCCGCCAGCCCACCCCAGTCCACCCCACCCGCACCCGACATCAGCGATCCCCCCAATTCGGCTGCTCCGCCTGCCGAACCGCCTCCTCCGAGGGGCTGAATGTCTCGCGTGCCTTCTCCTCCATCAGCTCGCGCCCCTCGGGCGTGATCACCCCGGAGTTGCGCATCGAGTCGTACACACCGTCGCTCACGTCGTATCCGGTGTCCCGCCAGGTCTGTTCGACCTCGCTCTGTGCCTGCGTGAACGACTCCGCGCTGTAGTCCGCACCGTCGGTGGGAGTCTGCGTGCTGATCTCGTCCCAGCTCTTGCCCTTGACCTCGTCCTCCGACAGGTGGGGATTGCCGTTCACCGAGTTCACCGCGATCTTGAACGTGTCCTTGATGTACTGCTCCTGCTCATGGAGCGACCCCGCCGACAGCCCCAGCGCCTTCGCGAACCCGTTACCGCGGTTCATCAGCGTCCGTACGCCCCACTCCCAGCGTTCACAGAATGTCGTGAACTCGGCGGCAAGGCCGTCGTGGCCCAACTGGACGCCCGACAGGGACAGATCCGAGAAGCCCCGGCCCGTCGTGGCCTCGCCGATCATGCCGAGATCCTTCAGCTCCTCGTGCGCCTTGTCGATCCCCTGCGCGATCAGCTCCAGCGCTCCCGCCGGTGCCGCCAGATCCGGTTCCCGCTCGCTCATCGTGTCCCTCCAGTGTCCACAACCGACCCCTCGGGCACGACACCCGCGACCGGCGGAAACAGCATTCCCTCATCGCTGCCCGCGTCCAGCGCCACCCCGGCCGGTACCTCCAGCAGCGGCACCATCACATCCAGCAGCCTGGCGCCCAGCACCCGCTGATACGACCACTCGCGATCCGGCGCCCCCTGTGCGTGCGCGAACCGTGCCAACGCCGGCTCGTCCGAGAACGCGCAGATCCACCGCACCCCGCCCTGCTCCGCCGACCACAGATCGCCCTGGTCGTCCAGCGGCACCAGCCACGCGCCCCGCCGGAATTCCCCCAGCAGAACCGCGAACTCCCGCCGACCGGCCGCCACACGACCCACTGGCGCGGCCGACTGATCGGTCGGAACTGTCGGTTCTGTCAGATCGGCCGGTTCTGTCAGATCGGACAGTCGGAGGGGCTCTTCTGCCCCAGCTATGTGATCCCCGCCCCTTGTCATGCGCCGGATTCTGTCGCGTTCCCGTTACCGATCGCAACGCCGTTGCCCGGCCCGCGCCGTGCGACGATCACGATGACGGTCCCCGAAGGACAGCCCCGAGGAGGCATCGCGGTGAGCAACGCTGCCCGACCCACGATCCGTACCGCTGACGGACGCGGGCGCAAATCCGCCAGTCTTCTCGGCACGGTGATCTGCGCTGTCGTCCTCGCCCTGGTGCATCTGGTCTCGGGTTACGTCATCTGGCTCGCCTGCCTGATCGAGCCCGACGGCTTCTGGGACACCGACGCGGCCGGCAAGTCCGACATCGCCGCCGGGATCGGCTTGGGGATCGCCGTTTTCGGGGGACTGCTGACGTTGGCATTCGTGAAGGCCGGTTGGCTGCGCATGTGGTGGTACGCGTTGCCCGTCGCGCTCGCCGTCGCGGCGCTCCTTCGGCTCACGCTTCTCGCCCCCGAACTCTGATGTCGGCCCGCGTTCCTATGCCGCGAGTGGAGTGACCGAGGCGGCGCAGCCGCCGCACGTGCCCGGTTCCGGCGCGCGGTAGGCGCGGTCGCAGGTGTCGCAGTTCTGAAGTGGGTCCGGGCGTGCGGCGGTTGTGGTGACCGGGGGCGCCGGGAGCGGTGGCGGCAGCAGCGCGGTGAGGCGGTGGGCCAGCAGGGCGGCCGGGTGGTGCAGGCCCGATGGCAGGTTCGCGGTCAGGGTGCGTCGTACGGCCTCGGGCGCGGCACCGCGCTCCAGCCAGGCGGCGACGGCCAGGGCCAGGCGCCGTCCGTCCCGCTCGGAGAGTAAGAGGCACGGGGCATCGCGCCGCAGATCGGCCAGGAGCGAGGCGGCCGTGCGCTCACGCTCGGGAGTGTGGACGTGTGGCTGGGGGAGTGGCGGCGGTACGGCACGGGGCGCCGCCGTCCCGCTCGGCGCGCTGATCGCGCCTACGGATGGTGCGGGAGCGGTCTCGGGCCCGGGTGACCGCGGGGGCTCGGCGGTGGACGGCGCCGACGCGGCTACCGGGAGCGGCGTCGGCGGTTGCGGACGTTCCACGGTCACACGCCCGTCCTGATTCCCCAGGGCGGCTTCGCGGGCCCGACGGGCGCGGGTCGCCTCCGGCGCGTTGTACGAGATCGTACGGGTGACGATCCAGCCGCCCTCGGTCCGCTCGCGAAGGCGTTCGATGTACCCGTACGCCTCCAACTCCCGTAAGGCGGCGGCGATACGGTCGTGCCCCTCGGGGAACTTGCCGGACAGCGTCTTGATGTCCACCGGCGAGCCCTCGGGCAGCGACTGGATGTGCGTGGCCAGCCCGATCGCGGTCGCGGACAACTCGCGGTGCTGGGCGAGGTGGTTGCCGACGATCGTGTAGCCGGAGGCCTGGAATTCGTTCACCTTCATCACTCCGGATGGGGATCGGCGAACGACGTTACGAGCGCGCGGGGGCGCACTAAGCTGCTGCTCAGTCATCGGGAAGGTCTCTGGCTTCCTTGGTGGTCAGGCCCTCGATCGGGATGCCAGTCCCGGCGGGGGCCGTCTCATGTCTGCTGTTGTCGAGGCCGAGCCTGCCGCCCTGCCCTGTCCGAAAGCCGGCCCTGTGGAACGAGATCACCCTTGTGGGTGATGTACGGGAGGTTGGGTGGGGTTTGGTTGGTTCTTTCCCGGGTTCTTTGGTCTTTTTACGTCCCGGGGCCCCGAGGCCTGAGCCACCGAGGCCAGCGTTTCCGGGTTTCGGTGGACGGGCTTCCAGCGGGCCGGGGGAGGCCGGGCTCAGGAGGCGAAGTCGATCTCCGCCCAGACCGTTTTGCTGAGCGCCGGTCCGGCCGTGACACCCCACCGGTCGGCCAGCACCCCAACGAGCAGAAGCCCGCGCCCCGACTCGGCATCGGTGAGCGCCGGTTGGCTGGTGGCCGGAAGCCGCGTGCCCTGTGCGTCGGTCACCTCGATGCGCAGCATCCGCTCTGTCGGTCGACGAAGGGTGAGGCGGAAGTCCCGGCCGGGTGCATGGCCATGTACCGCCGCGTTCGACGCCAACTCGGCCACGACCTGAGCGGCATCCTCGAACGGCAGCCCCCAGGAACGCAGTTGCTCGACGGCGAGCAGCCGAGCGAGCCTGGCGCCCCTGTGAGTGGACGACAGCTGCACGCGGAACTCATGGGTGGGCGGCGCCGATTGCGTCAGGGGCAACTGGTCGCTGATTTCTCGGTTCACGTCACACAGCGTGTCCGGATATGCCTACGCTGAACAGTGACGACGCCCTTACGTACGGTCAATGTCCCTGGTCAGGCATGCAACTGTCAGGGCTGTACAGCGTGACCTTCCGTGCCCCGGGGCGGCCGAAAGTGACGCTACGGGCGTGTCGGAGGTGTGCACATGGGCGTGGACAGCGGCGGTACGGACTACACGACGGACGGCGCGGACGAGCCCGACTGGGAACCGGACCCGGGAGACGACTCGGGCGCGGTGATCGCCGCCGTCGGCCGCCAGATCAAGCTCTGGCGGGAGGCCGCCGGTCTGCGCCAGGTCGAGTTCGGCGCGGCGATCGGGTACGGCGAGAACCAGGTCTACAAGGTGGAGGCCGGCAAGCGCATCCCGCGACCGGAGTTCCTCGACCGGGCGGACGAGGTGCTGGGCGCGGGCGGGAAACTCGCCGCGATGAAGCAGGACGTGGCGGAGGCCCGGTACCCGAAGAGGGTGCGGGATCTCGCGAAGCTGGAGGCGGAAGCCGTCGAGCTGGGCGCCTACGGCAACACCGTTGTTCACGGTCTTCTGCAGACCGAGGAGTACGCCCGCGCGTTGTTCGGACTTCGACGGCCGGCGTACGACGAGGACCAGCTTGAACGCCTGGTGGGCGCCCGCATGGGGCGGCAGGAGATCTTCGCCCGTCGGCCGGCGCCGTTGCTGACGTTCGTCCAGGAAGAGGCGGTGCTTCGGCGACCCATCGGAGGCAGAATGGTGTTTCGTCGGCAGCTCGAACACCTGCTGGAGATCGCGAAGTTGCGCCACGTCGAGATCCAGGTGATGCCGACAGCCGCAGAGGAGCACGCGGGGCTCGGCGGCTCGCTCCAAGTGCTGAAGCTCAGGGACGGTGCGGCGGTGGGGCACAACGAAGTGCAGCTCATCAGCCGCCTGATCTCCAACCCCAAGGAGGTCCAGATCCTGGAGATGCGCTATGGAATGATCCGATCGCAGGCCCTCAGGCCACGAGAGTCACTGGCCTTCATCGAGAAAGTGCTGGGAGAGACATGACCCTCAAGTCCTCGACCGGAGGCGGCTCCGCGTTGGAGTGGACGAAGAGTAGCTACAGCACCAATGACGGCCCGGAGTGCGTCGAGGTCGCCACCACCCCCGGTACCGTCCACGTCCGCGACTCCAAGGCCACCGAAGGCCCCCGCCTCGGCTTCGCCGCGACCGCCTGGTCCGACTTCGTGGCGCACACCTCCCGGCGCTGACGCCGTACCCTGCCCGAGATCCTGCCGAGGCCGGGCCGGATCGGCCCGGCCTCGGCCTGGTCTCCGCCGCCCCAGGATTCGCTCACGCGCCCGTGGGGTACGATTTCCGGCCCGATTGGCCAGGGTCAAGGCCCCTATGGCACACTGTTCAGGTTGCTCGGTTGAGTGCCGATGCTGCGCGCCTCCCGCCGGGAGGACCGGAAGCGAGTCCCACAGTACTCGTCGTCCCAACTGCCTTCCGGGGCAGCGCTGGGGCGGACGTACGGGAATCTTCCGGGAAGTGTCAGCGGGGTTCCGGCCAGGCACCCGGTGGGTGTTCTGCCCCCGGCCTGCGGTCCACGGGCCCGCAAACCCTTGGTTGGGAAATCCTTCGGGAGATCTTCGTAGAGGGAATGCGACACGCCCGACCGCGTGGGTCGGAGCAGGGCCGGCAGTTCCAAGAAGCTCGACCCAGCGGGTTCCAGAGCGTTACGAGAGACAGGACTAAGAAGCAGCCATGGCGGGACAGAAGATCCGCATCCGGCTCAAGGCCTACGACCACGAGGTCATCGATTCGTCGGCGAAGAAGATCGTCGAGACGGTGACGCGTACTGGTGCGTCGGTCGCGGGCCCGGTGCCGCTGCCCACTGAGAAGAACGTGTACTGCGTCATCAAGTCGCCGCACAAGTACAAGGACTCGCGCGAGCACTTCGAGATGCGCACGCACAAGCGCCTGATCGACATCCTCGACCCGACGCCCAAGACCGTTGACTCGTTGATGCGCCTGGACCTTCCGGCCGGCGTCGACATCGAGATCAAGCTCTGAGAGGCGCGGAAGAGATGGCAAAGCAGATCAAGGGTGTCCTGGGCGAGAAGCTCGGCATGACCCAGGTCTGGGACGACAACAACCGTGTCGTCCCGGTGACCGTGGTCAAGGCCGGACCCTGCGTCGTGACCCAGGTCCGTACGAATGACTCCGACGGCTACGAGTCGGTCCAGATCGCCTTCGGCGAGATCGACCCGCGCAAGGTGAACAAGCCCCTCAAGGGCCACTTCGCCAAGGCCGACGTGACCCCCCGCCGCCACCTGGTGGAGCTCCGCACCCCCGACGCGAGCGAGTACACGCTCGGTCAGGAGGTCACTGCCGAGGTGTTCGAGTCCGGCGTCAAGGTCGACGTCACGGGCAAGAGCAAGGGCAAGGGCTTCGCCGGTGTCATGAAGCGTCACAACTTCAAGGGCCTCGGCGCCGGTCACGGCACCCAGCGCAAGCACCGCTCCCCCGGTTCCATCGGTGGCTGCGCCACCCCGGGTCGTGTGTTCAAGGGCCTCCGCATGGCGGGCCGTATGGGCAACGAGCGGGTCACCACCCAGAACCTGACCGTTCACGCCGTTGACGCGGAGAAGGGCCTGCTCCTGATCAAGGGTGCGGTTCCTGGTCCGAACGGCGGCCTCGTCCTGGTCCGTACCGCGGCCAAGGGGGCCTGAGGTAACTGATGAGCACCGTTGACATCCTTTCGCCGGCAGGCGACAAGGCCGGGACCGTCGAACTCCCTTCGGAGATCTTCGACGCCAAGGTCAGCATTCCGCTGATCCACCAGGTCGTTGTCGCCCAGCTGGCCGCTGCCCGACAGGGCACGCACAAGACCAAGACCCGCGCCGAGGTCCGTGGTGGTGGCAAGAAGCCCTACCGCCAGAAGGGCACCGGCCGCGCCCGTCAGGGTTCGACCCGCGCGCCCCAGTTCGCCGGTGGTGGCGTCGTCCACGGCCCCGTGCCGCGTGACTACTCGCAGCGGACCCCCAAGAAGATGAAGGCCGCCGCTCTGCGCGCCGCCCTCACCGACCGGGCCCGTCACTCCCGTATCCACGTCGTCTCCGGCGTGGTCGAGGACGCGGTGTCCACCAAGGCCGCCAAGACCCTGCTGGGCAAGATCAGCGAGCGCAAGCACGTGCTCCTGGTCGCCGAGCGGGCCGACGAGGCCGCGTGGCTGTCCGCCCGCAACCTGCCCCAGGTGCACATCCTGGCGCCGGGCCAGCTGAACACGTACGACGTGCTCGTCTCCGACGACGTGGTCTTCACCAAGGCCGCCTTCGAGTCCTTCGTGTCTGGCCCCTCCAAGGCCGCTGAGACCGAAGGGAGCGAGGCCTGATGGCTACGCGACACCCGAGCATTGCGCCGAAGGCCGCCAAGGCGGCGAAGGCCGCGCGTGTGGCGAAGGCCCGTCGTGGCACCACGGCGACCGTCGAGACCCCGCTGAGCAAGTCCCTCTCGGACCCGCGCGACATTCTTGTCAAGCCCGTGGTCTCCGAGAAGAGCTACGCACTGCTCGACGAGGGCAAGTACACGTTCGTCGTCGACCCGCGCGCCAACAAGACCCAGATCAAGGAGGCCGTCCAGGCGGTCTTCTCGGTCAAGGTCACCGGGGTCAACACGATCAACCGGCAGGGCAAGCGCAAGCGCACCCGCACCGGTTTCGGCAAGCGTGCGAACACCAAGCGCGCCATCGTGACCCTCGCCGAGGGCGACCGTATCGACATCTTCGGCGGCCCGACCTCCTGACGGGGGGCTGGGACGTCCAGGATCCGGAATTCTTCCGAGGACTGAGAGACAATGGGTATCCGCAAGTACAAGCCGACGACCCCGGGCCGTCGTGGCTCCAGCGTCGCCGACTTTGTCGAGATCACGCGGTCCACGCCGGAGAAGTCGCTGGTCCGCCCTCTGCACAGCAAGGGCGGCCGTAACAACGCCGGTCGTGTGACCATGCGCCACCAGGGTGGCGGCCACAAGCGTGCCTACCGCGTGATCGACTTCCGTCGTCACGACAAGGACGGCGTGCCGGCCAAGGTCGCGCACATCGAGTACGACCCGAACCGCACCGCGCGCATCGCGCTGCTGCACTACGCGGACGGCGAGAAGCGCTACATTCTCGCGCCGCGTGGCCTGGCACAGGGCGCTCGCGTCGAGAACGGTCCGGGCGCCGACATCAAGCCCGGCAACAACCTGGCGCTGCGCAACATCCCGGTCGGTACGACCATCCACGCCATCGAGCTGCGGCCCGGCGGCGGCGCGAAGTTCGCCCGCTCCGCGGGTGCCTCCGTGCAGCTGCTGGCGAAGGAGGGCTCCATGGCCCACCTTCGTATGCCGTCCGGCGAGATCCGGCTGGTCGACGTGCGCTGCCGCGCCACCATCGGTGAGGTCGGCAACGCCGAGCAGTCGAACATCAACTGGGGCAAGGCCGGCCGTATGCGCTGGAAGGGCGTTCGCCCGTCCGTCCGCGGTGTCGCCATGAACCCGGTCGACCACCCGCACGGTGGTGGTGAAGGCAAGACCTCCGGTGGTCGCCACCCGGTCTCGCCGTGGGGTCAGAAGGAGGGTCGTACTCGTTCTCCCAAGAAGGCGAGCAACAAGTACATCGTCCGCCGCCGCAAGACGAACAAGAAGCGCTAGGAGCGGGTTTAGATGCCGCGCAGTCTCAAGAAGGGGCCCTTCGTAGACGGCCACCTCATCAAGAAGGTGGATGTCCAGAACGAAGCGGGCTCCAAGAACGTCATCAAGACCTGGTCCCGTCGCTCGATGATCGTCCCGGCCATGCTGGGCCACACGATCGCGGTGCACAACGGCAAGATTCATGTCCCGGTGTTCGTCACCGAGTCCATGGTCGGCCACAAGCTCGGCGAGTTCTCGCCGACTCGCACCTTCCGCGGCCACGTCAAGGACGACCGGAAGTCGAAGCGCCGCTAACGCGGGGTGACTGACTATGACTTACACCGAAGGGACAACCATGGAAGCCAGGGCCCAGGCGCGGTACATCCGCGTCACGCCCATGAAGGCCCGCCGCGTGGTGGACCTCATCCGTGGCATGGATGCCACGGAGGCTCAGGCGGTCCTGCGTTTCGCCCCGCAGGCCGCGAGCGTGACGGTAGGCAAGGTGCTCGACAGCGCCATTGCCAATGCCGCTCACAACTACGACCACACCGACGCCTCGTCGCTGATCATCAGCGAGGCGTACGTGGACGAAGGTCCGACCCTGAAGCGGTTCCGTCCGCGTGCTCAGGGCCGTGCTTACCGGATCCGTAAGCGGACCAGCCACATCACCGTGGTCGTCAGCAGCAAGGAAGGAACCCGGTAATGGGCCAGAAGGTTAACCCGCATGGGTTCCGGCTCGGTATCACCACGGACTTCAAGTCCCGCTGGTATGCCGACAAGCTGTACAAGGACTACGTCAAGGAAGACGTTGCCATTCGTCGCATGATGACGAAGGGCATGGAGCGGGCCGGCATCTCGAAGGTCGAGATCGAGCGCACCCGCGACCGAGTCCGCGTGGACATCCACACCGCGCGTCCGGGCATCGTCATCGGCCGCCGCGGCGCCGAGGCCGACCGTATCCGCGGCGAGCTGGAGAAGCTGACCGGCAAGCAGGTCCAGCTGAACATCCTCGAGGTCAAGAACCCCGAGGTGGACGCTCAGCTGGTGGCCCAGGCCGTCGCCGAGCAGCTGTCCTCCCGCGTCTCCTTCCGTCGCGCCATGCGCAAGAGCATGCAGTCGACGATGAAGGCCGGCGCCAAGGGCATCAAGATCCAGTGCGGTGGCCGCCTCGGCGGCGCCGAGATGTCCCGCTCGGAGTTCTACCGCGAGGGCCGCGTGCCCCTGCACACGCTCCGTGCGAACGTCGACTACGGCTTCTTCGAGGCCAAGACGACCTTCGGCCGTATCGGTGTGAAGGTCTGGATCTACAAGGGCGACGTCAAGAACATCGCCGAGGTGCGTGCCGAGAACGCCGCGGCCCGCGCCGGCAACCGTCCGGCCCGTGGCGGTGGCAACGACCGTCCCGCCGGCCGTGGTGGCCGCGGTGGCGAGCGTGGCGGCCGTGGCCGTAAGCCGCAGCAGAGCCCGGCAGCCGAGGCCCCCAAGGCCGACGCGACCGCCGCTCCCGCGGCTGAGGCGACGTCCTCTTCTACCGGCGGAACGGAGGCCTGACCGAAATGCTGATCCCCCGTAGGGTCAAGCACCGCAAGCAGCACCACCCGAAGCGCAGCGGAATGTCCAAGGGTGGAACGCAGGTTGCGTTCGGCGAGTACGGCATCCAGGCGCTGACCCCCGCGTACGTGACGAACCGTCAGATCGAGGCCGCTCGTATCGCGATGACGCGTCACATCAAGCGTGGCGGAAAGGTCTGGATCAACATCTACCCGGACCGTCCGCTCACCAAGAAGCCTGCCGAGACCCGCATGGGTTCCGGTAAGGGTTCCCCCGAGTGGTGGATCGCGAACGTCAAGCCCGGTCGGGTGATGTTCGAGCTGTCCTACCCGAACGAGAAGACTGCGCGTGAGGCGCTTACCCGCGCTGCTCACAAGCTTCCGATGAAGTGCCGGATCGTTCGGCGCGAGGCAGGTGAGTCGTGATGGCGGCCGTGACCAAGGCGTCCGAACTGCGCGAGCTGGGCAACGAGGAGCTTGTCGCCAAGCTCCGCGAGGCCAAGGAAGAGCTGTTCAATCTCCGCTTCCAGGCGGCGACCGGCCAGCTCGAGAACCACGGGCGGCTCAAGCTCGTGCGCAAGGACATCGCGCGGATCTACACCCTGATGCGTGAGCGCGAGCTGGGCATCGAGACGGTGGAGAGCGCCTGATGACTGAGAGCAACGTGACCGAGACCAAGACCGCCCGCGGCGACCGCAAGACCCGTGAGGGCCTTGTCGTCAGCGACAAGATGGACAAGACCGTCGTCGTCGCTGTCGAGGACCGCGTGAAGCACGCCCTGTACGGCAAGGTCATCCGCCGTACGAGCAAGCTCAAGGCGCACGACGAGCAGAACGCCGCCGGCATCGGCGACCGCGTCCTCCTGATGGAGACCCGGCCGCAGTCCGCCACGAAGCGGTGGCGCATCGTCGAGATCCTCGAGAAGGCCAAGTAGAACCCCTCCGAGGGGAGTCCCCCTCGGAATAGTTCCGCCAGGCTCGGTGGGGCCCCGCGAGTCGACTCACGTCACTCGCGGAGCCCCGCCGGGAACCGGCAGACGATCAGGAGATAGACGTGATCCAGCAGGAGTCGCGACTGCGCGTCGCCGACAACACGGGTGCGAAGGAAATTCTCACCATCCGTGTTCTCGGTGGCTCGGGTCGCCGCTACGCGGGCATCGGTGACGTCATCGTCGCCACCGTCAAGGACGCGATCCCCGGTGGCAACGTGAAGAAGGGTGACGTCGTCAAGGCGGTCATCGTTCGCACCGTCAAGGAGCGTCGTCGTCAGGACGGCTCGTACATCCGCTTCGACGAGAACGCCGCCGTCATTCTGAAGAACGACGGCGACCCTCGCGGCACCCGTATCTTCGGCCCGGTGGGCCGTGAGCTGCGCGAGAAGAAGTTCATGAAGATCATCTCGCTCGCGCCGGAGGTGCTGTAAGCATGAAGATCAAGAAGGGCGACCTGGTTCAGGTCATCACCGGTAAGGACAAGGGCAAGCAGGGCAAGGTCATTGTGGCCTACCCCGCGCAGGACCGTGTTCTCGTCGAGGGTGTCAACCGGGTCAAGAAGCACACCAAGGCCGGTCAGACGGCTCGCGGTTCGCAGACCGGCGGCATCGTGACCACCGAGGCCCCCATCCACATCAGCAACGTTCAGCTGGTCGTGGAGAAGGACGGCAAGAAGGTCGTCTCGCGCGTCGGCTACCGCTTTGACGACGAGGGCAACAAGATCCGCGTTGCCAAGCGGACCGGTGAGGACATCTGATGACTGCGACCACCAACGCGCCGCGTCTGAAGCTGCGCTACCGCGAGGAGATCGCCGGCAAGCTGCGTGAGGAGTTCTCGTACGAGAACGTCATGCAGATCCCCGGTCTCGTCAAGATCGTGGTCAACATGGGTGTGGGCGACGCCGCCCGCGACTCCAAGCTGATCGACGGTGCCATCAAGGACCTCACCACGATCACCGGCCAGAAGCCGTCGGTCACCAAGGCCCGGAAGTCCATCGCGCAGTTCAAGCTGCGTGAGGGTCAGCCGATCGGGTGCCACGTCACCCTCCGCGGTGACCGCATGTGGGAGTTCCTGGACCGTACGCTGTCGCTCGCGCTGCCGCGTATCCGTGACTTCCGCGGTCTGTCGCCGAAGCAGTTCGACGGCCGTGGCAACTACACCTTCGGTCTCACGGAGCAGGTCATGTTCCACGAGATCGACCAGGACAAGATCGACCGGGTCCGGGGCATGGACATCACCGTGGTCACCACGGCGACCAATGACGACGAGGGTCGTGCCCTCCTTCGTCACCTCGGCTTCCCGTTCAAGGAGAACTGACCGTGGCGAAGAAGGCTCTGATCGCTAAGGCCGCCCGTAAGCCGAAGTTCGGTGTACGCGGTTACACCCGCTGCCAGCGCTGCGGCCGGCCCCACTCCGTCTACCGCAAGTTCGGCCTGTGCCGTGTGTGCCTTCGTGAGATGGCGCACCGCGGCGAGCTGCCGGGCGTGACCAAGAGCTCCTGGTAGTCCTCCCTTTCGGGAGAACTGCTCGAAGCTCTCGGTAAGTATCTGGTTGGCGGGAGCCCTCTCCCACATGCCGTAGGCTTGTGGGGTTGGGCGCCCGCCGTCCATAACGACTTACTACGCCGTAGGTCCCCGCACCGCACCCGTCCCGACTCTGATCGGGGAGAGGGATGGCGCATACAGGAAACCCCGGCGAGAGAGGCCGAAGGCCAATTCATGACCATGACTGATCCCATCGCAGACATGCTCACGCGTCTGCGCAACGCGAACTCGGCATACCACGACGATGTCGTGATGCCGCACAGCAAGATCAAGTCGCACATCGCGGAGATCCTCCAGCAGGAGGGCTTCATCACCGGCTGGAAGGTCGAGGACGCCGAGGTCGGCAAGAACCTCGTCCTGGAGCTGAAGTTCGGCCCGAACCGCGAGCGTTCGATCGCCGGCATCAAGCGCATCTCCAAGCCGGGTCTGCGCGTGTACGCGAAGTCCACCAACCTGCCGAAGGTCCTCGGCGGCCTGGGCGTGGCGATCATCTCCACGTCCCACGGTCTCCTGACCGGCCAGCAGGCAGGCAAGAAGGGCGTAGGTGGGGAAGTCCTCGCCTACGTCTGGTAGTCGGGAACGGAGGAAAAGCTCATGTCGCGAATCGGCAAGCTCCCCATCCAGGTTCCCGCCGGTGTGGACGTCACCATCGATGGCCGCACGGTCGCGGTGAAGGGCCCCAAGGGTTCCCTCTCGCACACCGTTGCCGCGCCGATCGAGGTCACCAAGGGCGAGGACGGCATCCTTTCGGTGCTGCGCCCCAACGACGAGCGTCAGAACAAGGCCCTTCACGGCCTGTCCCGCACGCTGGTGGCGAACATGATCACCGGCGTGACCAAGGGATACACCAAGGCGCTCGAGATCAGCGGTGTCGGTTACCGCGTCCAGGCGAAGGGCTCCAACCTGGAGTTCGCCCTGGGCTACAGCCACCCGATCCTCATCGAGGCCCCCGAGGGCATCACCTTCAAGGTCGAGTCGCCCACGAAGTTCTCCGTCGAGGGCATCGACAAGCAGAAGGTCGGCGAGGTCGCCGCTAACATCCGCAAGCTGCGGAAGCCCGACCCGTACAAGGCCAAGGGCGTCAAGTACGCGGGCGAGGTCATCCGCCGCAAGGTCGGAAAGGCGGGTAAGTAAGCCATGGCATACGGTGTAAAGATCGCCAAGGGTGACGCGTACAAGCGCGCCGCCATCAAGCGTCGCCACATCCGCGTCCGCAAGCACGTCTCCGGCACGCCGGAGCGTCCTCGTCTGGTCGTGACGCGCTCCAACCGCAACATCGTCGCGCAGGTCATCGACGACATCGCGGGCCACACGCTCGCGTCGGCGTCGACCCTGGACACCTCGATCCGCGGTGGCGAGGGCGACAAGAGCGCCCAGGCCCAGCAGGTCGGGGCCCTGGTCGCCGAGCGCGCCAAGGCCGCGGGTGTCGAGACCGTCGTGTTCGACCGTGGTGGCAACAGGTACGCCGGGCGCATTGCCGCTCTGGCTGACGCCGCCCGCGAAGCCGGGCTGAAGTTCTAAGCCCCGGATCCCGGGACCAACGGACGTAACAGAGAGAGGTAAATCCAATGGCTGGACCCCAGCGCCGCGGAAGCGGTGCCGGTGGCGGCGAGCGGCGGGACCGGAAGGGTCGCGACGGTGGCGCTGCCGCCGAGAAGACCGCTTACGTTGAGCGCGTTGTCGCGATCAACCGCGTTGCCAAGGTTGTGAAGGGTGGTCGTCGCTTCAGCTTCACCGCGCTGGTCGTGGTGGGCGATGGTGACGGCACCGTCGGTGTCGGTTACGGCAAGGCCAAGGAGGTGCCGGCCGCCATCGCCAAGGGTGTTGAGGAGGCCAAGAAGCACTTCTTCAAGGTCCCCCGTATCCAGGGCACCATCCCGCACCCGATCCAGGGCGAGAAGGCCGCGGGCGTCGTTCTGCTCAAGCCGGCTTCCCCCGGTACCGGTGTTATCGCCGGTGGCCCGGTGCGTGCCGTGCTCGAGTGCGCGGGCGTGCACGACATCCTGTCGAAGTCGCTCGGCTCGGACAACGCGATCAACATCGTGCACGCGACCGTGGCGGCCCTTCAGGGCCTGCAGCGTCCCGAGGAGATCGCGGCCCGCCGTGGTCTGCCCCTCGAGGACGTTGCTCCCGCGGCTCTGCTCCGTGCGCGTGCGGGAGCGGGTGCGTAATGGCCCGTCTCAAGATCACGCAGACGAAGTCGTACATCGGCAGCAAGCAGAACCACCGCGACACCCTGCGTTCGCTCGGGCTCAAGCGCCTGAACGACGTTGTTGTCAAGGATGACCGTCCCGAGTTCCGCGGCATGGCCAACACCGTGCGGCACCTCGTAACGGTCGAGGAGGTCGACTGACATGGCGGAGAACAACCCGCTGAAGGTCCACAACCTCCGTCCTGCCCCGGGCGCCAAGACCGCCAAGACCCGTGTGGGTCGTGGTGAGGCGTCCAAGGGTAAGACCGCTGGTCGTGGCACCAAGGGCACCAAGGCCCGTTACCAGGTTCCGGAGCGCTTCGAGGGTGGGCAGATGCCCCTCCACATGCGTCTCCCGAAGCTCAAGGGCTTCAAGAACCCGTTCCGCACCGAGTTCCAGGTGGTGAACCTGGACAAGCTCTCCGCTCTCTACCCCGAGGGTGGCGAGGTCACGGTGGCCGACCTGGTCGCCAAGGGCGCGGTTCGCAAGAACAGCCTCGTCAAGGTCCTGGGCCAGGGCGAGATCTCCGTGGCGCTGCAGGTTTCGGTTGACGCCGTCTCCGGCTCCGCCAAGGAGAAGATTGCCGCCGCGGGCGGCACCGTCACCGAGCTCGTCTGAGACAACTCGATGGCCTGAACATCCGACCGGGGATGCCTCTCATATGGGGCATCCCCGGTTGGTCGTTCCAAGGGGGGCACTGTCGCCGGTAAGGTGGCGTGCATTGTTGCTGTATTGAAGCCGGGGGCTCGCCCCCGGACCCCCGCCGCGCGGAGTGTCCGCAGGGGTTCCCCGTGCGGCACCCGCTCGTTCCGTATCCGTCGATCCTCAATACCGTCACCTCTGACGCAGTAGCGCGGGGGTCGCAGGAGGCACCGTGCTCACCGCGTTCGCCCGGGCGTTCAAGACGCCCGACCTGCGCAAGAAGCTGCTCTTCACGCTCAGCATCATCGTGCTGTACCGGCTCGGGGCGCATGTCCCCGTACCAGGCGTCAGTTACGAGAATGTTCAGACGTGTGTCGACGCGGCCCAGAAGGGCAATAACAGCCTGTTCGGCCTGGTGAACATGTTCAGCGGCGGGGCGCTGCTACAGATTACGATCTTCGCGCTCGGCATCATGCCGTACATCACCGCGAGCATCATCCTCCAGCTGCTGACCGTGGTCATTCCTCGACTGGAGGCCCTCAAGAAAGAGGGGCAGTCCGGTCAGGCCAAGATCACTCAGTACACCCGTTATCTGACGGTCGCCCTCGCCGTGCTCCAGGGCACCGGCCTGGTGGCCACCGCCCGCAGCGGCGCGCTCTTCAGCGGCTGCCCGGTCGCCTCGGAGATCGTCCCCGACCAGTCGATCTTCGTCACCGTCGTCATGGTGATCACCATGACCGCGGGCACCGCGGCCGTCATGTGGCTCGGTGAGCTGATCACCGACCGCGGCATCGGCAACGGCATGTCCATCCTGATGTTCATCTCGATCGCCGCCGGCTTCCCCGGCGCCCTCTGGGCCATCAAGCAGAGCGGCACGCTCGCCAAGGGCTGGATCGAGTTCGGCACGGTCATCCTGATCGGCTTCGTGATGGTGGGCCTGGTCGTCTTCGTCGAGCAGGCGCAGCGCCGGATCCCCGTCCAGTACGCCAAGCGCATGATCGGCCGCAGGTCCTACGGCGGTACGTCGACGTACATCCCGCTGAAGGTGAACCAGGCCGGTGTGATTCCGGTCATCTTCGCGTCGTCGCTGCTCTACATCCCGGCGCTGGTCGCGCAGTTCTCCAGCGGGAACTCCGCCTGGAAAACGTGGATCGAGGCCCACTTCGTCAAGGGCGACCACCCGTACTACATCGCCTCGTACTTCCTGCTGATCGTTTTCTTCGCCTTCTTCTACGTGGCCATCTCGTTCAACCCCGAAGAAGTCGCGGACAACATGAAGAAGTATGGTGGCTTCATCCCGGGTATCCGGGCAGGTCGACCTACTGCCGAGTATCTGAGCTACGTGCTCAACAGGATCACTTGGCCGGGCTCGCTGTACCTGGGGCTGATTGCTCTCGTCCCGACGATGGCGTTGGCAGGCTTCGGCGGTGCGAACCAGAACTTCCCGTTCGGCGGGACGAGCATCCTCATCATCGTGGGTGTGGGTCTGGAGACCGTGAAGCAGATCGAGAGCCAGCTTCAGCAGCGTAATTACGAAGGGTTCCTCCGCTGATGCGAATCGTCCTCGTCGGACCGCCCGGTGCCGGCAAGGGAACGCAGGCTGCGTACCTAGCCGAGAATCTGTCGATCCCGCACATCTCCACGGGCGACCTTTTCCGGGCCAACATCAGCCAGGGCACGGCCCTCGGCAAACAGGCGAAGGCGTACATCCACGCCGGGAACCTGGTGCCCGACGAGGTCACCATCGCGATGGCGCAGGATCGCATGGCCCAGCCGGACGCCGTGAACGGCTTCCTGCTGGACGGCTTCCCGCGCAATGTGTCGCAGGCCCAGGCGCTGGATCAGGCGCTCACGGCGGATGATGTGCGGTTGGACGCGGTACTCGACCTCGAAGTTCCCGAGGAAGAGGTGGTGAAGCGGATCGCCGGCCGGCGGATCTGCCGTAACAACAGCGCGCATGTCTTCCACATCACGTACAGCCCGTCGAAGCAGGAAGGCGTCTGTGACGCCTGCGGTGGCGAGCTGTACCAGCGGGGGGACGACTCCGAGGAGACCGTACGGACTCGCCTGGAGGTCTACCACACGCAGACCGAGCCGATCATCGACTACTACAAGGCCCAGGGCCTGGTGGTCACGATCTCCGCGCTCGGCAAGGTCACCGAGGTGACCGAGCGCGCGATGGAGGCTCTGAAGCGGGACCCGGCCTCGCAGGGTTGAGCGGTAAGCAGTGCTGAGCAGTAAGCAGCAGTAGCGCAGGTACGGCCGTGGCGTCCGTCGGACACCACGGCCGTACTGTTTTGGCGGTTCGAACGGTTCGAACGGTTTCGCAGACAGTCAGGTGGAAGGCACAGGCATGGTGCAGATCAAGACTCCCGAGCAGATCGCGAAGATGCGCGAGGCGGGACTGGTCGTCGCCGCCGTGCACGCGGCCACCGGCGAGGCCGCGGTGCCCGGCGCCACCACCAGGGATCTGGACCAGGTCGCCCGCAAGGTGCTCGCGGAGCACGGCGCCAAGCCGAACTTCCTCGGGTACGGCGGGTTCCCCGCGACCATCTGCACCTCGGTCAACGAGGTCGTCGTCCATGGCATCCCGGACGACAAGACCGTCCTCAAGGACGGCGACATCATCTCCGTCGACGCCGGCGCGATCATCGACGGCTGGCACGGTGACGCGGCCTTCACGGCGTTCGTCGGCACCGGTCACGCCCCTGAGCTGGTCGAGCTGTCCCGGGTGACCCAGGAGTCGATGTGGGCCGGTATCGCGGCGATGCGGACCGGTAACCGGCTGGTGGACGTCTCCCGGGCGATCGAGACGTACATCCGCCGCCAGCCGCGTCCGGGCGGCGGCAAGTACGGGATCATCGAGGACTACGGCGGCCACGGCATCGGCACCGAGATGCACATGGACCCGCACCTGCTGAACTACGTCACCCGCAAGCGTGGCAAGGGCCCGAAGCTGATCCCGGGATTCTGCCTGGCGATCGAGCCGATGGTGTCGCTCGGGACGCCCCGCACCGAGGTGCTGGAGGACGAGTGGACGGTCATCACGACCGACGGCACCTGGTCCTCGCACTGGGAGCACTCGGTGGCGCTCACCGAGGAGGGCCCGCTGGTCCTGACGTCGCCCGACGGCGGCAGGGCGAAGCTCGCGGAGCTGGGTGTGACCGCGGCGCCCGACCCGCTGGCCTGAGCCTCAAGGGCCCGTCCGGCGGAGCGTGAGGAAGACCGTCCGCTTAAAAATCTCCGGCAGTGGGCAAACTCAACGGATTCGTCTTTTCGAGTGTGCTGCCGTAGACTGACGCGTCGGCTCTGGTGCACCCGTGTGTCTGCATGCGATTGCCAGAAACCGACCAAGGTAGCCGATTCGAAGGGCGAAGCGTGGCCAAGAAGCAAGGTGCCATCGAAATTGAGGGCACCGTGATCGAGTCCCTCCCGAACGCCATGTTCAAGGTGGAGCTCCAGAACGGTCACAAGGTCCTCGCGCACATCAGCGGCAAGATGCGGATGCACTACATCCGAATCCTGCCCGATGACCGGGTCGTGGTGGAGCTGTCTCCGTACGACCTGACGCGTGGCCGGATCGTCTACCGATACAAGTAGATCTTGCCGACGCTCCTTCCGGGGAGCGTTTGCACTGACCCGGAGAACCTCAATCCCATGAAGGTCAAGCCGAGCGTCAAGAAGATCTGCGACAAGTGCAAGGTGATCCGCCGTCACGGCCGGGTCATGGTCATCTGCGACAACCTGCGCCACAAGCAGCGCCAGGGCTGACGTACGACCGCCTTTCCCTTCGCAGTACTTCGCGCGACGCGAGCAACTCGTAATAACGCAGTGTCCGGCTCCCACACAGTGGGACCGACACCTCCGGCGGAGGCCGGGGACCCGGACCGTACCGCTCTCTTCCGAGAGGCGGGCGGCAGCCGGGACAGACGCTGCGGAAGACCTCCGACACCATCAGGAGCCATGAATGGCACGCCTCGCAGGCGTTGACCTCCCGCGCGAAAAGCGCGTCGAGGTCGCCCTTACTTACGTCTTCGGTATCGGGCGCACCCGGTCCAAGGAGACCCTCGCCGCCGTTGGCGTGGACCCCAACGTCCGTGTTCGCGACCTTGCCGAGGAAGACCTCGTCAAGATCCGTGAGTACGTCGACGCCAACCTCAAGACCGAGGGTGACCTTCGTCGCGAGATCGCCGCCGACATCCGCCGCAAGGTCGAGATCGGCTGCTACCAGGGTCTGCGTCACCGCCGTGGCCTGCCGGTGCACGGTCAGCGCACCAGCACGAACGCTCGTACCCGCAAGGGCCCGCGTCGCGCCATCGCCGGTAAGAAGAAGCCGGGCAAGAAGTAGTCCTCAGCGGACGCTCACCAGCGGTCTTCGCTGTAGGACCGACCACCTCCACCGCAGGAGTTCAAAAGAATGCCTCCTAAGGGCCGTCAGGGCGCAGCCAAGAAGGTGCGCCGCAAGGAAAAGAAGAACGTCGCTCATGGGCACGCCCACATCAAGAGCACGTTCAACAACACCATCGTCTCGATCACGGACCCCTCGGGCAACGTGATCTCCTGGGCCTCCGCCGGCCACGTCGGCTTCAAGGGCTCGCGCAAGTCCACCCCCTTCGCCGCGCAGATGGCCGCCGAGTCGGCCGCCCGTCGCGCGCAGGAGCACGGCATGCGCAAGGTCGACGTCTTCGTCAAGGGTCCCGGCTCCGGCCGTGAGACCGCGATCCGTTCGCTCCAGGCCACCGGCCTGGAGGTGGGCTCGATCCAGGACGTCACCCCCACCCCGCACAACGGCTGCCGCCCGCCGAAGCGTCGCCGCGTCTGATTTCGCTGTCCCCTCGTACGTCTCGTACGTAGAGGGGAACAGCTCGCGGGCGGTACGGCGCTTCGGTGCCGTGCCGCCCGTACCCTTGTTCCTGTTGGCATCAAATAGTGGGTGCCAAGACTGGAGGCAACACCATGCTTATCGCTCAGCGTCCTTCGCTGACCGAAGAGGTCGTCGACGAATACCGCTCGCGGTTCGTCATCGAGCCGCTGGAGCCGGGCTTCGGCTACACGCTCGGCAACTCCCTGCGCCGTACGCTCCTCTCCTCGATCCCCGGTGCCGCTGTCACCAGCATCCGGATCGACGGGGTCCTGCACGAGTTCACCACCGTGCCGGGCGTCAAGGAGGACGTCACCGACCTCATCCTCAACATCAAGCAGCTGGTCGTCTCCTCGGAGCACGACGAGCCGGTCGTGATGTACCTGCGCAAGCAGGGTCCCGGCCTGGTCACCGCTGCTGACATCGCCCCGCCGGCCGGTGTCGAGGTCCACAACCCGGACCTCGTCCTCGCGACGCTGAACGGCAAGGGCAAGCTGGAGATGGAGCTGACCGTCGAGCGCGGTCGCGGCTACGTCTCCGCCGTCCAGAACAAGCAGGTGGGCCAGGAGATCGGCCGTATTCCGGTCGACTCCATCTACTCGCCGGTGCTCAAGGTCACGTACAAGGTCGAGGCGACCCGTGTCGAGCAGCGCACCGACTTCGACAAGCTGATCGTCGACGTCGAGACCAAGCAGGCCATGCGGCCGCGTGACGCCATGGCGTCCGCCGGTAAGACGCTGGTCGAGCTGTTCGGTCTGGCGCGCGAGCTCAACATCGACGCCGAGGGCATCGACATGGGCCCGTCGCCGACGGACGCGGCGCTCGCCGCCGATCTCGCCCTGCCGATCGAGGAGCTGGAGCTCACCGTTCGGTCGTACAACTGCCTCAAGCGCGAGGGCATCCACTCCGTGGGTGAGCTCGTGGCGCGTTCCGAGGCCGACCTGCTCGACATCCGTAACTTCGGTGCGAAGTCGATCGACGAGGTCAAGGCGAAGCTGGCCGGCATGGGCCTCGCGCTCAAGGACAGCCCGCCCGGATTCGACCCGACCGCCGCCGCCGACGCCTTCGGCGCCGACGACGACGCGGACGCGGGCTTCGTGGAGACCGAGCAGTACTGACACACCTCCGGCCGGGGCGCCCGAAAGGGTGCCCCCGTGCCGGGGCCCCGCGCCGGGGCCATTTCGCAGGGCATCCGCTCTGCGGGAACTGACATCGGTACCTGACACGGCCGGTGCAGATATGAAGGAGTAACACCATGCCGAAGCCCGCCAAGGGTGCCCGTCTGGGCGGCGGCGCCGCGCACGAGAAGCTGCTTCTCGCGAACCTCGCGAAGTCGCTGTTCGAGCACGGCCGTATCACCACGACCGAGGCCAAGGCCCGCCGCCTGCGTCCGGTCGCGGAGCGCTTCATCACGAAGGCGAAGAAGGGCGACATCCACAACCGTCGCCAGGTGCTCCAGTCGATCACGGACAAGAGCGTCGTCCACACGCTCTTCACCGAGATCGCCCCGCGCTACGAGAACCGCCCCGGTGGTTACACGCGCATCACCAAGATCGGCAACCGTCGTGGCGACAACGCCCCGATGGCGGTCATCGAGCTGGTCGAGGCCCTGACCGTGGCCCAGGAGGCCACCGGTGAGGCCGAGGCGGCGACGAAGCGCGCGGTCAAGGAAGACGCCCTCAAGAAGGACGAGGCTCCGGCCGAGACCGTCGAGGACGCCAAGCCGGCCGAGTCGGAGTCGAAGGACGCCTGAGCGTTCTGACCGACGGCTTCAGGACGGGCCCGCTCCCTCACGGGGGCGGGCCCGTTGTGTTTCGAGAGGATCCCGACAGGTGAGTTCCGACAGGTGAGTCAGGTTGATCAGGTGAGCGAGGACGTCGAGGGCGCGGCGCCCGGACACGTGCGGGTGCGGCTCGACCTCAGTTACGACGGCAAGGACTTCTCCGGCTGGGCGAAGCAGAAGACCCGGCGCACGGTCCAGGGGGAGATCGAGGACGCGCTGCGTACGGTGACGCGGTCCTCGCGTACGTACGAGCTGACCGTCGCGGGGCGTACGGACGCGGGCGTGCACGCGCGCGGGCAGGTCGCCCACGTCGATCTGCCCGAGGACGTGTGGGCCGAGCACCGGGAACGGCTGCTGCGGCGGCTCGCGGGACGGCTCGGCCATGACGTACGGGTCTGGAAGGTCGCCGAGGCGCCCGCGGGCTTCAACGCGCGTTTCTCGGCCGTCTGGCGGCGCTACGCGTACCGGGTGGTCGACCACCCCGGAGGCGTCGATCCGCTGCTGCGCGGCCATGTGCTGTGGCACGACTGGCCGTTGGACGTGGCCGCGATGAACGAGGCGTCCGCCGGGCTGCTCGGTGAGCACGACTTCGCGGCGTACTGCAAGAAGCGCGAGGGCGCGACGACCATCCGTACCCTCCAGCGGCTGGAGTGGGAGCGGGACGCGCACGGTGTGATCACCGCGACCGTGCGGGCCGACGCCTTCTGCCACAACATGGTGCGTTCGCTGGTGGGCGCGCTGCTGTTCGTGGGCGACGGGCACCGGCCGGTGCCGTGGCCGGCGAAGGTGCTGGCGGCGGGGGTGCGGGACTCGGCGGTGCATGTGGTGCGGCCGCACGGGCTGACACTGGAGGAAGTCGGTTATCCGGCCGACGAGTTGCTGGGCGCCCGTAACCGCCAGGCGCGCAACAAGCGCACGCTGGGCGGTATTCAGGACAGCGGCAGCGGCAGCGGCTGCTGCTGAGGCCGGAGCCGGTGGCGGCCTACTGCTCGACCGGAGCCTTGGCCGCCGCCGAGGCCTGGGCCCGTCCGCGGTCGAGGATCTGACGGAACGTGAACTCCGCGATGTCGTCACCGGTGGTGTAGACGTCCTTGTCGGACGTGGTGACGTCCTTGCCGGACGTGAAGCCGCCGACCGTGAAGTAGAGGTAGCGGCCGTACGAGTTGGTGGTCCTGCGGCAGAACGAGGGGGCCCGGCAGAAGGTCGGGACACCGGCCCCGGAGAGCGAGGCGACGCCGCCCTCCGCCTGGTCCTTGGCCTTCAGCGCCTGGGCCTCCTTGTCGAAGACCGCGACACCGACGGTCACGGCGATGCCGTCCTTGCTGTACGTGGCGCGGAAGACCTCGTTGCAGCTGTTCGCGGCGAGGATGGAACCGAGGGCACCCTGGGCGGACGCGGCGCAGTTGGTGGTGTGCGCCGTGGCGCCCTTCATGTAGAGGCGGCTGCCCATGGCGAGCCTCCGGCCGGGGTAGAGGGTGTCGGCGCTCAGCGGAGCCTTGTCCTTGTCCGCGCTGGAGATGTAGTCCTTCGGGTTCGGCGGGGGCAGCGGCTCGGCCGAGGGGAAGGAGGGCCCCGCCGCGGTGCCCTGATCGGTCGGATCGGTGACGGTGCTGGGCAGTTCGGTCGCGCTCTGTCCCGAGGCGGTGTTCTTGCCGTCGCCGTCCATGGACACGACGGCGGTCGCCACGATCGCGGCGACGGTGGCGGTCGCGACCGCGCCGCCGCCGATCATCAGCCAGCGCTTGCGGCGGGTGCGCGCGGCGGACTCGTCCGCCAGGGCGCCCCAGTCCGGTGTCGGCGCGGAGTACGCGTCCTGGGATGTGTAGGGATCGGGTGTGCCGTACGGATCGGCCGCGGTGTACGGGTCGGGCGTGCTGTACGGGTCGGGAGTGCCGTACGGATCGGGAGTGCCGTACGGGTCCGACGACCGGTGCGCTTCCTGTGATCCGTGCGTGTGCCGCGACCCGTGTGTGTTCCGCGACCCGTACGGCTTCTGCGCTCCGTACGGGGTCTGCGATCCGTACGAGTCAGGTCCCGGTGAACCGGGGCCGCCCCATGAAGGTCCCCCTTGCCCAAAGCTCATGCCGTGAGTTTAAGGCCGCCCGAGGGGGAGTTGTGCCCCGGAGGCACATGAGAAACGGGGTACGTGGCAAAAGAATTGGGCTCTGGACGCGACTGCACGGACAATGCGGACCATGGGACATGTTGAGGCCGCGCACCTGGAGTACTACCTCCCCGACGGACGGGTGCTGCTCGGCGACGCCTCGTTCCGCGTCGGGGAAGGATCCGTCGTCGCTCTCGTCGGGGCCAACGGCGCCGGCAAGACGACCCTGTTGCGGCTGATCTCGGGGGAGCTGCGGCCGCACGGCGGCACGGTGACGGTCAGCGGCGGCCTCGGTGTGATGTCGCAGTTCGTGGGGTCGGTGCGGGACGAGCGTACGGTCCGTGACCTGCTGGTCTCGGTCGCGCAGCCGCGCGTACGGGAGGCCGCGGCGGCCGTGGACGAGGCCGAGCACGGGATCCTGACCGTCGACGACGAGGCCGCGCAGATGCGGTACGCGCAGGCGCTGAGCGACTGGGCGGAGGCGCGCGGGTACGAGGCCGAGACGCTCTGGGACATGTGCACGACGGCGGCGCTGGGTGTCCCGTACGAGAAGGCGCAGTGGCGCGAGCTGCGCACACTGAGCGGCGGCGAGCAGAAGCGGCTGGTGCTGGAGGCACTGCTGCGCGGGCCCGACGAGGTGCTGCTGCTGGACGAGCCGGACAACTATCTGGACGTGCCGGGCAAGCGGTGGCTGGAGGAGCGGCTGAAGGAGACCCGTAAGACGGTCCTCTTCATCTCCCACGACCGGGAGCTGCTGGCGGGCGCGGCCGAGAAGATCGTGAGTGTGGAACCGGGACCCGCCGGCTCCGACGTGTGGGTGCACGGCGGCGGGTTCGGTACGTACCACGAGGCGCGGCGGGAGCGGTTCGCGCGGTTCGAGGAGCTGAAGCGGCGCTGGGAGGAGAAGCACGCGCAGCTGAAGCGTCTGGTGATCAACCTGCGGCAGGCGGCCTCGGTCAGCCACGAGATGGCGTCGCGGTACTCGGCGGCGCAGACGCGGCTGCGGAAGTACGAGGAGGCCGGGCCGCCGCCCGAGCCGCCGCGCGAGCAGGAGATCACCATGCGCCTGCGCGGCGGGCGCACCGGGGTGCGGGCCGTGACCTGCGAGAACCTGGAGCTGTCCGGCCTGATGAAGCCGTTCTCGCTGGAGATCTATTACGGGGAGCGGGTTGCCGTCCTCGGCTCCAACGGCTCGGGGAAGTCACACTTCCTGCGGCTGCTGGCCGGGGACGACGTACGGCACGAGGGGGCGTGGAAGCTGGGCGCACGGGTCGTGCCCGGACACTTCGCGCAGACGCACGCTCACCCGGAGCTGATGGGGCGCGCACTGGTCGACATCCTGTGGACGGAGCACGCCAAGGACCGGGGCGGGGCGATGAGCGTGCTGCGCCGCTACGAGCTGGAGCGCCAGGGCGACCAGCCCTTCGACAAGCTCTCGGGTGGCCAGCAGGCGCGCTTCCAGATCCTCCTGCTGGAGCTGTGCGGCACGACGGCGCTGCTGCTGGACGAACCCACCGACAACCTGGACCTGGAGTCGGCGGAGGCCCTTCAGGAGGGCCTGGAGGCGTACGAGGGCACGGTGCTGGCGGTCACCCACGACCGCTGGTTCGCGCGCTCCTTCGACCGGTATCTGGTGTTCGGCTCGGACGGGGTCGTACGGGAGACGCCGGAGCCGGTGTGGGACGAGCGCAGGGTGGTGCGCGCTCGGTAGCGGTACGGAAGCAGGCGGTGGGTGCGGGCCTCTGGGGAGCCGTTTTGACCCGTACGGCGCACCGACGGTATTCTTCTGGTTCGTTATGCGTATTGGCTTGGTCGTTCTCACGCGAGGGGCCCTTACGCCGGTCTACCGGGCCGATGGACAGCGGCAGGCAGCGGGTTGCGTCCCCGTATGCCGGCCAGGGCTGTCGTGATCGTCCGGGTGGCCCAAGTCAGGACTCCACTCTCTGAAGAAGCGAAGGCATACGACCGTGCGTACGTACAGCCCCAAGCCCGGCGATGTGACGCGCCAGTGGCACATCATCGACGCGCAGGACATCGTCCTGGGCCGTCTGGCGACCACCGCCGCCAACCTGCTGCGCGGCAAGCACAAGGCCATCTACGCGCCGCACGTTGACACCGGTGACTTCGTCATCATCATCAACGCGGACAAGGTGCACCTGTCCGGCAACAAGCGGACCCAGAAGATGGCGTACCGCCACTCCGGCTACCCGGGTGGTCTGCGCTCCGTCCGCTACGACGAGCTGCTGGACAAGAACCCCGAGAAGGCCGTCGAGAAGGCCATCAAGGGCATGATCCCCAAGAACACCCTGGGCCGTCAGATGATCTCGAAGCTCAAGATCTACTCGGGCGACCAGCACCCGCACGCTGCCCAGCAGCCGGTGCCGTTCGAGATCACCCAGGTCGCGCAGTAGTTCCGGCCACCCCCTAAGACGAAAAGAAATCTGAGGAGCATCGTGGCCGAGACCACTGTTGAAACGCCCGTCGAAGGTGCTGAGGTCGAAGAGACCTACGCCGAGGTGACGACCTTCGAGTCCGAGGTCCCCGTCGAGGGTGAGTACACCTCGGAGTCGCTCGCGGGCCGCTTCGGCGACCCGCAGCCGGCGGCCGGCCTGGGCCGTCGCAAGAACGCCATCGCCCGAGTCCGGATCGTCCCGGGCACCGGCAAGTGGAAGATCAACGGTCGCACCCTTGAGGAGTACTTCCCCAACAAGGTGCACCAGCAGGAAGTCAACGAGCCCTTCAAGGTGCTCGAGCTCGACAACCGCTACGACGTCATCGCCCGTATCTCGGGTGGCGGCGTCTCCGGCCAGGCCGGCGCGCTGCGCCTCGGCGTGGCCCGCGCGTTGAACGAGGCGGACGTGGACAACAACCGCGCCGCGCTGAAGAAGGCCGGCTTCCTGAGCCGCGACGACCGTGCGGTCGAGCGCAAGAAGGCCGGTCTGAAGAAGGCCCGTAAGGCCCCGCAGTACAGCAAGCGCTAAATCGCTCGCTGGCTCGTACCGGTCTCGCGGCCGGTACGAGCTTCGAACGCCCCGGCGGCACTCCGTGCTGCCGGGGCGTTCGTTTTATTGGTTACTCGGGCGTATAACAGCATTAGACGCTCAAAAATCTGCATTATCGGAGCTTTTTTCGTTCAGAACGGTTTGGGTTCTGGGCGATTCTCGGAGGGAGAGCTGTGGGACGACTCTTCGGTACGGATGGCGTGCGAGGTGTCGCCAACGCCGATCTGACGGCGGAGCTGGCGCTCGGGCTGTCGGTCGCCGCGGCGCATGTGCTCGCCGAGGTGGGGACGTTCGAGGGACACCGGCCCACGGCGGTGGTCGGTCGCGATCCCCGCGCGTCCGGCGAATTCCTCGAGGCCGCCGTGGTCGCGGGTCTCGCGAGCGCGGGCGTGGACGTCCTGCGCGTCGGTGTGCTGCCCACCCCCGCGGTCGCGTATCTCACCGGCGCGTTGGGCGCCGACCTCGGCGTGATGCTCTCCGCGAGCCACAACGCCATGCCCGACAACGGCATCAAGTTCTTCGCGCGTGGCGGGCACAAGCTCGCCGACGAGCTGGAGGACCGGATCGAGTCGATCTACGACGAGCACCGCACCGGTGAGCCCTGGCAGCGGCCGACCGGCGCGGGCGTCGGCCGGGTCCGCTCGTACGACGAGGGCTTCGACCAGTACGTGGCCCACCTCATCGCGGTGCTGCCGAACCGGCTCGACGGTCTCAAGGTCGTCCTGGACGAGGCGCACGGCGCGGCGGCCCGGGTGTCGCCGGAGGCGTTCGCGCGGGCCGGCGCCGAGGTCATCACGATCGGTGCGGAGCCGGACGGCCTGAACATCAACGACGGATGCGGCTCCACGCATCTGAACCTGCTGAAGGCCGCGGTCGTCGAGCACGGCGCGCACTTCGGCATCGCCCACGACGGCGACGCGGACCGCTGCCTCGCCGTGGACGGCGCGGGCGAAGAGGTCGACGGCGACCAGATCCTCGCCGTGCTGGCCCTCGCGATGCGCGAGGCGGGCACACTGCGCGGGGACGCGGTGGTCGGGACGGTCATGTCCAACCTCGGCTTCAAGATGGCGATGGAGCGCGAGGGCATCCACATGGTCGAGACGGCGGTCGGTGACCGTTACGTCCTGGAGTCGATGAAGCGGCACGGCTACGCCCTGGGCGGCGAGCAGTCCGGCCATGTCATCGTCCTCGACCACGCGACGACCGGCGACGGCACGCTCACCGGCCTGATGCTGGCGGCCCGCGTCGCCGCGACCGGCCGTACGCTGGCCGACCTGGCCGGCGTCATGGAGCGGATGCCGCAGGTGCTGATCAATGTGCCCGACGTCGACAAGTCGCGGGTCACCACGTCGGCGGAACTGGGCGCGGCGGTCACCGAGGCCGAGCGCGAACTGGGCGCCACGGGCCGGGTGTTGCTGCGCTCCTCGGGCACGGAGCCGCTGGTACGGGTCATGGTCGAGGCGGCCGACATCGAGCAGGCCCGGTCGGTGGCGAGCCGGCTGGCGGACGCGGTGAAGTCGGCGCTGGGCTGAGCGAGTCGGGGTGCGTGTGCGGGGCGCGGCCCCCGCGCCCCGCACCAGGTGCTCTGGCCCGGTGGACGACACGCGTATCGGATGTCCGCCGGTCCATGGGTGTGGTCCGCTACGGTCGTCCCAGATCGCGGGTACGAATCCCGCCACCGGTCTTCTGGTGAAGTCGAGCTGGTGCAGTCGAGCAGCGTTACGCCCCCTCCGTCCGGAGGGGGCGTTCGTGTTTCCGGGGGCTTTCCGCACGGCCTCCCACGCGCGGGTCGACCGGCGTGAGAACTCCGAGCCGGTCCTCGATCGCCTGGGCCGCGTCCAGGCACAGGTCCTCCCGGAAGGCGCGCCCGATGATCTGCACTCCGGCGGGGAGCCCGTCGGCCACCCCGGTCGGTACGGCCACAGCGGGCACACCGACGAAGCTTGACGCGGTGCACAGCCGCATTCCCGACCCGACCCGGTCCCGGCCTGTCCTGTCACGCGACTCCAGCCCCGGCTCGACCGGTGGCTCGGTGAAGACCGGGCCGAGCAACAGCGGGTATGCGTCGAGGAATTCGGCCCATGAGCGGCGGATGCTCATCCACGTGCCCATCAGCTTCATGAACTCGTCCGCGCTCGCGGGCGGGGTCTGCTCCATCGTCATCTCGATATAGCGGTCCCCGCCCTTGCCGAGCAGCTTGCGCACCACCGGCCAGGTCGGGGCGAACTCGGTCACGGTGATCCGGCCGTACGCATCGAGGGTCTCGTCCATCCGCGGTACGTCCCGCTCCTCGCGCACGTCGTATCCGGCGTCGCGGAGCGCGTCGGCCGCGGTCGCGACGGCTCCACGAATCGTGGGGTGTACGCCGTGCCCGCCGGGGTCCGCCACCACCGCGACCTTCACGCGTCCGGGGAGCGGTTCGCCGTAGGCGGGCACCGGCACGGCGCGTGGGTCTCGCGGATCGGTCCCGGCCAGCACTTCGTAGACAAGCCGTAGGTCGCCCACGCTCCGGGCCAGCGGGCCGTCGGTGACCAGGAACTGGGACGCCGGGCCGGGGTCGTCCGGGCCGAGAACGCGGTGGTCGGCGGGGAACCGGCCGGTGGAGGGCTTCAGCCCGGCCACGCCGCAGAACTGAGCCGGTATACGTACCGATCCACCGGAGTCGTTGCCGAGCCCGAGCGCCGCCATGCCCGTGGCGACGGCCACCGCGTCGCCTCCGCTGGAGCCGCCGGAGGTCCGGCCGCTGTCCCACGGGTTGACCGTGTCGCCGAACAGCTCGCTGCGCGTGTGCATCCCCGCCAGGATCAGAGTGGGGATGTTGCTGTGCCCGAGGGGAATGGCCCCGGCCGCGCGCAGCCGTGCCACCGGTGGTGCGTCGGCCGACGCCACCAGATCGCGGAAGCGTTCCGTGCCGAAGGTGGTCGGCACGCCTTCGACGGCGGTGCTCTCCTTCACCGTGAAGGGCACGCCCGCGAGGGGGCCCAGTGGTTCACCGGCGGCCCGCCTGCGGTCCGTCTGTGCCGCGGCCTCGCGTGCGCGCTCCGCGAGGAGCTGAGTGACCGCGTTCATCGTCGGGTTGACCTCGGCTATGCGGTCCAGGTGACTGTCGACCAGTTCGACGGCCGAGACCTCCGCTCTGCGCACAGCCTCCGCCTGTGCGGCGGCCGGCATCTTCCACAGGGCGTCCTGCATGGCTTCACCTTTCTCATCCACGTACCAATGCGCTCGCATCGGAACCGTAGCGTGGAACCGATGCGGGTGCATCGCATAAAGTGCGGTGCGAAGCGGAGTGCTGTGCGTTGAGGAGGTGACCGGGCATGCCCAGGCAGGTGGATCATGTGGGCCGACGCCGCCTCATCGCCGAGGCCGTCTGCCAACTCGCCGACGAGCGTGGGCTGGAGGGCGTGACCCTTCGCGACGTCGCCGCCCGCGCGCAGGTGTCGATGGGTGCCGTCCAGCGGTGCTTCCGTACCAAGGAAGAGATGCTCGTGTTCGCTCTCGGGCACATCGGCGAGCGGATCGGCGAGCGCGTACAGGCCCGCCTCGTCAGGAGCCCGGCCCAGTCGGCCGGCACCGCCCTGGGCCACGCGGCCACCGAGATCTCACTCCTCCGGGAAGAACACCGCGCCGAGGCCAGGGTGTGGCTCGCCTTCGTCGCGCAGGCGGCCGTCAGCGAGGCGCTCGCAAGGACGTTGAAGATGAACTACGCGGCCCTGCAAGAGGCATTCACCCGCCTCATCTCGGAAGCCTGCGAGGACGCCGACGGCGCCGCGCCCCTCGATCCGCAGCGCGAGGCCCGCACCCTCCTCGCCCTTGCGGACGGCCTCACCGCGCACGTCCTCATCGGCCACCTCACTCCGCAAGAGGCACACGACGTGCTCCACGCGCATCTGGCCGGGCTCTGGGAGTGACCGGTCCGCCCCCATTGCTGGTCGGTCTAAGGTCACCGTCATGAAGAACGAGCGGGAATTCTTTTCACCGGACGCCATGGAGTGGCGCACCGGGCCGCAGCCCGGGACCGCCGAGAGGATTCTGAGCAGGGACGAGGCCGATCCGGAGGTGCTGACCCGGCTGGTGCGCTGGGAGCCCGGCCTCGACACCTCGCACTCCGGCGTGATCCGGCACGAGTGGGTCGAGGAGGTCTACTTGCTCAAAGGCGACCTGCACGACCTGACCCTGGATCAGACCTTCCGCGCCGGAGACTTCGCCGCCCGGCCCCCGGGCATGGAACACGGCCCGTACCGGACATCCGGAGGCTGCGTGATGCTGGAGATCCGCTACCGGCCGTAAAGCGTGAATCGCAGATGCTCTGCCGGCTCAGCCGCTCCGACTGGTGTCAGCCCAGTGTGAGCTTCCAGTACGCGGTTTCGCGATAACTGTCGTCCGGTGGCACCACTTCCACCGTGATCGGCGTTCCCTTCGCACTCCCGGTTACACGTACCGGCACGGCGACCCTCTCGCCCGCGCCAAGGGGCGACAGGAGCTCTGCGCCCGCCTCCAGGCGGTTGAGCCAGTCGCTCGTGCTTCCGTCGTCGGGCCCGTAGTCGTCGAGAGGTTCGCCGGCGCGTACGACAAGGGGTGCCGGCCCGTACTCGGAGGCGCTTTCGTCCGCAGAACCGCCACCGGGAATCAGTGATTCATCTCTTTCATTCTCATACGTGACGGTAAAGCAGTAGATACGCTCTTCCGGCTTCCAGCGTGGCTCGCTGACGGTCACCCTGAGCCCGTCCTCGTATCGCGCGATGGCACCGGGCGCCAACGGGTCGGCCACGCTCCCAGAGGCACCGTAATCCGTCTCCTCCAGCTGGCCATATCCGTCCAGGCCCTTCTCCAACTCGGAGAGACCCCACAGCCCCAGCAGTCCCAGGACCAGTCCCAGGACGGCAAAAACGGACAGCGCCGCCGCGCAGCCCTTGTGCCATCGCCGTTCCGTCCTGCTGCCGCTGTCCGTGCTTCTCTCTGGCGCTTCCATGCGGCGATGGTACGAAGCGTGCTTCCGGCATTCTTGAGCGTTGATGCTCAGGTCCGGCTGAGTAGCTGCCGCTCATTACAACCCGAACCGGTCCGAGATTCAGTCGCCGGGCTATCACGGTCATGCCGCACAAGGGCCCATGGGAGAGGTAGGTCACGTGCAGTCATTTCCCCCATCGTTGTTCTCGGACGGCCCCGTGCTGAGGCTTCTCGATCTCGCCATCGCGGTCCAGGAGTCGGGCGGAAAGCTGTCCCTGGACGAAGAGATCCAGCGCTACATCCGCCTGGTACGCCGCGACTGGGTCGCGAACTGGAACTGCTCGGCCTACACCTCGGCAGGGTTGTTGGACTTCGCGGCCGATTCTGTCGCGCAACTGGGTGCGCTCGATTCCTTCCCCTCTGAATTCAGAGAGAAGGTGACGCGTGCGGCCGACGGCATGGGGGTGGTGGAGTATCTGCGGGCCCTGGCAGACTTTGTTCGCATTATTGACCGTCAAGGAGTCCCCGAATACTGGGAGTTGCCCATGGGAGGGTCGGAATTCTTGCAGACATTTCCCTTCCTGTTCGGTTTCGATGCCATTCTCATGGACGAGGCTGATGGCCCTTTCGTGGCCGTCGTTCAGTCATTCCTGACCGATGAACACCCGTACTGTCACGAGCGGGCGGTCGCCTGCACCACCGAGGCGCAGCGGGCCCTCGTGCTCTTCCCGGGCGCGGATGCGCTCAAGAAACATCTCTCCTGGGCTACCCGTGACAGGCTTCGGGAGCTCATCGCAACCGTCAACGAACACATGCACCGAGAGCACTCATGACGGTGCGTCGGAGCACGTGCCACCTGCACGCTTTCCCCGGGATCTCCGTCAGCTCCACCCCACGCGACGACACGAACCCGCCCTTGACCACGACGACGGCCCGCACCACCTCAACGGGGTCGTACCGGCCGTTCATGTTTCTCCGCCTCTTCCGCCTTCGCTTCCTCAGACGGCCTATTGGACCTTCCACATCAGGTCGTCGAACTCGCCGCCGAGGCCGCTGCCCGGACGTCCGGCGTTGCAGGCGGCGAACCAGCCTCGGCCGTCGGACGGGCGGACCAGAATCGACTGGGTGCCGGGCAGGGTGCCGTCGTGCCAGATCGTGCCGGCGCTGTTGACGCTCCAGCCCCGGGCGTAGCCCGGTGTCGTCGCCGTGACCGGGCGGACCGCGGAGGCGGTCGTCATGTCCGTGCGGGTGGCCGGTCGCAGCAGGTCGGGGGGCGAGGGCAGGCCGTCGACCGAGAAGAGGAAGCGCAGTACGTCGGACGGGGTCGCGACCCAGCCTCCGTGGGCGTCCATGCGGTCGACGCGGCACCCGTACGGCTCGGCCAGATCGAGGCCGGCGTACATCGCCTCCTGGGCGGCCCGGTCCGGGGCGGTGGCGCCTGCCAGGATCGCCTGGTTCGCGCCTGCCGGGGCCAGTACGAAGCGGCGGACGAAATCCCCGTACGACAGGCCGCTGACCCGCTCGATGATCCGTCCCAGCAGGCAGTAGCCGAAGTTCGAGTAGCCGTAGGTGGTGCCCGGGGCCGCGCCGAGCGGCTGGTTGTCGAGGGTCCAGGAGATGAGGGCGGCCTGGCTCAGCGTCAGCTGCTTGAACATCGGGTCGTTGCTGTCGTTGGTCCAGCCGCCCGCCGAGTGTTCGAGCAGGTGTCGCAGCGTCAGGGCCTTCACTCGCGCGCTGTACGCCACGGTCCCGTATGTGGTGCCGAGCAGGGCCCCCGGCCCGAATACCACGTCCGTGAGGGCGAGTCGGCCCTGGTCGATCAGCAGGTGGACGGCGGTGGACGTGATCGGCTTGCTGACGCTCGCGATACGGAACCGGTGGTCCGGTGTGGCGATCTCGCGGGTGATGCGGTTGGCGTAGCCGAAGGCGCGGGCGGCCCGGATCGCGCCGCCCCGGGCCAGGGCGAAACTGAAGCCGGGCACGGCCCACTTCTGCATGAAGGGCACGATCAGCCCGTTCGCGGCGTCGCCGGTGAGGTCGGCCTCGGGCGTGGACTCCCAGATCGTGGTGTAGCTCGCCGAGCCACCGGCGCGGGAGCCGCTGATGTCGACGAGCCGCAGGCCGGCCGCCGTGTTGGTGTCGAAACGGTGCTGGAAGTCGCTGTGCGCGACGCCGTGTTCCGCTGTTCCCGGGTGTCCGGGGGACTGTTCCCAGATACCCGCGTAACGGACGTTGCCGCCGATCGAGTAGCCGACGACGCGGACCAGCCGGAAGCCGCGCTCGCGCTGGGTGTCGAACTCCCGCTGGTATTCGTCGGCCGACATGCCGTGCCGCGCGTTCCAGGCCGGTCCGGCGTAGCGGTCCCAGACGCAGGCGAACCGTTCGCCTCCCGTGTCCTCGTACGGCGACACGCACCGCAGCCGGAAGCCCTGGTGCGACAGGTCGTCGAACAGGGACTGGTATTCCGGCGCAGTCAGCCCGTGCCGGGCGACCCATTCCAGGCTCTGCTCCCGCTCCCAGACCGCGCTGAACAGGGGCTCGTCCCCCGAGTGGAACACCGACACGTCGACCGGCCGGAATCCGTCGCCGGCCAGCGCGGTGACCGCGGCCTGGTAGTCGGCGGCCGAGATGCCGTGGCGGGCCTGCCAGGCGCTGCCGCCCTGGACGGCCCAGACACTGGCGAACCGCGGCTCGCCTGCGAGGACGTAGCCGGAGATTTTCATCAGCCGGTAGCCGCGAGCGGTGAGCTGGTCGAACGCCGCCTGATGGTCCGCCGCGGTGAGGCCGTGGCGCGCTTGCCAGTCGGTCACGATCATGGGGCGGCTCCGGGCGCGGGTGGTGAAGGAGGGAGAGGGGGTCCGGTGGATCTCCTGGTGGCGCGTGGTCGTCGCTCCACGGTAGGCACGAAGCGTTCCGGAGCGCCCTTCCTGCGCGGCCACTCGCGGTGGTACCGGAGCCGGCCCAGCCACGGAGCGATCACACCTGGCGTCGGCAGGCGTCGATGAGCAGGAGTACGGACAGGAGCCAGGCGGCCACGAGACCCGGCGTCCCGCGCGAGGGCAGGGGCCGGGCCTTGGGTGCCACGCGGCGGCGGCCGGTCATCATGTGCCCACGGACCCCGGCGGGCACTCGGGTGCGCAGACCCACAGCTGGAAGACGAAGCCCTGGTACCGCACCTCGCCGAGTACCCGGCCGTTCGTACCGAGTCGGCGGGCGCACCGTACGCAGTCGATGGCCATCTGCTGCCGGGGCTCCAGCCTGGTCAGTTGCGGCAGGCCGTCCAGGGGCAGGTCTGCGGGGCCGCCGCTCACCGTTCGTCCTCGCTCTTCGCGCACAGCTCGACCCATACGCTCTTGCCCCAGCGTCGGAGGTCAGTACCCCAGCGGTCGGCCAGCGCGTCGATGACGACGAGGCCGCGTCCGTCCTCCGCGCTGTCGTCCGTGGCCCGAGGCGTGGGCCGGGTACGGGACTTGTCCACGACGGCCACCCGAACCCGCCCCGGCTCGGGCAGCGAGACCAGCACTCGTACCAGCAGACTGCCGCTGTGGCGAACGGAGTTGCCGATCAGCTCGGAGACTACGAGTGCGGCGGCGTCCGCGATCCCCGGCAGCCCCCAGGCGGTGCACGCGGCACTTACCAGGAGTCTGGCCCGGCGCGCGGACTCCGGGGTGCAGGGCATGGTCTGGCTGTAGGCGGGGTGGCCGAGGGGCGAGGGGAGAACGGGCCGGGGCTCGATGGCGGACTTTATGCGCGGGGCGCGAGCGGGGCGGGCAGGGTTGTCGGGGGAAAGAGGCATGGGGGTCTCCCGGCGGCGGTTCTGTTGCTTGGCACACGCCCCTGACGAGGCAACTCGCCTGGCGATTACCGTTAGTGATCGATCGGTAACTCGCTCCAGCCTGGGGTGTGGCCTGCCCAATCGGCAAGGCGAAGTGGGTACCCCACGTGAATTGGTATATGTGATCGAACGCGCTCAAGCCTGTGCAGAGAAGACATGAGACGTCAGACTCGCAACAGGCGCCGCGATGCGGCAGGCTCTCTCACCACGGAGGTACACACGTGGCCGCTCCAACGGGACCTACTGTCCGACGTATGCAACTCGGATGGGAGCTACGGCAGTTGCGGGACAAAGCAGGGTTCACCCTTGCTCAGGCCGTGGACGGGTTGACGTTCTCGCCCTCCAAGTTGCAACGCGTGGAGAACGGACTGACCGGTCTGCCGAAGGTCCAGGACCTGAAAGATCTGCTGCACCGTTACGGCGTTCATGACGAAGAGGATGTGGACTTCCTGGTGGAGGTCCACCGCGACTCGGTCAACCGGGGATGGTGGTCCGTCTACCGCAGCGTTCTGCCGTCAGGCATGGGGATGTACATCGGCCTTGAGAGCGGGGCTCGCAGGATGCGTACGTGGCAACCGTACGTAGTCTTCGGCTTGTTGCAGACCGAACGGTACGCACGTGAGATGTTCCAGACTGCCAAGCCGGTTGAGGAGACGACGACCGAGTTTGTGGAACGTCACATCCAGCTCCGTATGGAGCGGAAAGGGGCCCTGACTCGAAGGGAGAGCCCGTTGGAATTGTGGGCCATCCTGGACGAGGGCTCGCTTCGGCGAGTAGTTGGCGATTCGGACGTGATGCGAGAGCAGTATGAAGAGATCGCCACGCTCGCTCGCCACGACAACGTGACGGTTCAGATCCTTCCCATGGGCACGGCCACGTACAGGAGCAGCTTCAACTTCAACCTGCTGGAGTTCGAAACACCGCTTCCGGCGGTCCTCCAGGTCGATGCGGCTGACGGATCGAACATCAGTGACAAGGACACCACCGTCTGGTCCTTTTCCCGCAGGTTCGACGCCCTGCGAGCGAGCGCCCTCGCCCCGAGCGAGACGCCCGCTTTCCTGCAACGACTAGCACGAGAGATCTGACTCATGCCCGATCGCATAGAAACTGACGCCGCTTCCGAGTCGGCCTGGTTCAAGTCTTCGTACAGCGCAGAGAACGGCACCGCGTGCGTCGAGGTCGCTGACCTCACCCGTACCGGCCACGTAGGCGTCCGTGACTCCAAGCGCAAGGCCGGTCCCGCCCTCGTCGTCCCCGCCGACGCGTGGGCGCAGTTCGTCGCGGGCGCCCGGTCGGGGTTCTGACGCGGGCCGGCTGGGGTGTGTGGCCGCGCCTCTCCCGGCGGGGCCACACACCGTAACGTCCCTTAGCGGGTGCCCTTGCGTACCTCGCCGAGCAGCTCGTACATCGTCTCGCCGGGGCAGTCGGTCTCCAGCCAGTCGCGGTGGCCGCTGACCGTGTCGACGTCCTTGGTGACGCCGTTCACCGGGTTGGTGAAGGTCATCTTCGCCTGCGGGCTGAGGCCGTGTATGCGGGCGAGCATCGTGACCAGGTTGGTCAGTGACTCCTTGGCGGCGTCCGTCGGGCGCTGGGCCGCGAGGTTGCCGATCAGGGCTATGCCGATGTTGCCGGAGTTGAACCCGGCGGTGTGGAAGGCGGTGACGAGCTTGCCGTCCTTGTCGTGGGCGGGGAGGTCGTCGTCTCCGGAGTAGCGGCCCTCGTAGATCGCGCCTGCCTCGTCGATCAGGAAGTGGTAGCCGATGTCGCCCCAGTCGTTGGTGATCGCGTGGTACTCGTAGATCGCCCGGACGGTGGCGGCGGGGTCCGGGTCGTCGTTCGGGGTGTCGGTGTGATGGACGGTCAGGCACTGCGCGTCGTAGTAGACCTCGGGCGAGTTGACCTCGCCGTCCTTGAAGCGCAGGGACTCGTCCGCGCCCCAGGCCGCCCGGCTCAGGTACCGCAGCCCGCGTGCGCGGGTCGGTTCGCTCGGGACCTTTACGTTCCGCTGCGGCCCGGCCGTCGTGTCGATCGCGAGCGATGTCACGTCGGAGGCGCCGCGCGGTGCTCTGACCTCGTACTTCTCGGCGCCCGATGCCGGAACGAGGGCGGTGCCGCCGCCGTCCACGTGCGCGCACCCGCCGCCCGTGGTCTGCCACTCGCCCTGCGAACCGTCGGCCTTCGTCACGCGGACCGAGGCGCCGTTACGGGCGGTTCCCGCCCAGCGGACCGCCACATAGCCGACCGGGAAGGCCGCGTCGACCGGGGCAGTGCCGGTGGCCTTCCGTGACCGGGTCCTGGGGAACTTCTCGGTCCTCATGCCCTTCGTGTTCTCGGCGGTGCTCGAGTCGGCGGCGGGGTCGGCCGACTCGTTGGACTCCCCGGCGGCGAAGACCACCGGCGTCAGCGCGGCACCGAGGGCCACCGCGCCCGTGGCGCCGATCACTCCGCGGCGCGTGACGCGGGACTTGGCCCGGTGGGAGGACGGAGCGGAGGAATCGGCGGAACCGGCCGAATCGGCGGAAGGTGAAGAAGGCGTGGGGGGTGTGGTGGAGTCTGGCATAGCGATGACCTTTTGATTGATGTGCAGGAAATATCTGTGTGCGGAATACCGGAGAGTCACGCGCCAATTACGTAACCGGTACCGGTGAAGTCCCTTACAGCAGAAATCACTTCACAGGTAATCACTATCCCGATGGCATCGGGGTTCCCTATGGTTCGAAGTTTTCCGGAAGCGGAAGCGGGGGCGGATGGCGGCGGGTGTCGGTCGTTCGGAGCCCTCAGAGCGCTTGGCGGCGTACGCGGCCCTGGCGGACCGACCACAGCGCTTTCTGCGCGAGCAGTGTCAGCGTGCCCGCCGCGACGATGCCCGCCAGGTTCAGCAGAAGCTGACCGCTGGAGCCCCAGACCTGGCCGAACTCGCCGTAGCCGAGCGCCACCGCCGCGTTGGCGGCTGCCGGGACCGTGGTCACCGAGATGGCCACCCCCACCAGCGCGCCCGATTTGGACGAGGTCAGCGAGAGCATGCCCGCTATGCCCGCGAGCCCCGCGACCACCAGTGAGAACAGGTCCGGGTTCCAGATGAACGAGGTGTTCGGCCGGTCCGCGTCCAGCAGCGAACGGGAGAACAGCCCGAAGCCGTCCATCGCCAGACTGAACGCGGTCGTCAGCACCATCGCCACCATGAAACCGGCGATCAGCGCGATCAGAGAGCGCAGAGCGAGTCTCGGAGCGCGCTGCACCAGTGCCGTACAGATCCCGGCCAGCGGGCCGAACTCCGGACCGACCGCCATCGCGCCCACGATCAGGATCGCGTTGTCCAGCACCACACCGCAGGCCGCGATCATCGTCGCGAGGGTCAGAAACGCCAGATAGGTGAAAGAGAGCGTGGACTCCTCATGGGTCACGTCCTCCAACTGCTCCCACAGCACCGCGTCGGCGCCCTCGCCCGGCGCCTCCTCCTCCGCCTCGTCGGCCCGCTCGGACAGCGACAGATCGACGCTCCCCACGGCGATCGAACCGGACCGGTCGATACCGAGGGCGCGCAGCGTGGCGATCAGTTCGTCGCCGGCCTCGCGCGCCACGTCGCACATGACCAGATCGCCCAGCGGGTCACGGGCGACGCCCGGTACGACCACGAGATGGGCGGTGCCGACCGTGCGTTCAACCGACCGTACGACGTCGTCCGTACGGTCGGCGGGCACGAGCAGACGCAGATGCAACACGGCGGCGGCTCCCGGGCGTTCGCGTGAATCGTGAATTCGGAGCGGTGGAATCAGAGCGGTACAAGTCGTCGCGCTGTCAGAGCTTGCGCAGCGACAGCCGCTGGACTTTGCGGTCGGGCCCCTTGCGCGGCACCAGTGTGGCGCGGTTCCGGGTGGGGGCCACATTTTCCAGCGGGTTGGGCTTGTTGATGGCCTGCCACATCGTACGGGCGTGATCCGGGGCCTCCTCACTTTCCTTGTCCGTGCTGGTGGAGATGGCGGTGACATGGCAGCCCCGCGCGCCGAGGACCTGGAGGGCGATGCGCCCGAGCCCGCCGACGCCGACGACGCGACGTGGTCGGTAGGGCGTACGCCGTGCCCGACGATCGCGTTGAAGACCGTGGTGCCCGCGCACAGCAGCGGTGCCGCCTCGGCGGAGCGCAGGGCGTCGGCGATGGGGACCTGGATGTACCGGTCGCGGTCCTCGGGCCGGATGGCGGACGCGATCTGGGCGAAGCTGCTGGAACATGCCCAGGTCAAAGAGGGCGCGAGGTGGTGGTGGGGCGGGCCGGGGCTGTCTTCGGGTAGTGGCGGCGCAGGTTGGTGGCGAGGACGCGGTCGAGCGTGCGGTCGGGCAGGATCCGGGTCAGGCGGGTGATCAGGGCGGCGTCCCGGCCGGCGGTGTAGCGGGTGCGCGGTCTGCGGGTCGTCACGGCCTTCGCGATGACGCGGGCGGCGGCGTCGGCGGTCAGGCCCGAGGCGGTGCCCGAGGACATCAGTGTGTTGTTCGCCTGGACCAGGCTGCCGTAGCGCTCGTGGTGCTCCGGTGTCATCCGGGCGGCCAGGTCGTTCGCCGTCGCGATCCCGCGGGTGGCCATCTCCGTACGGACGCCGCCGGGTTCGACCACGACCACCTGGACGCCCAGCGGGGCGATCTCCCGGCGGAGCGAGTCGCTGACCGCCTCCAGGGCGAACTTCGCGCCGGCGTACGCGCCGTAGGTGGCCATGGCGACCTTGCCGCCGACCGAGCTGATGTTGATCACGCGGCCCTTGCCGCGCAGCAGCGCGGGCAGCAGCGCCTGGGTGACGGCGATGTGGCCGAACAGGTTGACCTCGAACACCCGCCGCCACTGCTCCAGCGGCAGGGCTTCGACCGGGGCGTTCACCTGGATACCGGCGTTGTTGACGAGCGCGTGCAGTGCGCGCGGGTCGTCGGCCACCCGCGCGGCGAGGGCCTCCACCTGCCCGGATTCGGTGATGTCGAGGATGACCGGCTCGATGCCGGCCGCTCGGAGGGCGTCGGCGTCACGGTCGCGGCGCACGCCGGCCAGGACGTGGAATCCCTGGCGGGCCAGTTCGCGGGCGGCCGACGCGCCCATGCCCGTGGAGGCTCCGGTTACGACGATCAGCTTCCGGGTTTCAGATGACGTTGTCACCTTTCCTACGGTACCGGTTCGGATGACATCGTCAACTGTATGATGGACGTCATGGTCACCCGTGCGGAATCCGCCGCCGTCACCCGCCGCGCCCTGCTCGACGCGGCCGCCGAACTCCTCGACCTCGGCGGCCCCGAAGCCGTCACCCTGCGCGAGGTGGGCGCACGGGCAGGCGTGAGCCGGGGAGCGCCGTACCGGCACTTCACGGGCAAGGACAGCCTGCTGACCACCGTCACGACCGAGAGCTGGCAACGGATCGCCGGCCAGATCCACGCCCTGCGGACCGACCCGGCCCTGCCGGCCGCCACCAAGCTGCGCGGCGCGCTCCACGCCCTCATCCGCGTCGGCCGGGACCAGCCGCACCTGTACCAGATGCTGTTCAGGCGCTCCGGACACCGCCCCGAAGAACTCGGTGAAGGACTCGATCGCGTCCGGCGTCAGCTGTGCGGACCGGCGGACGACCCGGTCGCAGACCGCATGCGCGCGGCCGGACGCTTCCAGGACGAGTTCCTGGCCATCGTCACCGACCTCGTCGGGGAACGGAACACACGGCACTACGGCGCCCTGCTGCTCGCCAGTGCCCACGGCATCGCGGACATGGAGCTCAGTGGTCATTTGGGCACGGGTGAGTTGCGTACCACCGCCGACGAGCTCGTCGACACCCTCGTCCGCATGGTCGTCGACGCCGGCGCAACGACCTAGCAGGTCAGAGCTTGCGCAGCCGCAGCCGCTGGACCTTGTGGTCCGGGCCCTTGCGCAGGACCAGCGTGGCGCGGCCCCTGGTGGGAGCCACGTTTTCCAGGAGGTTGGGCTTGTTGATGGTCCGCCATGTCGTACGGGCGTATTCCAGGGCCTCGTTCTCGGAGACCTGGGTGTACTTCCGGAAATACGACGACGGATCCTGGAAGGCCGTATCGCGGAGTTTGCGGAACCGGCTCAGATACCAGCTCTCGATGTCCTTGGGGCGCGCGTCGACATACACGCTGAAGTCGAAGTAGTCGGCGAGTCCGACCCGTGTCCGGCCGTCCTTTCCGGGCAGTGCCGGCTGGAGGACGTTGAGCCCTTCCACGATGAGGATGTCGGGCCTTCGTACGGTGAGCAGTTCGCCCGGCACGATGTCGTAGATGAGGTGTGAGTAGACGGGGGCGGTGACCTCGTCCTTGCCCGCCTTGATGTCGGCGACGAACCGGGTCAGGGCCCGCCGGTCGAACGACTCGGGGAAGCCCTTGCGCGACATCAGCCCGCGCGACTGCAACTCCTTCATCGGGTACAGGAAGCCGTCGGTGGTGACGAGTTCGACGCGCGGGTGCTCGGGCCAGCGGGCGAGCAGCGCCTGGAGGAGCCGGGCCACGGTGGACTTGCCCACGGCCACGCTCCCGGCGACGCCTATGACGAACGGCGTGCCGCGCTGGGCGCCGAGCCCGTTGCCCGCGTCGCCGAGGAAGGTGTTCAGCGAGCCGCGCAGCCCGGTGGTGGACTGGACGTAGAGGTTGAGGAGCCGGGAGAGCGGCAGGTAGACGTCCCGTACCTCGTCGAGGTCTATGACGTCCCCGAGCCCGCGCAGCTGCTCGACCTCCTCGGCCGTCAGCGGCAGCGGAGTCTTGTCCCGCAGCGCGCTCCACTCGTCCCGGCCGAGGTCGACGTAGGGGGTCGGCCCGTGGTCGGCCCGGCGGGGGGTGCTTCGTGGCGGCGAAGTGATCACGCCCGCCATTGTCCGGGGTCGGGGGGCGGTTGTGGGGGGCGGCGGGTGGTGGGCTCGGTCACGTGGGAGGGGTGGTGGGGCACCGGCGATTCCTGCGCCGGGGCGCGGCGGATTTCCGGGTGTCCGTTCAGGCGGCGTTGCCGTGAGGGGTGAGGTTGATGGTCAGGTCGGCGTCGAGAGCACGGGCCAGGCGTCGCAGAAGCAGAAGGGGAATGGTGGGGACGGCGCCGCCGCCTTCGATGCGGGAGATCTGGGGTTGCTTCATGCCGCAGCGCTCGGCGAACTCGGTCTGGGACAGACCGAGAGCGGTGCGCCGGTCGTAGACCATCTGACCGAGGTCATGGGCCAGTTCAGCCTCTTCGTAGAGGCGGTCGTCCTCGGGGTTGTCCTCGGCCATTTCGCCCAGGGGCTTGCGGTGGTGACGGGTCTTCCACTCGGCGTGGTTCATCGCAGTTCCTCCTTGATGCCGAGGCTGTAGACGGCGTGTTCAGGGGCCGGTTCGTGGCGGGCCTCGCAGGCGGCCTGGGCGGCATGGGCGCGTTCCGCCTCCGCCGTCTCACGCATCCTGCGTCTTGCGGAACACCGTCAGGAGCACGGTGCGGCGGTCGGGCGCGATCCAGTGGGTAATCCGCTGAGCGTTGCCGTCGAGGTCGAAGCGCAGCTCGCAGAGTCTGCCGCCGAGATGGCGGGTGCAGGGCTCGCCGAGCGTGGTGGCGTTCTCGGCGAGCCTGTCGACCTTCTGGGCCGGTGGTCACCCGGGCGCCGTACGCCGGCGGGCGGTCGGCGGCCGGGCGTGGCCGTCGTGGCGTTTTCGGTGGGGTCCCGGTGTGCCGCTGTGCGTTCTGCGACGATGCGTCCGGCGGGTGGGGACGGCCTGGAAGGGATTGGTATGTGCGGAATCGTGGGGTACGTCGGTGGTCAGTCGGCGCTTGATGTGGTCATCGCGGGTCTGAAGCGGCTCGAATACCGGGGCTACGACTCGGCCGGGGTCGCCGTACTCGCCGACGGCGGACTGGCCGCGGCCAAGAAGGCGGGCAAGCTCGTCAATCTGGAGAAAGCGCTGGTGGAACGGCCGTTGCCGAGTGGTTTCACCGGTATCGGGCATACCCGGTGGGCCACCCACGGCGGGCCGACCGACTCCAACGCACACCCCCATCTGGACAACGCCGGGCGCGTCGCCGTCGTCCACAACGGGATCATCGAGAACTTCGCCGCGCTCCGCGCCGAACTGGCCGACCGCGGCCACGACCTGGGGTCGGAGACCGACACCGAGGTGGTGGCGCATCTGCTCGCCGAGACGTTCTCGTCGTGCGGCGATCTCGCGGAGTCGATGCGGCAGGTGTGCCGGCGGCTGGAGGGTGCCTTCACGCTCGTCGCCGTCCACGCGGACGAGCCCGACGTGGTCGTCGGCGCGCGCCGCAACTCGCCACTGGTGGTCGGTGTCGGGGAAGGGGAGGCGTTCCTGGCCTCGGACGTCGCCGCGTTCATCGCCCACACCCGCTCCGCGATCGAACTGGGCCAGGACCAGGTGGTCGAGCTGCGCCGCGACGGTGTCCGGGACGGGGTGACGGTCACCGGCTTCGACGGTTCCCCGGCCGAGGTGCGCTCGTACCACGTGGACTGGGACGCGTCGGCCGCCGAGAAGGGCGGTTACGACTACTTCATGCTCAAGGAGATCGCCGAGCAGCCGAAGGCGGTCGCCGACACGCTCCTCGGGCGGATCGACGCCGAGGGATCGCTGACGCTCGATGAGGTACGTATCCCCGCCGAGGTGCTGCGCGAGGCCGACAAGGTCGTCATCGTGGCGTGCGGGACGGCCTTCCACGCCGGGATGATCGCCAAGTACGCCATCGAGCACTGGACGCGGATGCCGTGCGAGGTGGAGCTGGCGAGCGAATTCCGCTACCGGGACCCGATCCTGGACCGGCGCACACTGGTGATCGCGATCTCGCAGTCCGGGGAGACCATGGACACGCTGATGGCGCTGCGGCACGCCCGGGAGCAGGGCGCGAAGGTGCTGGCGATCTGCAATACGAACGGGTCGACCATCCCGAGGGAGTCGGACGCCGTCCTCTACACACACGCCGGTCCCGAGGTCGCGGTCGCGTCGACCAAGGCGTTCCTGACGCAACTGGTGGCCTGCTACCTCGTCGCGCTGTATCTCGGGCAGCGGCGCGGCACCAAGTGGGGCGACGAGATCCGGGCCGTCGTACGGGACCTGTCGCGGATCGCGGGCGAGGTGGAGCGCGTACTGGAGACGATGGAGCCGGTACGGGCGCTGGCGCGCACACTCGCGGACAAGCGGACCGTGCTCTTCCTCGGCCGGCACGTGGGGTATCCGGTGGCGCTGGAGGGCGCGCTCAAGCTCAAGGAACTGGCGTACATGCACGCGGAGGGGTTCGCGGCGGGCGAGTTGAAGCACGGTCCGATCGCGCTGATCGAGGAGGACCTGCCGGTGGTGGTGGTCGTACCGTCGCCGCGCGGGCGCTCGGTGCTGCACGGCAAGATCGTGTCGAACATCCAGGAGATCCGGGCCAGGGGCGCGCGGACGATCGTGATCGCGGAGGAGGGGGACGAGGCGGTGGTGCCGTACGCGGACCACCTGATCCGGATCCCGGCCACGCCGACGCTGCTTCAGCCGCTGGTCGCGACCGTGCCGTTGCAGGTGTTCGCGTGCGAGCTGGCGACGGCGCGGGGCAACGAGGTGGATCAGCCGAGGAACTTGGCGAAGTCCGTGACGGTGGAGTGAGTGAGAATCTGAGCTTGAGGTTGAGCAGCTCGGTGCGGGGGCGCGTGCGCCGGCGCGCGTGCGAGGGGGAGTGTCGTGTGGAAGCGCGGGAGCGGGAGTGGGAGTGGGAGCGGTGAGGACGATAGCGAGCGCGGTGGCTCCGGGCCGTCCGGCGACGGGCGAGAGGGGACTGGGGTGATCATCGGAGTGGGCATCGATGTCGCGGCGATCGACCGGTTCGGCGAGTCCCTGCGGCGGACCCCGCAACTCGCCGACCGGCTCTTCCTGGAGCGGGAGTTGCTGCTGCCCAGCGGGGAGCGGCGCGGGGTGGCCTCCCTGGCGGCGCGGTTCGCGGCCAAGGAAGCCCTGGCCAAGGCGCTGGGCGCGCCCGGCGGGCTGCACTGGACGGACGCCGAGGTGTACGTCGAGGACAGTGGGCAGCCGCGGCTGCGGGTGTGCGGGACCGTGGCGGCGCGTGCGGCGGAGCTGGGCGTACGGAGCTGGCATGTCTCGCTCAGCCACGACGCGGGAGTGGCGTCCGCCGTGGTGATCGCGGAGGGTTGACGGGAGCGGGGCAGACAACAGAGGCAGACAACAGGGGCAGACACGGGCAAGACAGGTGGAGCACTTCCGGACGGGCCGCTTCCGGCCGGACGGAGGGCTTCCGGGCGGAGGGTTGACCGAGTGCGACGTGCGTACAGCGTGGAGACGGTGCGGAACGCCGAGCGCGAGCTGATGGCGCGGCTGCCGGAGGGCGCGCTGATGGCGCGCGCGGCCGCGGGGCTGGCCGCGACCTGCGCCGATGTGCTGCGGGACCAGCTGGGACGGGTGTACGGGGCGCGGGTCGTCCTGCTCGTCGGCAGCGGGGACAACGGCGGCGACGCCCTGTACGCCGGGGCCCGGCTGGCCCGCCGGGCCGCCAGGGTCTCGGCGGTGCTGCTCGCGCCCGACCGTACGCACGCCGGCGGGCTGGCCGCGCTGCTCGGCGCGGGCGGGCGGATCGCCGACGACCCCTTCGACGTACTGGCCTCGGCCGATCTGGTGATGGACGGCATCACCGGCATCGGCGGGCACGGCGGGCTGCGTCCCGACGCGGTGCCGGTGGTGCACGCGGCGCGCGGATCGGGCGCGGTGATCGTGGCCGTCGACCTGCCGAGCGGGGTGGAGGCGGACACCGGGGCGGTCGCGGGGGAGGCGGTGCGTGCGGACGCGACGGTCACGTTCGGTACGTACAAGCCGGGCCTCCTGATCGACCCGGCGCACGAACACGCGGGCGCGGTACGGCTGGTGGACATCGGCCTCGGCCCGTACCTGCCGTCCGTACCCGACCTGGAGGTGCTCCAGCACGAGGACGTGGCGCGGCTGCTGCCGATGCCGACGGGGGAGAGCGACAAGTACCGGCGCGGTGTCATCGGCGTCGTCGCCGGGTCCGCGCGCTATCCGGGTGCGGCGGTGCTCGCCGTGGCGGGCGCGCTGCGCGGCGGTGCGGGCGCGGTGCGGTACGTGGGCCCCGGCGCCGACGCGGTGATCGCGCGCTTCCCCGAGACGCTGGTGCACGAGGGCCCGCCCTCGAAGGCGGGCCGCGTCCAGGCGTGGGCGATCGGACCCGGCCTGGGCGAAGGGCCCGAGGTGGGCGAGGGACACGGGGTGGCGGGGGTACTGGACTCGGACGTCCCGGTCCTGGTGGACGCGGACGGCCTGCGGCTGCTGGACGCCGCGACGGTACGGAGCCGTACCGCACCGACCCTGCTCACCCCGCACGCGGGCGAGGCGGCGGCGCTGCTGGGCGTCCCCCGGCAGCAGGTGGAGTCGGCCAGGCTGGCGGCCGTACGGAAACTGGCGGCGCGTTACGGCGCGACGGTGCTGCTCAAGGGCTCGACCACGCTGATCGCGTCCCCGGACGAGGGTGTCCCCGTCCGGGTGAACGCGACCGGTACGCCCTGGCTGGCCACGGCCGGCAGCGGCGACATCCTCACGGGCCTCGCGGGCTCCCTCCTGGCCTCGGGCCTCTCGCCGCTCGACGCGGCCTCGGTGGCGGCCTACCTGCACGGCCTGGCGGCACGGCTGGCCTCGCGCGGCGCCCCGGTGTCGGCGTTGGACGTGGCGGAGCGGCTGCCGGAGGCGTGGCGGAACGTACGGGACTGAGCGCGCGGGCTCGTCTCCGTACTCCACAGGGGGTCCACAGGGGGTCCCCATCCGGAGAACCTCTACGGGAGCGGCCGCCGGCACCCGCCGCGGCACCGGCCCCGGGGGCCGCTCTGAGACACTGGGCGCGATGACCGGAACGACGCAGACCTCGGCGAGCCTCAGGGCGCGGGCCGAAGTCGATCTCGATGCCCTGCGGGGCAATGTGCGTGCCCTGCGCGCACGCGTGGGGCCCGACACCGCCCTGATGGGGGTTGTGAAGTCCGACGCGTACGGGCACGGCATGCTGCCCGTGGCCCGCGCGGCTCAGGAGGCCGGGGCCACCTGGCTGGGCACCGCCACCCCGCACGAGGCGCTCGCCCTGCGGGCCGGGGGCATCCGGGGCCGAGTGATGTGCTGGCTGTGGACGCCGGGCGACCCCTGGCGCGAAGGCATCGAGGCCGACCTCGACATGTCCGTCAGCGCGATGTGGGCACTGCGCGAGGTGACCGCGGCCGCGCGCGAGGCCGGGCGCCCCGCCCGGATCCAGCTCAAGGCCGACACCGGTCTCGGCCGCAACGGCTGCCAGCCCGCCGACTGGCCCGCACTCGTCACCGCCGCGCTCGCCGCCCAGGCCGCCGGAGAGGTGCGGGTCACCGGCCTCTGGTCGCACTTCGCGTGCGCCGACGAGCCCGGCCATCCCTCCATCACCGCCCAACTCGACGTCTTCCACCAGATGGTGGCGTACGCCGAGAAGGAGGGCGTCGAGCCCGAGGTCCGGCACATCGCCAACTCGGCGGCCACGCTCACCGTCCCCGAGTCGTCCTTCGATCTCGTACGCACCGGCATCGCCATGTACGGCTTCTCGCCCAGCCCCGAACTGGGCACCTCCCGGGACTTCGGCCTGCGGCCCGCCATGACGCTCTCCGCGTCCGTGGCCCTGGTCAAGCAGGTCCCCGAGGGGCACGGGGTCAGTTACGGCCACCACTACCTCACGCCCCGGGAGACCACTCTCGGTCTCGTCCCCCTCGGCTACGCCGACGGCATCCCCCGCCACGCCTCCGGCCGCGGCCCCGTGCTGGTCGGCGGGGTCCGGCGGCGGGTGGCCGGGCGGGTCGCGATGGACCAGTTCGTGGTCGACCTCGAAGGCGACACGCCCGAACCGGGCGCGAGGGCCGTCCTCTTCGGCCCCGGCGACCGGGGCGAACCGACCGCCGACGACTGGGCCGAGGCCGCGGGCACGATCGTGTACGAGATCGTCACACGCATCGGTTCGCGCGTCCCCCGCGTCCATCTCCACGAGCGGTTCGCGTGACCCCCCATGTTCATCTCCGCGAGCGGTCCGCGTGATCTCTTCCGGGTGAAGCCCGGCACGGTGGGGAAGAGGCAAGCCAGAACGACGAGGAGCGCACGGTGAGCGAGAACAGCGCGGCGGGGGACGCGGCGGCCCAGGCGGCCGCCACGGTGGCCAGGGCCACGGGCGCGTCCGCGGGCAGGTCCATAGGCGGTTCGATCGGCGGACTCCTCAGCGGGGTCACGGGCGGGTCCGCGGGCGGAGCCACGGGCAACTGGCGCAAAGCGGGCGTCGCCGGCGCCGCGATAGGCGTGATCGCCGCCGGAGCGGCCGCCGGTGTCGCGATCGAGAGGCTGACCGTCGGCCGTGGCATGCGCAGGAAGGCACGGCTCGCGCTCGACTCCTCGGGACCGTACGGCACGCTGCGCGGCCGGCCGGGCAAGGCGCTCGCGGACGACGGTACGGAGCTGTACTACGAGACCGACGAGATCGAGCCGGAGGGCGGGGGAGCGGCGACGGGGGCGGCGGCCGGTGATTCCGGGGCGGTCTCCGGGGCCGGTTCCGGCGGTGCTCCGAGTCCTCGGCGGCGGCGACTGTTCGGCCGCAGGACCCCCACGCCCGTCACCGTCGTCTTCAGCCACGGCTACTGCCTCAACCAGGACGCCTGGCACTTCCAGCGCGCCGCCCTGCGCGGACTGGTCCGTACCGTCCACTGGGACCAGCGCAGCCACGGCCGTTCCGCTCGCGGGGTCGCCCAGCAGGGTCCCGACGCCGTTCCGGTCAGCATCGACCAGCTCGGCCGCGACCTGAAGGCCGTCATCGACGCGGCGGCGCCCGAGGGGCCGCTGGTGCTGGTCGGCCACTCCATGGGCGGCATGACGATGATGGCCCTGGCCGACCAGTATCCGGAGCTGGTGCGGGACCGCGTCGTGGGCGTCGCCCTCGTCGGTACGTCGAGCGGAAAGCTCGGCGAGGTCAACTACGGGCTCCCGGTCGCGGGCGTGAACGCCGTACGACGGGTCCTCCCCGGTGTCCTCAAGGCGCTCGGCTCGCAGGCCGAACTGGTCGAGCGCGGCCGACGCGCCACCGCCGACCTCTTCGCGGGGCTCATCAAGCGGTACTCGTTCAGCTCGAAGGACGTGGACCCCGCGATCGCGCGGTTCGCCGAGCGGCTCATCGAGAGCACTCCGATCGATGTGGTCGCGGAGTTCTACCCGGCCTTTGTCGACCACGACAAGGCGCACGCGCTCCCGGTCTTCCTGGAGGTCCCGGCGCTGGTCCTGGCCGGGGAGAGCGATCTGGTGACCCCCAGCTCGCACAGTGAGGCCATCGGCGATCTGCTGCCCGACGCGGAGCTGGTGCTGGTCCCGGACGCCGGGCATCTGGTGATGCTGGAGCGTCCCGAGGCTGTCACGGACCGGCTGGCGGACCTGCTGGCGCGGGTCGGCGCGATGCCGGCAGCGGCTAACGTTGGAACGCATGGAAGCACCGCACAGCCCGGCGCCTGACGCCGCCGATCTCCCCGTTGCCCCCGACGCCCCCTCGGGCCTGGCCGTGACCATCGGTTCGCCCGAGCGGATGCGGGAGCTGGGCCGCAGGCTCGCGGCACTGCTGCGCCCCGGCGACCTGGTGATGCTCACCGGCGAACTCGGCGCGGGCAAGACGACCCTGACGCGCGGTCTCGGCGAGGGCCTCGGTGTCCGCGGCGCCGTCACGTCCCCCACCTTCGTGATCGCCCGCGTACACCCGTCCCTGGTCGACGGCCCGGCGCTGGTCCATGTCGACGCGTACCGGCTCGGCGGGGGACTGGACGAGATGGAGGACCTCGATCTCGATGTCTCGCTGCCGGACTCCGTGGTGGTCGTGGAGTGGGGCGACGGCAAGGTCGAGGAACTGTCGGACGACCGGCTGCATGTGGTCATCCACCGGGTCGTGGGGACCGTGGACGCCGGCACGGACGACGACGACCGGCGCACCGTCACGCTGACCGGGCTCGGCGGGCGCTGGGCGGATGCCGATCTGCTGTCACTGACCGACTGAGCCGACGGATCGAGCCGAAGGGGCGAGGCGACGGATCGAGTCGCCGGACCGATCCTGACGGGCCGCGCCGACCGACTGAGCCGAAGGGCCGAGCCGACGGACGGAGCCGAAGGGCCGAGCCGACGGACGGAGCCGAAGGGGTGAGCCGCCGCTGCCGGGGTGACCGGCCCGCGGCCGTGCCCGACCTCGTACATTCGGTCGGCTGTTCCGTACATTCCGACAAGACGTCGGCAAAATGTTGCGCATGCCGTGCCGCGCGTGGTCACATGGTACGGAGACCTGGTTAGGTCTACCTAACCACGCCTGCCCCCGGAGCCTCAGGAGGCATCCATGCCGGCACCAGAGCGCGAAGCGCGTCCGCAGTTCCCCAGGGTCACGTCCATGTCGCCGGCGCCGTTGCCGTCGCCCTCGTCCGTGTCGATGAGCGATCTGCTGGCGTCCTGCGCGGCGGCCTCGGCCGTGTCCACACCGCCGAACGAGCCCTCGGCGACGGAGATCGCGGAGGGCTCGGGAGGTACGGAACGCCCGGAGGGCGTGGCGGACGCGGAGCGTGAGGTGGGGCGGCGCGACGCCGCCTGATCCGGCACGTACGACCGCGGTCGAGGGCCTGGTGATCGTGGGCCTTGTGGTGGGATGCCTTGTGGTGGCGGGACGCGGCGGCCTACGGGACGGCGTGACCTACGGGACGGCGTGACCTACGGGACGACCACGACCGTCGAACCGACCGTCGCGAACGTCCACATCGCGTTGCCGTCCCCCACCTTCATCCTGACGCCGCCCGTCTTCAGCGTCGGGTCTGGGCTGGTCAGCGTGCCGTCCACGGCGGCGCTGAAGCCGATCACCACGCCGTCGACCGTCGTGAACCGTACGACGTGCTCGATCCGTACCCCGTCCGAGCCCGTGACCGACCCGGACCGTGAGGTGACCGAGAACGAACCGGGGGCGGGGCTGACCGTGCTCGGCATCACCGCGAAGGTCCGGGTCACCTTCTCCTTCGCGTCCACCAGCCACACACGCTTGGCGGCCAGCGCGTAGACGACCCGTTCACCCGTGCCCGATGCCTCCGGCAGAGCGGTCGGGTTCTTCTTCGGCTTCTGCGCGGGCGAGCCGGCGGATCCGGAGGAGTGGGAGCCGCTCGGTGAGCCGTTGGGCTTTCCGAGGGTCTCGGGGACGTTCGCCGATGCCTGGTAGGCGAGGAAACCGACCACGGCGACAGCCGCTACGGTGAGCCCGGCCACGATTCCCGAGCTGCTCCTGGACACCTTGATCCACCTCTCGTACGTATGACTCCGTGGTGACGTTAGCAGCAGCTGTGTGACGGGACGGGGCGCCGTGCCCCGGGCCCGGGAGCCGTAGGCTGTTTGCGTGCTTCTGCTCGCCGTTGATACCGCCACGCCCACCGTCACCGTCGCCCTTCACGACGGCACCTCCGTCCTGGCCGCGGAGAGTCAGGTCGACGCCCGACGCCACGGGGAGCTGCTGCTGCCCGCCGTCGACCGGGTCCTCGACCGGGCCGGACTGAAACTGGACGCCGTGACGGAGGTGGTCGTCGGCGTGGGACCGGGGCCCTACACGGGACTGCGCGTGGGGCTGGTGACGGCCCTGACGTTCGGCTCGGCGCTCGGCGTGCCGGTGCGGGGGCTGTGCACGCTGGACGGGCTCGCGTACGCGTCGGGGCTGGAGGAGCCGTTCGTGGTGGCCACGGACGCGCGCCGCAAGGAGGTCTACTGGGCGCGGTACGCCGATGCCCGTACGCGCCTGACCGAACCGGCCGTCGACCGTCCCGCCGACATCACCGAGCGGGTCGCGGCACTGCCCGCGGTCGGCGCGGGCGCGCTGCTCTACCCGGACACCTTCCCGGACGCGCGCGGCCCCGAGCACCAGTCGGCCGCCGCGCTCGCGTCCCTCGCGGCCGAGAAGCTGGACGCGGGCGGGGAGTTCCTGCCGACGCGGCCCCTCTACCTGCGCCGCCCGGACGCTCAGGTGCCCAAGAACTACAAGGTGGTCACCCCGAAGTGACCGTTCCTTCCGTTCCCTCCGTCGCGCTGCGCGAGATGCGCTGGTGGGACATCGAGCCGGTGCTCGCGCTCGAACACGAACTCTTCCCCGAGGACGCCTGGTCACCGGGCATGTTCTGGTCGGAGCTGGCGCACGCGCGCGGCCCGAGGGCCACGCGCCGCTATGTCGTCGCGCAGGACACGGACCGCCGGATCGTCGGCTACGCCGGACTCGCGGCGGCCGGCGGGCTCGGGGACGTACAGACCATCGCCGCCGCCCGCGACCAGTGGGGCACCGGACTGGGCTCCCGCCTCCTCACCGATCTGCTCCAGCACGCCACCGCCGCCGAATGCGAAGAGGTGCTGCTGGAGGTACGGGTCGACAACACCCGGGCGCAGCGGCTGTACGAGCGGTTCGGCTTCGAGCCCATCGGTTTCCGCCGGGGGTACTACCAGCCGGGCAATGTCGACGCCCTCGTCATGCGCCTGCACGTACAGGGATTTCGAGCACAGAACCAACAGGAGCGGGAGCTTCCTCCCGAGCAGGAGCATCCCGAGGGACGGCTCCACGGGCGGGAACCCCAGGTACAGGGCGCCGAGCCCCAGCATGCCGCCGAGCCCCAGCAAGGAACTGAGACCCATGGCTGACGAACCTCTCGTTCTCGGTATCGAGACCTCCTGCGACGAGACGGGCGTCGGCGTCGTGCGCGGGACGACCCTGCTCGCCGACGCCATCGCGTCGAGCGTGGACGAGCACGCGCGCTTCGGCGGTGTGGTGCCGGAGGTCGCGTCCCGCGCGCATCTGGAGGCCATGGTGCCGACGATCGAGCGCGCGCTGCGGGAGGCGGGGGTGTCCGCCCGCGACCTCGACGGGATCGCCGTGACGGCCGGCCCCGGCCTCGCGGGCGCGCTGCTGGTGGGCGTCTCGGCGGCGAAGTCGTACGCGTACGCCCTGGGAAAGCCGCTGTACGGCGTGAACCACCTGGCCTCCCACATCTGCGTCGACCAGCTGGAACACGGCCGGCTGCCCGAGCCGACGATGGCGCTGCTGGTCAGCGGCGGGCACTCGTCGCTGCTGCTCGCGCCCGACATCACGTCCGACGTACGGCCCATGGGGGCGACGATCGACGACGCGGCGGGCGAGGCGTTCGACAAGATCGCGCGCGTGCTGCACCTGGGCTTCCCCGGCGGCCCGGTGATCGACCGGCTGGCCAGGGAGGGCGACCCGGCGGCGATCGCCTTCCCGCGCGGGCTGACCGGGCCGCGTGACGCGCCGTACGACTTCTCCTTCTCCGGCCTGAAGACGGCGGTGGCCCGCTGGATCGAGGCGAAGCGGAACGCGGGCGAGGAGGTGCCGGTACGTGATGTGGCGGCCTCGTTCCAGGAGGCGGTGGTCGACGTGTTGACGCGAAAGGCGGTCCGCGCCTGCAAGGACCAGGGCGTGGACCACCTGATGATCGGCGGCGGGGTCGCGGCGAACTCACGGCTGCGCGCGCTCGCGCAGGAGCGCTGCGAACGGGCGGGCATCCGGCTGCGGGTGCCGCGCCCGGGGCTGTGCACGGACAACGGAGCGATGGTGGCGGCCCTGGGCGCGGAGATGGTGGCGCGTAACCGTCCGGCGTCGGACTGGGAGCTGTCGGCGGACTCCTCGCTGCCGGTGACGGAACCGCACGTACCGGGCACCGCGCACGACCACGACCACGCGCAGGGCCACGCGCAGGGGCATGACCACGACCACGTCCACGAGCTGGCGAAGGACAACCTGTACTCATGAGGCAGACATGACGGTCGCGCTGATGTGGGAGGCCAAGGCCGCGCCCGGCCGGGGCGGGGAACTGCTGGAGTGGGCGCGGTCGATGTCCCGGGAGCTGCCCTGCGCCCCGCTGCGCCGTGAGCTTCTCCGCGCTCCCCAGGACCGCGTCCTGGTCATCACGTGGTGGGACGGTCCGTACGACGCCGATGTCCCCGAACTGCCGGACCCGGCGCCGGACCTGATCGCCCGCCCGGCACATCGCTGGCGCTTCGAGTCCGTCGAGGCGTGAGCGGGCCGGGCGGGCCGAGGGGGGGAGAGACAGCCCCCGCCGCTGTGATTCAGAACTGGCGGGGCAAGCGGTATCCGGCGTCCAGGCGCGGGCTGGAGGCGTTGGCGTAGCCGTTCTCCACCAGGTGGGCGGCGAACGCGGCGAACTCGTCGGGCCTGCCCAGGCGCAGCGGGCCGGCGAAGTGCTGGAGCTGCTGGGCGACGGCCGCCTCGTCGGTGATGTCTCCGGCACTCGGTGTGTCGAAGCCGCCGGCCACGATGGTGTTGACCCGGATGCCGCGCCCGGCGAACTCGCGGGCGGCGGGGAGCGTCATGCCCACGATCGCGGCCTTGGTCGCCGAGTATCCGACCATGCCGACGGTGCCGCCCTCGGCGGCGGCGGACGAGGTGTTGATGATGACCCCGCGCTCGCCGTCGTCGTCGGGCTCGTTGTCGAGCATGGCCGCGGCGGCCTGGCTCATGACATTGAAGGTGCCCACGACGTTCGTGGCGAACATCCGGGTGAAGGCGGCCGGGTCGGTGGGCTTTCCGTCGGGCGTGGTCAGCGGAATCGTGTCGATGTAGCCCGCGGTGTTGACGTCGATGTCGATCCTGCCGAACCGGTCGAGGGTCGCCCGGACCGCCGCGGCCACCTGGTCGGGGTCGGCGACATCGGTCCCGAGCCCGATGGCGTTGCCGCCGATGTCGGCGGCGAGCTTCTCGGCGAGTTCACGGCGGCGTCCGAGGAGGGCGACGTTCGCTCCGCGTTCGGCGAAGTGGCGGGCGACTCCGAGGCCGAGACCGGACGTGGCGCCCGCGATCAGAGCTGTCTTCCCTTGGATGATCATGGCGTGAGGGTTCCTTTCGGGAGCGGGGCGTCTGAGATGTCTGAGGTGTCTGAGGCGTCTGACGTGTCTGACGTGTCTGAGGCGTCTTACGCGCGGAGCATCTTGGTGCCGAGGTCCCACAGCCGCGCCGCGTCGCCCGCGTCGAGTGCGTGGGGGAGCACACCGGTGGTCGCGGAGGGGTCGAGGTCGGGATTGACCACGGCTTCGTTGCAGTCCTCGAAGTAGCGGCCGGTGACGCCGTCGAGCAGCGGGGACGCGGCCACCAGCACCGAGGTGGCGGCGCCCTCCTCGACGGTCTTCCACTTGAAGTCGGCGAAGGCCGCCTCGATCTCCGGCGTCATGTTGCCCTCCTGGTGGCGCTGGAGGCCGGTGCGGATGCCACCGGGCATGACGGCGTTGGCGGTGATGCCGTCGTCGGCCCAGCGCGCGGCCGCGCCCACGGCCAGCAGCGAGTTGGCGGTCTTGGCCTGGCCGTAGGCGGTCCACTCCGCGTAGGGGCGGCGCTCGAAGTTGACGTCGTCGAAGACGACCGGGGAGAAGACGTGGCCGATGGAGGTGAGGGAGACGACGCGCGCGCCGCCCGCCGCGGCGAGCGCCTCGTGGAGGCCGAGGGCCAGATTGAAGTGCCCGAGGTAGTTGGTGGCGAACTGGAGCTCCCAGCCCTCGGGGGTGCGCTGGAGTTCGGGCAGCGCCATGATCCCCGCGTTGTTGACCAGGATGTGCAGCGGGCCCTGCCAGGCGTCGGTGAACGACGTGACCGAGGCCTGGTCGGCGAGCTGAAGCGGGGCGGCGGTCACCGCGGGGTTGCCCGTCTTGGCCGTGATCTCCGCGGCCACGCGGCGGCCGGCCTCGACGTTGCGGACGGCGAGGGTGACGTCGGCTCCGGCGCCGGCCAGGGCGCGGGCCGTCTCCACGCCGATTCCGGAGGTGGCACCGGTGACGATGGCACGCTTGCCGGCCAGGTCGACTCCCTGGACGACCTCGCTGGCGGTGCTGTGGAAGCCGAAGGGCGTGGTGAAGCGCTGGTCGGTGTTCATGGGGGTGTCTCCGTTCGTGTCGGCGTTACCCGTGGAGGCGTTGTGCGGACCACTGCCTCGGGCGCCGTATCGTTATCCGGAATCCGTTCCGGTAAGAGGAAGTTAACCGGAATGGATTCCGGATGCAAGTGGGGTCTCGGCGCGGCCGGGGCTTGAAGTCCGGGTCTGAGGCGGTGTATCCCGTACTGCGGGGGCCGGGCCGTAAGGCCCCCGGCCAGGACCTGAGGGTCGCGATCCGGGCGTACCATGCAAATGGAATGGATTCCGCTTCTTAGGGGTGATGGTGACCGGAACCGGGGCGACGCAGCGCAGACCGCGCGCGGACGGGCAGCGAAACCGCGTCCGCATCCTGGAGGTGGCGCTGCATCTGTTCGTGGAGCGGGGGCCGGACGTCCCCTTCACCGAGATCGCCAAGCAGGCCGGCGTCGGGGTCGGCACCGTCTACCGCCATTTCCCGGCGCGCGAAGACCTCATCGAGGCGGCCTACCGCTCGGAACTCGATGCCGTGTGCGCCGCCGCCGCGGAACTGCTGGAGCAGGCACCGCCACAGGAGGCCCTGCGGATCTGGATGGACCGGTTCGTCGACTACTGGGCCACCAAGATCGGCCTGACGGAGGCGATCGAAGCCGTCGTGGCCGCGGGCGGCGACCCCTTCGCGCAGAGCCGCGGGCGGGTCGACGATGCCGTCGGCACGCTATTGGCGGCGACCGTGACGGCGGGGGCCACGCGTCCCGAGGTCGAACCGGACGACGTGGTGGTGTCCCTCAGCGGTATCGCCATGGTCGCGGCCGTGATCGACGACCGCGATCAGGTGCGCCGGGTGCTCGACCTCTTCTACGAGGGAATCCGCGCCCGCCCCTGAGCGGCATGAACGGAGATCGGCGCCGTTCGCCGCTCCTCGCTTGACGGCCAGAGCCCTGTCGCCCTCGTGCGGGGCATGCGAAGGCCGCAGCCCGTCGCGTGGGACGGGCTGCGGCGAAGCGTTCGCCTAACCCCGGCGGAGCGGCTGTTCCCTTGCTCCCCGGGCCGGTTTCGTACCGTACGGCTCGGCTACCAGCGCACCGGCAGCCGGTTCAGGCCCCGGAGGAGGCCGGGGCGCCAGTCGGGGGCCGCCGCTTCGTCGTCCAGGGTCAGGGCCGGGAAGCGCTCCAGCAGGGTGCGCAGGGCGATGGCGCCCTCCAGGCGGGCCAGTGGGGCGCCCAGGCAGTGGTGGATGCCATGGCCGAAGGCGAGGTGGCCCCGGGTGACGGCCGGGTCGCGGTGGATGTCGAAGCGGTCCGGGCCGGGGAATCGGTCGGGGTCCCGGTTGGCCGCCGCGATCGAGAACATGACGGGCTCGCCCATGGCGATCCGGGTGTCGCCGAGGGTGACGGGTTCGGCGGTGTGACGGTACGAAGTGGCCTGTACGGGCGGCTCGTACCGCAGGGTCTCCTCGATCGCGCCGTCCAGCAGCGTCCAGTCGGCGCGCAGCGCGGCGAGCTGGCCGGGGTGGCGCAGCAGGTGGTGGACGGCGCTGGAGATCAGGTGCGCGGTGGTCTCGTGCCCGGCGACCAGCAGCACGAAGGCCATGCCGAGCAGTTCCTCCGTGTCGAGGCCCTCGCCGTCCTGTCCGTCGGTGGAGTGGATCACCGCGTGCAGCAGATCGCTCTCCGCGGCCCCGGCCGGGAGCGTGCGTTTCTCCTCGATGAGGCCGAGGAAGTACGCCGCCATCTCCTGGTTGGCCCGCTGCGCGGCGTCCGGGGCGGTCGGATCGACGACCGCCGCCGACCAGGCCCGGAACGGCTCCCGGTCGGCGGCCGGGACGCCCAGCAGCTCACAGATGACCGTGACCGGCAGCGGGAAGCCGTACGCGTCGACGAGATCGGCGCGGCCGTCGCCCTCGACGGCGTCGAGCAGCCCGTCGGCGATCTCCTGGACGCGGGGGCGCAGCGCCTGTACCCGGCGCGCGGTGAACTCCCGGGCCACCAGGCGGCGCAGCCGGGTGTGGTCGGGCGGGTCGACCTGGAGCATGTTGCGGCCCACCGCGTGGCCGCCGTCGCTCTTCCAGGAGGAGGAGTGGCGGATGTCGTTGCGCAGCCGCGCGGTGTCGTTGAGGGCGGCGCGGGTCGTGGCGCCGTCGGTGACGAGCCACTGCGGCGCGCCGAGGGGGAGGCGTACGGGATGGACGGCTCCGGCCTCGCGCAGCCCCGCGTAACGGGGGTACGGGTCGGCGGTGAAGCCGGGCCAGTCGCCCAGGGCGAGGTCCTCGGCGCCGGCGTCCTCGGCGCGCACCCCGTCGGTGGTGGGTTCGGTGAGGGCGGTGGCGTCGGTCGGGTCAGTGGGCATGGCGGGCTCCCGGGTCCGAAAACCTTAAACGGGGAAGGCTCCCCGCTTATTCGTTCCGACGATAACAGGAAGTGGGGAGTGCTCCACGTTTGGGTGTGCCGGGGTACCGTACGGCCGTGAGACAGGACGCACAGCGCAACCGGGAGCGGATCCTCGCGGCGGCCCGCGAGGTCTACGCGGAGCAGGGCGTGGAAGCGCCGCTCGATGTGATCGCCCGCCGGGCCGACGTCGGCAACGCCACGCTGTACCGGCGCTTTCCGGACCGGGCCGCGCTGATCGAGGCGGTCTTCCAGGAGGATCTGGCGGCCACCATCGAGGCCGGGGAGCGGATGCGCGGCTCGGCGGATCCGTGGGAGGGACTGAACGGGTACCTGGAGCGCATCTTCTCCGGGCTGGCCACCGACCGGGGCGTCACCGACCTGATGACGACGGACATCGCCGGTGTGCCCACGCTGGAGCAGCTGCATGTCCACAACGCCGAGACCATCGGCGGGCTGCTGGCCCGATGCCGTGAGGACGGTTCCGTACGCGGGGACGTCACTGTCGAGGATGTGCTGTTCACACTCGCGGCGCTGGGCCGTGCGGTACCGGCGGCCGACGCGGTCGTGGCCGGATCGTGGCGGCGGCTGCTCGCGCTCTTCCTCGACGGCCTGCGCGCCGAGGGCGTGCGCCCGCTGCCCGGCGAGCCGCTCACCTCGGAGCAGCTGAAAGGAGCGCTGGGGGCGCTGGGCGCGGCCGGTACGACGGGTAAGCAGGAGGCCGCGCACCGGGCCGGTCGGTCGGGGCCGGCCGAATAGGACCGGTCGATCAGGGCCGACCGAATAGGGCTGGTCGATCGGGACCGGCCGATCAGGACCGGCCGATCAGGACCGGCCGATCAGGACCGGCCGATCAGGACCGGCCGATCGGGGGCCCGGGAAACTTCTCCGAAGAAATCCACGGCGTGTGTCGATCCGGGCGTCTCCTGTTCGACGTAAGGGTGTGAGGCGGAAAACAGCCCGCTTCAGTCACATCCGCTCGTACCCGGTCAAGCTCAGCCGAGCCCGGTCGGGTCGCGTCACACCCAGGAGTCACCATGCCGCGCTATCTCTCCATGATCCGTATCGACGAGTCCACCGCGCCCGACAGCGGCCCCAGCCCCGAGCTCCAGCAGCGCATGGGGGTGCTGCTGGAGGAGATCACCAAGGCCGGGGTCATGCTCGACACCGCCGGTCTGGCGCCGACCTCCGACGGGGTGCGGGTCCGTCTGGACGGCGGGAAGCTCACCGTCACCGACGGTCCGTTCACCGAGTCCAAGGAGGTCATCGGCGGATACGCGATCATCCAGGCGAAGGACAAGGCCGAGGCCGTCGAGTGGGCGCGGCGCTTCGTGGAGGTGCACGAGGGCGAGTTCGACATCACCTGCGAAGTCCGGCAGATCGCGGAGTAACCCGCACGGCGATGCTTCGCCGCGCCCCCGTCCGGTGGGTGTGCTCTGATGGGTGCCCGTGAGGGCCAGACGGGCAGACGGACCGGACGGGCGGGCCGCGGCGGAGCACGCGGACCGCATCGGCGGCGTTGACGGCGTTGACGACATCGACCGTCCCGACGACGCGGCTCATGCGAACGACGCGGCTCATGCGAACGACGCGGACCGTGCGGATCGCACGGACCAGGCGGACCGCGCCGTGGAAGCCGTCTTCAGGATCGAGTCCGCGAAGATCATCGCGGCGGTCGCACGCATCGTCCGCGACGTCGGCATCGCCGAGGAGATCGCGCAGGACGCACTCGTCGCCGCGCTGGAGCGGTGGCCGGAGTCGGGCGTCCCGGAGAAGCCGGGAGCCTGGCTCATGGCCACGGCCAAGCACCGCGCCATCGACCTCGTACGCCGCCGGGAGACTTACGCGCGCAAGCTCGCCGAGGTCGGACACACCCTGGAGGACGTACCGGCGCCCGACGACGCCGGTATCGAGGCCGCCGACGCGGACACCATCGACGACGACCTCCTGCGTCTCATCTTCACCGCCTGCCACCCGGTTCTCTCCACCGAGGCCCGCATCGCCCTCACCCTCCGGCTGCTCGGCGGGCTCACCACCGACGAGATCGCCCGCGCCTTCCTCGCACCCGAGGCGACCGTCGCCCAGCGCATCGTGCGCGCCAAGCGGAGTCTCGCCAGGGCGGGCGTCCCGTTCGAGGTGCCGTACGGAGCGGAACGAGCCGCGCGCCTCTCCTCGGTCCTGGAGGTCGTCTACCTGATCTTCAACGAGGGGTACTCCGCCACCGCGGGCGACGACCTGCTCCGCCCCGGCCTCTGCGAGGACGCCCTCCGGCTCGCGCGCGTACTCAGCGGGCTGATGGCCGAGGAACCCGAAGCGCACGCCCTGGCCGCCCTGCTGGAGCTCCAGGCCTCCCGTACGGCCGCCCGCACCGGGCCCGGCGGGGAGCCGGTGCTCCTCGCCGACCAGAACCGCTCCCGCTGGAACCAGCTCCTCATCCACCGGGGCTTCGCCGCCCTCACCCGCGCGAGCGCGCTCGGCGGTCCGCCGGGCCCGTACGCCCTCCAGGCCGCCGTCGCCGCCTACCACGCCCGCGCGGCGGTCTACGAGGAGACCGACTGGGCCTCGATCGCCGCCCTGTACGCACAGCTCGCCGCGCTCACGCCCTCCCCGGTGGTCGAACTCAACCGCGCCGTCGCCGTATCGATGGCCGAGGGCCCGGCGGCCGCACTGGCGCTCGTGGACGCGCTGGCCGACGAGCCGGCGCTCAGGACGTACCACCTGCTGCCGAGCGTGCGCGGCGACCTGCTGTACCGGCTGGGACGGACGGACGAGGCTCGGGCGGAGTTCGTACGGGCGGCGGGTCTGACCCGCAACGAACGCGAACGCGCGCTGCTCCGGGAGCGCGCGGACCGGATCGGACAGGCCTGAGAGCCCCAGGGCCCTCAGCGCTCCTTCGGGGACGGCGGCCCGCCCGGGGCCGGCGCCGGGTTCGCGTCGTCCGCGGGGCCTCCCGGGGGCCTCAGCAGGTGTTCGATGTGGTCGAAGCGGTTGTGCAGGGCGCGCATCTCGTCGGAGACGTCCGCCTCTCCCTTTCGCCCGGCGTGTTCGACGGCCACGGCCAGTTGACGCATGTCGTGGGCGGCCCCGCCTACGAACCAGGTGGCGATGGACGCGGTGACGATGCTGAACACCGCGATCCCGACGAGCATCACCACCGACGCGATGACGCGCCCCGGTGCCGTCACGGGATAGAGGTCCCCGTAACCGACGGTGGTGGCGGTCTCGATGGACCACCACAGGGCAAGGGGGAAGGACGTGATGGTCGCGCGGGGCGCCGACGCCTCGAACGGGACGATGATCCACGAGCCGACCAGGAGAACCAGCACGACGGCCAGCGTGGCCCACACGGCGGCCCGCACGTGGAGCCGCTGCCAGCGTGCGTTGCCGAGCAGCCTTTTCAGCAGGTACGCGAAGGACAGCGGCGGCATGGGGGTACCTCGCTCGGGAGCGGCATCAGGTCGGACGGGTCAGGATCTGGCCGGTGTCGGGCCGGACAGCTGACTCGGCTGCCTCGAAGCTACGCGCGGCCCGGCGGTCGGGGGCGTCCGACACACAGCCGCCCGCCCGCGGCCGTACGTCCACATGGCCTCACGCCGGCGAGTCCAGCGGAGTCGATGCCAGGGAACCGAGCAGGCGCAGGGATTCGGCCGACGGGGAGTCCGGTTCGACGGTGAAGAGATTGACCATCTGGTCGGGGTCCTCGGGGAAGACGAGGGTTTCGCCGTGGAACACCATGGCCCCGACGTCCGGGTGGTGCACATGCTTGACGCAGTGCGTGGCGAAGTGCACGTCGTACCCGGCCCACCAGCGGCGGAAGTCGGCGTCCCGGACGGACAACTCGCCGATCAGTTCGGCCAGTCGGGGATCGTGCGGGAAACGGCCGCTGTAACGGCGCAGATTCGCGACGCTGTCCGCCGCCATCGACTCCCACTCCTCGAAACGTTCGCGCGCGGTGGGATCCAGGAAGACATAGCGGGCGAAGTTGCGTTGGCGGGCGGGCAGCGCGTCGAAATCGGTGAGTACGGAGTGGGCCAGCCGGTTGGAGGCGAGGATGTCCATCCGGTGGCCGATGACGAACATCGGTATGTGCGCGAGGCTCGCCAGCAGGTTGACCAGTCCCGGCCGGATGCGCTGCGCGGCCGGTGCGCGGCGGCGGGACCGGGCGCGGGGCGGGCGGGCCAGGTCGAAGAGGTGGTCGCGTTCGGTCGGACTCAGGCGCAGGGCGCGGGCGACGGCGTCCAGGACGCTGTCGGAGATGTTGAGGTCACGGCCCTGCTCCAGGCGCGCGTAGTAGTCCGCGCTGACGCCCGCCAGGTACGCCACTTCCTCGCGCCGCAGACCGGGGACCCGGCGCGGCCCCGGATGAGGCTGAACCCCGGCCTGTTCGGGAGTGATCCGGGCACGCCGGGTACGGAGAAACTCCCGCAGTTCCCTGTTGTGCTCCATCCGTACGACTCTAGCCGGGCGGTACGCCCCGCCGGTCCGTACAAGGTAGGTCTGCCGGACCTGGGTGGATCAGGGCGCGGCCGAGCCGGTGCGGGGGTGGCGCGCGGTGGTTGGCTGGACGCTCCGGCACATCGAGGAAGACGGCGATGACGGGCGGGGCCGGAACGGTTCTCGGGTGATGCCTTCGGCCGTGACCAGGCCGTCGTAGGGGCCATCTAGGGCATCGCGGTCGAAGGCGCCACACCCGCCCAGGTGGCGCCGGTCCGGCTCCGTTCCCTGGGGGAGCGGTTCGGGCTGCCGGTGGTGTCGATCCCGGTACGCGGCGGGCCGCGCGTGTCGACGAGAACATCGGGTCGCCGGCGGTCACGCTCGACGCGGAGCCCGGAGCGGGTGTCGGACACCCGGGAAGCCCGCGCGTAACGCACCACGTACGACGCACCACGTACGACGCACGACGTAGCACGTACGACAGCCGAGAAACGAAGAGGAAGAGGGAGAACAGCACATGAGTGGACGCCTGGACGGAACGGTCGCGCTGGTCACCGGCGCGAGCAGCGGTATCGGCGAGGCTGCGGCCCTCTCGCTCGCCGCCGAGGGCGCGGTGGTCGCGGTGGTGGCGCGGCGCAAGGACCGGCTCGACGATCTCGTGACCCGTATCCAGGACGCGGGCGGCCGCGCACACGCCTTCGGCGTGGACATCACGGCACCCGGCGAGGCGGAAGCGCTGGTCGCCCGGGTCGTGGAGGCGCTCGGCAGGCTGGACACCGTCGTCAACAACGCGGGCGTGATGCTGCTCGGGCCCGCCCTGGACACCCCCTTCGAGGAGTGGCAGCGGATGGTCGACCTCAACCTGTCGGCGCTGCTGCGGGTCACCCACGCCGCGCTGCCGCACCTGGTCACGGCCGCCGACACCGGACAGCGCGGGGTCGCCGACCTGGTGAACATCAGCTCGGTCGCCGGGCGGACGGCCAGCGCCGGTGCGGCGGTCTACAACCTGACGAAGTTCGGGGTCACGGCGATGAGCGAGGCACTGCGCCAGGAACTCACGGGCCGGCACGTACGGGTGAGCGCGGTGGAGCCGGGCGCGGTGATCACCGAGCTGACGGATCACATCCGGGACGGGGTGCGGGAGGGCACAGAGGCCTGGTACGCCGGGATGGAGAGCTTGCGCGCGGAGGACATCGCGGACGCGATCCACTACATCGTGACCCGCCCGCGCCGGATGGCGGTCAACGAGATGCTGATCCGGCCCACGGAACAGGTCTGAGGCGAGGGCCCCGGTCCGTGCCCCCGGTCCGTGCCCCCGGTCCGTGTCCCCAGCCGCGGGCGTAGTCCGGCCACGAACCGGGGCCACGACCACCTCGTGGGCCTGCCGACGTGGCCGGATAACCTCGTCCGCATGTCTCGCCGTGGTCAGCTCCCTCCGCCCCCGCCGCCCGTACACCTGCGCGCGTGGCCGGACCGTGACGCGCTGCTCGCCGACCGGCACGGAGTACTCGCGGACCTGGGCGGGCGGAGCCTCGGGACCGGTGCGCTGGCGCTGTTCTGGCTGCTGGTCGCGGGTGCGCAGCTGGGCTGGGCGCTGATCGGAGGCGCTCTGACCTCGGTCAACGGCGGGTTCGATCCGATCGCCGCCGTTCTCGTCGCGGTGCTCGCGACGCTCGGTCTCGGCATCATGCTGGGCGCCGGGATCCTCCTCGGGATCCAGGTCCGCAGGCAGCGCGTGATGCGCGGCCTGATGGACCGGTGGGCGGAGCTGGAGAGCGACCCGGCGGGCGACGCGCGCTTCCGGATGGCGGGTCCGAGCCTGTGGTGGCTGCTCACGTCGTTCGCGGCGTGTGCGGTGGGCCTGTGGATCGCCCTGGTCGTGCCGGCCACGGCCGAGGCGGGCGAGGACACCTATATGGACGTCGTGTACGGGATGGGGGCGGGGACCCTCCTCTGGATCGCCGGGCTGCTCGGCGGGGCGCGGGCGGTGGAGCACTACCGGTGGGCGGTGCGGCTGGTCGTACCGGCGCGGGGGATTTCCGCGAAGTAGCGCCGTCCGCCCGAAGGGCGTGGCCACCGCTGTACCACCCCACCGGACCGGTGCTCATACGCACCGCTAATCTCTGCCCAATGATCAGCCGCGCCCCGCTGCCGCCCCCTCCACCGCCGGAGGAAATCCGTTCCTGGCCCGACCACGAGGCACTGCTCGCCGACCGCGCCGAGGCCATGGTGGCACTGACCCGGCGCGGGCTCGGGTTCGGCCGGCTGCTCTTCCTCTGGCTGACGGGCCTGGTCGCCGTGGTCGGCTGGGCGGCGGCCGGACTGGCGATACAGAGCTTCGAACAGGGCGGCCTCGGTTATCTGACCGGGCTGGTGACGCTGGCCCTCGCGGCGGTCCTCCTGGTGCCGGCGGGGGTGGGAATCGGTTTCTGGCTGAGCCGGGGCCGTACCGTACGGCAGCGGCTCGACGCCTGGGCCGAACTCGCTCCCGGTGCCATGACCGACGTACGAGTACGAGCGCATGGACGCTGCGTGACCTGGCTGCTGCCGTCCGTACTGCTGTGTGCGGTGGCCCTGTGGTCGGTGTTCCGGGCGGTGACGGGGGCCGGCCCCGGAGCCGGGGTCGGTCCGGACGCCGGTGCGGGGGCGGGATCCGGGGCGGGATCCGGTGCCTGGCTCGGCTCGGCGACCGTGGGTGAGATGGCGTACGCGCTGGGCTGGATGGCCACGTTCCTGGCGACCGGTGTGCTGGGCATCGTCCAGGCGGTCCGGCATCAGCGCTGGTCCGAGCGGTTGCTGAGCCCGGTCCGGGTCCGCGGGGGCGGGGGCGCTCATCGCTGACGCCGTATCCACCGCCTCCGTCCTATCCTGAAGAGGGAACGCGTGCGCCATTCAGGTGTAAGGGGCGGCGGATGGAATGGCTTTGGTGGATTTTCATCTTCTTCATCGTGGGCGGCTTCAGCTGGATGGTCGACACGGGCCGGACAGCGCTGCGGACCCGTCACGAGCGGCGAATCGAGCGCCTCAAGCTGGCGGAGAAGGAACGGCTCGCCCTTGAGGAGGCCCACAAGCCTCCGGAGGCGGTCTGCGGCTGCTCGCACCACTTGGCGAAGCACGACCGGCGGGGCAAGTGCCACGAGGACGTGGAGACGCCGACGCAGTGGGACGGGAACAAGAAACCGCTGCGGTACGAACTCCGGCAGTGCAACTGCCAGCAGTACGTCGGACCGCAGCCGCTGTCGCAGATCTACGCGGATGAGCTGACGGACCTGGACTGACGGCAGGCGGAGGGCGGGTCGCCGCGTTCCGCGCCGGGCCCGTCGACCGGGCGTCGCGCGATGCGCGCGGGACACCCTGTCGGCCACGCCCTGCCGGCGCCGGACGCCTCGCGCCGCCAACGCGCCTCGATACGGTCGACGGTCGCGTCCATACGCCGTACCTGCCCGTCCAGGCGGCGCCGCATGTCGTCGAGATCACCGGCGGGACGCGCCAGTTCGTCCGCCGATACGTCAAGATCCGCCCGGTCCACCATGATTGCCCGACGCGAGTCGCACCGCGGCGGGGCGCCCGATCAGCATCGTCGGGGCCCCGGCGACCCGGGTGAGGAAGACGGTCGCCGCGTTCGGGCCCTTGAGCTTCATCCGGCGGCGCAGCTCCTCCGGCTCCACGGCGGAACCGCGTTTCTTCACCGTCAGGACACCGACCTCGCGTTCGCGCAGCAGGGCCTTCAACTTCTTCAGATTGAAGGGGAGTTCGTCGGTGATCTCGTAGGCGGTGGCATACGGGGTGGGGCGCAGTTCGTCGGCGGTGATGTACGCGATCGTCTCGTCGATCAGCCCGCCGGCCAGCTCTTCGGCGACCTCGGCGACCAGATGGGCGCGGATGACGGCGCCGTCCGGCTCGTACAGGAAGCGGCCGGTCCGGCGGACGGGCGGGTCGGGCAGGCCACGGCCGGCGAGGGTGGCGGCGGAGGGGAGGAGGGTGGCGCGGCGGGTGCCGGGGACAACGGCGTTCTCCGGATTCCGCAAGCCGTCCCGCGGGCGGTTTCGCGGGTCCTCCGTCCGGTCCTGGGCCTGGCCCCGGTCCTGCTTCGGGTCCCGGTCCTGGTCCCGGTCCCGGTCCCGGTCCTGGTCCCGGTCCCGGTCCCGGTCCCGGTCCCGGTCTCCGTCGTGCCAGAGGACGGCCTCCTTGACATCACCGCCGTCCGAGATCCACTCGGCCTCGAAGTCGTCCGGGATCAGCTCGTGCGGAATGCCGGGCGCGATCTTGACCGCGCCCAGACCTGCCCGGCGTACGGCGTCGATCGCCCAGGACAGCGGCGGTGAGTACGCCTCCGGATCGAAGATCCTGCCTCGGCCGCCACGCCGGGCGGGGTCGATGAACAGGGCCCGGGGGCCGGGGGCCCCGCACTCCGGGCCGCGCTCCGGGTCGTACTCCCGTACATCCGCGCAGGTCACGGTCATGGGCGGGCTGTCAGGGGCCAGTGTGCGCACATTGGCCAGGGCGATCTCGCAGGTCAGCGGGTCGAGATCGACGGCGGATACGGCGAAGCCCGCGCGGGCCAGTTCGATCGCGTCGCCGCCGATACCGCAGCAGAGGTCCGTGACGCTCACCGCCGGTCCTGAGCCCGGTCCCGCGTCCGGTCCTGAGCGCCCCTGTACGGAGCCTGTTCCCGAGTCCGGCCCGGAGCCGGGACCCGGCGGGGTGGGCGCGATGGCGCGGAACCGGGCGGCCCGGTAGGCGGCGACGGTGCTCCGGGTGGCCTGCTCGACGCCGTTCGGCGTGAAGTACATGCGATACGCGTCCGCCGCGCCGAACTTCGCCACTCCGCGCTGGCGCAGTCGCGCCTGCGCCAGCGCCGCCGAGACCAGTTCGGCCGGGTGCTCGCGGCGCAGCCGGGTGGCGAGGGTGAGTTCCTGGGCCGGGTCGTGGTCACGCAGCTCGGCGAGGAGCGCCTGGCCCTCGGCGGAGAGCAGCGGTTCGAGGTGGGGGGAGGGGGAGCGGTCGGTCACCCGGCCCATTGTGGGCCAGCCGGGGGATGGTGCGCGTCGGACGGCGGTGTCGTCCCGGAGAGCGGGCTGTGCGCTGACAGGATGCGGCGCCATGCAACTAGTACGACAAAAGGAAGAAATGATGACAAAGGTGACGGTGCTGCGGGGCAGGCCCGGCCGCACCGTCCTGGCCGTGCTGCTGGCCGCCGCCCTCGGCTCCGGATGTGCTGCGGAGACCGGCGAACCGGCCGCGTCCGGGACGGGGGCCGCGTCCGGGTCCGCCGAGCCCGGCAAATCCACAGCCGGACGGGAGGGGGTGGAGGGACATCAGGGGCATGAAGGGCAGGGGGGACGGTCCGGGAAACAGGGCAAGGAGGGGCACGGGGCACCGGAGGCGCACAAGCCCGGTTCGGCCGGGGCCCGCGCCGCGTACGCCGAGGAAGTGCGCCGCACGCAGGCCGCGCGCGCCGTCGCGGCCAAGAAGTGGGGGCTCACCGCCACACCTCTCGCCGCGCCCCCGCCGCCCGCCGTCAAGCCGGAGATCACCACACGCGACGGCTTCGAGGTCGAGGGCGGCGATGAGCTGCCACCGATCTTCACCACCGTTCCCGTCAAGGACAAGGTCGTCTTCCTGACGATCGACGACGGCGCGGAGAAGGACCCCGAGTTGCTGCGGATGATGAGCGAACTGAAGCTCCCGTACACCGCGTTCCTCAGCGACTACGTCATCAACGACAACTACGGCTACTTCAAGCAGATGCAGGACCGTGGTGTCACGCTGAACAATCACACCCTCAACCACCCCTATATGCCCGGCCTTTCGTACGACGAGCAGAAGCAGGAGATCTGCGGCCAGCAGGACAAGCTGGCGAAGCGGTACGGCAAGCGCCCCGTGCTCTTCCGCCCGCCGTACGGCAACTACAACGCCGACACACTGCGCGCCGCGAAGGCGTGCGGCATCAAGGCCGCGCCGATCTGGGCGTCCGAGGCGTTCCCCGACCACATGGAGTGGCGTGAGTGGGACCGGGACATGCATCCGGGCGACATCATCCTCACGCACTTCCGGGGGCGCGAGGACTGGAAGGGCACCATGCCCGACATGATCCGGCACGTGATGAAGGTGATCACGGACAAGGGGTACTCCGTGGCCAAGCTGGAGGACTACGTATGAGACCCGCGCACCGGCTGCTGGCCGGAGTGCTGGCAGCCGGTGCGTTCCTCACCGCCGGCTGCGCGCAGTCGGTGGACCCCATCGAACGGCTCGGCCGCAAGGCGGCGCAAGGAATGAGCCCGCACGCGCCACCCCGGCCCCCGCACGCCCCGGTCGCACCCCCTCACGCGCCACCCCGGCCCCCGCGCACCCCGGCTCCGCCCCCGCACGCACCGGCCCTCCCCGCACCGGCCCTGCGCGCCCCCGCCCCGGCCCCGGCCTCCGTCCTCGCTCCCGTACCGCCCTCGGCCCGTGCGAACACGCGCGGGCCCCACAGACGCGCGCGCCCCGCCCGCCGCGTGCTCCCGTGGCGTCCGCCCGCCCGTGCTCATGGCGCTCGCGCGCCGCTCCCGTACGGAACCCTCGGCTCCCGCGCCGCGTTCCCGTAGCGGGAACGAACCGCCGCATCGGCATCGAAACGAGCCGCCACACCGGCGATAATTGGCACTCCGCTTGACCGAGTGCTAATCGCGGTCATAGTGTCAGGCCTGGCACTCCCCACTGGAGAGTGCCAAATGCGCGACTGGCAGATCCGGCACCCGCGACGACGGATCGAACTGGTCGCCACCCTCAGACAGTTAACCCCGTGAGATCTCCGAAGGGGGAGGTCGGATCGTGACGACCGCCAGCACCAAGGTTGCCATCAAGCCGCTCGAGGACCGCATTGTGGTCCAGCCGCTCGACGCCGAGCAGACCACGGCCTCTGGCCTGGTCATCCCGGACACCGCCAAGGAGAAGCCCCAGGAGGGCGTCGTCCTTGCCGTGGGCCCGGGTCGTTTCGAGAACGGCGAGCGGCTTCCGCTCGACGTTTCCGTCGGCGACGTCGTTCTGTACAGCAAGTACGGCGGCACCGAAGTCAAGTACAGCGGCGAGGAGTACCTCGTCCTCTCGGCTCGCGACGTGCTCGCGATCATCGAGAAGTAGGGCGGAGGCCCGGGGCGCACCCCGGGACACTCCGCACCCATAGTTTGCTTTTGGACTGCGCCCCTGGCCCCCCTGCGATAGCCGGGCGGACAGGGGCGCATTTCATTTGAGCGATCGCGACCGCCAGGTACGGCCGATGATCGCAACGAGAGGACACAGAAGCTCCCATGGCGAAGATCCTGAAGTTCGACGAGGACGCCCGTCGCGCCCTCGAGCGCGGCGTCAACAAGCTTGCCGACACGGTGAAGGTGACGATCGGCCCCAAGGGCCGCAACGTCGTCATCGACAAGAAGTTCGGCGCCCCGACCATCACCAACGACGGTGTCACGATCGCCCGCGAGGTCGAGCTCGACGACCCGTACGAGAACCTGGGCGCCCAGCTGGTGAAGGAGGTGGCGACCAAGACCAACGACATCGCGGGTGACGGCACCACCACCGCCACCGTGCTGGCCCAGGCGCTGGTCCGCGAGGGCCTGCGCAACGTCGCCGCGGGTGCCTCCCCGGCCGCCCTGAAGAAGGGCATCGACGCCGCGGTCAAGGCCGTGTCCGAGGAGCTCCTCGCGACCGCCCGCCCGATCGACGACAAGTCCGACATCGCCGCCGTGGCCGCGCTCTCCGCGCAGGACCAGCAGGTCGGCGAGCTCATCGCCGAGGCGATGGACAAGGTCGGCAAGGACGGTGTCATCACCGTCGAGGAGTCCAACACCTTCGGTCTGGAGCTGGACTTCACCGAGGGCATGGCCTTCGACAAGGGCTACCTGTCCCCGTACATGGTGTCCGACCAGGAGCGTATGGAGGCCGTCCTCGACGACCCGTACATCCTGATCCACCAGGGCAAGATCGGCTCCATCCAGGACCTGCTCCCGCTGCTGGAGAAGGTCATCCAGTCGGGTGGCTCCAAGCCGCTGCTGATCATCGCCGAGGACGTCGAGGGCGAGGCGCTCTCCACTCTCGTCGTCAACAAGATCCGTGGCACCTTCAACGCGGTCGCGGTGAAGGCTCCCGGCTTCGGTGACCGCCGCAAGGCCATGCTCGGCGACATCGCCACCCTCACGGGCGCGACCGTCATCGCCGAGGAGGTCGGCCTCAAGCTCGACCAGGCCGGTCTGGACGTGCTGGGCTCCGCCCGCCGCGTCACCATCACCAAGGACGACACGACCATCGTCGACGGCGGCGGCAACTCCGCCGACGTCACCGGCCGCGTCAACCAGATCAAGGCCGAGATCGAGTCCACGGACTCCGACTGGGACCGCGAGAAGCTCCAGGAGCGCCTCGCGAAGCTGGCCGGCGGCGTGTGCGTGATCCGGGTCGGCGCCGCCACCGAGGTGGAGCTGAAGGAGAAGAAGCACCGCCTTGAGGACGCCATCTCCGCGACCCGCGCCGCGGTCGAGGAGGGCATCGTCTCCGGTGGTGGCTCCGCTCTGGTGCACGCCGCCAAGGTGCTCGAGGGCAACCTCGGCAAGGAGGGCGACGAGGCCACCGGTGTCGCGGTCGTCCGCCGCGCCGTTGTCGAGCCGCTGCGCTGGATCGCCGAGAACGCCGGCCTCGAGGGCTACGTCATCACCTCGAAGGTGGCGGAGCAGGACAAGGGCCACGGCTTCAACGCCGCGACCGGCGAGTACGTCGACCTGGTGAAGGCCGGCGTCATCGACCCGGTCAAGGTCACGCGCTCCGCGCTGGAGAACGCCGCGTCCATCGCCTCGCTGCTGCTCACGACCGAGACCCTGGTCGTCGAGAAGCCGGCGGAGGAAGAGGCCGACGCGGGTCACGGCGGCCACGGCCACAGCCACTGACGCCTGCCACCCGGCTCGCGCACAGCTGAGCATCCGAGGCCCGGTGCCCCCGTCGCGGGGGCACCGGGCCTCGGTGTGTGTGAGCCACGCGCTGCCGGCGGCCGCGACGCCCCGACGGAACAGACGGAACAGGCGGGACCGACGGAACACACGAGACCGACGGGACCGGGCGGAGGGATCTCCCTCGGCCGCCGGAGCCGTTACTGCGGGCCGTACGTGCGCCCCGTCTTCGACGTGAGCCCGCCGAGCAGCCCGCGCGGGGCCAGCTTCACCGCTCCCATCAGCGCCTTGTACCGCGGGTCCGGTACGGACACGGTCTTGCCGCGCGCGAGATCCGCCAGCGCGGCCGTCACCAGCTTGTCCGCGTCCAGCCACATCCAGTTCGGGATGTTGTCGGTGCCCATCCCGGCTCGCTCGTGAAACTCGGTCCGCACGAATCCGGGGCACAGCGCCATCAGACGCACCCCCGTACCGGCCAGATCGCGGCTCGCGCCCTGGCTGAACTGCACGACCCAGGCCTTCGACGCGCCGTACGTCCCTCGCGGCAGGAACGCGGCCACCGACGCCACATTCACGATGCCGCCCCGCCCCCGCGCCTTCATCCCGGGGACCGCCGCCGACGTCAGGCGCAGCACCGCCTCGCAGTGCACTTTCAGCATCGTCAACTCGTCGGCCATCGGGACGTCGAGGAAACGGCCCTTGTTGCCGAACCCCGCGTTGTTGACCAGCAGATCGACCGCGTGTCTGCGGTCCGAGAGCCGGTCCTCCACCGAAGCGATCCCGCTGTCGGTGGAGAGATCCGCGGTCAGCACCTCGGCCTCGATGCCATGCAGGTCGTGCAACTCGGTGGCCTGTTCCCGCAAGCGCTCGGTGTCGCGCGCCACCAGCACGAGGTTGTGCCCGTCCGCCGCCAGCCGCCGCGCGAAGGCGGCGCCGATCCCCGCCGTCGAGCCCGTAATCAAAGCAGTCGTCATACGGGCACGTTAGTGCCTGCGCCGAGACGCCCGACGTCCGTGCGCGAGGGGTGGACGGCCGGCACCCGGCCACCATCACCACCAACAGCTCCGCGCCGGGACCGATCCGCCGCTTTCGTCCCGCCCCTGCCTTCAACGCGCCCACCCCCTGCATTCGTCGCACCCCGCCCCCGCTTTCACCTCAAAGATTTTGCCTGCTATTTAGTCATGCCCCAAAGATTCGCTTATAGTCGTGTGGTGATCGAAGCCCGTCATCTCCGTGTCCTGCGCACCGTGGCCGCCACCGGCTCCTTCTCGGCGGCCGCGCGCGAGCTGGGCTGCACCCAGCCGGCCGTCAGCCAGCAGATGAAGGCCCTCGAATCCTCCGCGGGCACCCCGCTGATCGTCCGTACCGGCCGCGAGATGCGGCTGACCCAGGCCGGTGAGGTGCTCGTACGGCACGCGACGGGAATCCTCGCCGGTCTCACCGCCGCCGAGGAGGAGATCGCGGCCATCGCGGGGCTGCGGGCCGGCCGGGTCAGGCTGGTGTCCTTCCCCAGCGGCAGTTCCACCCTCGTCCCCACCGCGCTGGCCGCCCTGCGCGCGGCTCATCCCGGCACCCGGGTCTCGCTCGTCGAGGCGGAGCCGCCGAGTTCGGCGCAGATGCTGCGGGACGGTGACTGCGATGTGGCGCTGGCGTTCCGGTACGGCGGCTCCGCCGCGGAGTGGGACGACCTGATCGTGCGCCCGCTGCTGGTGGACCGGCTCGTCGGTCTGGTCCCCGAGGATCACCGGCTCGCGGAAGCGGGGACGGTCGCGATCGGTGATCTGGCCGCCGAGCCGTGGATCGCGGGCTGTCCGCGCTGCCGCAAGCAGTTGGTCGACGCCTGCGAGGAGGCGGGATTCACGCCCCGGATCGACTTCGCGACAGACGACTATCCGGCCGTCATCGGCCTGGTCGCGGCGGGTCTCGGGGTGGCGGTGCTGCCGGAGTTGGCGATGGAGTCGGTGCGCTCCGAAGGCGTCCGTGCGCTCACGGTCGAGCCGTCGGTCCAGCGGGAAATCGTCGCGCTCACCCTGCCGGACCTGGCGCAGGTCCCGACGGTGGCGGCCACGCTGGATCAGCTGGTCCTCGCCGCCGCACGCTGATTCCACGGACTGTCGTCGGTGCCTTCGCGGTCGGTCGAGCGACTCTACGGCCGGTCGACGGCGGGAAGTGCGCTGCTCCTGGCTCGGGCATCGGCCCGGCCGGTGCTCAGCAAAGCGGCCCGGTCGGTGCCGGGCGTGCGGGTGTCTCCGTGAGGCGGGATCACGGGTATGCGCAGGAACGTTTCTGCCGATATCGATCGTTCGTGGTCAACCGCTCGGACGGCCCCCCGGGCCAGTGCCCGGACCCATGCCGGACGCCGAGGCCGACGCGGAGTTCGCCGACGACGCGGACGCCGTGATCAGCCGGGTGCGCGCCCGTCCCATCAGCTCTTCACGCTCGTCCTCCGTCAGCCCGCCCCACACGCCGTACGGCTCCCGCACCGCCAGCGCGTGCGCCGCGCACTCCGCGCGGACCGGGCACCGCATGCACACCTCTTTCGCCGAGTTCTCGCGCGCGCTTCGTGCCGCACCCCTTTCCCCCTCCGGGTGGAAGAAGAGCGAGCTGTCGACACCACGGCAAGCCGCCAGGAGCTGCCAGTCCCACAGATCTGCGTTCGGTCCGGGAAGGCGGGAGAAATCTGCCATTGCTCATGTCCCCTTGAAACCGTGCTGAGGCGGATACGGGCCGCTTGGACGCCGGGTACGAGCCCGGCGCGCAACCCGCACCGGTGCTCACGACGGTACATCTACTATCCAAGTAGATGTAAATATGACTCATTGCGAATCTAGACATAGACACCAGGAAAAGTGAAGAAAAACCGCTAAATGGGGCATAGCTCTAGATGTGGGCCGGGATGACCCGGGCCGCGCTCCTCTGTAGGTGACCCCTCACAGGGAGTGCTGAATTGGGTCGTCCGACCCGTAACTCTTTCGAGTGACCATCGTTGAGTGTGCGAGGCGGTTGAGAGAATGAGCGATCGGGCGCATGTCCGAGAGTGTCAATCGCACAGATGACGATATGTACCCTGCTTGGAGGCTCAAGGTGACGCGCATCAGCTGCGGAGGACGGTCATGACATCCGTCCTCGTCTGCGACGACTCCCCGCTTGCCCGAGAGGCGCTCCGCCGCGCGGTCGCGACCGTGCCCGGCGTCGAGCGCGTGACGACCGCGGCCAACGGCGAGGAAGTCCTCCGCCGCTGGGGCGCCGATCGTTCCGACCTGATTCTGATGGACGTACGCATGCCGGGCCTCGGCGGTGTCGAGACGGTCCGCCGACTGCTCTCGGCCGACCCCGGCGCCCGGATCATCATGCTCACGGTCGCGGAGGACCTGGACGGAGTCGCACTCGCGGTCGCCGCCGGTGCCCGCGGTTATCTGCACAAGGACGCCTCGCGCGCCGAGCTGCGCGCGACCGTCACCCAGGCGCTCGCCGACCCGACCTGGCGGCTCGCGCCGCGCCGTCTCCGCTCGGCCGAGATGGGCGCCGCGCCCACGCTCACCGCGCGTGAGATCCAGGTGCTCGAAGGCATGAGCCACGGCCGGTCCAACGCGGAGATCGGCCGCGAGCTGTTCCTCTCCGAGGACACGGTCAAGACGCATGCCCGGCGGCTCTTCAAGAAGCTCGGCGCCTCGGACCGCGCGCACGCGGTGGCGCTCGGCTTCCGCTGGGGCCTGGTCCGCTGAGGCGACAGGCTCTCACTCCCCGCCCGTCAGGGCGTGTTGCGAAAGTAGCGCCGTCCACCCGCACGACCAGGTGGAACTCTCGCGGCACGCCCCAGGCCCGAAAGGGGCCGGGTGGGCGGGGAAAACGCAGACCCGCCGGGCAACGTACGCCCGTACGCACCCGTTTCCGGCGCGATGCCGCATCCTTGAGGGTGTGGAGTTCCTCGGGGACGAGTCGGACGAGCGCGAGGGGAGGGCGCAGGGGATGAGTTCTGCCGCACCTGCTCATAACGCTTCGGTGCACAACTATGGACGCGGTGCCACCGAGCAGCAGACGCCAAGGCACCATGGACCGATGCGCGATGACGAGACCACGGTGATTGGTGCGCTCGTTCACCGTGCCGTCGACGGCGACGAACAGGCCACGCACGACCTCCTGGCACGTGTTCATCCGCTCGCGCTGCGCTACTGCCGTACGAGGCTGAGCCGGCTGCCCGGTGATGCTCGCCACTTCGTGGAGGACCTCGCGCAGGAAGTCTGTGTAGCGGTCCTGATGGCCCTTCCGCGTTACCGCGACACCGGCAGGCCGTTCGAGGCCTTCGTCTTCGCCATCGCCGGGCACAAGGTCGCCGATCTCCAGCGGGCCGCCATGCGGCATCCGGGATCCACGGCCGTACCGTCCGACGAGATGCCCGAGCGGCCGGACGACTCGCTCGGCCCAGAAGAGCGCGCGCTGCTCAGCAGCGACGCGGAATGGGCCAAGAAACTGCTGGCCAACCTGCCGGACAACCAGCGCGAGCTGCTGGTCCTGCGGGTCGCCGTCGGGCTGACCGCGGAGGAGACCGGCCAGATGCTGGGGATGTCGCCGGGCGCCGTACGGGTCGCCCAGCATCGCGCGCTCAGCAGGCTGCGGGCACTGGCCGAGCAGTGAGTCCCCTTGGCGTCGGGCATCGGAACCATCGAGCCCGGCGCCGGCGGCGTCTGAACGTGCGGCGCGCCAACAACGTACGAACGGCATATGAACGTCCGGCGCGAGCCCGGCGTGCGCCCGCGGTTCGCTCGCTCGGCCCGTGCGTATCAGGCGTGTGGGACGCACGCATCGGGCGTGGGACCATCCGACGTACGAACATACAAAGCCGAAAGGCGATCTTGTTCATGGAATGAGGGGCTCGCAGAGCCCGTTAGCATGGACATCCGCACCGATCAAGGCTATTTGGGGAAGGTGTCATGACTGCAAACGTCGACGGAGTGCCCGAGAAATTCGCGACGCTCGGGCTGACATACGACGACGTGCTGCTGCTGCCGGGCGCGTCGGACATGGCGCCCGATGCCATCGACACCTCCTCACGCATCTCCAGGAACGTGCGGGTGAACATCCCGCTGCTCTCCGCGGCGATGGACAAGGTCACCGAGGCCCGGATGGCGATCGCCATGGCCCGGCAGGGTGGCGCGGGTGTGCTGCACCGCAATCTCTCCATCGCCGACCAGGCCAACCAGGTCGACCTCGTGAAGCGCTCCGAGTCCGGCATGGTCACCGACCCGATCACGGTCCACCCGGACGCGACGCTCGCCGAGGCCGATCAGCTCTGCGCCAAGTTCCGCATCAGCGGTGTCCCGGTCACCGACCGCGGCGGCAAGCTGCTCGGCATCGTCACCAACCGCGACATGGCCTTCGAGGCGGACCGTACGCGCCAGGTGCGCGAGGTCATGACCCCGATGCCGCTCGTCACCGGCAAGGTCGGCATCTCCGGCGTGGACGCCATGGAGCTGCTGCGCCGCCACAAGATCGAGAAGCTGCCGCTGGTCGACGACGCGGGTGTCCTCAAGGGCCTGATCACGGTCAAGGACTTCGTCAAGGCCGAGAAGTACCCGAACGCGGCCAAGGACGGCGAGGGCCGGCTGCTCGTCGGGGCGGCCGTCGGTGTCGCGGGCGACGCGTACGAACGGGCCCAGGCACTGATCGAGGCGGGCGTCGACTTCATCGTCGTCGACACCGCCCATGGCCACTCCCGGCTGGTCGGTGACATGGTCGCCAAGATCAAGTCGAACTCCGGGGTGGATGTCATCGGTGGCAACATCGCCACCCGTGACGGCGCCAAGGCGCTGATCGACTCCGGTGTCGACGGCATCAAGGTCGGGGTCGGCCCCGGCTCCATCTGTACGACCCGGGTGGTCGCCGGTATCGGAGTCCCGCAGGTCACCGCGATCTACGAGGCCTCGCTCGCGGCCAAGGAGGCCGGTGTCCCGGTCATCGGCGACGGCGGTCTCCAGTACAGCGGCGACATCGCGAAGGCCCTGGTCGCCGGCGCGGACACGGTGATGCTCGGCTCACTGCTCGCGGGCTGCGAGGAGTCGCCGGGCGAGCTGCTCTTCATCAACGGCAAGCAGTTCAAGTCGTACCGCGGCATGGGCTCGCTGGGCGCGATGCAGACCCGCGGCGAGCAGCGTTCGTACTCCAAGGACCGCTACTTCCAGGAGGGAGTGGCCTCCGACGAGAAGCTGGTGCCCGAGGGAATCGAGGGCCAGGTGCCCTACCGCGGCCCGCTCTCCTCGGTCGTCCATCAGCTGACCGGTGGCCTGCGCCAGTCGATGTTCTACGTCGGCGGGCAGACGGTGCCGCAGCTCCAGGAGCGCGGCCGGTTCGTACGGATCACCTCGGCGGGCCTCAAGGAGAGCCACCCGCACGACATCCAGATGACGGTCGAGGCACCGAACTACAACAGGAGCTGAGCGCGCGTACGCGGTGAGGGGCGGCCCGGGACTCCGGGGCCGCCCCTCACTGGTGCGGCGGCCCAACCGGTGGGACGGCTCTCCGCGCGCGACGGCGGGACCGGGGCGGCGGACATACGGGCGCGAAGGCCGGACCGGCGGCGGCCATACGGACGTCCGGTATCAGGGATACGGGCGTCGGGGATACTGGGACGCAGACGTAGAGGGAAAGGCCACACATCGTGACTGAGATCGAGATCGGGCGCGGCAAGCGCGGCCGCAGGGCGTACGCCTTCGACGACATCGCCGTCGTCCCCAGCCGGCGCACCCGGGACCCGAAGGAGGTCTCGATCGCCTGGCAGATCGACGCCTACCGGTTCGAGCTGCCGTTCCTGGCCGCCCCGATGGACTCCGTCGTCTCCCCGCAGACCGCGATCCGTATCGGCGAGATGGGTGGTCTGGGCGTACTGAACCTGGAAGGCCTGTGGACCCGCTACGAGGACCCGCAGCCGCTGCTCGACGAGATCACCGGGCTGGACGAGGCGAGCGCCAACCGGCGGCTCCAGGAGATCTACGCGGAGCCGATCAAGGAAGAGCTGATCGGGCAGCGCATCAAGGAGGTGCGGGACTCGGGAGTGGTCACGGCCGCCGCGCTCTCGCCGCAGCGCACCGCGCAGTTCTCCAAGGCAGTGGTGGACGCCGGGGTCGACATCTTCGTCATCCGCGGTACGACGGTCTCCGCCGAGCACGTCTCCGGCGCCGCCGAGCCGCTGAACCTGAAGCAGTTCATCTACGAGCTGGACGTTCCGGTCATCGTCGGCGGCTGCGCCACGTACACGGCGGCGCTGCACCTGATGCGTACGGGCGCGGCGGGCGTGCTGGTCGGCTTCGGCGGCGGCGCGGCGCACACTACCCGCAATGTGCTGGGCATCCAGGTCCCGATGGCGACCGCCGTCGCGGACGTGGCGGCGGCCCGCCGGGACTACATGGACGAGTCCGGCGGCCGGTATGTGCATGTCATCGCGGACGGTGGCGTGGGCTGGTCCGGCGACCTGCCCAAGGCGATCGCGTGCGGCGCGGACTCGGTGATGATCGGCTCCCCGCTGGCGCGGGCGACGGACGCGCCGGGCAAGGGCCGCCACTGGGGCATGGAGGCGGTCCACGAGGACGTGCCGCGCGGCAAGCTGGTGGACCTGGGCATCGTCGGGACGACGGAGGAGGTCCTGACAGGCCCCTCGCACATCCCGGACGGTTCGATGAACTTCTTCGGCGCGCTGCGGCGGGCCATGGCCACGACGGGCTACAGCGAGCTCAAGGAGTTCCAGCGCGTCGAGGTGACGGTGGCGGACTCGCAGCACCGCCGCTGAATGACCCTTTAGCCGCGCTTCTTCAGGAAGACGTCCTTTCGGAGGCGGTCTTCCGAAGGCGTTCTTGAAAGTGCGTCAAGGTGCCCCGGACCTGGCATGACGGTCCGGGGCACCTTGACGTGCCGGGTGCGTGCGGGTACGCACGGGCGCGGGTACGGCGGTGCGCCGCGCCTCAGAGGCGGTACGCGGCGCCCGCCGGAGTCGCGCCCCTGGTGTCGAGCAGCAGTTGGGCCTTGACCGCCAGGCCCTGGAGGTCGTACGTCCGGTGGTGCTGGAGCAGGACCGTCAGGTCGGCGTGGGCGGCGGCCTCGTAGAGGGAGTCCGCGCGCGGTACGGGCAGGTCGCGTACGCGCCAGTCGTGGACGTGCGGATCGTGGTAGCTGACGGCCGCGCCCAGCTCCATCAGCCGGCAGGCGATCTCGGTGGCCGGTGAACTCTCCTGGTCGGCGAGGTCCGGCTTGTACGTGACGCCGAGGAGCAGGACGCGGGCGCCGCGGGCGGACTTGCCGTGTTCGTTGAGGAGCGTGGCGCTGCGCTGGATGACGTACTGCGGCATCCGGGTGTTGATCTCCTGGGCGAGGCCGACCATGCGCAGCGGATGGCCCGGGGTGCGGCCCGCGTGCGGCAGATAGCTGGGATCCATCGGTACGCCGTGGCCACCGACACCGGGGCCGGGCCGGAAGGCCTGGAAGCCGAAGGGCTTGGTCTCGGCGCAGCGGATGACGTCCCACAGGTCCACGCCGAGGTCGTGGCAGAGCACGGCCATCTCGTTGACCAGGGCGATGTTGACGTGCCGGAAGTTGGTTTCGAGGAGTTTGACGGTCTCCGCCTCGCGCGGGCCGCGTGCCCGGACGACCTTGTCGGTGAGGCGTCCGTAGAAGGCGGCCGCCGATTCGGTGCAGGCGGGGGTGAGGCCGCCGATCACCTTGGGGGTGTTGGCGAGGCCGTGGGTGCGGTTGCCGGGGTCGAGCCGGCCGGGGGAGTACGCGAGGTGGAAGTCGCGTCCCGCGCGGAGTCCAGAGCCGTCCTCCAGGACGGTGCGCAGGAAGCCCTCGGTGGTGCCGGGCGCCACGGGGGACTCCAGCAGCACGGTCGTGTGCGGGCGCAGCCGTGCGGCGAGCGCGCGGGCCGCGTCACCGATCGCGGTCAGGTCCGGGGTGCGGTCGGCGCCCAGGGGCGCGGGCGCGCAGATGACGGCGGTGCGGACCCGGCCGAGGTCGGTCGGGTTGGTGGTGGGCCGGAAGCCCCCCGAGAGCATCCGGCGGATGTCGGCGGCGGTGAGCGGGCCGTCGACCGGCGTGTGGCCGGCCGCCAGTTCCGCGACGGGCCGCGGGTCGGTGTCAAAGCCGATGGTGTCGACCCCGGCGGCTACGGCGGCCTGGGCGAGGGGCAGGCCGAGATGGCCGAGTCCGATGACGGCGAGATCGGCTGGCATGGCGGTGGCCGTCCTTCCCTTAGCCGGAGTGGACAGGAAGCGCAAGTCCTGTGGACAGAATGAGCGCGCGCTCGGTCAGACTAGGCGTAAATATGACCGTTATGCGGCATTGCGTGGCCGAAGAACGGCTGTTTATCGGGGGATCGGAGCAATCTTCGACTGGTTTTGCTCACTTTTGGGTCACTTCGCCGACTGGGGCCGCTGGGGCCGGTCCCGGCCGCTCGGACGGTTCGGGTCGGCGGGGCGGTTTCGGGCGCCGCGACCCCGCTCCGAGGCCGGTGGGGCAGGGGTGGGGCGTGGCTGGGCGATGGGCGTTGTCCACAGGCAGTGGCTGAAGTCGCGAGGTGCGGACAGAATCGAGTCTGTGAGCCCGACCACACGGGGGATGACGGGAGGCAGCGGTGAGGACAGCGACACTGGGACCCGCGGAGCGCGTCCAGGCGCTCGCGGCGATGGCCGAGCGTGAACTGGACGTACTGGTCGTGGGCGCGGGCGTGGTCGGAGCCGGGACCGCGCTCGACGCCGTGACCAGAGGACTCGCGACCGGGCTGGTCGAGGCGCGTGACTGGGCGTCCGGCACATCGAGCCGGTCGAGCAAGCTGATCCATGGTGGCCTGCGCTATCTGGAGATGCTCGACTTCGCGCTCGTACGGGAAGCCCTCAAGGAGCGGGGGCTGCTGCTGGAGAAGCTGGCGCCCCATCTGGTGAAGCCGGTGCCGTTCCTGTACCCGCTGCGGCACAAGGGCTGGGAGCGGTTCTACGCGGGCTCGGGCGTCGCGCTGTACGACGCGATGTCCGTATCGTCCGGGCATGGGCGCGGACTGCCCGTCCACCGCCACCTGTCGCGGCGGCACGCGCTGAAGGTGGCGCCCTGTCTGAGGAAGGACTCACTGGTCGGCGCGTTGCAGTACTACGACGCGCAGATGGACGACGCGCGTTATGTGGCGACCCTGGTCCGTACGGCGGCGACGTACGGCGCGCAGGTGGCCGGCCGGGCGCGGGTCGTCGGCTTCCTGCGGGAGGGCGAGCGGGTCGTGGGCGCGCGGGTGCGGGACGTGGAGTCCGGCGGGGAGTACGAGATCCGGGCCAGGCAGGTGGTCAACGCCACCGGGGTGTGGACGGACGACACCCAGTCGCTGATCGCCGAGCGTGGGCAGTTCCATGTCCGCGCCTCCAAGGGCATTCACCTGGTGGTGCCCAAGGACCGGATCCACTCCACGACCGGGCTGATCCTGCGGACCGAGAAGTCGGTGCTGTTCGTGATCCCCTGGGGCCGCCACTGGATCGTCGGCACCACCGACACCGACTGGGACCTCGACAAGGCCCACCCGGCGGCCTCCAGCGCCGATATCGACTATCTGCTGGAGCATGTGAACTCGGTGCTGCACGTGCCGCTGACGCGGGACGACGTGCAGGGGGTGTACGCGGGGCTGCGCCCGCTGCTCGCCGGGGAGTCGGACGCGACCAGCAAGCTGTCGCGCGAGCACACGGTCGCGCACCCGGTGCCCGGCCTGGTCGTCGTCGCCGGAGGCAAGTACACGACCTACCGGGTGATGGCCAAGGACGCGGTGGACGAGGCGGTGCACGGCCTCGACCAGCGGGTGGCGGAGTGCGTCACGGAGGATGTGCCGCTGATCGGCGCCGAGGGCTACCACGCGCTGTGGAACGCGCGCGCGGGGATGGCGGCGCGGACCGGGATCCACGTGGCCCGCGTGGAGCATCTGCTGAACCGCTACGGCACGCTCGTGGAGGAGCTGCTGGAGCTGATCGCCGCCGATCCCGGGCTGGGGCAGCCGCTCGGCGGGGCCGACGACTACCTGCGCGCCGAGATCGTCTACGCGGCCTCGCACGAAGGGGCACGCCACCTCGACGATGTGCTCACCCGGCGGACCCGGATCTCCATAGAGACCTTCGACCGGGGGACGCGCAGCGCGCGCGAGTGCGCGGAGCTGATGGCGCCGGTGCTGGGCTGGGACAAGGGCCAGATCGAGCGGGAGGTCGAGCACTACGAGAAGCGGGTGGAGGCGGAGCGGGAGTCGCAGCGGCAGCCGGACGACCAGACGGCGGACGCGGCGCGGCTGGGGGCGCCGGACATCGTGCCGTTCTGACGGGTCGGTTCCCGATCCCGGATCGGCCTCGGCCCCGACCTTGACCCCGACCTCGGTCCCGTTCCTGCCGTGCCCTCAGGTGCACGGCGGGAACGGGACATCGGGTACGCGGAACCCCATCAGGTAAGGCTGCTTCGAGGGCGCTGCTTGGGGGAGTTCGCCCAGGGGAGTTCGCCTTGGGGACTTCGAGTCGTGCGCGGTGGTGCGGTCGTAAGGCGGTGCGTGTGGATCACGTCATGGAGTGGGCTGGGCCGTAGCTCCTTGTTCGGGCCATCCGTACCGGACACCCCCGTATGCGATACATCGTCACTCAATAAGCTCACACTCGGCACACGTGTTCGCAGCATGCTTGCTCAATGTTCGAACGGGCCCATGACCAGCAGGGTGCTTGGTCTGGCCCGGGGTAGTGGCATGGTGAGGGTCCGCGCCTCCGGCCCAGACCGGGAGGACGCCGGACCCGGGAGCAGTGGTGGTCCCGGAGTGAGGGACAATGAAGGCTCTGCCAGGGCGCGTTACGGCACCGCGCGGGCGGGCGGCAGTCGCGCCAGGATCAGGGATCGCAGAGGGGACGCATGTCGGAGTCGAAGCAGTCGCGGGACACGGCGCAGGAGCCCCAGCGGGACACGCGGAAGAGCGCCGAGGCCAGCCCGGAAGGGCGTCTTCTCGCGGGCAGGTACCGGCTCGGCGGGGTCCTCGGGCGTGGCGGCATGGGTACGGTCTGGCGGGCTCTTGACGAGACCCTCGGCCGTACGGTCGCGGTGAAGGAGCTGCGCTTCCCCTCCAGCATCGACGACGACGAGAAGCGACGGCTCATCACGCGCACGCTGCGCGAGGCGAAGGCGATCGCCCGGATCCGTAACAACGGCGCCGTCACGGTCTTCGACGTCGTGGACGAGGACGACCGGCCGTGGATCGTCATGGAGCTGGTGGAGGGCAAGTCGCTCGCCGAAGCCATCCGCGAGGACGGCGTTCTGACGCCGAGGCGCGCCGCCGAGGTCGGGCTCGCGATCCTCGACGTGCTGCGCTCGGCGCACCGTGAGGGCATCCTGCACCGTGACGTGAAGCCTTCCAACGTGCTGATCGCCGAGGACGGGCGCGTGGTGCTCACGGACTTCGGCATCGCCCAGGTCGAGGGCGACCCGTCGGTCACCTCCACCGGCATGCTCGTCGGAGCCCCCTCGTACATCTCGCCGGAGCGCGCACGCGGACACAAGCCGGGCCCGGCCGCCGACCTCTGGTCGCTCGGTGGCCTGCTCTACGCGTCGGTGGAGGGCTGCCCGCCGTACGACAAGGGTTCCGCCATCGCCACGCTGACCGCCGTGATGACCGAGCCGGTGGATCCGCCCAAGAACGCGGGGGCGCTGGAAGAGGTCATCTACGGGCTGCTCGCCAAGGAACCGGAGCAGCGCCTGGACGACGCGGGCGCGCGGGCGCTCCTCGAGGACATCATCGCCGCGCCGGAGCGAGAGCCGGAGCCCGGACCGGACGCCACCCGGGTCGTCCCGCTGCCGCCGGTGCCCGAGAGCGCCGCGAGCGACTCGGGAGCCGACCGCGTGCGCGGCGCGCTGCGCACCGCACGGAACGCGGCCACCGCCAAGTCCGAGGCGAGGGCCGGGGCGTATCCGGCGTCCGCCGGGTCGCCGAGGCCGGTCCCGTCGAGGGCGTCACTCACCGACGTGGTGCCCCGGCGCACGCTGGTCATCATCGCGGTCGTCGCCGCGCTGGCCCTGATCTCCACGGTCCTGATCGTCGCGCTGAGCGGCGACGACTCCAGCGGGACGAGCGGCAAGGGGCAGGGCACGACCGGCGCGTCCACCTCGGCCGACGCGTCCTCCGGCGCCGAGACCAAGGCCGACGGCGAGGGGCAGGGCGCGGACTCGGGCAGGAGCACGGCCGACGGCGGCAAGAAGGAAGAGTCCGCCAAGAGCGGTGGCCCGTCGGGCGATTCGGGTTCCGGTTCCGAGGATGCCGAGGACTCCGGCGACGAGAAGGACGACGACGGGACGCCCGAGGGGTACGACAAGATCAGCGACGATCAGTTCCGTTTCTCGATGGCGATGCCCGAGGAATTCCATCGGACGGGCATAGCCGGGCGGAACTCCGGCGGCATATTCAGCGCCGACGGCGGATTCCCGCGCGTTCAGGTCGATTTCGGCAGCAGCCCCAGCGACGACGCCGTGGCCGCGTGGAAGGCGGCCGCGCCGACGGTCGGCGCCAGCAGCAGCAACTACAAGCTTCGCGGCATCAAGAAGGTCGACTACAACGGCTATCCGACGGTCGCCGACTGGGAGTTCGAGCGCGACCAGAGCGGTCAGCGGGTCAGGGTCCTCAACCGGGGTTTCAAGGTCGACGGCAACCGTGGCTACTCGATCATGATCAGTTGTAAGGCGAGCGAGTGGGATTCATCGGAATGTGAGACGCTGCGCCGGACGGCGTTCGCGACGTTCGAGCCGGCAGGCTGAACGGGCCGATGAAGTCCCGGTGTTCAGGGGAGGGCAACCCGTTCAAAGGCTCCGGGTTTACCGGAACCTTGCATTCCACGGTGGGTTGCCCCGACCCTGAGGCGCGCTCGCCCGTGGCCACGTATCGTGAGAACTCGCGAACCGTACGCATCCACAATGAGCCGGTAAGCGACCGGAATTGGCGGTTTCGTAGGTCTCCGTGACCGGGAGACAGCGGGTTGGTGGGGAGGCATCGTGGACGACTACGCGGGACGGGTGCTGGCCGACCGCTACCGCCTGCCCTTGCCGCCCTCCGACGAGTACGAACTCGCGGAGACGCGCGCGTTCGACACGTACAGCGGGCAGGAAGTCCTCGTCAGGCAGGTGCCGCTGCCCGAGGTGGTGGACGCGGAGGTGGTCGACGGGGACGGCGCCCCGGCGCCCCGGAGGGTCTCCGGGCGCGCGGTGCGCAGGCCCACGGACCCGGCGGTGCGGCGGGCCATCGAGGCCGCGCAGAGCGCCGCCCAGATCCCCGACCACCCCCGGCTCGACCAGGTCTTCGACGTGTTCGCGGAGGCCGGCTCGCTGTGGATAGTGAGTGAACTCGTCGCGGCCAGACCGCTGGCCGCGCTGCTCGCCGAGAGGCCGCTGAATCCGTTCCGGGCGGCCGAGATCGCCTCCGACGTGCTGACCGCCGTGCGGGTGGTGCACGCGCACGGCTGGACCCACCGGAACATCACCGTGCGTACGGTGCTCGTCTGCGACGACGGGCGCGTGGTGCTGACCGGGCTCGCGGCGGGCGCGGCGGAGGAGGCGCTGTGCGGTTACGCGCCGGTGCCGGATCCGCCGGACCAGACCGGTCGGCCCGGCGCGCAGGATGCCTTCGAATCGCCCGGTCACATGGATCCGCCCGGTCCCGTCGAGTCTCCCGGCCATGCCGACCCTCATGGTTACGTGGGTCCCGGGGACCACTCGGGCACCCAGGACCGACTGGAGTCGCGGGGCCCGGACGCGCCGGAGGGCCTGCCCGGCGCCGAGGCGTCCGGTCCGCCGTACGAACTGGGGCCGACGGCCGGAGTGCCGGGCGGGCCCGGCCGCGCCGCGCTGGAGACGGCCCGTTCGGCGGACGGCCCGTACGAGGACGGTCCGTACGCGGACGGGTCGGACGGGGAGGAGACGTACGGGGAAGGGGCGTACGGCGAGGGTGCCCCGGCCGGCAGGTACGACGACGGCACGTCGTCCGGCACCTCCGGCGCGATGCCGCGCCCGCACCACGGCACACCGGGCATCCCCGCCCCGTACGGAGGCCAGCCGGCGCTGCCGGGCGGGAGCGCCTCGGGAGACATCCGCGCCGCGCGCGCCGGGGCGATCGCCGCTTACCGCGCGGGAGCGCGCGCCGCAGCGCGCGCCAACGAGGATCAGCGCTCCGGCGCGCACGCGCTGCCCCCGCTGCCGGAGCCCGGCACCGGCGGGGAGACTGGCACCGGTTCGCGGCCCGTGACCGGCGAGGAGGGGCAGGACCCCCGCGACCGGCCGAGCGGAAGCAGCCCCGACCCGGACTGGTGGGCGCAGCCCCGACCCTTCGCGGAGTCCGACCCCGACGAGGACGACGACCCGCCCACGCCCTACCGCGCGGAACTCGCCGGGGTCTGGCGCGACGGCCCGGCCCCGTGGAACGACACCTCCGGTTCCGTACCGGCGGGCGGCGGGGCGTCCGGCAGCCCCGGCGGCGGCGCCGACCGCGGCGGGACGCCCGCACTTCCTCCCGGCGGGAGTTCCGGGCCCGGTGCCGCCATGGCCCGCGGCGGCGACTCCCCGTACACCGGCCCCGGCAGCGGCGGCGCGGGGGGCCGGAGCAGCGGTGGCGGCTGGCAGAACTCCGGGGCGCGTGACGCGTTCCGTGCCGACGCGCAGCGGCAGTCCGCGCAATTGCCCGCAGTGGCGGGCCAGGGCGCGGGCACCGGGCGCTGGGACGAGGTCGTGGCCAGCGGGTCCGTGCCCGCCTACCGGGGCCCGGCGACCCCCCTCGCCGCCGAGCGCGCCCGGCAGGCGCGGATCGCGGTCGTCGGCGCCGTCACGGAGCGCTGGGCGCCCGAGCAGGCCGGTCCCATACACGAGAACTGGCAGCTGGCACCGCCCATCGGACCCGCCACCGACCTCTGGGCGCTGGGCGCGCTGCTGTACCGCGCGGTGCAGGGCCACGCCCCGTACCCCGAGGAGAACGCCGTCGAACTGGTGCAGCTCGTCTGCGCCGAACCGCCCGCCTTCGCCGAGGAGTGCGGCCCGCTGCGCCCCGTGGTCGAGTCGCTGCTGCGTCAGGACCCGACCGAGCGGCCGGACTTCGAGGAGCTGCGTGGCTGGCTGCGCTCGCTCGTACGGTCCGCGCCCGAGCCGGAGGCCGGTCTGGACGTCGTACCCCTGCCGTCGGACGAGGCCCGCCTGCCGATCGTGCGCCGCCGGGGCGAGCTGGTGCGCAAGCGCCGCAGGCGAAACCGCGACCGCGACCTGAGCCATGGCCGCCACCGGCACAAGAAGGGCAAGGAGCGCCGGGAGAAGGGTGGCAGGGGCGGCTTCGAGGGGCAGCGGTCCGAGCAGCAGTACCCGCCCTCGGACCGGACCGAGGAGTCGTACGAGCCGTATGCGCGCGCGGACCGGTCGGAAGGGCTGGACCCGTCCGACCGTACGGATCGACTGGACCACCTGCTGGACAGGGCGGAGCGGCTGGATCGGCCCGAGCGGCCCGACAGGTCCGGGCGCGGCCGTGGCGACAGCCCCCGCTCCCTGGGGCGCATTCTGCTCCTGCTGATACTGCTGCTGCTCGTGGCGGCGATAATGTACGCGGTGATGTTCATGCCCAGGACCGGTACGGGGCAGGGGCAGAGCGTCGGCGAGGCGAACCCCGGCGCGTCCGCCACGTCCTCCGCGTCGGGCTCTGCCGCCCCGCCGTCCCCGACCCCGGAGGACTCCGGCGCGAGCGAACCCAATGCCTCGGCGCCACAGACCTCCGGTCCCGCCGTCGATCTCGCCGACGGTTACGTTCTGCGCAAGGACACGGAAGGGTTCCAGACGGCGGTCGACAAGGACTGGCGGCGGCGGCCCATCAACGACAGCGGACAAGTCCGTTACGAAGGCGGCGACTTCACGCTGATCGTCGTACCGGGCCGGGACTCCGTGGCGGACAACGGTGGCGATCCCCTGGCCTATCAGCGGGACAAGGAGCGCGAACTCCAGCCGTTCCGCGACTCCTCCTGGTCCAGCGCCTCGGGGCTGCGGCGGGTCGACGTGGGCCGACAGGCCATGGCGGAGGGGCAGTACACCTGGCAGGACAGCAACGGCCGTTCCGTCTATGTACGGAACCTGGCGATGATCATCGACGGCCGGTACCACGTCGTTCAGGTCATCGGCCCGGACGGCCAGCGGGACAAGGTCAGCGAGATCTACCAACAGGCCATAACCGCCTACCGCATGACTGGATGACCGCTGACCACGCTGAGTAGCCGGGCGCGCATCACATTGAGGTTTCCGTGGGTCACCCGCGCTTCCGTGTCCGTACATCCCCTCCGTAACCTGTGTTCCCAAGGAACGGGGCGAGTCAGTGGGGCAGTCACAGAGTATGGGCGCGAGCACGGGAACGGGCGCGGGCGCGAACGCGGGCATGGGTCTACTGCTCGCGGGGCGTTACCGACTGGGTGAGGCCATCGGCAGCGGTGGCATGGGCAAGGTGTGGCGCGCGCAGGACGAGTTGCTGCACCGGACCGTCGCCGTGAAGGAGCTGACCGCGGGGCGGTATGCCTCCGAGGCCGACCGGGCCGTACTGCACCAACGGACGCAGAAGGAGGCGCGGGCCGCGGCCCGTATCACCCATCCCGGTGTTGTCACCGTCCATGACGTCCTCGACCATGACGACCGGCCGTGGATCGTCATGCAGTACGTTGACGGCCCCTCACTCGCCGATGTGACAAAGGAATCGGGACCGGTCGGGACTCGTGAGGCGGCCAGGGTCGGCATCGAGGTCCTCGCCGCGCTGAGTGCCGCGCACGCCGCCGGAGTGCTGCACCGCGATGTGAAACCCGGGAACGTCCTGCTCGCTCGCGACGGCCGGGTGCTGCTCACCGACTTCGGTATCGCGGCGATAGAGGGCGACTCGACCATCACCCGGACCGGTGAAATCGTCGGATCCATCGACTACTTGGCACCCGAGCGGGTACGGGGCGCCGATCCCGGCCCCGCGTCCGACCTCTGGTCGCTGGGAGTGACGCTCTACGCGGCGGTGCAGGGGACTTCGCCGTTCCGCCGTACCTCACCGCTGTCCACCATGCAGGCCGTGGTCACGGAGGAGCCGATCCATCCCGAACTGGCGGGCCCTCTCGCACCCGTCATAAGCGCCCTGTTGAGCAAGGATCCGCAAGAGCGGCCCTCGGCGTCCAGGGTCGAGCAACTGCTGCGCGCGGTGATGAGGGACCAGAGCACGGCCGGGACAGGCGCGGACGCGACGACCCGGGTCACCCCGGACGACGAGAGGCAGTCGGCTGCCGGGTACCTGCCGAAGGCCGCGCCGATGCCGATGCCGATGCCGATGCCGGCGGCGACATCGACTCCCGTTACGGGGGCCGGGACTTGGCCTGGGGCGGAATCGGGGTCGGGGTCGGGGGCGTCGAGTTCGGGCGCGTCGGGTTCGAGGGCGTCGAGTTCGGGGTGGGGAACCGGCTCCGGGCCGGGGACCGCTGGTTCCGGGGCCGGGGCCGGGGGCGGCGCCGGTTCCGGCCCCGTGTCCGCGGCGTCCGCGTCGGCGACTGCCTCGGGAGCCGCAGGAGACTCCGGCGGCCGCGGTCGTTGGCGTACGACCGCGGTGGCCGTCGTCATCGCGGCGGTCCTCGGTGGTGGCGTCGGCTACGCGGCCCTGAAGTACGCGGAGGGAACGGGCATCGGCTCCTCGGGCTCGGACACGACGGCCGGTCAGTCGGCCGGTGACGGGACCGGGGAGGGGACCGACGAGGGCACCGCCGCGGGGACCGGCGACGCCGGGGGCGTGCCCGAGGGCTGGGAACGCGTCGAGGCTCCGGAAGGCTTCAGCCTCAACGTCCCGAGCGGCTGGGAACGCCAGATGGACGGAAACCAGATCGACTTCACACCCGACAACGGTGTCCACCTCATACGGATCAGCATAGGAAAGCCCGATTTCGAGAATCCGTATCAGCACATGAAGAGCATGGAGAGGAGTGTTCAGAAGTTTCCCGACTACGAGCGGGTAAAAATGGCTCCGAACGCATTCCGCGACAAGGCGCGGGCCGCTCTCTGGGAGTTCACCTGGACCGGGGAGAACGGCGCCCCGGGCAAGCGGCACGCGATCGACCAGGTCTACTACTCGGACGACAGCAGTACGGAGTACGCGATCTACATGTCCAGTCCCGAGGAGGACTGGGACACGACGCGCAAGCAGTTCGACGCCGTACTGCGCAGCTGGCAGCCGCCACCGGTCGAATCCGGCCCGTGAACGGGAGGAAAAGGTATTGCCCGACGACCGGCAGGCCGCGGAGAGCCGGCAGCCTTCGGACAGCAGGCTGATCGCCGGACGCTACCGGTTGGGGGCCCGGCTCGGGCGCGGTGGTATGGGGACCGTGTGGCGGGCCGAGGACGACCTCCTCGGCAGGCGTGTGGCCGTCAAGGAACTGCACGCGGTGTACGACGGCCATGGCACTTCGACGCTGCGCGAGGCCCGCGCCGTCGCCCGCGTCAAGCATCCGCATGTCGTGGTCGTCCATGACGTCGTCGAGGAGGACGGCCGACCGTACATCGTCATGGAGTTGGTGGAGGGTGGCTCGCTCGCCGACCGGCTGACGTCCGAGGGACCCGTCGATACGGCCGAGGCGGCACGGATCGGGCTCGCGCTGCTGAGCGCGCTGGGCGTCGCGCACCGTCTGGGGGTGCTGCACCGCGATCTCAAACCCGCCAACGTCCTGCTGGAAGAGGTCACCGGGCGGGTGGTGCTGACCGACTTCGGGATCGCGCGCCTGGTCGGCGCGACGACGATCACGGATCCCGGGTCGTTCGTCGGCTCGCCCGAATACACGGCGCCCGAACGGATGCTGGACGGGGAGGTGGCCGGTCCGGCCTCGGACCTCTGGTCGCTCGGCGCGCTGCTGTGCGCGATGCTGAGCGGCGAATCGCCTTTCCGCCGCGACTCGTTGGCGGGGGTGCTGCACGCCGTGGTGGAGGCCGAGATCAGGCCGCCTGCGGCGGCGGAACCGCTGCTGCCCGTCGTACGGGGGCTGTTGGAGCGGGATCCGGAGCGCAGGCTCGATGCCGAGGAGGCGGACCGGCTGCTGCGCGCGTACGTCACGACGGGGGCGTGTACGGCGCTTTCGGCGGAGGGTTCGAGACGGGCGGGGGTTTCCGGGACTCAGCCCCGTCGGACCCCTCGGTCTCCCCTGGCCGCTTCGGCTCATCAGGCTCCGCCGACTCCTCCGACACCGGCAGGCCCGCTGATTCCGGCGGATCTTCCGACACCGGCGGGTCTCCCGACACCGGCGGGTCCGCTGACTCCGGTGTTCCGTGAGCCCGTTGACGGCGCCGGTTCGGCTCCGGCCTCCGCCCGCCGTTCCGCGTTCGTCGCGGGTGCGGTGCTCGCGGTGCTCGCCGGCGTGGGCGGTCTGACCGTGACCCTTCTCCAGGGCGGCTTCGGTGACGGCGGCGGTAACGGTGTCGACAGCCGTAACGGCAGCGGTAACGGCAGCGGCACCGGCAACGGCGGCGGTACGGGCATGCTGCCGGGCCGTTCGGTCGTGAGAGGCACGCCGTCGGGCGCTGCCGGAACGTCCCCCGCACCCACCGTGACCGCCACCCCCGCGAGTACGCCGGCGGGTGTCCCGGCGCCCAAGGGCTACCACACCGTCAACGATCCGATGGGCTTCACCCTCGCCGTTCCCGACGGCTTCCCCCGCTCCCACGACGGCAAGCGCGTCTTCTACATGTCGGCGGACAAGGCCTTCAGGATCGGCATCCGTATCCAGGCCCCGCTCCCCGGCGGTCCGGAGGCCGCGATGCGCCTGTCGCACTCCCGTGGCGACAGCACCAATCCGGGATACCACGACGGCAGTGTGACGCCGACCACACACAACGGACTCCCGGCGGCGCTGTGGGAGTTCACCTGGAACGGCTTCTCCCGCGCCGAGGGGGAACGGCACACCTTCGATCTCTGCTGGGAGGAGGGCGGGCGGATGTACGACGTCTGGGTCTCGGCCCCGGTGAACGGGCTGGACAAGGCGCGGCACCAGTTCGACACCGCCCTCGACTCGTTCGTACCGGCGCTGACGGCCCGGCACGGCCCCGTGCGCTGAAGCCGCCGCGGGTGGCCGATTTTCCCGCCGCACGGGCGGCCAGAAGTTGTTACCGCCGGGTACCAAAAGTTTTGGAAGCGGCATACTCTCGGCCCCATGACGGACTCGCAGGCTCCCACCGCCATCCCCGGATCCCTTGGCACCAACCCCGTGGCAGCCGCCCCGGCCGGTGCGCGCACCGCGGTTGATGTGGTCACTCCCGAGGTGGTCGCCCAGCTCACGCGCGGCGTTGTCGGCTCCGGCCGGACGGCCAACCACGCCCCCTTCACCGGGAAGAAGCTGGCGGACCTGCCCGAGTCCACTCCTCAGGACGTGGCGACCGCCTTCGAGCGGGCGCGGGTGGCCCAGCCGCTCTGGGCCGCTGTCCCCGTCCGGCAGCGGGCCGCCGTACTGCTCCGTTTCCACGATCTCGTACTGGAACGCCAGGCCGAAGTCCTCGACCTGATCCAGCTGGAGACCGGCAAGGCCCGGCTGCACGCTCATGAGGAGGTCCAGGCGCTGGCCGTCGAGGCCCGGCACTACGGGCGCGCGGCGGCCTCGTACCTGAAGCCGAAGCGGCACATCGGAGCCGTGCCGACGCTGACCAAGGTCACCGAACTGCGTCAGCCGCGCGGGGTCATCGGCCAGATCTCGCCATGGAACTACCCCTTGGAGCTGTCCGCGGGGGACGCGCTGCCCGCGTTCGTGGCGGGCAACGCCGTCGTGATGAAGCCCGACACCGAGACCGCGCTGACCGCGCTGTGGGCGCGTGATCTGCTGGTCGAGGCAGGGCTGCCGCCCGAGGTCTTCCAAGTCGTCCTCGGTGAGGGCCCGGTCGTCGGTCCCGAGGTCGTCAGGCACGCCGACTACGTCTCCTTCACCGGCTCGACCCGTGTCGGCCGCGAGATAGCCAGGGGCGCGGCGGACCGGCTCGTCGGCGTCTCCCTCGAACTGGGCGGCAAGAACCCCATGCTGGTCCTGGCGGACGCGGATGTGGAGAAGGCGGCGGCGGGCGCGGTGCGCGCCTGTTTCTCCTCCGCGGGCCAGCTCTGCATCTCCATCGAGCGGTTGTACGTCCACGAGTCCATGGCGGACCTGTTCGTGGAGCGGTTCGCCGCCCGTACGAAGGCCATGCGGCTCGGCACCTCTCTCGCGTACGGCGCGGAGATGGGCTCACTCGTCGGCGAGCGTCAACTGGACGCGGTCACACGCCATGTCGAGGAGGCCGTCGCCAAGGGCGCCACGGTCGTCGCGGGCGGGACCGCGCGCCCCGACATCGGTCCGTACTTCTACGAGCCGACCATCCTCGACGGCGTCGAGGCGCCGATGGCGGTGTGTACGGAGGAGACGTTCGGGCCGGTGGTCTCCCTCTACCGCTTCAGCGACGAGGACGAGGTGATCGGCCGCGCCAACAGCACGCCGTACGGCCTCAACGCGAGCGTCTGGACGAAGGACGCCCGGCGAGGTCTCGCGGTCGCGGCCCGGCTGCGGGCCGGCACGGTCAACATCAACGAGGGATACGCGTCGGCGTACGGCAGCGTGCGGGCGCCGATGGGCGGGATGAAGGAATCCGGTCTCGGCCGGCGGCACGGCTCGGAGGGCATTCTCAAGTACACCGAGGCCCAGACCGTCGCGCGGCAGCGGATTGTTCCCATGGCGCCGTCCTTCGGGATGGACGACGAGAAGTACGCGGCGGTCATGAGCCGCAGTCTGCGAGTCATGAAGGCTCTGCGGCTGCGGTAGTTCTCGACGAGGAGAGCCAGTGTCACAGGACAGCCATGCCCGGGACCAGGAACGGAAGCGGGCGCAGAACCAGGACGAAACAGATGAAGCATCCCGGAACGGCGCGGCTTGCGAGGCGTCTTGCGAGGGGTCGTACGACTACGACGTGATCGTCGTCGGCTCGGGGTTCGGCGGCTCGGTGTCCGCTCTGCGCCTGGCCGAGAAGGGCTACCGCGTCGGCGTCCTGGAGGCGGGCCGCCGCTTCACCCGCGAGACCCTCCCCAGGAACTCCTGGGACATCAAGAACTACCTCTGGGCACCGGTGCTGGGGCTCTACGGCATCCAGCGGGTCCATCTGCTCGGCAATGTGATGGTGCTCGCGGGCGCCGGGGTCGGCGGCGGCTCGCTCAACTACGCCAACACGCTGTACGTACCGCCCGCCGCGTTCTTCGACGACCCCCAGTGGGCGTCCATCACCGACTGGGAAAAGGAGTTGAAGCCGTACTACGACCAGGCGCGGCGCATGCTGGGCGTACGGCTCAACCCGACCATGACCCCCTCCGACGTCCATCTGAAGGCGGCGGCGGACGGGATGGGCGTCGGTGACAGCTTCCATCTGGCGCCGGTCGGGGTCTTCTTCGGGGACGGCGAGGACGCCGGAGACGGTCCCAGGGCCGAGCCGGGGGCAGCCGTGGACGATCCGTACTTCGGAGGCGCGGGCCCGGCCCGCACCGCCTGTACCGAGTGCGGCGAGTGCATGACGGGCTGCCGGCACGGGGCGAAGAACACCCTCAACGAGAACTACCTGTACCTCGCGGAACGGGCCGGAGCGGTCATCCATCCGATGACGACGGTGATCGCGGTGACGCAGGACGCGCGGGGAGTTCCGGGCGGCGCGGGCGCGGGGAGTGACGCGGGCGGCTACCGCGTCACCGTCGTCCCGACCGACAGGCGCGGGAAAGGCCGGCGGAAGGGCGGTCGGAAGGGCGGCCGAGAGCGTCGTACGAAGGTGTTGCGCGCCCGGCGGGTGGTGATCGCGGCCGGTACGTACGGCACCCAGACCCTGCTGCACACCATGAGGGACCAGGGCCTGCTGCCGCGCCTCTCGGCCCGGCTGGGCGAGCTGACCCGTACCAACTCCGAGGCGCTGGTGGGCGCGCAGACCGACAACCGGCGTTACCGCGCGCGGCACGGCGCTCCGCGGGTCGACTTCACCCGGGGCGTCGCCATCACGTCCTCGATCCACCCGAACGAGTCCACGCACATCGAGCCGGTGCGGTACGGCAGGGGCTCCAACGCGATGGGCGCGCTGTCCATCCTCCAAGTGCCGTACAGCGACCGGCGGGTACGGGCCTGGCTCGGCAGAGCGGCCAAGCACCCCTCGTGGCTGCTCCGTTCGTTCTCCAACCGCGGCTGGTCGGAGCGGACCATCATCGGGCTGGTGATGCAGTCGCTCGACAACTCCCTGACGACGTACCGCAAACCGGGCGGAGTGGGGAAGGGCCTGCTCACCGCCCGGCAGGGCCATGGCGCCCCCAATCCGAAGCAGATCCCGGAGGCGACCCGGGCCGCCACGCTCATCGCGGACGAGATCAACGGCTTCGCGGGCAGCAATGTGGGTGAATTGATGGGCACGCCGTTGACCGCGCACTTCCTGGGCGGATGTGTCATCGGGGCATCGGCGGAGGAGGGCGTGATCGATCCGTACCACCGGCTGTACGGGCATCCCGGGATCTCGGTGGTCGACGGCTCGGCGGTCTCGGCGAATCTCGGCGTGAACCCGTCCCTGACGATCACGGCCCAGGCCGAGCGCGCGATGTCCTTCTGGCCGAACAAGGGCGACCCGGACCCGCGCCCCGAGCAGGGCGTGGCGTATGTCAGGCCGGTCCCGGTCGAGCCGGTGTCCCCGGCGGTGCCGACGGGGGCGTACGGCGCACTGAAGCTGCCGTTCCTGGGAATGCCGAGGGTCCCGCCGAAGCGGCGTTGACGCCCTGAGCGGCGTTGACGCCGTGAACGGCGTCGGCGGCCGGAGCGGCCCGCGCGGAGCGGAGCGGCTGGAGTGGGGCGCTCCGTAGCGGAAAAGAGGCGCTGCACCCCCCTCCGAGTGCAGCGCCTCTTCGTCTGTGCCCCCGCGCGTTCTGCCCCGGCTGCCCCCGGGTGCGCGGACGCGCCTGGCGGACTGCTACCCGTAAGCGGACTGATACCCGTAAGGGGAGGAGAAACCGGTCACGGCGCGTCCAGGCGTGGCGACCCGCGGCTGGACCTCGACGTCAGTCGTCGGTTTCGCATGCAAGACCCGCGACCCGCGGGGATGGTTGCCGTCGACTTCACAGAATCTACACGTGGTCTGTGCCACGCGAGCCATGGGGGTGGAGCGGCCGGTTCCGGGAGTCTCCGGAGCCGGCCGCCCTCGGGTGACCGGGCCGCTGTCCCCTGCCGCCCGGTCACGGGCGCCGGGGCGAGGTCCCACGGCGCACCCGAAGTGCGTCGCACGCCCCGGCGGAGCCACGCGCGGTGCCCTCTTCTCCAACGAAGCCCCGCCGGACGCGGTCACGTTCCGTACGAGTGAGAGCGAGCGCGGTACCCGAACTCAGATGCGGCCCCGGCACAGCTCCAGCAGCGTCATCGCCAGCGGCGTGCCCGGTTTGCCGAGCGCGTTCCTGTAGTGGCTGAGGATCTCCATCTCGCGGGAGAGGCTGACCCGGCGGCCTCCGGACGTGATGCGCGCGTCCTGGACGACGGCCGAGACCGCCATCCGTTCCTGTACGAGACCGATGATCCGGTCGTCCAGCGCGTCGATCCGCTCGCGCGCGTCGCCGATGATCGTGGCGGCCTCATCGGTGCGGGCGCCGGTGTTCTCCGTCGGAGTCATACGAGGTTCCTTCTCGGGGAGCGGCGGTCCCGGAGGCGACCGGGCCCCGAACGCGACAGGCGCCCCGGGCCTTGTCGGCCCGGGGCGCCTGTCGAAGTCGCTTGTCAGCTCAAGCAGCACGACCATGGCAGCCGGACGGGCCGGTGCCATAGGTAAAGACGAACGTCAGCTGCTGGTGCATGGGCCCAGTATGGCCCCGGCGCCCCGACGCCGGCCAAGGCGGGTTCGGATGGTGAGACAAATGCCGTCCCCGGGCCGTCGCGGCTCCCAGTCAGACCGTCGCGGCTCCCCGTTAGAATCGAGAAAACAGCACGCCCTTGTGCATCGCCCTTGTGTCACGTCACCACATCACCGCCGGAAGGCCGCCCCCGTGCCAGCAGTGCCCCCCGCCGCCCCCGACGTCGTACTCGTCGTCGACTTCGGCGCGCAGTACGCCCAGCTCATCGCCCGCCGTGTCCGCGAGGCCCGGGTCTACAGCGAGATCGTCCCGTCCACGATGCCGGTGGCCGAGATGCTGGCCAGGAACCCCAAGGCGATCATCCTCTCCGGCGGCCCGTCCTCGGTGTACGCGGAGAACGCCCCGACCGTCGACCGTTCGCTCTTCGAGGCCGGCGTCCCCGTCTTCGGCATGTGTTACGGCTTCCAGCTGATGGCGACCACGCTGGGCGGCACCGTCGACAACACGGGAGCGCGGGAGTACGGCCGTACGGAGCTGCGGGTCTCCCGTGGCGACTCCACGCTCTTCGAGGGCACTCCGGCCGAGCAGTCGGTCTGGATGTCGCACGGCGACGCCTGTTCGGCCGCGCCCGCCGGGTTCACCGTCTCCGCGTCCACGGACGTCGTGCCTGTCGCGGCCTTCGAGAACGACGAGAAGAAGCTGTACGGAGTCCAGCACCACCCCGAGGTGATGCACTCCACGTTCGGCCAGCAGGTCCTGGAGCACTTCCTCTACCGGGGCGCCGGTATCGAGCCGTCCTGGACCACCGCCAGTGTGGTGGACGAGCAGGTCGCCCTCGTGCGTGAGCAGGTCGGCACGAAGCGCGCCATCTGCGGTCTGTCGGGCGGAGTGGACTCGGCCGTGGCCGCGGCGCTCGTGCAGAAGGCCATCGGTTCGCAGCTGACCTGCGTGTACGTCGACCACGGCCTGATGCGCAAGGGCGAAACCGAGCAGGTCGAGAAGGACTTCGTCGCCGCAACGGGCGTGCAGCTGCGGGTGGTCGACGCCCAGGAGCGCTTCCTCGCCGCGCTGGCCGGGGTCTCCGATCCCGAGCAGAAGCGGAAGATCATCGGCCGCGAGTTCATCCGGGTCTTCGAACAGGCCCAGGCCGAGATCGTCGCCGAGGCGGGCGCGGAGGGCGAGGACGTCGCGTTCCTCGTCCAGGGCACCCTCTACCCGGACGTCGTGGAGTCGGGCGGCGGCACCGGCACCGCCAACATCAAGTCCCACCACAATGTCGGCGGGCTCCCCGACGACATCGAGTTCGAGCTGATCGAGCCGCTGCGCAAGCTGTTCAAGGACGAGGTCAGGATGGTCGGCCAGCAGCTCGGCCTGCCGGACGAGATCGTCCAGCGCCAGCCCTTCCCCGGCCCCGGACTCGGTATCCGTATCGTCGGCGATGTCACGCGCGAGCGCCTCGACCTGCTGCGCGAGGCCGACGCGATCGCCCGCGAGGAGCTGACGGCGGCCGGTCTCGACCGGGAGATCTGGCAGTGCCCGGTGGTCCTCCTCGCGGACGTACGGTCCGTGGGCGTCCAGGGCGACGGCCGCACATACGGCCATCCGATCGTGCTCCGGCCCGTCTCGTCCGAGGACGCGATGACCGCCGACTGGACGCGGATGCCGTACGACGTACTGGCGAAGATCTCCACCCGCATCACCAACGAGGTCGCGGACGTCAACCGCGTGGTGCTCGACGTGACGAGCAAGCCCCCGGGCACGATCGAGTGGGAGTAGTCCTGGCCGTACACGGCCGGGCTCTCATCGCGTGACGCCGATGTCGTCGCTCATTTATTCGAGCGGCGGCGTCGGCGTATTTTCTGTCGCCCTTTCTGTCGCTCATCGGGTGTTCGCGGGGCGGTCGTCGGCCGATGATCTGGTACGGGCCCGGATCGGGTGAGGTCGAAGGGCCTGGTGGGGCCGGAGTGGCCACCGTGTCAACACCGTGACCGCATCCTCACCCTCCCTGACCGGGCCGACCGCGCGCGTACCTCACTCCGTGCGGCACAATTCCCAGGCGTTGCAAGGAAGTTCACTGGGTTCGGGGCGGGGAAGGCGGCGTTCGGCGTGGCGGTGCAAGAGGCGAGACAGGGCGCGCACGGCGGAGGCTGTACGTGCGGGGACTGTCCGCACGGGGCGCGTGAGGGGCATCGGCGGGCCGTGGCCGCGTTCTTGGTGAAGCGGGACGAACTGGCCGCCGGCCAAGGGCTGCCCGCCGCGGTCGCCCACTCGGTGGGCGCGTCCCGGCAGTGGGTGTCCGACGAACTCACTCAGTCCGCGCGCGCGGTGGCCGAGCGCAGCCGGGAGGCGGGCGATGCCTGGCTGCACGCCGTCTGGCGGCGCACGCTGCTGGTGGTGTGGGGCGGGGTCGCGGTGCTCGCGCTGGTCCAGGCCACGACCGCGATCGGGGCCGGCTGGACGGTCGCCCGTACGGCGGGCTTGATCGCCGCGCTCGTCGTCGCCGGGCTGCTGACCGGCGCCGCCCGGCTGCACCGGGCACGCGGCGGGCTGCTCGCGCCGCTGATCGGTGAGGACAACCGGCTGTCGACCTCGCGGACCGTCGCCTCCGCCTGGGTACTGCTCGTCGTCTTCGCCGTGCTCGTGCTCGCCCTCCAGCTCGCGAGTGCCTCCGGCCATGCCCGGCGCGACGAACTGATCGCCGGACTCGAACTGGCCCGGGGCGCCGGCCTGGTGACCGTCCTGGCCGTGGTGTGCGCCATCGCCGTGGTCGTCCGCCGCGTGGTGGCCGTACGGGTACTGGGGCAGCGACTCCAGAAGGTACGGGCCGAGCGGCCCCGGCTGGCCGATCTGCTCTGCGACGACGGCGGACGCGGCAGCTTCACCGATGTGCAGTACACCCTGGTGAACGCCGTCGCCGTGCTCTTCTCCGCGGTCCGGCTGGCCCGGCGGCCCGAGCAACTGCCCGATCTGCCCTGGGCGCTCGCCCTGCTGGTGATCGTCTCCACCGCCACCTACTTCGCGGGGAAGTACGCGGAGGGCGGGCGGCCTGTCGTCCTGTCGGTGGTACGGGCCCGGGAGGCGGGTGACCTGGACGCTCCGATCCGTACCGGCGACGACATCGAGATCCGCGGCGCCGGCTTCGTACCACCGGGCGCGGGTACCCCGGACCGGCTGGCCCGGATGGTCGTCCGGATCGGGCCGGTCCATGTCCATGTCCCGCTGGTTCCGGTCCCCGGCGGCTTCGCCAGCCCGGCGGACACCGCCCTCGTCGTGCCCGTGCCGGTGGACGTGGAACCGGGCCCGGTCGAGGTGCAGGTGGTGACGGCGGCCGGAGTGGAGACCAACCGCGTGATCGTCGACGTCATGGACTGAGACTTGGACTGAGACGTCATGGACTGAGACTTGGACTGTGCGGACTCGATCGTTCAATTCTCATACCGATTTCAGACGTGGCCGATTCCGACAGCCGGTACGGCTGGTTCACTGAGTCCCGGACACGCCGTGCACGTATGTACGTACGGACAAGGCACGCGGGGACACACGCCCCCGCGGCAGCGGCGTGGGACAGGGAGAGGCGGACCGGCTATGACGCATGGATACCGGACGGAAACCCTTGGGCGGGTCGGCGGTGAGCGGAACAGCCTGCGGGAGGATGTCACCCGCCATGCGCTGCTGCCACTGCGGATCTTCCTGGGCATCACCTTCATCTACGCGGGAATCGACAAGTTGACTCAGGGCGGGTTCTTCTCGGCCACCGGCACCGGATCGGTCGGCGAGATGATGCGGAGCGTCCGCGACAGCTCGGCCATTCCCGCACTGGTCGACCTGGCGCTCAAGAACCCCGCCGGATTCGGCTACGCCATAGCCATCGGCGAACTCGCCGTCGGCCTCGGCACCCTGTTCGGCGTGCTCGCCCGGCTCGCAGCCTTCGGCGGTGCCCTCATCTCACTGAGCCTGTGGCTGACGGTGAGCTGGCAGAGCACTCCGTACTACTACGGCAACGACCTCGCCTATCTGATGGCCTGGCTGCCGCTCGTGCTCGCCGGTGCCCCGGCTTTCTCACTCGACGCCGTCCTCGCCGGCCGGCGGCGCCGTATGCGGTAGTTGACCCAGGCGGCGAGGGCCGCCACGCAGAGGCCGTCCCAGACCACCACGAAGGCCAGATACCACGGTGTGTGCCAGGCGTCGGCCGCGTCTCCCGCGTATGCCGCGGCCGCGCCCAGCACCGCCAGGCCCGCGATCAGCCGGCCCGGCATGAACTCATGCCGCGGCACGGGCCACCTCCACCTGTCCGAGGCCGACTTCGAGATGGAGCACCAGCGTGCCCGCCGGATCGGCGCCCGCGCGGGGCGTCAGCGTGCGCTGCGCCGAATGGCTCGGGGAGATGTCCACATCGTTCGGTGCTTCCCTGGGGAGCCGGATGTCCCCCAGAGCCGCCTCCGCGTTCACCTTCACTGTGACTCCGTCCGGTACGACGACCTTGAGCTGCCCGGCGCCGACCTCGGCCGACGTACTGACGGTCTGCCCCTTCGGGATGGTCAGCCGACGCAGATCCAGAACGCCGGCGCCCGTGCCCAGTTCGTAGTGATCCCGTACGGCGGACACCGAAGCCGCTGACCAGTGCTGCCGCTCCCATCCCGTGGTGATGTTCTTCGGGACGGCCGAGGCGGCCGCGAGCAGCCCGGCCGTGACCACCGCCAGGAAGATCGTGCCTATGCCGGTACGGCCCACGAACGAGCTGACCGCGAGACCCAGCCCGAAGATCGCGAGCGCGCAGACCAGGCCGATCTGGAGACTCGTACCGAACGGGTGGCCGTTCCACGACAGGCCCGTGCCCAGTCCGCCCGCCAGCAGGGCGAGCAGACAGACCGTCCCGCCGATCCCGCGCGGACCCGGGGGGCGAGAGAGACGCCCCGGGGCAGCCGTGCGGTGCCACAGGTGCCGCTGCGACAGCACAGGGCCGGCCGCGTCCTCCGGACCCCACAGATAGACCGGTCCGCCCCGGACCGTGGTGCCGTCCTTGGATATGGGATCCCGCCACCACGAGGGGGTGTCGGGCGTCGGCGGTGCCTTGGTCTCCGGAGGCGCCTCCGCCACCGCTTGCGCGGTCGCGGGATCGAGCGGTCCGCCGTCCGGCTGTGTGACACGGCGGCGCTGTGACCAGACGGCCGAGCCCACGACCGCGATCGACAGCATCGCGGCAAAGCTGAGCGTGCCGTCGTCCCCCAGCATGGACAGGAACAGACCGCAGCCGACCAGCGCCAGCAGCACGGCGACCAGCGAAGTGCCGTCGACCCGACCCGAGAGCAGCCTGCGGGCCTCGGTCTCGTCCTCTCCGTCGAGGGGGATCAGCAGCCACGCGAAGCCGTAGAAGATCAAGCCGATGCCGCCGGTGGCCGTGAGCACCCCGATCACGATCCGGAAGATCACCGGATCTATGTCGCAGTACCGCCCGAGCCCGCCGCAGACGCCGGCGAACACCTTCTGCCGCGGGCTGCGCGTCAAGTGCGCGGGCACGGAAGGAGGCGATGCGGGGCCTGCTGCGGACGCCGACGCGGTGGGCGGCGGCGCGGACGGTGACTGCGACGACTGGGTCATACGTCCATGGTGACGGCGCGGCGGCCCCGGCTCCAGCCATCGCGACCCTGGCCTCCCCCTGATATCGGCCCTGGTCCGACTCGGGGGCCACCGATGTTTGGGCCGGACCCCCGGGATTCCCGTTCCGGGAGCTGAGAGGCACATCAGGGTCGCCTCAGGGGTCCGACCCTGATGCCCCCGGCCGCCCCGTCATGTGACCATCAAAGGCATGCCAGCCGCCCCGCCCCGCGCCGCCGCGACCTCCTCCTCCCGCGCCTCGGCGCCGGAGGAGCCTTCGCCGCGCAAGCTGTACCGCAGCGTGGACGGCCGGCTCCTCGGCGGTGTGGCGCGCGGGCTCGCCGGCCATCTGGGGCTGCCGGTCGTCTGGGTGCGGCTGGTCTTCCTCGGTCTCTTCTTCGCCCAGGGCCTCGGCGCGCTGCTCTACGCCGTCTTCTGGATCGTCGTCCCGCTCGGCTTCGGCGGTACGGCCACCGAACCGCGCTCGGTCTTCGAGACCAGTCCGGACGGCCGGCGCCGCCTCCGCAAGCCGGACAAGGGCCAGATCTTCGCGCTGATCGCCCTGCTGATCGGCGCCGGCGTCTTCGTGGGCAACGTCGATCTCGGGCGCAACGGAGTCGACCGCTACATCTGGCCGATGCTGCTGATCGGCGCGGGCGTCGTGCTGGTCTGGCGGCAGGCGGACAACGCGCGCCGCGCCCGCTGGACCGAGGTCGGGCCCCGCCGCAGGCTGTTCCAACTGGCCCGCGCCGTCGCGGGCGTCGTCCTGGTCGGCCTCGGCCTCACCGTCTTCATGGTGGTGCGCGGTGCGGCGGCCCAGCTCGGCAATGTGCTGACCGGCGCGATAGCCGTCGTCGCCGGGGTCGCGCTGCTCGCCGGACCCTGGCTGGTACGGATGACACAGGACCTCTCCGAGGAACGGCTGATGCGGATCCGCGCGCAGGAGCGTGCCGAAGTCGCCGCGCATGTCCACGACTCCGTGCTGCACACGCTCACGCTCATCCAGCGCAACGCCGACGACCCGGGCGAGGTCCGCCGTCTCGCCCGCGCGCAGGAGCGTGAGCTGCGCGCCTGGCTGTACAAGCCGGAGGGCACGGGCAAGGACGAGGACGACGAGCCGACCACCCTCGCCGAGGCGGTGAAGCGGACGGCGGCCGAGGTCGAGGACTACCACGGGGTGCCGATCGAGGTCGTGATCGTCGGTGACTGCCCGCTCGACGAGAAACTGGCCGCACAGATGCAGTCCGCGCGCGAGGCGATGGTCAACGCCGCCAAGTACGGTGGCGAGGGAGGCGCGGTGCAGGTCTACGCGGAGGTGGAGGGACGCACGGTCTTCCTCTCCGTACGGGATCGCGGACCCGGTTTCGACCTGGACTCGGTACCGGCCGACCGGATGGGTGTACGGGAATCGATCATCGGCCGTATGCAGCGCAACGGCGGGACGGCGCGGCTGCGTTCGGTGCCGGACGGCGGCACCGAGGTCGAGCTGGAGATGGAACGGGCGGACTGACCGGGCGGGAGCCCGGTGGACCGATCGGCGGGTGACCGGGGGACCGTACGGTACGACGGGCGGGATGCTGTGACGCGTGGCCGTGGGGGCGGCGGAGCGACCATCGGCAGTGACAACGGGCAGTGACAAACGGGCCGTGGCAAACGGGCCGTGACAAGGACGAGGGGCAGTGGGATGAGCGAGGGCGTACAGGCCGAAGGCACGCCGGGGGAGAGCGGCGGACAGGCCGGGGACGGGCGTCACGTACGGGTCGTGCTCGTCGACGACCACCGGATGTTCCGTACCGGCGTACAGGCCGAGATCGGTGTCACCGAGCAGACGGGCGTCGAGGTCGTGGGCGAGGCCGCCGATGTCGACCAGGCCATCACCGTGATCACGGCGACGCGCCCCGAGGTCGTGCTGCTGGACGTCCATCTGCCGGGAGGCGGAGGTGTGGAGGTGCTGCGCCGCTGCGCGCCGCTCATGGGACCGGTCGAGAATCCGGTGCGGTTCCTGGCGCTGTCGGTCTCGGACGCGGCCGAAGACGTCATCGGCGTGATCAGGGGCGGCGCCCGCGGTTACGTCACCAAGACGATCACGGGCACGGATCTGGTCGACTCGATCTTCCGGGTACAGGAGGGCGACGCGGTGTTCTCGCCGCGCCTGGCCGGGTTCGTCCTGGACGCCTTCGCGTCGACGGACGCCCCGCCGGTGGACGAGGACCTCGACCGGCTCACCCAGCGGGAGCGCGAGGTGCTGCGTCTGATCGCGCGGGGCTACGCGTACAAGGAGATCGCCAAGCAGCTGTTCATCTCGGTGAAGACCGTGGAATCGCATGTCTCGGCGGTCCTGCGGAAGCTCCAGCTCTCCAACCGGCACGAGCTGACGCGCTGGGCGACGGCCCGCCGGCTGGTCTGACCCCGCCCGGTCGCGGCAGTCGGCGCGCCTCGGCCACGAGCTACGAGCAGTGCCACTGGGTGACGTACACCAGGCCCCGGTGGTCCAGCAGACCGCGGACGCACTCGCCCGGCTCGGTGCTGATCGTGCCGGTCAGTTCCGCCTGGCCGTGCAGGGTGCGCCGTGTCCCGAACCAGCCGGGGAAGGCCGTGATCCGGTCGTCCCTGCGCTGATAACCGAGCCGTACGGCGATGTCCGGCCCGCCCGCGTGCCGGTCGTAACGGGTGGTGAACCTGCCCGTGCCGCCGATCGGCCCCTCGACACAGAGCCGGCCGCCGGAGAGATCGCCGCAGCCCCGGGGCGTGAGGCCGACGGGTGCCAGGACGAAGAGCGCTCCGGCGGCGAGTACAGCGGCTCTGACGGCGCTGGCTCGTCTCATCACGACTCACCCCTTCGCGGGCCGATGGCGTGCTGCTGCTCATCGTCACCTCGGTACGGGGAAGCGGCATCCTGGAATGGGCCAGTCCGGTCATCTCGGCGCGAACGGAGCGCGGACGCGGGACGGAACACGGACGGAACGCGGATGGAACGCGGACGCGGGCCCGGAACGCGGTATGCAGGACGCGGGCCCGGCGTCGGCTCCCTCAGGCGGGCCGGGCGGCTCCCGCGAAGGGCATCTGGTCGATCGGCGCCATCCGGACCGCCGAACCGGGCCGTGGGGCGTGGATCATCTGCCCGTTGCCGACATAGACCCCGACATGGCTGATGCCCGAGAAGAAGAACACCAGGTCACCCGGGGCGAGCTGGTCGCGTGTGACACGCTGCCCGGTGTTGATCTGGGTGTACGTGGTGCGCGGGAGGGCCACTCCGGCGGAGCGCCAGGCGGCCTGGGCCAGGCCCGAGCAGTCGAAGGAACCGGGGCCGGTCGAGCCCCATACGTACGGCTTGCCGATGGCCCCGTAGGCGAAGGCGACGGCCGCGGCGGCACGGGAGTTCGGCGCTCCCATCGCACCACCGGCCGCGGCATCGCCGCTCCGCTGTTCCTGCCCCGCGTACTGGGCGCGCTGCGGGGCGCTGAGGCTGTCGAGGAGCCTCTGGGCGGTGTCGAGCTTCGCCTGGATGGTGGACTTGTGCCGGGCCAGTTCGGCCCGGTGTGCCCTGAGCGTCACGAGCCGTCCGTCGGCCCGGGTGCGCAGCTCGGCGATCTGCGCGAGTCCCCTGCGGACCCCGGCGATCGCGCTCGCCTGGCGGGCACCGGCCTGTTCGGCGAGGCCGGCCGCCTCCAGGTAGTCCTCGGGCCTGGAGCTGAGAGCGAGCTGTACGGCGGGGTCGAGGCCACCGGCCCGGTACTGCGCGGCGGCGATCGAACCGAGCGCGTCGCGGGCCGTGTTGAGCCGTTCCGTACGACGCGCCGCCTCGTCGCGCAGTTCCGCCAGCGAGGTGCTTGCGGCGTCCGCCTTCTCCTTCGCCCCGTTGTACCGCTCGGTGGCGGCCTCGGCCTGCTCGTACAGCCCGTCGACCTTGGCCTTGACCTGGGCGGGGGTGAGACGGGGCTCGGCGTGTGCGGGCCCGTCGAAGGCGGTGACGGTCGCGGCTCCGGCGAGCGCGAGAGTGGCGGCGGTACGGCCCGCCGAGCCGGAAAGCGGGCGCTGCTTGGGTTTTCGGTGCGCTGCCACGGGGGTGGTCCTCTTCCTCAATGTCCGTACGGGGCCGACGGCGAGAGCCGCCCACCCGGAGAGGACCGTAAGGGGCAAGGTCACAAGCAAGTGTCGACATGGCGGTATTGGCGCGAGATGGATGATCTGTTGCGCTTTGTGATCAACTCGATCGCGACGGAGCGGCGATCTCCGGTCGGACCCGACCGATACGGCAGAAAGCCTCACCTCACCGGAGAGTGGTGATATGGCCATGGCTAGGCTCCGAGCCATGGACGTACTCATCAATGTCTTCGTCGCCCTGCACATCATCGGCATCGCCTCGCTGCTCGGCGGCTTTCTGACACAGATGAAGGCGATGAGCGCGGGCGCGGCACGGTTCGACGCACCGATGCTGCACGGAGCGCTGACGATGCTGATCACCGGCATGGTGCTGGTGGGCCTCAACCAGGCCGACGGTCAGACCCTGGACAACATCAAGATCGGCATCAAGCTGGCGATCCTGATCGTGATCCTGGGTGTGGTGTACGTGAAGCGGGACGACGAGGCCGCCTCGAAGCCGCTGTTCGGCGTGGTGGGCGGTCTGACGGTGGTCAACATCTTCATCGCCACGCTCTGGACCTGAGCGGGTCGGGCCCGCGGTGGCCCGCGGAGCGCTCGACGGCGCTTCGCGGGCCACGGACGTGAGTTCAGCGGCCCGCCGCTGGTCAGGCGGGGCGGACGCTGCCGTAGATCGGCATGTAGTAGATCGACTCCTCGCGGACGTTCGCGCCCGGCTTGGGGGCATGGATCATCATGCCGTCGCCGATGTAGATGCCGACATGGCTGATGTCGTCGTAGAAGAAGACCAGATCGCCCGGACGGAGGTCCTCCGTCGCGACGCGCGTGCCGGTCTTCACCTGGTCCCAGGTGGTACGCGGAAGTTCCACGCCCGCCTCCTTCCAGGCGGCCTGGGTCAGGCCCGAGCAGTCGTACGAGCTGGGGCCGGTCGCGCCCCAGACGTATGGTTTGCCGATCTGGGCGCGGGCGAAGGCGAGGACCTTCGCGGCCTTGGTGGTCTGCGCGCTGTCGGCGGCCCCCGAGCCGGTCCCGGTGCCCGTACCCGTACCCGTACTTGAGCCCGAGCCGGTGCCGGTGCCGGTGCCGGTCCCGTTGTCCGGTCCGGTCGACGGGGATTCGGCCTTCTCCTCGCCCTGCCGCTTCTCCTGTTCCTGCTCCTGCTCCTGTTCCTGCTTCTCGCGCAGGCGCTCGGCCTCGGCCCTGGCCCGAGCGTCTTCCTTGGCCTTCGCCTCCGCCTTGCGGCGGGCCTCGTCTTCCTTCTTGCGCTCCAGCGCGGCCAGTCGCGCCTTTTCCTCCGCCGTCAGCTTCGACAGCAGCGCCCGCGCCGCGCTGAGCTTCTTCTGGACGCTCTCCTTGCTGGTGCGCAGGGATGCCTGCGAGTCGGAGAGCGACTCCAGACTCTTCGTCGCCTCGGCCCGCTGCTTCGTCGCGGCGGCCTGCTGCGACTGGTACTCGGCGACGGCCCCTTGCTGACGGTCGGTCAGCCGGTCCGTGACCTGCTTCTGTTCGAGGAACTCCTCCGGGCTGTCCGCGAACAGCAGGGCGGCGGTCGGGGTGACCGCGCCTTCCCGGTACTGCGTGGCCGCGTAACCGCCGAGCTTGCGGCGAGCCTCGTTCAGCTTGTCCGCGCGCTCGGCGGCGTCGTCCAGCGCGCGGTCGACCGTGCGCTTCTGCTCCTGGGTGGCTTCTTTGGCCTTGTTGTACTGCTGGGTCTCGCTCCCGGCCTGGCGGTACAGATCGTCGACCTTCTTCTGTACCTCTTCTACGGACGGTGTCGGCTCGGTGGGCGCGGCGTGCGCGTTCTGTGTCGAGAGCAGCGTGACCGAAGCGAGAGCGGCCGTCGTGACTCCGACGGCCGGGGAGTTGGCGCGTACTCCGCTACGGTTGCGCGGCTTGCGATGCGACGCCAAGGTCGGCATCTCCTTCCGTGGACGGCCTACCGGGTTAGCTGTCGGGTTCGGGCGGAACGGAAGGCTGCCCTACGGGCCTGGAACGTACGGCCCGATTCACCCCGGTCGTGCAGAGTGGGTCCCCGGTTCCGAACTTCCTCACAGGAAGGTCGAATTCGGCACGGGCCGCCCGCTTGGCGCGGATCGCCGGGGAGGGTACGGGCTGCCTGACGGAGCACGCTAGCCAAAGTGTGGCGCTTGTGTGAAGGCGGATGGCCGATATGCCCGATACGTTTTCGTGACATTTGCCCGCGCGGTGTGCGGGGGTGTTGGTGGGTAAGTCCGCCATTACGTTGCGTGATATTTCCGGCCGTTCCGCACGTCCGCCGGGCAGGTCGCCGGAGGTTGCGCGGGACTCCGAAGCGACGTGCGCGCGACGATGTGTACGGAGGGCCACCACGACATGTACGCATGACGTGTACGGGGAGGGTGCCCGGTCCATGGAGACCACGCGGCCGTGGGGGAGGCCTGGGTCGGGTGCCCCCGCCGGATACACCGGGTGCCCCCGCCGGATACGCCGGGAGACTTCCGAAGGCGGGCGCGGGCTGTCAGTCCGGGAGCCTAGACTCGTAAAGCGATGAGCAGCCTCTTTGACGACAGTTTCCTGGCGGACCTCCAGCCCTCCGGCGACGAGCATCCACCGCCGCCCGAGGACCATGCCGAGCACGCCCCGGAGCAGGTCCCCGACGACCTCTTCGAGGGTGCCTTCGACGCGCCACCGGTTCGGGACGCCTACCACCGCGACGGGGCCCCGCGCACCGTGGTGGATCCGGCCGCGCTGCTCGAAGGGCTGAACGAGGAGCAGCGCGCGGCCGTCGTGCACACCGGTTCGCCCCTGCTCATCGTGGCCGGAGCCGGCTCCGGCAAGACCCGGGTCCTGACCCACCGGATCGCACATCTGCTGGGGACCCGCCATGTCCACCCCGGCCAGATACTGGCGATCACCTTCACCAACAAGGCCGCGGGGGAGATGAAGGAGCGCGTCGCCGACCTCGTCGGCCCGCGCGCTGCCGCCATGTGGGTGCTGACCTTCCACAGCGCCTGCATCCGCATCCTGCGGCGCGAGTCGAAGAGGCTCGGGTTCACCTCGTCGTTCTCGATCTACGACGCCGCCGACTCCAAGCGTCTGATGGCCCTGGTCTGCCGTGATCTGGACCTCGACCCCAAGCGCTACCCGCCCAAGTCCTTCAGCGCCAAGATCTCGAATCTGAAGAACGAGCTGATCGACGAGGAGACCTTCGCCGACCAGGCGGCCGACGGTTTCGAGAAGATGCTCGCCGAGGCCTACCGGATGTACCAGGCCCGGCTGCGCGAGGCCAACGCCCTGGACTTCGACGACATCATCATGACCACCGTCCATCTGCTCCAGGCGTTCCCCGATGTCGCCGAGCACTATCGGCGGCGCTTCCGGCACGTCCTGGTGGACGAGTACCAGGACACCAACCACGCCCAGTACACCCTCGTACGCGAGCTGGTGGGCCCCTCCGGCGCGGACCACGACCCGGCCGAGCTGTGTGTCGTCGGTGACGCCGATCAGTCGATCTACGCCTTCCGGGGCGCCACCATCCGCAACATCCTCCAGTTCGAGGAGGACTACCCGGACGCGACGACGATCCTGCTGGAGCAGAACTACCGCTCCACGCAGACGATCCTCAGCGCCGCCAACGCGGTCATCGAGCGGAACGAGAGCCGTCGGCCGAAGAACCTCTGGACGAAGGCCGGCGCGGGCGCCCAGATCACCGGCTACGTCGCGGACACGGAGCACGACGAGGCGCAGTTCGTCGCCGACGAGATCGACCGTCTGACGGACGCGGGCGAGGCCAAGGCGGGCGATGTCGCCGTCTTCTACCGTACGAACGCTCAGTCGCGTGTCTTCGAAGAGATCTTCATCCGCGTCGGCCTGCCGTACAAGGTCGTCGGAGGAGTGCGCTTCTACGAGCGCAAGGAAGTCCGCGACGTGCTGGCCTACCTGCGCGTCCTGGCCAATCCGGAGGACAATGTTCCGCTGCGCCGGATCCTCAATGTGCCCAAGCGCGGCATCGGGGACCGCGCGGAGGCGATGATCGACGCCCTCGCGCTGCGGGAGAAGATCACCTTCCCGCAGGCGCTGCGGCGGGTGGACGAGGCGTACGGCATGGCGGCCCGCTCCGCGAATGCCGTCAAGCGCTTCAACACCCTGATGGAAGAGCTGGGCACGATCGTCGAATCGGGTGCCGGGCCCGCGACGGTCCTGGAGGCCGTGCTCGAACGGACCGGTTATCTGGCCGAGCTTCAGTCCTCGACGGACCCGCAGGACGAGACGCGTATCGAGAACCTTCAGGAACTGGCGGCGGTGGCGCTGGAGTTCGAGCAGGAGCGCAGCCAGGCCGCGGGGCAGGCGGAGGTTCAGGCCGCAGACGCGGCGCAGGGCGAGGATCAGGGCCAGGGCGGGGGCGAGACGGCCGCCGCCGCGACCACGACCGGCACGCTCGCCGAATTCCTGGAGAAGGTGGCGCTCGTCGCCGACTCCGACCAGATCCCGGACGAGGACGAGGACGGCTCCGGCGTCATCACGCTGATGACGCTGCACACGGCCAAGGGACTCGAGTTCCCGGTGGTGTTCCTGTCGGGCATGGAGGACGGCGTCTTCCCACACATGCGCGCCCTCGGGCAGACGAAGGAACTGGAGGAGGAGCGCCGGCTGGCGTACGTCGGCATCACACGCGCCCGCGAACGGCTCTATCTGACCCGGTCGTCGATGCGCAGCGCCTGGGGACAGCCCTCGTACAACCCGCCGTCACGGTTCCTGGAAGAGATTCCCGGACACCACCTGGAGTGGAAGCGGACCGGCGCGCAGATCCCGGCGGGCCCGACGTCCGGGATCACGTCCTCGCTGTCCTCCTCCGCCTCGTCGCGGTCGAGGTCCGGCGGCGGCCCCTCGGGCTTCGCCACGCGCCGTACGACCGACAAGCCGGTGATCTCGCTGACGGTGGGGGACCGGGTCACACACGACCAGTTCGGGCTCGGCACGGTGACGGCGGTGACGGGGACGGGCGCCGACGCGCAGGCGACGGTCGACTTCGGCGACACCAAGCCCAAGCGGTTGCTGCTGCGGTACGCGCCGGTCCAGAAGCTGTAGGGCGCCAGGCACAGGGCGCGGTGAGCGTGCCCTGTGCCCCCTCCGTTGAAATGCCCCTAGACCTGGGGTACTTCGGAGGGGGGATCGCCGGTGACCGCGTCCGGCTACATCGGGTCGACGCCGTGGCTGCGGAGCCACGACAGCGGGTCGATCGCCGCGCCACCGCCGGGCCGTACCTCGAAGTGCAGGTGCGGTCCGGTGGAGTTGCCCGAGTTCCCGGAAAAGGCGATCACATCGCCGGCCTTGACCGAACCGGAGCGGATCTTGGTGCTGCTGAGGTGGCAGTACCAGGTCTCGGTGCCGTCGGGGGAGGTCACGATGGCCATGTTGCCGTAGGCGCTGTTGTACTGCGTGCGCACGGTGCCGTCGGTCGCCGCCATCACCGGAGTGCCGTACGACACGGGGAAGTCGATCCCGGTGTGCATGGACATCCAGTTGACGCCCGCCTGGCCGTACTGCGCGCTCAGGCCGTGCTGCGCGACGGGGAGGGCGAACTTGGGGCGCAGGGCCTCCTTGCGCGCCGCTTCGTCCTCGCGCTTCTTCTTCTCCGCTTCCTGCCGTGCCTTGAGGTCGATGCGCTCCTGCGTACGGCTGGCGCGGTCGCCGAAGTCGCGGGCGTCGGCGCTGAGCGCGGCGAGCTGCGTGTCCAGCTTGTTGTTGGCCACGACAGGCTGTACGGCGCTGGAGGCGGTGTCGGCGGCCGAGGCCGTCGTGGTCGTGTCGTCCTGGGTCTCCTCGCCGCCGCTGAGATTCCCGACGGAGGCCGCGGCGATACCGGCCACCCCCATCACACAGGCGGAGGGGACGGCGACGGTGAGAAGCGCGGAGCGCTTGGCGGGCGTACGCCGGCGGCCACGGCTGCCGTTGCCGCCACCGGCGCGGCGTGTGGCGCGGGGCTCGATGGTTATGGCGGGCGTGGCCATGGTCTCGGCCAGGTGCATCGGTTCGGGTTCGGACTCGGCGCCGTACTCGGTGCTGTATACGCCTTCGGTCCCGGATCCGGTCGCGCCCGGATGCTCGGTCTGCGTCTCGGCCGCGGAGGCGTAGCCGGAAGTCGCGTCGAACTCGCCGCCGGAGGGGTTGGATTCCTGCTCAGTCGCGCCGTATTCGGAGTCGGGGCTGTAGTGCGCGCCCGTCTCGTACGAGGGGTCGGCGTGGTACTGCTCCGGTACGACGGCTTCGGGGTGCAGTGTCTCGTGGGCCGGATCCGGCGCTGCCCCGGCCGAGTTCCAGGCGGTGGCGTCGTACGCGCCGGTGTCGAAGGCGGGCGCCGCCCACTGAGTTGTCGCCTCGTACCCGAACTGGGCGTTCTCGAACTGGCCGGATTCGAATTGGCCCGTTTCGAATTGGCCCGTTTCGAACTGGCCTGTCGTGAACTGCCCGGTGACGAACTGGGTGGACTGCGTGGGGTCGTAGGGGACCGAGGTCGCCTGGCCCGATGCGTCGTACCCGAACTGCGGGTTCTCGAACTGACCCGTCTGGTCGGTCCCGTTCAGCTGATTCGCCTGGTTCCAGGCCGTGGCGTCCCACTGGCCGGTGACGTCGGGTTCCGCGGTCTGGACCTGTGTGTCCGTCGCCTGCTGGTAGCCGGTGTCGGCGGTGACCGAGGCCCACTGGCCGGTGGTGTCGTACTGCGGCGTGCCGTACGCGTCGTAACTCGCCGTGTGGACGCCGGTGTCCCATTGCGCGCTGTCGTACGGGGCGTTCTCGTACGGCGTGTTGTCGTACGGGTGTTGGTACTGCCCGTTGTGGGACGGGTTGTCCTCGTAGCCGCCCGGAAGGGTGCCGAAGAGCGGATCCGTCTCGTAGCTGCCGTTCTGGTAGCCGTCGTATCCGACGTACCCGGCGTTGGCGTGCTGGTCGTTCACCAACTTCTCTCTCGCCTCGGCAGCAGGACCAGGGTTCTCCGGGGTCTGGTCCTGAGGGGCAGGGGACCCGGAAGGAAAGCTGGCCGCGACTGTACCCGGCGGTATGCGACGGCGACAATCTTCGGCAAGTTTTGGGCCCTGCGGAAACGGGCATTCGGCCGTGTTTCGGCGGACTGTGGACGCAGCTTTGGCCGTATGTTCGAAACCTGTTCGATAGGAGGGTGTGCTCTCCCGTCGACTTGTGCGAACGCGTGCGGGCTTTCGTCAGGCGACGGATGCCGGTCCGTCGCTGCGAGAGCCCTCTTCAGGTCCGGTGCCGGACTCGCCGTGCGACCCGGCGCCGGAGCTGACGCCGGACTCGCCGCCGCACGCGGTGTCGAACTGACGATCGGACCGGTAATCGGACTCAAGGTCGGATTCCGGGCCGGACGCAAGTTCGGACTCGAGAGCGTGTCGAATTCCGGCCGCGACCGCCGGGTGAACCGGCAGCGCGAGATGGCCGACGCCGCTCACGCGCACGTTCCGCGTGAGGAGGTCCGGGTGCTCGATACGGGCCGTCTCCGCCGGCGCCATCAGCTGGTCGAGATCGCTCCAGAAGCTCACGAATCGCGTGCGGCAGCCGGGCGCGGGCAGCCGCAACTCCTCGATCAGGGGCGATCCCGGCCGCATCTGCCGTACGACGGGATGGGCGTCCGCCAGCGGCAGGACGGTTGTGCCCCCGTGTGGTGTTCCCAAGGTGACCAGCGTGCGTATCCGGTTGTCACCGCCCAGGCGCTGTGCGTAATAGCGGGCGATCAGGCCGCCGAGGCTGTGACCGACGACATCGACCTGGTGGTGGCCGGTACGGGCGCAGATCTCCTCTATCTGCCGGGCGAGCAGCTCGGCGGCCGTACGGATGTCGAACGTCAGCGGGGAGTAGTTGAGGGACACCAGATGGGGCCAGCCGTGCCGGGCCAGGGAGCGGCGCAGCAGGACGAAGACGGAGCGGTTGTCGACGAAGCCGTGGAGCAGGACGACCGGAGGGTGGGAGCGGCCCTCGGTGGGCAGGCGCGGGGTCCCGGGAGGCAGCGGGGCCGCACGCCGCTCCTCGGCGATCCCGGCCGGATACAGCAGGAGATGGCCGGTGAGGACCGCCAGGTCGAGCGCGGTGGCGCGCAGCAGGGTGACGGGACGGCCGGCCCGGCGCACCCGGCTCACCTGACGCAGAAGCGCCGGAAACAGCGGAAAGGGCGGCGTGAGGGGCGACAGGAGGGGCGCGAGGGGTGACAGCAGAGGTGAGAGCGGTGAGAGGAGCGAGGAGAGAGGTGGAGGCGGCACGAGAGAGGAGAGTGATGAGAGCGCAAAGAGCGGCGGAATCTTCATGGCCGACCTCCGAACGGCACCCGGGAGGCGGCTCTGTCCCCCGTGTGCCCTCATGGGGCGCCGCTCGCGGAGGGCCGGACTGCTGCGACCCACCAGCCGGAGTCGTCACGCGAGCCGGACCACCACGCCGCACGACCGGCGGCATCGTGGAACAGCCGCTCGCGGGCGGCTCTCCCTGCGGCTCCCCTTGCGGTCCTTCCCTGCCCGGCCGGAATGCCGGGTCGTAGCGGGAACTCCGCAAAGCGAACATGTCCCACGTGTGATTTCCCCCTCGCGGACCACCGTGAAACGGCGGGTTGCGGGATGCTGTAGATAACGTTCGTTCACCTCTCCGGGCCTTGGCGGGTGCGGGGATCCGTGCCAATGGCGGCGCAGTCGGTATGTGGAGGCAGTGATGGGTGTGGCTTGGCATCCGGAGAATCAATCGAAAGGCCACGGCGGGATGAGCGGAGCGAACACGTCCGGCCCGATCCGGGTGGTGGTGGCCAAGCCGGGACTCGACGGCCACGACCGGGGGGCCAAAGTGATCGCGCGGGCGCTGCGCGACGCGGGAATGGAGGTCATCTACACCGGGCTCCATCAGACCCCCGAGCAGATCGTGGACACGGCGATCCAGGAGGACGCCGACGCGATCGGGCTGTCCATCCTCTCCGGCGCCCACAACACCCTCTTCGCCAAGGTGATAGAGCTTCTGAAGGAGCGGGACGCGGAGGACATCAAGGTCTTCGGCGGCGGCATCATCCCGGAGGCGGACATCGCGCCGCTGAAGGAACTGGGCGTCGCGGAGATCTTCACCCCGGGAGCGACGACGACCTCCATCGTCACCTGGGTCAACGCCAACGTACGGCAGCCCGCGGGCGCCTGACGGTGACGCAAGCGCACGGGGAACGGATACGGGCAGGGGCGTCGCTCACGGCGAAGGCTACGGCCGTGCCAGTTCCGTCAGCATCGACTCGCGCAGGCGCAGCGTAGAGACCAGCCGCTGGAACGCCTCCGACCAGTAGCCGCCCGCGCCGGGTGACGCGTCCTCCGGTTCGTCGGGGGTCGCCGTGAGGAGTTCCAGGCGGCTTGCCTCCGCCGGGTCGAGGCAGCGTTCGGCGAGGCCCATGACTCCGCTGAAGCTCCAGGGGTAGCTGCCAGCGTCCCGGGCTATGTCCAGTGCGTCCACGACCGCCCGGCCCAGCGGCTCGGCCCAGGGCACCGCGCAGACGCCGAGCAGCTGGAACGCCTCCGACAGGCCGTGGGCGTCGATGAACGCGGCCACCCAGGAAGCCCGTTCGGCGGACGGCAGCGTGTCGAGGAGCTTCGCTCGTTCGGCGAGGGACGGGGTGCCCGAGGCGGTGGCCGGGGACGCCGTGGGCGGTCCCAGCAGGGCGGCGGACCACCGGGCGTCCCGCTGCCGGACCGCTGCCCGGCACCACGCGGCGTGCAGCTCGTCCGCCCAGCCGTCCAGCACGGGCAGCGCGACGATCGCCTCGGGCGTACGGCCGCCGAGCGCGGCCGGCCACGCGGACAGCGGGGCGGCCTCCACCAACTGGCCGAGCCACCAGGACCGTTCGCCACGGCCGGAGGGCGCGGCCGGGATCACACCGTCACGCTGCATGTCCGCGTCGCATTCGTGCGGCGCCTCGACCATGATCACCTGTCCGGCGCCCGTCCGGTCCATGCTCACGCAGGTCCCCGCCCGAGCCGCCATCCTCTCCGCGAACGCCGAGAGGGGCAGCGCGGAGAGCAGTTCGGCGGCGGTGGAGCGGACATTGCGACTGCGGTCCGACAAGGCGCGCTCCAGGAACGGCTCGTCCGTCCCGGACAGCCCGGTCCGCAGCGAGTCGAGGAACATCAGCCGGTCCTCGGCGCGCTCGGTGGACCAGGTCGAGTCCAGCAGCGTCAGGGCGTGTCGCGACGCTCCCGGCCGCGCCTGCGACCGCGCTCCCGCCCGCGCCTCGGCTCCCGCCTGCGCGTCCCGGACCCGCAGGGCCGAGAGGAGCGCGATCCGCTCGGCGAACAGGCCCTCCTCCCAGAGCAGTCGGACGGACTCGGCGTCCTGAGTGTCGGGCAGGACGGAGCCGCCGGACGCGCCACGCAGCGCGAACTTCCACTCCGGGTTGAGCCGGGCGAGCCAGAGCCCGCGCGCTCCGGCGAACGTCAGGGCCTGCGGACGCAGATCGGTACGCGCGCGGGCCGCGTCGAGAAGGCCCGGAAGCACGGAAGCGGGCGCGCGGTAACCGTGCTCATTGGCGGCGGCGAGCCACTGGGGGAGCAACTCGGTGAGGTCCGGCGCAGCTCCTCGTCGGCCTCCGCCCCCGCCGCCGCTCGCCGACCGGTCGGCGAGCAACTGGGTGAGCCGCCTGACGGCCGGCTCCGGCAACGGCCGGCGGTCGTCGCCGGGCGCCGGATCGGGACGCGCGGCGGCGTGCGCGGGGAGCAGGCCCGCCCGGCGCCGTACGGTGTGGAGCGCCGCGGCGTCCAACAGGGCGGTGGCCGCTTCCTTTCCGGGGACCATGATCTCCGCCGGTGGCGTGCGGCGGTCCGTGCCGAGCAGCGCCGAGGTGACAAGCCCTTCCCAGGATGTCGAGGCGCGGTTCGCACCGGTTGTGCCGGTGGTGCCAGTGGTGCCAGTGGTGTTGTCGGCACCGGTCTGGTTGGTCGTGCTGGTCATCGGGTCCTCCGTACATGCATCTCGGGTCCTCCGAAGGCGCGCGGGAACGCGGCGGGCGGTCGCATGTGCGACGGCCTGGTCGTACGGTGCTGCGGTGCTGCGGTGCTGCGGTGCTGCGGTGCTGCGGCGGTGCGGTGCTGCGGCGGTGCGGTGCTGCGGCGGTGCCGCCGTGCGGTCAGGTGAGCGGAACGATCCCCGGTATGTCCTCGGCCCAGGCCGCGAGCGGATGGAAGCCCCGGTGGCCGCACTCGCCGAAGACCGTGACCGGGCAGCCCCCCGACAGCGCGGCCAGCTTCCACAGGCCGGGACGCGAGAGGGCGGCTGACGCGACCGGGAGCGCGGATTCGCCGTCGGCGTCGGCCAGTTGCCAGCCGCCGTCCGGCACGGGCACGGGTATGACGTCGCTCAGCGTCACCGGCCAGGCGTCCAGCCAGGGATCGGACCGCAGCGCGGTGCCGTAGGCCTCGATGGCCACGGTCGTCGACCCGCCCGGCGGTGGCCCCGGGATCGGGCTCGGGGCGCCGAATTGCTCGGTCCAGTCGGCCCGCAGCTGTCCCCCACCCGCGTGCGGGGTGACGACGGCCTCGACCATCAGCCCCACCGGCAGCGCCAGCTGCGGTGCCCGGCCGGCCGGGCCGAAGGAGAGCACCAGCGCCGAACGCCCCGAATCCCTTCCGTACAGCCGGATCCGGCGGGTGGTCAGATTGCCGTCCGAGGAGTCGTACTGCCCCAGGACCAGCCAGTGGTCGCGGACCGGAGGGCCGTCGGCGGGTGACGGGAGGCCGACCCGGGTGCGGACCGTCGTCGCCAGCGGCTCGGGCAGCCGGTCGAGCCCCAGCCAGCCCGCGTTCAGCAGATGCAGCAGCGCGGACTCCTCCAGCAGCCGCACCGGCCAGCCCGGCCCCGACCCCGGAATCGCGCCCAACTCCCGCACCCGTCCCGCCAGTCCCGGCGCCTGTGCGTCGACCATCCGGGCCGCGGTCTCCTCCCACAGCCCGTATCCCGACGCCTCCGCCGCCGCCAGCCCACCGCGCAGCAGGTCCGTCAGCCGCTGCTCCAGCTCTGTGGCTCCCGCCGTGATGCGCCCGGCCCGTCGGTCCGCCCGCCGCCTGGCGGCGTCCGGATCGGCCTGCTTCCCCGCCCCACCGCTCCCACCGGTGCCCCTCTCGGTCTTCTCCTCGCTCCGCTTCCGGCGTCCTTCGAGCCATTCCTCGGCCCAGCCGGGCGCTTCCGCCTCGCCCACGCTCCGCTCGTCCGACGCCCAGAGCAACAGCAGCCCCAGTGCGTGCTTGCACGGAAACTTCCGGCTGGGGCAACTGCACTTGTAGGCAGGGCCCGTGACGTCCACGATGGTCTGATAGGGCTTGCTGCCGCTGCCCTTGCACAGACCCCACACGACCCCGGTGCCGCTGCCGCCCGCGTCCGACCACGGCCCGGCCGTGCTCAGTCTGTTGCCCGCCTTGCGTGACGCATCGTCAGGAGCCAGAGCAAGCACCTGTTCCGTCGTCCAGCGCACCCCCGCTTGATTCATGGATACGACGGTAGGACCCGCCACTGACAATCGTCCTGACCTGCGGTTTCGATGAGATCCCGGCGCGGACGTTTTGCCTCGCCTTTGCTAATGTGCGAGCTTCCTGAGCCAAGATCCGGGGGGATCACCGATGAACCGCACCGTTCGCGCCGCCGTCACCACCCTTGCCGTGACCGGCCTCGCACTGGGACTGGGGGCCTGTTCAGAGGCCCAGAAGGACGCAGCGGTCGACCAGGTCGACAAGGCCGTCGACGAGACGTACGAGGTCACCTACGAGGTCACCGGCAAGAACGTCGACACGATCGAGTACCACGACGGGGAGGGGACGGCCATGGAGCCGAAGCTCAAGACGGTCGAGAAGCCCACGCTGCCGTGGAAGAAGACGGTCACGCTCCGCGGCATCATGCCGTCCGCCGTCATGCCGGTCGCATTGGACCCGGCGGGCACCGAGCTCACCTGCAAGATCATCCACAAGGGCGAGGTGATCAAGGAGGAGACGGCCGAGGGCGTGGCCTCGGCGGGCGGCTGCGTCGCCGCCTCCCCGATCACCGAATAACTCCCGGCAACTCCCGTCGCGGGCCGGGCAGCTCCCTCACCGGCCCGCGCAACTCCCGCCGACGGCCCGGCAACTTCCCTCACGGGCCTGGCATCTGGGTGTTGACCTGCGGCAACGGTCAATTGTCAGTGGCGTGGTGCACGGTAGAACCCACATCGGGTCGATCGATCTGGAGGGGGATCCATGACCGTGCCCACCACCGCCGCAGCCACCACCTCGGCCACCGCTTCGACAACCGCCGCGGCGGCCGAAGCCACCGGCGGCGAGGCCCTGCGCCCGCACGCCGAGGACGCGTTCGCCGGGGAGCTGAGGGCCCTGGCCGCCGCCGACGACCGGCAGCGGCCCGCCCGGTGGCGGCTGTCGCCCTGGGCCGTGGCCACCTACCTGCTCGGCGGCACACTGCCGAACGGGACGGTGATCACACCGAAGTACGTGGGCCCGCGGCGGATCGTCGAAGTCGCGGTCACCACCCTCGCCACCGACCGGGCGCTGCTGCTGCTCGGTGTGCCGGGCACTGCCAAGACCTGGGTCTCCGAACATCTCGCCGCGGCCGTCAGCGCTGACTCGACCCTGCTGGTGCAGGGCACCGCGGGCACACCGGAAGAGGCGATCCGCTACGGCTGGAACTACGCGCAGCTGCTCGCCCACGGCCCCAGCCGCGACGCGCTGGTCCCCAGCCCCGTGATGCGGGCCATGTCCGAGGGGATGACCGCGCGGGTCGAGGAGCTCACCCGTATCCCCGCCGACGTACAGGACTCGCTCATCACGATCCTGTCCGAGAAGACCCTGCCCGTCCCGGAACTGGGACAGGAAGTGCAGGCCGTCCGGGGATTCAACCTGATCGCCACGGCCAACGACCGCGACCGGGGGGTCAACGACCTCTCCAGCGCGCTGCGCCGGCGCTTCAACACCGTCGTTCTGCCCCTGCCGGCCACACCACAGGCCGAGGTCGACATCGTCTCCCGGCGCGTCGAGCAGATCGGACGCTCGCTGGATCTGCCGCCCGGACCGGAGGGGATCGACGAGATCCGCCGGGTCGTCACGGTCTTCCGCGAACTGCGCGACGGCGTCACGGAAGACGGCCGTACGAAGCTCAAGTCCCCTTCGGGGACGCTGTCCACGGCCGAGGCGATCTCCGTCGTCACCAACGGCCTCGCGCTCGCCGCGCACTTCGGCGACGGCGTGCTGCGGCCGGGCGATGTGGCGGCCGGCATTCTCGGCGCGGTCGTCCGCGATCCGGCGGCGGACCGGGTGATCTGGCAGGAGTACGTCGAGACAGTGGTCCGCGAGCGGGACGGCTGGAAGGACTTCTACCGTGCCTGCCGCGAGGTGAGCGCGTGACCACGACGCGAGCCCCGGGCGTGGAGGAGGGGATCGCGTCCGGGGTGCTGCCGGCCGGCCGGGCGGCCGGCCGGCGAGGACCGCTGCTGCTCGGGGTCCGGCATCACGGGCCGGGCTCCGCACGGGCGGTGCGGCGCGCTCTCGACGCGGCCGCGCCACGGGTGGTGCTGATCGAAGGACCGCCCGAGGCCGACGCGTTGCTGGCGCTCGCCGCCGACGAGGCGATGCGGCCGCCCGTCGCGCTCCTCGCGCACGCGGTGGACGATCCGGGCCGGGCGGCCTTCTGGCCGCTGGCCGAGTTCTCACCGGAGTGGGTCGCGCTCCGCTGGGCGCTCGCGCACGACGTGCCGGCGCGGTTCATCGATCTGCCGGCCGCGCACTCGCTGGCGCAGACCCCGCAAGCCGCGGCGGACACCGCGGAAGAGGAGGAGGACACCAAGGAGGCCCAGGGGGAGACAGAGACCCGGGAAGGGCCCGAGCGGGAGACCCGGGACAGGGCCGACGGCGAGCCGGACGCCGACGGGCTGCGGATCGACCCGCTCGCCGTGCTCGCCCAGGCCGCCGGATACGACGATCCGGAGCGCTGGTGGGAGGACGTGGTCGAGCATCGGGGCCCGGTCGGCGACCCCCTCGCGCCGTTCGACGCGGTCGCCGAGGCCATGGGCGCGCTGCGCGAGGAGTACGGCGACGGCGGGCATCAGCGGGATCTGGTCCGTGAGGCCCATATGCGGCTCCAGTTGCGCGCCGCGCGCAAGGAGTTCGGGGACGAAGCGGTCGCCGTCGTCTGCGGCGCCTGGCACGTGCCCGCGCTCGGGGTGAAGACCACCGTGGTCGCCGACCGCGGGCTGCTGAAGGGGCTGCCCAAGGTCAGGACCGAGATGACCTGGGTCCCCTGGACCCACCGCAGGCTCGCCCGTCGCAGCGGTTACGGCGCGGGCATCGACTCGCCCGGCTGGTACGCGCACCTCTTCGGCGCGCCCGACCGTCCCGTGGAGCGCTGGCTCACCAAGGTCGCGGGCCTGCTGCGGGAGGAGGACAGCTTCGTCTCCTCCGCGCATGTGATCGAGGCGGTACGGCTCGCCGAGACCCTCGCGGCGATGCGCGGCCGTCCGCTGGCCGGTCTCACCGAGACCACCGACGCGATCGTCGCCGTGATGTGCGAGGGATCCGATGTGCCGCTCGGGCTCATCACGGACCGGCTCATCGTGGGCGATGTGCTCGGCGAGGTCCCCGAAGCGGCGCCCGCCGTGCCGCTCCAGCGCGATCTCACCCGCCTCCAGCGCTCGCTGCGCCTCAAGCCGCAGGCGCTGGAGCGCGAGGTGGAACTCGACCTCCGTAAGGAGACGGACACCGCGCGCAGCAGCCTCCTGCACCGGCTGCGGCTGCTCGGCATCGCCTGGGGCGAGCCGGTCGCGGGGCGGGGGAGCACCGGCACCTTCCGGGAGACCTGGCGGCTGCGCTGGGAGCCCGAGTTGTACGTACGGGTCGCGGAGGCCGGCGTATGGGGCACCACGGTGCTCTCCGCCGCCACCGCCAAGGCCGAGTCGCAGGCCATGTCGGCGTCCGCGCTCGTCGAGGTCACGGCCCTGGCCGAGCGCTGCCTGCTGGCCGCGCTGCCCGATGCCCTTCCCGGGGTGATGCGGGCCCTCGCCGACCGTGCCGCGCTCGACGCGGACGTCGGCCATCTCGCTCAGGCACTGCCCGCGCTGGCCCGTTCGCTGCGGTACGGAGACGTACGGTCCACCGGCACCGAGGCACTCGGCGAGGTGGCCGCCGGGCTCGCCGAGCGGATCTGCGTCGGCCTGCCGCCCGCCTGCGCCGGGCTCGACGCGGACGGCGCCGCCGAGATGCGGGCACACCTCGACGGGGTCCACACCGCGATCGGCCTCCTCCCGGACGGCAACGGCCGGGATCTGGACGGGCGCTGGGAAAGCGTCCTGCACAAGCTCGCGGACCGGGACACGGTGGCCGGAGTGATCCGGGGCCGGGCCGCCCGGCTGCTGCTGGACAACGGACGGCTCGCAAAGGACGAGGCGGCCCGGTTCATGGGACTCGCCCTGTCGCCCGGCACCCCGCCGACCGAAGCGGCGGCCTGGATCGAGGGCTTCGTCGGCGGGGCGTCCGGGAGGGGGGCCTCCGCGGCGTCGAGTTCCGGGGGAGGCATGCTCCTCGTCCACGACGAACGCCTCCTGGCCCTGGTGGACACCTGGCTGACCGGAGTGCCGGCCGACTCCTTCACCGATGTGCTCCCGCTGCTGCGTCGAACCTTCTCCGCGTACGAGCCGGGCGTACGCCGCACACTCGGCGAACTCGTCCGGCGCGGGCCGGCCACGGGCGGCCCGGTGGGGACCGAGGCCGCGGCACCCGGCTTCGGCGCCGGTCTCGACGCGGCGCGGGCGGACGCCGTACAGCCGGTGCTCCGGCTGCTCCTCGGCATCGACGCGGCCACACCGGCCGATACGGACACACCGGCCGGCGCGGACCCAGCGGCACCGGCCGGCACGGACAACAACGACCTTGTGGGGGTGGGGACATGACAGCGGCGGGGACGGACAACACGCGGACCGGCACGGACGGCGCGGCGGGGGACGCCGACGAGCGGCTGCGCCGCTGGCGGATGGTGCTCGGCGGGGAGAGCGCCGACGGGACGGGACGCGCCCTCTCCGGCAAGGACGCGGCGATGGACGGCGCGCTGTCGGCCCTGTACGGAGACGGCAGGAGCGGCCGTGGCGGCGCCGGCCGTACCGCCGGGCTGGGCGCTTCCGCGCCGTCCGTCGCCCGCTGGCTCGGTGACATCCGTACGTACTTCCCCACATCCGTCGTCCAGGTCATGCAGCGCGACGCGATCGACCGGCTCGGGCTCTCCACGCTGCTGCTGGAGCCGGAGATGCTGGAGGCCGTCGAGGCCGACGTCCATCTCGTCGGCACGCTGCTCTCCCTCAACAAGGTGATGCCGGAGACGACCAAGGAGACGGCGCGCGCCGTCGTTCGGAAGGTCGTCCAGGACATCGAGAAGCGGCTCGCAAGCCGGACCCGGGCCACCCTGACCGGGGCGCTCGACCGGTCCGCGCGGATCAACCGGCCGCGTCACCGGGACATCGACTGGGACCGCACGATCCGGGCCAACCTCAAGAACTACCTCCCGGAGCACGGCACCGTCGTCCCCGAGCGGCTCATCGGATACGGCAGGGCCTCGCAGTCCGTCAAGAAGGAGGTCGTCCTCTGCATCGACCAGTCCGGCTCGATGGCCGCGTCCGTCGTCTACGCGTCCGTGTTCGGCGCGGTCCTGGCGTCCATGCGCTCCATCGCCACCCGGCTCGTCGTCTTCGACACCGCGGTCGTCGACCTCACCGACCAGCTGGACGATCCCGTCGACGTCCTCTTCGGCACCCAGCTCGGCGGGGGCACCGACATCAACCGGGCGCTCGCCTACTGCCAGTCGCGGATAACCCGGCCCGCCGACACCGTGGTCGTACTGATCAGCGATCTCTACGAGGGCGGGATACGCGACGAGATGCTCAAGCGGGTCGCGGCCATGAAGGCCTCGGGCACGCAGTTCGTGGCGCTGCTCGCGCTGTCCGACGAGGGGACGCCCGCGTACGACCGTGAGCACGCGGCCGCGCTCGCCGCGCTGGGCGCTCCGGCGTTCGCCTGTACGCCGGACCTCTTTCCCGAGGTGATGGCGGCGGCGATCGAGAAACGGCCGATCCCGGTCCCGGACAGCGACGTACCGCGCACAGCGGCTCATCGGTGACTTCGAGATGACATCGAGTGGAATCGGGCAACAGCGGGTGGCAAGGGCAGTGAAGACCCACAAGGCAGTGAAGACCCACAAAGGCGCTGAAGGCCGCAAGGGCGGTGAAGATTCGCAAGGGTGCTGAAGACCCGCAGGGGCGGTGAAGTTCGCACGGGTGCCGGAGGGGAGCAAAAGTAATGACGGTTCGCAAAGAGCGGTGAAGAGCCCCGAAGGCTGGCGGAAAGAGTGCGTTTCCCTCACCTTCGATGAGGGTAGGCGCCTGCCCGGTCGGGCGTCCGTGTGGTGTGTGACGGGTTTCACCGCTCTGTGACAGGTATCACCGCTCATGTGTGATCTGCGATTTAGGGACCCACGGCCCACGGGGATAACCTGCGAGACGGACATGCCGCGTACCGGACAGCGGGTACGCGTTCCTCAGTGACAGCGCAGTCACGTTGCCCTCGCGGCACGCCCACGCAGACAACGAACCCGCGATCACCAGGCTGCGGTTAAAAGACACAAGGGACGGACACGCGTGGACCTGTTCGAGTACCAGGCGAGGGACCTCTTCGCCAAGCACGGCGTACCGGTGCTGGCCGGTGAAGTCATCGAAACGCCCGAGGCTGCCCGCGAGCTGACCGAGCGTCTCGGCGGCAAGGCCGTCGTCAAGGCGCAGGTCAAGGTCGGCGGACGCGGTAAGGCGGGCGGCGTCAAGCTGGCCGCCGACCCGGCGGAAGCCGTCGAGAAGGCCGGTCAGATTCTGGGCATGGACATCAAGGGCCACACGGTCCACAAGGTGATGCTGGCCCAGACCGCGGACATCGCGGAGGAGTACTACGTCTCCTTCCTGCTGGACCGCACCAACCGCACCTTCCTCGCCATGGCCTCCGTCGAGGGCGGCGTGGAGATCGAGGTCGTCGCGGAGGAGAACCCCGACGCGCTGGCCAAGATCCCGGTCGACGCCTACGAGGGCTGCACGCCCGAGAAGGCCGCCGAGATCGTCGCCGCGGCGAAGTTCCCGGCCGAGATCGCCGACCAGGTCGCCGATGTCCTCCAGAAGCTGTGGACCGTCTTCATCAAGGAGGACGCCCTCCTTGTCGAGGTCAACCCGCTGATCAAGTCCGGCGACGGCAAGATCATCGCGCTCGACGGCAAGGTCTCGCTCGACGAGAACGCCGACTTCCGCCAGCCGGAGCACGAGGCTCTCGAGGACAAGGCCGCGGCCAACCCCCTCGAGGCCGCCGCCAAGGCCAAGAACCTCAACTACGTCAAGCTCGACGGCGAGGTCGGCATCATCGGCAACGGCGCGGGTCTGGTCATGTCGACCCTCGACGTCGTCGCGTACGCCGGTGAGGCCCACGGCGGCGTGAAGCCCGCCAACTTCCTCGACATCGGTGGCGGCGCCTCCGCCGAGGTCATGGCGAACGGCCTGGAGATCATCCTCGGCGACCCGGACGTCAAGTCCGTGTTCGTCAACGTCTTCGGTGGCATCACCGCGTGCGACGAGGTCGCCAACGGCATCGTTCAGGCTCTTGAGCTGCTCAAGACCAAGGGCGAGGACGTCACCAAGCCGCTGGTCGTGCGCCTCGACGGCAACAACGCGGAGCTGGGTCGCAAGATCCTGTCCGACGCCAACCACCCGCTCGTGCAGCGCGTGGACACCATGGACGGTGCGGCCGACAAGGCCGCCGAGCTCGCGGCTGCGAAGTAAGGGACGAGGGACTCCAACACCATGGCTATCTTCCTCACCAAGGACAGCAAGGTCATCGTCCAGGGGATGACCGGCGCCACCGGCATGAAGCACACCAAGCTCATGCTCGGTGACGGCACCAACATCGTCGGCGGTGTGAACCCCCGCAAGGCCGGCACCTCCGTCGACTTCGACGGCACGTCCGTACCGGTCTTCGGCTCGGTCGCCGAGGCCATCGAGAAGACCGGCGCCGACGTCTCCGTCGTCTTCGTGCCGCCGGCCTTCGCCAAGGCCGCCGTCGTCGAGGCGATCGACGCCGAGATCGGCCTGGCCGTCGTGATCACCGAGGGCATCGCGGTGCACGACTCCGCCGCCTTCTGGGCGTACGCGGGCAAGAAGGGCAACAAGACCCGGATCATCGGTCCGAACTGCCCCGGCCTGATCACCCCCGGCCAGTCCAACGCCGGCATCATCCCGGGCGACATCACCAAGCCCGGCCGCATCGGTCTCGTGTCCAAGTCCGGCACGCTGACCTACCAGATGATGTACGAGCTCCGTGACATCGGCTTCTCCTCGGCCGTCGGCATCGGTGGCGACCCGGTCATCGGTACGACGCACATCGACGCCCTCGCGGCGTTCGAGGCCGACCCCGAGACCGACCTGATCGTGATGATCGGCGAGATCGGCGGCGACGCCGAGGAGCGCGCGGCCGACTTCATCGCGAAGAACGTCACCAAGCCGGTCGTCGGCTACGTCGCGGGCTTCACCGCGCCCGAGGGCAAGACCATGGGCCACGCCGGCGCCATCGTCTCCGGCTCCTCCGGCACCGCCCAGGCGAAGAAGGAGGCCCTGGAGGCCGCGGGCGTGAAGGTCGGCAAGACGCCGACCGAGACGGCCGGTCTGGCGCGCGCGATCCTCGCGGGCTGACTCCTTCGTACGGCCGCTCCCGCGGGGGCTGTCCCGCACGGACGGTCCGTACGGCTTCACGCGCGTGGGCCCGCACCCCCTTCCCGGGGTGCGGGCCCACGCGCGTTCGCGGGCGGGTGCCGCCGCGTCTGCCGTGCTCGGTCGCCGCGCCGTTCATTCCGTCTGCGGCACCAGCCGCGGCGGCCCGTTCATCTGCTCGCTGCGGAGCATGTCGCGCAGTCGCAGGTCCTCCGGGCTCAGCCGCTCGGGACCGCTGTTCACCGGGACGCCGCCGATCCGCTCGCCCGGGGCCTGGGGTGGCTCGTACCGCGTCGGAGCGGTCGCCAGAGTGAAGCCGGTCGCCCCCACGATCAGCGCGGTGAAGGCGATGGCGGTCCGCGTCCAGAACTTCGACCGGCGCTCACAGCCGTTGCGTACCGTGCGGGCCGGCAGGATCGACGGGGGCGTCACCGCGCGGGTGAGGGCGCCGAGGCGTTCGTGCAGCAGTTCCGCGTCGGTCAGCTCGGGCAGCCGCTTGGCGAGTGCCTCGCGTGCGTTCATCAGCCGGTTGGCGACGGCCGGGGTGCTCGCCTCGGTCTCGGCGGCGGTCTCCGGCAGATCGAGGCCCAGCCCGTCGTAGAGCAGCAGCGCGCGCCGGTAGGACGCCGGGAGATCGAGCAGCGCCTGCCGTAGTTCCCGTGCGCCGGGGCCCTCGTGCTCGCCGGGGGGCGGGCCGGAGGGCTTGCCGGTGCGGCGGATCCGGTGCCAGGGCGACATGGCGTACTCGTACGCGGCGGCCCGCACCCAGCCCGCCGGGTCCCGGTCGACCGCGACTTCCGGCCAGCGCTGCCAGGCGAGGTAGAAGGCGCGCTCGACGGACTCCTGGGAGAGCGAGCGCCGCCCGGTGAGCAGATAGGCCTGGCGTACGAGGGAGGGCGCCGCGTACGCGTAGAGCGCGTCGAAGGCCTGGTCAGGGGTGAGCGGCCCGGCTTCCGTCCCCGCCCCGGCTTCCGTCCCCGTCCAGGCCCCTGTCTCGCTCCCCGTCCCGACGCCTGCCTCGTTCCCTGCCTCCGTTCGGACACCCGCTTCGTTCCCTGCCTCCGTTCGGATACCCGCTTCGTTCCCTGCCTCCGTTCGGATACCCGCTTCGTTCCCTGCCCCCGTTCGGACACGCGCCTCGTTCCCCGTCTCCGTCCCGATGCGCGCTTCCGCCTCCGTCCCGGCCTCTGGTCCGGCCCCGGCCCCGGCCCCGGCGGTGGCTTCGAGCGCGGGGTCGAAAGCGGGATCGAGAGCGGGAGCGGGATCGGTCGCCGTCCCGGCGGCGGCCGTCGTCGGGACGGCGCTCCCCGTCGCCCGGAGGGACCGTGGCGGGTAGGCCGACTGCGGCGAGCGGGCCAGGTGCGCAGGGCGCGACGGGTAGGGCGCTTTCGTGTGATGCCGGGGCGCGGACTCGCTCCGGCGCCGGGCGGCGGTCCGTTCCGCCGCCGCCATCTCCGCCGCCCTCTGCGCCCGTTCCGCCTGCGCGGCCTTCGCCCGGATCTCCGCCGCGATGTCGGCCAGCACCCTCGCGTATGCCTCTCCCTTGCGCCCCCGCGGAGCCGTACGGCCCGACTCCCAGGACCGGATCGTCGACCGGGTGACCCCCACCACCGTCGCGATCTGCTTCTCGGTCAGCGACTTCGCCTCGCGCAAGGTGCGCCGTTCCTCGGGTGGGGGCAGCCGGGCGAGGGAATCGCCGGCCGTGGTGCTGTGCGTGGTGTTCTGCGTCATGAAGGGCTCCCCGCAGCACTGGAATGGACCAAAAAGCACATAAACGTATATTGAGCGACACAGCGGCTCTTCGCCTGTTACACGAATAAAGCGCGTGTCGTTGGCAGCATGTCGGCGTGACCCAATTGACCGATCGCGCTACGCCTCTGTCCTCGGCCGCGGCCGAGGACAGAGGCCGTGCCGCCGCGCTGACCGCCGCTTTCCTCCGTGGAGCCATCGCCGCGGGCCTCGGGCTCGGCACGCTCGCCGTGCTGGCGATGGCGTTGTGGATCAGTTCGCCGTATCCCGAGAGCGGCGCCGGACAGACCCTGCATGTCGCGGCGGCGCTGTGGTTGCTGTCCCACGGCATCGAGTTGGTACGCCCCGACACCCTCTCCGGTAACCCCGCGCCGCTCGGACTCGTACCGTTGTCGCTCTCGGTCCTGCCCGTATATCTGGTGTACCGGGCGGCCCGGGACACGCTCGACCCCGACGAGGGGCGTGTGCAGCTCACCTCACTCGGCACCGTGGCCACGGTGGCCGGTGGATATCTGCTGGTCGGGGCGGGTGCCGTGCTCTACACGGCGGGCGGGCCGCTGATCGCGCATCCGGTACGCGCGGCGCTCGCGCTGCCTCTCGTGCCAGTGCTGTCGGCGGCCGCCGGCGCATGGACCGCGTACGGCCGTCCGCGCGGGCCGCTGCCGCTGTGGCTGCCGCGTACGGTACGGAGCCTCCTCGTCCGTACGGTGTGGGCGCCCGCCGCGCTGCGCCGGGGCGCGGTCGCGGTGCGGGCCGGTACCGGGGCCGCGCTGCTCCTGGTGGGCGGCGGCGCGCTGCTGGTCGGGATCTCGCTGGTGTGGCACGCGGGCGCGGCGCATGAATCGTTCCTGCGGCTCGCCGGCGACTGGTCGGGGCGGTTCGCGGTCCTGCTGCTGGGGCTGGCGCTGGTGCCGAACGCCGCCATCTGGGGGGCCTCGTACGGTCTCGGGCCCGGATTCGCGCTCGGTACGGCGTCGACAGCCACCCCGCTGGCCGTCACGGGGACGCCCGCGCTGCCGTCCTTTCCGCTGCTCGCCGCGCTGCCCCACGGCCCGGGTACGGCGTTGAACTGGGCGGCGGCCGGTGTGCCGGTCGTCGCGGGGCTGGCGGTGGCCTGGTTCACCGTACGAGTGGCCGCGCCGCCGTTCGCCGTACGGGAGGAGGCCTGGGGCGCGGGCGCGACCGCGCTGACGGCGGCGCTCGGCGGCGTGGCGACCGCGGGGCTGATGGCGTTTCTGGCGGCGATGTCGGGCGGGCCGTTGGGGAACGCGGACCTGGCGGCCTTCGGCCCCGTGTGGTGGCTCACGGGTGCGGCTGCGCTGGTGTGGACGCTGGTTCTGGGCGTACCGGCGGCGCTGCTGCTGCGGGTCTGGCGGGTGCGGGAACGGCGCGTGAAGCCCGTACCCGAGCCGGAGCCGCAGGTGCTGGAGGGGACCGTGGACGGAGCCTCGGGCGAATCCTCGGGTGGGCCCTCGGGCGGGTCCTCGGGCGGGGGCGATTTCGTACCTCGGCAGGCGTCGCGGTGGTGGGCCCCGTGGCGGCGGAACAAGCGCAAGTCGCGGGAGGCGCCCAGCAGTCTGGACATTCTGAACGCTGTGCTGGATACCCCGAGGGACGGGACGCGCCCGGAGGGAGGAGCGGACGCGCCGAGCGAGGCGGACGCGGGAGCGGCGCCGGGGACGGGGGCGTCCACGGCGGAGACCGCGGCGGGGACGGCGGCGGAGAACGCGGTGGGCACTCCGGCGCACACCCCGGTACAGGCCCCGGCACGGGCTCCGGCGCACGCCCCGGCGGAGGTGCTGACCGAGGCGGATGCGCCGGCCGAGGCGTCCGGTCCGGATCGTGAAGCGTATGACTACCTGCCCGCGGACGCCTGGCACGAGCGGGGCGCGCGCCAGGCGCGCTGGGCGGCGTTCAAGGAGGCGTCGGGCGATCTGATCACCGGCTTCCCGGCGGCTCCGCCACCTCCGGAACCGCTGTCGCCCCCGCGGTCACCGTCGCCCCCGCGGTCACAGTCGTCCCCGCAACCGCCGCCGGAGCCGCTCTCGTTCGAGAAGAGCGGCTCCGACAAGGGGAGGGGAAGTGACCCGGGCGAGGGCCGGAGCGGCGAAGGCCCAGGTGTCGAGCTTCAACGCGGTCCGGGCGGTCCGGATGACCGTCCGGGCGTTACTCCTTGACGCCGAAGATCGGGACCAGCGAGCGCGGCAGCAGATCGTTGCAGGACAGCTGGCCGGTCTTCGTCAGGGAGTCGTTCACACACGTGTAGTAGTCGCGGTAGATCACCTGCACCGTGAACGTCGCCGCCACCATCACCAGCGCGAGGCCGGCCGCCACCAGGCCGCTCACCGCTGCCGTCGTCTGCTGCTTGGCAGGACCCGAGCCCTGCCCCGGGGTCTGCCCCTGGGCGGGGCTCCGCCGCTCCGGCTGCGCCGGGGCCGAGGAACCGCCGCCGGACAGCGCGTTGTCGGGCCCGGCGTCGGACGGACGCTTCCCGGACCGGGCGCGCAGGGAGCTGATGCTCCAGTACAACGCCAGCGAGCCGAGCAGCAGCGCGATCTCCGGGAGGTCGTAGAGCGCGAAGAAGAAGGCCCACATTCCGGAGAGCAGGGCATAGCGGGCCCGGCGCTGTGCCGGGTCCGTCGGGTCCCAGCGCAGCCCGCTGCCGCGGCCTTCGTCGGGACCGTCCTGATCGTTGTCCTGCTTGTTTCCCTGCCCGTTCTTCCCGCTCTGGCCTCCCAGGCGGTTGCCGAAGCCGCCCGAGGAACGGCCGGGCTGCCGGCTGCTCCACTGGCTGCCCCAGCCGCCCCGGTCGGAACCGGAATCAGAGTCCGGTCCTGAGCCCGGTCCGTTGTCGGAGGAGCCGCCGTTGCCGGGGTGGCGAGGCTGCCACGGCTGGTCGGGCCTGCCCTCGGGCGGCGGCGCGAACGGATTGTCGTCGGAGGAACCCGAGGAACCCGAGGAACCCGGGGAGCCGGACGGACCCGAGGAGTCCGACGAGCCCGAAGAGGAGCCCGGAGAACCCGAGGAGCCCGACGGCCCCGGAGAGGAGCCCGACGTACCCGAAGTAGCACCCGACGAGTCCGGGTCCGAAGGCCCTGTCGAACCGGTTCCACCGGTTCCACCGGTTCCACCGGTGGAACCGGTGGAACCGGTGGAAGAGGACTGGCCGGTGGAAGAGGACTGGCGTTCCCGCGGCAGCAGCACCGGCCCGGAAGGCGGCGGGAGGTGGAGTGCCGTGCGGCGGCGTCGGTCCGGCATCTGGTGAACGTCTTCCCCTCAGACCCAGCGCGCCCTCAGACCCAGCGCGTGGGGGTCTTGTCTCGTATGGCCCGTCCGGGAGACGGAACACTGTCCCCAGACGCTACCTCCCGGCTGCGCCCCCGTCCCGTGGGGGCCGCTCGGTGTGCCGGTATCGTTGCTGACGGTCGGCCCTTTCGTAGAGTTCCCCGTATCGGGGAACACGGTTCGTTCGTACGACCACACAAAAGCCGCCGCACGACCCGCGAGGCTGTGCTCGCTCCCAGAAAGGCGCCCGTTGTGGCCTCCCCGCCCGCTGCCCCCTCCGCAGACTCCACAGGCACCGCAGACTCCACAGGCACCGCAGACTCCACAGGCACCGCAGACTCCGCGAGCACCGCACACTCCGCGGATCCGGCGAACTCAGGAGACCAGTACCGCCCGGCCCGTCCGGCCCGGCTCGTGGTCCTGGTCTCCGGGTCCGGTACGAATCTCCAGGCCCTGCTCGACGCCATCGGCGACGACGCCACGGCCTTCGGGGCCCGGATCGTCGCCGTCGGCGCGGACCGCTCCGGCATCGCGGGTCTGGAGCGCGCCGAGCGCGCCGGGCTGCCGACCTTCGTGCGACGTGTGAAGGACTACGGGACCCGCGACGCCTGGGACGTGGCGCTCGCCGAGGCGACCGCGGCGTACGAACCGGACCTGGTGGTCTCGGCCGGCTTCATGAAGATCGTGGGGAAGGAGTTCCTCGCGCGCTTCGGCGGGCGGGTCGTCAACACGCACCCCGCCCTGCTCCCCAGCTTTCCCGGTGCCCATGGCGTACGCGAAGCACTCGCGTACGGCGCGAAGGTCACCGGCTGCACAGTCCACTTCGTCGACGACGGTGTCGACACCGGCCCGATCATCGCGCAGGGCGTGGTCGAGGTACGGGACGAGGACGATGAAGACGCTCTCCATGAGCGCATCAAGGAAGTCGAGCGACGCCTGCTCGTCGATGTCGTGGGGCGTCTGGCCCGGCACGGCTACCGCATTGAGGGACGAAAGGTAACGATCCAGTGAGCGCCGAAGGTACGAAGCGGCCCATCCGCAGGGCTCTTGTCAGTGTCTACGACAAGACGGGCCTCGAAGAGCTGGCCCAGGGGCTGCACGAGGCGGGCGTCACCCTCGTCTCGACCGGCTCCACCGCCTCGAGGATCGCCGCCGCCGGGGTGCCCGTCACCAAGGTCGAGGAGCTGACCGGCTTCCCCGAGTGCCTGGACGGCCGGGTCAAGACGCTGCACCCGCGCGTCCACGCCGGGATCCTCGCCGACCTCCGGCTCGACTCGCACCGCGAGCAGCTGGCCGAGCTGGACATCGAGCCGTTCGACCTGGTCGTCGTGAACCTCTACCCGTTCCGCGAGACGGTCGCCTCCGGCGCCACCCCCGACGAGTGCGTCGAGCAGATCGACATCGGCGGGCCCTCGATGGTCCGTGCCGCCGCCAAGAACCACCCCTCGGTCGCGGTCGTCACCAGCCCCGGCCGGTACGCGGACGTCCTCGGGGCCGTCCGGGACGGCGGGTTCGACCTGGCGACCCGTAAGCGGCTGGCGGGCGAGGCGTTCCGGCACACCGCCGCGTACGACGTGGCCGTGGCGTCCTGGTTCGCCGACGGCTACGCCGTCGCGGACACGGCGTCCGACAGCGGCTCCGCCCCGGCGGGCCTTCCGGAGTTCCTGGGCGCCACGTACGCCCGCAAGAACGTGCTCCGCTACGGCGAGAACCCGCACCAGCCCGCCGCCCTCTACACCAGCGCCGAGGGCGGGCTGGCCGAGGCCGAGCAGCTGCACGGCAAGGAGATGTCGTACAACAACTACACGGACACGGACGCCGCGCGCCGTGCCGCGTACGACCACGCCGAGCCCTGCGTCGCGATCATCAAGCACGCCAACCCGTGCGGGATCGCCATCGGCGGCGATGTCGCCGAGGCGCACCGCAAGGCGCACGACTGCGACCCGCTCTCCGCGTTCGGCGGGGTCATCGCCGTCAACCGTCCGGTGTCCGTCGCGATGGCCGAGCAGGTCGCCGAGATCTTCACCGAGGTCATCGTCGCGCCCGGCTACGAGGACGGCGCGGTCGAGGTACTGGCCCGCAAGAAGAACATCCGCGTGCTGCGCTGTCCCGACGCCCCGGCCGCGCCGGTCGAGGTGAAGCCCATCGACGGCGGCGCGCTGCTCCAGGTCACCGACCGGCTCCAGGCCGACGGCGACGACCCGGCGAACTGGACCCTGGCGACCGGCGAGGCGCTGTCCGAGGCCGAACTGGCCGAGCTGGCCTTCGCCTGGCGCGCGAGCCGCGCGGTCAAGTCCAACGCGATCCTGCTCGCCAAGGGCGGCGCTTCGGTGGGCGTCGGCATGGGCCAGGTCAACCGCGTCGACTCCGCGAAGCTGGCGGTGGAGCGCGCGGGCGAGGAGCGTGCGCGGGGCGCGTACGCCGCTTCCGACGCGTTCTTCCCGTTCCCGGACGGTCTGGAGATCCTCCTGGCGGCGGGCGTCAAGGCAGTGGTGCAGCCCGGCGGGTCCGTCCGTGACGAGCAGGTCGTCGAGGCGGCGAAGAAGGCCGGCGCGACGATGTACTTCACGGGCACGCGCCACTTCTTCCACTGAGGGAGCCCGCTGAGGGAGCCCACTGAGGGCGTGCGCCACCCCGGCTCACGCGGTTGCCCGGCTTGTGAACGGCTGCGCCCTCCTCGACCGATCCGAGGAGGGCGCAGCCGTTCAACCGGACGGGCCCGCGTCCGATGACATCGGTACGAAGCGGGCCGACGCCGTGTCCGTACGAAGGGGTACGGAGAGGTACGGAGGGGTGCGCCGGCGCAGTGCGAGCAGAGCGGGCGGCGTCGGTTCGGCAGGCGGCGTCAGCTCAGTGGCGCGAGTGGTCCAGTGGCGCGGGCGGTCCAGTGGCGCGGGCGGTCCAGTGGCGCGAGCGGTCCAGTGGCGCGAGCGGTTCAGTAGCGCGGGCGCTGGAACCAGGCGGCACCTTCCGACTTCGCGACGAACACGATGAGCAGGATGCCGAGTGCCAGGGTGACGATGCCGGTCGGCAGCGAGACCACACCGCCGAGGGTGGCGAACGCGCCGTAGACGATCGTGCAGACGCGTGTGGCGTTGCCGCCGGACTTCATCTTCAGGGCCAGCGTGACCGAGAGCGCTGCGAAGATCAGCATCAGCACACCCATGAAGCCGAGGATGCCCTGGCCGAGGTCGTTGAAGGCCGCCGTGTCGGAGCTGGAGGCACCGGCGTCGGCGAGCGCGTCGTCGACGGACCCCATCATGGCGAACACGGCGATCCCGCCGATGACCTGGAAGGCGGCCATGACCCAGAGCATCACCCGGGCCGCTTTGATCCCGCCCGGCATCTCCATCTGACCGCCGGGGCCGCCCGGGTAGCCGCCGTACGGCTGCTGGACCGGCGGGGCCTGCGGGTAGCCGTAGCCGGGCTGCCCCTGGGGCTGGCCGGGGTAGCCGTAGCCCGGCTGACCCTGCGGCGGCTGACCGTATCCGGGCTGGCCCTGCGGCTGCCCGTAACCGGGTTGCTGGCCTGGCTGGCCCTGCTGTCCGTACGGGTTGTTCGGGTCGCCGAAGCTCATGGCGGGGTTCCTCCGTTGATGGTGCGGGAATGACACGTCCCGCGTGGAGGAACTCAACTGAGCGGTCTGCCCCCCGACGCCGGCCGCGCACTGCGCGGTCATCGTGTTATCAACGTCTTATTTTTGTCCAGTCGCTTTCCGCAGGTGTTGTGCAAGTGCAACCTCTGCCGGACTCGTTCGCCCGGGGCGCGTGAGCGCGCGGGTGAACCCTCGGTAGCCGCGAATTGGAACAGGGGAGGGGTCATCCGCGAGGATGGGGCCATGAGCGCCCAGATTCTCGATGGCAAGGCCACCGCAGCCACGATCAAGTCCGATCTGTCCGTCCGTGTGGCGGCCCTCAAGGAGCGGGGCATCACGCCCGGCCTCGGCACCCTGCTGGTCGGCGACGACCCGGGCAGCCGTTGGTACGTGAACGGCAAGCACCGCGACTGCGCGGAGGTCGGCATCGCCTCGATCCAGCGAGAACTGCCCGACACCGCCTCCCAGGAGGAGATCGAGTCGGTGGTCGGCGAGCTGAACGCCAACCCCGAGTGCACCGGCTACATCGTGCAGCTCCCGCTGCCCAAGGGCATCGACACCAACCGCGTGCTGGAGTTGATGGACCCGGCGAAGGACGCCGACGGGCTGCACCCGATGAGCCTCGGCCGGCTCGTGCTGAACGAGACGGGTCCGCTGCCCTGCACCCCGTACGGGATCATCCAGCTGCTCCGCCACCACGGTGTCGAGATCAAGGGCGCGCATGTGGTGGTCGTGGGCCGCGGTATCACCGTCGGCCGGTCGATCCCGCTGCTGCTGACGCGTAAGTCCGAGAACGCCACGGTCACGCAGTGTCACACGGGGACCCGCGACCTGTCGGCCCAGCTCAAGCAGGCGGACATCATTGTGGCCGCGGCGGGCGTGCCGCACATCATCAAGCCCGAGGACGTGAAGCCGGGCGCGGCGGTCCTGGACGTCGGCGTCAGCCGTGACGAGAACGGCAAGATCGTCGGCGATGTCCACCCGGGCGTGGCCGAGGTGGCAGGCTGGATCTCCCCGAACCCGGGCGGCGTCGGCCCGATGACCCGCGCCCAGCTGCTGGTCAACGTGGTGGAGGCGGCCGAACGCGCCGTCGCCGACGCGGGCTGAACCGACGGCCGAACCGTACAGCCGAACTGCCGACGTAATGCGGAAAGGGGCACCCGTGGGTGCTGGTACGAGCGCGGACGACGCGGCCCGGTCGCGGCGCGCGGAGCGGGCGGCTGCCCCGCAGGGCGCCGCGGCGGGGAGCCCGGTCGCGGGAAGCCCGGCCGTGACGGTCGGCGCCCCCGAGCCGACGGAGTCGGAGCCGACGGCTCCGGAACCGGCCGCTGTCGATGCGAATGCGAACGCGAACGCGGCGAATGCGAACGCGACGAATGCGAACGTCGATGTCGATGGAGACGGCGACAGCGACAGCGACGCGGCCTCCGTCCCCGACTCCGCGCCGGACCACGCGGACCACGATGCGCCTCCGACGGGTACGCACGAGCCGGACAGGCGGTTCTCGATCACGCAGGACACCGCGCGGCCCGAGGGCGGCGGGCGTGCCGCGCCGGGGGAGGCCTCCGCGCCGGCTCGCCAGTGGCCGCTGCTCAGTGTGCTCGGGACGACCGCCCTCGGGCTGTTGGTCGTCGGCATGCACCCCTTCGCCGAGGCGTTCCGGATCGGCACGATCCTGATCGGTGTGGCCCTCATCGGCGGTGCGGTCCTGCGGCGCGTGCTGCCCTCCGTGGGCATGCTGGCCGTACGGTCGCGCTTCACGGACATGCTCACGTACGGCGTGCTGGGAGTCGTGATCGTACTGCTGTCGCTGATGACCCAGCCCGATCCCTGGCTGGAGATTCCGTTCCTGGAGGACGTGGTCCACTCGACCGTCCCGTAGAGCGTCTCGCGGAGTCCCGGCCGGCCGGGACTGACGGTGGCCCGTCCTCTCCCCCCGTGGAGGACGGGCCACTGCCGTTCATCGTGCGGTGACGCCCCTGCCGGGCGGTGCCGCGATCACTTGCAGGACGGGCTGTTGCGGATGTCGATCGCGTAGATCTTCCAGCCCGCGTTCACCGTGTGGGTCGTCTTCGGCTTCACGCAGCTCCACGCCTTCGTGCCGTTCGACTTGACGCCGTAGATGCGGGCCCCGTCGTCCTTGCGGCTGTTGTGGATCGAGGTGGCCGACTTCGCCTTCGCACTGAGCTTCTGGTAGCCCATGTCCTTGTACGCGGCCACCGTTTTGCCGCCCTTGATGAAGCAGACGCTCGGGTACGCACACGAAGCCTTCCGCTCGTCGACGGACCACGCGGTCTGCTGGACGGCGGCCGGCCGGGTCACCTCGCTCTTCTGCGAGGCGACCGCGCCGGGAGCTGTGGCCAGGCCGGCGCCGAGCGCCAGTCCGGCCGACGCGAGAGCGATGCGCTTGCGGGTGTTCATGAGTTGGGTTCCTCCCCGTGTGGTGGAGGGCGGCGCGGGGTGGACCGCGCCGCCCGGTGTGCTCCACAGACTGTTCCGCGTCACATCGCGCCGCCGCCAGACCAAGCCGCCTAAGTGGACGATCGTGGGATGAACGAGGCGCTGACCTGGAGGAACGGCGTATCTCATGGGACGTTCCGGGACGCCGTGGGACGGTCATCGCGGCGTGGCGGCCTGTCCGGAAGGAGGCGGCACCGCGGCGTGACCCGCAACCCGGCGTTGAGCGGCCGCCGTCCCGGGGAGAAAAGGGGGCGTGAGCCTCGGACAGGCCCGATTACGCATGAGCAGGCCCGATTACGCATGAGGTGGACATGCCGCGTTGGTAAGAGCTTCCGTCAGAGCTGCCGGAAAGGGAACGCCAACTCATCGTGCTGCTCAGACGGTTGAAGGACCGTTCAGGCCTGAGCCTGGCCGCGTTGGCGGCGAAGACCGGTTACAGCCGCTCCTCCTGGGAGCGTTATCTCAATGGCAAACAGCCGGTGTCACGGGCGGCCGTGGAGGAACTGGCGCAGGTGTGCGGGACGGAGCCGACGAAGCTGCTCGTCCTGCACGAAATGGCCGCGCAGGCACGGGAGTCGGCGCCGACGGACTCGGAGGCGGCCGGGGAGTCGGGGATGGCCGGCGCGGAGACGTCACCAGCGCCCGAGCCCAAGTCCGCGGCCGCGCCCGCTCTTTCGGCGTCGGCCCGGCCCGGGGCGCCACCGGCATCCGGCGCCCACCCGTCCTCCCGTCGCCTGGTTCCGGCGCGATACGCGCTCGCCGGGGCGACCGCCGCCGTGGCCGTGGCGTTTGTCGCGGGCCTGCTGCTCCCTCGCCCCGGAGGCGGGGATACGGAGGCTCCGTCGGCGCGGACCTATGGCCCCGGCCGTACGTACGACTGCGAGTACGGCCGCAAGGACGGCGCGGCCTATGCCGGACACAGCGTCACCACCGAGGAGTTGATCGACATCAACGGCAGTGGCCGTGATGTCGTCGAGGCGCAGTGCCTGCTGAAGCGGCACGGCTTCGACCCGGGGGAGATCGACGGGTTGTACGGCACGACGGCGAAGTCCGCCGTACGGGAGTTCCAGATCGCGCGCGAACTCGTCGGCGACGGCATCGTCGGTCCGGACACCTGGGCGGAGTTACGGCGGTGAGCGACGCGCGGCCGAAGGCCCCCGAATGCGAGCGGCTCGCGGCCGAGTTGAGTGAGTTACGGGAGCGTACGGGGCTGAGCCTGGCCGCGCTCGGCGACCGTACGCCGTACAGCAAGTCGTCCTGGCAGCGCTATCTCAACGGGACGAAACCCCTGCCGCGGCAGGCGGTCGAGGCGCTCTGCGCGCTGGCGAAGGAGCCTCCCGGGCGGCTGCTCGCGCTCTGGGAGCTGGCCGACGCGGCCTGGAGCGGCCGGGCGGGTGGCGCGGTCGGAGATGCGACCGGTGGCGGGCGGGGGAGCCTGTCGGCCGATGCTGATGCCGATGCCGATGCCGATGCCGATGCCGATGCTGGTGCTGGTGTCGGTGCCGTACTGCCGGGCGTGGCCGTGTCGGCGACGCCGGGAGAGTCGTCCCGGAAGCGTCGGCGCGCTCCGGTGATCGCCGTCGTGGCGGTCGCCGTGGCCGCTGTGTCGGCGCTGTTCGTGGTCTCGCTCACACGGGGCGGGGGGCGGGGCGAGGAACGGCGCGGCGCGGCGGACGCGAGCTGGCTCACCGCGACGCCGGCGGTGCCCGGTTGCGCGGGCTCGACGTGCGAGGGGCACCGTCCGACGACCATGGGCTGTGGCGGCCCGGGGATGGTGACCAACCTCGGCTCGTTCACCACCACGGGCGGGCAGCGGCTGGAGCTGCGGTACTCGGAGGCGTGCGGCGCCGTGTGGGTACGGGCGACCGGGCTGCGGCTGGGGGACCGGGTCGCGCTGACCGTGTCCGGCGGACGGGTGCAGGAGATCGAGCCGGTCGCCCGGCGGAACGTCGGGCGCTATCTCTCGACCCCGATGGCGAGGGCCGTCGATCCGGCCGAGGCGCGGGTGTGTCTGCGGTCGGGAGGGGACGCGGGCCAGGAGTGTTTCGGAGGGGGCCCCACCTCGTGAGCCGGACCTCTCTCAGGAAGAGACCCCCGTACAAGAGACCCCCGTACAAGAGACCCCCGTACAAGAGGCCCCCGTACAAGAGGCCCCTCTGCGCGGGGCGCCAGAGCCTCGTCCGGCCGTCCCGCCGCCGTGGCCGACGCTGTTGACGGAGAGACGGCGCCCATCCCCTCCCCCGAGGCAGGACGGGCGCCGTCCGTATCCGGCGGTGAGATCAGCGTCACGCCAGGCGCCACCGCCGATCAAGACTTGTCCCGTTCCTGTGGCACGGAAGTGACCATTCCACCATGGTGTGATCACTGGGCAACGAATGCGAGACTGGAGTGGGGGATCGGCGCGGCGACGCGCGCGGGGGTGTGAGTACGTGAGTAACGGGCCGTCGGACTGCCGGGGAGGCAGGGAGCGGCAGTCCGACGACAGCGCGGGGCACATCAGGCACGTGCGGGGGGACAAGGGGGAGGCGAATGCCTCGTTGGAAGGCGCTACCGGACGAACTCGACCCGGAGATAGTTGAGTTCACGAGCCAGTTGCGCAGGCTCGTGAACCGCAGCGGGCTCAGTATCGCGGCGGTGGCGGACAGAACCGGTTACAGCAAGACATCGTGGGAGCGCTATCTCAACGGGCGGCTGCTCGCGCCCAAGGGCGCGGTCGTCGCGCTGGCCGACGTGACCGGCACACCGCCGGTGCATCTCACCACGATGTGGGAGCTCGCGGAGCGCGCCTGGGGCCGGTCCGAGATGCGCCACGACATGACGATGGAAGCGATACGGATCTCCCAGGCACGGGCGGCACTCGCGGAGACGGGCCAGACGGCGCTCGTCGATTTCGGTGGCCTGGACAGCCCTGGTGGGCCTGGTGGCTCCGGTGGCTCCGGTGGTTCGAGTGGTTCAGCCGGTGCGGGTGGCAAGGGCGGTCCAAGTGGCAAGGGCGGTACGGCAGGTACGGCCGGTACGACTGGTGCGACCGGTCGGGTTGGTGCTGGTGAGGGTGGTCCGAGCGGCTCATCCGGTGCCGGTGCCGGTGCCGGTGCCGGTTCCAGTGCGGGCGCCGGAGCCTCGTCGGGAGGCGCCCAGTGGCCTTCCATGTCACTACAGAGCGATTTCGCGGCCTCGTATGCGCCAACTCCGCAGCACCCGCAGCATCCACATCAAGGGCAGCGGGGGCAACAGGGGCAGCACACGCCGGGCCGTCCGCCCGCAGCTTCCCCCGACAAGATGCGCGGTCGCCGCAAGGCCGTGACTTTCGTGGCGGGTGTCGTCGGCGCGCTGCTGGTGATAGTGGCGGCCGTGTTGCTGACCGACATCGGCGGTGACAGTGACGGCGGGGCCGTCGCCAAATCCCCGTCGTCCGCGCCGTCCAGCAAGGCCCCGGCGCTGCCCGCGGGTGTGAAGTGCGCGGGCGACGACTGCACGGGACAGGATCCGGAGAATATGGGCTGCGGCGGTCAGTACGCCACGACCGTCTCCAGCGCCACGATCGGTACGTCCCTGGTCGAGGTCCGCTACAGCAAGACATGCGGAGCGGCCTGGGCCCGGATCACCCAGGCGGCCCTCGGCGACGAGGTCCGGATCACCTCGAACGGGGGAAAGGCCCAGAGCGGTTCGGTCGACGGGAGCAAGAAGGACGCGTACACGCCGATGGCCGCCGTACCGACCGCGGCCGACGCCAAGGCGTGCGCGACGCTCGCGACCGGCACGACGGGCTGTACGACGACGCCTTGACGCCCACGGCGCCCCGCCCCTGTCGACACACCCCTGTCGACGCACCGCTGACGCACCGCCGTGAGCCGTGCCACAAGGGGGCGGGGGTTCGGGGTGCCCCAGGTCGGATAGCCTGACCGCTGAACATCTCTTCACGTCAAGATTCAGATCGGGTTCCGGACCGCGATCCGCCATCCGGATCAGCAGCCGGACCGGCGACCGGATCAAGCGATGGGGAGATGTCCCGCACCAGGGGCAGGGACCCCCACCGCCAGCTGTCTTACGGAGATCGCCATGACCCGCACTCCCGTGAATGTCACCGTCACCGGCGCGGCCGGCCAGATCGGCTACGCGCTGCTCTTCCGCATCGCCTCCGGTCATCTGCTCGGCTCGGACGTGCCGGTCAAGCTGCGTCTCCTCGAGATCCCGCAGGGCCTCAAGGCCGCCGAGGGCACCGCGATGGAGCTCGACGACTGCGCCTTCCCGCTGCTCAGCGGCATCGAGATCACGGACGACCCGAACGTCGCCTTCGACGGCGCGAACGTAGCCCTGCTCGTCGGCGCCCGCCCCCGTACGAAGGGCATGGAGCGCGGCGACCTGCTCTCCGCCAACGGCGGCATCTTCAAGCCGCAGGGCAAGGCCATCAACGACAACGCCGCGGACGACATCAAGGTCCTCGTCGTCGGCAACCCGGCCAACACCAACGCGCTGATCGCCCAGGCCGCGGCCCCCGACGTACCGGCCGAGCGCTTCACCGCGATGACCCGCCTCGACCACAACCGCGCGATCTCGCAGCTCGCCGCGAAGACCGGTGCCGCGGTCTCCGACATCAAGCGTCTGACGATCTGGGGCAACCACTCCGCCACCCAGTACCCGGACATCTTCCACGCGGAGATCGCCGGCAAGAACGCCGCGGAGACGGTCAACGACGAGGCCTGGCTGGCCGACACCTTCATCCCGACCGTCGCCAAGCGCGGCGCGGCCATCATCGAGGCCCGTGGCGCCTCGTCGGCCGCCTCCGCCGCCAACGCCGCCATCGACCACGTGCACACATGGGTCAACGGCACCGCCGAGGGCGACTGGACCTCGATGGGTATCCCGTCGGACGGTTCCTACGGTGTGCCTCAGGGCCTGATCTCCTCCTTCCCGGTCACCACCGAGAACGGCACGTACGAGATCGTCCAGGGCCTGGACATCAACGAGTTCTCGCGGACCCGGATCGACGCCTCGGTGCGGGAGCTGACCGAGGAGCGCGACGCGGTGCGTGGACTCGGCCTGATCTGACGCGGGTCCTTCGCGCGACAATCAGTCCTCGGGCCCACACCCCGAGCTCAGCCCCGGCCCGCCGTGAAACATCCGGCGGGCCGGGGCTTTCGTATGTCCAGAGATGTCCAGAGATGTCCGCGGGTGTCCGCAGGGATCGTCATCCGCAGTGATCGTCGGATGCCCGCAGAGGTCGCCGCAGTGTTGCGCTCCTTCGCTCAAATGTAGTACTTCTTATACATGAGCGAGCAGGTGCACAACAGGCTGGCGGTTGTCAGGGCCGAGCGCAAGGTGTCCCGGCAGCAGTTGGCCGAGGCGGTGGGGGCCCACTATCAGACGGTCGGTTACATCGAGCGGGGGCAGTACAACCCCAGCCTCGACCTCGCGCTGAGGATCGCGGAGTTCTTCGGTCTCCCCGTGGAGGCGTTGTTCTCCCTCGAACCCTTCAGCCCGCTCACGGATGAGGTCTACGGGAGGAAGCAGCAGTGATGACCACACGAGAGACGCACGCGCCGCAAGGGCGGGCGCCCGAGCCGACGACGTACGACCGGCGGATGTACACGCTGATGAACGGGGGGCAGGCGCGGTCGTTCCACGCGACGGTCGTGCGCAGGCGCGTCGTCGTCTGTACGCACATCGCACTGACCGCCCTCGTCGTGGCGGCCGGTGTGACCGGGAGTTTCGCCAAGCAGCAGTGGGCCCTTTACGCGCTCCTCGCCCTCCTCCTGCCGTGGTGTTTCGCGACCGGCGTGATCAACTCAGCGACGCGCGGACTGCTGGAGTTGCGGGGGCGGGTGCTGGACGAACGGCAGCTCGCGGAGCGCGACCGCGTACTGGCGCGCGCCCACCGGGTGACCCTGTTCCTGTTGCTGACGGCCACGATCGCGGCCGGTACGGCCGGCTGGTTCGGTGACGTACCGACGGACGTACCGGGCGAGGCGCTGGTCGTACCCGTACTGGTCGCGGTCCTTGTCGTGCACTGGCTGATGCCGCTGTGGGTGGCCGGGTTGGTCGTCCGGGACGAGCCCGCCGAGGACTGACCGGGAGGTGGCCCGGAAGTGACCGGGAAGTGGCTGGGGGAGCTGCGGTGATCCGTGGCTGCCCCGCGTGACTCCCAGCACTTTCGGACACCGGACGCGCATGCTTTCCGCCCTCCGGGGCAGGTGCCGGAATCGCCAGTTATTGCTGGTGGAGAACGTTCCGGGAATGGAAGGCAATACGCGACGTGTCGGCACAACAGACGATTCATGTGGACGGAAAGTGGCGCGAAGCCGCCTCCGGCGCCACACGGGACATCCTTGACCCCGCCGACGCGACGGTTCTGGCCGTCGTGTCCGAGGGTGGGCCCGAGGACGCCGATGCCGCGATCGCCGCCGCGCGTACGGCATTCGACGAGGGGCCCTGGCCCCGTACTCCCGTCGCGGAGCGGGCCGGCCTGCTGCGGCGGACCGCCGAGTTGCTGGTCCGTAACCGCGAGAAAATAGCGCTGCTGGAGTCCAAGGACTCCGGCAAGACCCTGGAGGAAGGGCGCGTCGACGTCGACTGTGTGGCCGACGCCTTCCGCTACTTCGCCGATCTGGTGATGAACGAGAGCGGCGGCCGGGTCGTCGACGCCGGTTCGGACACCGTCCACAGCGTGGTCGTCCATGAACCCGTCGGTGTCTGCGCGATGATCACGCCCTGGAACTACCCACTCCTGCAAGCGAGTTGGAAGATCGCCCCGGCCCTCGCCGCGGGCAACACCTTTGTGATCAAGCCGAGCGAGGTCACCCCGCTCTCCACGGTCGACCTGATCGACCTGCTCGCCGAGGCGGGCCTGCCGCCCGGCGTCGCCAACCTGGTGACCGGCGCGGGCGCCCAGGTCGGCGCCCGGCTGTCCGAGCACCCGGACGTGGACCTCGTCTCGTTCACCGGTGGCCTCGTCAGCGGTACGAAGGTGATGCAGGCGGCCGCGCCCAGCGTGAAGAAGGTCGCCCTCGAACTCGGCGGCAAGAACCCGAACGTCGTCTTCGCCGACGCCTGCGTCACCGAGGAGGGCTTCGACACCGCCGTGGACCAGGCGCTCAACGCCGCCTTCATCCACAGCGGCCAGGTCTGCTCCGCCGGTTCGCGCCTGATCATCGAGGAGTCCCTCCGCGAGCGCTTCGTCGCCGAACTCGCCCGGCGCGCCTCACGGATCCGCCTCGGACGCGGTACCGAGGAGAACGTCGAGTGCGGCCCGCTCGTCTCCGCCCAGCAGCTCGCGAAGACCGAGGACTACGTCGCCTCGGCCCTCGCGGAGGGAGCCGTACTGCGCTCCGGCGGCAAGCGCCCCGAGCCGTCCGAGGTCCGCCCCGCCGACGGATACTTCTACGAGCCGACCGTCCTCGACCGGTGCCACCGCGAGATGCGTGTCGTACGCGAAGAGGTCTTCGGTCCCGTGCTGACGGTGGAGACCTTCCGTACGGAGGACGAGGCGGTCGCCCTCGCCAACGACACCGAGTACGGACTGGCCGGCGGCGTGTGGAGCACGGACGCGGGGCGCGCGCGGCGCGTGGCCGGGCGGCTGCGGCACGGCACTGTGTGGATCAACGACTTCCACCCCTACCTCCCGCAGGCGGAGTGGGGCGGCTTCGGCAAGTCCGGCATCGGCCGTGAGCTGGGCCCGGCCGGGCTCGCCGAGTACCGCGAGTCCAAGCACATCTACCAGAACCTCGAACCGCGCCCGGTGCGCTGGTTCTCGGGCTGAACCACCTCCGTGCGCGCCGACGCGTTCCCACCCGCGTCGGCGCGCACGCCCTTGAGCGCACCCCGCACCACACCTCCAGCGGCACCCTCCAGCAGAGGAGCAGAAGAACCCATGGCATCCACGGTCGAGTACGGCGATGTCGAGTACGACGATGTCGAGAGCGGCTCCGCCGAGAACGGCTCCATCGCGTACGACTACGTCGTCGTCGGGGGCGGCACCGCGGGATCGGTGATCGCCTCCCGCCTCACCGAGAACCCGGACATCAGCGTCGCCGTCATCGAGGGCGGACCCTCCGACGTCGACCGGCCGGACGTGCTGACGCTGCGACGCTGGATGGGACTGCTGGGCGGCGACCTGGACTACGACTACCCGACGACCGTGCAGCCGCGCGGCAACTCGCACATCCGGCACAGCAGGGCCCGGGTGCTCGGCGGCTGCTCCTCGCACAACACCCTCATCGCCTTCAAGCCGCTGCCGTCCGACTGGGACGAGTGGGCGGCGGCCGGGGCCGAGGGCTGGGACGCCGCCTCCATGGACCCGTACTTCGGCCGGCTGCGCAACAACGTGGTGCCGGTGGACGAGCTGGACCGCAACGCCATCGCCCGCGACTTCGTCGACGCGGCGCAGGCGGCGCTGGGCGTCCCGCGCGTCGAGGGCTTCAACAAGAAGCCCTTCCACGAGGGCACCGGCTTCTTCGACCTCGCGTACCACCCGGAGAACAACAAGCGTTCCTCGGCGTCGGTCGCCTACCTGCACCCTTTCCTGGACCGGCCGAACCTCCATCTCCTGCTGGAGACCTGGGCGTTCAGGCTGGAGCTGGACGGTACGCGCGCGACGGGTGTGCGCGTACGGACGGCGGACGGCGCGGAGCGGCTCATCACGGCGCGCACCGAAGTCCTCGTCTGCGCGGGCGCGGTGGACACTCCGAGGCTGTTGATGCACTCCGGGATCGGGCCGCGCGCCGATCTGGAGGCGCTCGGCATTCCGGTCACGCATGATCTGCCGGGTGTCGGGGAGAATCTGCTCGACCACCCGGAATCGGTCATCGTCTGGGAGACGGACGGGCCGATCCCGGAGAACTCGGCGATGGACTCCGACGCGGGTCTGTTCGTGCGACGCGATCCGGAGATCGAGGGTCCGGATCTGATGTTCCACTTCTACCAGATCCCGTTCACCGACAACCCCGAGCGGCTGGGGTACGAGCGCCCCGAGCACGGCGTCTCGATGACCCCGAACATCCCCAAGCCGCGCAGCCGCGGCCGGCTCTATCTGACGAGCGCGGACCCGCAGACGAAGCCGGCCCTGGACTTCCGCTACTTCACCGACGAGGACGACTACGACGGGCGGACACTCGTCGACGGCATCAAGATCGCGCGGCAGGTCGCCGCCTCGGAGCCGTTGGCCCACTGGTTGAAGCGCGAGGTCGCCCCGGGGCCCGAGGTCACCTCGGACGAGGAGCTGAGCGCGTACGCCCGGTCGGTCGCGCACACCGTCTACCACCCGGCGGGCACCTGCCGGATGGGCGCGGTGGACGACGAACAGGCCGTCGTCGCACCGGACTTGAAGATCCGGGGACTGGAAGGCATCCGTATCGCCGACGCGTCCGTCTTCCCGACGATGCCCGCCGTGAATCCCATGATCGGCGTCCTGATGGTCGGCGAGAAGTGCGCGGAGCTGTTGACCGGGGCGAGCGGGACACGAGGGGCGGACAGGACAACAGGGGCGGACAAGGCGACAGGGGTGGACAAGACAACAGGGGCGGCTGGAGCGGCCGGGACGAGTGGGACGGCCTAAGACGGGTGCGGCAGGCACCGAGGAGCAGGGACTGAACCGATGAGCGGTCTCAAGGGAGTGGATGACGTGGCTGGAACGCAACGGACACCAGGTACAGCGGACACGGCGGGGACGGTGGGAGCAGCGGTGGCGACCGGTACAGCGGGGCCCGGAGGACAGGACGCCCGGGACCTGACACCGCCGGGTACCGAAACAGAGGTGACCGAGCGCCCGCCGGTGTTCTCCGTACGCAACGTGTGGAAGGTCTTCGGCCCCAAGGCGGACCGTGTCCCCGGCGACCCCGAACTCGGCGCGCTCTCCCCGGCCGAGCTGCGCGAGCGCACCGGCTGCACCGCCGCCGTACGGGACGTCTCCTTCGACGTGCGCAAGGGCGAGGTCTTCGTCGTCATGGGCCTGTCGGGCTCCGGCAAGTCCACCCTCGTCCGCTGCCTGACCCGGCTCATCGAGCCGACGGCCGGCGAGATCGCCATAGACGGCGAGGACGTCGTCTCGATGGACAAGTCCCGGCTGCGTGAACTGCGGCGCCACCGCGCCGCCATGGTCTTCCAGCACTTCGGCCTGCTGCCGCACCGCACGGTCCTCGACAATGTCGCGTACGGCCTGGAGATCCAGGGCATGGGCCGCGCCGAGCGCCGCGAGAGGGCCGCCGAGGTCGTCGGCAAGGTGGGCCTCGACGGCCTGGAGAACCGCCGCCCCGGCCAGCTCTCCGGCGGCCAGCAGCAGCGGGTCGGGCTGGCCCGCGCGCTGGCCGTCGACCCCCAGGTGCTGCTGTTCGACGAGCCGTTCAGCGCGCTCGACCCGCTGATCCGCCGCGACATGCAGGAAGAGGTCATCCGGCTGCACCGCGAGGAGCACCGCACGATGGTCTTCATCACCCACGACCTGAACGAGGCGCTGCGCCTGGGCGACCGGATCGCGCTGATGCGCGACGGCCGCATCGTGCAGCTGGGCACGCCGGAGGAGATCGTCGGCAGTCCGGCCGACGAGTACGTACGGGACTTCGTCCGTGACGTACCGCGCGAGCAGGTCATCTCCGTACGCGCGGCCATGCGCCGGGTGGAGCCGGGCGACGCGGACAGCGGTCCGGCGCTCGCGCCGGGCGCGACGGTCGCCGAGGCGATCGAGGCGGTCGCACGCTCCGGCGAGCCGGCGGCGCGGGTGGTCGACCGGGGCAGGCTGGTCGGGGTCGTCGACCGCGAATGCCTGCTGGACGTGGTCGCGGGCACGACGAGCGCCGGTCCACCCGTTCCGGTCGGCGTCGCTGACGGGCCATCCGTCACGAAGGCGGAGGCCGGCGAGGCGGTTCTCTGATGGCCACCGCCACGACCACCACGGGCGCCGGACCCGGCGCGCGCGACGGCCTGTCCGCCCTGCTGCGCAACCGCGCGCTGGGCAAGCTGCTGCTCTTCGCCGTGTTCGCCGCCGTCCTCGTACCGCTCGCCCTCACCCGCTGGTCCGGCACCGCCTGGCCCGGCGCGCTGACCGTCGACCTGTCGGAGCCGCTCGGCCACGCCAGCGACTGGATCATCGACAACCGCGACAGCCACCCGCTCTTCACCTACTTCTTCGGCTACATCAGCAACGGTGTCGTGCTGTCCGTACGCGGGGTGTACCTCCTGCTGCTCGGCGCCGGCTGGGCCGGGGTCACCGCGGCGGCCGGGCTGATCGCCTGGCGGGTCGCGGGCGTACGGCTCGCTCTCACCGCCGCCGTCTCGTTCGCCGTCTGCGGCCTGCTCGGCATGTGGGTGCCGACCATGCAGACGCTCGCGCTGATGGTGGTGGCGGTCACCGTGTCCGTCGCGCTGGGAGCCGTACTCGGCCTCGCCGCCGGACTCTCGGACCGGCTCTACCGGGCGCTGCGGCCCCTCCTCGACACCATGCAGGTACTGCCCGCCTTCGCCTACCTGCTGCCCGTGGTGCTGATCTTCGGCATCGGCGTCCCCGCGGCGGTCCTGGCGACCGTCGTGTACGCGGCTCCGCCGATGGCCCGGCTCACCGCGCTCGGCCTGCGCAACGCCGACGGCGGTGTGATGGAGGCCGTCTCCTCGCTCGGCGCGACCGCCCGGCAGCGGCTGCTGAGCGCGCGGCTGCCGCTCGCCCGCAAGCAACTGCTCCTCGGCCTCAACCAGACGATCATGATGGCGCTCTCGATGGCCGTGATCGCGTCCGTGATCGGCGCCGGCGGCCTCGGTGACCGCGTGTACCAGGCGCTGGCCTCGGTCGACGTGGGCGCGGCGCTCGCCGCCGGCCTGCCGATCGTGCTGCTCGCCGTGGTCCTGGACCGGGTGACGGCCGCCGCCGGATCCGGCCTGGACGCTCCCGGCACGAGCCGGTTCCGTACGGGATGGCTCGGCTGGGCCATCGCCCTCGCCGCGGCCGTCGTCGTCGCGGTCGCCGGACGCCTCGCGGGCCGGCTCGACTGGCCCGAGAGCTGGACCGTCAACATCGCCGAGCCCGTCAACACCGCCGTCGACTGGATGACCGCCCACCTCTACTCGGGTGTCCCCGTCATCGGCGGCACCGCCGACTGGGCCGGGCACTTCACCACCTGGATACTCGATCCGATGCGCGGCGGGCTCCAGGCCCTGCCCTGGTGGTCCGTCCTGCTGATCGTCGCCGCCCTCGCGCTGCTGATCGGCACCTGGCAGACCGCCCTGACCGCCGTCCTCGCCATGTCCGCGATCGGTGTCCTCGGCGTGTGGAAGCCGTCCCTGGACACGCTGTCCCAGGTGCTGGCCGCCGTCGCGGTCACCCTGGTCATCGGCTTCGCGACCGGCATCGCCGCCGCCCGCAACGCCCGGATCGAGGCGCTGCTGCGGCCCGTACTGGACGTCTTCCAGACCCTGCCGCAGTTCGTCTACCTGATCCCCGTCGTCGCGCTCTTCGGCGTCGGCCGCGCCCCGGCGGTCGCCGCCGCCGTCGTGTACGCGCTGCCGGCCGTCGTACGCATCACCACCCAGGGACTGCGCGACGTCGACCCGTCCGCGATGGAGTCCGCGCGCTCTCTCGGCGCGACCAGCGGCCAGCAGCTGCGCCAGGTCCAACTGCCGCTCGCGGGCCCGGCGTTGCGCCTCGCGCTCAACCAGGGAGTCGTCCTGGTCCTCGCCGTCGTCATCATCGGCGGTCTGGTCGGCGGCGGAGCGCTCGGGTACGAGGTCGTCTTCGGCCTGGCCCAGGGCGACCTGGCGGCGGGCCTCGTCGCGGGTGCCGCCATCGTCTGCCTCGGCCTGATGCTCGACCGGGTCACCCAGCCCACGGAACGCCGTGGGAACAGGAAGGGGGCCTGACATGGCCCGCACGCACACGCGCGCTCGCTCCCGTACGTACGAGACCGGCTCCCGTACACGCATGTCCCGCTCCCGTACGTACAGGGCCGCGGCCCTCGCCTCGGCCTGCGCCCTGGTCGCGGTGACCGGCTGCGGCGCGGCCGACATGACCAAGCAGGCGTCCCCGTACGCCAATGCCCAGGGCTCGAAGACCGTGACGCTCTCCATCCAGTCGTGGGTGGGCGCCCAGGCCAATACGGCTGTGGTGAAGTACCTGCTGGAACACGAACTGGGCTACCGCGTCGACACCGTCCAGGTCGACGAGGTCCCCGCCTGGGACGCCCTCAGCCAGGGCCGGGTCGACGCCATCCTGGAGGACTGGGGCCACCCGGAGCAGGAGCAGCGCTACGTCACCGACAAGAAGACGATCAAGCCGGGCGGCGACCTCGGAGTCACCGGCCACATCGGCTGGTTCGTCCCGACGTACTTCGCCAAGCAGCACCCGGACGTCACCGACTGGCGCAACCTCAACAAGTACGCGGACCAGCTCCGCACCCCGGAGAGCGGCGGCAAGGGCCAGCTGATGGACGGCTCCCCGTCGTACGTCACGAACGACAAGGCGCTGGTCAGCAACCTGAATCTGGACTACCAGGTCATCTTCGCGGGCTCCGAGGCGGCGCAGATCACCCAGATGAAGCAGTTCGCCAAGGAGAAGAAGCCCTTCCTCACCTACTGGTACAAGCCGCAGTGGCTGTTCGAGAAGGTCCCGATGACGGAGGTCAAGCTCCCGCCGTACAAGGAGGGCTGCGACGCCGACGCCGAGAAGATCAAGTGCGGCTACCCGCACACCCCGCTCAAGAAGTTCCTCAACGCGGACTTCGAGAAGAGGGGCGGGGACGCGGCCACGCTCATGAAGAACTTCCAGTGGAACACCAAGGCGCAGAACGACGTGTCTCTGATGATCGCGGAGCAGAAGCTCCCGCCGGAGGAGGCGGCGGCGAAGTGGGTCAAGAAGAACAAGCCGGTGTGGGAGAAGTGGCTGCCGAAGAAGAAGTGACGCGGCTGCCGGAGAATTAGCGGACAGGTGGGCAGGCGCTCGGCTCCCCGTTCCTCGGGGGTGAATCCCGGCCGATCAGGCCGAACGGGGATGCCGAGCCTCCCATTCGCCGGCGGCTTGACGACGCCGGAGCGTTTTGTCTCAGACCCGCACCGCGCCGGTGTCCAGGCCCGAGCGGCGCAGTGCCCCGGCCATCGCGGGCGAGGCGCCGCCCCGGCGGCCTTCGGCCTGCGGCGCGGCGGTCCCTTCGAGCCCTTCGTCCCCTTCCGACCCCTCCGACTCGGCGAGTCCGGTGAGGAAGGCGTCCAGGACCTGCCGCGTCAGGGTGCCCGCTTCCGCGTGGGTGATCAGGGCCTCCGCGGTGGTGTGGTCGATCGACCAGTCCAGATGGCCGACCAGCTCTTCCACCGCTTTCTCCCGGTCGGCGAACCGGCCCATGCCGCAGTCGAGGCCGTCGTCGTCCAGGTCGTCGGGGTAGGGCGCGCGGGCCCAGGCGCCGTTCTCGTACCAGTAGACGCAGCCCAGTTCGTATCCTTCGAGCAGGTCGCGCAGGTTCTCGTACGGGAGCCAGTCCGGGCCGCCCGCGAGCATGTCGACGGGCGGCTCGTGCCACTTGACGCCGCTCGACTCGTCCTCGCCGTAGAGAACGGCCCGCCCGCCGTCGTACCGGACCAGGGTCCACCACGTACACCCGGAGTCGTCGAGACGCAGCGCCCCGCCGTCGAGCCAACAGCCCGTCGGATAGCGGCCCCTGGCCTCGTCGTCCTCGGCGGTGACGACCGCGATCGCCGACCACCGCGCCCACAGCACGTCCGGAGCCGGCAGATCCCCGGGTCGTCCTGGACGGTGAACGCTCATGCTGATCCCCCTGGTTGTGCGCGACGGGCCCGGCCGCCCGTCCCTCGTCCTTCGTCGGTCACGGTACTAGCGGAAGCCCTCGCGGACGGCGGCGGCGGCCTGGTCGACCAGGTCCGCCGCGTCCTGCTCGCGTTGGTCGAGGATCCGCTGCCCGATGACGCGCAGGACCGTGAGGAAGGCGGCGGCGAGGACCTGGGCGCGCAGTGGGCTGGCCGGTTCGGCGGGCAGACGTTGTGCGATGGCGTCGGCGAGGTCCTGTTCCACGGCGGCGTAGGTGGCGACGAGTTCGGTGATCAGCGCGGGGTGGAGGCGCAGCTCCCGGTATTGCGCCTCCTGCGCGGGGTTGTCGGCGTGTTCGGCGATGAGTTGCTCGACGGCGCGCACGAGCGCGGTCCTGAGGGTTTCCCGCTCGGGGGTGGCACGGATGAGCTCGGCCAGCCTGGACACCCGTGTCCTCTCGCGGTGCAGCAGCGCCTGTTCCTTGCTGGCGAAGTAGTTGGAGAAGGTGCGCCGGGAGACGGTGGCGGCGTCGGCGATGGCCTCGACCGTGAGGCTCTCGATGCCGTTCTGGACGGCGAGGCGCACGGCGGCCGCGTGCAGCGCCTCGCGGGTCGCCGCTTTCTTGCGTTCGCGCAGGCTCGTAGTCATCACCGTGAGAATATGCCGTACGGCAAAAAATGCCCACTGGGAAAACTTGCGCACTGGGAATGCTTCTGTGAGGCTGAAGGCCCGAGAAGCGTGAACAAGGGGAGACGATGACCAGCACATTGGATCCGACGGGTGAGCACCAGGCCGAGATCATCGAGTTCCCGATGGCCAGGGCGGCGAAGTGTCCGTTCGACCCGCCCCCGGACCTGCTGGCCAGGCAGCGGGAGGGCCGGCTGGCGAAGGTCCGTCTCTGGGACGGCAGTACGCCATGGCTGGTGACCCGGTACGAGGACCAGCGGGCGCTGCTCGGCGACCCCAGGGTCAGCGCCGACCCCACCCGGCCCGGCTATCCCAGGATCGTCCCGATCACCAACGAGAGCTCCATCAGCTTCATCATGATGGACGACCCGGAGCATGCCCGGCTGCGGCGGATGGTGACGGCACCGTTCACCATCAAGCGGATGGAGGCGATGCGGCCGGCCCTGCAGAAGATCGTGGACGACCTGATCGACACCATGCTGGCGGGCCCCAACCCGGTCGACCTGGTCGAGGCGTTCGCGCTGCCGGTGCCCTCCCTGGTGATCTGCGAGCTGCTCGGAGTGCCCTACGCCGACCACGACTTCTTCCAGGCGAACAGCAGCGTCCTCATCAAGCGCGACGTCACCCCCGAGGAGCGCGGAGCCGCCGGCGCCAGCCTGCGCGACTACCTGGACGAGCTGGTGGGCCAGAAGATGGCCGTCCCCGCCGACGACCTGCTTTCCGGGCTGGGCGAGCGGGTGAAGTCGGGCGAGCTGACCCGCCACGAGGTGGCCCAGATGGGGGTGTTGCTGCTGCTCGCCGGGCACGAGACCACCGCGAACATGATCGGGCTCGGCACCCTCGCCCTGCTCGAACACCCCGACCAGCTCGCCCGGTTGCGCGCCACGGACGACCCGAAGCTGGTCGCCTCGGCGGTGGAGGAGCTGCTGCGCTACCTCAGCATCACCCACAGCGGGCGGCGCCGGGCGGTGCTGGAGGACATCGAGATCGCCGGGGAGGTCCTCCGCGCCGGTGAGGGGTTCATCGCCCCCAACGACATCGGCAACCGGGACCCGGATGCCTTCCCCGAGCCCGGCCGCCTGGACATCACGCGCGACGCCCGCCGCCACGTGGCCTTCGGCTTCGGGGTGCACCAGTGCCTGGGCCAGCCGCTGGCCCGGCTGGAACTGCAAGTCGTCTACAGCACCCTCTACCGCCGCATCCCCACATTGCGGCTGGCCACCGACGTGGACCGGCTCTCGTTCAAACACAACGGGTCCGTGTACGGGGTCTACGAGCTGCCCGTGACCTGGTGACGCCTTGAGGCCCGGTGGCCGGGTACTACGGCCGCCGAGTCGGGGGTCAGTGCGCGTACTGGCCCGGCGTGTAGTGGCCCGGCGCCATCCGGCTGGACACCCCGAGCCGGTTCCACGCGTTGATCACCGTGATCGCGGAGATGAGGTGGGCCAGCTCCGTCTCGTCGAAGTGCTGTGTGGCCCTCGCGTACACCTCGTCCGGTACGAAACCGTCCGTCAGTACGGTGATCGCCTCACTCAGCTCGATCGCCGCGATCTCCTTCGGCGTGTAGAAGTGCCGCGACTCCTCCCAGGCGCTGAGCTGCACGATGCGCTCCACCGACTCACCGGCCGCCAGCGCGTCCTTCGTGTGCATGTCGAGGCAGAACGCGCAGTGGTTGAGCTGGGAGGCACGGATCTTGACCAGTTCGAGAACGGTCGGGTCGACGCCCTGCCGGGCCGCCGCGTCCAGCCGGACCATGGCCTTGTAGACCTCGGGTGCGAGCTTGGCGAGTTCGAGGCGCGGGGTGTGCTCGGGGGCGTATTCCTTGGTCTGGGTCTTCGTTTCTGTCGTCATGCTGATGACGTTAGGCGCTCGGTGGCGCAGCTGTATGGTCCACTTTCATGACGGAATCCTGGGCCAATCAGCATCTCTCCGGTGAGCCGATCTCCGGCGCTGATCTCCATCTGGAGCTGCACGGCCTCGCCCCGGGCCCCGGGCCGCGCGCCGGACTGCGCGCCGGGCTCATGGACGCTCTGCGCGAGGCCGTCCGGACGGGCCGTCTCGTGCCCGGCACCAGGCTGCCGTCCTCCCGCTCGCTCGCCGCCGACCTGGGCATCGCCCGTAACACGGTGGCCGACGCGTACGCCGAACTCGTCGCCGAAGGGTGGCTCACCGCCCAGCGCGGCTCGGGCACGCGGGTGGCCGCGCGGGCCGAGCCGCGCAGGCCCGCGCCCGCGCCGCCCAGGACCCGGACGACCCGCCGCCGGCCCACGTACAGCCTGCTGCCCGGCTCCCCGGACCTCGCCGGTTTTCCCCGGGCGCAGTGGCTCGCCGCCGCCCGCCGGGCGCTCATGACCGCGCCGTACGAGGCCTTCGAACTCGGCGAGGCCAGGGGCCGCGTCGAACTGCGCACCGCCCTCGCCGACTATCTGGCACGGGCGCGCGGGGTGTACGCGGACCCCGGACGGATCGTGATCTGCTCCGGCGCCGTCCACGGCCTGATGCTGCTGGGGACGGTGCTGCGGGCGCGAGGGGTGCGCGCGCTGGCTGTCGAGTCGTACGGGCTCGACATGCACCGGAACCTGCTGGTGAGGGCGGGCCTGCGGACCCCGGCGCTCCCGGTGGACGGGCACGGCGCCAGGACCGGGGAGCTGGCGGACGACCCGGAGGTGGGCGCGGTGCTGATGACGCCGGCGCACCAGTTCCCGACGGGCATGGCGCTCCACCCCGACCGGCGAGCGGCGGCCGTCGACTGGGCGCGCGCCACGGACGGGCTGATCCTGGAGGACGACTACGACGGGGAGTTCCGGTTCGACCGCCAGCCGGTCGGCGCGCTTCAGGGACTCGACCCGGAACGGGTGGTCTACCTCGGCACCGCGAGCAAGTCCCTGGCGCCGGGGCTGCGGCTCGCGTGGATGGTGCTGCCGGACGAACTGGTCGGCGAGGTGACGGCGGCGAAGGGGGCGGTGGACTGGGTGTCGAGCACGCTGGACCAGCTCACGCTCGCGGAGTTCATCGCCTCGGGCGCGTACGACCGTCATGTCCGCTCCATGCGGCTGCGCTACCGGCGCCGCCGCGACCAGCTCGTCTCGGCGCTGGCGGAGCGGGCCCCGGACGTCCGGGTGACGGGCATCGCGGCCGGTTTGCACGCGGTCGTCGAACTCCCGCCGGGCACCGAGCGCCCGGTCGTCGAGGCGGCGGCCTGGCAGGGACTGGCGGTGGAGGGAATGACCCGCTTCCGCCACCCGTCGGCCGGACCGTCACCGGCCGGATCGGGCGGTACGGCCGCACCCGGCGCCTCGGACGCGCTGGTCGTCGGCTACGCCACCCCACCGGACAGCGCGTGGGCCGGTGCGCTGGACGCGCTGTGCCGGGTGCTGCCGTAAGCCGCCGCAGGGGGGCGTGGCCGAGATCGGACGTGACAGCCCCTGCCGCCCGTTTTAGGATCATGAGTACGGCATCGCGTGTCGGTCACCGTCCGGGTGAGGCATGGAGGTGCCCGTGAGACTGCCTTACGGAGGCATTCCACCGTGTCAGTCCAGTTGAATCACACGATCGTCCACTCCAAGGACAACCGGGAATCCGCAGAGTTCCTGGGGCGCATCTTCGACCTGGAGGTCGGGGACGAGTGGGGACCGTTCATCCCCGTCGAGCTGAGCAACGGCGTCACTCTCGACTTCGCGACCATCCCGGCCGAGTCGATCGTCACCCAGCACTACGCCTTCCTGGTCACCGAGGAAGAGTTCGACGGGATCTTCCAGCGGATCCAGGACGCGAAGCTCACGTACTACGCGGATCCGCACGGCAAGCGTCCCGGCGAGATCAACCACAACGACGGCGGGCGCGGGGTGTACTTCCCCGATCCGTCCGGTCACGGGTTGGAGGCGATCACCCGCCCGTACGGCGGCGGCAGCTGAAGCTTCACCAGTTGTGAGCAGTGACGGCCCGGTGGCGGGAACCATCCCGCCCCGGGCCGTCGTGTGTACCTGGTACGCGGGAGTCACAAGTGGCCGTAGCCGGGGAGAGTCTGTGCCCCGCCTTTACACCGGGGCCGGTCGGCCAACTACTGTGTTGCGGGCATACGATAAACAGTTCGAATGGCTTGGAACGACACGGGGAAGGCGGCGCGATGAGCGCGCGACAGCGGAGGCTGAGGTCGAGCACGGTCGTGCTCGGCGGCATGGGAGTACTGGCGCTCACGATCACGTCCTGTGGTTCGGATCCCGACAAACGGTGCGCCGACCGGACGACGAAGCAGACCCTGCCCAGCTCCGACTGCAAGAGCGGCGGCAAGGGCTCGTACTACTACGGCGGTTCCAGCAACAAGGGCACGGTCGACGGCGGCAGTTTCGACAAGTCGGCGGTCGACCGGGGCGGTTTCGGCTGCTCCGGCTCGGGCTCCGGCGGAGGCTGACGGACCGGATACGGACCGATACGAGCCGACCGGTACACCGCTGATGAAACGTCACACCATCGAACCCCGCCCCGGCTGGCAGCAGACCGTCGAGGAACAGGGCGTCATCTACCCGCTCACCCGCTACCCGGACGACTCGCTGCGCCCGTACTGGGACGAGAGCGCCTACTACACCTTCACCCTGCCCGAGGTGGAGGCCCTCGAAGAGGTCGTCGAGGAGCTGCACGCCCTGTGCCTGGGGGCCGCCGCTCACATCGTGGAGCAGGACCGGTTCGCCGACCTCGGCATCACCGATCCCCGGCTGGCCGCGCTGATAGCCGAGTCCTGGCGGCGCCGGGCCGAACTGCCGTCCGTCTACGGCCGGTTCGACCTGCGCTACGACGGCACGGGACCGGCCAAGATGCTGGAGTACAACGCGGACACCCCGACCTCGCTGGTCGAGGCCGCGAGCGCGCAGTGGTTCTGGATGGAGGAACGGTTCCCCGGCGCCGACCAGTGGAACTCCCTGCACGAACGGCTCGTCGCCTCCTGGAAACGGCAGGCCCCGCTCCTCCCGCCCGGCCCCGTGCACTTCGCGCACTCCGACGGCGACGAGCTGGGCGAGGACCTGATGACGGTCGCGTATCTGCGGGAGACCGCCGAGCAGGCCGGTATCGCCACGGAGGCCCTCTCCGTCGAACAGATCGGCTGGGACCGGCTGTCCGGCCGCTTCGTCGACGACCGGCTGCGGTTCGTCCGCAGCTGCTTCAAGCTCTACCCCTGGGAGTGGCTGGCCACCGACCGGTTCGGCCCGCATGTCCTGGACACGCTCGACAACGGGGGCGGTACGGGCACCACCTGCTGGATCGAACCCGCCTGGAAGATGCTCCTCTCCAACAAGGCGCTGCTCGCGATCCTCTGGGAACTCAACCCCGGCCACCCGAATCTGCTGGCCTCCTACCTCGACGGCCCCCGCGAACTCGCCGCCTCGGCCGGCTATGTCGCCAAGCCCCTGCTCGGCCGCGAGGGCGCCGGCGTCACCGTCCACGAGCCGGGCGCGGCGCCGGTGACGCGGGACGACGACGATGCCTGCTGCTACCAGGAGCTGGCCGCGCTTCCCGACTTCGACGGCAACCGCGTGGTGCTCGGCGCGTGGGTCGTGGACGACGAGTCGGCGGGGCTCGGTATCCGGGAGTCGTCCGGGCTGATCACGGACGAGTACGCCCGCTTCCTGCCGCACGTCATCCTCTGACGTTCCCGCCCCGCCCGATCGTCGGTCGGTGCTACTCCGAGAGCACCGACCGCAGCTGGTCGAGCCCCCAGTCCAGGTCCTCCTTGCTGATCACCAGCGGTGGCGCGAGCCGGATCGTGGACCCGTGCGTGTCCTTCACCAGGACCCCCCGTTCCATCAGCCGCTCCGAGATCTCCCGGCCCGTCCCGTGCGACGGCACGATGTCCACCCCGGCCCACAGCCCCCGGCCCCGTACCGCCTCCACGGCCCCGCCGCCCACCAGCAGCCCCAGCTCCTGGTGGAGGTGGTCACCCAGCTCCGTCGCGCGCTGCTGGAACTCGCCGGTCCGCAGCATCGCGACGACCTCCAGCGCCACCGCGCAGGCCAGCGGATTGCCGCCGAACGTCGAACCGTGCTCGCCGGGCCGGTACACGCCGAGCACCTCCGCCGAGGACACCACGGCCGACACCGGCACCACCCCGCCGCCCAGCGCCTTGCCGAGGACATACATGTCGGGCACCACGCCCTCGTGCTCGCAGGCGAAGGTCCGTCCCGTACGGCCGAGGCCCGACTGGATCTCGTCCGCGATGAACAGCGCGTTCCGCTCCCGGGTCAGCTCGCGCACCCCGGCCAGATACCCGGCCGGCGGGACCAGCACCCCGGCCTCGCCCTGGATCGGCTCCAGCAGCACGGCCACGGTGTTCCCGGTCACCGCCCGGTCCAGCGCACCGAGGTCCCCGTACGGGACGATCTCGAAGCCGGGCGTGTACGGGCCGAAGTCAGCCCGCGCCTCCGCGTCCGTCGAGAAGCTGATGATCGTGGTCGTACGGCCGTGGAAGTTGTTGTCCGCGACCACGATCTTCGCCATGCCGTCCGGCACGCCCTTGACCCGGTAGCCCCACTTCCTGGCGGTCTTCACGGCGGTCTCCACCGCCTCGGCCCCGGTGTTCATCGGCAGGACCATCTCCATGCCGCACAGTTCGGCCAACTGGGCGCAGAACTCGGCGAACCGGTCGTGATGGAACGCCCGTGACGTGAGCGTCACCCGGTCCAGCTGTGCCTTCGCGGTGTCGATGAGCCGCTTGTTGCGATGACCGAAATTGAGCGCCGAGTACCCGGCGAGCATGTCGAGGTAGCGCCGCCCCTCCACATCGGTCATCCACGCCCCCTCCGCCGAGGCGACGACCACGGGCAGCGGGTGGTAGTTGTGCGCACTGTGCGCCTCCGCCGAGGCGATGGCGCTCTCCGTTGTCGACACGGGTTCTCCGATCGGTCGGGACAAGCTGCGTGAGCGAGGCGCCCCCCTCCTTCTATCGTCGTTCACCGCGCGGATCGGGAAAGCCCGGTCCCGGCGTGGCCCCCGAACATCCTGTGTTCCGTGTCTCATTGGGGCTGATCGGGTGACATCGGGGGCCGTCCGTACCACTTACTGGAGATCAGTTACCGGCCTGTCGGAGATCCGTTCCAGAGCTGTCGGTCGCACCTGAGAGAATGGGAACCATGGCCTCTGATCGACCCCGTGCGCTCTCCGGTATCCAGCCCACCGCAGGCTCCTTCCACCTCGGGAACTACCTCGGTGCGGTGCGCCAGTACGTGGCACTGCAAGACACCCACGACGCGTTCTACATGGTCGTGGACCTGCACGCGATCACCGTTCCGCAGGACCCCGCCGAGCTGCGCGCGAACACCCGCCTCGCCGCCGCCCAGCTCCTCGCCGCCGGTCTCGACCCGCAGCGCTGCACGCTCTTCGTCCAGAGCCATGTCCCCGAGCACGCCCAGCTCGCCTGGATCATGAACTGCATCACCGGCTTCGGCGAGGCCTCCCGGATGACTCAGTTCAAGGACAAGGCGGCCAAGCAGGGCACGGACCGTGCCACGGTCGGTCTCTTCACGTACCCGATCCTCCAGGTGGCGGACATCCTCCTCTACCAGGCCGACGCCGTCCCGGTCGGTGAGGACCAGCGGCAGCACGTCGAGCTGACCCGCGATCTCGCCGAGCGGTTCAACACCCGGTTCGGTCCGACGTTCACGGTCCCGGCGCCGCACATCGTCAAGGAGGTCGCCAAGATCTACGACCTCCAGGACCCGACGATCAAGATGAGCAAGTCGGCGTCCACGCCCAAGGGCCTGATCAACCTGCTGGACGAGCCGAAGACCACCGCGAAGAAGATCAAGAGCGCGGTCACCGACACCGACGCCGAGATCCGTTTCGACACCGAGGCCAAGCCGGGCGTCAGCAACCTGCTCACGGTCTACTCCACGCTCACGGGCCTCGCGGTCGCGGAGCTGGAGCAGAAGTACGAGGGCAAGGGCTATGGCGCGCTCAAGACCGACCTGGCCGACGTCATGATCGACTTCGTCACCCCGTTCAGGGCCCGCACCCAGGAATATCTGGACGACCCGGAGACGCTGGACTCGATCCTGGCCGAGGGCGCGGAGAAGGCCCGTGCGGTCGCCGCCGAGACCCTCGCGCAGACCTACGACAGGGTCGGTTTCCTGCCCGCCAAGCACTGAACCGGTCGCCGTCGGTGGCGGCGGCACAATTGGCCGTGCCACCCACGGCGGCACCGATATCAAGCCCGGCACCACGCTTCACCTGGCGGCACGACCGCCGCTCGCGAATACTCGAAGACCTGAATCACCCGAACGACTGAGGAGCATGACGTGGGGACCGTAACGCTCGGCGTTTCGATCGCGGTCCCGGAGCCGTACGGCAGCCTGATCCAGGAGCGGCGTGCGAGCTTCGGCGATCCGGCCGCGCACGGCATTCCCACGCATGTCACGCTCCTGCCGCCCACGGAGGCCGACGCGTCGGCGCTGCCGGCCATCGAGGCGCATCTCGCCGAGGTCGCCGCCGCCGGCCGCCCCTTCCCGATGCGGCTCTCCGGCACCGGTACGTTCCGCCCGCTCTCCCCGGTCGTCTTCATCCAGGTGGTCGAGGGCGCGTCGGCCTGCACCTGGCTCCAGAAGCGGGTCAGGGACTCGTCGGGGCCGCTCGTCCGCGAGCTCCAGTTCCCGTACCACCCGCATGTGACCGTGGCGCACGGCATCGCCGAGGAGGCGATGGACCGGGCGTACGAAGAGCTCTCGGAGTACGGCGCGCAGTGGAGCTGCACGTCCTTCGCGCTGTACGAGCAGGGCGCGGACGGAGTGTGGCGCAAGCTCCAGGAGTACGCGTTCGGCGGCGGAGGGGAGGTCCCGGGGGTGCCTTCGCAGAGCACCCCCGCCGACCGGCCCGCCTCGCTGAGCCCGTGAGGGCTCACGCCTTGTGAGCCCGTGAGCGCTCGGGCTCTGTCCGGCCGGTCTTCGCCGGGCCCGGAACGGCCCAGCGACATCAGCCGCCACCGCGGCGGGCGCCACCTCGCCGCGTTGCCGAAACGCCCGCAGGAAACCACCCCGCGGGCGCCCCGGCGCCTTGCGATCCACGGCGCCGGGCGCCCCGGGCCGATCCGACAAGACCGACCGGACAGGACCTAGACAGGCAGCCTGCGGAACAACGGACGCGGCAGATGCCGCAGCGCCGACATCACCACCCGCAGCGCTCCCGGCACCCACACGGTCTCGGAACGCCGTCGCAGCCCCAGCTCGATGGCCGCAGCCACGGCCTCGGGCGTGGTGGCCAGCGGCGTCTCGTCCCGCCGGGCCGCCGCCCGGGACCGGACGAAACCGGGCCGTACGACCATGACCTGCACGCCCGTGCCCTGCATGGCGTCCCCCAGGCCCTGCGCGAACGCGTCGAGGCCCGCCTTGCTCGACCCGTAGATGAAGTCCGCGCGACGGGCCCGCTCACCGGCCACCGACGACAGCACCACCAGGGAACCGTGCCCCTGCGTCTGCAACGCGCCCGCGCACACCAGCCCGGCCGAGACCGCGCCGGTGTAGTTCGTCTGCGCGACGCGGACCGCCGCGAGCGGCTCGGCCTCGTCGTGCGCCTGGTCGCCGAGGACGCCGAAGGCGAGCAGCACCATGTCGATGTCGCCCTGAGCGAAGACCTTCCCCAGCGCCTCCTCGTGCGAGGCCGGGTCCAGGGCGTCGAAGGCGACGGTACGGACGTCCGCGCCCAGGGCCGCCAGCCGGTCCGCGGCGGTGTCCAGCGCCGGGGAGGGGCGGCCCGCCAGCCAGACCGTACGGGCCCGCCGGGCGATCAGCCGGCGGGCCGTGGCCAGGCCGATCTCCGACGTACCGCCGAGGATGAGCAGGGACTGGGGGGAGCCGAAGGCGTCCTTCATGGTGGGGCGCTCCTTGGAGAGCTAGAGGCTGTAGGGCGGCTGCGGGGTGACCGTATCGCCCTGTACATCATTACTTGTCGCCTTTGCGATGGTGCTCGTATGAATGGGTGGCCGCGCCGGAACGGGCGGCCACGCTTACGGGGGACCCGGACGCTTGTTTTCCGGCCAGGGGGTAGTCCTCCTTCATGGACTGGCTGAAGAAACTCCCTGTCGTCGGCCCGTTCGTGGCCCGGCTGATGCGGACGCACGCCTGGCGCTCGTACGAGACGCTCGAACGCGTCCACTGGGCCCGGCTGGCCGCCGCCATCACCTTCATCAGCTTTCTGTCGCTCTTCCCGCTGATCACCGTGGGCGCCGCGATCGGCGCGGCGCTGCTCAGCCAGGGGCAGCTCGACCAGTTGAAGAGCGCCATCGAGAGGCAGGTCCCCGGCATCTCCGGGCAGCTCGACCTCGACAGTCTGGTGGCCAACGCCGGGACGGTCGGGGTGGTGGCCGGTGCGCTGCTGCTCTTCACCGGCATCGGCTGGATCGGTTCGATGCGGGAGTGCCTGCGGGCCGTCTGGGAGCTGGACGACGCGGCGGACGGCAACCCGATCGTGCTCAAGGTCAAGGACGCCGTGGTCCTCGGCGGGCTCGGCGCGGTCGGACTCGCCTCGCTGGGCGCCTCCGGCTTCGGCTCCACGGCCGTCGGCTGGACCGCCCACCAGCTGGGAATCCCCGAGAACGGGGCGGGCGGCGTCCTGCTCCAGGCCGCCGCACTCGTCGTGGCCGTCGTCGCCGACTTCCTGCTGCTGCTGTACGTCCTGACGCTGCTGCCCCGCGTCCAGCCGCCGCGCCACCGGCTCCTGGTGGCCGCGCTCATCGGCGCGGTGGGCTTCGAGCTGCTGAAGCTGCTGCTCGGCGGCTACATGAAGGGCGTGGCGGCCAAGAGCATGTACGGCGCGTTCGGGGTCCCGGTGGCGCTTCTGCTGTGGATCAACTTCACGGCGAGGCTGCTGCTGTTCTGCGCCGCGTGGACGGCGACGCGCGGCAAGAACGAGACGGCGGCGGACGAGCCCACCGCCACCGACGACGGCGGCACCGGGGGCGGCGGCGCGGACGAAGGCGACGGCGGCGGTGGCGCCACCCGCGCGGACATCGCCGGGTCCGACAGGGCCTAGCCGGACCTAGCCGGACTTAGCCGGACCTAGACGCGCGGACGTCGGCGGAGCGGCCAGCGCCGGTTGACCAGGTAACCGCCGCCCGCCAGTACGGCCAGCGCCCCGCCCGTGATGCCGAGGGCGACTCCGGCGCCGCCGCTGTTCGCGGCCGTGAGTGCCTCGTCGCCGGTCCCCGACGAGTCGGCTCCGACACTGGTGGGGTTCGCGGACGCGTTCGTGTCCGCCGACTTCGGCGGCACCAGCAGGCCGACCGGCTTCACCTTCCCGGCGGCCCCGAATCCCCAGTCCAGCAGCCGGGCCGACTCCTCGTAGACCGCGTGGGCCTCGGTGGACGACGGGTTCATGACGGTGACCAGCAGCACCCGGCCGTCGCGCTCGGCGACTCCGGTGAAGGTCGTGCCGGCGTGCGTGGTGGAGCCGTTCTTGACGCCCGCGATGCCCTTGTACGCGGCGACCCCGTCCGCCCCCGTCAGCAGCCGGTTGGTGTTCTGGATCCCGAAGCTCTCGCGCTTCGGGTCGCCGTTCTCGTCCTTCTCCTGCTTCTTGCCCTTCTCCGGCTCCTTCACCAGGCCCGGGAACTGGGCCGTCTGCGTCGCGCAGTACTCCCGGAAGTCCTTCTTCTGGAGACCGGAGCGGGCGAAGAGGGTCAGGTCGTACGCGCTGGAGACCTGGCCCTCCTCGTCGTAACCGTCGGGCGAGACCACATGGGTGTCCAGCGCCTGGAGTTCTTCCGCGTGGGCCTGCATGTCCCGGACGGTCTTGGGGATGCCGCCGTTCATGGCGGAGAGCACATGCACCGCGTCGTTGCCGGAGCGCAGGAAGACACCGAGCCACAGATCGTGCACGGAGTACGTGAGGTCCTCCTTCACACCGACCAGGCTGCTGCCCGAGCCCATGCCCTCCAGGTCGGCGGGCGCCACCTTGTGCCGCTTCTCCTTGGGCAGCTTGGGCAGCACGGTGTCCGCGAAGAGCATCTTGAGGGTGGACGCCGGCGGCAGCCGCCAGTGGGAGTTGTGCGAGGCCAGCACCTCGCCCGATTCGGCGTCCGCGACGATCCAGGACCGGCCGCTCAGCTTCGCGGGCAGGACGGGCGCCCCGGAACCGAGATTCACCTGGGTGCCCGCCTTGCCGAGCGTGGCACCGCCGACGGTGGACATCGAGGCGGGCGGCTGCGGCTGTTTGGCATCGGGCCCGTCGGCCTTGCCGTCCGCCCACGACGGCGCGGCGGTCAGAAGGGGCAGCAAGGCGGCAGCGGCGACCGTCACGGCGGTCTTTTTCAGAGCGGGCACGACCGAGAAGTTACATGGCAGGAGCACCGGTTCAGACATCGCCCGAGCGGACCGACGCTCCCGCGGCCGGGCGGGACCGAGCCCTTCCGGGGCCCACCTCTCACGAGGACCCCGCTGCTGCCGCCCGGAGGACGGCGGCGATACTGAATCCATGAAGCTCAGCCGCCCCGTGTCCTGGTTCCTGCTCGCGTTCGGGGTCTGGAGCTGGTTCATCTGGATCACTTTCGTAAAGAACCTGTGGCAGGACGGGAGCGGACTCGCCTTCGACGACGCCGGTGATCCCACGGGCTACTTCTGGGTGCACCTGCTGCTCGCCATCGTGTCCTTTCTTCTGGGGACGGCCGTTGGCGTGGTCGGGTTCCGTGGCGTCCGCGCACTTCGGCGCGAACAGCGCGAGCGACTGGGATAAGGGGCCTGTTCGTGGTCATCGTGACCGTACTGATGATGATTGCGGTCGTCGCGCTGGTTGTCGCGGCGCACTGGTACGTGTGGGGGCGCCTGGTGCGCGACACGACCGAGCCGGGCGGCCTCGGCCGCAGGCTGGGTACGGTCGCGGCCGTCCTCATGCCGTTACTGGCCGTGGGAGCGGTGAGCTCCGGCCGCGCGGGGGCGCCGTTCGGGTTGCAGCAGGTGCTGGCCTGGCCGGGGTACCTGTGGCTGGCCATGCTGATGTATCTGCTGCTGGCACTGGCGGTGGGTGAGGTCGTACGGCCGCTGCTGCGGCGGCTGATGGAGCGGCGCGAGGCGTCCGCCGGCGCCGAGATACCCGCCGACGAGCGGGAAGAGCCGACAGCGGCGGCCCCTGCGGCGGCCCCGCAGGAAGCCTCTGTGCCGGCCCCGGCGCTCACCGCTGCGACCGCCACCACCGCTGCGACGGGTTCCACGGCGGCCGCCGCCCCCTCCCGTCGGCTCTTCGTCTCCCGCGTCGTGGGCGGCGCGGCCGCGACCGCCGCGCTCGCCACGGTCGGTTACGGCACGTACGGCGTCCTGCGCGGCCCCCGGATCAAGCGCGTCACGGTCCCGCTCGCCAAGCTGGCGCGCGGCGCCCACGGCTTCCGTATCGCCGTCGTGAGCGACATCCACCTCGGCCCGATCCTGGGCCGCGCGCACTCCCAGCGCATCGTCGACACCATCAACTCGACCCAGCCGGACCTGATCGCCGTCGTCGGCGACCTGGTCGACGGCAGCGTCGAGAACCTGGGCCCGGCGGCGGAACCCCTGGCCGGTCTCGAGGCCCGGCACGGCTCGTTCTTCGTCACCGGCAACCACGAGTACTTCTCGGGCGCCGACGCCTGGGTCGACCACGTCCGCGAACTGGGCATGCGCCCCCTGGAGAACGAACGCGTCGAGATCTCCGGCTTCGACCTCGCCGGGGTCAACGACATCGCGGGCGAGAGCGAGGGCGAGGGTCCCGACTTCGGCAAGGCGCTGGGCGACCGCGACCGGGCCAGGGCGTGCGTACTCCTCGCCCACCAGCCCATCGTCATCGACGACGCCGTACGCCACGGCGTCGACCTCCAGCTCTCCGGCCACACCCACGGCGGCCAGCTCTGGCCCGGCAACTTCGTGGCGGGCCTGGCCAACCCCACGGTGGCCGGTCTGGAACGCTACGGCGACACCCAGCTCTACGTCTCCCGGGGCGCGGGCGCCTGGGGCCCACCGGTCCGCGTCGGAGCCCCTTCCGACATCACCATCGTCGAACTGGCCTCGCGCCAGGCCTGATTCCGTACCGCTGGTGCGGCCGTACCCCGTGCCGCACCGGCGGCCCGCCGGTCAGGTCTTCTTGTGCGCGGTCGCCGTTTCCGCGATGCCCGGCAGGAACTCCGCGAACAGCTCGTGCACTTCGCGTACGAGCGGCCGCAGCACCCGGAAGCGGGAGAGTGCGACGCCCCGGCCGACCAGCCGGGCGCCGCGCTCGGCGAGGCGGCGGGTGCGCTCGCTGTTCTCCGAGCGGTCGAAGACCCAGTAGAGGACAAGTCCCATCTGGGACAGCCACAACAGCTCCGGCAGCATCTCGGACAGCTCGTCCACGACCTTCGTCCGGGAACCGGCCAGGACCTCCCGGTGGAGGCCGACGGCCGCCTCCCGGGCGTGCTCCGACTCGGGGGAGAAGGGGCTCAGCGGGCTCTCCGGGTCGGCGGCGTTCTTGAAGAACTGGGCGGCGAACTCGTGGTACGGCGCCGCGATGTCCAGCCAGGCCGTCAGCACGCCGGCCATGCGCGCCTCCAGTTCGGTCTCCTTGTCGAGCACGGCGCGGGCCGCCACGCGGTGTTCCGCGCCGATCCGGTCGTAGAAACCCTGCACCAAATGCGTTTTCGACGCGAAGTAGTAATACGCGTTACCGACGGAGACCCCCGCCTCCGTGGCGATGGCCCGCATCGTCGTCTTGTCGTAACCACGCTCCTGGAAGAGCCGCAACGCGGTTTCGAGAATGAGGGCGCGGGTCTGCTCGCTCTTCGGCGCCTTGGTGACCTCGGAAGCCTTGGCGACCGTGGCGACTTTGGCAGCGGGGGAGGCCTTGGGGGCCTTCGCGGTCTTCTCGTCCTTCACGATGACCGAGCCTAATGCGACGGCGGGGGCACCTCGCACGCCCCGTCACAGGGGGCGGCGGTCAACTCCCGGTACTTCGAGGCGGCGAGCACGGTGACCCGGGCGAAGGGGGCGCCGGCCGGGGTGGCCAGCCAGTAGGCCTTCGGCCGGTGTGCGGACAGTGCCCACAGGCAGACGATCCAGGCGGCTGTCCCCCGGTAGATCTGGCCGCTGTCGCCGATCACCGTGATCTCCTTGAGCGTGGAGCCGTGATCGAGATCCGGGTACCGCCGCCGCGCCTCCTGCGAGGCGGCGGGCACCGGGTCGATCGTGACGAGTTGCGGCTGGCGCAGCAGCCAGTCCCGCAGATGGGTGCAGAGCGGGCACCCGGCGTCGTACAGCAGGGTCAACCGCCGTACGGGCGGCTGGTGCGCGGGCCGCTGCCGGCGCCGCGCGGGACGCGTCGGCTCTCCGGGCCGGAACGTGGGCATCTGCTCCACGGGCAGTCGGTCCATGGCCCGCTCACGCTCCGGAGGCCGGGGTCGCCCACGGCCCGGGAGCCTTGTCCGCGGGCCCTGTCCACCCCTGCGGGGGCACCGGCGGGGTCTGGCCGCGCTCCATGATCCCGCGCCGCCGGATCTTGTTGAGGACGTACACATTGCCGAGGTGCATCACCCCGAGCACGAGCAGGACGACACCCACCTTCACCGAGAGCGCCTCGACGAGCCGGCGGGCGTCCACGACGCGGTCGGAGTTCTTCAGGTAGAGCGCCACGAACCCGAGGTTGACGAGGTAGAAACCGACCACCAGCAGGTGGTTGACGGCGTCCGCGAGCTTCTCGTTCCCCTGGAGTACGTCGGCGAGAAAGACACGTCCGTTCTTGCTCAGCGTCCGGGCCACCCACACGGTCAGCGCCACGCTGATGACCAGGTAGACGGCATACGCGACAACAGTGAGGTCCATCCCCCACCCTCCCTTTGAACGTGTTCAAAAGCTGGTGTCATGGACTGTAGACCTGTTTTTGAACATGTTCAAGCGAGGGTGGCCGGGTGCGGAGCGGCGGAGTGGCCGGGCGCGGGGGAGGGCGGGGCGCGGTGCGGGGCGCGGCGCGGGGGAGCGCGGTGCGGATCGGTGCGGAGCACGGGCGGTGGCGCGGGGTGAAAGGCGCGGACGCCGGCTCGGTGCGAAAGGAGCGGGGCCGTATAAACGGCTGTCCGGGTGTGGAGCGCGTCCATAATGGCTTCGGCGCTCTCGGCTCAAGGGTTCCGGGGTTCCGGGGTTCTGGGGGACCGGCCTCAATTCGCCTGGTCCGCCGCCGACTTCGTCAGGAAGTCTTGAACTCGCCCTGTCGCACCGCTTGGACGAAGGAGATGAAGGCGCCCGGCAGGATCATGAGGCGCGGGCCGTCGGGGCTCTTGGAGTCCCGGATGGGAATGACTCCGGCCTGGCCGGAGGCGATCTCTATACAGTTTCCGCCGTTGTCGGTGCTGTAACTGCTCTTGTGCCACAGGGTGGTGACGGGCATGCTTTTCGGGGTGGTCATGGCCTCAGGTCCTTCAACACGTCAGCGACCAAGTCCATTGACCGCCTGGGCGACAGAGATACGGCGCTCAGCAAATCATATGCCCGCAATGCGTCTTTCACGCTCTGAGGCTCGGCGAGAATCTGCCCCTGCAGAAATCCGTCGACGTATACGACATCGGGTCCTTCATCGAGAGTGAGCGCGGCAAACGGACCGCCCACCCCCGCATGACCGCCCACGTCGTACGGGACCACTTGAATCACCGTCGTCGGCAATTCGGCGGCGGTGATGAGGTGTTCGAGTTGTGCTCTCATGACGTCGACGCTGCCCATGCGACGGCGAAGGACGTTTTCGTCCAGCACCACCCACAACTCCGGTGGACTTTCCCGTTTGAGAATGTGCTGGCGCTCCATGCGCGCGGCGACGATTTCCTCGACCCGGTCGAGGTCCAGACGGCGGCCGGCGAGAATCGCCCGCGTGTAGTCCTCGGTCTGGAGCAGACCCGGAACGACCTGCGCCTCGAACGACCGGATGGCCGCCGCGGCCGCCTCCAGGTCGACGAACGGGCGGAACCACTTCGGGTAGGCGTACCTGATGACCAGCGGCCACAGGCGCGTGAAGTGGTCGATCGTCCCGAAGGTCTCGTCGGCCAGCGCCGACAGCTCCCTCGTCGGCAGCCGCTTCGCCGCCTCGATCTTGTTGAGGAGCGACGGGGCCATCAACGCGGCTTTGGCGAGGGCTCGTTGTGACATTCCCGCCGCCTCGCGCCGACGCCGCAAGTCGGTCGCGTAGAACGACAACACGGAGTCCGACGGGTCCAGGTCATCCGCGTACGCCACGGGGGCACCCCTCTCGTTGAATCTTCCAGAAGTCAACGCTGCCCGCCTGTTGAGCGCGCTCTTGAGCGTTGAAGCTGGAACACAGAAAGCGAGCAGGTGATGACGGAAGGTACATCTCCCATGGGTGAGCAAGCCATCGGAACGAGGGCGGACACCCCGAAAGAGTTGGCCGCGCTGGTCGAGGTGCGGGGCTTCTGGCGCATGGTGCCCGAGTGGGTGCCGCGGCGCTTCGACGAACCGACGCGCGAGCTGGTGGAACGGGTCGCGCACGGGCTCAGGAGCACGAGCGCGTGACGACGGGCGGCAGTGCGGCGCGGGAGCTCCTGGCGCTGCTGATCGCGCGGTTCGGCGCGGAAGGTGCCCTGCTGATCAAGAAGGCCGACCCGGGAGCGGAGAGCCCGGACCTGGCCCCCGGCACGGACGGCTCGGCCTGGAAGTGGCCCGCGTGCCGGTGCGGGAGCCTGAACTGCCCCGACTACGAGCCGCCGGCCGTGACGTGACGTCCCGCCCCGACCCGGCCCCGCCCGCGCTTCCGTAGCGCCGCGCGAGCCGTATATCACACCCTGTGGCGCCGCATCATATCCGCTGATGAGTGCGAAGGGTGAATCTTTGATATATCGCCGCAAGTCTGCTTGCGTGACTCCCTCAACGTGGTACGCCGCGCGTCGGACGAAGCAGGGAAGATGCCCTTCATCTCAATGAGCCCAGCCAGGGCCCCTCTCGCGGCTCCGTCTCCCGGGCACCTGCGAAATGCCATTCCCGCGCTCGTCCTGTTCATCGCCATTCGCGTGACATGCGTCTCCGTATTGCTGATCTGGTCCGCCTTCGCCGACCGGAGCGCCCATACACTTCTCGCCGGACGCTGGGACTCTCTCTGGTACGTACGCGTCGCCGAATTCGGATACGGATTCTCGCTCCACGCGCCCGACGGCCGAGATCTTTCTGGCATGGCCTTCTTTCCGCTTCTTCCCTGGCTGGAAGAGGGCATATCGTTCCTTACGCCGCTCGCCCCGGCCGATTCCGGTCTGGTGGTCAGCGCGGTCGCTTCCGTCCTCGCCGCCTGGGGCATGTTCGCCGTCGCCGCCCAGTTCTACGGCCGCCGGACCGGGATCATTCTGGTCGGATTGTGGGCCGCGCTGCCGGTCGGCATCGTCCAGTCCATGGCGTACAGCGAATCGTTGTTCGTCGCGCTGGCGGCATGGGCGCTGTACGCCGTCCTGAACGGCCGCTGGGCGCTTGCCGGTTCACTCGCGTGCCTGGCCGGACTCACCCGCCCCGTGGGGCTCGCCGTGAGCCTGGCGCTGCTGGTCACGGCCGTTCTCGGAGCCACCCGCCTGAGGCGGCTGCTGCCCGACGTCCACGACCGCCCGGTGCGGATGGTCCTGGGCTGCGTGATCGCGCCTCTGGGCGCCGTCGCCTACATACTCTGGGTGGGCCGGCAGAACGGCGCCCTGCTCGGCTATCTCGATGTGCAGGCCGCCTGGGGCAACGGATTCGACGGCGGAATCGCGTTCTCCCGCTTCGTCTCCACCGGCGTCACGGGATCCCCCGCCCTCTGGGGGATCATCTGGCCCGCGATCATCGCTCTCGCCGTATGGCCGCACTGGATCGGCCTGAAGCAGCGTCAGCCGCCGCCCCTGCTGATCTACTCCGCCGCGGTGACCGTACTGGCGATCGGGGCGGCCGGATACTTCGGATCCAAGCCGCGCCTCCTCCTGCCGGCCTTTCCCCTTCTTCTGCCCCTCGCGGTCGTCCTCGCGCGCAGCCGGAGCGTCGTCGTCGTCACGGTCCTGGTCGTCGCGACGGCCGTGGCCGCGCTCTACGGGGCGTTCTGGCTGCACGGCTCGGGGCCGCCGTGACGGGTCCCGGGACAGGACCCGTCCTTCCACCGGCGCCCCGCGAGGTCACATGCTGCTGATCGAACGGGCGTAGCTGATCTGCCCCATGACCGTCTGGAACGCGCCCGGATGCGTGGCCGGCACCATCGTGGAGTGGTGCCGGCCGCCGCTGGTCACCGTCACCTGGATGAAGCCGGTCGTCGTCTTCTCCTTCATCAGGAGGAAGAGCAGACCGAGCAGGCAGAAGAGGAAGAAGACGATCGCCAGAATGATGGCGTGCGTCGGGATCTTCTCCTCCGTACGGGACATGTCCGTCGCGTTCCACACCGCGCCCCTGAGCGGCAGCGTGCCCGACGGGGTGATGATCGAGTCGTTCATGACGGTGATGTCACCGATGGACACCAGCGGAGTCCCGCCGCCCACGGGCACCGGCGCGCCCGACTGCGGATACCCGTACCCGGGGGCCTGGCCCGGATAGCCGTAGCCCGGTGCCGCGCCCGGCTGGCCCTCGGCGAGGGTCGGGTCGGGAAAGTCGTACTGCGGAACTCCTGGCGTTCCGGGCGCTCCTGACGGCGTTCCGGGCGGAGTGCCGGGCGGCTGCGTCGGCCCCCACTTGTACTCTCCGTCCGCGTACGGATTCGGCTCGCTCATCTCTCTCCCCGCTTCCACCGGCCCTTGTTCCGAGCCCTGGTCGACTGAGTCGATCCTGACACACGTGGGGCCCGCTTCTGTACGGCGTCATGTCTCAATGCCGTGGAGAAGCGGGCCCCACATGAAGGCCCCGGAAGGCCGGAACACCCGGAAAGGCGCGAACGGTCAGAAGCGGCGCGTGATCAGCGCGCGCTTGACCTCCTGGATCGCCTTGGTGACCTCGATACCGCGCGGGCAGGCGTCCGTGCAGTTGAACGTCGTGCGGCAACGCCACACGCCGTCCTTGTCGTTGAGGATCTCCAGCCGCTGTTCCCCGGCCTCGTCACGCGAGTCGAAGATGAAGCGGTGCGCGTTCACGATCGCGGCCGGACCGAAGTACTGGCCGTCGTTCCAGAACACCGGGCAGGACGACGTGCACGCGGCGCACAGGATGCACTTGGTGGTGTCGTCGAAGCGCTCGCGGTCCTCGGCGGACTGGAGGCGCTCACGCGTCGGCTCGTTGCCGCTGGTGACGAGGAAGGGCATCACGTCACGGAACGCCTGGAAGAACGGATCCATGTCCACGATCAGGTCCTTCAGGACCGTGAGGCCCTTGATGGGCTCGACCGTGATCGGCTTCTCCGGGTTGATGTCCTTCACGAGCGTCTTGCACGCCAGCCGGTTACGGCCGTTGATGCGCATCGCGTCCGAGCCGCAGATGCCGTGCGCGCACGAGCGCCGGAAGGTGAGCGTGCCGTCGACTTCCCACTTGATCTTGTGGAGACCGTCGAGCACGCGCTCCTTCGGGTCGAGTTCGATCTGGAAGTCCTGCCACTGGGCCTCGTCCGAGACCTCGGGGTTGAAGCGGCGGATCCGGAACGTGACCGTGATGTACGGCGAGGCGGCGGACTCCGCCTCGACCTTGTCCATGGTCGGTGTAGCCATCAGTACTTACGCTCCATCGGCTGGTAGCGGGTCTGGACGACCGGCTTGTAGTCGAGACGGATGGACTCGTTGCCGTCGTCGCCGACCTCGCGGTACGCCATGGTGTGGCGCATGAAGTTCACGTCGTCACGGTTGGGGAAGTCCTCGCGGTAATGACCACCGCGCGACTCCTTGCGGGCGAGCGCGGACACGGCCATCACCTCGGCCAGGTCGAGCAGGTTGCCCAGCTCGACGGCCTCCAGCAGGTCCGTGTTGAAGCGCCTGCCCTTGTCCTGGACGGACACGTTCAGGTAGCGCTCGCGCAGCTCGCCGATCTTCTCGACGGCCGTCTTGATCGTCTGCTCGGTACGGAACACCATGACGTTGGCGTCCATGGTCTCCTGGAGCTCCAGGCGCAGGTCCGCGACCCGCTCCTTGCCCGTGGAGTTCCGCAGCCGCTCGACCTGAGCCTCGACCAGCTCGGCCGGGTTCTCGGGCAGCTCGACGTGGCCGTGCTTCGCCGCGTACTCCGCGGCGGCGATGCCGGAGCGGCGGCCGAAGACGTTGATGTCCAGCAGCGAGTTGGTGCCCAGCCGGTTGGCGCCGTGCACCGAGACGCACGCGACCTCGCCGGCCGCGTACAGGCCCGGCACGACCGTCGTGTTGTCGGCGAGAACCTCGCCCTCGACGTTGGTCGGGATGCCGCCCATGGCGTAGTGCGCGGTCGGCTGGATCGGGATCGGGTCCGTGTACGGCTCGATGCCCAGGTACGTCCGCGCGAACTCGGTGATGTCGGGCAGCTTGGCGTCCAGCTGCTCCGGCGGCAGGTGCGTCAGGTCGAGGTAGACGTGGTCGCCCTCGGGTCCGCAGCCGCGGCCCTCGCGGATCTCCGTGTAGATGGAGCGCGAGACGACATCGCGCGAGGCGAGGTCCTTCATGACGGGCGCGTACTTCTCCATGAAGCGCTCGCCGTCCTTGTTGCGCAGGATGCCGCCCTCACCGCGGGCGCCCTCCGTGAGCAGGATGCCCATGCGCCAGATGCCCGTCGGGTGGAACTGGAAGAACTCCATGTCCTCCAGCGGCAGTCCGCGCCGGTAGCAGGCGGCCTGCCCGTCACCGGTCAGGGTGTGCGCGTTGGACGTCACCTTGAAGAACTTGCCGGTGCCGCCGGACGCGTAGATGACCGACTTCGCCTGGAACACGTGGATCTCGCCGGTGGCCAGCTCGTAGGCGACCACACCGGCGGACACCTTGACGCCGTCGACCTCGGCCAGCAACTGGTCCAGGACGTAGAACTCGTTGAAGAACTCCACGCCCTCCTTGACGCAGTTCTGGTACAGGGTCTGGAGGATCATGTGGCCCGTACGGTCCGCGGCGTAGCAGGACCGGCGGACCGGCGCCTCGCCGTGGTTGCGGGAGTGGCCGCCGAAGCGGCGCTGGTCGATGGTGCCGTCCGGCGTCCGGTTGAACGGCAGGCCCATCTTCTCAAGGTCGAGGACCGCGTCGATGGCCTCCTTCGCCAGGATCTCGGCGGCGTCCTGGTCGACCAGGTAGTCACCGCCCTTGATCGTGTCGAAGGTGTGCCACTCCCAGTTGTCCTCTTCCACGTTGGCGAGCGCGGCGGCCATACCGCCCTGCGCGGCGCCCGTGTGGGACCGGGTCGGGTAGAGCTTCGTCAGCACGGCGGTACGGCTGCGCTTGGTCGACTCGATGGCCGCACGCATGCCGGCGCCACCGGCGCCGACGATGACGGTGTCGTACTTATGGATCTTCATTGGTCTCGTCAGCCCCGGCTTTAGCGGATGTTCGGGTCGAAGGTGAAGATCACCAGCGAGCCGAGAAGGATGGTGAACACCGTGGCGGTGTACAGCAGGCCCTTGAGCCACAGGCGCGTGTTGGCACGCTCCGCGTAGTCGTTGATGATCGTGCGGAGGCCGTTGGCGCCGTGCAGCATGGCGAGCCACAGCATCAGCAGATCCCAGACCTGCCAGAACGGGGACGCCCAGCGGCCGGCCACGAAGGCGAAGCCGATCTTGGACACTCCGCCGTCCAGTACCAGCTGGATGAGCAGATGGCCGATGACCAGGACGACGAGCACGATGCCGGACAGCCGCATGAAGAGCCACGCGGCCATCTCGAAGTTGCCGCGGGTCGACTTGGGGGTCTTGCCGGTGCGCTTGCGCGGCGGCTCGATGAGGGGCGCCGGGTTGTCGACGTCGTACAGGCTCTCGCCTTCGACGGAACTGATCGCGGATGAGGTGTCAGCGGACAACGGAGATCAGCTCCCGAAGACTTCGGCTACGGCATGGCCGAGCACGGGGTAGAGGGCGCCCACCATCAGGACGAACCAGATGCCTACGGCAGACCACAGCATCTGCTTCTGGTAGCGGGGGCCCTTGGACCAGAAGTCCACGGCGATGACGCGCAGGCCGTTGAGCGCGTGAAAGAGGATTGCGGCCACAAGGCCGTACTCGAGCAGCGCGACGAGCGGCGTCTTGTAGGTGGCCACGACGTCGTCGTAGGCCTCGGGGGAGACACGGACGAGAGCGGTGTCCAGCACGTGTACGAACAGGAAGAAGAAGATGAGGACGCCGGTGACTCGATGAGCCACCCAGGACCACATTCCTTCCCGGCCGCGGTACAGCGTTCCAGCCGGCACGGAAAAACCTTCCGGGAGCGGTGATCGGGGGGCCGGCCGCCATCTTCTACTCAATGAAGCACAGTGGTGTCGGTCGCGCCCGGCCGGGTACGGTCCACCGGCCCTGGCCATCGTAGCGACGACCTGTCGGTTCGTTCGCGCGGGGTCCTCAGGTGTGATCAAACAGGCAATCAAACAGCCACGGACGGGCTACCGGGGGCGGCCGGGGCACCCCGGCACCCGTCTTCTATGTGCGTGATCAGCCGAATTGGCGGTATATGCGGAGCCGGAGTGGGGGCCGGGGCCGGAGCTGTGATGGCCGTCGGCGGGCACGGGGGTGCCCGTTTCCGGGGGCGGCGCCAGCAGGGCCAGGATCCGGGCTCGGGCGAGTCGGCGCAGTTCGTCGGCGGCGACGGCCCGTTCGTGGTCGGGGTCGTGGGAGAGCCGGGTACGGATGCCCGCCAGGACATGGTCCAGGTACTCGTCGGGGTGGTGACCGTCGAGGCTGATCACGAAGGCGTGGCCGAAGCTGCTCTCGTACGCGTCGTGCGCGGCGCGCAGCGCGGTCCGGGCGGCGAGCGGGGCGCTGTGCGGCGGGGTGGAGGACGGTTCGTCGGCGAGCGCCCCCACGATCTCGGCGGGGGTGAGGTCGTAACTGGCCTCGTCGGACGCCGCGAGCAGGGCGTCGAGATCGGGGTAGGGGCGGTGTGCGGCCACCCGCTGGGCCCAGCGCGGGCTGCGGCAGCAGGTGAGCAGCGCGGCTTCGGCGGCGGAGTCGGTGGCGGCGTTGAAACGGTGGAGACCGGCCGGGCGGCCGGGGTCCGGGCAGCCGGTGTCCGGACGGCCGGTGTTCGGGTGGCCGGCGTTGGATGCGCGGAACAACGTGGGCTCCTCGAACGCGACGGGGGCGGCGGTGCTGAACGTGACCGGGGAGGTGCACGTAGAGGCAGACGGGAAGGCGGGCAGGGTGGTTGATCTCGAAGGGGTGATGAGCGGGAACGGGTGTTTGGGAAGACGTTCAGGGGTTCTTGATGAAGGAGCGCGGAGAGTGGCCGGTGCGCCGCAACGTTATCGATGCCCCGGGGAGTGGCATCCGACGGATGCGCGATTTTCACCCAGATGGTCGAGTTTCGGCACGCGTGATGGACGCGGCCGTGGGACCTTCACCGTAGGGCCGGTCCACTGGATCAGGCCCGACGTGTGCCGCACTCTCCGTGCTTCTGCTGTGCTTCTGCCGTGTATCGCGGCATGGGAGGTTTCTGAGTGATGTGGATATCCCGGGGTAACAGGGTCGCCGGCGCGGTCGTCGCGGCCACCACCGCCGTCACGCTGGTGGCGTGCGGTTCGGGGGACACCGACACGGGCTCGGCGGACGACGGACAGTCGTCCGGCACGGCCCGCTCCTCCACCGGCCCCTCGGCCTCACCGTCACCCTCACGGTCGTATCCGCTCTCCTCCGCGCCGCGCTCCATACCCTCCGTACGGACGCACGAAGCGGCCCGCGGTCCGGGCTGGCGGCCGGCGGGGGCGAAGAGCGGGGTCGTCATCGCGAGCGGCAGCGACGCCCTCGCCGACGAGGGCAAGCTGCTCTCCCAGGAACTGAAGATCCCCTACCGGGGCGCCGCCAAGGCCCGCCCCGGCGATGTCGAGCTGGCCCTCGCGAGCGGGGGCGGCGGGGCCGAGTCGTACGCCATGACCGTGAGCGGCGGCCGGGTACGGATCACCGGCCCCGGCGAGGCGGGCGTCTTCTACGGCACCCGCACGCTCAAGCAGGCGGTGCGCGCCGACGGCGAGATACCGGAAGGCGTCGTACGGGACAGTCCCGGCCGGGCGCAGCGCGGGCTGAACCTCGACATCGCCCGTAAGTACTACACACCGGCCTGGATCGAGGACCGGCTGCGGGAGATGGCCGACCTCAAGCTCAACCAGCTGGGGCTGCACTTCTCCGACGACCAGGGCTTTCGCATAGAGTCCAGCAGCCACCCCGAGATCGTCTCCCAGCAGCACCTCTCCAAGGCCGAGGTCCGGCGGATCCTGGCCCTCGCCGAGCAGCTGCACATCAACGTCGTCCCGGAGATCGACAACCCGGGCCACCTCGGCGCGGTGATCCGCGCCCACCCCGACCTCCAGCTGCGCAATGTGAACGGGGTCGCCACGAAGGGCGCGATCGACATCTCGAAGCCGGAGTCCGCGACGATCGTGGACGATCTGCTGCGCGAGTACGCGGGGCTGTTCCCCGGCCCGTACTGGAACCTCGGCGCCGACGAGTACCAGGCGCTGGTGGTCTCGAATCCGCAGGCGTCGTATCCGCAGCTGGCGCGGGCGGCGGTCAAGAAGTACGGGAGCCAGGCCAGGGTCCAGGACCTGACGGCCGGCTGGACGAACGACCGGGCCGCGGCAATGGCTCCGTACGGCAGGCAGCTCAAGGTCTGGAACGACGGCCTCTTCAAGGGCGGAGTCGTCAAGGCCGACCCGAAGCTGGAGGTCCAGTACTGGACGGGCAAGGAGCTGGGGGCGCGGGAGCCGGTCGCGTATCTGAGCGAGGGCCGGAAGGTCGTGAACTTCAACGACGAGTACCTGTACTACGTGCTCGGCCAGCCCAACAACTTCGTCTACCCGACCGGGAAGCGGATCTACGAGGAGTGGACCCCGCTGGTCCTGCGCAAGACGCAGGCGGTGCCCGAGAAGTACTCGAAGCAGATCCAGGGCGGACTGTTCGCGATCTGGGGCGACTTCCCGAACGCGCAGACCCAGGACCAGGTGGCCGCCGGGATCAGGATGCCGCTGGCCGCGACGGCCCAGAAACTGTGGGACCCGGCGAAGCCGACGCTGAGCTGGACCGAGTTCAAGGCACTGGCTCAGAAGCTGGGTGTCTGAACCGGCTCCGAACCGGTCCGAACCGACTCCGAACCGGCGCGCGGGGCGCGCGCGTGGACGGTGACGTGGGCCGTCGCCCGAGTGTCACGTGAGGCAGTACTCGCTGTGACGCACGGGCGGCGGCCTGAATCATTCGCAGGATCCTTGCTCTTTTGTCTCCTCGGCGTCTCCTGATGCCTCCTCGGCGGGCTCATAATCCAGGGTGTTGCGGCGCTTTTCCGGTGGAAAGGCGCCCACTCGGTGAGCTGTGAGTGGTCCGTGCACGGTCCGGGAGTGACGAATTCCGGCCGCTCGACGCAGTAGTGGTGAGCAATGCGCCCGCACTGTGCCCGCGACGGGAGACGTATATGAGCTTGGTGAAGCTGATCGCACACGCGGATGAGCGTGGTCTGGCGGCGAGTGGCCTCGCCTGCCTGGACCGGTGTCTGCCGCTGCTTGCCGGTGCCGTCGAGGAGGCCGACGTCCTGCGGCCCCTGTGGGTGGGTGTCGTGGGCGGTGAGACGGACTGGCCGGCGCGGCTGGCGGCGTCCAGGGACGCCCTGAACGCGGCGGTCGGCCCGGACGGCGCCTCGGGCGTCACCGCCGTGCTCGTACGGACCATGCTCGGGTCCGCGCCGTCGGAATGGGCGGCCGAACCGCTGCGTATCTGGGCGGACACCTGCTCCGTCGTCGCGCTGGAGATCCACCAGACGCTCGACGCGGTGGACGGGAGCGGGGCCGCCGGTGTCGGGGCCGGTGCCGCGGAGCGGCTGGCGCGGTGCCGCGAGGAGGCGGCGGATGTGACGGACGCGTCGGACGGCGCGGAGGTCACGGACGGTGTCGGGCCGCTGGTCGGCGGTGAACTGCGACGCCAGATCCGGGTCCTGGAGATCCTCGCCGGGATGCCGGGCGCCGCCGGGGTGCGTCAGGCCATGGACCTGTCGTACGAGGGACAGCGTGTGGTGCGCGCGGTGGTCTCACGCCGGGCGCGGGCGCGGAGCTGACCGTACTGCCGGAGCCGGACGGGCGATCCTGACCGGGCGTCCGCAACCCGCTGTTCAACCCTGCGCCGAAGCCCCGCGGGTCAGTGCCCTGCGCTCGCGGCCATGGCCTTGATGCCGCCGGTGAGGAAGGTCATGGCCGCGCTGATGGCCTGGTCGCGGTCGGCTTCCTTGGGGTGCTCGAAGATCTCGGTGACCACCGCGGCGGCCGCGGCCGCCGCGAGGCGGGGGCCGATCCCGTCCGGGGGCTGACCGGTGTCCTCGGCGATGATGTGGGCGCCTTCCTCGATGGCCGCCGCCATCCGTGCGGTGCGTACCGCCCGCAGTTCCGGGTTGACCTCGAACATGCGCAGTTCGAGGTGGTCGGTCTCGTCGTGGCAGGCCATCTCCTCGCGCAGCCAGCCCTCCAGGGCCTGCACGACGCTCTCCCCCGGGGCCCGCCCGCGCAGGATCTCGGTCAGGTTCAGCACCGAGGCGTCGAAGGTCGCGAAGGCGATGTCCTGCTTGGAGCGGAAGTACAGCGTCACCGTGCGAGGGGACACCTCGGCTGCCGTGGCGATCTCCGCGATCGTGGTGGCGTCGTAACCCTGCCCGGCGAAGAGCTCGAAGGCCGCGTGCGTGATCGCGGCTCGCCGTTTGGCTTTGCCGCGTTCCCGCAGGCCAGCCCCCGTCGTCACCCTGTCCATGACGTCCAGCATAGTGGCCGACTGCATTTTTACCTCCAATAGTAAACATGCAGTACGCTGTAAAAATCTTACTGGATCGACGGTTGCTGAACCCCGAACGAAAGAGACCTGCCGTGGCGAAACGCTTGTACGCGCTGGGACGTTGGGCGGCGCGCCGCCGGGGCCGGGTGCTCGTGGTGTGGGTGCTGCTCCTCGCGGTGGCCACCGGCCTGGGCACCGCCCTCAGCGGAAAAGTGACGACGGAGTTCTCGGTGCCGGGCATCGAGTCCCAGCGCGCCCAGGACCTGCTGAAGGAGAAGTTCCCGCAAGCCGCCGGCGGTACGGCACGGGTGGTGTTCGCCGCGCCCGAGGGCGCGACACTCACCGGCGAGAAGGAGCGGCGCGCCATCGCCGCGACCCTCGGGGAAGTGGCCGCGGTTCCGGGGGTGATCGGCGTCTCCGACCCCGCGAGGACCGGCGCCGTGTCGAAGGACGGTGCCATCGGCTACGCCGACGCGCTGTTCGACAAGCCGGCCGACAACGTGTCCCAGTCCGCCAAGGACCGGCTCGACGACGCCCTGGCCCCGGCCGAGAAGGCCGGCCTCGACGTCGAACTGGGCGGCACCGTGTCCACCCCGCCGGTCGAGGTCGGCGGCCCCGCCGAGGCCGTCGGCGTGGTCGTGGCCTTCGTGGTGCTCGCGATCGCCCTCAGCTCACTCGTGGCAGCCGGGCTCCCCCTGGCGACGGCCCTCGTCGGCGTCGGCGTCGGCGTGATGACCGTCCAGTTCCTGTCCCGGTTCATCGAGATGACGAACACCGCGACCGTCCTCGCGCTGATGATCGGCCTGGCGGTCGGCATCGACTACGCCCTGTTCATCGTCTCCCGCCACCGCGAACAGCTCGCCGATCCCGAGCAGGACGTGCCCGACTCGATCGCCCGCGCCACCGCGACGGCCGGCAGCGCCGTGACCTTCGCGGGCGTGACGGTCATCATCGCGCTCGCCGCCCTCGCCGCGGCCGACATACCCTTCCTCACCGTGATGGGCCTGGCCGCCGCCGCAACCGTGCTCGTCGCGGTCCTGGTGGCCCTCACCCTCGTACCGGCCCTGCTGGGCTTCCTCGGCGAACGCCTGCGCCCCAGGAGCGCACGGCCGGGGGCGAGCGGGACGAAGACCCGGGCGCCCGGCCGCGAACGCGAGCCCGGTGCCTGGGGTCTGGCCTGGGGCCGCCTCATGACACGCTTCCCCGTCCCCGTCCTGATCGTCAGTGTCCTCGGGCTGCTCGCCCTCGCCGTGCCCGCCACCGGACTGCGGCTCGGACTGCCCAGCAACGAGACCCAGCCCGCCGCGAGCACCCAGCACAAGAGCTACGAACTGCTCACCAAGGGCTTCGGACCCGGCTTCAACGCCACCCTCACCGTCGTCGTGGACGGCACCCATGTGCCCGCCGCGCAGCGCGAGAAGGTCGTCAAGCAGGTCGCCGGGACCGTCGGCAAGGACTCGGACGTCGCGACCGTGGCCCCGCCCATGGCCACCAGGGACGGGGCGATCACCGTGCTCGGCGTCGTGCCGAAGACCGGCCCCGACGACCAGAAGACCACCGACCTGGTGAACCGGCTGCGCGACGACGCGGTGACCCCCGTGACCGACGCGGGCGGCACGGCCTACGTCGCGGGCGTCACCGCCGCCGGAATCGACGTGTCGGCGAAGCTGTCCTCGGCGCTGCCGCTGTTCGTCACGATCATCGTGGCGCTCGCGCTGCTCCTGCTGATGATGGCCTTCCGCTCGATCCTCGTACCCCTCAAGGCCGTTCTCGGCTTCCTGCTGTCCATCGCGGCCAGCCTCGGCGCGGTCGTATGGGTCTTCCAGGACGGCAACCTCTCCGGACTGTTCCAGGTGGCGGCGGCGGCCCCGATCGTGAGCTTCCTGCCGGTACTGCTGATCGGCGTCCTGTTCGGCCTCGCGATGGACTACGAGGTGTTCCTGGTCAGCCGGATGCGGGAGCACTTCCACCACCACCGGGACGCGCGGGCCGCGGTCGAGCACGGTGTGGAGCGCAGCGGCCGGGTGGTCACGGCGGCGGCCCTCATCATGGCGGCCGTCTTCGGAGGCTTCATCTTCAACCACGACCCGACCATCAAGTCGATCGGCTTCGCGCTGACCATCGGCGTCCTCATCGACGCCTTCGTGGTCCGCCTCACGATCGTCCCCGCGCTGCTGAGCCTGCTCGGCCGCCACGCGTGGGCCCTGCCCACGTGGCTGGACCGCGCGGTGCCGAACGTGGACATCGAAGGCGACGCACTGCCACCGCGCGGCGCGGCCGGCCGAACGGCTCCGGCCGCCGCCGAACCCGTGCGGGCAGGCAAGAACTGATCGGCCACAGCGATACGTGAACTCCGGTGCGGGCGGCTCGTGATGAGCCGCCCGCACCGGCGCATCTGCCGGTTCAGGTGTCCTCCGGCCGCACGTGCCTGCTCCATTGCGGTACCCAGACACCGCTGTCGGGCCGGGCGGGACAGGCGGAGGTGAGATGGCGACGCAGGGCGGCCAGGGAGGGGTGCGGGTTGTCGGTGCGCCAGATCAGTGAGTGGGGGTAGAGCGGGGTGGGGTCGTTGACGGGGATGCGGCGCAGGTCGTGGCCGACGGGCCAGACGAGTGGGGTCTGTTCGCTGACGAAGGTGCCCAGTGTCGTGGAGTTGGCGATGGTGTCGAGCAGGGGCTCGATCCCGAAGTCCGGGCCGACCGAGTCGATGAGGACGCCGAAGGCGGCCGCGAACTCGTCGTAGTAGGCGGCCCACTCGGTGCCGGGCAGGTTGCCGGGCATCCAGATGCGGCGGCCGGCGAGCTGGGCGGGAGTGATCGCGCGGGCGTTCGCGAACTCGTGCCCCGGTCCGGTGAACAGGTGCAGTGGTTCGTCGAAGACGGGAGTGGCTTCCACTTCGCGGGGGAGCCGGCGGCCCGGCATGGTCACGGCACGGAACGTCGCGTCGATGGTTCCGTCCCGCACGGCGGCGAGGGCCGTGTCGGAGTCGAACAGCGTCACGACGTCCAGCTCGGTCTCGGGGTGGGCCAGGTGGAAGCCGCGCAGCAGGCCCGCCAGGGAGAGCCGGCGGCCGATCACGTCGACGCGCAACGCCCGGCTGCCCGGCCGCACCGAGGCGACGGCCCGCTCGGCGGCCTGGAGGAGCCTGCGGGCGTGGGGCAGGAACGCCTGCCCGTCGATGGTGGGCCGCGCTCCGCGCGCGTCCCTGGTGAAGAGCTGGACGCCTAGCTCCCTCTCCAGTACGGCAACGCGCTTGGACACCGCCTGCGGAGTGATCGAGAGGTCGATGGCGGCGTCCTGGAACTGTCCCGCCTCCACGACGGCGACGAAGGTGCGCACGGCGGTGACGTCCATGCCGCTCATCCTAGGCAGACAACCAAACGTTGATCGTTCCCGTGGTGATCGTTGTTTGATCCCGGCGTGACCTGGTGGCTTTCATGATTCTGGTCAACCTGTGGTTGATCAGCCGTCGTATCCGACGGTGCCACTTCACGGCTCCGGCCCGAGCGCCCCCTTGCGAGGAGACCCCATGCCTGATCAAAACCGCCTCTACGTCCGCACTCCCGCGTTCGCGCGGGTGGCCGAGCGCATCGAGTACGTGACCACGCTGACGTCGCGGCTCAACGTCCTGCCCTTCGACGACAAGGCCACGCGCGCGGCCCTGTTGTCCGAGATCGTCGGCAGGCCGGTCCCGGACTCCGTCACCGTCTATCCGCCCTTCTACACCGACCACGGGCTCGGCATCGAATTCGGCGAGCACGTCTTCGTCAATCAGGGCTGCACCTTCCTGGACCAGGGCGGCATCCGCCTCGGCGACGGTGTCCTGATCGGCCCGAAGACCAGCCTCATATCCTCGGATCACCCCCTCCCGGCGTCCGATCGGAGCGAGTTCTACACGCGGGCGCCCATCACGATCGAGGCCGACGCGTGGATCGGTTCGACGGTCACGGTTCTCCCCGGTGTCACGATCGGTCGTGGTGCGGTGGTCGGCGCCGGAGCCGTCGTCACCAAGGACGTGCCCCCCAACACCCTGGTGACCGGAGTGGCCGCGTTCGCACGCAAACGATGGGATGACTGAGCCGAGAGGTGGGCAGCGGCCCAGATGATCCCAGGCGGACGGAGACGGCGCACGACGTCGATGGTGAGGTGAACGATGCGGCTCACCCTCGACGTCGTGCGCCGTTCCTTGCCCCTCCCATGTAGCCGCCCCTATGTCATATTGCGCATAAGGGGCGAAAGGGAGGCGTGTCATGAAGATCGCGGTCATCGGCGGCACCGGCTTGATCGGGGCGCAGGTCGTCAAGAACCTGAACGCCGCCGGGCATGAGGCGGTACCGCACTCCAAGTCCGGCGGAGTCGACGTCATCACTGGTCAGGGAGTGGGGGAGGCGGTGGCGGGAGCCGACGTCGTCGTCAACCTGACGAACTCGCCGACCTTCGACGAAGCCTCCCCGGCCTTCTTCCAGACCTCCATGGACAACCTTCTGGCAGCGGCCCGGAAGGGCGGCGCAGGCCACTTCGTCATCCTCTCGATCGTCGGCACGGACCTGGTCCCGGAGCTGGACTACTACCGGGCCAAGGCGCTCCAGGAGAAGATCCTCGCCGCTGGACCGATCCCCTACTCGATCGTCCGGGCGACGCAGTTCATGGAGTTCATGGACGCCGTGCTGTCCTGGACCGCCGACGCCGACACTGTCCGGCTGCCCGCCACGCCGATCCAGCCGATCGCCTCCAAGGACGTGGCCGCCACGGTCGCGGAGGTCGCCGCGGGCGCCCCGCTGAACGGCATCCGCAACATCGCGGGCCCCGACATCTTCACCCTGGACGAGCTGGGCCGGGTCACCCTGTCCCACCAGGGCGACCGTCGCACCGTCGTGACGGACTCCACCGCCGGCATGTTCGCCGTCGTCAAGGGCGATGTCCTCACCGACAAGGACGCCCGCCTCGCCCGCACTCGCTACACCGACTGGCTCTCCTGACCCGCTTGGACGCACTCGATCACGGATGAGGCCGGACTCGGAGACGCTCGCGGAGGTCGATCCCCTCTGGGGGTGACCTGCCGTCATGTCGCGGCGTCGGCGCGCATGAAGGCCGCCACGGCCGGCAGGACCACCCGAGAGAATGCGCTGAAGCGGGGCCCGGAGACCTTCGTGGCCATGCGCTCGCCGTCCCGGGCGTCCAGGATCGCGGCTCCGATGAACGGGCCGATCACCGACCGGTCGAGCGAAGCGGCGGTGCCGGAGCGAGTGGACAGGGAAGCCGACGAGTCGACGATCGTGCGGAACATGTACGTCCGAATGAAACCGGGTTGAGCGGCCATCACATTCGCGGCGTTCTGCCAGGCGTCGAGATACGAGCTTTCCCTCTCCTCGTCGATCTCGATCGGGATGATCACGACATGGCGGTCTTCCCTCCGCTGCTTCCTCTGCTCCGTAAGGGAATTGCGATTTCTAGCGAACCGGCTCTGGGCGGTGAGCCGGTGCTTCCTGGACGCAGCCTGCGGGCAGGTGTTCAAGACGGTAAATGTCTTTGCCAATACGGCAATACGGCAATACGGGAAGTGTCCGCTACGCCGTCGGCGGATCGCTGTCGAAGAACGCAGGGAAGTTCGATCGGGTCTCTCACCGAGGTGCCGCCGAGGCGCGCACGTGCTGAGACATGTGTCGCAGCTGTGATGCCTGCCGTGTGGGCGGGCAGGAGGGTCTGAAACTTTGGGAGGCAGATGTGGCGCGTGATGGGATCGGACTGGCCGAGGTGCTGGCAGCGGCGGAGAATGCCGCGCCGGTGGCCTCCCTTGATGTCGTGGCGCGCAACCTGCGTGACCGGTTCGGCGCGCGATACGTGTCGTTCCTGTTTGTCGACGTCGTCGGCCAGCGCCTGCTGCGGGTCAGCGAGGAGGCGGCCACACAACAGGAGCGCCGCGCCGAACAGGTCTCCCTCGCCGGCAGCGTGTACGCCGAGGTCCTGCGCACCCAGAAGCTGCTGCAGGCACCGGAGGGCGAGCAGGGGAAGCGGGTGCTCGCCCCTGTCACCAACCGCGGCGACACCATAGGTGTCCTGGAGCTGTTCCTTTCCCACGTCACACCCGCCGTGCTGGAGCAGGTCGAAGAGGCCGCGCACGCGCTGGCGTACATCACCGTCACCGACCGCCGGTTCACCGACCTCTACCACTGGGGCAATCGCACCACCTCGGTCAGCCTGGCCGCGGAGATCCAGCGCCAGCTCCTGCCCTCGGCCCCTTCCTGCGAGGCCGCCGAGTTCGCCCTCGCCGGCGCCCTGGTCCCGGCCTCCGACATCGCCGGTGACACCTTCGACTACTCCCTCGACCACGACGCCCTGCACCTGTCCGTCACCGACGCCATGGGCCATGACGTGGACGCCTCGCTCATCGCCACCCTCCTGGTCAACGCCTCACGCGGTGCCCGCCGCGCCGGGACGGACCTTGCCGAACAGGCCCGTCAGACCCACCAGGCCATCCTTGACCACGGCCGGCGGACCTTCGCCACCGGCCAGTTGCTGCGTATCGCCCTGGACGGGAGCAGCGCCCAGCTCGTCAACGCCGGCCACCCCTGGCCGCTACGGCTGCGCGACGGCAGGGTCGATGAACTTCACCTGGCCGTGGACCTGCCCTTCGGCGTCGCGGGGCAGGGCCCGTACCAGGTGCAGGACCTCGACCTGCGCCCCGGTGACCGCCTCGTGCTCTACACCGACGGCATGCAGGAACGCCAGGCGAAGACAGTCGACCTGCCCGGCCTCATCCGCGACACCGCCACCGAGCACCCGCGCGAGGTCGTGCGCTCTCTGGTCGCCGCGGTTGCCGACTCCTGCGACGGCCATGTGAGAGACGACGCCACGGTCCTGTGCCTGGACTGGCACGGTCCCCGTGCCGGAGGCCGCCGCGCGAACGCCGGCGCCTGACCTGGCCGCGCGGCCCAACCGGTCGAACTTCCCCGCGCGTTGTTCCGCTGTCTCGGAGAACCCGTCTTGGAGAACCCGTCTCCGAGAATCCCGTAGACGACGACCGGGGCCGCCACCCCCCACAGGAGAGGCCCCGGCCGTCGTCCTCGGAGCCGCTGCACGGCCCCGTATCACTAACAGCGTCGTGGATGCGTTTTGTGTCACACCTCGGAGTGTCGGTTGGTCGTTGCATGTTGTACAAGTTATGGACGCGGGCACCCGAAGGCCGTAGCGTGCACAAGCGCGTGGGGCGGCGCGGCGGTGACCAGCCGCGATTTCAGGACAGGGTTGTGGGAGTGCTGGGGGACGACGCGGAGCTGACCGCCGCGGTGCTCGCGGCGCAGGACGGGGACGAGGACGGCTTCCGGACTGTGTACCGCGCCGTGCACCCGCGGCTGCTCGGCTATCTCCGGACGCTTGTCGGTGAACCGGACGCGGAGGACGTGGCGTCCGAGGCGTGGCTGCAGATCGCCCGGGACCTCGACCGCTTCAGCGGGGACGCCGACCGCTTCCGCGGCTGGGCCGCCCGGATCGCCCGCAACCGTGCCCTCGATCACATCCGGATGCGTGGCAGGCGGCCGGCGGTGGGTGCCGACGAGACGGAGCTGACCGGGAAACCGGCCGAGTCGGACACGGCGGACGAGGCGATCGAGGCGCTCGCGACCGGCCGGACCATGGCGCTGATCGCGCAACTGCCGCAGGACCAGGCCGAGGCCGTCGTGTTGCGGGTGGTGGTCGGGCTTGACGCGAAGAGCGCGGCCAGGACGCTGGGCAAACGTCCGGGAGCGGTACGGACGGCCGCGCATCGGGGGTTGAAGAGACTGGCCGAACTGCTGGGCGCGGACGGGGACTCGCCCTCGCTCGGCGAGTGCCCCGACGGCTGCCCTGGCGGCAACGGTGGTGGCGCGGGTGGCGCTGTGGGCGCCGTGGGCGCCGTTGGCGGTACGGGGCACGACGCGGCGGATCGGAGCGCCGAGTTCGACACCGTACCGCCGGGGCCCGCGGCCCGGCCGGGTGTCACGGCGTCCGCGGGTGTGACGCATTCGCGCCCGCGGGCGCAGAAGGACATGTGATGGCCGACGAGCGTGACGCGTGGCTCGACAGGGACGCGGCGGAGAGACTGCTGCGCGGTGAGCCCGTGGAGGCCGTGGACGAACGAGTCCGGGCCCGGACGGAACGGCTTGGAAACACCTTGCGCGACATGGCCGCCGTCACGTATAGGAACCAAGCTGAACTCCCGGGCGAAGAAGCGGCCTTGGCCGCCTTCCGGCGTGCCCGGGTGGTGCGTCGCGGTGTGGACATCGTGAACGGGAACGTGTACGAGGGCGTGTACGCGAGCCGGAGTGACGGCTCCCACGCGAGCACGCACACGTATGACCCGTCGTGCGAGACGTTTGACACGCACGGCGCGTTCGACACGTACGCGAGTGACGGCGTGCGGAGTACGAGGACGGGCGCCTGGAATCCGCTCGGGACGACACGGCTCGCGCCGCTGCCACGACCCGGGCGCCCGGGTCGGTCCGGCCGCCCCGGCCGCCGACGACTCGCCGCGACGATGGCCGGTTGCGCGCTGGGCGGGATCGCGATCGTGGTGGGCGCAGGACTCCTGCCGACGCTCGTGGTCGACGGGCACGACTCCGTGCCGGCCGACTCCGTCTCGACGGTCACCTCCCCGGGGCCGCTCGCGTCCCGGTCGTCCGGAGTGGGCCAGGACCCGGCCGGTCCCTCGGGCAGCCCGAGAGGGCCGGAGGCGAGCGGTACGGCGTCGCCCCCGCCGGGCTCCTCGTCCGAGCCGCCCGGGAAGGGCGGTCGTACGGACAAGGGCGCCGCACAGGCCGGGAGATCGGGCGGCAGAGTCGCGGGCGAGGGGGCCGACGACGCGACGGGGCCGGTCGGGAAGCACGAGAACTGGTCCCGCTCCGGCCCGGACGGACAGGACGACGCGCGGGACCGGGACATCGCCAAGGCCTGCCGCGACTACCGCGGCGGTGCGATCGACGCGAAGCGCGAAGGCGCTCTGGAGTCGGCGGCCGGAGGCCCCGGGGAGACCGAGCGCTTCTGCGACCGGCTGCTGGGCACCGGCCTGCGGGACGGCCTCAGGAAGGGGCACGGGGACAGGGGCCGGGGAGAGGGCGCGGGGCCGCCCCTGCCGGACCAGCCGTACCTCCCGCACCAGCCGTCGGGGCCCCACCAGCCGTCGGAGCCCCACCAGCCGTTGGAACCGACACCTTCCCCCACCCCGGTACCGACGACCTCGCAGCCCACTCCGGAACCGACACCGGAGCCGGGTCGGGGAGCGCTCACGCCCCGTGGTGCCATCGGCGACGGCCCCGAGCGCTGACGAATCCCCACTCACCCCCTCCTGACCTGGGGTTTTCGGGCCCCGGCCGGTGAGTGTGACGTTTTTCGACGCCGTGGCGCAGTAATGAGTGAGCCGACTGGTCATCGGCGGCGCTCGAGCCGGGGTTCCCCCCGTACCTTCGGCTCGGCGCACTCGGCGCGGGCGGGTCTCGTTCCCCCCGGTCCCGCCCGCGCCGCTCTTCCGGCCCGGTGAACGCGGCCGTCACCACGCCGCCGTCACCACGCGGCCGTCACCAGTAGATGACGACCTTGTCGCCGGTGCGGACCTCCGAGAACAGCGCTGCGATCTTCTTCTCGTCCCGGACGTTGACGCAGCCGTGCGAGGCGCCGCTGTAGCCGCGGGCCGCGAAGTCCGAGGAGTAGTGGACGGCTTGGCCGCCGCTGAAGAACATCGCGTACGGCATGGGGGAGTCGTACAGCGTCGAGACATGGTGCCGGGACTTCCAGCCCACCTTGAAGGTGCCCTCGCGCGTCGGGGTGTACTGCGAGCCGAAGCGCACGTCCATCGACGACTTCACCTTGCCGTCGATCATCCAGGACAACGTGCGGCTGTTCTTGCTGATGCACATCACCCGCCCCTTCAGACACCGGGGATCGGGCTTGGCGACCGGCTCGGCGGTGGGCGGGCGCAGCTGGCCGGGGGTCGGCTTCGTGGTCATGCTGAGCAGCCTCACCCAGGTGACGGTGTCCGTGGCTCCCGTACGGGGCAGCCCGCGCTTGCCCTGGAAGGAGGAGACGGCGGTGGCCGTCACGGAGCCGTAGTAGCCGGTCGGATTACGGTTGAAATAACCGATCTGTCGTAATCTGGCCTGTAGTTCACGTACCTGCCCGCTCTCCGAGCCGCTCGCCATCAGCGTCGCGGGCTTCGGTGCGCTCGGGCGCGGTCTCGGGGTCCACGCGGGCGTGGGCACGGCGGCCGGGACCGTGGTGCGGTCGCGGTCGGTGGCGGGCCGCGCCGGTTGTTCGGTCCGCGGCTTCGGCAGCACCGGCCGGGCCGATTCCGTGGCGGGGGTGATCCTCAGAGAGCTGCCGCCCCCCTTGTCGTCGGCCCCCGACCCCGCGGGGAGGGGCTGCACCGTACAACCGACGCTCACGGCCAGTACGACGGCGGTGGCGAGCCCGGCGCCCAGCCCTCTGCCGTACCGTCCGCGCTCCCCGTCAAAACCCCTGCGCTCCGCGCCGTCCTCCCCGTGCTCCTGGTCGTATCCGCTGCCGAACCCTCTGCGCGGGGTGGCTTTCCTGGGCATCCTCGTCCCCCTGTGTCTCACCGTCGCGACCGTGTGCCATGACATGAGTTCCTTCGGTGTTCCCTCATACGGCTCCGCGCCCGGGACGGTTGCCCGAGCGGAAGGGAAACCCTCCGACCGGAGTCATCCCCCGTTGCCGGGAGGTGAATTCCAAAGGGCGGTTCATGGAAGAGAAAGAACGTCTCGCCCTCATGCCCGTCCGGACTGACATGATCCCGCGCAGGACACGCAGCACGCAGCATGTACCACGTGGCGCGCAGCACAAGAAAGCGCGCTTTCAGTAATTCTGTTTCCTCGTGAAGGTTCTCTGTCATGACGACCGCATACGAAGACAAGCCGCGCCCTCGTGAACTCAACGACGTTCGCGGCTGGTTCCCCCCTCTCGACCAGGTACTTTTCGAGAAACTGCTCACCCGCCAGGAGGATCGGGGCGAGCGGGGCGACCTGCTGGAACTCGGTGTCTTCATGGGCAAGAGCGCGATCTTCATGGGCCGGCACCTGCGGGACGGCGAGAAGTTCACGGTCTGTGATCTGTTCGAGAACGACGCCCCCGACGACGCGAACGGCGCCGAGACGGCGAAGTCGTATCCGACGCTGACCAGGGACGCGTTCCAGAACAACTACCTCTCCTTCCACGACGACCTGCCCCGCGTTCTTCAGGCCCCCAGCTCCGTCGTCGCCGGCGAAGTCGACCAGAAGTCGTGCCGCTTCGTGCACATCGACGCCTCGCATCTCTACGAGCACGTGTACGGGGACATCGGCGCGGCGCAGGACATCCTGCTGCCGGGCGGCATCGTGGTGCTGGACGACTTCCGCTCCGAGCACACGCCCGGCGTCTCCATCGCCACCTGGGAGGCGGTGCTCACCCGCGGGCTCCGGCCGATCTGCCTGAGCACGCAGAAGCTGTACGGCACCTGGGGCGACCCCGAGCCGATCCAGGACGAACTGATCGCCATGGCCGAGGGGCGCGACGACTGCGACCTCAGCGTCCAGCAGGCGGCGGGGCACCGGATCGTACGGCTGAAGGGCCGGGGCATGCCGGCGCCGGAGTTCCCGTTCTCCAAGTTCTACGAGGAGCCGGCGCCGCGTCCGAAGGCGGCGCCCGCCGCTCAGCCTCAGCCCGCTCCCGCCGCGCCCCGGCGCCGGTCGACCCGGTCGCGGGTCCGGCGGGTCGCGATCGACGTACTGCCGCCGGTGATCACGCGCGCGGTGCAGCGCAGCCGGGCGCAGCGCCGGGGCTGACCGAGGACGGTGAGAAGCGGTCAGCCGGACCGGTCAGCCGGGCCTGGTGAGTCGGGAGCGGTCGGCCGGACCGGTCAGCCGGGCCTGGTGAGCTGTGACCCGGAGCACCGGGCCCGGTGAGCCAGGCCGCCACCCGCGTGCACACACCACTACAGTCCGTCGCGAGAGCGGTGGGCGGCGGCCGGTGGTGAGGCATCGGCGACGGCCCGCCCCGTGCGAGTGGGAGGCGGAGCGATGGCGCGCGAGCCCGGCAAGGACCGAGATTCGGTGAGCCGGACGCCGGACGCCCCCGGTGTCCGGCTCACCGAGAGCGGCCTGCCCGTCGAACCGGTCTACGGCCCCGGCGCGCTGGACGGCTGGGACCCCGCGGAGAAGCTCGGCGAGCCGGGCTCGTACCCCTTCACCCGCGGCGTCCACCCGTCGATGTACACGGGCCGGCCCTGGACGATGCGCCAGTACGCCGGTTTCGGCACCGCCGTCGAATCCAACGCCCGCTACCGGCAGCTCATCGCGCACGGGACGACGGGCCTGTCCGTCGCCTTCGACCTGCCGACCCAGATGGGGTACGACAGCGACGCGCCGCTCGCGAGCGGCGAGGTCGGCAAGGTCGGCGTCGCGATCGACTCGGTCGACGACATGCGCGTGCTGTTCGACGGGATCCCGCTCGACCAGGTGTCCACGTCGATGACGATCAACGCGCCCGCGGCGCCGCTGCTCCTCCTCTACCAGCTGGTGGCGGAGGAACAGGGCGTAGCGGCCGCGCGGTTGACCGGCACGGTCCAGAACGACGTGCTGAAGGAGTACATCGCCCGGGGCACGTACATCTTCCCGCCCGAGCCCTCGCTGCGGCTGATCGCCGACATCTTCACGTACTGCCGGGCCGGGATGCCCCGGTGGAACACCATCTCGATCTCCGGCTACCACATGGCGGAGGCCGGGGCCACGCCCGTGCAGGAGATCGCGTTCACGCTGGCCGACGCGATCGCGTACGTACGGACGGCGATCGCGGCCGGGATGGACGTGGACGACTTCGCGCCCCGGCTGTCCTTCTTCTTCGTCGCGCGTACGACGATCCTCGAAGAGGTCGCCAAGTTCCGTGCCGCGCGCCGCATGTGGGCCGGGATCATGCGCGACGGGTTCGGCGCGAAGAACCCCAGGTCGCTGATGCTGCGCTTCCACACCCAGACGGCCGGGGTCCAGCTGACCGCGCAGCAGCCCGAGGTGAATCTCGCGCGGGTGACGCTCCAGGGCCTGGCGGCGGTCCTCGGCGGTACGCAGTCGCTGCACACCAATTCCTACGACGAGGCCATCGCCCTGCCGACGGACAAGTCGGCGCGTCTCGCGCTGCGTACGCAGCAGGTGCTGGCGTACGAGACGGATGTCACCGCCACCGTCGACCCCTTCGCCGGTTCGTACGCCGTGGAGTCGATGACGGACGAGGTGGAGGCCGCGGCGCTCACGCTGATGGCGCGGATCGAGGACATGGGCGGGGCGGTGGCGGCCATCGAACGGGGCTTCCAGAAGGGCGAGATCGAGCGCAGCGCGTACGCCGTCGCGCGGGAGACGGAGAGCGGCGAGCGGGTGGTCGTCGGCGTCAACCGCTATGCGATGGACGAGGAGGACCCGTACACCCCGCCGCGTGTCGACCCGGCGATCGAGTCGCGGCAGGCGGCCCGGCTGGCGCGCCTGCGGGCGGAACGCGACGGGGCCGCGGTGGACCGCCGGCTGACGGAACTCAGAGCGGCGGCGGCCGGTACGGACAATGTCCTCCACCCGATGAAGGCGGCGCTGCGGGCGCGGGCGACGGTGGGGGAGGTGTGTGACGCGCTGCGGGAGGTGTGGGGGACGTATGAGCCGGCGGACACGTTCTGAAGGCCCATGCGCATGTCTGCTTGTCGGATAAGCGGAGCGGCGCGGCGACCGTATATGCCACAATCCGCCTCATGCTGGGTGTCACTGATCTGCCGACGTATCTCGTCGGACTCACTCTGATCGTTCTGTTGCCGGGGCCGAACTCGCTGTACGTACTCTCGGTCGCCGCCCGCCGGGGCGTCCGCGCGGGATATCAGGCCGCCGCGGGCGTCTGGTGCGGCGACTCCGTCCTGATGGTGCTCTCGGCGGCGGGCGTCGCGTCGCTGCTCCAGGGGAACGCGCTGCTCTTCGGGATCGTGAAATACGCGGGCGCCGGATATCTGACCTGGCTGGCGATCGGGATGCTGCGCGCCGCGTGGTCGCTGTGGCGCGGCCGGGACGACCGTACGGACGAGACCGAGGACGCTTCCGCCGCCCCGGCGGGCGCGGGCGAACGCCCCTACCGCCGGGCCCTGGTGATAAGCCTCTTCAACCCCAAGGCGATCCTCTTCTTCATCTCCTTCTTCGTGCAGTTCGTCGACCCCGCCTACGCACACCCCGCGGTCTCGTTCGTCCTGCTCGGGGCCCTCGCCAACGTGGCCAGCGCCCTCTACCTCTCGGCCCTCATCTTCGGCGGCACCAGGCTGGCCGCCGCCTTCCGCCGCCGCAAGCGCCTCTCGGCGGGCGCGACGACGGCGGCGGGCGCGCTGTTCCTGGGCTTCGCGGTGAAGCTGTCGATGAGCGGCGCCTGACACCCCCGCGACGCGCTCGTCCCGTACCGGAATTCCCACCTCACGGGAATTCCGGTACGGGACGAAGCGGTCTATGGGGCGAACGTCACGAGCCGGCCGCGCGCAGTACCGCCCGGCGCACCTTCCGCGCCCGGCGCACCATCCGCCGCGCCGCCGCGTTGCGCGGGATACGGGCCAGCTGCGCCGGGACCGCGCCCGGCAGCCCCAGCGAGGTGAGCCGGCGCCGCTTGAAGTAGCGCCAGGTGTACTGGTCCAGGTGGTGCGTCAGGTGGTTCTCCGCCGTTGCGCGCAGCTGCGGATATATCTTCGGCTGCATCGCGTACCCCACCGTCCCGACCAGCTCGGCGAGCCGACGCTCCGGCCGGTGCGCCGCCGCCTCCTCGACGTCCAGCGGCGGCAGCAGCGCGTCCACGATCGTCACCGGCACACGGTTGCTGTTCTCGTACGGAGTGAGCCGCTCCAGCAGCAGCGCCGTGTCCGTACGCGCCACCGGGATGCCGTAGAAAGCGGACGCCGTGAACAGGGCGGTGGAGAAACAGCCGACGACCAGCGCCGGCTTCAGCCGCCGGTAGAGGACCTCGGCGAGCACCGGGCTGTCCAGGATGGTCAGTTCGGCGCCGGCCTTCTCGGCCTCGCGCTCCAGGAGCTGGTTCCACACGGCCGGGGCGGACGGATGCGGCTTGAACACCACCTGGGTGTGCCCCAGGGCGACCGCTCCCCGCACCATCCGGATGTGCAGGTCCTCCTCCTCCCCCTCCGTGAGGATGCCGAGTGCGGAGAGGTACTGGCCGAGCAGCAGCGCCGGAGGAACGGACGGCGTCTCGATCGCCGATCCGCTCTCCGCGTCGGTCAGTTCGTCCAGTACGCGGGTGAACCGGTCCGTCGGGATCAGCTCGGGCTCGACGCCGAACTCGGTGAGGAGCAGCGGCTTGAGCCCCGGCACGAGGTCGAGATGCAGCAGCCTGCGCACCCGTTCGCCGACCAGCGGGTCGATCTTGGAACGGGTGGGCCCGTAGCTCATCAGCCCGTCCGCGTACACGTGGACCGGGGCGCCGGCGAAGATCTGCGCGATCGCGAGGGCCGGGTTGACCTGGATGGACTCCACGGTCAGCTCGACGGTGTCGTCACCGAGGGCCCAGGCCAGCCGCAGGTGGCGTTCCCACAGGGGGACATCGTCGGCGCGCGGCGACCAGCCGCCGGGGTGGAACGGCGCGATGGTCTCATTCCACGACACGAGGTCGTCGAAGCGGTCGCGCAGCTGCTCGAACCCGGGCATCTCGTCGATGGAGGGGGCCAGTTCGGGCGAGCCCGCGTTGTTGCAGACGACGAGCACGCGCCGGTCCGCCGGCCGGAAGAGCCCGGCGTCGATGGCGGCGGCGAGGGTGGCGGCTCCGTAGAGGGTGGAGGCGCAGAAGAGCTGCGTGGTACGGGCGCCGGTCGTCGTACGGGGGAAGGGCGTGGACGGTTCCATCACGCGGCCGCCTTCCCTGTCGAGGCCGACACCGGCCGCCGGCGCAGGCGCCGCAGACGGGAGGAGCGGTCCAGGTCCATCGAATCCAGCGCTTCCTTGAGAACGTCCTGGGGCAGCCGCTTCAGAGCGGCCGCGCTCATGGACCGCAATTGCCGGGCCACAGCCGGTTCGAACCGGTCCTTCGCGCCCAGATGGTGGGCGATGATCGCGCAGTACGTGCGCACCGCTTTCGGCAGGAAACGGTCCGCCTCGGCGTCCTTGGCCGTTTCCTCGATGACCTGATCGAAGGCCCGGATGAAATCCAGCTGCCGTACGTCACCGATCTGGGTGAGCGAAGAGGCCACCCCGCGCCGGTAGAAGATTCCGAGCAGACCGACCGCGGCGAACGACTCCGCCTCCCGGTGCAGCCGCCAGATCCACGGCCGGTCCTCGGCCGTGCGCAGTCCGTCGGTGAAGTGCAGCAGACCGCGGTCGGCGAGACGCCGGTGGTAGATGCCCGCCCAGGCGTACGGATAGTCGACGGAGGTGGACCGGTGCTCGGGCAGGATCCAGTCCCGCGGCCGCAGCACCTCGTCGCGCCGGCCGACCGGGGCACGGCGGACCGTCCGGGCCCTGGCCGTGAACTGGACATGGTCGGTACGGACGAAGTCGCAGCCCAGACGCTCGATGGAGCCGAGCAACTGCTCGTAGAAACCGGGCGCCACCCAGTCGTCCCCGTCGAGGTAGGTGACGTACTCGCCGCGCGAGGCGTCCAGGCCCGTGTTGCGCGCGGTGGCCAGACCGCCGTTCTTCTCGTGTCTGAGCAGAACGGCACCCGGGAGCTCGCGCTCCGCGCGTTCGAGGATCTCCGGGGTCCCGTCTGTCGAACAGTCGTCGACCAACACGAACTCGAAGTCCTCACGGCTGTTGGCTCGGAGACTTCTCAGGGTTTCTAGGGCGTATGTCTGCACGTTGAAGAACGGCACGACGACGGAGAGCTTGACCACCTGCGTGACGCTAGGCGCAGGCCCGGCATTCCTCCTGACATTCGGACGCATGGCAGGTGAACGAAGAATGGCGGAACGGTGAACCACCCCGCGCCGGGTGCTTCCCGTTCGCTCTGTAGGTGGCCTTCCGTCCATTTCCCGGCCGCCGAAGCCATTCGTAGATGTGCTGTTAACCCTTTATTGCCATTGAGTTGGGCCGAGCAACGGAATGGCTTTCTAACGTCCTCGTCGTGCCATCACGTAACAGCCAAGCGGTCCGGGTCGCCGTGCTCGCCGACTCCGACACCCGGTGGAAGTGGGGTGCGCTCACCGCGCGCCGCATCGCCCCGGACGACCGCCCCACAGAGCTCAGCGGCTTCCTGCTGCGCGGACGAGCCACGCCCACCGCCCGACAGCTCGCGGAGGTCGGCGCGGAGGCGGACGCCCTGCGGGAGGTGACCGGCACCGCGTTCCTGCGGGCGCTGCGCGAGGAGTCGTACGACATCGTCGTGCTGGCCCTCGTCGGCGGCGCCGTCCAGGCGATGCTGCACGGCATGGCCGCGCTCCGCACGGAGTTCCGGCCCGTCGTCGTCACCGGCTACGTCGGTGTCGTCTACGAGAAGCTGTCGGACGGCCTGCTGCTGCGGCACGGCGCGGACGTCGTCCTCGCCAACTCCCTCTACGACGCCGAGCGTTTCCGCACGGTGTACGAAGGGGTCGGCGCCGACGCCTCGTCGGTCACCGAGGCGGCGCTGCCGTTCCTCGGGGGCACGCCGTACACGGCCGACGAGGAACGCGACACCCTCGTCTTCGCCGCCCAGCCGTCCGTGCCGACGACCCGCGCGGACCGTACGTACCTGCTGCGGCGCCTGGTCGAGCACGCCCGGCTGCACCCGCACCGCGAGGTACTGCTCAAGCTGCGCAGCAAGCCCGGCGAGCACACCACGCACGTGGAGGAGTACCCGTACCAGCGGCTCGTGGAGAAGGTGCCCGGCGGTACGCCGCCCAACTTCCGTCTGGTGTACGGGAACATGGGCGAGGTCCTGGACCGTACGGACCTGCTGGTCACGGTCTCCTCGACGGCCGCGCTGGAGTCCTTGCACCGGGGCATCCCGACCGCCATCCTCACCGACTTCGGGGTGCGCGAGCCGCTCGGCAACCACCACTTCATCGGCTCGGGCTGCCTGGCGTCCTGGGACCAGCTGGACGGCGGCGGCCGGCCGAGCGCCGATCCGGACTGGTCCGCGCGTCAGGGCGTGGTCTCCGACGGCTCGTACGCCGCGGCCTTCGACCACGCCCGTGAGCGGGTCACAAAACTCCTCGACGGGCCCGAACTCCCGCCGATCAGCCCGTACTACACGGTCACCACCGCACCCGGATACCTGCCGGGCTTGCTGGCCCGCTACCACCTGGCGCCCGACGGCAAGCCGCTGGCGACCGCGCCCGAGGGCGCCGACAGCGACGCGAGCGGGCTGCGGCGCGTGGTGCGCGAGGCGGTACGGGGCGCGGCGCGGGGCGCGTACCGGCACGGCGTGCAGCGCGTGGCGCCGGTCATCCGCCGGATGGGCGAGCTGTGAGCGGGCCCACGGGCAGCGCCCCCGCCGTGCACCGACCGGCCGTGCAGGCGGCCCCCGACCACCGAACCGCGACCCACGAGGTCGCGATCCAAGGAGCAGAAGAGATGACCGTCCTCGCGGTGATCCCCGCACGCGGCGGATCCAAGGGCGTACCCGCCAAGAACCTCGCCGCCGTCGGCGGTGTCCCGCTGGTCGTCCGAGCGGTCCGCGCCGCCCTCGCGGCCCGGCGCGTGACGGATGTCGTCGTCTCGACGGACGACGAGGCGATCGCCGACGCGGCCCGCGCCGCCGGCGCCGAGATCGTCCTGCGGCCCGCCGCGATCGCGGGGGACACCGCGACCAGCGAGGCCGCCGTGCTGCACGCGATGGACGCCCACGAGGCGATGCGCGGCACCACCACGGACGTGGTGCTGCTGGTGCAGTGCACGAGCCCCTTCATCACGGCCGACGACCTCGACGGCGTCGCCGGCGCCGTCACCGAGGACGGTGCGGACACCGCGCTGACCGTGGCGCCCACGCACGGCTTCATCTGGCGCCAGGACAGCACGAGCGACACCGGCGGGCCCGACGGCTACGGCGTCAACCACGACAAGGCCAATCGCCCGCGCCGCCAGGACCGCCAGCAGGAGTACCTGGAGACCGGTGCCGCGTACGCGATGCGGGCCGAGGGCTTCCGCGAGGCGAACCACCGCTTCTTCGGCCGCACCGCGCTCGTACGGACCGATCCCGCCCGGGTCCTGGAGATCGACGACCCGCACGACCTGGCCCGCGCCCGCGCGCTGGCACCGCTGGTCGACCCGGCCGTCCTGCCGTCGTACGAGGACATCGACGCCGTCGTGCTCGACTTCGACGGGACCCAGACCGACGACCGGGTCATGGTCGACTCGGACGGCCGCGAAACGGTCTCCGTGCACCGGGGCGACGGACTCGGGATCGCCGCGCTGCGCCGCTCGGGACTGGAGATGCTCATCCTCTCCACCGAGCAGAACCCGGTCGTCGCCGCGCGCGCCCGCAAGCTCCAGGTGCCGGTGCTCCACGGCATCGACCGCAAAGACCTCGCACTCAAGCAGTGGTGCGACGAGCACGGGATCACGCCCGAGCGCGTGCTGTACGTCGGCAACGACGTCAACGACCTCCCGTGCTTCGGACTCGTCGGCTGGCCGGTGGCCGTCGCGAGCGCCCATGACGCCGTACGCGCCGAGGCGCGTGCCGTCACGACGACCCCGGGCGGAGAGGGCGCGATCCGAGAGATCGCGGCCTGGCTCCTGGGCCCGGGTCTGAACAACCACCTCACCACCCCGAACCACATCACCACCCTCAACAAGTAAGGACGCTCCATGAGCACCGACGTCAGCCCCCGCCTGCGTACCCTCGGTACCCGCACCGCCGGCCCCAACCGCCCCGTCTATGTCACGGGCGAGATCGGCATCAACCACAACGGCGAGCTGGACAACGCTCTGGCGCTGATCGACGCGGCCGCCGAAGCGGGCTGTGACGCGGTCAAGTTCCAGAAGCGCACCCCGGAGATCTGCACCCCGCGCGACCAGTGGGACATCGAGCGCGACACCCCCTGGGGCCGGATGACGTACATCGACTACCGTCACCGCGTCGAGTTCGGCGAGGACGAGTACCGCTCCATCGACGAGCACTGCCGCAAGCGTGGCATCGACTGGTTCGCCTCCCCGTGGGACACCGAGGCCGTCGCCTTCCTGGAGAAGTTCGACGTCCCCGCCCACAAGGTGGCCTCCGCCTCGCTGACCGACGACGAGCTGCTCCGCTCGCTGCGCGCCACCGGCCGTACGATCATCCTCTCCACCGGCATGTCGACGCCGAAGCAGATCCGTCACGCGGTCGAGGTGCTGGGCAGCGACAACATCCTGCTCTGCCACGCCACGTCGACGTACCCGGCCAAGGCCGAGGAACTGAACCTGCGCGTGATCAACAGCCTCCAGGCCGAGTACCCGAACGTGCCGATCGGCTACAGCGGCCACGAGACCGGTCTCCAGACCACCCTCGCCGCCGTCGCGCTCGGCGCCGCGTTCGTCGAGCGTCACATCACCCTCGACCGCGCCATGTGGGGCTCCGACCAGGCCGCCTCGGTCGAGCCGCAGGGCCTCACCCGCCTCGTCCGTGACATCCGCACCATCGAGGCCTCCCTCGGTGACGGTGTCAAGAAGGTGTACGAGTCGGAGCTGGGCCCGATGAAGAAGCTCCGCCGCGTCGCGGGCGTCGTGGCCGAGGCCACCGAGCCGGTGGCGGTCTGACGCCATGACCGGTGCCGCCGGGGGCCGCACCCCGCACCCCGAGTCCTCTCCCGGGACCGCTTCCTCCGCCCGGACCGCACGCGTGACCGCTCGCGCGGCCGCTCGTGTCAGGTCCGGCGAGAAGTCCCGTGCGATCGCCTTCGTGGAGAGCCCGGTCCAGCTGCTCAACGTGCTGGAGTGGGCCCGCGTGAGCACGACCGGTGACGCGCTCACCGTCGTCGTGCTCTCGCCCACCGATCCCATGTCACGCGGCCAGCTCCGCAGGATGGCGGAGCTGGCCCGGGACGAGGGCTTCACCGTGCGCTGGCAAGAGGCGCGCGGTGGTGCGGGGGCACCCCTGCGGACGGTACGGGAGCTGGCGCCACTGCTGCGCCGGACCGGCCGGATCGTCATCGGCGATCCGTTCTCCCGTTACGTACAGCTGCTGCTGACCCTGGTCAGCGGCAAGGAGCTGACGGTCGTGGACGACGGCACCGCGACGCTGGAGTTCATCGGACAGGTGGCCCGGGGCGAGCCGCTGGTGCGCTGGCACCGGCGCGGCGGCAGCCGTGGACCGCGCGAACTGGTCCTGGCACCGGTCACCGCGGTCGCCCGCCGCCGGCTCACCCCGTCCGGCCCCCGTACGGTCGAGGTCTTCACCTCGATGCCCGTGGACGAGGTGCCCGCCGGCATCACGGTGACCGCCAACACCTTCGAGTGGACCCGGTCCACCTTCGGCCCGCCCCGCATCGCCACGGGCGCCGACATGGTCGGCACCTCGCTGGTCGAGACGGGCGTGGTCGACGGGGACCAGTACACCCAGGCGGTCCTCTCCCTGGCCCGCGCCCACGGCGCGACGCGCTACTTCGCCCACCGCCGCGAGAACGTGGACAAGCTCCACCGCCTCCACACCGAGACGGGCCTGGAGATCGTCCGCCCGGACCTGCCGCTGGAACTGATCGCGAGGCGCGGCCCGATCGGCAGCACGGTCCTGAGCTTCCCCTCCACCGTGGTCCACACCCTGCCCCTGGCCCTGGCGGGCACGGGCGTACGGGTAGCGGTCTGCGACATCGCCCCGGAATGGCTGAAGGACACGGCCTCCCCCCGCGCCCAGGGCTTCCTCTCGGGCGTCACGGGCACGGCCCGCGACGTCCACAGGCTGCCGCGCATGCCGTCCCCGGCGTAGGGCACCCGAGGAGTACCGGTCAGCGCCCCTGACCGGACGGGACCGTACGACCCGTACGGGCACGGGCCCACCGGCCGGGGGCCGCGAAATGGCCACCGGCGGCCCACCGACGGCCCACCGGTGGACCGTTTCCCGGGGTGAGGGCCCGGAGGAAGGCGCTGATATACCCGCTGCGATCGCACGCCATGCATCTCGGGACCGTGTTTCTTCGTCTGTGCGGCTGAAATTTTGTTGATCGAGGGGCCGTTGATCACGGAAGGGGCCTACTCTTCAACAGGTGAGCCAGTTGATGTCCCGAGAGTCCGAGACCGACCTGCCCGCGGAAGCGGCGCTTCCCGGCGTGCTGCCCGATGCCCTGCGCAGCGAGCTGATCGCCTTCCGCCGGGACATGCACATGCATCCGGAGCTCGGCAACCAGGAATTCCGCACCACCGCCGCCCTCAAGCACCGGCTGGAGCAGGCCGGGCTCAAGCCCCGGGTGCTCGGGACCGGTACCGGACTCGTGTGTGACATCGGGACGGCACAGGGCGGGACGCGAGACTCGCGCAGCTCGCACCTGGGCGGTGTGCGGCCCATGCTGGCGCTGCGTGCCGACATCGACGCGCTGCCCATTCCGGACACCAAGACCGGCGTGCCGTACCGCTCCACCGTGCCCGACCGGGCACACGCCTGTGGGCACGACGTCCATACGGCCGCGGTCCTCGGCGCCGGGCTGGTGCTCGCCGGGCTCGAACGGCAGGGGCTGCTCCCCCATCCCGTACGGCTGATCTTCCAGCCCGCCGAAGAGGTGCTGCCCGGCGGAGCCGCCGACGCCATCGAGGCCGGGGTGCTGGACGGGGTCGGCAGGATCATCGCCGTGCACTGCGACCCCCGGGTCGACGCCGGGCTGATCGGGCTGCGGCCCGGACCGATCACCTCCGCCTGCGACCGGCTGGAGATCACCCTCGACGGGCCCGGCGGCCACACCGCCCGCCCCCACCTCACCACCGACATGGTCACCGCCGCCGCCAAGGTCGCCACCGAGGTGCCCGCGCTGCTGGCCCGCCGGGTCGACGCGCGGTCCGGGCTCGCCGTCACCTGGGGACGCATCGAGTCCGGCCACACCTGCAACGTCATTCCGCAGCACGCCGAACTCTCCGGCACCGTCCGCTGCCTGGACCTGCCCGCCTGGCGTGACGCGCCCGACCTGGTGCATGCCGCGATCGACGAGATCGCCGCGCTCCACCAGGCGAAGACGCAGATCAACTATGTGCGCGGGGTGCCGCCGGTCGTCAACGACCCGGTCGTCACCGAGCTGTTGCGCGACGCGCAGAGCGCGCGCCGTGGACCGTACGCGATCGAGGACACCGAACAGAGCCTCGGCGGCGAGGACTTCTCCTGGTACCTGGAACAGGTGCCCGGCGCGATGGCGCGGCTCGGCGTCAGGGTTCCCGGCAGCCAGGTCCCGTACGACCTGCATCGTGGCGATTTCGACGTCGACGAACACGCGATCCAGGTCGGCGTGGAGCTTTTCACCGCCGCAGCGTTGATCGACGGCAACCGTTCGTAACCGGCCGGAAGGGGGGCGAGGGTGCCACGGATATGAAGAGCTCCGGACACCCTCGCTCCTATGGTCCTATGACGCCACGCCTATCTGGTGCGCGGCACTGTTTGGGATCTCGCAGCGACTATCAGATGCGGTACACATAGACGCCGACCTTGGAGATGCCGACATTCGGGTTATCGGAGCACTTCGCGCTGGATGTCTGCCCATTGCCCTTGCCCGGCCCGTACACAGTGAAGGTGGTACCGTGTGGGGTTACGCAAATGAGCTTTACCTGAAAGCGCTCAACTACCGGAAGCATGGCGGTGCACTTCGCGTATCCTCGCCAAGGCGCGCTGTTGGATACCCACGTGTTGCATTCCGCTTCCTGGACGGTCGATTCCCCGGCAGATGCGGCGGGTGCCATAAGCGTTGCCCCGGTCGATATCGCGAGCGCAAGCCCCGAAATGAACGAAAGTTGCTTCTTCACGTCTTCTCTCCCTCTCGCCTGTCGAATTAATTGAATTATCGCGGCGAAGTAGCGTCAGTGGTCGAAGGCGACGCCGACCTTGGAGACGCCTACATTCGGATTGTCTGAGCACTTGGCGGTAGAGGTCTTCGTGTTCCTCTTCCAGGGGCCATACACGATGAAGGTAGTGCCGTGCGGTCCGACGCAGGTGACCTTCACACGGAATTGATCCGATATGCCCATGCCGCTGCAGTACGCGCTACCGCTCCAAGGGGCACTGTTGGACTTCCAGGTGTTGCAGTCGCCGGCTGCCGATGCGCTGGGAGCCATAGCGACCGTGGCGGCCGTGACCGCGAGGGTCAGACCGAGGGTGATGGAAGAGCTTCTTTTCATGTTTCCCCCTTGTTTTGTGCATGTGGCTATCGCGCGCTGGGTTGACTTTCGAACGACTCTCCCCCGTCGTGATTCCACTCGCCGTTGCGTGTGGATGGAATTTCGTGTGCGAGTCGTCTCCGGCCGCTTGCGTGCTCTGGTCGAGCGGCTAGAAACTTCTATCACCCAGGTAAAGTGACGGTCAACGGGAATTAAATGTTCCGTTTTGTTCCGCTTGGCGTCGAACCTTCACTGCGGCCCGTCGATTCATCTGGTAGCCGCTCCAGTTCGAAACGGGTGAGGGTGGAAGGTGGGTGGCCGGGGGTGCGACCGCCGAGCCTCCTGGCGTCGTGCGGGTCTCATTGGAGAGCGGGCGTAAGGGGTGTCGCTGTTCGTGATCAACGTGTCGCGCAAGGTGACCATCAGGTTTTGGGGACGATCCGATAACGGCTTCCGTTGAGGGTCTTTATCTGGCATCTACGCGCGTTACGATCGCGGCGAAAAGCAGCGCCGGAAGTGGCGCTTAGGCCAGGTTGAAGGAGCCTCCCTTGCGCCGGATCACCAGGATCGCCACCGTGGGCGTCGCGTCTGCGGCGCTCGCGTTCACCGCAACCGCGTGTGGGAACAAGTCGTCATCGGACGCCGGTTCCGATGCCAGGGGCGCCGGTGCGGCCATCGCCTACGACGTCGGCGGCCGTGGGGACCAGTCGTTCAACGACGCCGCCTACGAGGGTCTGGCAAGGGCCGAGAAGGACCTCAAGATCAAGGGCCGCGCGGCGGAGCCCACTGACGGCGAGTCCGATGCCGACAAAGTGCAACGTCTGACGGAGCTTGCCCGCGCGGGAAACAACCCGGTAATAGGTGTCGGCTTCGCCTACGCGCCCGCCATTCAGAAGGCGGCCGAGAAGTTCCCGAAGACCACCTTCGGTATTATCGACGACTCGTCTAAGACGGGGAAGAACATCGCCAACATGGTGTTCAACGAGGAACAGGGCTCCTACCTCGGCGGGGTCGTCGCCGCGAAGGTGACCAAGACCAAGACGGTCGGCTTCGTCGGTGGTGTCGAGACCCCACTGATCAAGAAGTTCCAGGCCGGCTTCGAGCAGGGCGTCAAGGACACCGACCCGTCGGTCAAGGTCCTGTCGCAGTACCTCACCCAGCCGCCGGACAACACCGGCTTCTCCAAGCCCGACCTGGGCAAGGCCGCCGCGCAGGGGCAGCTTGACAAGAAGGCCGACGTGGTCTACGCCGCCGCCGGTCTGGCCGGTTTCGGCTCGATCGAGGCCACCTCCAAGGCCGGCAAGTGGGCCATCGGAGTCGACTCCGACCAGTACGCCCAGAAGGGCCTGGCCGCCTACAAGGACCAGATCCTCACCTCGGTCACCAAGGACGTCTCGGATGCGGTCTTCAACCTGATCAAGTCGGTCGAGGACGGCAAGCCGCAGACCGGCGAGATCCGCTACGGCCTGGACAAGGACGGCGTCGGCCTGGCCGACTCCAACCCGGCGTACACCAAGATGACCGACGTGGTCGCCGCGGTGGACAAGGCCAAGAAGGACATCATCGACGGCAAGATCAAGGTCAGGACCACCCCGTAACGGCGTCTGCCGGTTGCACGGTGAGTACGGTCCACGGGCCCGGAGTGACGGCAATCGCCGCCGCCCCGGGCCCCGGGCGCGCCGGTGGCGACAACACCCTCGTACCGGCCCCAACCGATCCGTATCCGAGCCCGTTCCGGCTCGCCCACCAGCTCCCGCCTTACGATTCGGCAGCGCTACACGTGTAGACGGCCCTCCGGCGCGATAACTTCACCCCCCGCCCTGCCCCACCCCGCCCCCGCTCCTTTCCGGCCAAGGAGAGTCCGTCATCAACACGTCCAGCACCGCTTCCGGCACCGCGTCCCGTACGCCGTCCGGGAGTTCCCCCGCCGTCGAGCTGCACGGCATCACCAAACGTTTCCCCGGTGTCGTCGCCAACAGCGATATCGACATCACCGTCCGCCGGGGCACCGTGCACGCCCTCTGCGGCGAGAACGGCGCCGGCAAGTCGACCCTGATGAAGATCCTCTACGGCATGCAGAAGCCCGACGAGGGAACCATCACCGTCGACGGCGAACAGGTCGCCTTCGGCAGCCCCGGGGACGCCATCGCGCGCGGCATCGGCATGGTGCACCAGCACTTCATGCTCGCCGACAACTTCACCGTGCTGGAGAACGTCGTTCTCGGCGCCGAGAAGCTGTACGGCATCGGCTCGAAGGCCCGCGCCAAGATCAGGGAGATCTCGGACGCGTACGGCCTCGGGGTCCGCCCCGACGCGCTCGTCGAGGACCTCGGCGTCGCCGACCGGCAGCGCGTGGAGATCCTCAAGGTCCTCTACCGGGGCGCCCGCATCCTCATCCTGGACGAGCCCACCGCCGTCCTGGTCCCGCAGGAGGTCGACGCGCTCTTCGACAACCTGCGGGAACTCAAGGCCGAGGGCCTGACCGTCATCTTCATCTCGCACAAGCTGGGCGAGGTGCTGTCGGTCGCCGACGAGATCACCGTCATCCGGCGCGGTACGACCGTGGGCACCGCCGACCCGGCCTCCACCACCTCCAAGCAGCTCGCCGAGCTGATGGTCGGCAGTGAACTGCCCTCGCCCGAGACCCGCGAGTCGACGGTGACCGACATCCCGATGCTCGCCGTGGACGGGCTGCGGCTGGCCGCCACCGACCCCGACGGCGCGGTACGCGAGGTACTGGCCGGGATCACCTTCACCATCCACCAGGGCGAGGTCCTGGGCATCGCGGGTGTCGAGGGCAACGGCCAGACCGAGCTGATCGAGGCGCTGATGGGGATGCGTGACCCCGACGGCGGGGTGATCACCCTCGGCGGCACCGACATCTCGCACGTGCCGACCCGCAAGCGGCGCGAGGACGGCATCGGCTACATCCCCGAGGACCGGCACCGGCACGGCCTGCTGCTGGAGGCCCCGCTCTGGGAGAACCGCATCCTCGGCCATGTCACCGAGCAGCCCAACAGCCGCGCCGGGCTGCTCAACCTCAAGGCCGCCCGCGCCGACACCACCCGGATCGTGCGGGAGTACGACGTCCGGACGCCCGGCATCGACGTCACCGCGGCCTCCCTCTCCGGCGGCAACCAGCAGAAGCTGATCGTCGGCCGCGAGATGAGCCACAGCCCCAAGCTGCTGATCGCCGCCCACCCCACCCGCGGTGTGGACGTCGGCGCCCAGGCGCAGATCTGGGACCAGATCCGCGAGGCCCGCCGCGAGGGTCTCGCCGTACTGCTGGTCTCGGCGGACCTGGACGAACTGATCGGGCTCTCCGACACCCTGCGGGTGATGTACCGCGGCCGGCTCGTCGCCGACGCGGACCCCGCGACCATCACGCCGGAGGAACTCGGCTCGGCCATGACCGGCGCCGCCACCGGTCACCTCGAAGCGGCTGAACCGGCCGGTCCGGCCGAGGCGGTCGACCCGGCCGAAACGACCGAGGCAGCACCAGCAGCCCCAGCAGCCGAAGCGGCCACAGTGGCAGACGCGGCGGTCGACGCAGTTCCGGAGGACGACGCCCGATGAAGAAGTTCGACAAGGACCGGCTGATCCTGGGCTTCGCAGGCCCGGTGCTCGCGCTGGTCGTCGCCATCGCCCTCACCTCGGTGGTGCTGCTGCTCTCGGGCAGCGACCCCTTCGAGCCGTACCGGATCATGTTCGAGTCCGCCACGTACGTCGATGTCCAGGTACTGATCGTCAACCAGGCCGGTACGTACTACCTGGCCGCCCTCGCGGTCGCCGTCGGCTTCCGGATGAACCTCTTCAACATCGGTGTCGACGGCCAGTACCGGCTCGCCGCGATGATGGCCGCGCTCGTCGGCGCCCGCGTCGACCTGCCGGGACCGCTCCAGATCGCGCTGATCGTGATCGTCGCGATGCTGGTCGGCGCGTTCTGGTCCGGGATCGCGGGCATCCTCAAGACCACCCGAGGGGTGAGCGAGGTCGTCTCCACGATCATGCTCAACTCGATCGCCACCAGCCTGGTCGCCTGGCTGATCCTGCCCAAGAACTTCGGCGTACAGCCCGCCGGTTCCAACAACCTGACGACCGGTGACCTCCCGGAGTCCGGCTGGTTCCCCGGGCTGTCCATGGGCGCCGAGGCCGGTGAGATCTACGGCTTCACCTTCGTCGCCGCCGCCTGCGGTGTCGCGTACTGGTTCATCCTCGGCCGTACCCGCTTCGGCTTCGACCTGCGCGCCACCGGCGCCAGCGAGAGCGCGGCCCAGGCCTCCGGCGTCGACGCGAAGAAGATGGTCCTCACCTCGATGCTGATCTCGGGCGGGGTCGCCGGCCTCGCCGGGATGCCGACGCTGCTCGGCGACACCCACACGTACAGCCTCGACTTCCCGACCGGCGTCGGCTTCACCGGCATCACGATCGCCCTGCTGGGCCGCAACAACCCGCTCGGGATCGCGTTCAGCGCGCTGCTGATCGCGTTCCTCGACAAGTCCTCGGCCTCCCTCGACCAGTACGGGTACGAGAAGGAGATCGCCACGATCATGCAGGGCCTGATCGTGATCTCGGTCGTCGTCAGCTACGAACTCGTCCGCCGTTACGGGCTCCGCCGCCAGCAGCAGAAGGTCGGCGAGGAACTCGCCGCCGGAGGCGCCCTCGCGACCGAGGCCGGGTCCGGGCCCGGGAACGACAAGAACAGCAAGAACGGCCGGAACGACAAGACCGAGAAGGAAGGGGCCGCGCTGTGAGTACGACTACGAACACGAGCACCGTCTCGGCCACCAGCGCCGCCCCCGCCAAGGGACCCGGCCGCCACACGCTCTCCCTGCCCGTCATCATGCTGATCATCGCGGGCGCGCTGGGCCTGGTCTCACTGGTACGGCTGATCAGCGGCGCCAACGACCTCACCTCCGTCGGCCAGGTCTCCGGCGCCCTCGAACTCGCCATCCCGATCGGGCTCGCCGGACTCGGCGGCCTGTGGGCCGAGCGCGCGGGCGTCGTCAACATCGGCCTCGAAGGGATGATGGTCCTCGGCACCTGGTTCGGCGCCTGGGCGGGCTTCCAGTGGGGGCCGTGGGCCGGTGTCCTGTGCGGCATCCTCGGCGGTGCGCTCGGCGGACTGCTGCACGCCGTCGTCACCGTCACCTTCGGCGTGAACCACATCGTCTCCGGTGTGGCCATCAACATCCTCGCCGTCGGAGCCACCCGCTACCTCTCCAACTTCGCCTTCGACGGCCAGGACGGCGGCTCCTCCAAGCAGTCCCCGCGCATCGACTCGATCACCGACATCACGATCCCCGGACTGTCCGACTGGATGCAGGATCTCCAGGCCAGACACTGGTTCCTGGTCTCCGACATCGCGGGGGTCGTCGGCGGTCTGGTCACCGACCTGTCGCTGCTGACCGTCGTCGCACTGCTGCTGATCCCGGGCACCTGGTGGGTCCTGTGGCGTACGGCGTTCGGCCTGCGGCTGCGCTCCTGCGGCGAGAATCCGGTCGCCGCCGAATCGCTCGGCGTCAACGTCTACAAGTACAAGTACATCGCCGTCACCGTCTCCGGCGGCCTCGCGGGCCTCGCCGGCGCCTTCCTCGCGATCGTCGCCACCGGCATCTACCAGGAGGGCCAGACCGGCGGCCGCGGCTACATCGGTCTCGCCGCGATGATCTTCGGCAACTGGATGCCGGGCGGACTGGCCCTCGGCGCCGGGCTCTTCGGTTTCACCGACAGCCTCAAGCTGCGCGGCGGCGCCGAGAACGTCCACGCGATGCTGCTGCTCCTCGCGATCCTGCTCGTCCTGGTCCTTGCCTGGCAGCTCTACCAGAAGAAATACGTCTCCGCGGTGATCTCCGGGGCCGTCTCGCTGGTGCTCTTCGTCTGGTACCAGCTCACCGACCAGGTGCCGAGCCAGTTCGTCGACGCCGCTCCGTACGTCACGACGCTGCTGGTCCTCGCGCTCTCCGCGCAACGGCTCAGGATGCCCAAGGCCGACGGGATGCCGTACCGGAAGGGACAGGGCTCGTGACCGCGCCCCCGAGACCTCCCACCCGCCCCGCACCCGGTGGGGCCGTCGACTGGGAGGCCCTGCGGGGAGCGGCCCGGGACGCCATGTCCCGCGCGTACGCGCCGTATTCGGGCTATCCGGTCGGCGTCGCGGCCCTGGTCGACAACGGCCGTACGATCACCGGCTGCAACGTCGAGAACGCCAGTTACGGACTCGGGCTGTGTGCCGAATGCGGCCTGGTCTCCGCCCTGCATCTGAGCGGCGGCGGCCGGCTCACCCACTTCACCTGCGTCGACGGCGCGGGTGAGGTACTGGTGCCGTGCGGCCGCTGCCGGCAGTTGCTGTACGAGTTCGGCGGGCCGGACCTGGTCCTGGAGACCCCGGAGGGCTTCCGCACGCTGGCCGAGATGCTGCCGCAGCCGTTCGGGCCGGGGCATCTCGCCTGAGACCGGACCCTGACCGGCGGCCGGTACCGGCCGCCGGTCATTACCAGTTGGGAATCTATGCGCGTAGAGATGTCCGGGATACTCTCGCGTACGTACTGAATGCCGTACGGAAAGTCGCACGGCACGCATCATCGAAAGGATCGTCATGGACGTCATCTCCGTCATCCGCACCAAGCGGGACCGGGGCGAGCTGAGCCCGGAGCAGATCGACTGGGTGATCGACGCCTACACGCGCGGCGAGGTCGCCGACGAGCAGATGTCGGCGCTGGCGATGGCGATCCTGCTCAACGGCATGAACCGCACGGAGATCGCCCGCTGGACCGCCGCCATGATCGACTCGGGCGAGCGCATGGACTTCTCCGCACTGTCGCGCCCCACGGCCGACAAGCACTCCACCGGCGGCGTGGGCGACAAGATCACGCTCCCGCTGGCCCCGCTGGTCGCCGCGTGCGGCGCCGCCGTACCGCAGCTCAGCGGCCGGGGCCTCGGCCACACCGGCGGCACGCTCGACAAGCTGGAGGCCATCCCCGGCTGGCGGGCGCTGCTCTCCAACGCCGAGATGCTGGACGTCCTGGAGTCCACGGGCGCGGTCATCTGCGCGGCGGGCGACGGGCTGGCCCCCGCCGACAAGAAGCTGTACGCGCTGCGCGATGTCACCGGCACCGTCGAGGCCATCCCGCTGATCGCCTCCTCGATCATGTCCAAGAAGATCGCCGAGGGCACCGGCTCGCTGGTCCTGGACGTCAAGGTCGGCTCGGGCGCGTTCATGAAGACCATCGAGGACGCCCGCGAACTCGCCGCCACCATGGTGGGCCTGGGCACCGACCACGGCGTACGGACGGTCGCCCTGCTCACCGACATGGCCACCCCGCTGGGCCGCACCGCGGGCAACGCCCTGGAGGTCCGCGAATCCGTCGAGGTCCTGGCGGGCGGCGGCCCCGCCGATGTCGTCGACCTGACCCTGGCCCTGGCGCGCGAGATGCTCGACGCGGCGGGCCTGAAGGACGCGGACCCGGCCAAGGCGCTGGCCGACGGCTCGGCGATGGACGTCTGGCGCCGCATGATCGCGGCCCAGGGCGGCGACCCGGACGCGGCGCTCCCGGTGGCCCGCGAGCGACAGGTGGTCACGGCCCCGTCGTCGGGTGTCCTCACCCGCCTCGACGCGTACGGAGTCGGCGTCGCCGCCTGGCGCCTGGGCGCGGGCCGCGCCCGCAAGGAGGACCCGGTCCAGGCGGGCGCCGGCATCGAACTCCACGCCAAGCCGGGCGACCCGGTCACGGCCGGCCAGCCCCTGCTGACGCTGCACACGGACACCCCGGAGAGGTTCGGCTACGCGCTGGAGGCGCTGGAGGGCGGCTACGACATCGGAGCCCCGGGCACGGCGTACGAGGCCACGCCGGTGGTGCGGGAACGTATCGCCTGACCTGCGCCCGCGGCCGGAGGCCGCTGATGTACATGCCCTGGTTCGGGCGCACGGGATCGGTGGACGTCCACCGATCCCGTTCGGCATGCTGGGATCGCCGGTGAAACGAAGGGTTCCCGGCCGGCTGACCGAGGCCCGCCATCCGGCGGCTCGGACCGCCCCCCGGACCCGGCAGATCAGGGGTCATGCCCGGCAGCGTACGGGCCGTGTCGGGGCGGCTGCGATGAGTTCCGGCGTCGTGGCCGGTCTCTTACGTGTGGATGTCACGAAACCGATCGTTCTCGTCATCGCCGGACGCGTCACATCGGCCGATGCGCCCCGGCTCAGCGGGGAGCTGTGCGCGGAACTGTCCGCGGGGACGGCCGTGCGGGAGACCGGGACGTCGCCGTACGACAACAGCGTGCCCGCCGAGGTCATCTGTGACGTCAGCGATCTCGTCCAGCCGAGTCTGGCAGCCGTTGAGGTCCTCGCCAGGCTCCAACTGGCGGCCCGCAGAAGGGGCCGACGACTGAGGCTGCGAGGCGCGGGGCGGGAGCTTCGGCTGCTGCTGGATCTTGTCGGGCTGGGAGGCATCGCCCAGCGGACGGCGGGGGACGGAGAACCGGACGACGGAGACCGTCAAGCTCCCTGAGCCACCGCCCGCCGAGCGGCCGTTTCTCACTCCTCGTCCGGCTTCCTCTCCTGCTCCTTCCCCAGCCTCGGCGGCAGGTCGAAGAGCGGGAACCAGCGCTCCGTGTCCAGGAAGCAGTGCAACCCGGTGATCCGGCCGTCCTCGATCTCGATGACCTGGAGCGCCCACGGTGTGAAGCCGCCGCCCGACTCCGCCGGCTTGTAGTGGGCGAAGGCCGGGGTGCCGTTGGCCAGGGTCGGGACGAGCCGCGAGCCACGGCAGCCTGCGCCGATGGTGAGCATGAAGCCGGTGATGTCGTCGTGGCCCTGGAGCCACAGGTCGTACGGCGGCATCGTGAACTTCGCGTCGTCATGGAGCAGGGCGGTCAGCGCCTTCATGTCATAGCCCTCGAAGGCCACGACATAGCGCTCCAGCAGCGCTTTCTGCTCCTCGTCGAGCTCGGCAGCCGCGTCCGTCGCGTCGGGCGGCGACTCGGCGAGCGTCGCGCGGGCCCGCTGGAGCGCGCTGTTGACCGAGGCGACCGTCGTGTCGAGCAGCTCGGCCACCTCGCTCGCCTTCCAGGCCAGGACCTCGCGCAGGATCAGCACGGCCCGCTGCTTCGGCGGCAGATGCTGGAGCGCCGCGACGAACGCGAGCCGGATCGTCTCCCGCGACACCGCCGTCTCGGCCGGATCCGCCACCGACGGCAGCACCCGGCCGTCCGGCACCGGCTCCAGCCAGACATCCTCGGGGCGCGCGCTGAGCTGGGCCTGGGCCACCGGAGTCGGCGCGGTCAGATCCATGGGGCGAGCCCTGCGATTGCCCGCGTTGAGCATGTCCAGGCAGACATTCGTCGCGATGCGGTACAGCCAGGAACGGAGCGAGGAGCGGCCCTCGAACTTCTCGAAGCCACGCCACGCGCGCACCATCGTGTCCTGCACGGCGTCCTCGGCCTCGAAGGCCGAGCCCAGCATCCGGTAGCAGTAGCCGGTCAGCTCCGTCCGGTACTTCTCCAGCCGGGAATCCAGGTCCTCTGCTGTTACAAGATCACTCATCGGTCACCCCAATAGCCCCCTTGGAACCCACACCCTCGGAAGCTACCGCAGCCCACCGACATCCGCCGGTTTCCGGAGAAATTGCCCCAGCCGGCCCCCGCCCGGACACGCCGGCCCCCGCCCGGACACGCCGATCCCCGCCCGGACACGCCGACGCCCCGCCCGGACACATGGATACGGACCGGGCCGCAGCGCTCTCGCGCCGTGGCCCGGTCCGTATCCGTCAGTCCGTGCGGTTCCGCGTTACCGCTGTGCCGCCGCCCGCACCGGTCGCCGCGCCGCCTGCGCGCGCGCCGCGTGGCTCCCGTACAGCGTGATCGAGACGACCCCGAGGACCGCCAGCAGTCCCAGCGCCACCGTGGCCTCCCAGCCGCCCGCGTGGAAGGCGAGCGCGCCCAGTGCGCCGCCCGCGCTGCTGCCCAGGTAGTACGCCGACTGGTAGAGCGCCGAGGCCTGCGCGCGGCCGGTCTTCGCCGTACCGCTCACCGCCGACGAGGCGACCGCGTGGCCCGCGAAGAAGCCCGCCGTGATCAGCACCAGGCCGGGCAGGACCATGACCAGCGCGTCCGAGAGCGTCAGCAGCAGACCGGACGTCGTCGTGCCCACCGCCAGGTACAGCGCGCCGCGCCGGCCCAGCCGGGCGACCAGCCGTCCGGCCGCGGCCGAGGAGACCGTTCCGACCAGGTAGACCAGGAAGATCGAGCCGATGACGCCCTGCGAGAGGCTGAACGGCGCTTCCACCAGCCGGTAGCCGATCACCGTGTAGACCGCGCCGAACACCATCATGAAGAGTCCGCCGATCGCGTACAGGCGGCGCAGCAGCGGGTCCGACAGGTGCCCGCCGACCGTCTTCGCCAGCGCGCGCGGGCTCAGCGACCGGGGCGTGAAGTTCCGTGCCCTGGGGATCATGAGGCGGAAGACGATCGCGCAGAGCGCCGCCATCAGGCCGACCGCGCCCAGCGCCGCGCGCCAGCCCCACAGCTGGGCGACCCAGCCGGTGACGATACGGCCGCTCATGCCGCCGACACTGTTGCCCGCGACGAACAGCCCGATCGCGGCGACCAGCGCCTTCGGCCGCACCTCCTCCGCGAGGTACGCCATCGCCGACGCCGGCAGGCCGGCGAGTGCCGCGCCCTGCACGGCGCGCAGCGCCACCAGCCACTCCACGTTCGGCGCGAACGGCACCAGCAGAGCGACCACGACCGCGATCAGCAGCGAGGCGGTCATCATCGTGCGCCGGCCGAACCGCTCGGACAGCGCGCTCAGCGGCAGTACGAACAGGGCCAGCGCGCCCGTCGCCGCCGAGACCGTCCAACTGGCCTGGCTCGCCGTCACACCGAGGTCGGTGGAGATGGCGGGCAGCAGGGCCTGCGTGGAGTAGAGGAGGGCGAAGGTCGCGACTCCGGCGGCGAAGAGCGCGAAGCTCATCCGGCGGTAGCCGGGGCGGCCCGGGGAGAGAAGCGAATCCGACGACGAGGAGGCCGGAGCGGACGGTGCGGCGGAGGCACCCGGGGTGGTGGGTGCCTCGGTACTGACTGAAGGCATACAACGACCGTAAGTACCGTGCACTCATGCGTCCAATGCATGGAATGGCGATAATCGTTCCCATGGTGCATGAACACAGCTCACGGAAGCGTCTGTCATGGGACAGTCACGAAGAAGACATGGCGCCGACAGCCGAACTGGACCCCGAGTCGTGGTCCGCGGTCCTCGCGCCCCGGCTGGCGTACTTCGCCGGGGTGGCCCGCCACGAGCATGTGACCCGCGCCGCGCAGGACATGGCCGTACCGCAGTCCACCCTCTCCCGGGCGATGGTCCGGCTCGAACAGGACCTGGGCATCGCCCTGTTCGCCCGTAAGGGCCGTACGGTCTCCCTCACCCACGCGGGCCGGACGTTCCTCTCCTCCGTGGAACGGGCCCTCGCGGAGGTGGAGCGGGCCGCCGAGTCCGTACGCGCCGACGCCGATCCGGCGTCCGGCAAGGTCGCCTTCGGCTTCCTGCACACCATGGGTTCGGAGACCGTGCCCGGACTGATCCGGGCCTTCCGCGCCGACCATCCGCGGGTGCGCTTCCAGCTCGTGCAGAACTACGGCGAGGCGATGATCGAGCGCATGCGCGCGGGAGAACTGGACCTCTGCCTCACCTCGCCGGTGCCCGACGCCCCCGACCTGGTCGCCCGGCGGCTGGACGAACAGCGGCTGCGGCTGGTCGTGCCCGACGAGCACCGGCTCGCCGGGCGCCGACGCGTCCGCCTCGCCGAGGCCGCCGACGAAACCTTCGTCACGCTCGAACCGGGATACGGGCTGCGCCGGATCACCGACGACCTGTGCGCCGAGGCGGGTTTCCGTCCGCGCGTCGCGTTCGAGGGGGAGGAGGCGGAGACGCTGCGCGGTCTGGTGGCGGCGGGCCTGGGCGTCGCCCTGCTGCCGCCACCGGCCGTGGCCCGCCCGGGAGTTGTGGAACTGACGGTCACGGCGCCGCGCGCGGTCCGCGAGATCGGTGTGGCCTGGCTCGACGGCCACCCGGACACCCCGCCGGTGGCGGCCTTCAAACGCTTCCTGCTGTCCCGGCGCGGCCAGCTGCTCCCGGACTGATGGACGCCGGGAAGGACGCCAGGAGGAGACCGGGAAGGTGGACGGGCCGACGGAGTCGGCGGCGGACGGTCCGCGGCCCACGGGGCGTGCGCCGAAGCGTCTTCGGCGCCCACCGGGCGCTCTGTGGCCGAGGCTCGCTTACGGCCGCAGCGACCGTCCGAACCCCGCCGCCAGCGGCATCCGCAGCCCCAGCGGCGGAGGCGCCGCCAACGCGTCGGCGACCGGCCGGGAGTACGCGCGCGAGAGCAGCGCCCCCAGTACGAAGTCCGAGGCCAGTGCCAGGACCTCGTCGTGGTGCTGGCGCAGCGCGTGTCCGTCGGAGTGGACCTCGAAACGGCAGGTGTCCCGATTGATCTTCTTGGCGCGCTCGGCCAGCCGGTAGGAGAGGTCGGGGTCGCACAGCGCGTCGTTGGTGCCGTGCATCATCAGAACCTGACGACCCGTCAACTGTCGTACCGGCTCCGGTTCGGCGGCCCGGTCGCACTCCGGCAGCCAGGGCGACATCGCCAGTACGGAGTTGACGGCCGGGTGCCCCGCCGCCCGCAGCGCGGCGCGGCCGCCCATGCCGTGCCCGGCCAGGCAGACGGGCACGTCGCCGTAGCGCCGTACGACCTCGTCCGCCGCCCACTCGGCGTCCGCCGCGAGGTGTGCGTCCGTACCGTTCCAGCCGCGGCTGCGGTAGTGCACCACGTGCACGACCAGTCCTTCGGGCGCACCCGCCCTGGCCAGCGAGCGCGCGAGGGGCAGGATGCGCGCGTACGCGAGGGGGGAGGGGCGCCGGGTGGAGACCGGTTCGCCCGTGGGGAGTACGAGCACCACACCGCCTATGGCCGATCCGGCGGCGGGGGCGGTGATCACGCGCCCCAGCCGCGCCCGCGCCTCAGCCTTCGCTCCCGGCCCGCGTGCCGTTCCCGTCTCCGATCTCGCTCCCGCCTCGGATGCCGTTCCCGTCTCCGGTCCCGCTGCCGCCTCGGATGCCGTTCCCGTCTCCGGTCCCGCTCCCGCCTCGGATGCCGTTCCCGTCTCCGGTCCCGCTCCCGCCTCGGATCCCGTTCCCGTCTCCGGTCCCGCTCCCGCCTCGGATCCCGTTCCCGAGTCCGGTTCCACTTCCGCCCGCGCCCGTGCCCGTGCCCGTGCTCGCGCCAGTGCTCCGGCTCCCGTGCCTGCCCCCGCCCATGCCACCCGCGCCCACCGTGTCCCTGCTCGTGCCCATGGCTCTGCCCGACGCCCGCGTGCCGTCCCGTCCCGGCCCGCCGTTCGTTCCTCCGGCCCGGGAACTGCGTGCTGTCCCATGGCAGAACAGTCTCAGAAGGACACGTGTACTCCACCCGTCCGCGTGGTCACTGTTAGGTATCGACCGTCGGTGATCTACGCGCGTAGGCGTTAGAGTGCCCAGATGACGAGCCAGACATACCGCCCGCCCACCGCCGACCAGATCCGCCGCGCCCCCAAGGTCCTTCTCCATGATCACCTGGACGGCGGCTGCCGGCCGGGCACAGTCATCGAGCTGGCCCGCGACGCCGGTTACGAGGGCCTGTCCGAGCACGAGTCCGACAAGCTCGGCCTCTGGTTCCGCGAGGCGGCCGACTCCGGCTCGCTGGAGCGCTATCTGGAGACCTTCGCGCACACCTGCGCCGTCATGCAGACACGTGACGCGCTCTTCCGGGTCGCCGCCGAGTGCGCGGAGGACCTCGCCGAGGACGGTGTCGTCTACGCGGAGGTGCGGTACGCGCCCGAGCAGCACCTGGAGCGGGGGCTCACCCTCGAAGAGGTCGTCGAGGCCGTCAACGAGGGCTTCCGGGAGGGCGAGCGACGCGCCCTCGCCAACGGCCGGCGCGTCCGGGTCGGTGCCCTGCTCACCGCCATGCGGCACGCGGCCCGCTCCCTGGAGATCGCCGAACTCGCCAACCGCTACCGCGACTCGGGCGTGGTCGGCTTCGACATCGCGGGCGCCGAGGCCGGCTTCCCGCCCACCCGCCACCTCGATGCCTTCGAGTATCTGAAGCGGGAGAACAACCACTTCACCATCCACGCGGGCGAGGCCTTCGGGCTGCCCTCGATCTGGCAGGCGCTCCAGTGGTGCGGCGCCGACCGGCTCGGTCACGGTGTGCGCATCATCGACGACATCGAGGTCGCCGAGGACGGCACGGTGACACTGGGCCGACTCGCCGCGTACGTACGGGACAAGCGCATCCCGCTGGAGCTGTGCCCCAGCTCCAACATCCAGACCGGCGCGGCCGAATCGATCGCCCAGCACCCGATCGGTCTGCTCCGCGAACTGCACTTCCGCGCCACGGTGAACACCGACAACCGTCTGATGGGCGGCACCACCATGAGCCGCGAATTCGAGCTGCTGGCCGACGCGTTCGACTACACACTCGAAGACATGCAGTGGTTCACGGTCAATGCGATGAAATCAGCATTCATTCCTTTCGATGAACGACTCGCCATGATCAATGACGTGATCAAGCCGGGATATGCGGAGTTGAAATCCGAATGGCTGTTCAAGCAGACCGCTGTGACCAGCTGATACCCGGGTAGCGGGCGCCGCGCAACTGGCCCGGTGAGCGGCCGGGAACACGAAATCCCGGCCGCTTCCGGGTGTTTGCGGGGCCGTGTGTGGATGGCTAACTTGCAGAGCCGCTCACATTCCCCTCCCCAAGGATGACATTCCAGATGAAGAAGTCTGTCGCCAAGACGCTCGGTGCCGCCGCCCTCGGTGCCGCCTTCGCCGCCACCGCCGCCGGGACCGCATCGGCCGCCGCGCCCGGCGTCCCCGACGCGGGTGCCGTGCTGGGCGGCGTCACCAAGGCGGTGCCGGTGGGCGATGTCACCGGCGCCCTGCCGGTGGACGGTGTCGCGAAGCAGCTCCCGGCGCCCGTCTCCGACGCGACGACCGGCGCCACGACCGGGCTCGGCGCGCTCCAGCAGGCCGCGCCCCAGCTGCTCCAGGGTCTCCAGAACGGCCTCTCCCTCAAGACGCTGCTCGGCGGGATCCCGGTGAACACGGGACAGAAGGGACTCCCGGTCAACGGAATCCCGCTCGGCGGCTGAGCCTGTCCGGAACCACGACGTATGAATGGGCGCGTATCCGTATGCGGGTACGCGCCCATTCATGTCCGTCCACAGACGGGCAGGCGGTCGTGTACGAGACGGCCCCGGCCGGTTACCAGGCGGTCGAGGCGGTGCTCTTCTCGCCCGGCAGCAGGATCCACAGCGCCAGATAAAGCAGGAACTGCGGGCCCGGCAGCAGACACGAGACCACGAATATCACCCGCATGGTGTTCGCGGACATGCCGAAGCGCCGCGCCAGCGCCGCGCACACTCCGCCGATCATCCGTCCGTCGCGGGGGCGTACCAGTGCGGCCATGGTGAAACTCCTTTGCGAGACCGTGAATGAGGGAGCTTCTCTTGGAATCCCTTCGAATCTCTTCGTCGCGTTCGTCGCGTGCTCCCGATATCTCCATGGTGCCCCCGGAGCCCGGTACAACGCCTCGCTCTACGGGGCGACGCCGACCCTGGGAATTGTCGGGGTCGCCCCCTGAGAGATGTCCTCCCGCGGGAGCAGCCCAGGCCGGCCGCCGGGCCGGGGAGTAGTACGACGGCCGCTTCCGGACTCCAGCCTGCGGCGCAGCCGGTAGCGGCCCAGAGGAACCACCAGAAGATGCGCCAGCGCCACCCCGGCCGTATTGAGCAGCATCGCGTCCACGTCGACCACCCGGCCGGGCACCCCGGTCTGCAACAGCTCGATACCCAGAGAGATCATCGCGCCGGCCGCGACCGTACGGGCCAGGGAGGCCCAGAAGGAGACGGTGAGACGGCCGCCCGCGACCGGCAGCAGGACACCGAGCGGGGCCAGCAGCAGCAGTCCCTCGCCGATCCGCCGGGCCGCCACCAGGGGCCCCAGGGCCAGATCAGCCCTGATACCGGCGAACGGCGTCAGATTGGCCGCGTTCACCCACAGGACGTCCAGCGGGCGAAGCGTCAGCCACCCCACCAGCAGTAGATGGATGAGGAGGAGAACGAGCCCCGCCGTACGGAAGCGGATGAGGGCACTGTCGCCCGGACCTTGACGCACGAATCCCAAGACGCGGAGCCCGGCGCTGTCGGTTCCGCCGGATGCGGAAGAAGGGGTTCATGAGACGGGCATCACCCGTACAAGGCGATCGGTCCGGCCACCGCGGGCCCGGGTGGGGCGGGGTGCGCGAGGCACCGCGGCGGGTTGTGCACCTGGAGTTACGCCCTTGGGGCGCGTACCCGAGGCCGCGCGCCCGCGCTCACGACGACGACGGGGACGCGGAAGGGGTTCCCGACGGAGAAACCGATGCCGCGCGCGTCGGGGCCGTCTCGTCCGGGTGGTTCTTCGTGCGGGTGTCGCAGGTGTATCCGCGTACCGGATAGTCGCCGGGCCCGCCCAGCACCACCTTGCCGTTCGTGGCCTCGCTCTCCGCGAACGTACAGACGATCTGCGCCAGCCCGGTCGGCGGCAGGTCCTCCGGCTGGCGGCTGAGCCGCAGCGTGCCCGCCGGGTCGCCCTCGCGCGGCCCTGAGACGAGCAGCGGCCCCCGTACGGACGTGGTGAAGCCCGCGTTCCGCTCGGTGGAGGACGGCTGCGCCTGAAGCTCGTCCAGCAGCCCCTGCCCGATGCGCAGCCGGCTGTCGAGCGTCTTCCCGTCCGGTATCTGTGCCGCCCGCTCCACCGGGACCAGCCCGGAGGCACACACGAGATACACCCGCACCGGCACGCCCGGGTTCCGGCTCGTGATGACGTCCTTCTCGGGAGAGACCTCGCACGGCATCCGCGAGGGTGCGTGCCCGGCGTCCACCGGCACCGACGTGGTGCGGATCCCGCACCCCGTGGCCACGACGGCGAGCGCGGTCACACACGCGAGGCGCGCGAATGCCACGGCGGGCCGGCGTATCCGCCCCGGTTCCGTACCGCTCCCGTGCGCCCCGCTCTCGCCCCTGCCGCTGCCGCGCGCCGTGTTCGCGTGCGTCTCGCCGGGGCACGCCACATGGCCGTGCGCCCCGCTCCCGTTCGTACCGCGCGGGCTCTTCACGCCACTGGCCGTCACGGTGCGTCGCCTTCCTCTCCCCGTTCCCGCTGCCGTTCCCTCTCCCGTTCCGGATCCGGCTCCGCCGACTCGCCCTCCCGGGGCAGCCGCAGGACGAACATCGCGCCGCCCTCCGGGACATTGACCGCCGTGATGTCGCCCCCGTGGATATGGGCGTTCTCCATCGCGATCGACAGACCGAGGCCACTGCCCTCGGAGCGCGGCCGGGAGGCGCTCGCCTTGTAGAAACGGTCGAAGACATGCGGCAGGACGTCCTCGGGAATGCCGGGGCCGTGGTCCCGTACCGAGATGAGCAGCTTCTCGCCCTGCGTCCGCACCGCCACCCGGACCGGCGAACCGCCGTGCTTGAGCGCGTTGCCGATCAGGTTCGCCAGGATCACGTCGAGCCGGCGCGGGTCGAGCCGCGCCATGATGTCCCGCTCGGCGTCCAGCTCCACCGCGTCGAGCCAGGCGCGCGCGTCGATACAGGCCGTGACCTGGTCGGCGACATTGACGTCATCGAGGACGAGCCGGGCCGTACCCGCGTCGAAGCGGGTGACCTCCATCAGGTTCTCCACCAGGACGTTGAGCCGGCGGGTCTCACTGACCACCAGCCTCACAGCGGGCGCGATCATCGGGTCGAGGTTCTCGGTCTCCTCCTCCAGGACCTCCGTCACGGCGGTGAGCGCGGTCAGCGGGGTACGCAGCTCATGCGACATGTCGGCGACGAAGCGGCGGCTGGACTCCTCGCGCGCGCTCATGTCCGCGATCTTCTTCTGGAGGGACTCGGCGGACTTGTTGAACGTACGTGACAAGTCGGCCAGTTCGTCCGTCCCCGTCACCCGCAGCCGGGTGTCGAACCGGCCCTCGCCGAGCTTTCGCGATGCCTCTCCCAGCCGCTGTACGGGCCTGAGCACGGTCGTCGCCGCGGCCTGCGCGAGGAGCGCCGAGCCGATGAGCGCGAGCCCCGTGGCGATACTCAGTGACACGGCCAGCGAGTTGAGGTCCGCGCGCTCCTGGTCGAGGGACTTGAACAGGTACCCGGTCGGCCCGCCGCCGATGATCCGCGTACCGCCCACCAGATAGGGCGTACTGCCGTGCTCGGTGCGCTGCCAGAACAGGTGGTACGGGTACGCGTTCCCCGAGGTGACCTTCTGCTTGTCGTTGACGGCCTCCCGCAGCGAGCGCGGCACGTCTGCGAGCGTGAAGGTGTCCGGATCGGAGGCCCCGACGATGGGCTTCCCCTCGGCACGCTCACCGATCAGCAGCACGCTGTAACCGGAGTTGTCGCCCGACATCTGCTCGGCGGTGGTCTGGAGATCGGCCTGACTCGGCCGCTGGGGCAGCTCCGCCGCGCGGTTCTGCATCTCCTGCCGGAAGTCCTTGAGGGTGGCGTCCTGCGTCCGGGACAGTACGGACTCGCGGTTGAGCCAGTACGCGATCCCCGACGCGGAGACGGCGGCGGTCAGGGCGACGGCCCCGAAGACGACCACGAGCCGCAGCCGCAGACTGGTCAGCCGGAGCCCGGCGACAATGGCCTTCTTCGCCGAACGTCCCGTGGACCCCGGGGGCTTGGTGGACTCCTGAGGTTTCGTGGACTCCTGGGACTTGGCAGCCCCCTGGGACCTCTGAGATTCCTCGGGTCCCTCGGGTCCCTCGGGTCCCTCGGGTCCCTCGGGTCCCTCGGGTCCCTCGGGTCCCTCGGGACTCGTGGCGCCCTTCGCGTCGTCGTTCCTCGTCGCGCCGATCTCCGGCGGGCCGCCGTCCGGCCCGTCCTCCATGGGTGCGTTGCTCACGAAGGGGCGTCCAGCCGGTAGCCCACGCCGCGGACTGTACGGATCAGGGTCGGCGAGGACGGCACGTCCTCCACCTTCGCCCGCAGACGCTGCACGCACGCGTCCACCAGACGCGAGTCGCCCAGGTAGTCGTGCTCCCACACCAGCCGCAGCAACTGCTGCCGCGACAGCGCCTGTCCGGGCCGGCGGCTCAACTCCAGCAGCAACCGCAGCTCGGTCGGGGTGAGCTGGAGATCATCGCCGTTCTTCGTGACGGTCATGGCGGAACGGTCGATCACCACGGTGCCGTACGTCGCCGAATCCGTGGACTCCCGCTCGCCGCGCCGCAGTACCGCTCGGATACGGGCGTCCAGCACCCGCCCCTGCACCGGCTTCACCACATAGTCGTCGGCGCCGGACTCCAGGCCGACCACCACATCGATGTCGTCACTGCGGGCGGTCAGCAGAATGATCGGCAGCTGGTCGGTGCGCCTGATGCGGCGGCACACCTCGAAACCGTCGATACCGGGCAGCATCACATCCAGCACAATCAGATCCGGCCGCTGCTCCCGCAGCAGTTTCAGGCCGTCCTCTCCCGTCGCCGCGGTGGCCACACGGTGGCCCTGGCGTGACAACGAGAGTTCGAGGGCCGTGCGGATGGCGTCGTCGTCCTCGATCAGCAGCAGGAAAGGCACGGAGGTCATTCTGTCTCATGGGGGGACCGGAGTTCGACCGTCGGAGCGCTCCCATCCGTTCCTCACCTGTTCCACAAGGACCGCAGCGCCCTGTGACACGCCTGTGACAGTCGGCGGACAGGGCCATGAAACTGCCCCGGCAAGCTCATTGGCACACGGAACGAAGCAACTCCAACCGACGGGGGGCGCGGGATGAACGCACTGCACGGCACCACCACGAGCGCAGTAATCACGCGCCTTCACGACATCACGCGGAGCAGCGAGAAGTCCGGCGCCGTGAACGGGCGGGGGTGCGTTCGCGGCGCCGGGCGTCAGCACAAGCCGTCGTACATGACGGTGGTTGACGCGCCCCAGGTGCTCAACGGGGGCAACGGGGGAGTCGCGTACGGGGAGGCAACGGGGGAACGGTCGGTCCAGGCGGAGACGGAGGACGCCGAAACGGCGTTCACCGCCTACGTCAGGGAGCGCCGCGCTTCCCTGTACGCGACCGCTTACCACCTGACCGGCGACCGGTTCGAGGCCGAGGACCTGTTGCAGAGCGCCCTCTTCTCGACGTACCGGGCGTGGGACAGGATCAGCGACAAGGCGGCGGTCGGGGGCTACCTCCGCCGCACGATGACCAATCTGCACATCAGCGCCTGGCGCAGGCGCAAGCTCAACGAGTACCCGACGGAGGAGCTGCCGGAGACGGTGGGCGACACCGACGCGATGCGCGGCACCGAACTGCGCGCGGTGCTCTGGCAGGCGCTCACCCGCCTTCCCGAACTCCAGCGCACGATGCTGGTACTGCGTTACTACGAGGGTCGCACCGATCCGGAGATCGCGGACATCCTCGACATCAGTGTCGGCACGGTGAAGTCGAGCATCTGGCGGTCGCTCCGCCGGCTGCGCGAGGACGAGGTCCTCAGCTTCGGCCGTGACGAGGAAGAGTCCTTCGGCGAACTGGTCGCCTGAGGGCAGTGGGGGGAAGTACGGGGGAGCAGGGCCCGCCGTTTCGGGGGAAACGGCGGGAGCACGGGGGGATTCAGGGGAAGCGAGGGGGCCCGGGAGAACGAGCGGCCCGGGGGAGAAAGTACGGGGATCCACGGGGGACGCGGGGATCCACCGGGGGGTACGGGGGAACGAAGCGGGATCGGACCGGGCTGGGGGGCCTGTCCGGTCCCGCTTTGTGTTGCCCGTGTCGCTGTGCTGTTGGTGTTGTTGGTGTTGCTCGTGTTGCTTTGTGCCGCACGTGCCGCTGTGTTGTTCGTGTTGCGCCGACTCGGGCCGTACGGCTCGGTTCGTACAACTCGGTTCGTACGGTTGAAACGTGGCCGGCCGCTCAGTGACCGCTCGGGCTGGGGACGGCGGAGGTGGGGGCGACGGAGGTGGGAGCGGCCGTGCCCGTCGCGGGGGACGGCACGCCGCGCGGCTTGACGCAGCGCCCGGCCGCCGCAGCGGTGATACGGCGCAGCGCCTCCGCCTTGGCGCACGGATGCGCCCCCAGCGCCGTCTGCCGGCCGACGATCGCGCGCTCGGCCCGCATCAGCCGCCAGCCGCGCCGCAGCAGGAACGGAACCGACTTCCGCCCCTCGCGCAGATCACGCAGCAGCCGCCGCCGGAACGTGGTCGACGGCCGCCCGCGCAGACAGAGCGCGTCGGCCAGTACGCCGAGTTCCTGGCAGTGGGCGACGATATCGGCGGCGAAGATGCCCTCCGCGAGGAACAGCGGCGTACGCCCGATGTCGAGCGACTCGGTGTCCACCCGCGCGCTGGTGGCGATGGAGTAGACGGGAACGGTCGTACGGCCCGAACGGCACAGCTCCACGATCGCGGCGACGGCGGCGTCCGTGTCCCAGGACCGTGTGGAGTCCCAGTCGATGTCCGTGGTGTCCGGGACCAGCGGCAGCGTCGGGTCGTCGCCCTCCTTGTAGAAGTCGTCGAGGCGCAGCACGGGCAGGCCGGTGCGGGCGGCGAGGGACGACTTTCCGGAGCCGGAAGGGCCCGTGAGAAGCACGACGCGGGTCGCAAGGGAAGGAGAGCTCACGGGACACCAGTGTGCGGCATGAACCGGCGTGAGGGATCCCCGGGGACCGCGATCGGCCGGCGAGTTCGGCGGCGAGTCCGGCAGTGAGTCCGGCGGCGGGGTCGACCGGGTGAGGTCGGCCGGTCCTGGTGGTATCGGCACCACGCCTCAACTACGCTGCGTGTCGCCACGATTACTCAAACCCTCTGCCAGGCAGGAAACCACATGGCACGTCATGCAGCTCCCTCCTCCCCGCGCCACGCTCTGCTGCGCGCCGGTCTGACCGTCACCGCGGCGAGCGCGGTCCTCGGTCTGGGCGGTACGGCGGCCCAGGCGGCGCAGCCCGCCGCCCCGGCGCCCACGACGAGCACCGACAGCAAGCTCAACGACGCCAAACTCGCGGAATCCGGTGAGGCCGCGGTCCAGGGCGTCGTCGGCGCGCTCGGCCACGCGACGGCCGGTGCGCTGGGACCGGCCAAGAACCTCAAGCTCTACCCGCTGTCGGGTACGGGCGTGGACCCGCTGGACAACGCGGTGGGCACGCAGGTCGCCGACTTCAAGCCGGTGTCCACCGCGATCGTCACCGATCCGCTGACGAAGGGCGGCGGGGCGCTCAAGAACCTGCCGCTGGTCGGGCCCGCGCTGGGGCTGCTGCCGGGGTGACGGACGACGGATGCCCGCTTTCGCCTCCGGAGCGAGGGAAAGCGGGCATCGTGCCGTGGCGGGCCCTGGGTGTCCGTACATCAGTACGGACAGGCGTGTGGCGGGCCTGGGCGTCGGTATGTCACTACGCCGAGGGGCGTGGCGGGCCCCCGGGCGTCAGTACGTCAGTACGCCGAGCCGGAGGCGCCCAGGCTCCCCGTGGGGTGCCAGACCGTCTTCGTCTCCAGGAACGCCGTCAGCCGGTGAGTGCCCGGGTCGGCGGACCAGTCCGACACGTCCGCCGGCTTCGGGCGCAGCACGCGCTTGAGGTTGTCCGCCGCCGCGATCTCCAGGTCCTTGGCCAGGGCCTCGTCCGCGCCGGTCAGGTCGATCCCGTTGACGTCCTGGTGTGCGGCGAGCGGGGCCGCGATCTCGGCGGTCCGTCCGGAGAGCAGGTTGACCACGCCACCCGGCAGGTCGGAGGTGGCCAGCACCTCGCCGAGGGAGAGCGCGGGCAGCGGGGACTTCTCGCTCGCGACGACGACCGCCGTGTTGCCCGTCGCGATCACCGGGGCGATCACCGAGACCAGGCCCAGGAAGGACGACTCGCGCGGGGCCAGGACCGTGACGACACCGGCGGGTTCGGGGGTGGAGAGGTTGAAGAACGGGCCGGCGACCGGGTTCGCCCCGCCCACCACCTGGACGATCTTGTCGGTCCAGCCCGCGTACCAGACCCAGCGGTCCGTCGCCGCGTCGACGAGCGCCGCCGCCTTCGACTTGGACAGGCCCTCGGCCTGCCCGACCTCCCGTACGAACTGCTCGCGGCGGCCCTCCAGCATCTCGGCGACGCGGTAGAGGATCTGGCCCCGGTTGTACGCGGTCGCGCCCGACCAGCCGCTGAACGCCTTGCGGGCCGCGACGACCGCGTCACGGGCGTCCTTGCGGGAGGACAGCGGGGCGTTGGCCAGCAGACTGCCCTTGGAGTCCGTCACTTCGTACACCCGGCCGCTCTCGCTGCGGGGGAACTTGCCCCCGACGTACAGCTTGTAGGTCTTGAGGACACTCAGTCGCGTCGAGGTCGAGGTCGAGTCAGACATCGAGGTATGCCTCCAGGCCGTGGCGGCCGCCTTCGCGGCCGTAGCCCGATTCCTTGTAGCCGCCGAACGGCGAGGTCGGGTCGAACTTGTTGAACGTATTGGCCCAGACGACGCCCGCCCGGAGCTTGTTCGCCACCGCGAGGATGCGGGAGCCCTTCTCGGTCCAGATGCCCGCCGACAGGCCGTACGGGGTGTTGTTGGCCTTGGCCACGGCCTCGTCGGGCGTACGGAACGTCAGTACGGACAGCACCGGGCCGAAGATCTCGTCACGGGCGATGGTGTGCGCCTGGGTGACGTTCGTGAAGAGGGTCGGCGCGAACCAGTAGCCGGAGGACGGCAGTTCACAGGCCGGGGACCAGCGCTCGGCGCCCTCCGCCTCGCCCGCGTCGGCCAGCTTCTTGATACGGGCCAGCTGCTCGGCCGAGTTGATCGCGCCGAGGTCGGTGTTCTTGTCCAGCGGATCACCGACGCGCAGCGTGGCCAGCCGGCGCTTGAGCGAGTCCAGCAACTCGTCCTGAACCGACTCCTGTACGAGCAGCCGCGAGCCCGCGCAGCAGACCTGGCCCTGGTTGAAGAAGATGCCGGTGACGATGCCCTCGACGGCCTGGTCGATCGGGGCGTCGTCGAAGACGATGTTGGCGCCCTTGCCGCCCAGTTCGAGCGTGACCTTCTTGTCCGTACCGGCGACCTCGCGCGCGATGGCCTTGCCGACGGCGGTCGAACCGGTGAAGGCCACCTTGTCGATGTCCGGGTGCGCGACGAGCGCGGCTCCGGTGGTGCCGTCACCGGTGACGATGTTGACAACGCCCTTGGGGAGCCCGGCCTGGCGGCAGATGTCCGCGAAGAACAGGGCGGAGAGCGGGGTGGTCTCGGCGGGCTTCAGGACGACCGTGTTGCCGGTGGCGAGCGCCGGGGCGATCTTCCAGGCGAGCATGAGGAGCGGGAAGTTCCACGGAATGACCTGGCCCGCGACGCCCAGCGGGCGGGGGTCGGCTCCATAGCCGGCGTGGTCGAGCTTGTCGGCCCAGCCCGCGTAGTAGAAGAAGTGCGCGGCGACCAGCGGGAGGTCGGAGTCGCGGGTCTCCTTGATCGGCTTGCCGTTGTCGAGGGTCTCCAGGACGGCCAGCTCGCGCGAGCGCTCCTGGATGATCCGCGCGATACGGAACAGGTACTTGGCCCGCTCGGCGCCGGGCAGCGCCGACCACTTCTCGAACGCCTTACGGGCCGACCTGACGGCACGGTCGACGTCCTCGGCGCCCCCCTGGGCGACTTCGGAGAGGACCTCTTCCGTCGACGGGCTGAGGGTCTTGAAGACCTTGCCGTCGGCCGCCTCGGCGAACTCGCCGTCGATGAACAGGCCGTAGCTCGGCGCGATGTCGACGACGGAGCGGGACTCCGGGGCCAGTGCGTAGGTGAATGCGTTCAACGCGTTCGATGCGTTCTTGGATGCCATCTCTGCCTCAGTTGCCATCTGTGCCTCAGTCCACCGTGACGTAATCGGGGCCGGAGTACCGGCCGGTGCTGAGCTTCTGACGCTGCATCAGCAGGTCGTTCAGCAGACTGGAAGCGCCGAAGCGGAACCAGTGGTTGTCCAGCCAGTCCGCGCCGACGGTCTCGTTGACCAGCACCAGGAACTTGATCGCGTCCTTGGTGGAACGGATGCCGCCGGCCGGCTTCACGCCGACCTGCACCCCCGTCTGCGCGCGGAAGTCGCGCACGGCCTCCAGCAGCAGCAGGGTATTGGCCGGGGTGGCGTTGACGCCGACCTTGCCGGTCGACGTCTTGATGAAGTCCGCGCCGGCGATCATGCCGAGCCAGGAGGCGCGGCGGATATTGTCGTACGTTGACAGCTCGCCGGTCTCGAAGATGACCTTGAGGCGGGCGGCCCCCGCGGCCTCCTTCACGGCGCGGATCTCCTCGTACACCTTCAGATAGCGCCCGGCGAGGAACGCGCCGCGATCGATGACCATGTCGATCTCGTCGGCGCCGGCGGCCACGGCGTCGCGGGTGTCCGCGAGCTTCACGCCCAGCGAGGCGCGGCCGGCGGGGAAGGCGGTGGCGACGGAGGCGACCTTCACGTCCGAGCCGGCGAGCGCGGCCACCGCTGTCTCCGCCATGTCCGGATAGACGCAGACCGCCGCGGTGGCGGGAGTCGTACGGTCGGTCGGATCGGGCCGGAGAGCCTTGGCGGCGAGCGCCCGGACCTTGCCCGGGGTGTCCGCGCCTTCGAGTGTCGTCAGGTCGATCATGGAAATGGCCAGGTCGATGGCGTACGCCTTGGCCGTGGTCTTGATCGACCGCGTCCCGAGCGACGCGGCACGTGCCTCCAGGCCGACGGTGTCGACGCCGGGCAGCCCGTGGAGGAAGCGGCGCAGTGCGCTGTCGGACGCGGTCACGTCGGCGAATGCGGGGGTAATGGTGGGCATGGTCACCAGAGGAGCATATCTACGCGCGTAGCAGCCTGTACAGGGGGTGCGGGTTGTGCGGGCGGGCCGATGGTGAGCGGTGACCGGGGGAGGGGTGGTGCGAGGGGTACGGCAGAATCGGTTGTATGACGACCCCGAGCCCTGAGCAGCCCTCCGAGCCGACGCCGGACGCGTCTGCGCCGGAAAAGCCGACGCCGGACGGGGTGGCGGAGCCGGGTGGGACGTCTGCGTCGGATGGGGCGCCCGCGTCGGGTGGAGCGTCTGTGTCGGGTGGGACGCCCACGTCGGGTGGAGTGCCTGCGCCGGGTGGAGCGCCCGCGTCGGGTGGGACTCCGGTGGCCTACGCCGACCGCGTCTACCGTTCGGCCGGGGGAATCCTCGGCGGTGTGCTGCTGCTCGTGATCGTCGGCTGGCTGGGCGGCGACGCGCTCTTCCGGGGGACGGGCCGCACGCCCTGGCTGGCGCTCGCCGCGCTGTTGTTCGTCGTGCCGCTCATCGTCGCGTTCAGCCTGCGTCCGGCGGTCTACGCCGGGCAGGATCGGCTGCGGATCAGGAACCCGTTCCGGACGATCAGCCTTCCCTGGGCGAGTGTCACGGATGTGCGGGCCACCTTCTCGTGCGAGGTGTTCACCGAGAACGCCGGGAAGTTCCAGATGTGGGCCGTCCCCGTCTCCCTGCGCCAGCGCAAGCGCGCCAACCGCCGGCAGGCGCGTCTGACGCACGGCGACCCGATGGGCATCGGCACCGTCGGCGCCCCGCGCGGCAGGGCTTCGCAGGGCGCGAGGGCGGACGAGGCACAACTGGCCCTGGCGGACCGTGCGGTCGCCGAACTGCGCGAACTCTCCGAACGATCCGCCGCCCGACCCACCGCCCAGGGCGAGCCGACGGTGCGCTGGGCGTACGGAATCATCGCGCCGGCCGTCGCGGGCCTGGTGGTCCTGCTGGTGCTGCTGCTGACGGGCTGAGCAACCACGGCGGGCGGGTGGAGTCTCCATGCCCCACCGTTCCGGCGCATCGCTCGCGGTGTAGCCGCCGGTTCGTCCGAGTGCCCTGCCTGGATGGCCCCCGGCGCGGCGCGGATGCAGCGTGGTGAGCATGACACAGACCTCGGCGGTGGCCTCCGGTCGGCGAGACCTGGATTTGTGGCCCGACCGAGGCTGGACGACCGGGCGGGATCTCAGATGGCTCGCCGCCGTGGCAGGGGTCTACGTGCTCGTCCAACTCGTCGTCGTGGTGCCCGGTTCGGGGCTCGGCTGGGACGAAACGGTGTACGTCAGCCAGGTGACCCCGGGCACCGATGCCGCATTCTTCAGCGCGCCGCGTGCCCGGGGCATCACCTTCCTCGTCGCCCCGGTGACCGCGCTGACCTCGTCTGTCGGCATACTGCGCGGCTACCTGGCGCTGCTGTCGGGCATCGGGCTCTTCTGCGCCTTCCGGGTGTGGCGAGCGCTGTTCCCTCCTTCGGTACTCGCCCTCGCCGGCGGGCTGTTCGCCGGGCTGTGGATCACTGTGTTCTACGGCCCGCAGGTCATGCCGAACCTGTGGGTCGCCCTTGGGGCGCTGTTCGCGGTCGGCTGTTTCCTGAGGGCGGCGCGGGACCGGTCGGACCGGGTCGCCCTCGCCGGCCTCGGCGCGGGGGTGGCGTTCGTCGGGCTCATGCGCCCCACCGATGCCTTCTGGCTCGTGCTGCCGCTCGCCCTCTGCGTACTCCTGGTCAGGGCGTGGCGCAGCCCGCTACTGCTGCTGGTTCTGGCGGCGGGAGCGGTCCTCGGCTGCGCGCAGTGGGTCGTCGAGGCGTACGTCAGTTACGGAGGCCTCCTCACGAGGCTGCGGCGCGCGAGCGAGATCCAAGGCAGCCTGGGCTGGCATCTCGCCTTCGGCGACCAGATGCGCGCGCTCGACGGGCGGTCGCTGTGCCGGCCCTGCGATGTGCCGTGGCGGCGGCCGGTCACCGCGGTGTGGTGGTTCCTCCTCCCCCTGCTCACCACCGGCGGTGTTCTGGCCGCGACCCGTCTCCGGCGCCTGCCGGTCGTGCTGGTGCCGACACTCGTCGGCCTCGCGATGGCGGTGCCGTACCTGCTGATGATCGGCTACGCCGCGCCGCGCTTCCTGCTCCCCGCCTACGCGCTGCTCGCGCTGCCGACGGCGGTCTGTGTGATCTGGATCAGCAGGACCGCACGGCCACGTCTGCTCGTGGCGGTCGCCCTCGGCCTGTTGCTGGCCGCCCATCAGTCGGCCCAGTACACCGTGTTGCGTGGTGTGGCGGAGCGGGGCCGCTCCAGCCAGGTGGCGTTCGGCCGGGTGGTGGCCGAACTGCGACACCAGGGCGTCCGCCCGCCTTGTGTGATCACCGGGACGGAAGCCGTCCGTATCGCCTTCCGCGCCGGTTGCGCCTCGCGGCAGACCGCGGGACACGACGGCAGCATCACCCCCGCCGGGCTCACCGCCCTCGCCCGCGACCGGCCGGTGGCCGTCGTGGTGACGGGGAGGAGTGGCCCACCGGCCTACGCCCGCGACTGGCGGGTCCGCCGCCTCCCGGACCTTCCGGGTGAGCGCGACTGCCGCGTGTATCTGTCGCCGTCGCCGTCGTCGGGATCACCGGGTTCGTCGTCCGAGGTGAGGGGGATCGTGCCGCCGAGGCCTGTCAGTACGAGTTCGAGCAGCCGCAGGTAGACAGGGTCGTCGCGGGTGAGGGGGCGGCCGTGCGGGATCAGGTCGGCTGCGGAGCCGGTGGTGTGTCGGTCGGGCACCGGTTCGCCTCCACCTGAAGATCAGGCTCTTCCCGGTCGGCGTGGTGACGACGAACCATCCGGGGGCGAGGATGTCGAGCAGTTCAAGCCCTCTGCCGTGGCTGTCCCATGCGGTGGCCACGTGGCGCGTCGGTTCGGACCTGGACCGGTCGTGCAACTCGATCTGGATCGAACTGCCCACGGGCGAATGGCAGATCAGATCGAACCCGCCCCCGCCCGCGTGCAGCACGGCGTTGGTCGCGGTCTCGCTGACCAGCAACTTGACCATGTCGTGGTCCACCCAGGGGTACGGCGCGTAGGCACGGGCCGCTATGGCGCGGGCCTCGGGGACGGCAACTGCCGTGCAAGGGTGGCGCTCTACCGCCAGGACGTAACCACGCTGGTCGAGTTGGCTCATGGCCCACACCCTTCGATCACGGGTACGGGATGTTCCGGGCCGCGCATGACGAGGACTGCGCACCGCAGTTGAGCGTGTTCGCGGCGCGTGCGTCTCAGTGGGGGTCACGCGACCTGGTGATCGCAACTAAGGGTGATGGGTCCATTCCGACGAGTGAGTGAGGTGGGTGACCGGCCGATACGCTGGCGGTATCGGGAGACCATCGGGAGGGAAGAACCGTGACGGTCAGCGTCAACGGGAACGCCATCTTCGCCATGCGCCGGGTAGGGGAAAGAGCTTCAGCGCCTGCGCCTGGAAGCCGGCTTCAAGCAGACGGCAGCCGGAGAGGTGCTTGGCGTCTCGCGGTTCACCGTGAGCAAGATCGAGCGAGGTCAGGCGTTCCCCACCGATGAGCAGTTGCCCAAGCTGCTCAATGCGTACAAGGCGACGCCCGAGGAACGTGCCGGAATTGTCGCGACGATAGAGCAGGGCAGGTCGTACGGCCGGGCATGGTACGAACGGCCAGAAGTCCAGGCCGTGTTCACCGGTGACTCGCACCGCTTTCTCTCCCTCGAAGACGCTGCGGAACGCATCTCGATGCAGTCGGGACCATACGTACCGGGTCTCCTTCAGACCCGTGAGTACATCGAGGCGATCGTCGCTTTCGGACAGAAGAATGAGAGTACGGAGCGCCGTGAAGCCTTCGTCCAGGCCCGGTTGAGGAGAAAGGAAGTCCTCACCCGTCGCAATCCGCCGGTTCTGGATGCTCTCTGTCAGGAGTCCGCCCTGCGGGCGGTTGTCGGTGGACCGGAGCTCGTGCGGGCACAGATCCGGCACTTGATTTCGATCGTCGGACAGCGGAACATCGCTCTACGAATGATCCCCTTCACCGCGGGAGCGGCGAGTACCTCTGGCGCTGTCTTCAGCATTATCGACTTCCCTGGTGCCGACCACCGCAGCGTCGTTTCGCAGGAACGGTCGCGAGGCGAAACCCTCCAGGACGATCCTGCGGAGGTACGGCGAGCCCGCCGGAGGTTTGTCGACTTCGCGGATCACGCGTTGGATGAGGAAGCAACCGTCAGACGCCTCGCAAAGATTGAGAAGGAGCTGTCATGAGCGACCCCGAAGGGTGACCTCTACGCTGCGCCGCTCGACGGTGAGTGGGAGAAATCCTCGTTCAGCGCCGGTACAGGCGACGACTGCGTCCAGATCATGCCCATCGAAGGCGGCGTCGCATTCGGGGACACCAAGCGCCGGGACCTCGACGGTGCTCTCCGGTTCACCGACAAGGAGATGCTGGCGCACATACTGGCCGTCAAGGCCGGCCAGTACGACCACCTCATCCCCGAAGGAACCGAACTCTGACCCGGGGGGTCGGTGCTCAGATCCCCGCCGCCTTCGACAGGTCCCGCTTCAGTGACTCCAGGACCTGTGTGCCGGTTGACCGCGCCGACGTCAGGTCCGTCGCGTCGGGGACCGGGATCACGACCTCCAGGTAGCACTTCAGCTTGGGTTCCGTGCCGCTCGGGCGGACGATGGCTCGGGCCTTGTAGGTGCCGTCCAGGTGGTAGCGGAGGCCGTCCGTGGGCGGGAGGGTGGCTGTGCCGCGGGTCAGGTCCTCGGCCGAGGTGACGGTCAGGCCGGCCAGGGTGGCGGGGGGCTGTTCGCGCAGGCGGTGCATCGCGTCCGCGATCAGGGACAGGTCCTTGACGCGGACCGATAGCTGGTCCGTGGCGTGCAGGCCGTGGGTGACGGCGAGGTCGTCGAGGAGGTCGGAGAGCGTACGGCCTTCGGCCTTCAGCTCCGAGGCCAGTTCGGCGACCAGCAGCGCGGCGGTGATGCCGTCCTTGTCGCGTACGCCGTCGGGGTCGACGCAGTAGCCCAGCGCCTCCTCGTAGCCGTACCGCAGGCCCTCGACGCGCGCGATCCACTTGAAGCCGGTCAGCGTCTCCTCGTAACCGAGCCCCGCCGCCGCGGCGATCCGGCCGAGCAGGGAGGACGAGACGATCGACTCGGCGAACGTGCCCGTCGCGCCCTTGCGGACGAGGTGCGCGGCGAGCAGCGCGCCGACCTCGTCGCCTCGCAGCATCCGCCACCCGGCCTCGGCCGAGTCGTCCGGGACGGCCACCGCGCAGCGGTCCGCGTCCGGGTCGTTGGCGATGATCAGATCGGGCCGGACGCGGCGGGCCGTGGCGAAGGCCAGGTCCATCGCGCCCGGCTCCTCCGGGTTCGGGAACGCGACCGTCGGGAACGCCGGATCGGGCTCGGCCTGCTCCGGCACCGGTACGGGCGCGGGGAAGCCGGCCCGCGCGAAGGCCGCGAGGAGCGTTTCCGTACCGACGCCGTGCAGCGCCGTGTGGACGGTTCGCGCGGTGCGCGGAGTGCCCGGGGCCAGGGCGGCGCCCGTACGGTCCAGATACGCCTCCAGGACCTCGTCCCCCAGGGTCTCCCAGCCGTCGTCGGGACGCGGCACGCTCGCCAGCGCGCCGATCGCGTCGATCTCGGCCGCGATCTCGCCGTCGGCGGGCGGCACGATCTGGGAGCCGTCGCCGAGATAGACCTTGTAGCCGTTGTCCCGGGGCGGGTTGTGGCTGGCCGTGACCTCGACTCCGGCGGCGGCGCCCAAGTGCCGTACGGCGAAGGCCAGGACGGGGGTGGGCAGCGGCCGGGGCAGCACGGCGGCGCGCAGGCCCGCGCCGGTCATCACGGCCGCGGTGTCCCGGGCGAAGTCCGCGGACTTGTAGCGGGCGTCGTAGCCGACGACGACCAGGGGCGTTTCGGAGGGCGCGGATTCCGGGCCGCTGTCGCCCTGCTTCTTGAGATACGCGGCTAGGCCGGCCGCGGCCCGGATGACCACCGCGCGGTTCATCCGCATGGGGCCCGCGCCCAGCTCCCCGCGCAGCCCGGCGGTGCCGAACTGGAGCGTGCCCGCGAACCGCTCGGCGAGTGAGCCGAGATCACCGGCGTCGATGATCCCGGCGAGCTCCTCGCGGGTCTCGCTGTCCGGGTCCTCGGCCAGCCAGGCCGTGGCCCGCGCGACGAGGTCCTGAGGGCTGGGGGTGTCCTGCGTCGCGTCCTGTCGCGTCAGGTCCTGCTGCACGGTGGCGTACCTCCTTGCGCCGCGGCCGGCGCCGTTCTGGCGGAGGTGGTCACGCTCCGCCGTGGTTCCTGCCAAGGCCGGTGGTTGTCCCGGCCGAGTGTCGTCCCGGTTCCATACATGCCCAGGGACCGGACGCGTGCGAGCACCGGACGCCCCTGAGATGCCCCTGAGTTGCCCCCTGAGATGTCTCTGGGGAGCAGGTGTGCCCCGAGCCTCAGACGCGCTCGAGCACCCGCGCCAGCAGCGCGCCCATCTGCGTCGCCGAGTCGCGGCCCGCCTGGAGCACCTCTTCGTGGTTGAGCGGCTCGCCCGACAGTCCGGCGGCCAGGTTGGTGACCAGCGAGATACCGAGGACCTCGGCGCCTGCCTCGCGCGCGGCGATGGCCTCCAGGACGGTGGACATGCCGACGAGGTCGCCGCCCATCACCCGGACCATATTGATCTCGGCCGGGGTCTCGTAGTGCGGGCCGGGGAACTGGACGTACACGCCCTCTTCGAGGGCCGGGTCGATCTCCTTGCAGAGCGTGCGCAGCCGGGGGGAGTAGAGGTCCGTCAGGTCCACGAAGTTCGCGCCGACGATCGGGGAGACCGCCGTCAGGTTGATGTGGTCGCTGATCAGGACGGCCTGCCCGGGGCGCATGCCCTCGCGCAGTCCGCCGCAGCCGTTCGTCAGGACGACGGTCTTGCAGCCGGCGGCGACGGCGGTGCGGACGCCGTGCGCGACGGAGGCGACGCCCCGGCCCTCGTAGTAGTGCGTACGGCCCAGGAAGACCAGCGCGCGCTTCTCGGCGATCTTGTACGAGCGGATCCGGCCGCCGTGGCCCGCCACCGCCGGTGGCGGGAATCCCGGCAGCTCGGTCACGGGGAACTCGGCCTCGGGCGCTCCGAGCGCGTCGACGGCCGGTGCCCAGCCGGAGCCCATCACAAGGGCGACGTCATGAGTCTCGGCGCCGGTGAGCTCGCGCAGGCGCGCGGCTGCGGCTTCGGCGTCGGCGAGGGGGTCGGCGGGTCCGCCGGCGTTGGCCGGGGTAACAGATGCGTTCACGCGGATGAGGGTAGCCGGTCATTCCCTACGCGCGTAGATGTATAGCGCACGGTCTTGAGATCGTTGTGTGGTCGTTTCCGGGAGAAAGTCCCGGTGTGCGCGGGTGCGCATGGAGTGCATGGTGCGCGCCGGTGTACGCGATGGTCACACCCGGGTATGCCACTCGGGCCGCCCGCTTCAGCAGGGGCGTTTGCGCAGTTCCATCACGTAGTCGTGCGGGGCGCCGGCCGATTCCGCCGCGTCGGCCAGTTCGCCCAGGTAGCGCGCCGACGGCAGGCCGCCCTCGTAACCGTTCAGGACGTAGAGCCAGGTCGGCTCCTCACCGTCCAGGGTGTGCACCCGGACGCGCATCCGGCGGTAGATGTCGAGCCCCACGCCCTCCCAGCGGTCCATGGAGTCCTCGTCCATCGGGGCGATGTCGTACAGCGCGACGAACACCTGGGAACGCGGCGCCTCCACGATCGTGACCAGCGCTCCCTCCCAGCCCATCTGCTCGCCGCCGAAGGTGAGCCGCCAGCCGTTGAGCCAGCCGGTACCGCGCAGCGGTGAGTGCGGTGCGCGGCGGGACATCAGCCGCGCGTCGAGGTTGCCGGCGTACGCGGCGTAGAGCGACATGGGGTCGAGGGTACGGGAGGTGCGGACGTGGGTTGTTTTTTGAGGGGCCACTTTTTTGAGGGCACGGCTCGCCTCCGGGGGCTGTACGTTCCGGCTGCCGTCTTTCCGGAGGCGAACCGAGCCCTCGAAAAAAGAGGGCGGGCACCCCGGGGGGAAGCTACTTGAAGCGTGCGGGACAATGGAGTGCGTACTGCATCCCCCGGGGGGGCTCCCCCGGAACCCCGGCCGGGGTGGCAGACGGGCCGGGATGACAACCCGAGGCGGACTTTTTCGTGACCCGGATCGTGATCATCGGCGGTGGCCCCGGCGGCTACGAGGCGGCCCTGGTGGGCGCCCAGCTCGGCGCGGAGGTGACCGTCGTCGACTGCGACGGCCTCGGCGGTGCGTCGGTGCTCACCGACTGCGTACCGTCGAAGACCCTCATCGCGACGGCCGAGGTGATGACGACCTTCGACTCCTCGTACGAGGAACTGGGCATCATCGTCGCCGACGACACCCCTCCGGACGAGCAGAGCGCGCGCGTCGTCGGGGTCGACCTCGGCAAGGTCAACCGGCGCGTGAAGCGGCTCGCCCTCGCCCAGTCCCACGACATCACCGCCTCCGTCACCCGGGCCGGCGCCCGCGTCATGCGCGGCCGTGGCCGGCTCGACGGCCGGCAGGCCATGGATGGCTCGCGCAAGGTGATCGTGACCGCGGCGGACGGCAGCGAGGAGTCGCTCACCGCCGACGCCGTGCTGATCGCCACCGGCGCCCACCCCCGCGAGATCCCCGACGCGCGGCCGGACGGCGAGCGCATCCTCAACTGGACGCAGGTGTACGACCTCGACGAGCTCCCCGAGGAGCTGATCGTGGTCGGTTCCGGCGTCACCGGTGCCGAGTTCGCCGGTGCCTACCAGGCGCTCGGCTCGCGGGTCACGCTCGTCTCGTCCCGGGACCGGGTGCTGCCCGGTGAGGACCCGGACGCCGCCGGAGTACTGGAAGACGTCTTCCGGCGCCGGGGCATGAACGTGATGTCCCGCTCCCGCGCCGAGGCCGTCAAGCGCGTGGACGACCGGGTGGAGGTGACCCTCTCCGACGGCCGGACCATTTCCGGCACGCACTGCCTGGTGGCGGTCGGCGCGGTCCCGAACACCGCGGGCATGGGCCTGGAGGAGGCCGGCGTCCTCGTCAAGGACTCGGGCCACATCAAGACCGACCGGGTCTCCCGTACCTCCGCGCCCGGCGTCTACGCGGCCGGCGATGTCACCGGGATCTTCGCGCTCGCCTCGGTCGCGGCCATGCAGGGCCGGATCGCGATGTACCACTTCCTGGGCGACGCGGTGGCCCCGCTCAACCTCAAGACCGTCTCGTCGAACGTCTTCACCGACCCGGAGATCGCCACCGTCGGGTACAGCCAGGCGGACGTCGACGGCGGCAAGATCGACGCCCGCGTCGTCAAGCTGCCGCTCCTGCGCAATCCGCGCGCCAAGATGCAGGGCATCAGGGACGGCTTCGTCAAGATCTTCGCCCGGCCGGGTACGGGCATCGTGGTCGGCGGCGTGGTCGTCGCGCCGCGTGCGAGTGAGCTGATCCACCCCATCGCGCTGGCGGTCGACAACAGCCTGACGGTGGAACAGATCGCGAACGCCTTCACCGTGTACCCGTCGCTCTCGGGCTCGATCGCCGAGGTGGCGCGGCAGTTGCACACGCGCAAGACGGCGGACGAGAACTGACGCGCTCGGGGCGCCCGGTGCTCTCGGTGCTTTTGGGGCGTTCAGGCGGTCCTTCGTCTCGCGTCGGGAGTTGACGCGTAGCACCGCGGCGCCCCTTATACCACTGTGCGTGCTCGTCTGTGTACAACTTCTCTTTTTCGGCGCAAACTGCTGAAAGTGGATGGTCGTTGGCGTTACTGTCAGTTCCGTGTTCGCTGCAGAACGTCGCCAATTGATCCTCGAAATGGTGCGTGCCAACGGGGCTGTGTCGCTCCGTGAGCTCGCACGCGTCGTCCAGACCTCCGAAGTGACCGTCCGGCGGGACGTGCGGGCGCTCGAGGCCGAAGGACTCCTCGACCGCCGGCACGGCGGTGCGGTATTGCCGGGCGGATTCACGCGAGAATCCGGCTTTCCGCAAAAGTCCCATCTCGCAACGGCGGAGAAGACGGCCATCGCCGACCTCGCCGCGAGCTTCGTCGAAGAGGGCGAGGCCGTGGTCGTCGGTGCCGGTACGACCACGCAGGAGCTGGCCCGTCGGCTCGCGCGGATCCCCGGTCTGACCGTCGTCACCAACTCCCTCCTGGTCGCCCAGGCGTTGGCCCACGCCAACCGCGTCGAAGTCGTCATGACGGGCGGCACCCTGCGTGGCTCGAACTACGCGCTGGTCGGCAGCGGGGCCGAACAGTCCCTCCAGGGGCTGCGGGTCACCCGCGCGTTCCTCTCCGGGAGCGGGCTGACGGCCGAGCGCGGCCTCTCCACGTCCAACATGCTCTCGGCGAGCGTCGACCGGGCGCTGGTGCAGGCCGCGGCGGAAGTCGTGGTGCTCGCCGACCACACCAAGCTCGGTACCGACACGATGTTCCAGACGGTGCCCACGGATCTGATCAGCCGGCTGGTGACCGACGAGCCGCCCGCGCACGACGACCGTGCCGGGACGGAGCTTCAGGCCCTCGCCGACCAGGGTGTGCAGATCGCGGTGGCGGGCACGGGCGCCGCCGGTACGGCCGGACCTGGTGCGCCGGGTGGACCGGGCGGCGAGTCGGTGCCGCCGGGGCGGGGGCCTCGGCGGGATGTGCCGCTGCCGGGACAGAGGCGTACGCATTCGGGCGGGCCGAGCGGCGGTCCGGGTGCTCAACTGCGCAGCGCGGGTGGCCCGTTGGCGGCGCAGGAGCCGGGAGAGCGCGCTCGGGTGGCGGATTTGCGCCGACGCTGAGCCAAGGCGTCGCGCGCGGGCCTGCCGGATCGGTGCGCCGTGGGCCGGAGCGGTGCGTCGTGAGTCGGTGCGGGGTGGTGCGCCCCGGGCGCGGAGGCGCGTTCCGCGCAGGGCGCCGGGCGCCGGAGCCGGGCGCTGTGGCCTGGCTCAGGCCGTCGCGGCGTCCGGCTTGAGCCCCGTCAGGGTCAGATTCAGCAGCCGGTCCGCCAGGCCGGGGTCGTTCGGGGACTGTTCCGCCGCCAGTGCGATCGCGTTCGTGAGCTGCATCAGGTCGTCGATGGAGGCCTCGGGCCGTACGTGACCGCTGCTCTGCGCCCGTACGAGCAGCCGCATCCCCGCCGCGCGCAAGGGCACGCTGCACGGCGAGAGCGCCGAACTCGCGTCGTGCGAGGCCGACATGAGCGCCTGGGAGAGGCCGCGGTACTCACCCGCATGAGTGATGAGGGCGCGCAGCCATTCCACCAGCGCGGCGCAGGGCCGCTCCGACTCGGCGAGTTCGTGCGAGCGGTCCAGCAGGGAGGTGAGCGCTTCCTGGAAGACCGCGCACAACAGGGCCTGCCGGTTCGGGAAATGCCGGTAGAGCGTCCCGATCCCCACCTCCGCCCGGCGGGCGACATCCTCCAGGGAGGCGTCCGCGCCCTGGGCGGCGAAGCTTGCGCGAGCCTCGGCGAGCAGCCGGTCGTAGTTGCGCCGCGCGTCGGCCCGCATGGGCCGGGGCAGCTCCGGTGCCGTACCCCTCGCCATCGCGAAGTCCTTCCTGTCTCCCACCCGTGGCGACCAGGATGCCACCGCCCACGCCCGCCGCGCCGCCGGGTCCGGGGACACGGACGTACCCCAGGGCGAAGTCCCGTACCCGAATTCCCGCGAGACGGGAATTCGGGTACGGGAACGGGTGCCGAACGTGCCGTGCCCCGCCGGGATGTACGCCCGGCGGGGCACGGCACGTTTTACGGACGGACCCGGCGTCAGTCCTTGATCTCGCAGATCGTCGCGCCCGAGGTGACGGACGCTCCGACCGCTGCGGCCAGGCCCTTGACCGTGCCCGAGCGGTGCGCGTTCAGGGGCTGTTCCATCTTCATGGCCTCCAGGACGACGACCAGCTCGCCCTCCTTGACCTCCTGGCCCTCCTCGACCGCGACCTTGACGATCGTGCCCTGCATCGGAGAGGCGAGGGTGTCGCCGGAGGCCGCCGAGGCGGACTTCTTGGCGGCTCGGCGCTTGGGCTTCGCGCCGGCGGCCAGGCCGGTGCGGGCCAGCGACATGCCCAGGCTGACGGGCAGGGAGACTTCGAGGCGCTTGCCGCCGACCTCGACCACGACGGTCTCGCGGTTCGACTCGTCGTCCGTGTCCGTGTCCGCGTCGGCGGGGGCGGCGAAGGCCGTGATGTCGTTGACGAACTCCGTCTCGATCCACCGGGTGTGGACCGTGAACGGGTCGGACGTGAACGCCGGGTCGGTGACGACCTTGCGGTGGAACGGGATGGCCGTGGCCATGCCCTCGACCGTGAACTCGCCCAGCGCACGCGCCGCGCGCTGCAACGCCTGCTCGCGGGTGGCGCCGGTGACGATCAGCTTGGCGAGCAGGGAGTCCCAGGCCGGGCCGATCACCGAGCCGGACTCGACGCCCGCGTCCAGGCGGACGCCGGGGCCGGAGGGCGGGGCGAAGGTGGTGACCGTACCGGGGGCGGGCAGGAAGCCGCGGCCCGGGTCCTCGCCGTTGATACGGAACTCGAAGGAGTGCCCGCGCACGGCCGGGTCGTCGTACCCCAGCTCCTCGCCGTCCGCGATCCGGAACATCTCGCGGACCAGGTCGAGGCCGGTGACCTCCTCGGTGACCGGGTGCTCCACCTGGAGACGGGTGTTGACCTCCAGGAAGGAGATCGTGCCGTCGGTGCCGACGAGGAACTCGACGGTGCCCGCGCCGACGTAGCCGGCCTCCTTGAGGATCGCCTTGGACGCCGCGTACAGCTCGGCGTTCTGCGCGTCGGACAGGAACGGCGCGGGCGCCTCCTCGACCAGCTTCTGGTGGCGCCGCTGGAGCGAGCAGTCACGGGTCGACACGACGACGACATTGCCGTGGGTGTCGGCCAGGCACTGGGTCTCCACGTGCCGGGGTTTGTCCAGGTAACGCTCGACGAAGCACTCGCCGCGGCCGAAGGCGGCGACCGCCTCGCGCACGGCGGAGTCGTACAGCTCGGGGACCTCTTCGAGCGTACGGGCGACCTTCAGGCCGCGGCCGCCACCGCCGAAGGCCGCCTTGATGGCGATCGGCAGCCCGTGCTGCTCGGCGAACGCCACGACCTCCTCGGAGCCGGAGACCGGGTCCGGAGTGCCGGCCACCAGCGGGGCGCCGGCGCGCTGGGCGATGTGGCGTGCGGCGACCTTGTCGCCGAGGTCACGGATCGCCTGCGGCGGCGGTCCGATCCAGATCAGGCCCGCGTCGAGAACGGCCTGGGCGAATTCGGCGTTCTCCGACAGGAAGCCGTAGCCCGGGTGGATCGCGTCCGCCCCCGAATCCTTCGCGGCCTGGAGCACCTTGGCGATGTCCAGATAGCTGGCCGCCGGGGTGTCACCGCCCAGGGCGAACGCCTCGTCCGCCGCGCGGACATGCAGGGCATCCCGGTCCGGATCGGCGTAGACGGCCACGGATCCGATTCCGGCGTCCCGGCAGGCGCGGGCAACGCGGACAGCGATTTCGCCACGGTTGGCGATGAGCACCTTGCGCACGATGGCTCCCTCCTTGGAACAAGCTGAGTTTAGGGACAGCCGACACGCTCATTCGACCCGTCCTCAATGGTGAGCTTGCCCACACAGAGCGTGGCTCGAGGCTCGCTCAAGTCGTGAAATCCCTTGTGACACCACGGTACGCCGCGATGTCCCGTCGCACAGTAGCTGTCCGGTGTGCGCCAGCTCTCTGTCCGAGTGCCCCTCGGCAGATCACGATTCTTTGTGGAGTATCTACTAACGGTGGCCTGATTCTTTGCCTCCGCTCGGGCTCTTGTCCGACGGTTTACCGGTTAGTAACGTGCCCGATGTCGGCCGTACTGCTGGTAACAGGGGAAGAGGGTGGGCGCCGTGGGCAGATCTGTGGCGTGGGTGGCGGCGATCGTGCTGCTCGTGGAGGGACTGGGCATCGTTTTCGTCAACGGAGTGCTGGCCACGGTCGCCGAAAACCAGAAGATGTCGCTGGCCGGTCTCGACCCGGAGGCCATGTCCGTCGGGGCGTGGGTGATGGGCGGCGTCTTCGGTCTCTGCCTCGCGCTGTGCGCCGCGATCCTCGTGCGTACGGCGCTCAAGGACCGGGCCCCGAGCCGCTTCGGGCGGATCGCGCTGATCTCCTGCGCGGTCGTGCACGCGGTGCTGGGGGCGCTGGCGGTGGGTCCGGTGGGCTGGATGGCCTTCGTGTTCATGATGGCCGTACTGGCGCTGCTCGTACTCACCCTGCACGCCTACGAGGGGGAGCGCGAAGGGGAGTACGAGGAGGAAGGGGCGCGGGAAGAGGCGGCGTTCAGGCCCACAGGTCGGTGATCGCGACCCCGTGCTCGCCCAGCAGCCGGCGCAGCAGGGGCAGCGACAGGCCGATGACATTGCCGTGGTTGCCGTCGATCGAGTCGACGAAGGGCGCGGAGCGGCCGTCCAGCGTGAAGGCGCCCGCGACATGGAGGGGTTCGCCGGACGCGACGTACGCGGCGACCTCGGCGTCCGTCGGGTTCCCGAAGCGGACGGTGGTCGAGGCGGTCTCGGTGATGGCGCGGCCGGTCGCGGTGTCGATCACGCAGTGGCCCGTCCGCAGGATGCCCGCCCGGCCGCGCATCGACTTCCAGCGGGCCGTGGCCTCCTCGGCGTCGGCGGGCTTGCCGAGCGCCTCGCCGTCGAGTTCGAGGACCGAGTCGCAGCCGATGACCAGTGCGCCGGCCGTCTCGGGGCGTGCGGCCACCGCGGTTGCCTTCGCCTCGGCCAGAACGCGCGCCAGTTCGGCGGGGTTCGGCGCGGACAGGGCGTCCTCGTCCACGCCGCTCACGATCACCTCGGGGGCGAGTCCGGCCTGACGGAGCAGGCCGAGGCGGGCGGGAGAGGCGGAGGCGAGGACGAGCCGGCGGCGCTGATCGGTCATGCGGGCCATCGTAAGTCGCGGACGCGGGGCGGGGTGTGCGGGGCCGGGAGCGGGAGCGGGGGCGTGTGGGGCAGGGGCTCGCACCGGCAGGCGCCAGGCCCTGCACCGGCAGGCGCCGGGCCGTACAGGCAGGCGCCAGGCCCGCACCGGCAGGCGCCGGGCCGCACACGTAGGCGCCGTCCGGCTGTGGCAGGCCCCCCGCTCAGCCGAGTACCGTCCCGCCGGGGCCGGGGCCGGGGCCGGGGCCGGGGGCTCAGCGAATGCCGTATCGCTGTGGATGGACCCGCAGGCTCAGCCGATTGCCGTCCCGCCGGGGGTGGACCCGCGGGCTCAGCGAATGCCGTGCCGCTCGGGCAGGCCCCCGCTCAGCCGGATACCGTCCCGCCGGGCCCCGCGGGCTCAGCGATTACCGTCCCGCCTGGCCGGGCCCCTCCCACTCAGCGAATACCGAGTACGACCATCGCCAGCACGACCGCCAGAGCCATCAGCACTCCCGCGCGGCGCAGCATGTGCTGCGTTTCCCGTAGTTCCTTGGAAGGCTCGTTCTTCGGGTCGGACCACAGCATGACCTCGATCCTCAGGCCGACGCGGCCGGAGCGCCTGAGTACCCGTACTCAGGCGCCGCACGCGTCCGGGCTCATCGCCGCCCGGCTCCTCAGCGCTCCACCATGCCCGTGTCCATGCCGGAACCCGCCCCCGTACCCACGCCCGCCGCGACCTGTGGGCGGCGGCGCGGGTGGGGGATGCCCGGGAAGCCGGACGAGCGCCGGGGCATCACCGACTGGAGGCGGATGACGGCCTTGAGGCCGCCGCCCGGGGCGGGCAGCAGCAGGGCCTCGCCGCCGCTGGCCAGGGTGAGGCGCTGGACGAGGGCGAGGCCCAGGCCCGTACCGCCCTTGGGGGCGTTGGGGGCGCGCCAGAAGCGGTCGAAGGCCCGGCGGCGCTGCTCGGCGGTCATGCCGGGGCCCTGGTCCGTGACGTGCAGCTCCGACCCGGTGGCGCGCAGCCGCCGGGACACGGTCACCACGCTGCCCATCGGGGCGACGCGCAGGGAGTTGGAGAGCAGGTTGTCCAGGACCTGTTCGACGGCCCCCGGTACGGCGAGGGCGCTGCCGATCGGATTGCCCAGGAGGAGGAGCCGTACGCCGTGTTGCTCGTACAGTCCGTGCCAGGCGGCGGTCCGCTCCTCCATCGCCCGGTCCAGGTCGACGGGTTCGGGGGTGAGCGCCTTCTCCTCCATGCGGGCGAGGGCGAGCAGGCCCTCGACCATTCTGGCCAGCCGCTCGGTCTCGGTCATCGCCGCCGTCAGGTTGCCGCGCAGATGCGGCGGGACGTCGATCTCCAGGTTGTCCAGGCGCAGCCGCAGCGCGGCGAGCGGGGTCTTCAGCTGGTGGGACGCCTCGCCCGCGAAGGCGCTCTGGGAGGCGAGCAGGTGCTCCAGCAGTGCGGCCGTACGGTTGAAGGTGACGGCCAGGCTGCGTATTTCGGGCGGCCCCGTGGTCACGGAGGCCGGGGTGGCGAGGCTGCCGCCCGCCAAGGTGTGGGCGGCGCGCTCCAGTTCGAGGATGGGGCGGCCGATCCAGCGGGCCAGCGCGAACGCCACGGTGGCGACGGCGACCAGCACTCCGATTCCGCCGAGGCCCAGTCCCAGCCAGACCCGGTGGACGTCGCCCGCGATCGCCTCGGTGGGGATGGCGAGGCGTACGGCGCCCTGGAGCTTCCCGTCGTGCTGGACCGGGACGGCGACGGACAGCGAGTTGACGCCGCCGACGGTGGACGTGCTCACGTCGGCGCCGCTGCGGCCGAGGAGCGCGGCGGAGATCTCCGGGAGCTGGGCGAGTCCCGCCTGCTCCTCGGGTACGAGCGGGTGCGAGGTGGCGAGCAGCGCGCCCTTGCTGTCGACGACGAGGATCTGGCCGCCGATGCGTTCGGCGCAGGCGGCGACCTGTTTGTCGAGTTCCTCGGGGCGGCCGTAGGCGATGGACAGCGCCGCGAAGTCGGAGACGGATTCGGCTTCCTGGTGGGCCGCGTTGGTGGCGCGGTCCTGCTCGGCGCGGCTGTAGACGTAGCCGAGCGGGATCTCCAGGCAGAGGAGGACGAGGGCGGCGAGGGTCAGGTAGCTGGTCAGCAGTCGGCGCGTCATCAGTGCTGCGATTCCGGGTAGGCGCTGTCGCTGTTGGTCCGTACGGCGAGACGCAGACCCACTCCGCGGAGGGTCTGGATCCAGGCCGGGTTGCCCAACTTGCGGCGCAGGGTGGCGACATGCACGTCCAGGGTCTTGGTGGGGCCGTGGAAGTGCGGGTCCCAGACGCGGTCGAGGATCTGCTGGCGCGAGTAGACCGCTCCCGGGTCCTCGGTCAGCAGGGCCAGCAGGTCGAACTCCTTGGGCGTGAGGGTGATCGGCGTCTCCCCGATCCAGACTTGGCGGGTGCGGCGGTCGACGATCAGCGCCCCGGTCGGGGCCGACGGCGGCGGTGCGGGATCGGGCCAGGCGTCGGCCTCGGGCGCCGCCGGCCTGGGCCGGGACTCCGGCTCGGGAGGGGCCGTGGACACGGACACGGGTACGGAACTCTGCCAGGCCGGCATCGCGGTGGGTGCCGTGGCCGGCGGGTCGTTGCGCCGGGGCGGGTCGCTCCGTCGCGGCAGGTCCGTGCGCCGGGGCGGGTCCGGGCGGTACGGGGCGTCGGTGCGGGACGGCTCGGTGCGGTAAGGAGTGTCGGTCCGCGGGCGTTCGGTCCGGTGCCGGGGCTCGGTCCGGTGGGGCGGGGCGGCCTGGGCGCCGAACGACGCGGGCGGAGCGTCCGGGGCCGCCGGGACCGAATAGGGGTAGGCCCCCGGGCTGTTGGTGACCTCCACCCCGATCGGGGCGGCGGTGCCCTCGAAGGCGCCCGGGGCGTTCGAGGGCGGCATCCCCGTCGGGGCGGCCATCGGGTTCATGGACGGCATTGCGGTCGGGGCGGCGCCCGCCCAGGCCGCGCTGCGGCGGGTCACGGCGCGGATCCGGGCGATGAGTTCGCGGACGCTGAACGGTTTCGCCAGATAGTCGTCCGCGCCCAGTTCCAGGCCCAGCACCCGGTCGGCTTCCGTACCGCGCGCGGTGAGCATGATGATCGGCACGTCCGAGACCTGCCGGATGCCACGGCAGACATCGATGCCGTCCATGTCCGGCAGTCCCAGGTCGAGCAGGACGATGTCGCCGTACGGGCCTCGCAGCCCTTCGGTGCCGGTGGCCACATGGCCGACCGTCAGCCCGTAGCGGCCGAGGCCCTCGACAAGGGGTTCGGCGATCGTCTCGTCGTCCTCGATGAGCAAGGCCCTCAGTGTCATTAAGTTCCGTCTCTCAGTTAATTCGGACGACGTACGTAGCCCCATACTGCGCGTCGGGGCGAACACCGTACAACAGTCGATTTTCTGCCGCCCGTTTTCAAGGGAGTTGGGGCCCAGGTCACATCAACTGGCCAAATTCTTGCGTTGCCTTAGTGTCCTACTAACCTTCGCCTTGGGTAGCGCTCTCTACGGTGTTGAACCAGGTCCTGGCCACAACCCACCCGTTGGAGAGGCACCATGAAGGCTCTGCTCGACCGTGCTCGCTCGTTCCGTCGTCGTGTGGATTTCGAAAGCGAGACATACCGGAAACTTGCCGATGGGCAATTCCCGGAGGCACTCTTCGTCGCCTGTTCCGATTCCCGCGTCATACCAGCATTGATCACCGGCGCACGCCCCGGTGAGGTCTTCGAAATGCGAAACGCGGGCAACATCGTGCCGCCCCACCGGCCACATCTGGTGTCGGGTGAGGCTGCCACCATTGAGTACGCGCTGGAGGTGCTGGATGTTCGGGACATCGTCGTCTGCGGTCATTCGCACTGCGGGGCGATGGGCGCGCTGGCCTCCGGCAAGGACCTCTCGGGCCTGCCCGGGGTGGGGGCCTGGCTGGATGTCGCCAAGCCGGGGCTCGCCGCCGTACTCGACCGGGAGGATGCCGCGGCCGCCGTGGCGGCGACCGACCGGGGCAGGAACGAACTGATCACGGAGCTGGCGCAGTTGAACGTACGGGTCCAGCTGGCGCGGCTGCGGGAGTACCCGGCGGCCCGGCGGCGGCTGGAGGAGGGCAAGCTGCGGCTGCACGGCTGGTACTACGAGGTGGACACGGGTGAGATCTCCGAACTGAACGCGGAGGACGACAGCTTCCTGGTGCACGCGTGCTGAGCCCGGGGCAGGGCCACGGCCGGGGGCACGGCCACGGCGAGCAGGCGTACGGGCAGGGATACGGCCCGGGATACGGCCAGGGGTACGGCCCGGACCAGGGCGACTACGGCGACCAGGGCTACGGCGATCAGGACTACGCCGGTCAGGGGCACGGCGACGACTACGGCGACCAGGGTTACGGCAGCCAGGAGTACGTCGGCCAGGGCCAGGGCGGCCTGGGATACGTCGGTCAGGGGCACCCGGGCGCGTCCGGCGGTGGCCGCCACCGGGCCCGGGGCGCCGGACCCGGATCAGGCGGGCACGGACCGGCCGGGCATGCATCCGGCGGCCCGACCCGTACACACGCGGCGCCGCCCGGCCAGGGCTACGGGGGCGCGTCCGAGCCCGGCGGCTTCGACCCGTTCGACGCCTTCGGCTCGTACGGATCGCCACCGCCCGAACCGCCGGAGCCACCCAGGCCCGCGGGCCCCCCGGGCCCGGCCGGGCAGTCCGGGGCGGCCGGGGCGGCCGGGGTGAAGATCCCCGGCATCGGTCAGATGATCGGCCGGGTGACCGGTCAGAAGGGCGACCGGCAAGCCGGTCAGAAGCCAGGGCAGAAGCCCGGTCAGAAAGTGGACATCGCCAACGAGATCACCGCCTCGTTCGTCGTCTTCCTCGTCGCCCTTCCCCTCTGCATCGGGGTGTCGGTGGCCTCCGGCGCCCCTGCCGAACTCGGCATCATCTCCGGCGTCATCGGCGGCCTGGTGGTCGGCATGGCGCGCGGCAGCACCCTCCAGGTGAGCGGCCCCGCGGCCGGGCTGGCGACGCTCGTCGCCGAGGCGGTGCTGGAGTTCGGACTGGCCACGCTCGGAGTGATCGTGCTGGCCTCCGGGGTGTTGCAGATCGGGCTCGGGCTGATCCGGCTGGGCCGGATGTTCCAGGCGATCTCCATCGCGGTGGTGCAGGGCATGCTGGCGGGGATCGGGCTGCCGCTGATGTTCAGCCAGGCGTATCCGCTGGCGGACGCCAAGGCCATCGGCGCACCGTTCGAGAACATGCTCGGCATCCCGGGGCTGATCGCGGACACCCTCGCCGATCCGCAGAAGGCGATCGCGGCCGGGCTCGGTATCGGCACGGTCGTCCTGAGCTTCCTGTGGAAGAAGATGCCGCCGCCGGTGAAGAAGATGCCGGCCGCCCTGGTCGCGGTGGCCGGTGGCATGGCGGTGGCCTCGCTGCCCGGCGTGGAGATCAACACCCTCCAGGTCGGCAACCTGCTCGCGTCCGTGAACATCCCCGGCCCCACCCAGTTCGCGGCCCTCGCCAACGGCGCGGTGCTGACGACCGTACTCACCTTCACGATCATCGCCTCGGCGGAGAGCCTGTTCACCGCCGCCGCCGTCGACCGGATGCACACCGGTGAACGCACCCGCTACAACTCCGAGTTGATCGCCCAGGGCGCGGGCAACGCCGTCGCCGGTCTCCTCGGCGCGCTGCCGATCACGGCCGTCGTCGCCCGCAGCTCGGCCAATGTCGCGGCGGGAGCCAAGACCCGTCTCTCGCGCACCCTGCACGGCCTGTGGCTGCTCGCCTTCGCGCTGCTCCTGCCGAACGTGCTCGCGCTCATCCCCATCTCCGTACTGGCGGGTGTCCTCGTCCACAGCGGCTGGAAGCTGTTCGCGCCGGAGGAGTTCCCGAAGATGTGGCGGCAGGACCGCGGCGAGTTCGCGGTCATGACCATCACCACGGTCACGATCGTCGCCACCGCCCTGCTCGAAGGCGTACTCGTGGGCCTGGCGGCGGGCATCATCCTGGCCGCGCTGCGGATGTCGCAGACCTCGGTGACCACCAGCGTGGAGGGCGACACGGCGAAACTGGTCATGGCCGGCAACGCGACCTTCCTGCGCCTGCCGAAGCTGATCGACGCGCTGGAGGAGGTCGCCTCCGCCGGGATGCCGCGGATACGGCTCGACCTGACCGGCGTGACGCACTGGGACCACGCCTGCCGCAACCAGGTGGACGAGTTCGTGGCACAGCACCGGGGAACCGGGGAGGTACGGGTGGAGTTGCTGCGCCCGAACACGCCGAACGCGCCCATGCCACCGGCCGGGCCCGGTATGCCGAAGCCCGACGAGGGCCCGGGGCATCTGCCGGGGCCGACGGCGGAGTGGTTCTACCTGGACCCCACGCCGATGGACGAGCTGATGGATCAGCTGGACCCCATGGACGACTACCGGTCACCGGCGCGGATGCGCTGACCGCTGCCGCTCGGCTGATCCGGGCCGGACCCGGCCTACTCGACCACCGCCACCCCCCACACCGAAGGCGCCGTCCCATTCGCGGACGGTGCCTTCGGCATGCGCGGTGTCGGTGCTGCCCGGTCACCGGGCCACGGGGGCACGGGGATCGCGGAGTCCGCCGCCTACCCGGGCCAGTACGTACGCGCCCACGCCCCCGGTCCCGGCCGCGGCACACGGTGGCGGGCGATCCGGGCGGGGGCCGACCACTGGGCGGGAAGCCCGGCCGGGCCCGACGGGGAGTCCTCTTCCTCCACCGCCGCGGTGCGGGCCTGGACCACCGCCAGCGCGGCGGCCAGCTCCTCGCGGGTCGGATTGCCCCGTACGACGTTGATCATCGCCAGCTCCCTTGTTCGGAGGTCCCTGAAAGGCGTCCTGGGGCCTGTCCGCCGGACAGGCCCTAGAGGGGGATGTTGCCGTGCTTCTTCGGAGGCAGGCTTTCCCGTTTCGTACGCAGCTGACGCAGGCCCTTCACGATGTGGGCCCGGGTGTCCGACGGCATGATCACCGCGTCGACATAGCCGCGCTCGGCGGCCACGTACGGGTTGAGCAGCGCGTCCTCGTACTCCTCGATCAGCCGGGCGCGCGTGGTGTCCTGCGCCGCCTCGTCACCGGCCGCCGCGATCGTACGGCGGTGCAGGATGTTCACCGCGCCCTGCGCGCCCATCACCGCGATCTGCGCGGTCGGCCAGGCCACATTGAGGTCGGCGCCCAGGTGCTTGGAGCCCATCACGTCGTACGCCCCGCCGAACGCCTTGCGGGTGATCACCGTGATCAGCGGGACCGTGGCCTCGGCGTACGCGTAGATCAGCTTGGCGCCGCGCCGGATGATGCCGCCGTACTCCTGGTCGACTCCGGGCAGGAAGCCCGGCACGTCCACGAACGTCAGCACCGGGATGTTGAACGCGTCGCACGTCCGGACGAAACGCGCCGCCTTCTCCGAGGCGTTGATGTCCAGACAGCCCGCGAACTGCATCGGCTGATTGGCGACGACCCCCACCGGAAAGCCCTCGACCCGGCCGAAGCCGGTGACGATGTTCGGCGCGAACATCGCCTGCGTCTCCAGGAATTCACCGTCGTCCAGCACATGCTCGACGGCGGCGCGCATGTCGTACGGCTGGTTCGCCGAATCCGGGATCAGCGTGTCCAGCTCGCGGTCCTCGTCCGTCGTCTCCAGCTCGGCCTCCTCGGGGAAGGCGGGCGGCTCGGAGAGATTGTTCGACGGCAGGTACGACAGCAGGGACTTGACGAACTCGATCGCGTCCTTCTCGTCACCCGCCATGTGGTGCGCGACGCCCGAGGTGGTGTTGTGGGTACGGGCTCCGCCCAGCTCCTCGAAACCGACGTCCTCACCCGTCACCGTCTTGATGACATCCGGACCCGTGATGAACATGTGCGAGGTCTGGTCGACCATCACCGTGAAGTCCGTGATCGCGGGGGAGTACACGGCGCCGCCCGCGCACGGGCCGACGACCAGGCTGATCTGCGGCACGACGCCCGAGGCGTGCACATTACGGCGGAAGATCTCCGCGAACAGGCCCAGCGCGGCCACGCCCTCCTGGATCCGGGCGCCACCGCCGTCGTTGATGCCGACGATCGGGCAGCCGGTCTTCAGCGCGAAGTCCATGACCTTCACGATCTTCTCGCCGTAGACCTCGCCGAGCGAGCCGCCGAAGATCGTGAAGTCCTGCGAATAGACACAGACCGGGCGGCCGTCGACCGTGCCGTAACCGGTGACGACCCCGTCCCCGTACGGCCGGTTCTGCTCGATGCCGAAATTGGTGGAGCGGTGCCGGGCGAACTCGTCCAGCTCGACGAAGGAGTCCTCGTCGAGCAGCAGACCGATCCGCTCGCGTGCCGTCAGCTTGCCCTTGGCGTGCTGTTTCTCCACCGCCCGCGCGGACCCCGCGTGCGTGGCTTCCTCGATGCGGCGCCGAAGGTCCGCGATCTTGCCGGCGGTGGTGTGGGGGGCGGCATCGGTGCTCGCGGCATCGGCGGTCACGGGGTCGACCGGGGGTGCGGGGGCGACCGGCGGGACGGGGGTGGCTGGCGTGGCGGTTCCGTGGGCGTTTTCCGGCTCGGACATCGGGATGCTGCTCCCTGCGGGGGTCACGGGTGTCAGGGGTGCGGTGCGGATGCGGGTGGGGCTGTGGGTGAGGAGACGATTACGGGGACGGGGGCGATTCGGTTGCCGTGGAGTTGCTACTGACCCGTAGCGTATCGGCGCAGATGCCGTTCGGCAGTGCGGTGTTTGCCACATCTAGGGTGGCTTGCATGACGGAGCCCCATGCCTCACAGAGCCGCTGGTCCGACCTCGAACGCCCGCCGCTGAACGTACGCGAACTGCGCCGCGGGCTGGTCCTGCCCGGCGGCCTGTGGACCTCGCTCGACGTGGTCGCCGAGACCGGATCCACCAACTCCGACCTCGCGGCGCGGGCGGCCGGGGGCGCGGCCGAGGGCGCCGTACTGATCGCCGAGGAACAGACCGCGGGGCGCGGGCGGCTCGACCGCCGCTGGTCGGCCCCGGCCCGCTCCGGGCTCTTCTTCTCCGTACTCCTCAGGCCGGGCCCGGACGTACCCGTGGAGCGTTACGGCTGGCTGCCGCTGCTCGCCGGCGTGGCCGTCGCGACCGGGCTGTCGCGGGCGGCGGGCGTGGACACGTCCCTCAAATGGCCCAACGACCTGCTGGTGACGGTGGACGGCGAGGAGCGGAAGGCGGGCGGAATCCTCGCGGACCGCGCGGTGCTCGGTACGGGTCCGGGTCCGGGTCCGGGGGCGGCGGTTCAGGCGGCGGGGCCTGGGGCCGGGGGCGACGCGGTCGTGGTGGGCATCGGCCTGAACGTCTCGCTCAAGGCGTCGGAACTACCGGTCCCGACGGCGGGCTCACTGGCCCTCGCGAACGCGGTGTCCCTGGACCGCGACACGTTGCTGCGCGGGGTGCTGCGGTCGCTGGAGCGCTGGTACGGGGAGTGGCGGACGGCGGGCGGCGATCCGGGGCTGTCCGGGCTCCAGGAGGCGTACGTGGCGCAGTGCGCGACGCTGGGACGCACGGTGCGGGCGGAGTTGCCGGGGGGACGGGAGCTGCTGGGCGAGGCGGTGGCGGTGGACGTGGACGGGCGGCTGGTGCTGGTGACGGGGGACGGGGTTCGGCATGCGGTGGGGGCGGGGGACGTGGTGCACGCGCGGGCGGTGTAGGGGGCGGTGCCGTCGTCCGGCGGGGGTTCCGGGGTGCGGTGCGGTGCGTGGGTGGTGCGGGGGCCGGGGCCTCCGGAGGCGCATGTCCGGACTGCATGATCTACGCCGCGTGCGGGTCTCGTGTTCGGGTGCGGGCCGGTGTGCGGCACACATCACGCTCTACGTCCGGACACGTCACCTCCTGCGACCCCGGCCCCCTCCCGCCGGTCGCCTGCCTGCGGGCCCGTGGGGGGCGGGGGGATGAGGGTGCTGCCGGTTCGCCGTCTGTGGGGCGGTGGAGGGGGGAAGGTGCTGGCGGTTTGTCGTCTGGGGGGGGGCGGTGGGGCCAAGAGGTGCACCGTGGGGCCCGGGGTGGTGGGTAGGACGTGAGCCAGGGCACATCTGCCGTATCGTTGAGGCGGTCCACGACAGATCGGCAGGGCAGTGCGCAGGGAACGGGCAGGAGGCGGCTGGTGACCGTCGACGATTCGAATTCCGGCGAGGCCGCGCAGCCGCCGTCGGAGTCTCCCGGATACCCCACGCCGCACCACATCGTCGACCACACGGCGGAGCCGACCGACGACCCGCTCGCCATCCGGCTCGAACAGCTGATCCTGGGCGCCGAGCGCCGTTACACGCCCTTCCAGGCGGCCCGTACGGCCGGTGTCTCGATGGACCTCGCCTCCCGCTTCTGGCGGGCCATGGGCTTCGCCGACATCGGGCAGGCGAAGGCGCTCACCGAGGCGGACGTCCTGGCGCTGCGGCGGCTCGCGGGTCTGGTGGAGGCGGGGCTGCTCAGCGAGCCGATGGCCGTACAGGTCGCCCGGTCGACCGGGCAGACGACCGCCCGGCTGGCGGAGTGGCAGATCGATTCGTTCCTGGAGGGGCTCACCGAGCCGCCCGAGGCGGGGATGACGCGTACGGAGGTCACGTACCCCCTGGTGGAGCTGCTCCTGCCCGAGCTGGAGGAGTTCCTCGTCTACGTCTGGCGGCGCCAGCTCGCGGCCGCCACCGGCCGTGTGGTGCAGGCGGCCGACGACGAGGAGATGGTCGACCGGCGGCTGGCCGTCGGTTTCGCCGACCTCGTCGGGTTCACGCGGCTGACCCGTCGGCTGGAGGAGGAGGAGCTGGGCGAGCTGGTCGAGGCGTTCGAGACGACCTGCGCCGACCTGGTCGCCGCGCACGGCGGCCGGCTGATCAAGACCCTCGGCGACGAGGTCCTGTACGCGGCCGACGACGCGGGGACCGCTGCCGAGATCGCGCTGCGTCTCATCGAGACGATGACCCATGACGAGACGATGCCGGCGCTGCGGGTCGGTATCGCGTTCGGGACGGTCACCACGCGGATGGGCGACGTCTTCGGTACGACCGTGAACCTGGCGAGCCGGCTCACGTCGATAGCTCCCAAGGACACGGTCCTGGTCGACGGCGCGTTCGCGGAGGAGCTGATCCGTACGGGAGACGCCCCCGCCTCCGAGGCCCAGGCAGCGGAAGCGGCGGCGGAGGCCGAGAAGCAGGGCGAGGCGCCGCCCGCGTACCGCTTCGGGCTCCAGCCCATGTGGCAGCGGCCGGTGCGTGGTCTGGGTGTCGTGGAGCCGTGGCTCCTGGGGCGACGTACCGGCTGAGTCGCCGGGACAGCCCTTAGGATCGGCCTTCGGTGAACCGACGTTAACCGGGAGGGTGCGGTCATGGGTGAGGCTGAGCAGCGGTTCGGGGAGTTCGTCGTCGTACGGAGGCACGGTCATGTCGCCGAGCTGGTCCTGGACCGGCCCAAGGCCATGAACGCCGTGTCCACGGAGCTGGCCCGGTCCCTGACGGACGCGTGCGCGGCTCTGGGGGCCGATCAGGGCATCCGGGCGACGGTGCTGACCTCCACGCACGCGCGGGCCTTCTGCGCCGGCGCGGACCTCAAGGAGCGGAACTCCCTGAGCGACGCCGAGCTGGTACGCCAGCGGCCGACCGCGCGGGGCGCGTACACCGGCGTACTGGAACTGCCGATGCCGACGATCGCGGCCGTGCACGGCTTCGCGCTGGGCGGCGGCTTCGAGCTGGCGCTGGCCTGTGACCTGATCGTCGCCGACCGCACGGCGGTCGTGGGATTGCCCGAGGTGTCGGTCGGGGTGATTCCCGGAGGCGGCGGTACGCAGCTGCTGCCGCGCCGGGTCGGGGCCGCGCGGGCGGCGGAGCTGGTCTTCACGGCCCGGCGGGTCGATGCGGTCGAGGCGGCCGGGCTGGGGCTTGTCGATCAACTCGTGGACGAGGGCACCGACCGGGACGAGGCGCTCGCGCTGGCCGGCCGTATCGCCGCGAACTCACCCGTCGGCCTGCGAGCCGCCAAGCGCGCACTGCGGCTGGGGCGCGGACTCGACCTGCGGGCCGGCCTGGAGGTCGAGGACGCGGCCTGGCGGTCCGTCGCCTTCTCCGGGGACCGGGCGGAAGGCGTGGCGGCCTTCAACGAGAAGCGGAAACCGCAGTGGCCGGGCGAGTGAGCGCACGCTGATCGCTCACCTACGCGGACGATCAAATCCCCCCAAAGCGCCCTAAGGTGGAGTGATGGGAGTGGATGGGGATGGGCGGCTGCGCGCCACGGTGGCACTGGCGCAGGCGATGGCGTCGGCTCCCACGGAAACCGAGTCCTGGCGGGCGGCGGCGCAGGGCGCGCGGGAGGCGCTCGGCGGGAGTTTCGCGGCCCTGTCGGTCTGGGAGCGGGAGTGCGGCCGGCTCAAGGTGCTGGTGAACGCGGGGCAGCGGGTCGACGGGGAGGTGGAGTTCCCGGAGGACGAGACGTACCCGGTGCACGAGTTCCCCGAGATCGCGGAGTTCCTGCACGAACGGTGGGCGGGCGGCGGCGGACCGAACGCGTGGGTCGAGGTGGCGGAGCCCGCGGGCCGCGGTCCGGGCGCCGCGCCCGGTTACGGTCACGGCCGCGCGGAAGCGCTGCGTCGGCGCGGCCGTGGCAGCTGCGTCGTCGCACCGATCGTGCTGCACGGGCGGGCGTGGGGCGAGCTGTACGTGGCCCGGCCCCGGGGCGTGCCGGTCTTCGAAGCCGACGACGCGGATTTCGCGACCGTGATCGCGTCGGTGGTCGCGGCGGGAATCGCTCAGACGGAACGGCTCGAAGAGGTCCGCCGCCTTGCCTTCACGGACCCCCTGACGGGCCTCGCGAACCGGCGCGCCGTCGACATGCGCCTGGACGAGGCGATCGGACGGCACCGGGCGGACGGGGTCGTGGTCAGCCTGGTCGTCTGCGATCTCAACGGCCTCAAGAGGGTCAACGACACCCAGGGCCACGAGGTCGGCGACCGGCTGCTGGAACGGTTCGGCACGATCCTTTCGGTCTGCGGCGCGAAGCTTCCGGGGGCGGTCGCGGCGCGGCTGGGCGGAGACGAGTTCTGCCTGTTGACGGTGGGGCCCACGGCGGACGACGTGATTGAGGCGGTGGGCGAACTGTGCGTGCGCGCCGGTGAGTTGGACCTGGGGGAGGGGGTGGCGTGCGGGATCGCCTCGACGGGCGACCCGATCGGCGAGGTGGGCTCGGCGAGACGCCTCTTCCGGCTGGCGGACGCGGCGCAGTACCGGGCGAAGGCGGCGCGATCGCGGGGGCCGGTGGTGGCGGGCCGGGACGGCGCGGTGATCCGCCTGGCGGACGGCCCGCCCCCGAGGAGCGGCACCCGCCGCCGCTTCCGCGATGCGCCTCCCGGCGGGGGGCCGTAGGGGGGAGCGCTTCCCGGCGGGGCCGGTTTTCGTGTGCGGGTTGTTGCCGGGCGCCGCTCCGGGGTCATGTCCCGCACTGCATGATTTACGGCACGTGCGGGTCTCGTGCCTGGGTGCGGCCCGGTGTGCGCCACACATCACGCTCTACGTTCCGGACACGACCCCTGCGCGCCCCCCTTCACCGCCTGCCAAAGACGCCCCGCGTGCGCCGGGGGCGGGCGACGGCGGGAGGGGGGGCGGGGGTGTAGGAGGTGCGTGTTCGGACACTAAAGCGTGATGTGTGGCGCACACCGGCCGTCAGTCGAAGAATCGAGCCGCACGCGCCGTAAATCATGCAGTCCGGACATGTACCTCCGGAGACCCCGGCCCCCGCACCCACCAACGCACCGCACCTCGCGCCCCCGCCGGGCGGCGACCCCGCACCCCGCACCCCGCGCCCCCGCCGGACGGCGACACCCCACCCCGTGACACGGATCGATTCAGTACGTACGCTCCTGAATATGGATATGCATACCGTCGTGGTGGGGACGTCCGGGACGACCGCCGAAGACGTCATCGCCGTCGCCCGCCGCCACGCCCGCGTCGAGCTTTCCGCCGAGGCCCTCGCCGCGCTCGCCGCGGCCCGGGGGATCGTGGACGCGCTCGCCGCCAAGCCCGAGCCGGTGTACGGGGTCTCCACCGGGTTCGGCGCTCTCGCGAGCCGGCACATCGGTCAGGACCTCCGCGGCCGGCTCCAGCGCAACATCGTGCGGTCGCACGCCGCCGGGATGGGGCCGCGGGTCGAGCGGGATGTCGTCCGGGCGCTGATGTTCCTGCGGCTGAAGACCCTCGCCTCCGGGCGTACCGGCGTACGCCCCCAGGTCGCGCAGACCATGGCCGACGTACTGAACGCCGGGATCACGCCTGTCGTGCACGAGTTCGGCTCCCTCGGCTGCTCCGGGGACCTCGCGCCGCTCTCGCACTGCGCGCTGACGCTCATGGGCGAGGGCGACGCGGAAGGCCCCGACGGCGTCGTCGCGCCCGCCGGGGAGCTGCTCGCGGCGCACGGCATCGAGCCGGTCGAGCTGCGGGAGAAGGAGGGCCTCGCCCTGCTCAACGGGACGGACGGCATGCTCGGCATGCTGGTCATGGCCCTCGCGGACCTGCACCGCCTGTACACCTCCGCCGACATCACCGCCGCGCTGAGCCTGGAGGCGCTGCTCGGCACCGACAAGGTCCTCGCCCCCGAGCTGCACGCCATCCGCCCGCACCCCGGCCAGGGCGTCAGCGCCGACAACATGCTGCGGGTCCTCGCCGGGTCGGGGCTCACCGGGCATTTCCAGCAGGACGAGGCCCCGCGCGTCCAGGACGCGTACTCGGTGCGCTGTGCCCCGCAGGTCGCCGGCGCGGGGCGGGACACGCTGGCGTACGCCCGGGTCGTGGCCGACCGGGAGCTTGCCTCGGCGGTCGACAACCCGGTCGTGCTGCCCGACGGCCGGGTCGAGTCCAACGGCAACTTCCACGGCGCCCCGGTGGCGTACGTCCTGGATTTCCTGGCGATCGTCGCCGCCGATCTCGGGTCCATCGCGGAGCGCCGTACCGACCGGCTGCTGGACAAGAACCGTTCGCACGGCCTGCCGCCGTTCCTCGCCGACGACGCGGGGGTCGACTCGGGCCTGATGATCGCGCAGTACACCCAGGCCGCGCTGGTCAGCGAGATGAAGCGGCTGGCGACCCCGGCCTCGGTGGACTCGATCCCGTCCTCGGCGATGCAGGAGGACCATGTCTCGATGGGCTGGTCGGCGGCGCGCAAGCTCCGTACCGCCGTCGACAACCTGACCCGGATCATCGCCGTCGAGCTGTACGCGGCGACGCGCGCGATCGAGCTGCGGCGCGGTCTGACGCCCGCGCCCGCCTCGCGGGCCGCCATCGACGCCCTGCGCGCCGCGGGCGTCCAGGGGCCGGGCCCGGACCGTTTCCTCGCCCCCGATCTGGCGGCGGCGGACGTGTTCGTACGGGAGGGCCGACTGGTCGCGGCGGTGGAGCCGGTGACGGGACCGCTGGCCTGAGGCCCGCGAGCGCCGCGACGGACGTACGGAGGGGCCGCCCGATGCCGGACGGCCCCTCCGTACGCGTACACATGCGGCCGCACGCGTGCACATGCGGCCGCACGCGTGCACATGCGGCACGCGTACATGCCGGCTCGATCAGAACGCGCGGCCGCTTCTGCGCAGCGAGTACGCGACGAACCCCGCGCCGATCCCGAGACAGGCTGTCCCGCCGAACACGTACGGCGTGGTGTCCACGCTGCCCGTGTCGGCGAGGGCGAGTTGTCCGGACGGTTCGGACTGTTCGGAGCCGTCCGACACCTCGGACGGTCCGGATCCCACTGATGCGTCGGAGTCCACGGCCGTGTGAGCTTCCACGGCCGTACCGGATTCCTCGGCGGCGACGCTTTGCGCGGATACCGCTGACCGCTGCCCCGGGCCGACCTGCTCGTCCGTGGCGTTCGCTGAGGGAACGAACCACAGAGCACAGAGCAGGGTCCCGGCGGCGGTGGCTGTCAGCAGTGGTCGGCGTGCGACAGGCACGTAATCGATCCCCCTTGTGACGACGCCGAATTGGCTGGGTGGGCTGATGTTAGTGAAAGCAGCGGGTCGCGGGAAAGTCGCGGGAATCCGGAGCCGTACGCTCCGTTCCATGAGCACTTCTGAGACATCACGGTATGTACGGCTACGGGTGGAATTGGTGCTGGAGGTCGGCACCCCGGACACCCTGAGCGCCGCGGCCCTCGCGCGCATCGTCGCGGACGAATCCATGCCCGGGGACGAACGGGCGCATGCCGAGTCGGCGGTACGGGAAGACGCGGCAGAGGCCCTCGCGTACCTCGTGGAGCCGTTCGATCTGATCAAGGAGGTTCCCGGTGTCGAGCTGGCGCAGGCCTCGTGGACCAGCGAGCAGATCGACTACGACCCCGACGCCGTGGAATGGGACCTCGACGACGAGGACAGGTATGACGACGAGAGCGACGACCAGGACGCGGACGGTGACGGGAAGGGCGGGGATCGTGGCGTAAGCGCTGGTGGGGTCGGTACTGGTCGGGGGTAGCGCGAGAGCGTGACACCCTGGTAAGCCCCGGTTCCCCTCGTGTGGCGGGCCGGGGCTCGCTCATTCCCGTCGGCGAGTGGTGTTCACCACACCTTGGGCCGATGTGGAACCGGACGAACCGGTACAGGCGTTCTTAAGGGTTATCGGCAGGGTAAGCGGCGATGATGGAGAAGCGTGTGATGACGGACAGCAAGCGGCGCAGGGCTCTCACGGCCGCGTCCGCACTGCTCGGTGGCGTTCTGGTGCTTTCGGCCTGTAGCGGCGGCGGCGACAAGGCCGCGGACAGCTCGAAGAGTTCGTCGTCCCAGTCGCAGGTCGACGAGGCGGCGGCCAAGGAGACGTCCGAGGCCCAGATATCCATCTCGCCCAAGAACGGCGCGACGAACGCGGGCATCAACAAGGACGTCAAGGTCACGGTCAGTAAGGGCACTCTTACGGACGTCACCATGGCCACCGCGGACGGCACCGCCGTCAAGGGCGCGTTGTCCTCCGACGGGAAGAGCTGGAAGCCGGACGCCCAGCTCGAACGCTCCACCTCGTACAAGATCACCGCGACGGCGAAGGACGGCGAGGGCCGTCAGGCCCACGAGAACTCCTCCTTCACCACCGTCTCCCCGGCCAACAGCTTCATCGGCAACTTCACCCCCGAGGACGGCTCCACGGTGGGTGTCGGGATGCCGGTCTCGATCACTTTCGACAAGGCGATCACCGACAAGAAGGCCGTGCAGGACGCCATCTCGGTCTCGTCGAGCAGCGGCCAGCAGGTCGTCGGCCACTGGTTCAGCCAGCAGCGCCTCGACTTCCGCCCCGAGGACTACTGGCAGGGTGGCTCGACGGTCACCCTCAAGCTGAACCTGGACGGGGTCGAGGGCGGCCAGGGCATCACCGGCGTCCAGCAGAAGACCGTCACCTTCAAGGTGGGCCGTAACCAGGTCAGCACGGTCGACGCCAAGTCCAAGATGATGACCGTCACGCGGGACGGCAAGACGGTCAAGACGATCCCGATCTCCGCCGGTTCGCCCGACAACACCACGTACAACGGTCAGATGGTGATCTCCGAGAAGTTCAAGGAGACCCGGATGAACGGTGCCACGGTCGGCTTCACGGACGACGACGGCAAGGGCGAGTACGACATCAAGGACGTCCCGCACGCCATGCGGCTGTCCACGTCGGGCACGTTCATCCACGGCAACTACTGGGGCGCCAAGTCCATCTTCGGTTCCGCCAACACCAGCCACGGCTGTGTGGGCCTCTCGGACACGAAGGGCGCGAACGACCCCAACACGGAAGCCGCGTGGTTCTACAACAACTCGCTCATCGGTGACGTGGTCGTCGTCAAGAACTCCAACGACAAGACCATCAAGCCCGACAACGGTCTCAACGGCTGGAACCTGAACTGGGCCGACTGGCAGGCCGGTTCCGCCGCCTGATCCGAGCCCGGACCACGTAACGCCACACAGGACCTCGTACGTCCTCCTCACGCGAACGGCGGCGACACCTTCCTGGTGTCGCCGCCGTTCGCGTACTCGACCGTCGCTCACCCGGGGTCGCAAGCGCCCTGCCGGCCACTCCCGTCTCCTGTTCCACCCCCGTCCGACGCGTCCCCTGGGCCCATTTCGCCTCCACGCCATCTCCACCTCACCTCCCTTGCGCGTCCGCCCGTCCGTTCGCCAGGACGTCCCCGTAAGAAGGGGGCGACATCACCGTCCTGCGCGTAGGTTCGGTCCATGCTCATCACTCTGGGAAGCCCGCCCTCGGACGCCGAGACGGACGCCTGGCACGCCGTGGTCACCGCGGCGCACGTCCGTGATCTGCCGGCCTCGGTGCCCGAGCCCAGCAGGGCGGAGACCTCGGGGAAACTGCGCATACCGCCGGTGGACGGGCGGAACGTCCATCTCGTGGCGACAGCGCGGGACGGCTCGTACGAGGGGGTCGCCTCGCTGCTCCTGTTCACCGACGAGCACAGCCGTCACGCGGCCTTCCTGGACTACCTGGTCGTATGTCCGAACGCCCGGCGGCACGGCCTCGGCGCGACCCTCTGGACCGCGATACGTGACGAACTCACGGCGGACGGCCGCACCTCGGTGTCGACCGTGCTCGAACTGGGCGGCGCGGGCGAGGCGTTCGTCGACAGTATCGGCTTCACGAACATGCGGCCGCTCGGCCGGTACGTCCAACGCGTCCGGCAGGCGGTCGACATGGTCCCGCTGCCCGCGCTCCCCGACGGCCTGCGCTTCGCCGACTGGCCGGGCGTCGTCCCCGACGAGCGGGCCGAGGCGTTCGCCCGCGCCCATGAGGCGCTGCGGGACACTCAGGCGGCGGAGTCGGAGGAGCGGGCGCCACGCTGGGACGTGGACCGGGTGCGGGCCACGGCCCGGGTGATCGGGGAGCGCGGCGGGCTGATCCTCACCTCGGCCGTGCTCGACACGGCGCATGACGACGCCGTCGTCGCGTACACCGAGATCGTCCTGCGCGATCCGGCCGACACCCGCGCGCTCCAGTACGACACGGTGGTCGTCCCGTCCCATCAGGGCCATGGGCTGGGGCGCGCGGTCAAGCGGCATCTGCTGGGCAGACTCAGCGAACTGCGCCCGGGGGTACGGGAGATCAGCACCACCGTCGCCGATGACAACACGGCGATGCTGGCGGTGAACGAGGGCCTCGGCTACCGGCGCGAGCGCCCCGCCGGGCTGTTCCAGGCGAAGCTCTAGCCGGTCTGTCCACCTCTGGGTTCATCGTGCAGATCGGTGATCTGTCGTTCGAGGGGCTGATGCCGCCCGCTCGGAGCGCGGCTCTCTACCGGGCGGCAGCCAAGATTCCCGGGGTCGTCGTCATTCCGGACGCGGTCGACGCGGCGGGGCGCCACGGTGTGGCCGTCGCGCGCGCGAACGAGGGAGAGCGCCAAGAGCTGATCTTCGACAAGGAGACGAAGCAATTCCTGGGAGGGCGCATCGTCGCTGTTGAAGACCTCCCGGATGGGCCAGGAAGGGTGAGCTCACCGGGGCCGGCGCGATCATCGAACGAGCTGTCGTCGACAAGCCGGGCCAGCCCTTAGTGCCCCTCCCCGCAAGGTTTGCCCCGTCGCGACGCCCGGCACGCGCGCTCGCCGCGTTGGCCAAAAGCCCAGGTAGCCCTTCCCAAGCTCTCGACTTCGCTCGAGCAGGGGAGGCCCCATCCCAGGACTCCGGCCGCCTTGCGATCACGCTCGGCATCCGAAGGATGAATCAGACGCCGAGACGGAGCGCGAAGCGAGTGCCGTGCACCGACCGCCGCTCCTTGGCGGGCAAACATGGCCGGTCGCGGTACTGGACAGTCACCTTCGAGACACCCTTCGAGGGCGGAAGACAAAGAACAAGCTCAGCCTGGGCGCTCCTGCTTCGTCACCCGCAGCCGTTCGTACGAGGCAGCCGGTAGGCCGAGTCCAGCCGGTAGTCACCGGCCGAGCGGACCGTCAGCCGGGTCCAGTCGCCCGCGCGTTCCACACATGCGCCCGGCGCTCTCAGCCAGGGCGAGTACGCGATCCGTACCGTCACCGACCCGGCGGCCGGCATCCGTACCACCAGCCGCGCGGCGTCTTCGCGTACGACGGTGGCGGGGGGTGACACCAGTGGGACGGCGGCCCGTACGCGGTAGACCGTCCATCCGCTGTCCTGCCACACCTGCTCCAGCCAGTGGGGCGCGCTCCTGACGAGCGCGGCCTCGGCCTCGGCGGGGCCGTCCGGCTGTCCGTGCGGCAGTACGACGAGGCCCACGGCCCAGCGGTCCAGCCAGGCGCGGTACGTGGCCGGGGCCAGGGTCCGTGTGCCGCGGGGGCCGTCGTAGAAGAGGCGCCCGCGTTCGACGTCGAGCTGTCGGTTCCAGCCGCGTGCCAGGTTGATGTGCGGGGCGAGGACGTCCGCCTCGCGGTGGTTGCGGGCGGGGACGACCTCGACGCGGGTACGGTCGGCGCCGAGCCGGTCCAGGGCGGCGACGACGCCGTCCGTACGGGCGGCCCAGGCGGGCACGGTGTTGGAGACCACCAGGTCGTCGTCGGTCTTGTCGATCAGCCAGCCGGTGTTCACGACGAGGACCCCGACGAGCACCAGGTGGGGGAGCGAGCCGAGCCACGCACGCTGCCGGACGGGGCCCAGGCCCCGCGTCAGCAGGGCCGCGAGCAGCACCGGGGGACCGGCGAGTCCCACCAGCCGCTCCACGTTCGTACCGATCGGCGAGCTGACGAGAAACGTCAGCACCACGCCGACCGCGTACACCGCAGCCCCGAACCTGACCACACGCCAGGCACGCGGCGCCGCCAGACACAGCGCCGCGCAGGCCACCAATGGCATCCACAACTTGCCGGGAGCCATGGGCTGTTCACCCTCGAACGGGAAGAGCAGCGTGAGCGTCGCGACCATCACGAACGGCGGGACGACCAGCGAAACCCCCTTCACCCACTGCCGGTCCAGGGCGTACGCCGTACCCGCCACGACCAGGAACAGCGCGGCGACCGGGCTGGCGAGGGCGCTCAGCGCGGCGCAGAGCACCGCGAGCACCGGCCGCCGCACCCACAGCAGCGCGAGCAGCCCGACGGCCACACCCAGCGCGAACGTCGTCCGCCCCGACGCGACGTTGCACCAGAGGGTCAGCGCCCCGAGCAGCGCGGGCCACAGGGGCCGCGGCGTCCCCGACCGTGCGAACAGGAGCGCCATCACCCAGGTCCCGGCGAGCCCCGCCAGTACGGACACGGCCCGGACCCCCAGGAGCGCCATCAACGGCGGTGCCAGCACGCTGTAGTTGGCGGTGTGCGTGCCGCCGTACCAGGAGAGGTTGTACGCGGACCCCGGATGCCGCGCCATGAACCCGGCCCAGGCGAACTGCGCGGCCAGATCGCCCCCGCCGGTCGCGAGCACGGCGGCCCACAGGACGTACAGAGGGACGACGACGGCGGTCACGACGAGCGGCACACGCCACCACGGCTGCCGACCGCCCCCGCCGCGCCCCTGGGCGGCGCCCCCGTCCGTCACTTCCGGCGCCCGTGCGGGCCTGATGGTCCCCTCGGTGATCCCCACCTCGCCCAGCCTATGCGCGAGCCGGGACCGTTCCCCGCCCGAGAGCGAGCCCAGCGGCCGGTCCCGTGCCACCCGTGCGAGCCCGAGGGCATTCAGCGCGGGCGTCGGCGAGATGGCCGGCCGCGTAGACGGCGTCCTGGACGGTCCGGTCCGGATCGAGGTCGAGGGTCTGGACGGGATGACCGATGCCGCCGGGGAAACCGACGGTGATCTCACCGCCGTCGGGGCGCTCGACCCCGGCCGGCAGCCGCAGCAGTGTCGACTTGCCGGAGCCGTTCTCCCCGATGACACCGGCCTTCTCGCCGGGACGTACGGTCAGCGAGACCTGGTCGAGCACCGACCGGTCGCCGTACGCCGTGGAAACGTCTTTCATCGCCAATTGGGCGCGCTCGCGCATGCTTCTTCCTGGATTGTCACGCCCTCGCGCACGCGTGGACACAGCGGCGGGGCTGGACCTAGTCGGACCTGGGGAGCAGGTCCGGAATCAGAGGAAGAAGTAGTGCGCGAACACGCCGTTCACTGTAGCCGCGCCCCTGGGCGCGGCCCAGGGAATTACCGGCTCGGGGGAGCACGGCCCAACGGAGCGCGGCCCAGGGGGCGTTGAGCCTCCTACGACTCAGGCTCGGGGTGCGAGCAGGTCGTCCAGCTCGGCCTCGAAGAGCAGGGCGGGATCGATGCGCATGCCCGTGAAGTGGCCGGCGAGTTCCAGCGACAGGACGCCGTGCAGCCGGGTCCAGAACGTCAGGAACCGGTGGAGGGCCTCGGCCGGGGCGGGGTGGTCGGCTGCCCAGTCCCGGTGGTCCGCCAGATGGGCGCCGAAGGGGGTCGTGGCGCTGTCCGGGGCGAGCGCCGTGCACGCGTCTACCAGGGTCGTCATGATCTCGGACGAGATGGCGGTGGTCTCCGCGGGCGCGTGGTAGCCGGGGATGGGCGTGCCGTAGACGAGGAAGTACCGCTGAGGGTCCGCCAGGGCCCAGCCGCGCAGGGCGTGTGCCAGCCCGGCCAGGTCGGCGCCGGTGGCGGCGGCCGTGCGGAGGGTGTCGGCGAGGCTTCGGTACGCCTCCCGGACGAGTTCGGTGATCAGGTCGTCGCGGCTGGCGAAGTAGCGGTAGAGCGCCGGTCCGCTCATGCCCATCTTCTTGGCGATCGCGTTGAGGGAGAGCGCGGACGCACCCGCCGTGGCGATCTGCTCCCACGCGCGTTCGGTGATCTCCGCGCGCACCTGGGTCCGATAGCGCTCGCGCGGGGTGTTCGCGCCCGTCGTCGCCATGGTCTGCCACCGTCCCCATCTACCTGTCGGGATATATCTTCAAGGGTTAGTTAGAAGCTATCACGCAATGCGTTGACCGGTGGCTTCTCGTTGCGTTATAACTTCTAACGAACGCGGGAGTATCTAGCCGAGCTTCTGGTTCGGGCTCGACCGAAACCAAAAGAACCCAAAGAACCCAAAAGAACCCAAAGAACCAAAGAGGAGAACTCCATGTCCGGCATCCGCAGCAACGGCCTCCGTGCCGCTCTGTTCACCGTCCCCCTCGTCCTCGGCCTCCTCGGCGCCGCTGCCGCGCCGGCCGCTGCCGCCGGTTCCCAGGCCGGTTCCCACAACCCCCACCCGGGCAAGTCCCTCACCTGTGGCGGGAAGGGTGTCGACCCCGACGCCCTCGTGCGCCACCGGACCGAAACCGTCATCAACGCCCCGCTACGCACCATCTGGAAGCTTCAGACCGATGTGGAGCGCTGGCCGTCCTGGCAGACCCCCGTCGAGACGGTGGAACGCCTCGACCACGGCCCCTTCCGCAAGGGTTCGGCATTCCGGTGGACGACTCCGATACCGCCCAACCCCTCGACTCCCGCCACCGGCCTGGAGATCACTTCGACCGTCCAGCAGGTCAAGCGCGACTCGTGCATCCGCTGGACCGGCCCCGCGATCGGCGAAGGGCTGCACATCGACGGCGTCCACGTGTGGAACTTCACCAAGGTCAAGGGCGGTGTCCGCGTGAGCACCGAGGAAACCCACGCCGGCGCCCAGGTCGAAGCGGACGTTCCCACCGCGACCAGGATCCTCGGTGAGGGCCTCGAAGCGTGGCTGGGCGAGCTGAAGTCCGCCGCCGAGGCCCGCGCCCAGCACTGACCCGCGTACCGGGCCGCGCCCTGCAACCGGGGGCGCTGACCCGTGAACCGGGCCGTGCCCTGCCATCGGGGGCACTGACCCGCGAACCGGACCGCGCCACAACCGGGGGGCGCTGACCCGCCAACCGGCCCGCGCACGCTGCCCGTCAGCGGGGAATCAGCGGTTGCCGACGAGCGCGACCGGCCGCTTCCCGGCGGTGGACACCGGAAGCGACGGCCGAAGGCCAGTGCCCGTGGTGGTCCCGGCGTGCTTGCCGTTGGCTGCCTTCGTGGGCACGCGGGTGGGCCCGGCCGGGATCCGGTTGCGGCTCCGGTAGTCCAGCGCGAAGGCGAGCTTGCCGGGCTTCGCGTCGGTGATCGGCGCGCTCAGCTTCCCGAATTCGCCGCCGGTCGGCTTCTTGCCGTCGTTCCACTCGCTCATCCGGCCCAGCTCGTCCGCCGTACGCCCGTCGGCGATGACGGTGTCACCGTCCGTCTCCGTCATCGCCTCGGAGGCGGCGCGGATCGCCTTCAGGTAGGAGGCGTGGGAGGTGAGGTCGTACGCGTCGAGGTCCACGCGGTCGCGCAGCCAGGTGCCCCACAGGAACTCCAGGTACTCCGCCGCCTCGTCGGGCGCCTGGTAGCCGATGTCGCGCGTGAAGTAGACGAGGCTGCGGTAGCGGTCGTCGTGGAAGTCCGCCAGGCCCAGGCGCTGGGGGAGCTGGTCGGTGGTGATGGGGTTGTTGTTCTCGTCCCGCAGCCAGACCCACTTCCGCTCCAGCATGGTCTGCCAGAAGTCGGCGGCCGAGAGGTCACTGAGGTTGGCGGCGACCCGCAGCCTGATGGGGGTCTTGGGGCCGCCGTCGGACGCCTCCAGGAAGGACGTCAGGCTGTGGTGCCCGTCGGTCAGGTACAGCTTGCCGCCCGGTCCGATGACGACCGTCTTCATCGCGGCCCTGGTCTCGTCCGTCTCCTCGCCGAGCGGGACGGTGCAGCTGAAGCTGGACGGGTCGGAGAGCGTGGCACCGGAGCCCGCGGTCGCAGCCTCTCCCTGGCCGTTGGTCTCGCACCAGTCGTCGAAGCGCTTGTTGACGCTGCCGGCCTGCTCGTCCTTGGTGCTGCCGTACCGGCCGAGCTTGTAGTAGATCTGGTCGAAGCCGATGGAGGGCTGGGTGGGGTGGAGCTGGTCCAGCGTGACATCGACGAGATCGCCGGCCTTGGCGGCGGTGACGGCGCCGGTCGCGGTCTTGGCTCCGGCACCGGCGGCGGTCCCGGTGCTCGTCTTGGAGCCGACGCTCGCGCGCGGGGCGGTCGCCCCGGCCGGGCCGCCGCCCGCGAGGACACTGCCCAGCGCGAGGGCACCCACGGTCAGTCCGGCCGCCAGGCCACGCGCTCCGGCCGTTCGTGCGAACGCGCTGTGCGGCTGGGGCTGCGTACGGACTGAGCCGTTCATACGGGTCTCCACGGGGTGAGCGGGCGGGACCACGCCCGTACGAGCGTCGCGGTACGCGGCGACGCGGTGCGGGGCAGCGCGGTGTTCGTACAACGCTGTGTGTCGCGGTCTGGTGCGGCTGGACCGCGCATATCCACTCACCTCCGCCCACCCTGAGGGGTATTGGGCGGGCGTCGGGAAGGTGGCGGCCGGGTGAACGCTGATCGCCGTGGCGCCGAGAACCGTTCGCGCCGCTCCCCGGACACGTGATGGGTGGCGCGAGTGCCGTCCGGGTGGGGTGTGTACGTGTGTCAGTGGTGGGCGCCGAGGAGGGCGTACGCGCCTCCGCGGGCGACCACGACCACCAGGCCGAGCGCGAAGAGGGCACCCCACGCCGGCAGGGCCATCGTCCGGAGCGTGACGGGCACCTGGCTCCCGGCCACGGTCGGCGCCACGATCGCCGCCGCCCACACCGCCACCAGCCCGATCACCGCGATCGATCCGACGGCGGATTCGCCGACGGTGGACGACACCGGACATCGATCGCCGGCCGGACGCCACAGCGAGGTGGTCACTTACGATGACAACGATGACGACGGGGGTGGACCGACGGGGGTGGACCGCCGTCCACCGCAGGAGGGGACGGGAGCCGATGAGCCTTCGTCAGTACGAGTACGCCCTGGCCGTTGCGGAGGAGGGCTCGGTGACGGCGGCGGCGGAGCTGCTGCACGTCGCTCAGCCGTCGGTGTCCCAGCAGATCCGTGGCCTGGAGCGGGAACTGGGTGTGGAACTGTTCGCCCGCACGCCGACCGGACTGGTGCCCACCGTGGTCGGCCGCGCTTTCCTGCGGGAGGCGGAGGTCGCGGTGAGCGCGTCGCGGCGGGCGAGGGCGACGGCGCGGGCCGGTGCCGACGACCTGGTGGGCGAGTTGCTGGTCTCGGTGCAGATGGGCTTTGGCGCGGGGCAGTTGCCGGGCGCGCTGGGCGCGCTGCGTCGCCGCTTCACGCGGCTGGAGGTCACCGTCTTCGAGGAGCAGAGCAGCGCCGAGCTGGAGCGGCTGTGCCGCCGGGGTGTGCTGGACCTCGCCCTGATGGCGGCGTGCGAGCGGAGCCCCGCCGACGCCCACCACCTCGGCGACGAGGAGTTCGTCGTGGTGCTGGGCGCCGGGCACCGGCAGCTCGACGCGGACCGGGTCGAGCTGCGCGAGCTGGAGGGTGAGCCGTGGGTGAGGTTCGACCGCGACAGCGCGCTCGACGGCGTGCTGCGTGAGGTGCTGCGGGACAACGATCTGACCCCGACCACGGTCGCCCGCGTGTCCCAGACGGCGACGGCCGTGCGCTGGGCCGCCCACGGGCTGGGGGTGACACTCGTCCCGGCCTCCGCGGTGCCGCAGGGTTACGAGCACCAGGTGCGTCCGGTGTTCCCGGTCGTGTCCCAGCCCGTCATCGCCGTGCTCCGGGACGGCGCGGGCCCGGCGGAGAGGGCTCTGCTCGACCTGCTGCGTCAGGAGACCTGGCCCGAGTCCGCTTCCCTCTCGCCGGTGTCCTGACGGCCGAGAAGGAAGCGGGCGCCGCTGAATTCTTCTTGTCGAAACTACCGAAACCGTCGACTTGCCGAACTGCCGAAACCGTCGACTTGCCGAACTGTCGAAACTGTCGACTTGCTGAACTACCGAACTACCGAACTACCGAACTACCGAACCGTCGAAACCGGCGTTCCTGAATTCCGTCGGCGTCAGCCCCTGGGGAATTCGCCGCCGTCCACGACGAGATTGCTCCTGGTCACCCAGCTCGCCCGGTCGGACACGAGGAACAGCACCGCGTTGGCGATGTCGTCGGGCTGACCCTCGCGCCCCAGTGGCACGGTGGTGTGGTCCAGGACCGGCCCCGAGTCCAGGCGCGCCCACTGCTCCCGCGTCGCTTCGCCGCCAGGGGTGACGACTCTGCCGGGAGTCACGGTGTTGACCCGGATTCCGAACGGAGCCAGCTCCAGGGCCAGTCCCCGGCTGTAGTTCTCCAGCGCCGCCTTCGCCGCCGTGTAGTGCAGGAACGGTGGTGTCGTGAGAGGTACCGCGGCTGTGGAGATGTGCACGATCGCCCCCGAACGCTGTTCCCGCATCCCCGGTGTCAGCAGCGAGTCCAGCCGCACCGACGCCAGGTAGTTCAGGTCCAGTTGGTCCTGCCACTCCTCGTCCGGGATGGCCGAGGTGCCCTGATACGGCCGCGCCGCACCCGCGTTGTCGACCAGGATGTCCACCCCGCCGAGCACCTCCCGCGTGGCCGTGGCGACCGCCTCCGCTCCAGCGCGTGTCCGCAGGTCGGCGGCCACGAAGGTGGCCCCTTCCGGCATCGTGCTCGTCGCCGTCCTGGCGGTCGTGACCACCTCGGCGCCCGCGTCCAGGAGCTGGCGCACGACGGCTGCTCCGATTCCGCGGGAACCACCTGTGACCAGGGCCCGCTTTCCCGCGAGTTCTCGCGTTCCCGATCCGTTCTCGATCGTGGTCATGCCACTGGTCCTCTCGATTGCGTATCTGTCCGCTCGACGGAAGAAGGATCGATGCGCGCGGAATGCGAATCTTCGGAGAAATCGCGGTGCGCACCTTGTCGAGCTGTTTTGACGGTACGTCCGGAAAGGAAAGAGCGGCAAAGACGAAATGTCAGCAGGCGCTATAGGGAACTCCTATGGCCCCGGCTCCCTTCGCCCGTGGCCGGCGCGGGAAGGCGAACGACTTCGGGTCAGACGGTGCGATCCGCTCTCTGGCGTACCCACACCAGCCGGGCGCTGACATCCGGGCCCCGGCCGAACCTCCTCACCGCCCGATCCAGCGAGCACACGCTCATCCGCGCACCGCCCTCCACGCTGACGATCTCGGCATACCCGTCGAACGCCATGCCCCAGGCCGCGACTCGGGCATCCGCCTCGTCGGCGTGTCCCTCCGGAGGCTCGTACGACTGCACGACGGCGAACAGACGGGGTGCAGTGTCGTCGACCAACTCGTCTGCGAGTACGGCGAGTTCATCCAGGGGGCGCAGCAATGCGGCCTATTCGGGCGGAGTCTGTCCGGCTACCCCAGTTGGCATCATGACCTCCACTGAGCCTGAACGCAGGGTCGCCGCCAGGATGATCCGTCGGCATGTCCTGCTCAAGAACCCGCCGCCGCGTACGCACTCATCATCGACCCAGTCCATCCTGGGACGCGTCATCGGGAAGCCGTCGATCATGCGCGGTCAGCTGCGGAAGCTGCTCGACGCTGTGGAGGACCCGAACATGACTATCCAGGTCCTTCCCCGCGACGCAGGCGGGAGCCCGGGACTGGAGGGGCCGTTCGCCGTTCTGGCCCTGCCGGCCCCCATCTCCGACATCGGCTACACCGAGGGTCCGGCGGGTATGGGTCTACATCGAGGATCGCGAGCATGTGCGAGCGTGCACACCGCGGTTCGGCATTCTCACCGAACTGGCGCTCTCCCGTGCCGATTCCATGAACGTGATCGCCGCAGCGATGAAGACGTACGAGTGACGCGGGCAGGAGAAGCCGATCACATGCCGCAGAACGACCCGGAGGCAGGAACCGCGACGGCGGTCTCGCCCTCAGGCAAGTCGAGCCCTGTCAGCTGCTCAGGGTCGGTCCCCACATGTCTTTCCTCGCCTCGGACGGGCCTAGGCCCTGTGCGGCCGATCTTCGCCGGGCCCGGAACGCCGCAGCGACATCAGCCGCCACCGCGGCGGGCGCCATCTCGCCGCGTTGCCGAAACGCTCACAGGAAACCACCCTGGGGGCGCCCCGGCGCCTTGCGATCCACGGTGCCGGACGCCCCGGTCCGATCCGACCAGATCGGACCGGACAGGACCCAGTGACACGATCATCTGCCGCTCGCGGAGTGCTGCGCCCAGCCGGTGGCGGCCAACACCTCGCGCGCGATGTCATCGACCGTCCGCCCGTCCGTCACCACCCGCGCGGTGTCCGCAGGTGCCCGCTCGTCCAGCAGCCGCGCTTTGCGCGCGCTGCTTTCCAGCTCTCGCTCCAGCTCCGAGCCGATTTCCCGGCCCGTCAGCCGTTCGAGGGCGGTGGCGTCGGAGGCGGTGAGCATGACCCGTATGATCCGCACGTCCGCCCCCAATGCGCGCTCGAACATGCCTGCCGTCTCAGGCAGCACACTCAGAGGGTTCGTATAGATCAGACGACGGTAACCACGTCGGGCGAAGTTCGCCCACACCGCCGTCAGATTGCTCTCCGTGATCTCCGAACGATCAGGATCTCCCCGCGGCGCCGGATGTACCTGCCCCATGAAGTCGCCGTCAACGACCGCGTGAGAGACCGCCGCAGCTCGGAGCAGCGCCGAAGCCTCCCACGCCACCGTCGTCTTGCCGACACCCGCCCGCCCTCCGATGAGCAGTACTTCCGAGTGGTCCAGCAGTACTTCCGCATGCCCCATGGGGGCAGCGTGCCAGCTCGTGACCGCCTCACGCGATCGGATATCGATTCGTCTCCTGCTCGCAGCCCCCATCAGCAAGCAGGGACTGCGCGGGCGGTCAGCCCTCCGCCTTCGCCACCCCGATCGGGCACGAGACGCCCGTGCCGCCGAGGCCGCAGTAGCCCGCCGGGTTCTTGTCCAGGTACTGCTGGTGGGCCGCCTCCGCCGGGTAGAAGTCGCGGCCCTCGGCCGGGAGGATCTCCGTGCTGATCGTGCCGTAGCCGGAGCCTGCCAGGACCTGCTGGTAGGACGCGCGGGAGGCTTCCGCCTCCGCTGCCTGGGACGGCGAGTGGGTGTAGATCGCGGAGCGGTACTGGGTGCCGACGTCGTTGCCCTGGCGGAAGCCCTGGGTGGGGTTGTGGGACTCCCAGAAGAGCTTGAGCAGCTCGCTGTACGAGATGACCTTCGGGTCGAAGACGACGCGCACCGCTTCCGTGTGGCCCGTGCGGCCGGAGCAGACCTCTTCGTACGTCGGGTTCGGGGTGATGCCGCCCTGGTAGCCGACGAGGGTCGTCCAGACGCCGTCGCGCTGCCAGAACGTGCGCTCGGCGCCCCAGAAACAGCCCAGGCCGAAATCGGCGACCTCAAGGCCCCGCGGATACGGGCCGAGGAGCGGGTTGCCGAGGACGGTGTGGCGGGCGGGTACCGGGAACGCGGGCTCCGGGCGGCCGCGGAGGGCCTGGTCCGGGGTGGGGAGCTCGGGGGTGCGGCGGGACAGGAACATGGTCAGGTCTCCTCGGCTGTGGGGTCCTGACCGGACAACGTACGGATCGTGCCGGACATTCCGCGGGCCCCGCCGAACAGGGACCGGTTCCGGCCCGCACCGCCCCCGGCGCTGCTACTGGGACAGCGTCGCCGGGCTCCCGCCGTTCGCCTCGTACCCCGCCACCGCCAGCGCCCGGTACACCGCGTACTCCGCCGCCGGGTCACTGTCGTGCGTCCACGGCAGCGCTCCGACGTGGCCGTCCACCCGCAGCAGCTGGTTCATGGCCTCCGCCCAGCGTTCGGACCGTACGAGGAAGAGCACCAGCAGGTGCCGTACGTGCGCGAGCATCGGGTCGTCGGGGCGCGCGGCGTGCACCGCGAAGAGCGCGCCCTCCACCGCCTTCGTGACCACCGCGCCCTGGTAGAAGCCCTGCACCAGATTGACCTCGGGCAGATGCTCGTACACCGCGAACAGCGGCAGCGCCGCCAGCAGCGAGCCCTGCGGGGCGCGTGCGGCGGCCGTCGTCGCGAACTGGTCGGCCTCCTGGCGGGAGCCGTGCCACTTCTCGCACCAGAAGTGCAGCGCGGCCAGATGCGCCCCCATGTGCGCCGGAGCGCGGTCGATCACCTTCGCCCACAGCCGGTCGAACTCCTCGTGCGCGTAACCGAGCCCGCGCCCCACCGCCAGCTCGATGATGTACGGCACCGGGTCGCCGGGCGCCAGCAGCGCCGCCTCGCCGCAGACCGTACGGGCCTCCTCCAGGATGATCCGGAAGTCGTCCGTCCCGGCGGACGACGACCGCCACGCCTGCTGCACCAGGAACTCCGCGTGCACGGCCGCCCCGCCCGCGTCCTTCGGCGACTCCGACCGCCACGCCCGCAGCCATGCCCCGCCGACGCCGGGCCGCTGCTGAAGCTCCAGCGAGGCCGCGCCCGCGAACGCCTGCACACGCTGCCAGCGCACCTCACCCTCCTTGCCGGTCCCGGCGAGCAACTGCGCGGCGGCCCGCCAGTCCTGGGTGTGCTGTACGACATCGAGCACGTCGAGGAGGTCCTGGTCCGGCCCCGGCAGGCGCATGTCCAGCTCCTCCTGCCGTACGAAGCCGTACGCGGCCGGGTCGGCGGCATCGGGTGAGCCGGGCGCGGCCAGCTGGATGCCGCCGCGGCGACGCCTGACGTACGGGACGACGACCGCGGCCAGCAGGCCCATCGCGATCAGGAACCACAGAATCTCCATGGCGCCATTGTCCCGGACGCCGGGGAATCCCCGTCCGCCGGTCCGGTACCGTGCGGTCCGGTCCGATCCCGTGCGGTCCGGTCCTGGGCGGTCCGGTCCGATCCCGTGCGGTCCGGTCCGGTCGGAAGGGCACAGGAACGGTCCGGGACCGTCCTGGACGGCCGACCTGGATCAAGCGCGGCGCGGGAAGGGCGTCCGGCGCTACCCTCGGGCCTCATGAGTCAGCAGCACAGCACCGAGCAGCACCACTTCGAGACCCTCGCCATTCACGCGGGCAACACCGCGGATCCCCTTACCGGCGCGGTCGTTCCGCCGATCTACCAAGTGTCCACGTACAAGCAGGACGGTGTGGGCGGGCTGCGCGGCGGTTACGAGTACAGCCGCAGCGCCAACCCCACCCGTACCGCGCTGGAGGAGAACCTCGCGGCCCTCGAAGGCGGGCGGCGCGGGCTCGCCTTCGCCTCGGGGCTCGCGGCCGAGGACTGCCTGCTGCGTACGCTGCTGGCGCCCGGCGACCACGTGGTGATCCCGAACGACGCCTACGGCGGCACCTTCCGGCTCTTCGCCAAGGTCGTCTCCCGCTGGGGTGTGGAGTGGTCGGTCGCCGACACCTCCGACCCGGAGGCGGTACGGGCCGCGCTCACCCCCCGGACGAAGGCGATCTGGGTCGAGACCCCGTCGAACCCGCTTCTCGGCATCACCGACATCGCGAGCCTCGCCGGGATCGCGCGCACGGCCGGGGTGAAGCTCGTCGTCGACAACACCTTCGCCAGCCCGTATCTCCAGCAGCCGCTCGGGCTGGGCGCGGACGTGGTCGTGCACTCGACGACGAAGTACATGGGCGGGCACTCGGACGTGGTGGGCGGCGCGCTGGTCGTCAACGACACCGCGCTGGCGGACGAACTGACCTTCCACCAGAACGCGATGGGGGCCATCGCCGGTCCCTTCGACGCGTGGCTGGTGCTGCGCGGCATCAAGACGCTCGCCGTCCGGATGGACCGGCACAGCGAGAACGCGACGCGCGTCGCCGAGATGCTCGCCGAGCACCCCCGGGTGTCCAAGGTCTTCTACCCGGGCCTGCCCGGACACGCGGGCCATGAGGTCGCCGTCAAGCAGATGAAGGCGTTCGGCGGGATGGTCTCCTTCCAGGTCACGGGCGGCGAGGAGGCGGCGGTCGCGGTGTGCGACCGCGCGAAGCTGTTCACGCTGGGTGAGTCCCTGGGCGGGGTCGAGTCCCTGATCGAGCACCCCGGGCGGATGACGCACGCGTCGGCGGCGGGCTCGGCGCTGGAGGTGCCGTCCGACCTGGTCAGGCTCTCCGTGGGGATCGAGTCGGGCGACGACCTGCTGGCGGATCTGCGACAGGCGCTCGGCTGAGCGGAAGCCGACGGTGACGAGGCCCGGCGGTGCGGGCACCGCCGGGCCTCGTCACCAGTCCTCCAGCGGAGGCGTCGTCTCCGTCGGCGGCACGGTCCACGGTTGCGTGAGCGACACCCAGAGGCCGAACAGGAATACGGCGACGAACAGCAGTGTCCACCACGCCCGTCGTGCCGCCCGGCGTCTGCGCATCAGCCGGACGCCGAGCGCGGTGGCGCGCGGTACGAGATCGGCGGGGACGGCGGCCGGACGCGCCTGCTTCAGCATCCGCCGTACCTCGGCCTGTTTGCGGTCGGGGCCGTTCATGATCCGGCCTCCCGCGAACGCTCACCCGCGAGCCGCCGCATCGTCGTGACCGCGCGGGCGCAGATCGCGTGGACCCGCTCCACCGGGAGGCCGACCAGCGCCGCCGTCTGCTCCTCGGGCACGCCCTCGTACAGGCGCAGCACCAGTACGATCCGCTCCCGCGGCCCGAGCCGGGCGAGGATGCCGGACGGACCTGTGGCCCGGCGCCGCCGTCGGCGGACGTACCGGGCTCGGTCGTACCAGGCTCCGTGAGCGAAGCGGAGGGCCAGTTCCTGGCGGGTGCGGTCGTACGGGTCGTCGTCGCCGAGGCGGTCCCAGTCCGCGTACGTACGGGCCAGGGCCACGATCAGCAGACGCCTGGCGCGCGGGGCGGTGCCGGGCGGTTCGCCCGTCAGCAGTGTGGCCGCATGCAGCAGCCGGCCTGCCGTGCCCGCGGCGAACGCCTCGAACTCCCGGGCGCGACGGCGATCCCGGGCCGCCAGCCGCTCTCGCACGATCTCCATTGAGGCCGGTCAGTCGGCGAGGGTCAAGAGGGCGTCCCCGAGACCCAGTTGCTCACGCTCACGCATCCTCACCGGTGGATGTCGCCAGTGAGTGAAGTCGTGAACTGTCGTGCAGTAGGGATCGTGTGCCCGCGAGACGACCAGGCTCCAGGGGACAGGCTCTCCACTCCGGCCGGTCAACGGCATGTCGTAGGCCAGGGACGTACTCGACTCCGTGCCGTCCCATGTCACTACGCGAGTGATGTCGCGCTTTCCCGGAGGTTGCAGGACGCCTCGGACAAGCCGCGTCTGCGTTTCTGTCAGTGGGGCGGAGACGAAGCGCGGCATCGCCTCATGCCCAGCTCCTTACGGGCGCGGGGCATGAGGCCTGCTCGACCGGAGGGTGTGAGACTTCCGCTCCGGCTACGTATCGGTTTCCGGGACTGTCCCTGTTTCCGTCCCCGCGTCCGTCCCGGGCTCCGCGTCCCCGGACGGGACCCCCGTCGTGCCCGCCGCCGCCCGCGCCGCCAGTGCGCCGTTGAAGCGGGTGAGCAGGGTCGTGAAGGAGTCCCGCTCCTCCTCCGTCCAGCCGCCGGTGACCTGTGCCATCAACTCGCGTCGCGACGAACGGACTTCGTTGAGCCGGGCCAGCCCGCGCGCCGACACCTGGAGGACGACCGCGCGGCCGTCCTCCGGGTGCGACGTCCGCTTGACCAGACCGGTGTCGACGAGGGGCGCGACCTGGCGGGTGACGGTCGAGGAGTCGATGCCCATACCGGCGGCCAGGGCTTTGACACCCATCGGGCCCTCCTGGTCGAGGCGGTTGAGCAGCAGATAGGCGGCGCGGTCCATCGTGTTGCGGACCTGGCCGACACCGCCGAGCCGCGTCTGCTCCGCCCGCCGGGCGAAGACGGCCACCTGGTGCTGGAGGGCATCGAGGAGGCCGGCGCTGTCCGAGGATTCGGCAGGCCTCTCCCGGGAGACCGACGCAGCGGAAGTCATGTCCTGAATGGGGGGCATGGCTGGGGCTCTCTCGTGCGGGGGCCGGTTGATGGGGGACCAGCGTACGCGGCCCCGCCCTTGCCCGTACCGGCGCTGGGCAAACCTGTGAAAACCGACGGACGGGCACGCGCGCCGACTCGGTGGGGCACAGGTGCCGGTGTTTCGCGCCGAGCGCGCACGCCCGGCGCGAAACACCGGCGTGAACACCCGCTTCCCGCCCGTGAACCCCCGCCTGAACTCCAGGTATGGACACCGAGCGCCTTCCCGGCGGCGAGCTGCGAGACTGGCGTACATGAGCTTCGGCACCTCCCGCCCCACGCATCCCTTGATCCTCGATGACATCCGTGGGGCGCGGAAGATGCTCTCCGGAGTGGCGCGGATGACCGCGATGGAGGGGAGCAGATACCTGACGCAGCTGGTTGGCTCCCCGGTCCACTTCAAGTGCGAGAACCTTCAGCGGACCGGTTCCTTCAAGCTGCGCGGCGCGTACGTACGGATCGCCGGCCTGTCCCCGGAGGAACGCGCGGCCGGGGTCGTCGCGGCCAGCGCCGGCAACCACGCGCAGGGCGTCGCGCTCGCCTCCACGCTCCTCGGCGTACGGTCCACGGTCTTCATGCCGGTCGGCGCGCCGCTGCCCAAGGTCGCGGCGACCCGCGACTACGGCGCCGACGTACGGCTGCACGGGCAGGTGGTGGACGAGACCCTGGCAGCCGCGCAGGAGTACGCGCGGGACACCGGCGCGGTCTTCATCCACCCCTTCGACCACCCGGACATCATCGCCGGACAGGGCACGGTCGGGCTGGAGATCCTGGAGCAGTGCCCGGAGGTACGGACGATCCTCGTCGGCGTCGGCGGCGGCGGACTGATCGCGGGCGTGGCCCTCGCGGTGAAGACCGTACGCCCCGACGTCCAGGTGATCGGGGTGCAGGCGGAGGGCGCCGCCGCGTACCCGCCCTCGCTGGACGCGGGCCGGCCGGTGACGGTGGCCGGGACACCGCAGACGATGGCGGACGGCATCAAGGTGGGCCGCCCAGGCGACGTACCGTTCCAGCTGGTCAGGGAGCTGGTCGACGAAGTGCGTACGGTCTCCGAGGACGAGTTGGCCAGTGCGCTGCTGCTCTGCCTGGAGCGGGCGAAACTGGTCGTGGAACCGGCCGGCGCGAGCCCGGTGGCCGCGCTGCTCAGCGATCCCGGGGCGTTTCGCGGTCCGGTGGTGGCGGTGCTGTCCGGCGGCAATGTCGACCCGGTGCTGATGCAGCGGATCCTGCGGCACGGCATGTCGGCGGCCGGACGCTACCTGAGTCTGCGGCTGCGGGTGACGGACCGGCCGGGAGCGCTCGCGACGATGCTCCAGGTGCTGTCGGTGGCCGACGCCAATGTGCTCGACGTGAGTCATGTACGGACCGATCCCCGGCTCGGGCTGGCGGAGGCGGACGTGGAGTTGCATCTGGAGACGAAGGGCCCGGTGCACTGCACGGAGGTCGCGACGGCGCTGCGCGAGGCGGGCTACACGATCCTGGGCTGAGGGGCTGAGGGGCTGAGGGGCTGACGGGCTGAGTCGTCGGTCCGGACGTACGGCCGTCGGTCGGGACCTACGGCCGTCGGTTCCGGCGTACGCGTATGCCTGTACGCCCTGTCATGTGCCTCGCGTACGTCCTGCGCGAGACCACACATAAAACTCACATAAGTCTTGTGAGTCGCGATGTATCGCGATATTGTCCGGCTCTGGCTTGTCACGGTAGGTCTTTCGCTGAGCTTTTGCCGGGGATTTGTCAGGCTTTCCCTGGGCTTTCGTATTCGCCCGGTGAGGGCGGGTCGGCAAACCTAAGCTCTGGATGATCGTAAAACCACCGACAGCGGCACAAATGTCAGCAGCAGCAGCAACAACAGCAACAGCACTAGCAACAGCCACAGCCACGCTGGGAGAACCACATGCCAGGTGCCATCTACGCCGAAGGCCTGGTGAAGACCTTCGGCGATGTAAGGGCTCTGGACGGCGTCGATCTCGATGTCCCCGAGGGCACCGTCCTGGGGCTCCTCGGGCCCAACGGCGCCGGTAAGACCACTGCCGTACGTGTCCTGACCACGCTGCTCCAGCCCGACAGCGGACGAGCGGTCGTCGCCGGGATCGACGTCGTCAAGCACCCCAACGAAGTACGCCGGTCCATCGGCCTCTCCGGCCAGTTCGCGGCGGTCGACGAGTATCTGACCGGCCGCGAGAACCTCCGGATGGTCGGGCGGCTCTACCAGATGAGTTCCCGTGGCGCGAAGGCCCGCGCGGACGAACTGCTGGAGCGCTTCCACCTCTCCGACGCGGCGGACCGTACCGCCAAGACCTACTCGGGCGGCATGCGCCGCCGCCTCGACCTCGCCGCCGCGCTCGTGGTCTCCCCGCCGGTGATGTTCATGGACGAGCCGACGACGGGCCTCGACCCGCGCAACCGCCTCCAGCTGTGGGGGATCATCCAGGACCTCGTGGCCGGCGGAACGACCCTGCTGCTCACGACGCAGTATCTGGAGGAGGCCGACCACCTGGCCCATGACATCTGCGTCGTGGACCACGGCCAGGTCATCGCCCGTGGCACCGCCGACGAGCTCAAGGCCCGCACGGGCGGCGAGCGCGTCGAGGTCGTCGTCCACGAACGCGACCAGATCGAGCCCACCCGCGCCGTGCTGGCCGCCTTCGGCAAGGGCGGCGAGGTCGCGGTCGCCGAGCACACCCGCAAGCTGACCGTCCCGGTCTCCGGCGGCGCCAAGCTGCTCGCCGAGGTCATCAGGGAACTGGACACACGCGGCGTCGAGATCGATGACATCGGCCTGCGCCGCCCCACCCTCGACGACGTGTTCATCTCGCTCACCGGCCACGCCGCCGAGGACGCCGACCAGCCGGACGAACACGACGCGGTACCGCTCACGAAGGAGGCCGGCAAGTGACCGCCAGCGAAGCCACCGGGAGCGCCGGGGCCCTGACCCCCCGGCCGCGCGGCGTGATCATGCAGTCCGCCGTCGACTCGCTCGTCGTCGCCAAGCGCAACCTGATCCGGATGACCCGGATCCCCGAAGTGGTGCTCTTCGGGCTCATCCAGCCGATCATGTTCGTGGTGCTGTTCAGCTACGTCTTCGGCGGCTCACTGAAGGTCGGCGGCAGCACCAGCGCCGACGTGTACCGCAACTTCCTGATGGCCGGCATCTTCGCCCAGACCGTCACCTTCGCCACGGCGGGCGCGGGCGCGGGAATCGCCGACGACATGCACAAGGGCCTCATCGACCGGTTCCGCTCGCTGCCCATGGCACGCGGTGCTGTCCTCACCGGCCGTACGCTCGCCGATCTCGTCCAGACCGCGCTCACCGTCGTCGTCCTCGCGGTCGTCGCCGTGCTCGTCGGCTGGCGGATCCACGAGGGCGTACCCAAGGCGCTCGGCGCGTTCGCGCTGCTGCTCCTGCTCGGGTACGCGTTCTCCTGGATCGGCGCGCTGATCGGACTCACGGTCCGTACGCCGGAGGCCGCCACCTCGGGCGGGCTGATCTGGCTGTTCCCGGTGACGTTCATCTCCAACGCCTTCGTCGACACCAGTCAGATGACGCCCTGGCTGCGGCACGTCGCCGACTGGAATCCGTTCAGCGCCACCGTGCAGGCCTGCCGGGTACTGTTCGGCAATCCCGGGGTCTCGCCGTCCCCGGCCTGGCCGATGGTGCATCCGGTGTGGGCCTCGGTGATCTGGTCGATCGTGATCATCGCGGTGTTCCGGACGCTCTCGGTGCGCAAGTACCGCTCGGCGACGGTCTGAGGAGCGGTCCGTACGGGGTGCGCACCACCACGGCTGTACGACAGTGGCCCCCGGCATCCGTGCCGGGGGCCACTGTGACATCAGAGGCCGAAGAGCGGGGCTCAGCCCTGGTACGGCTTGGCGCCGAGGATCTTCACGGAGGCCTTCTTGCCGTTCGGCAGTTCGTACTCCGCGTCCTCGCCGATCTTCTTGCCGTTCACGCCGCTGCCCAGCGGGGACTGCGGCGAGTAGGTCTCGATGTCCGAGCTGGCGTACTCGCGCGACGCCAGGAGGAAGTCCAGGGTGTCGTCCTCGTCCCCGTCGAACGCGATCGTCACGACCATGCCGGGGGCCACCACGCCGCTCGCCTTCGGAGCCTCGCCGACCTTCGCGTTCTCCAGGAGCTGGGTCAGCTGGCGTACCCGGAGCTCCTGCTTGCCCTGCTCCTCCTTGGCCGCGTGGTAACCGCCGTTCTCCCGCAGGTCGCCCTCCTCACGGGCCGCCGCGATCTTCGTAGAGATCTCCGTGCGCGCGGGACCAGACAGGTAGTCCAGCTCGGCCTTGAGCTGGTTGTACGCCTCCTGGGTGAGCCAGGTGACGTTCTCGCTGGTCTGGGTCACAGGTGCTCCTCGTAGGTACCGGGAATACAAAGCAACGCCCTACTCAGAAGGATGTGCCTTCTCGTGAGGGCGAAACCACGAGCCTAACAATTTCGTGGCGCGAGGGGGAGGACAATTGCCGTCAGAATTGCGTCGCCGCAGGTCAGCGCCAAGACGTACGGCGGGTCCGGTGGCGGGACGGGAAACCCGGGGGACATCCGGAGTCCACGGGAGGCGGTGCGCGCCGGAAGACCGGCCGGAGGCGGGCCGACGGTCGGCCGGGGGATCGGCCGGAGGCCGGTCCGAGACCAGCGGGGGACGGTCCGCCGTCAGTCCTGCGTACAGCTCATCAGCTCGGTGCTGGTCGCGCTCTCCGTCGTACGTACGGTGACGACCCGGTCGATCCGCGTCTCGCCCGCGCCGAACCGGACGTCCTTGCGGCCCACCTCGGCGCCGCTCTCCGCGAGGGAGCGCAGCGTACAGCTGCCGGTGGCGTCCCGGTCCTTGCGGACCTCCAGATGCGCCTCGACAGAGGTCGCGGAAATCCGCTTGAACTTGATGAGCTCTCCGGAGACACTCCGGTCGACCACGTAGTGATAGCCGAACCAGCAGAGCAGGCCGAGCAGCGCGACGCCGAGCACCGCGCCCACGATCTTGAGCTTGTGGTCCGCGTGCTGGTCCGCCGAGCGGCCGTAGCGGCCCGGGGGAAGCTCCTCGCGCACCACGGCCATGATCGTTCCCTCCGGAGTCGGGCAGCGCGGAATTTCCGCCCCCCGATATCCGTCACTATAGAAGCCGTCTGATGCGACAAATCACTGAGGATCGAGTCTTGACTGAGCAGCTGCGACTCATGGCCGTGCACGCCCACCCCGACGACGAGTCGAGCAAGGGTGCGGCCACGATGGCCAAGTACGTGTCCGAGGGGGTGGACGTGCTGGTCGTGACCTGCACGGGAGGCGAGCGCGGCTCCATCCTCAACCCGAGGCTCCAGGGTGACCCCTATATCGAGGAGCACATCCACGAGGTCCGCAAGAAGGAGATGGACGAGGCTCGCGAGATCCTCGGCGTCGAGCAGGAGTGGCTCGGGTACGTCGACTCCGGGCTGCCGGAGGGCGATCCGCTGCCGCCGCTGCCCCCGGGCTGCTTCGCGCTGGCGGACATCGACGAGGCGGCCGGCCGGCTCGTACGGTCCATCCGTGCGTTCAGGCCGCAGGTCATCACGACGTACGACGAGAACGGCGGATATCCGCACCCCGACCACATCATGACCCACAAGATCTCGATGGTGGCGTTCGAGTCGGCGGCGGACAAGGAGAAGTACCCGGAGGACGAGTTCGGGCCGGTCTGGCAGCCGGAGAAGCTCTACTACAACCAGGGCTTCAACCGGCCACGTACGGTCGCGCTGCACGAGGCGCTGCTGGCGCGCGGTCTGGAGTCCCCGTACGGGGAGTGGCTGGAGCGGTGGAAGGAGTTCGAGCGGGTCGAGCGGACGCTGACCACGCACATTCCCTGCGCGGACTTCTTCGAGATCCGTGACAAGGCGCTGATCGCGCACGCCACGCAGATCGACCCGGACGGGGGCTGGTTCCGGATCCCGATGGACGTCCAGCGGGAGGTCTGGCCGACGGAGGAGTACGAGCTGGCGAAGTCCCTCGTCGATACGTCCCTCCCCGAGAGCGACCTCTTCGCGGGCATCCGAGAGAATGCCTGATATGTATGCGACCCAGGCAATGACGTACGCGGTTCCCCTCGCCCAGGAGCTCGACCAGAACAAGGTGACGCCCGGCGTTCTCGGGTTCATCGTGTTCGCGGTGATGGCGGGCGCCGTGTGGCTGCTGATGAAGTCGATGAACCGCCACATGGGCAAGGTCGACTTCAAGGAGTCCCCGGCCCCGGCTTCGGCGGCCCCGTCGACGCCGAAGCAGGCTTCCCCGAACGAGTAGCGAGCAGGCTTCCCGGAACGAGTAGCGCGGCACGCTGCCCGCACCCCGGCCGCCCCCTCCCGAGCGGGGCGGCCGGGGAGTGTCAGGTGCGCGTCGCCCCCACCGGTACGCCCATGACCTCCCGCGCGTGCCGGTTCGGAACCATGCCCAGCTGCCAGGCCCGCCAGCCGTCCTCCAGCGCGACGCCCCGGCTCAGCATCACCGCGAACGCCGAGACGCACTCCTCCAGCCTGCCGTCGCGCGCCTCGTGGCGGGCGACGGTGAGATCCGACAGTTCCTGTTCCGCCACCACCGAGCCCACCTCGACGCCGCCCGCCGAGGCGTACGGCAGCAGGGTGCAGCGCAGGAAGCGGGACCAGTCGGCGCCGCGAAGGTCGTCGTACGAGACGAAGAGCGCCGTCGCCTCGTCGCACAGCTGGAGCGCCGGGCCCGGCTTGTTGTTGCCCGCGTCGATGAGGGCGAGTTCGAGACAGGTCCAGGCCTCGCCGTGGGCCACGCCGATCCGGCGGAAGTCCGCGCGGGCGTCCACCAGCAGCTGGCGGGCGAAGCCCGAGTTGCGGAGGTTGCCGGTGCGGGCGGCGCGCTGGTCGCGGGTGACCCGGCCCGAATGGTGCCGCGCGCAGGCCAGGCCGTACACGTCGCGCATCCGGGAGAACATCGTGCGCGCCCGCTCCAGCTCCCGTACCGCCTGGTCCAGCTCGCCCGACTCCTCCAGCGCCTGGCCCAGGTAGTAGCGCGTCCAGGCCTCGCCGCGCGCGTCCTCGTTGTCCCGGTGGCGGGAGAGCGCCTCGCGCAGCTGCTCTACGGCCGGGTCCGGTTCGCCGTCCACCAGCCGTGTGCGCGCCAGCTGGGTCAGCGCCCAGGCCTCACCTCGGCCGTCGCGGGTCCTGCCGTACAGATCGAGCGCCGCGCGCAGCTCGCCCTCCGCCCGCGCCGCGTCGCCCCGGCGCAGATACAGCTGGCCCAGCTGGAAGTGCGTCCAGGCCTCACCGTGCACCGACTCGTTCTCGCGGTGCAGCGCGAGCGCCGTGGTGAGCAGGGCGCCCGCCTCCGCGACCGCGCCCCGGTCGCGCTCCACGGCGGCCAGCGCGTGCAGCGTCCATCCCCGGTCACCGGCCGTCTCCTCGGTCGTCTGGAGCTCCAGCGCCTCGCGCAGCTTCGCCGCCGCCTCGGTCAGATTGCCCTGGTGGTGCAGGGTGATGCCCAGTGAGCAGAGCGCGCGGGCCGTCCCCGCGTCCTGCTGCGCCTCCCGGTAGAGACCGACCACCGAGGTCAGGGTTGTCCGCGCCTTGTCCAGCTCGCCGAGCTGCCGGGCCGCGATGCCCGTACGCCACTGGACGGAGCGGACCAGCAGCCCCTGGTCCACGGCCTGGGTCAACTCGCTGATCTCGCCCAGCCGGTAGAGGTCACCGCGCAGCAGGCAGTAGTCGCACAGCGCGCCCAGCAGGTTCAGTACGGTCCGCTGGTCGACGCCCTCCGCGTGCCGCAGCGCGGCCGTGATGAAGCTCGACTCCTCGTCCAGCCAGCGCAGCGCGGAGTCCAGCGAGGAGAAACCGTGCGCGCCCGCCGCGCTCCTGAACAGGTCCGCGCGGGTCGAGGTCCTGCCGTCGACCATCCGGATCACGGAGTCGGCCAGCTCGCCGTAGTTCCGGATCAGCCGCTCCTGCGCGGCCGTACGGTCCGCCGCCGTCTCCTCGTCCAGCAGGCGGGCCTGCGCGAAGGCGCGTACGACGTCGTGCAGCCGGTAACGGCTGGCCCGTACGTGGTCGATCAGGCCCGCGCGTGACAGCGCCGCCAGCAGCGGTCCGGCCTCCTGCTCGTCCGTCTCCAGCAGCGCGGCGGCGGCAGCCGCACCCAGGGAGGCGTGCCCGGCGAGCGCGAGACGGCGCAGCAGGCGGCGCGCCGCCTCGCTCTGGTCGGTGTAGCGCAGCCACAGGGCCCGCTCCACGGGCTCCACCGGGCCGTAAGCGGAGAGGTCCGAGGCCAGCTCGTGCGGGGTACGGGTGCCCGGCGAGGACCCCGCGATCCGCAGGGCGAGCGGCAGCCCGCCGCACAACTCCCTTATCCGCTCGGTCGATTGGGCGTCGTAGGGGATGTCGCCGGGCTGCGATGAGGCGCCCCCCGGCTCCCCGGCCGCCGGGGTCCCGGTCGGCAGCGCGGAGGTCCCCGCCGTGGCCGCCGCCGCCCGCAGCAGCTCCTCCGCGCCCGCGCTGTCCAGCGCCTCCACCGGCAGCTGGTGCACCCAGGCCGGTACGCCCTCGGGCAGTTCGACGGGCCCGCGCGCCGTCACCAGCACCAGGCTGTCCGACCGGTTCGGCACCAGCGCCCGTACCTGCTCGGGATCGGAGGCGTCGTCCAGGACGACCGTCACCGGAAGGCCCGTCAGATGCTGGTGGTACAGCTCGCTCAGCCGCCGTACCTGCTGCTCGGGGGACGCCCCCTCGCGGAACAGCAGTTGCTCGCGCGGCGCGCCCAGCCGGTTCAGCAGGTGCAGCAGCGCGTCCCGGGTCGACAGCGGCGGTTCGCCCGCGCCGCCGCCGCGCAGATCAACGACGCACGCGCCCCGGAACTGGTCCTTGAGCTGATGCGCCGCCCGTACGGCCAGTGTCGTACGGCCGGAGCCCGGTTCGCCGTGCAGCACGACGACCGTCGGCTTCGTCTCCGTCGACGCGCGGGCCGCGTGCACCCACCGCGCGATCCGCGCCAGCTCGGCGCGACGGCCCGCGAACGGCCCGTGCTGCTCCGGCAGATGACCGAACGACTGCTCGAGTACGGTGCGCCGACGCGCCGCCGCGCTGCGGTCGCCGCCCCGGAGCCGGGGCTCGACCGTGGGCTGCTTCGTGGTGCGGCGGGTCGCGGACGTCAGCACCCGTTGCTGGTCGAGGAACGGGCGGATGCCCCGTACCTCCAGCGCCGTCAGCCACTGGAGCCTCAACTGTTCGGTCCCGCCGGGCTGTCCGGCCGCGCCTGCCCGGTGATGGGCGGCCGGCCAGTGGGAGGCGGTCACCTTGACGACGGTGGCCGCGGCCCCGGCGAGAGCGACGACGGCCCCGGCACCGAACGCGACGCCCGAGGCCGTACCCAGCGCGACATCCGCGCCGACCGCCGCGGCGGCGGCAACGACCGTCACCAGCGCGGGCGTTGCGAGGGACTGCCTGCTGAACCGCTCGGACAGGGGCCGCTCCTCGGCCCGTGCCGCGTCCAGCGCCCGTACATAGGCGTCGTACTCCTCGCTCGCGCCGGCCGCCATCGCGGCCAGGGCTCCCCGCCCGCGCGCCAGCAGCGCGCTGCCCTCGGTCCGCCCGCCGGTACGCCGTACCTCTTCCTCGACGGCGCGTACCAACAGCCTCTCGGCCTCGGCCCGGTGGCTTTCCCGCATGTGCGTCCCCCTCCGAGAGCTTCGGGTGGTTCGTTCGCGTGGTTCGTTCGCGTGTTTCGGGTGAGCACATTGTCCTGCGCGCGGGGCGTGAGCGCGAGGGAGCCGACTGCCCGACGGGCCGCGCGACGGGGGTCACGCGCCCGGTCCGGGCGAAGCCGTCACCGACGAGCGGCTGCCGCGCCCGGCCGAAGCACTCACCGTGCGGGACGTCTCGGTCCACACCCTCCGATATAGCGCGGTTACCCCTTTCACCGACGGATTCCGCTGTTCGTGCAATCCGCTCGTACGGGAACTGAGTCCGTAAACCGGGTCGTACGGCGAACCGAACCGAAGGTAACCGAACCAAAACGAACACCCATAACGGCATCGTGGTCAACTGGCCTGAATTTGGGAAGGGCTTGACGGTCCGTACGGCATTGACGACTACCGCACCCCAGTGATTGTGTGATCACAGGCAAGGGCTTGCAGAAAATCAACTCGTGTTCGAGCAATCTGTCTTTCGGGCTGTTGTCAAGAGGGGAGGGTGCCGGGCAGAGCGGGTCACGTGTTACGTGAGTCACTCCTGACTGTCGGTCGGCGCTTTCTGATCGAAGAGCACGCCGACGCTGTCGCCCCCTCCCATTTCGCCCGGACGTTGCAGGACGCGATGCACATGGAATCCGCGGAGATACCTGATTCCACACAACGATCCCAATCGATCCGGAGCGGCTCGGAAGGAATTCGTCTGCACTGCGGCGACCTTTGTCCGGCTCCCTGCCAATAGCCCCGACGTCAGTAGATGAGACGATGCGACCTAATCAAATGGACCCCCATACGCCGGAGCCGGTCGGCTCCGGCGCCCTGCTGCCTCTCAGCTCGTACCAGCGGGACATCTGGGCGACAGCCGTGATTCATCCGGATGACCCCCAGTACAACTGCTGTGTGACCGAACGGTTCACCGGCTCCGTCGACCTCGATCTGATGGCCGACTGCATTGAGCGTGCCCTGCGTCGTCATGAGACTTTTCTTCTGCGGTTCGACGAGCGGAACGGCACGCCGGTGCAATGGGTCGGCGCATCCGTCCCGCCCGTGGAGCGCATCGACCTTTCCGGCGAGGCCGATCCGGCATTGGCGTGCCGGACTTGGTGGGAACGGGAAATGCTGACCACGCTACCGCTGCGCGGCCGGCCCATGGTGCGCGCCACACTTCTGGTGGAGGGGCCGGATGTGGTGAATCTGCATCTCAAGGCCCACCACTTGGTCGCTGACGGCTTCTCTTGCAGCACATTACTTTTCGAGGTAATCGAAGACTACGCACGATGCTCGTATGATTCCGCTCACTCCGATCCGCGGAACGCCCCCGCGCAGCCGCCGTTCGAGTCTCTGCTGGAGCAGGAGGCCGCTTACCTGTCCACGGCGGATTCCACAGCCGACCGGGCGGCATTGCGCGCCGTACTGGAAGGCGTCCGGCCCACGCTGTTTCCCCGTCCGGCCGTCACCCGGGGCACCCGGCGCCGGGAGAAAGTGATGTGGGAACTCCACGCCGACGTTGTGGAGCGCATCCGTGCGGCCGGTCATACCCCCTTCAGCTACATAGCCACTGTGGTGGGCGGTTACCTGGCCAGGCTGCACGGCACCGACGAGGTCGTCCTCGGGGTTCCGATGCTCAACCGCCGGCAGTGGGAGGGCGCCCCGCTGGGGCAGTTGGCGAATACCCTGCCGCTGCGGGTGCGGGACCTGGCGGCCACTCCGGTGGAGACCCTGGTGCGGAAGGTCCGTGAGGACGTCCGGGAACTCCAGCGTCACGAGCGCGTCGCCCTCGGAGACATAGTGAACGACCTTGTCGACGCCGGTGCCGGACCGGGCTCCCGGCAGCTCTTCGACGTGACGATCTCCTCCCTGCGCTTCGAGCGGCCTTCCCCGCTGCCCGGAATCGGTCGCGAGAGCGACATGAGGGCGCCCGGCTACGAGGCCAGCGCCATCAACATCTTCGTCCGGGACTTCCACGACGTGCCGGGTATCCAGATCGAACTGGTCTACCTGGTGGACCTGTTCGACGCGGACCTCCCGATGACCGCCGTGGTCCGCCACCTGGCGAACCTGATGTCCGGTTGCCTGGACGCGCCCCACGAACCACTGCCCGCGCTCCCCGTGATGGCCGGGACCGAGCGCGCCGCCGTGCACGCCCTGGGCCAAGGCCCCTCGGTCCGGGCCGGCGGGCCACAGACCCTGCACGGCTTGTTCGAGCGTCGCTGCGCGCGGCACCCGGAGCGGACAGCGGTGACCGAAGCCGCCACCGGCCGCTCCCTGAGCTACGGCGAACTGAACCGCCGCGCCGACGAGTTGGCGGGCGAGCTGCGTGCGCTGGGCGTCGGGCAGGGCGACCGCGTGGCGGTGGCGACGGGCCGCGGCCTGGACATGGTGACCGCCGTGTTCGGGGTGCTGAAGGCCGGTGCGGCGTATGTGCCGGTGGACCCGGGCTACCCCGACGACCGGGTCGCCTACCTTCTCGACGACAGCCGGGCCGCGGTGGTGCTGGTGGACGACGTCGGCGCCGGCAAGCCGTGGGCGGCGCTGCCCCACGCCCATCGGGTGTCCGCGCTGCTGGACCGTCCCGCGCGTGCTCTCGCATCTCTTGTGCCGGGATCGTCCGTCCTGCCGACCGACCTGGCCTACGTGATCTACACCTCCGGGTCGACAGGAGCGCCGAAGGGCGTCATGGTCGAGCACCGTTCGGTGGTCAACCGGCTCGCGTGGATGCAGCGGTCGCACCCGATCGGCGCCGACGACGTCCTGCTTCAGAAGACCCCGATCTCCTTCGACGTCTCCGTCTGGGAGCTGTTCTGGTGGGCGGCCGAGGGCGCGCGGCTGGTTCTGCTGCCGCCCGGAGCGGAGAAGGACCCGCAGGAAGTGCTGCGCGTCGTGCGGGAGCACGACGTCGGCGTGCTGCACTTCGTACCGTCGATGTTCGGTCCGTTCCTGGACACCGTCGCCGCCTCCGGCGAAGTAGACGAAATAGACGACGGGGACGACGGGGGCGACGGACGAGTTCCGCCGCTGCGGTACGTGTTCTGCAGCGGTGAGGCGCTGCGGCCGGAGCACGTCGAGCGGTTCGCGCGCCTGGGTGCCGAGGGCCCCGACGGCCGCACGCGGCTGGTCAATCTGTACGGTCCCACCGAAGCCGCCGTCGACGTCACCTCCTGGACCTGCCCGGACGAACCGGCGCAGCGCGTGCACCGGGTGCCGATCGGCCGGCCGGTGGACAACACCTCCCTGTACGTACTGGACGCACTGGGCAGTCCGCAGCCGGTCGGGATACCCGGCGAACTGCACATCGGCGGGATACAGGTCGCCCGGGGCTATCTGGGGCGTCCGGAGCTGACCGGCGAGCGGTTCGTTCCGGACCCCTTCATGCCGGACGGGCGGCTGTACCGCACCGGAGACGTCGCCCGCTGGCTTGCCGACGGCACCCTGGAGTACCTGGGCCGGATGGACGGCCAGGTGAAGATCCGCGGCAACCGGGTGGAGACCGGTGAGGTGGCCTCGGTGCTGCGTGCCCAGCCCGGTGTGGGCGACGGCGTGGTCACCGCCGACGTGGTGCCGGGCGGTGGCACCCGGCTGATCGGCTACTACACGGCCGACGGGGCAGACCCCGGTGCGAGTCAACTGCGCGCCGCACTGGCCGCGCGGCTTCCCGGGTACATGGTGCCCGCGCTGCTGTGCCGGATCGAGCGCGTCCCGCTCACCCCGAGCGGCAAGACCGATCTGCGGGCGCTGCCGGACCCGCGTGACCTCGCGGCTCCCGACGACGCCCCCCACACCTACGCCGACTCGCCCGGCGGCGCCACGCAGGCCGCCCTCGCCGCGATCTGGGAGGACGTGCTCGGCGTCGGCCATGTCGGCCCGCACGACGACTTCTACGCCCTCGGCGGCGACTCGATCCTCGTGCTCACCGTACGGGCCCGTGCCGAGGCCCAGGGCCTGACGTTCCACCTGGCCGACCTCGTGGAGCATCCCACCGTGGAGGCGCTGGCCGCCCGTACGACCACGTCGGCCACCCCGCGCGGTACGCCCGGTCACTCCGGCGGAACGCGGCCACAACAGGCCCACCGGCCCTTCCACCTGGTGTCGCGCATCGACCGGGCGGCGCTGGGCGACGCGCAGGACGCCCATCCTCTGACCCGGCTGCAACTCGGACTGCTCTTCCACTCCCGCCGCGAGCAGAACTCGGCCACGTACAAGGACGTCTTCCAGTACACCCTGCGCGTGCCGTGGGACGAGGCCGCGTTCCTGGCGGCTGTGGACCACCTGGCCGTCCGGCACCCGGCGCTCCGCTCGACGTTCGCGCTGGCCCTGGCCTCCGAGCCGCTGCAAGTCGTGCACGCCCACTCCACCGGCCAGGTCGGTGCCGTCGACCTGCGGGCGCGGCCGGAGCCGGAGGCGCGGGCGCACATCACCCGGCATGTCGAGGAGCGGCGCTTCCACGACTACGACCTCGACCAGGGGCCGCTGTGGTCGCTGAACGCCTTCGCGGTCCAGGACACGGTCGAACTGGTCGTGGCCTTCCACCACGCGCTGCTCGACGGCGGCAGTGTCGCGAACCTGCTGCGTGACCTGCTCCAGAACTACACGCACGCCCTGGGCCTGCATTCCGATCCGGTCGGTGACACGCCGCTGCCGCCGCCCACCGGGCATGTGGCGGCCGAGAGGCAGGCGCTCATGTCGGCCGCCGCCGGCGACCACTGGCGCCAGGTGCTCGCCTCGGACGCTCCGTCGGCCCCGCCGGCGCTGCGCGCCCACCGGCCGCCCACCGACGAGCGGCTCATCGTGCGCCGTATCGAGCTGCCCGCCGACCTGACGGCCGCGGTGCGGGCGACCGCCCGTACGCGGGGTGTGCCGATCAAGTCCCTGTTGCTGGCCGCACACTGCCTGACCCTGGGTGTGTTCACCGGGGCGACGGAGGCGATGACCGGCGTCATCACCCACGGCCGGACCGAGGAGGACGGCGAGGACGCCCTCGGCCTGTTCCTCAACACCGTGCCGCTGCGGCTGCCCATGAGCGCGGAGAGCTGGCTGCACCTGGCCCGGGAAGCCCTGCGGCAGGAGCGGGCCGGGTACCCGCACCGCCGCTACCCGCTCAGCGCCATCCAGGAGGACAGCGGCGGCCGGGAGCTGGAGACCGCGTTCAACTACGTGCATTTCCGGCAACTCGCGCAGGTCCTGACTCTGCCCGGAGTGGAGCTGGAGAACTTCCGCACCTGGGAGGAGACCAACTTCGCGTTGCTGGTCAACGCCATGCATGACGCGGTGAGCGACAAGATCGAGCTGCGGATCGACTGCGACGGACGGCACTTCAGCGCCGATCAGGCCGACCTCCTGTCCGACACGCTGCTGACCGTACTGCGGCGCGTCGCCGAACACCCCGACGAGAAGACCGGGTTCGGGTTCCTGGCCGCCGGGCCGACGGGGACCGCCTCCGTGGCATCCGCTCTCCCGACCGGGACCGCCTCCGTAGCTGACGCGCTCCCGACCGGGACCACCGACGTGGCCGACGTGCTCCCTGTCACCACGCGGTTCCTGACGCGGGCGGCGGCCGTAGCCGAGTCCACGGCCTTGGTCCTGGGCAACCAGGAGTGGAGCTATGCGCGGCTGGACGGCACGGCCCGGACGGTGGCGCATCGCCTGCTCGCGGCCGGTACCCGCCCCGGTGACAGGATCGGCGTCACCATGGACCGCTCGGCCGACACCATCGCGGTGCTGATCGGGGTGCTGCTGGCCGGCGCGGCCGTCGTCCCGCTCGATCCCGCCTACCCGCCGGCCCGCCTGAAAGCGATGGCCACGGTGGCGCGCCCCCGGTACATCGTGGCGAACGCCCCGCACGCCCCTGCGATCGAGGGATGCGCACCGCTGCTGACGGCCGATTCCCTGACCGCGCCCGACGGTCGGACCGACCTCGCGCACGACGTCTCCCACGGTCCCTCCGGGCCTGTTGGAGAGGCGATCGAGCTGCCCGCACCGGTGCCGGACTCCACCGCCTATGTGCTGTTCACCTCGGGTTCGACCGGGGAGCCCAAGGGCGTGGCGATGCCACACGCCGCTCTGGCCAACCTGGTGAGCTGGCAGAACCGGGTGAGCAGCGGCGCGGTGGGCGGTACGACCCTCCAGTTCGCGTCGATGAACTTCGACGTCTCGTTCCAGGAGATCTTCTCCACCCTGTGCGGCGGTGGCACCCTGGTGCTGACCACCGAGAACCAGCGGCACGACATGCGGACCCTCCTCAGACTGATGGACGACCACGGCGTGGAGCGGGTCTTCCTGCCCTACGTGGCGCTCCAGCACATGGCGGAGGCCTCCGACCGGCTGAACCTGGTACCGCGCCGGCTGCGCGTGGTGGTCTCCTCCGGCGAGCAGCTCCGGGTCACCAGCCCGATGCGCCGGTTCTTCGCCGCCCTGCCGAACCCGGCGCTGCTGGAGAACCAGTACGGGCCGACGGAGACCCACGTCGTCACCGCCTTCACCATGACCGGCGACCCGGCCACCTTCCCCGAGCTGCCACCGATCGGCCGGCCGGTCGACGGTACGGAGGTCCATGTCCTGGACGAGCAGCTCCGCCCCGTCCCGACGGGTGTGCAGGGGCAGTTGTACCTCGGCGGACGGTGCCTGGCCCAGGGCTACGAGGGTCGCCCGGACCTGACCCGGCAACGGTTCGTCACTCTCCCGTTCCGCGCGCTGGACGAGAGGCTGTACCGCTCCGGGGACCTCGCGATCGTGCTGCCGAACGGCGACATCGTGTGCACCGGAAGGGCCGACAGGCAGGTCAAGGTCCGCGGCCACCGGGTGGAGCCGGCCGAGGTGGAGAACGCGATCCTCGGCTGGGCGGACGGACGCTCCGGCATCACACAGGTCGCGGTCGTGCCCCGCTCCTCGGCGGGGAACGGGACGGCTCTGGCGGCTTTCCTCGTCGGTGACCCCGACACCGTAAGCCTGAACGACCTGCGCGATCACCTCCGTACCGTGCTGCCGTCCTACATGCTGCCCGCGCACCTGACCTGGCTGCCCGAACTCCCGCTGACCTCCAGCGGCAAACGCGACGATCAGGCGCTGTCGCGCGCTCCCCTGGTCGCATCCGGGGTTCCGGCGGGGACGGCGCCCACCCCGGGAACGCGCGAAGCGGAACTGGCGGACATTCTCGCCGACCTGCTGGATCTGCCAGTGTCCGCGGTCGGTCTCCACGACGATCTGTTCGACCTCGGCGTGACCTCGCTGACCGCGATGCGGCTGATGGTCACCGTCGAGCAACGCTACGGCGTCGCACTGCCCATGGCCGAGTTCCTGTCGAGCCCCACCGTCTTCGGTCTGGCACGCCGACTGGACTCGAAGGGCGCGGAGTTCACGTTCGACTCGCTGGTACCCATCCGCTCCCGGGGCAGCCGCCGCCCGCTGTTCATGGTCCACCCGATGGGCGGCAACGTCCTGTGCTACGTCCAGCTCGCCCGGCACCTGCCCGAGGAGCAGCCGCTCTACGCGTTCCAGGCGGCCGGAGTGGTCGCCGGTTCCCAGCCGCGCACCTCGGTGCAGAACCTCGCCGCCGATTACGTCGCCGCCATGCGCCAAGTGCAGCCGCACGGGCCGTACACCATCGGAGGCTGGTCCTTCGGCGGGTTTGTCGCCTTCGAGATGGCGGTGCAACTCCGGCAGGCCGGTGAGGAAGTGACGGACCTGGTGCTGCTGGACACCACGGCGCTGGCCCCCGGGCAGCGGGTCGCGTTCGACGACGACGCGGTGCTGGGCTGGTTCTTCTGGGAACTGCTCTGGCTGGAACGCGGCGGCACGTCACCGTTGGAGATCATCCCGGACGGGCTGGTCACGCTGGAGGAGAAATTCGCCTTCATCGCGGACTTCGCCGTGGACGCCGGGGTACTGCCACCGGGCAGCAACGACGAACTGGTGGAGCGGCTCTTCGCGGTGTACCGGGCCAACTGGAACGCGGCACTGACCTACCGCCCCGACCCGCCCGACCAGGACCTCACGCTGCTGCTCGCCGCCGAGCCGCTGCCCGAGGTGCTGCTGGACATGCACAGCGCCGGTGGCAGCCAGCACGCCGACCCGACCAACGGCTGGCGGCACATGACCACGGGCCGACTGCGCACCGTCACGGTGCCGGGCGACCACCTGTCCATCATCGAACCGCCCCACGTGGAGCACACGGCCGACGTCATCGGCCGCATTCTGGACGGCTCGTCCATCCCTTCCCCGCAGGAGGAAACCGGAGCATGACCACACCTGAGCACGAGGCCGTACCTGAGCACGAGGGCGTACCTGAGCACGAGGGCGTCGAGCACACCTCCGATGTGATCATCGTGGGCGCGGGTATCGGCGGCCTGACCGCCGCCGCCGCGCTGCGACGGGCCGGCATCGGTGTCCGCGTGTACGAGCGCGCCACATCTCTGCGCCCCGCGGGGTCCGGCCTGTCGGTGATGAGCAACGCCGTCGGCGCACTCGCTTCGATCGGCATCGATCTCCATCTGGACAAGCGCGGCCAGGCCATCGAGGTCTTCCATGTCCTCGACGAAACGGGCGGCCTGATCCAGGAGCAGCCGCTGAAAGCGGTCACCGACCGGCTGGGGGTGCCGTCGGTATGCGTGACACGCGGCGATCTTCAGGCCGCACTGCTCGAAGAAATAGACGGCGTTCCGCTGTTCCTGGGCAAGGCGGCCACCGGATACACGGTGGAAGCGGACGGGGCTTCGGTCCGTTTCGACGACGGCACGGTGGTCCACGGGCACGCCGTGGTCGGCGCGGACGGCTTCAACTCGGCGATCCGTCGACAGGTCGCCGGCCCGGAGGAGTCCACGGACAGCGGCTACGTCTGCTGGCTGGCCGTCGTCCCCTTCGCCCGGCCCCATCTCCCCGCGGGCTACGTCGGCCACTACTGGGGCAGCGGCCGACGCGTCGGCCTCATCGATGTGGGCCAAGGCCGCTACTACTGGTGGGGCACCATGAACATGCCTGCCGAGCGGTCGCGCCATTGGACGGGCGACAAGGAGGAGATCCTCCTCGCGTACGACGGTTGGGCCGACGAAGTGTGCGACATCATCCGGGAGACCCCGGAGGAGGCCATCCTCGCGGTGCCCTCGCACGACCGTCCGTTCCTGGAACAGTGGGGTGAGGGCCCGGTCACCCTGCTCGGCGACGCCGCCCACCCCATGCTGACCAGCCTCGGACAGGGCTCGGCGATGGCGATAGAGGACGCGGTCGTCCTGTCCGACTGCCTGGAGGCGTCCCCGGACGATCCGGCTGCCGCGTTCCGCAGTTACGAGGACCAGCGGCGCGAGCGGACCCGCACGGTGGTGGCGGCATCCCGGTCGGTCAGCGAGACGGAGCAGTTGGAGGACCCGGAGGAACGCCGGCAGAGGGACGAAGGACTGCGCGCAGCGGACGAACCCTTCCTGGCGGGCCAGTTGGAGTCACTGCTGCGCTGGCCGGCCTGACCCCCGGCCCGGCCGTACTTTTCTGCCGCCCTTACGGCCGGGCAGGGGCTCGGCCCTTTACGCGAACTCCCTTGAGCACACCTTTGGCGGGATGAACCTGCAACCCAGGTCCGGGTCGGCAACCAGTGCGGGGCCCCTCTCCAGGGCCCCGCACTCGCACAGCAGCGGAACCGAAGCCCGAGGCGGGCTACCGTTGAGTACGGCACATGCCGGAGGGAAAAAAGGGAGCCATGCCCCGACGTACCAGCACAGCCGCGATCACCACGCTCTGTGTCCTCGCTCTGACGAGCTGCGGAAAGAGCGCGGACGATCTCTTCTCCAATCTCAATGGCACCAGGTCGTCCCACGACTCCGACAAAGAGACCCCGACCAGCGGCGCGGCCAAGGCAGATGAGCCGCCCAACTACGGCGACAACAGCCGGGCGCAGCGCCCGGACCGTCCGAATGCCGCGGACGAGAAGCGAGCGCGTGAGAAGGCCAAGGAAATAACACGGGCCCTTGAGGAGCTGCGGCGCAACGCTCAGACCCAGCCAGTGCAGGTGCGGCCGGTACTCACACGACTGGCCTCTCCCGCCCATCTGGCCGTGGCGGAGTGGCCCGCCGGGGGAGAAGAGAATCCTGCTCAAGGCAGCACGTACGGAATCTGGATCGGCAAGACCGCGTGCATCAGAGGTGTCGTCAGCCAGGAGCGCGTCCGGACCGAAGTCAATGGTCATTTCCCGGAGACAGGTTGCCTGCCCCCGGCGCCCGCCCACTGAAGCGGGGACCGGCGGGGACGCGCAGACCGACTGCCCGGGGAGGCGGCGGCAGCGGATTTCGGAGAATGCCGCCGACTACCGTTGAAGCGACTCCACCGGACACGGCCCAGTCCTGACGCCGAGGTCAAACGCCGGCGTTGCGGGCGAGTTGGACCAGTCCGGCCCAACTGGTGGGAGAGAGGAGGAGTACGGGGCCGTGGGGGGCCTTGCTGTCGCGGACGGGAACGACGCCATGGGCGTCCGCGTACGTCGGCGACCACTCGACGCAGGTGGCGTCGCCCCCATTGCTGCAGCTGCTCCTGCGCCACACAGCTGTGGTGATGTTGGGGGTGTTCATGAGGCACTGCCTCGGGCGTAGTCCTCAGTCTGAAGCAGGCCAGGCATGGCTTCCATGTACTTATGCATGATCGTGGCACCTGCCTCGTACTGCATGAAGAGCCGGAACCGGTCAACGATCACCTCATCCCGGGCCAGTTTCCAGAGCTTGCCGAGCAAAGCTCCCGTTCCCTAGTAACTGTCCAGGTCTTCCATCACCGTTGGCGCCGACAGCCGCAGGCCGTTCTCCAGACGGTTCAGATAGGTCCTGTCGTATCCGGTGTCCTCCGCGAGCCGGCTCAGCGACTTGTCCGCCTTCTCCCTCAGCGTCAGCAGCGCCTACCCGAGCGTCTCTCGCGCACTCGGCGTGTCTTCGTCCGGCTGTTCGGCCATGAGGCCTCCCGTCGTTGTCTGCCGTAGGGGCAACGCCTGTAGGGCTGTTCAAGCACGAAACGTAGGCAATGGTTGGGGCACGCACAGTAACCATCCCGCTACCTGGCGGGTATACGCCGACCTACGGAGCGAGCAGAGTCCATGGCGAAACATCCGGCTGTACGGGAACGGACCGGGCTCCCCGGCGCGACGCGGCGACGCGAACCAGCGGACGTACTGGCGCACGTACCGGCGGGCGAACTGGCCGCGTTGGCCGACGCGGGAGCCTTCTGGCGCTTGGCGCCCGCCTGGGTGCCTCGCGAATTCGCGTCGCCGACAGCGGAGTTGATGCAGCGCGTCGAGCGCGGGCTGAGGAGGAGGTGCTCCGATGGCGCGTAGCGAAGTGCGACGGCGGATGTCTCTCATGATCGCTTCGTTCGGGCTGAACGGTGCGCTCGTCGTGCCGAAGGACAACCTCAACTCCGACGGCGCGGACCTCGTCCCCGGCTCCGGGTTGCGATGGCCGCCGTGCGAGTGCGGCGGCCCGAAGTGCCCGGACGCCGCTCCGGACGAGGTCTGCCCGCCGGGCTGAGCACGTGACCGCTCCGGGTCCAACCCGCCTGTCGACCCGTCACGCGGGCCAGGCCGCGACGACGTCCCGAGGTTCCCAGACGAGATCCACGGAATCGGCCCCGGCGATGTCCGACGTGCCGCTGAGGGTGGCGACGACCAGTCCGCCCGTACCCGGGGTGAATCCCGGTACCTGGGCCGCGCCGCGCTCCAGGGCCGTGAGGTCATGGCGATCGAAGGGGCCCGCCAGCCATTTGACCGAGCCGGCGAAGAACACGGTCTGCGCCACCGGGGCGCGGTCGGCGCCGATCAGGTCGATCTCCGGGCTGAACTGCCGGTTCCACCAGCCACCTACCGTCTCGGTGTCGGGCCACGGGAAGTCGCCTGTTACGGCGGCGAGTTCGAGCGATTCGCGGATCAGCGGTTCGACGGCGCGGCCCCGCCAGGCCGCCCAGCGGCGCTGCACCACCCGGAACGCCGCGTCCGGGCGCCCTCGCATGGCGAGTTGCTCGGCGGCGCGCAGGGCGGCGAGGTACAGACGCAGATTGCTGTCCGCGATGCGATGGAGCGCAGGCTTTCCGGGTTTGGTGGACAGCGGGCTGTCCACCGCGAGCACCTGCTTCTGTTCCGAGAGACGGCGCAGTATCGGGGAGAGCACGCCGGACGGCAGCGCACCGTCCTGGCTGCCGGCCGCGGCCGCGATGTTCGCGTGCGTACGCTCCCCGCTGCCGATGGCCTCCAGTACGCGTCGGGACTGGTCGGGCGCGGGGAACTCGGCCATGAGAGCCGACTCCGGGACACCGAACAGTGGAGAGGCGGGGTCCGCGCACTCGGCCTCGATGAAGTCGAGGGCGGGCATGGAATGAGGCCAGGCGCGAAGGATTCCGGGCAGGCCTCCGGAGACCAGGTGGGCGTCGATGGCATCCGGGGCGTCGAGTCCGAGGATCTTCCCGGTCTCCGCCGGGTTGAGCGGGCCGAGGACGAGGCTGTCGGCTCTGCCGTAGAAGGGGCGGTCGTACGCGGTGAGCCGTTCCATCATGTGCAGATCACTGCCGAGCAGCAGAAGCAGCACGGGGCGCTGGGACAGCAACCGGTCCCACGCGGTCTGGAGAGCGCCGTCGAAGAGCGGGTCCTGCTCGGCGAGCCAGGGGAGTTCGTCGAGTACGACGACACAGGGCGTCGACGGCAGCACTGCCGCGAGCAGCCGCAGCCCGTCAGGCCAGTTCCGGGGAGCGTCGAGTGGGAGAAGTGCCTCGTCGTGACGGGCCAGCCCCGATTCGCGGAGTTCGGTGTGGAAGGCGGCGAGGGCCTCCAGTGAAGAGGCGCCCTTGGTGGCGGTGAAGAAGAGATAGGGCAGTCCCGCCCGGTCGCAGAACTCCTGGACCAGTCGCGACTTGCCGACCTGCCGCCGCCCCCGGATGGCGACGGCACTACCGGATCCGGTCGCGTGGGTACGGTCGAGGCGTTTGCGCAGCACATTCAGTTCGGTGCTGCGGCCTACGAAGGTACCGGCGGCCATTTTTCTCCCGTGCTCCCGCTGAGCATCTATGTAGATCTCATCTACGTAGATTGATTCTACCCGAATGTTCGGATGTCTGGAGTCCTTGCGGAGCCAGTAGCTGTGGCCTGTGCCGGCTAGCACAGGCCATGGCGTTCACTGCCCGGAGTGCGGGCGCTGGATGCCGGGGCGGTGGAACGACGCACGAAGAAACAATCTCCAGCGCTGTCAGATGGTTCCCAGGTCGACGGTGACGGAGAAGGGTGCGGCGGCCTTGATCGCGCCGGTGAACATCTCGCCGTCCCGGTAGGCCTTGGTGGCGGGGTCGAGGACGTAGGTGTAGGTGATGGGGACACCAGACGCGGCCTGCTCGATGCGCCAGTAGAAGGGGATGCCTGCCTTGGCGTACTGGTCCACCTTCACAACCCGGTCGGTGGTCTCCGAGCCGGGCGACACAACCTCGATGACCAGGAGCGCATGTTCGGGGCGGGTGGGCGTGAGGTCGATGGTCTCCGCCCGGTAGACGACGACGTCCGGACGGCGGTTGGTGAGGGGAACGTCTTGCAGGCGGACGTCGAAGTCCGTGTCGGCGTTCCAGTCCGGACCTGCGGCGGCGTCCAGGGCATTGGCCAGAATCCGGGCCAGCCGGTTGTGCCGTTTGGACGTACTCGGCCTTACGACGACTGTCCTGTCCACGATCTCAATGCCAGCGCACTGCTCCTCGGACCAGGAGTCGTACTGCTCCACGTTGATCTGCGCGTGCATCCATGAGGGCGCGACCATCTCGGCAGGCATGGCGTACCTCCTTCGAGGATGCTCGACAGCTCTGGATGCTGCTCGGCTCAGCGTACTGTCCTGTGTCGTCGGGGCACCTGATCTGGACGGGAGCGCGGTCCCTGCCCCACCTCACTGCCCGGCATGCCGGTAACGGGGCTCAGGAAGAAGGAGCACGGTCGTGAGTGGCTACACGCGCTGGCAGGACATCCGTGCTGAGCATGTTGCCCGTGCTGGAGGTGAGGAGGCCGTGCGGGAGGGTAAGGAGAAGCTTCTCGCGGAGACGGCCGGGCGCCGTCTCGCGGAACTGCGGCGCGCCCGAGGTTTCGGCCATGAGTCAGAGCCGGCAGTCTGATCAATGATTCATTTGTTCACTCCAAAGTGGGTTAACTGGCAAGAGCGGGTAGGGTTTTCCCATAGACCGAGCCGCCTCTCAGGAACCCCGAGAATGGATTAACCGCATGGCTCAGATCGCTCGCCAGGGCGCGAGGAACGCGCGGATTAAGAACCCTGCAGCGCCTAAGTTGTCGGCCAATCTTCGATTGGCGGAAATGCCCCGTGACAGCTTCGAACAAGATGCCGTCATCAGGGGAGTGAGGTACGACGGGACCAGCTTCGCCGGCCTCTCGGTCGAAGCCCTCGAAGCCGAGGGATGCAGCTTTGAGAGTGTGCGATTCACCGGCACTGACCTGCGACAAACTCAGTTCAGCGACTCGCGGTTCGAGACCTGCGACTTCGCTCAACTGGTCACGCAGGACGTCTCGCTCATCCGCTGTCACGTCACCGGAAGCCGCATCACCGGGGCGTCATGGAAGTCCGGAACATTCCGTGACGTGCGCATCGAAGGCTGCCAAAGCAGCCCGGCAATGTACCGACACATGAAGCTCTACAGTGTCGTGTTCAGCGATTGCAAAATGATCGGAGCCGACTTTCAGGCAGCCGAGATGCACAACGTACGCTTCGAAAATTGCGACCTCACCGGAGCGCAGTTCGCAAACGCCAAAATGGGCGTCGTCCGCTTCGAGAATTGCACCCTCATCGACGTAGGCGGCGGCGCCAGCCTCAAGGGGGCGACGGTGCAAGGCCCAGGGGCGATGGAGCTGGCCCTGAGCCTTGCCCGCGAAGCGGGAATCCTGTTCGAGCCGTAGGCCGTCAGGCAGCGACCGGCAGGTAGCCCACGTACTCCGGACTGGAGATTGCGCGGGCTACCGCCTTGAAGTCGATGCTCTCGCCGAAGGCGCACAGCTCGTCGAGCAACATCCGCCCGTACGTGGTGAAATGCTCGTGCTGCTTCTTCAGATCCAGGCACGCGTCCCGGAGCGGGATCGTGTAGAGGTCAACGAGGGTCGTCTTGCCCTGGTGGTGCTCCATGAACATCAGGGGCACGGTCACGATGGCGGCGTGGAACGCCTTGTCGAGTGGCCGACGTTGGCCGATCTTCACCGTCGACAGGGCGCGGTACTGGTCCGCATCGAGTTCACGCGAGGACAGGGTGAAGGTCCCGTAGACCATGTCGCCCACGAACAGGTTCAGGTGCATCGCCTCGTGGACGAGACACATCGCGTAGTCGAGGACGCGCCACTTTTTGCCAGGGCTCATGACCACGACGCCTGGGAGCTGAGAGGCGGAGCCGCCACCGTCCGCCCCGCTGTTGAGGACGACGAGGTCCGTGACGAGGAGATCGACCATCAGGCGGAGACTGGGGTCGATCTCATGGATCAGCGCGAGGGCTTCGGAGACCCTGTCGTCCCACGCTTCGCGGGTCCGCCCGTCTGTGGGGCCGGCCCCTTTGAAGATGTGCTCGAAGACGCCGTTGGCCGTGCAGAACTCGGCCCAGCCCCCGTCCTCATACGTGATGTCGAGGCCTGTGGGGGCGGCTGCCAGGGGGCGCACGGTCGGGTTGGAGATGGCCGCCCGGTAGGCCCCGGACATGCCCTCAGCGGTCGGGTACTTGCCTGTCTGCGCGTGGACAAGCCGAGCCATGCTCTCGTAGGTATGTCCGATGTTCATGAAGTGCACGAGGATCGCTCCTTCTTCGTATCCAGGCGTGGGCCCGGAGCAGGGGTGCTCCGGGCTCACTGAGAGGAACCGCGTCAGCGTTCAGGAGCGGTCAGGAGGTCCAGCCGCCCATCATGCAGCTGTTTTCGTCCTCCTGGGCGCGCTGGACGTTCGCGGCCACGGTGGCGACGACAGTCGGCGAGTCCTGGGCGACTGCCGAGACAGCTCCGTTGAGTACGCTCGGGACGGTGATCTGGTCATCCGACTTGATCATGGTGCTCCTCCATCTCATGGGTGGGTGGTGCACTTGCTGACCCGTCCGCCTGCCGACCGTGCCAGGCTGGGCGGGCGGGGACTGAGGGGCGCAGCCAGCCTCCGTGTCGAAGGCAATAGCCGACGGTGTAGCGCCTTGTGCTTCCGAGAGGCTGCTGATCATGGTCAGCGGGGACACCGATCCCCTTTGCGGATGTCGGTGACGACACCGCACCGTCCTGATGACGTGCTCGGCCTCGTCCCCGACTTCAGGCAGCTTGGTGCCCATCACACTGCCTCGATTTCGTCGGGGTGCGTGGTCCACTCCACCCCGCCTCGGAGGGGAGCAAGCCACGCCACTGGGTCGCCCTTCGGGACGGAGGGGACGAGGGTCACGTTGTCGACGGCCGGCGCGAAGGCCCGCAGAACGCCAACCGCATCGTCGTGGCCGTGGTCAACGACCTGGTGGCCGAGTAGCGGGTGATCGAAGTGCGCCAACCCCAGGCTCTTCGGTCCCCTGGTGTCAGTGCTGCCGTTAGCCATAGGTGGCTCCTCGTCAGTTCTCGCTGCCTCACGTGGATGCGAAGAAGAACGTAGAGCGGCGCTTCCTCAACCTCCAAGTAGATTGCGCCAGTTTGCAGGAAGGCGATTGACCCGCCTGAACAGGAGGGTCGACCATCAGTGAGTCGCGCAATCTGGCGCAAGGCAGCAGACAGGGGAACGATCATGAAGCTACGGTTCCTTGGTAAGAACTCCACAAGCGGGACTGCCCGACCCTCTACTCCACCGACCGTGATACCTACCTCGTCCAGGGGTGGAAAATCTTCGCGAACGACCTGCTGATGCAGCTCACCCTCCACGAGGGAGAGGCAGCGGTCGAGGTGCCCACCGAGCTGTTCGAGCACCTGAAGAAGGACGGGCTCCCCTCTGGCGAGTTCAGGCGCCTTGAAGACCCACTCATGGTCCTTACGCCAGAGGGAACGTACGTTGTTCAGGGCCGGGAGGTGACCGACTCCGAGGCCCTGTCCCAGATGTCGATTCCGGACTACGAGACCGTGGTTGAGGTCCCCAAGGCCGCGATCACAGCGCTACTGGAGGAACCGCGTGGAGCTGATCTCCGGCGCCGAGCGCAACCTGCTCTTTGAGAGCTTCGCGCACGACGCCTTCCACTTGGAGCTGAGGGACGACTACTCAGTCCCGAACGAGGAGGGCCCGTACAAGAGCTGGCTCAACGGGACGGACTACGACGGCGCGTTCATGGTGCCGTGGACACAGCTCATGAAGCGTGTCACCGATTCAGGGAAGACCGTGCGCCGGGTGCGGGTCGTGACCGAGCCGCACGCCCCGTACATCCAGTGGGAGTACGCCACCACCAACACCAACGAAAAGGCCGGCGAGTTCATTCGGTGGTTGCCGCGGCACAAGCTGCCCGAGGATCTGGTGTTCCCCGTGGCGGGCAACGACTGGTGGCTTTTTGACAGCAAGCTCTTGGCTGTGGGGCACTTCGATGACGCGGGACGCGTCCTGGGCTCCGAGATCACCGAGAACCCCGTCATTGTCGCCGAGTGCTCGCGCGTCCGGGACCTGCTCTGGGACATGGCCATCCCCCACAACGAGTACAAGCCCTGAACGTACCGTGAGTGAAGAGCAAGCAAGAGAGTCACGAGAGGCGTTGGGGGTCCGGCTGCGTGGATTCCGTAAGGATGCGGGGTTCAGCAGCGGCCGGTCCTTCGCCGCTGCTACTGGTTGGCAGGAATCCAAGGTCTCTCGTATTGAGAACGGCAAGCAGAACGCGAGCGAGGACGACATCCGTGTCTGGTGTCGGACGACTGGGCACGAGGCCGATATCGCTGACTTGGTCGCCATAGTCCGCCACATTGACGAGCTGTGGATGGAATGGCGCCGGGTGCTCGCGGCCGGGACCGAGAACCGTCAGAAGCAGTCCTTGCCGCTCTACAAGAAGACCCGGATGTTCAGGATCTGGGATCCCTCCACGATTTGGGGAACCATCCAGACCTCCGAGTACGCCGAGAATATCTTCGAGCAGGTATCGAACTTCCACGGGACGCCGGCCGACACGGAAGCCGCCGTGGCCAAGCGCCTCGAACGGCAGTCGTGCCTATACAAGGGTGACCGAATTTTCAACGTGCTCCTTGGAGAGCAGGCCCTTTACTCGAACCATGGCGGATCGGAGGTGATGAGGGCCCAACTCGATCGATTGATGGCCGTGTTGGCGCTACCTAGGCTTAGCCTGGGAATCGTTCCACGGTCCGCACCTCTTGCCCTCTGGATCGGGCATGCCTTCTCGATGTTCGATGACAAACTGGTCATGGTTGAGACGTACTCGGCGGAGATGTCTGTCACGCAGCCTAGGGAAATCGAGCTTTACCGCAAGGCGTTCGAGTTTCATCGACAGTCTGCCGTCTATGGGCAGGCCGCTAGGGGCATGATTTTGGCTGCTATCGAGCATTTCGAGCGTATGGGACGGGGGAAACTGTGACTGAAAGGTCGAACTGGCGTGCCAGTACCTACACGAAGTCGGGTAACTGCGTCGAAGTTGCCGATGATGGCCCGGCCGGGGTGATGGTCCGGGATACAAGGCGCGACAGTGTGGGGAAATGGCAGTCCAGTCCGCCGTCTGGGCCGAGTTCTTGGAGTTCAGTAAGGCCTTCGACGCCTGATCTCGCCAATGCCTTCGGCCCCCGTCTCTCAGGGGGGGCTTGTGCTGTCGATGTCGGCCAGCGCCGCGCGCGCCCTGCCGAGTAGCGCGTCCCCCGTCGGGCTGTCCGCCCGAGCGTCGTACCTCCTGCTCCACGGCCCGCGCCCCCGCTCCCTGATCACCGCGCCGGGGTGGGAGAGGATGGACCCATGCCGAACCGACAAGCCCACGAGACCTCCCCCTACCTTCTCCAGCACGCCGACAACCCTGTCGACTGGTGGCCCTGGTCGCCGGAGGCGTTTGAGGAAGAGCGTGAGCGCGACGTGCCGGTGCTTCCTGAGAGGCGACAGGAAGGAGCCGTTGACGAGCGTTGACGCGGTCATGCACACCGAGTCCCCCGCTGGATATGTGGTCATCTTCGGGATCGATGGGAAGGTGGTCATGACCCCGCAGAGCGAAGAGCACTCCAGCACCATCAAGGCCAATGCAGTAGACACGATCTTGTCGTTCGAGCGTCACGCACAGCAGCGTCGTGCCCATTGACCTCGCCGTCCCGCAGCGTCATACGGCAGCTCCGCCTGTTCGAAAAGCGGACAGGTTGGGACAAGTAGAGTTTATCGCCTAAATTTGAATAGATATTCTCCCGCCGCGTTGCGGCCAACCTGTCTATTGTGATCCATCTTGAACATAACTGTGCGAGATCGATCGCTTCAGATCTTCGATTACGCTACGCCGTCGAGGCCCGTATAGTCTTGGAATGCTCATCAACAGCGGGGTTCCAGGGGACGTGCCCATTCCACGTCTGGTCCAAGTAACTCCCGAGATCGCAGAGAGTTTACTGTCCCGAGCCGTAGTTAATCGCCGCTTGGACTGGGGGCAAGTTGATTTCCTAGCTGATTCAATAATCCGCGAAGAGTGGCAGCTGACACATCAGGGAATTGCCATTGACGGGCCCCTCGATACTGGTTTTCTCTTGGATGGCCAGCATCGCTTGAATGCCATTATCAAGGCTGGTATTCCGGTATGGCTTTACGTGTTTGAAGGGCTTCCGAGAACTGCATTTCCTGTTCTGGACACGGGTAAGCGTCGGAGTGGCGTAGACACACTTTCCGCAACCGGTGAGAAGTATCTCCCCCTGCTTCACTCCACTATTCGCCACGTTCTCCTGTTCAAGAACATGCCAGACTCGTCATGGAGCGGTACTGGATCTCGAGTCGCGAACGGTCGGATCCTAGCGGCGTACAACGAGGACAGTGACATGTACCGAGAAGCCGTAGTGATGGGTCGGGATATTTCCAAGCACGTATTCGCAAGCCAGACTGCAGTGGCGGTGGGCTATTTCGTCACGACCGAGGCGGCTCCCGTCATGAAGGTTGACACCTGGATCGAAGGGCTGACCTCTGGCGCGAACCTTGAGATGGGAGACCCACGGCTTGCCATGCTCAAGGTTCCTCACATGAAGAAGCGAGGAATTAAGCGGCGATATTCTATGCGCGAGCAAGTAGCTATGTACATCAAGGCGTGGAATTCATGGGTCCGGGAGGAAAAAATCGACAACCTGCGCTTCAGGAAAACAGAGAGAATGCCGATTCTCATTGAGGAAAAGTTTTGAGCGATGAATCCCACATTGTAGCGCGCTAAGAAAAATTGGGACCGCTGCGGGTTACTACATTCCCCGACTCCCCGACCACAACCACCGGCCTACCTAAAGCCTTGGCCATCCGCTCGATGAAATCACGCGACAGTGATACGCTGCCGTCCCCCGGGTAAAGAGCCGTGATGTTCACTCCAGCACTTTCCCATGAGGATCCGATTACCTGCCATCCTATCTTTGCGAATGACGATACGATGAACTCATCCTCGCTGATGCGCCGGCTGCGCGATAGCTTTTCCTCGACTTGATTTACCTTTCCCTCCGTATCCGCCCGGCGATATTCTTGTTTTCGAACCAGCAAAAGGATCTCTTCCAGCATCTCGGCCTCAGACCGCTCGACCGAATGTTGCATGCCTTCCCTGGGGGCGGTTCTGCGGACATCTTGAAGGGTCCTTTCCAGCTCGGGCCAGCTGCGTGCAAATGCTCGCTCCAGGCGATCCTCTGCCACCGCCCTTCCTATTAACGCCCTGTTGATGTCGCCAACGAGCTTCCTGACGTCGTCCCGGCTGTCCCCGACAGTTGCTTGGAACTGAGAGAGAGGGCCGGTTAGGTCGGCAATTTTCATGTCAATCAGAAACGGGACAACGTGTGCAATGTCGAATTGCTTGGCCAGTGAACCCGCCTCAAAATTAATCCACTTTGATGCTTCGTTTTCTGGGGTTATGCAGACGACCCCGAAGTCTGTCGCGGCAAGTTCATTGGTAATCTCATTGATTCCTCTTCCCCCTTTGGCGATGTCCTGAGTGGAGACCCATGGGTCAATCTCTTGGATGACATCTGGCAGCCAAGATTTAAGGGACTCGGCGACTTGCCTTGAGCGCTCCCCGGACCAGCTCAGGAATATCTTCATGAACGACACCTCTCGCTTTATCGTCGTAAGAATCTTGCGGGCACACTAATGCTAATCGGGTCGCCTTGAGTTCAGTAGACGTTCTTGTTCTGCCTTCAGGGCAGCGTACGACTCACGTACGTACGACAGGAAGCTAATTCCTGGGTGACGGATCAGCGTGGAATTGTTAACACTGGTGGTATCCCAGTCCGCCAGCAGGGCATCGTACGTTGCCGCATGGGCGCAGAAGTCAAGTACCACTGCTGGCATTTCTCTTTCGATAATAAGATCTCCACGCGCAGTGACAATCTCTCTTATCTGTCGAGCCCTCGGGGCGAATACTTCCTTAACCCACAGATGCCACAGCGTTGACACCGACTCCGGCAGTGGGCGCTCTACCGATTCTCGAGAGTCGGGCGGAAAATATGCTCTCCGATACTCTTTCCATGCTCGCTCATTGGTCTCCGCCAGAACGAGAAGTGGGCCGTAGAGATCTTTGAGCTGGCTACTGACCCAGTCGATCCGCGCCTTCCTGAGAGACCTTCGAACTTCCCCTCGATGATTCAACCAGTACGCCATGATTGCAATTACCATACTGGCTCCGGCTGTCACAATTGGTGCGAGCATTGCAACCTCCATAGTGTTGCTTCGCAAGATATCCAAGTGTGATCGAGAGCAAACCTCCCGCGCTTAATCGTCTCATAATTCTTTGGAGTGGCTGAGGTTGCGAGTGTGATAGCGGTAGACGATCAACGTGGTCCCGGCAGCCCGGGCCGGTGGTTGAGGTGGCCTATCTTTGGCGAACTGAAGAGACTGAGCCCGAATTGACCAGAATTTGGCCTGGTGGTTCAGGCGGACGGGCACCCGTCCGCCTGACTGGACGACCTCGACCACGTGATCGGCTGCCATTCTGGCCGGCTCATCTGGCGCATCCTCTACGGCTGGCCAGGCCATCCTGGCCTTCCGTTGCGTGCCGGGGAAGGCCTGACGATTGCAGCGGGTTCCGTCCCGGCCTATGCCTCCACGCCGACTGGCAGGGGCGCTTAGGTGTGCGGGACGATGGAGCATGCCCAATCGACTTGCAGGAACCACCTCGCCTTATCTGCTTCAGCATGCTGACAACCCGGTCGACTGGTGGCCCTGGGAACCGGACGCTTTCGAGGAAGCACGACGGCGTGACGTGCCCGTGCTGCTGTCGGTCGGCTACAGCGCGTGCCACTGGTGCCATGTGATGGCGCACGAGTCTTTTGAGGACGAGGCCACCGCCGCGTACATGAACGCCCACTTCGTCAATATCAAGGTCGACCGCGAGGAACGGCCCGATGTCGACGCCGTCTACATGGAGGCCGTGCAGGCCGCCACCGGGCAGGGCGGCTGGCCCATGACGGTGTTTCTGACCGCCGACGGGGAGCCCTTCTACTTCGGTACGTACTTTCCGCCCGAGCCACGCCACGGCATGGCCTCCTTCATGCAGGTCCTGGAGGGCGTCGAGGCCGCCTGGAGTGGGCGGCGCGAGGAGGTTGCCGAGGTTGCTGGGCGGATCGTGCGGGAGCTGGCCGGGCGGTCGCTGGCGCATGGTGGGGGCGGGGTGCCCGGTGAGGAGGAGCTGGCGCAGGCGCTGCTGGGGCTGACTCGGGAGTACGACGCGAAGTGGGGCGGGTTCGGCGGGGCGCCCAAGTTCCCGCAGTCGATGGTGGTGGAGTTCCTGCTGCGCCATCACGCCCGTACCGGCGCGGAGGGCGCGCTCCAGATGGCCGCCGACACCTGTGAGGCGATGGCCCGGGGCGGGATCTACGACCAGCTCGGCGGCGGGTTCGCGCGGTACTCCGTGGACCGTGAGTGGGTCGTGCCCCATTTTGAGAAGATGCTCTATGATAATGCGCTTTTGTGCCGCGTGTACGCGCATCTGTGGCGGGCCACCGGATCCGATCTGGCCCGGCGCGTGGCATTGGAGACCGCGGACTTCATGGTGCGTGAACTGCGCACCGTCGAGGGCGGGTTCGCCTCCGCGCTGGACGCCGACAGCGACGACGGCTCGGGCAAGCATGTCGAGGGCGCGTTCTATGTATGGACGCCGGACCAGCTGCGGGACGTGCTGGGGGAGTCCGACGCCGCGTTCGCCGCCCAGTATTTCGGGGTGACGGACGAGGGGACCTTCGAAGAGGGCGCGTCCGTGCTCCAACTCCCGCAGGGCGGCGGGGTGGTGGACGCCGGGCGGGTCGCTTCCGTACGGCAGCGGCTGCTGGCGGCGCGTGACGGGAGGCCGAGGCCGGGGCGGGACGACAAGGTCGTGGCCGCCTGGAACGGGCTCGCGATCGCGGCGCTCGCGGAGACCGGCGCGTACTTCGACCGCCCCGATCTGGTGGAGCGGGCCACCGAGGCCGCCGATCTGCTGGTGCGGCTGCATCTGGACGACGCGGCGCGTCTCGCCCGTACCTCGAAGGACGGGCGCACCGGCGCCAACGCCGGGGTGCTGGAGGACTACGGCGATGTCGCGGAGGGATTCCTCGCGCTCGCCGCCGTCACCGGGGAGGGCGCGTGGCTGGAGTTCGCCGGGTTCCTGCTGGACATCGTGCTCGACCAGTTCGTGGGGGAGAGCGGGACGCTGTTCGACACCGCCCACGACGCCGAACAGCTGATCCGCAGGCCGCAGGACCCGACGGACAACGCCACCCCGTCCGGCTGGACGGCCGCCGCCGGGGCGCTGCTCTCGTACGCCGCCCACACCGGTTCCGAGGCTCATCGCACGGCGGCCGAAGGGGCGTTGGGCGTGGTGAAGGCGCTGGGGCCGAGGGCGCCGCGGTTCGTCGGCTGGGGGCTCGCGGTCGCCGAGGCGCTGCTGGACGGGCCGCGCGAGGTCGCCGTCGTCGGGCCCGAGGGCGATGAGCGTACGGTCCGGCTGCACCGTACGGCGTTGCTGGGCACCGCTCCCGGCGCGGTGGTCGCGACCGGTGCGGCCGGTGGCGGTGAATTCCCCCTCCTGGCGGACCGCCCGCTGGTGGATGGACAGGCCGCCGCCTATGTCTGCCGACGGTTCGTCTGTGCCGCGCCGACGACCGAAGTTGGCGTCCTCGGAGGCGAGTTGGGTGTCTCCCGGGCGGATGCGGACGATTTCTGATCGGTAACGAATCGGACTGAAACGCGGTATTCACCTGATCGTCCCCCCGAGTGTCACAGGTTCCCCTTATTGTCTTCACAAGAGTCACAGCAGGTACGCACGTGGGACCTGTGTGTGAGGGGGATGTCGGGGCGTCGGAGGCCAGGTCCTGTCCGGTCGGTCTTGTCGGATCAGCCCGGGGCGTCTGGTGCGGTGCATCGCAAGGCGCCGGGGCGCCCGCAGGGTGGTTTCCTGTGGGCGTTTCGGCAACGCGGCGAAGCGCTGTGCCAGGCGTTCCGGGCCCGGCAAAGGCCGGCCGGACAGGACCCAGGGGCCTGCCGCGGCGCACCCGGGCCAAGGGGGGGGCCGTGTGGTCATGTCCGTGTTCATCGCTGCCGTTTCACTGGCGCTTTTCTGGATGGCAGCGTTCACGCTCTGGTGGCAGATGCACGCCTGGCGTACACCCGAAACGCTGGCCGCGACCAGATTCGACCAGCCTGACGGGGGAAGAGAAGGTTCGTTCTCGCTGCTCCTGCCCGCCCGGCACGAACAGGCGGTGCTGGAGCACACCATCGAGCGGTTACGGGAATCCACTCACACCGCGTTCGAGATCATCGTCATCGTCGGGCACGACGACCCGGAGACCACGGCGGTCGCCGAGCGGGCCGCCGCCCGCGATCCGGCGCGGGTCCGGGTCGTCGTCGACACCCACGAGGCGAAGAACAAACCCAAGGCGCTCAACACCGCGCTGCCGCACTGCACCGGCGAGATCGTCGGGGTCTTCGACGCCGAGGACCAGGTCCACCCCGCGCTGCTGACCCATGTCGACCATGCCTTCCGCTCCACCGGCGCCGATGTCGTCCAGGGCGGCGTCCAGCTGATCAACTTCCATTCCAGCTGGTACAGCCTGCGCAACTGCCTGGAGTACTTCTTCTGGTTCCGCAGCCGGCTCCACCTGCACGCCGAGAAGGGCTTCATACCGCTCGGCGGCAACACCGTCTTCGTACGGACCGAAGTGCTGCGCGAGGCCGGAGGCTGGGACCAGAACTGCCTGGCGGAGGACTGCGATCTGGGCGTACGGCTCTCCAGCACCGGCAAGAAGGTCGTCGTCGCGTACGACTCCGACATGGTGACCCGCGAGGAGACCCCCGGCTCGCTGATGTCGCTGTTCAAGCAGCGCACCCGCTGGAACCAGGGTTTCCTCCAGGTGTACCGGAAGAAGGACTGGCGCCAACTGCCCACCCACGGACAGCGGATGCTCGCGCGCTACACCCTGATGACGCCGTTCTTCCAGGCGTTCACCGGGCTGGTCATCCCGTTCAACGTGGGGATCGCGCTGTTCCTCGACGTGCCGGTGACGGTCGCGTTCATCACCTTCCTGCCACTGGTCACCGCGATGGTCACCTTCGTCTTCGAGATCGTCGGGCTCCATGACTTCGGCAGGCAGTACGGGCTCCGGGTCCGCCTCGCGCACTACCTGAAGCTCATCGTCGGCGGCCCCTTCTACCAGATGCTGCTGGCCGGTGCGGCGGTCCGCGCGGTCTGGCGCGAGCAGCGGGGACGCGGCGACTGGGAGCTGACCAGCCATGTCGGCGCGCATCTCGTACGAGAGGACGTGCCCGCATGACGTCCACGCTTCCCACCGAGAGGGCCGAACTCACCGAGCCGGCCCAGGCCGCCGTTCCCGCGCCGCGAAGACCCGTACCGAGCGGCGGTCGGCCGGTCGTGTTCCGGCGGCCGGTGATACGTTTCCGGCGCTCGCGCTCCGACCTGCTGCTGTGCGGTGTGCTCCTCGTCGCGATCCTGCTCGTCCAGGGCTGGAACATCCAGCACTACCCGGCGCTCAGCGACGACGAGGGCACCTATCTCGCCCAGGCCTGGGCGGTGCGCGAGGGCAAGGGCCTGGCCCACTACACCTACTGGTACGACCATCCTCCGCTCGGCTGGCTCCAGATCGCGTTCCTCACCTGGCTGCCGTCGCTCGTCTCGCCCGAGTCGATGACGGTCGCCCCGATGCGGTTCGCGATGCTGCTGGTCAGCGCGGCCAGCGCGGTGCTCCTCTACGTACTGGCCCGGCGGCTGTGGCTGCCGCGCTGGGCGGCCGGCCTGGCCATGGTCCTCTTCGGGCTCTCCCCGCTGTCCGTCGTCCTCCAGCGGGAGATCTTCCTCGACAACATCGCCGTGATGTGGATGCTGCTCGCGTTCTGCCTGGCGGCCTCGCCCAGCCGCCACCTCTGGCACCACTTCGCGGCCGGACTCGCCGCCGCAGTCGGGGTGCTCACCAAGGAGACGATGCTGGTCGTCCTGCCCGCCCTGCTGCTGACGATGTGGCGGCACAGTCATCGCGACACCCGCAAATTCGCGGTGACCGGCGCGATCACCGCGTGCGTGCTGCTCGGGCTCTCCTATCCGCTGTTCGCCCTGCTCAAGGGCGAGTTGCTGCCGGGCGACGGACATGTCTCGCTGTGGGACGGCATCACGTACCAGATGAGCAGGCCCGGTTCCGGTTTCGTACTCGACCCGGGCAGTGGTTCGTACGGTGTGCTCCAGTCCTGGCTGTACTACGACCGGGTGCTGCCCCTGGGCGGTATCGCGGGCGGGATCCTGCTGGCGGTGACCTTCCGCTGGTCGGTCACGGCGCGGGCGCTGGCGGGTCCGGCGCTGGTCGTGGTGATCCTCACCGCCGTCGCGCTGCGCCCGTCCGGCTACCTGCCCGCGATGTATGTGATCCAGGGGCTGCCGTTCCTGGCGCTGGTGCTGGCGGGCGGCGCGGCGAGCGTCACCCATGCCGTCCTGCGCCGACGGCGGAACACCTTGGGGGAGAGCCGGAAGCTGACGGCCCTGCGGTGGACGGCGCTGGCGCTGCTGGCGGCGACCTCCCTCGTGTACGTGGCGCCGCGTTGGTACGAGGGCAACCGCACCGCGCTGACCGCCGACGCCAACGCCCCTTACCGGGCGGCCGCTTCCTGGATGGCGACGAAGGTGCCCGACCCGGCGACGACCCGCGTGCTGGTCGATGACGCGCTGTGGCTGGACCTGGTGCACGCCGGGTACGAACCGGGCCTGGGCGCTATCTGGTTCTACAAGGCCGACCTCGACCCGGCCGTGACGAAGACGATGCCGGGCGGCTGGCGGGACCTGGACTATGTGGTCGCCTCCCCGACCGTACGACGCGACGCGCGGAACCTGCCCAATGTGCGGGACGCGCTCAACCATTCGACCGTTGTGGCTGTCTTCGGTGACGGTGAGGATCGGATCGAGATCAGACGGATCGTGGGAATCGTGGGTGCCGGGCGAGCCGTGGGTGCCGAGCGAACCGTGGTTTCTGGGCGAGCCGTGAGTGCCGAGCGAGCGGTAGGAGCCGAGCAAACCGTGGGTGCCGAGCGACCTGTAGGAGTCGGGCGAACCGCGGGAGGCGAGCGATGAGCGTTCCTCCCGCTCCGGGGACGGGCGACCCGGGCCGACCGGGCCGACAGGGACGGACAGGACACTCGGCCGGACCCGTCGGTGGGGTTCTCGGCGACGCCCGGCTGGAAGCGACGGCCGTCGCCGAGCCGGGAGCCGTCACCGTCATCATCCCGACCTTCAACGAATCTGCGAACGTGGTCGAGTTGCTGCGCCAGCTCACCGACGCCGTACCGGCCAGGCTGCCCTGCGAGGTGCTCTTCGTCGACGACTCGACGGACGACACCCCCGAGGTGATCGCGGCCGCCGCGCAGGACTGCCCCTTCCCGGTCGGCGTGATCCACCGGGAGACCCCGGAGGGTGGCCTCGGCGGCGCCGTGGTCGAAGGGCTCAAGGCGGCGGGCTCCGACTGGATCGTCGTCATGGACGCCGACCTCCAGCATCCGCCCGCCCTCATCCCCGACCTGGTCGCGGCCGGTGAGCGCGGATCCGCGGACCTCGTCGTCGCCAGCCGCTACACCGAGGGCGGCAGCCGGGCCGGGCTGGCGGGCGGCTACCGCGTCGCCGTGTCCCGCGCCGCGACCTGGCTGACCAAGGGGATCTTCCCGGGCAGGCTGCGCGGGATCAGCGACCCGATGAGCGGCTTCTTCGCGATCCGGCGCTCCGCCGTCACCGCGGAGGCGCTGCGTCCGCTCGGCTACAAGATCCTGCTGGAACTGGCGGTACGGTGCCGGCCCGAGCAGCCGGCCGAGGTGCCGTTCGTCTTCCGCGACCGGTTCGCGGGCGAGTCCAAGTCGACGGCGAAGGAAGGGCTGCGGTTCCTGCGCCATCTGGTCGAGCTGCGGACGGCCTCGCCGGTCGCCCGGATGATCGCCTTCGGGCTGATCGGGCTCACCGGCTTCGTACCGAATCTGCTCGCGCTGTACGGCCTGACGGCGGCCGGGGCGCACTACCTGGCGGCGGAGGTGCTGGCCAACCAGTTCGGTGTGCTGTGGAACTTCCTGCTGATCGAGGTGCTGCTCTTCCGCAGCAGACGGGCGCACCGGCACTGGGCGGACCGGGTGGGCCGGTTCGCGTTGCTCGCCAACGCCGATCTGCTGCTGCGGATACCGCTGATCGCGCTGTTCGTGGCCGATTTCGGGATGGGCGTGCTGCCGGCGACGGCGACGGCGCTGCTGGCGACGTTCGTGCTGCGGTTCGCGGGGACGGAGGCGCTGGTGTACATGCCGAAGAGGCAGCGAGGGAAGGGGAGTTCGGGCCTTGAGGACCGTACGGGCCGTGCGGCCCGTACGGGTGGGCGGAAGACCGGCGGCGACCGCGTCGAGAGGGAGGCGGGCCGGTGAGAGCGCTCCGTACGTCACACCGCCGTACCACCGCACTCGTCGCCGTCACCGCGCTCACCGGGGCGCTGCTGCTCGGCGCGCAGCAGCCGGCCTCCGCCGGGGCGAACCTCGTCAAGAACCCCGGGTTCGAGACGGCGGGCGCAGGCGGAGCAGCGGGGGAGATGCCGTACTGCTGGGAGCGGTCCGGCTGGGGCGACAACGACGCCACCTTCACCACGGTCGGCGCCCCCGACGCCCACTCCGGCACCAAGGCGCTCAGGGTCGAGCTGACCCGCCGCGCCGACGGCGACCGCAAGGCGCTGATCACGGAGTCCGCCGAGTGCGCTCCCGCCGTGTCGGCCGAGCGGCAGTACGACCTGTCCCTCTGGTACAAGTCCACGACCCCGGACGCGGCGATCACACTCTTCCGCCATGACACGACGACGGGCTGGCAGTACTGGACGGACCTCAAAACCCTTGAGCTGAGCGCCGGTTACCGGCGGGCCGAGGTCCGTACGCCCGTAGTCCCGCCCGGTACCGACCGGATCACCTGGGGTGTGTCGGTGTACGGCACGGGCAGTGTGACCACCGACGACTACCTGACGGAGGAGGTCGCGCCGCCGCCCGTCGAACCGGATTGCACGGGCACCCCTCAGGAGTGCGTGGACGGCAGGTGGGAGGTCCTGCCGACGCGGAACCCGGTGCGCTCCATGCACTCGGTGGTGCTCAACAACGGCAAGGTGCTGCTGATCGCGGGCTCCGGCAACGACCCGGAGATGTTCGAGGCCGGTACGTTCACCTCGGCGGTGTACGACCCGCGGGACGGCTCGTACCGTACGGTCCCCACCCCCAAGGACATGTTCTGTTCCGGGCATGTGCAACTGGCCGACGGCCGGGTTCTCGTGATGAGCGGCAACAAGGGCTATCCGTCGGCGGACGGCCGGGTCGGCTACCAGGGCTACAAGGACTCGTACCTCTTCGACCCCGCCACCGAGACGTACCGCAGGACGAACGACATGAACGACGGCCACTGGTACCCGTCGGCCACGATCATGGGCAACGGCGATGTGCTGTCCTTCGGCGGGCTGCGCGAGGACTCCACCGGCTCGGTCACCGCCGATCGCTGGTCGGCCGTGCAGGAGAAGTGGCTGCCGATGGGGCAGGTCAACCAGACCTGGTCGTACTGGGGCCTGTACCCGTCGATGATCCTCATGCAGGACGGCCGGCTCTTCTACTCGGGCAGCCATGTCTTCGGCAACGGCACCCCGGGCACGGGCTCGTCGGTCTACGACTACGACGCCAACACCGTCACCGACGTGGCCGGGCTGCGGAACAAGGACGAGCGCGACCAGTCGGCCAGTGTGCTGCTGCCGCCCGCGCAGGACCAGCGGGTACTGACGATCGGCGGCGGCAACATCGACTCGAACCCGGAGGCGAACCGGCTCACCGATCTCATCGACCTCAAGCGGCCGGACCCGGCGTACACACCGGGCCCGCCGCTCCCGCAGGGCACGGTCGACTTCGGCAACGGCCCGCGGCCGCAGACCGGGGCGCAGGGCAAGATGTACGGCTCCGCCGTGCTGCTGCCGGACGGCAAGGTGCTGGAGACGGGCGGCGGGCTGCACAACCGCGCCAACCCGGTCTTCGAGACCTCGCTGTTCGACCCGCTGACCGACACCTTCGACCCGGTGGCGCCCGACCCGGAGGCGCGCGGCTACCACTCCTCGGCGTTCCTGCTGCCGGACGGCCGCGTGATGACGATGGGCGACAACCCGGGCAACGGCTCCTGGAACCACAAGGTCTCGCTCTACACCCCGCCGTACCTGCTCAAGGGCGAGCGGCCGAAGATCACTTCACTGATCGACAACCAGTGGCTGTACGGGGACACCCAGCGGATCACGGTCGACCGGCCGATAGCCAAGGCGGAGTTGATCCGGCCCGCAGCGGTGACCCACTCGTCCGACCCGAACCAGCGGTTCGTGGACCTGCCGCTGTCGGTGGACGGGAACAACGTCGATCTGAATGTGACGAGCAACCCGAATCTGGCTCCGCCGGGCTGGTACATGCTGTTCGCCGTGGACGCCCAGGGCGTTCCGTCGGTGGCGGAGTGGGTCCGTCTGGGCGGCCCGGCGACCTCGGCGCGGAAGGCCGGCGAGCCGGCGGTGCCGGGCGGGGAGCCGGCGGCGTCCGCTCACGTGCACGACTTCGCGGGGGAACCGGCGAAGAGCCCGAAGAAGCCGCTGAGGAAGCGGACTTCGGCGCCGGTGAGCCCGCAGGTCGCGGGTTGCGACCGGCACTACGGGTCGGCGAACGTCTGCGTACCGACGGTCTTCCCGGAGAGCGTGACGGCGGTGGCAGCGAAGGACGGGAAGACGGCGGCGGCGAAGGACGCGATGACAAGCGCGGTGAAGGACGCGATGACAAGCGCGGTGAAGGACGCGATGACAAGCGCGGCGAAGGACGCGACGACAGGCGCGGCGAAGGACGCGATGACGAGGGCGCGTTGCGACTGGCTCGCGACGAACGACTACGGGCGGCTGAAGGTCAACGGACAGGACGACCCGCTCCGGCTGGACCCGGACGGGGACGGGGTGGCGTGCGGCGAGGGGGATGTGCGGAGGGGCTGAGGCGTCAGGGGGTGGGGCTGAGTATCCGGGCGGGCAGCCGCCTTGGTGGAGGTGGTCACTCGTCGCCCCGCGCGATCTTGATTCGGCCGAGGGGAACATCCCATTCCATGCCGCCGCCCTCCGGCCGCAGGAACGCCTGTCGGCTGACGACCTTGCCCGACTCCTTGAGACGCTCCTCAATCACGCCGACCAACTGACCCGTCCGCTGAGAGATGGTGTCCACCATGAGAGTCCCTGCCGGGTAAGGCAGTTCGCCGTGGCTGAGCATCGTGGACGGCTCCTCGTCTGTCGTCACCCTCGGCCCCCTCGCTGGAGTGCTGCGGCCAGACGGGCGGCCACGTCGGAGCGGACGCGCCCGAGTTCAACCAGCCGCAGTTGTGGGGACGCGGCATCGACGTTCAGGGAGGGAAGGACGATCCCGACGCCGGCCAGCGCCGCTCTCAGGGACTCCGTCGCCGTGAACGGGTCGATGTCCTGCTGTTCTTTGGTTGCCATGAACCAGACGCTAGAAGTGGGCAGTTGGCTCGCGGTATGCTGTTTTCTCGAATTTGCTCACCAGGCAACGAAGATTGCTGATTTTTTCTCCTGGACCCTGCCTGACTCTGTAGAACCGGGCTGAGGCTCCGGCCATGCTGTCGGATCAACACTCCGGGAAGGGAGAGCGTCCATGGCTCGTCAGCTGCGCTTCACCGGTACCGACAGCGAGGTCGACGGTTGCCCCGCCCTGCACATGGACGAAGGCACCGGCGAGATCATCGTTCAAGGCAGGCCCGTGACCGACCCCGGAGACCTTGCACAGCTCCAGTACTTCGGTCCGGACGATGCGGCGGTGGCCGTACCGCGCGAACTGCTCGTGAACTGGGGACCGAAGGAGATGGAGCGTGTGCCGGAACTGGTCGACCGGGACATCTTCCGGTGTCTCTTCAAGACCTTCGAGCACACTGCTTGGCGTCTGGAGACGCGGCGCGGCTACGCGTCGGACCGGCAGGACCCTGACTTTCAGGAGTTCCTGGTCACCGGTTCATCGCCCTGCGACCCCAACGAGCCCTGGTTCGTCAACATCAAGGCGCAGACGGAAGCGGGCAAGCGCGTCGGCCGCGTCCGCGTGGCCGACAACCCGCCCAGCGTGGAGCAACTGTTCCTGCTCGACTACGCCCGGCACAACGCGGCAGTCGGTGAGGACATGCGCTACCTGTGGCGCGAGGACGCCGACAGGGCCACCCTGCCCGCCGAGGATTTCTGGATCTTCGACTCGCGGACCGTCGCCCTGCTGCACTTCGATGACGAAGACAACATGCTCGACATCGAGCTGATCACCGAACCGGCCGAGGTCGTGCGGTACGCCATCATTCGTGACGCGGCCATGCATCATGCCATCCCGTACGACCAGTTCGCGGCGCAGGTGGCCGCGACCGAATAGCGCGCGTGACCGGTGAGCACTGACTATCAGCAGGCACGGGCGGCCTTGGGGGTGCGCCTGCGCGAACTTCGGCTCACCTGCCCTGGCGGTCGGCTCACCGGTCAGCAGCTCGCCCAGCGGCTCGGCTGGCAGGGCTCCAAGGTCAGCAAACTGGAGAACGGCAAGCAGACGGCCACCCCCGAGGACTTGAAGGCGTGGGCCGACGCGACCGAGCAGCCGGGCGTGTACCCCGAGCTTGCGGCCCGGCTGGCCGGGTTCGAGTCCCACATCAGGTCATGGCGTCGCGCGCTGGCGAACGGCTTCAAGCCGCTGTACGAGGGGCTGAGCGCGGAGATCGACCGCACCTCACAGATATGGATCTGGGAAGAGTCGGTGGTCCCCGGTCTGTTGCAGACTCCCGAGTACGCCCGCCACGTCATCCAGCGCTATGCGGAGCTGCTGGGCGGAGCCAACGACATCGAGGCCGCCGTGCGCTCCCGGGCGCAGCGTCAGGAGTGGCTGTACCGGCCGGGCCGCAAGCTGCACGTGCTGATGTGGGAAGCCGCGTTGCGGTCGCTGATCTGCCCGCCCTCGGTGCTGATCGCCCAGCTCGACCGGCTCAGGGGGATGATCGGCATGGACACGGTCGAGCTCGGCATCATCCCGTTCACGGCATCGGTCAAGATCGTGCCCGCCAATGGCTTCTGGGCCCTTGACGACCGCTTGGTGGTCGCCGAGGACTGGCACGCCGAGATGTGGTTGGACGACGCCGACAACGTCGCCTTGTACTCGAAGGTCTGGCGCACCCTTCGCGAGTCGGCTGTGTACGAGTCCGACGCCCACAACGTCATCAACGCGGCTCGTCGCGCACTGGGCCCTCATCAATGACGTCGTGGGCGTGCCCGCGTCACAACACTCCGAGGACGATGCCGACAGTGGCAGAGGCGAACGCTCTGACGGGAACTCCGGTGCCTGCCCTGATTACCTGCGGAAACGCCAATGTTCGGTCACAACATCCCCTCCACGTGTTCCCGATCGGGGTTCAGGGTGCGATCGTGTGCCTGGCGACAGCGTTGGGGGAGCTTCTTGAGCTTCTTGAGCTTCTTGAGCGTCTTGGGGGGAGTGTCGATGTCCGAGGTGTGTGCTGGTTCCCCTCGGTCCGGACCGAGGGGGACGGATCGGCGGCCGACGGGTGAACCGCCGTACGTCGCCGCAGTGCTGGAGGGTTCCCGGTGATCTGCCCGCACTGTGCCCAGAACCTGCTCCGGAAGGAGCGGCCCGGTTCCACCTGCTCCAAGTGCCGGCGGACGTTCGTCTACGACCCCAAGACCAACGCGCTGCGCCTTCATGACCTGCGGGTCCGCCGGGTCGGGGAGAAGATCACCGATGGTGGGCGGCTGACGGTCACCGTCGCCCAGCTCTGGTTCGCTCTGTCGCGCAGGACGCTCAGGGTGAAGAGCAGGCGCAAGGGGGTTGTCGCGATGATGACCGGTGCGCTGTTGTGCGCCGGCGGGCTGGCCGTCGGCCTCTCCGGGGGCGAGGAGAACGATGGGTTCCTCCTCTTCGGGATCCCGCTGCTCATATGCGTCGTCGTCGGCGTGAGCCTCATGGCGAACGGCAGCTCGCAGGGCAGGATCACCTTCCCGCTCAGCGGCTTCCGCCACACCCTGACGCACCAGTGGACGGATGTGTACGGCGCGCTCCCGGCCGGGGTCGTGGACGAGGCGAGGGTGCCGGCCGGGGCCCTGAAGGGCAGTCCGCGCGCCGCGTTGCTCTGTCCGGACCCGGGCGTGCTCGCCTTCCTGGCCGCCAACGGGATGCCGGAGCGATTCGGTATCGCCCTCGCCACCGATGTCCGGCAGGTGCCGGACGCGGTGCCCGTCATCGTCCTGCACGACGCCGACGCGAACGGATGCCTGCTGGCCCGGCGTACCCGCGACGCGCTGCCGGGGCGCACGGTCGTGGACGCCGGGATGCCGCTGCGCGCCGTGATGAGCGCGCGGGGCGCGGTGCCGGTGCGCAGCCGCCAACCGGCGCCTCAGCTCGTCCGTCAGCTGCGCGACTCCGCCGCGCTGACCACCGCCGAAGTGGACTGGCTGGCCAAGGGCTGGTCGTGCCCGCTCCTCGGGGTGCCGCCAGCCAAGCTCCTCGCCGTCGTCACGCGGGCCGCCGAACGCGTCACCGCCGCCGATTCCGACCGGCGCGAGGAGGAGTCCGACCGGCGCGAGGCCGAGGCCGTCGGATTCCTCACCTGGCCCGGCGAGGGCGCCCGATGACCACACGCGTCGCGGCCGGCCTCGGTACCCGGCTCCTCGACCGCGCCCTCGTCACCGCCGCCGCCCGCGCGGGCGCGCCCGGCCGGATCCGGTTCACCGAACGCCAGTTGTACTACGAGCTGTGCCGCGTCCTGCGCCGCCCGCTGCGCGCGGTCCCACGCGGGATACCGTTCCTGCCCGCCCGGCTGTCCCTGCCCGACCTGCCGGTACCTCTCGTACGGTACGAGCGGTACGAGGAGGCCTTGCGCCGTCACGGGGACGTGGCCGGGCTGCTGGCCGCCGTACCCGAGCCCCGGGAGCCCCAGGAGTCCCGACAGCCCTCGGAGCCCGACCTCTACGACTACGGTCTGCCTCGGCTGCTCGTCTGCCAGAGCCGTTCCGTGGCCCGGATGCTCCTCGCGAACGATGTGCATCTGGAAGCCGCCTGCCCGGTGTTCGCCGCCGACGATCTGCCCCTCGACGCACGGCTGTTGACCGGACTCGGCAGGGTGGAGGGCGCCACCGTGCACGTCCTGCACGACGCGAGCGTGGAGGGCATCGCGCTCACCGCACGGGTGCGCGCCGAAGTCTCCCGCGCCGTCGCAGTCTCGGGCGCCCCAACAGCCCCCGGCATGCGGGTCACGTCCATGGGGCTCGTACCCCGGCACGCCACCGCCCTGCGCCTGCTGTCGCGGCGCGGTCCCGCACGGGATCTCGGCGCCGCCGGCCTGCCCGCCGGGCTCGGACGCCACGAACTCGACTGGCTCGCCCAAGGGCGGTTCGCCGAGGTGGAGTCCGTACCCCCGGACCGGCTGCTGCGGGCGGTCCTGCGTCTGGTGCGTGGCCCCAGGATGTCCGGCCACTCCGCGTGGAGCGGGCTGCGTGAGTTGCGCACAGCGGGATTTATGACATGGCCGACGAACTGACCAGGCGATACAAGGACAAGAGGCGATGAATCGGCCACGCGAAATCTCGTACCGGGATGAACTGCTCGCGGACGGAAGCGTCCACCGCCGATACGAGGACGGGCGTGAGGAGTGGCGCCGGCGGGACGCCGGTCTCCGGGTGAGCTGGCGCGACAACCAGGGCGCCTCGGGCACCGACGAACTCCTCGGCGGGCGGATCATCAAACGGCAGTACGCGAACGGCACCGTGACGTACGGCCGGGACATCGGTTACGGCCGTACGGTCTGGGGCCGGGGCGAAACGGTTCTGGTCAACAGGACGTCGTTCGGCGGGCGCATGGGCGCTCTCCTGGGCGGACTCGGTCTTGCGGCCCTCGCCGTCACGGCGGCCCAGCTGCCGCCGGAGGCGCTGAGTCCCGAAGAGGAGGAGGAACTGCGGCAGCAGGCGGCGGCTCAGAGTTCCTCCGGGGGAGGCGAAGGAGGGGGCGGCAGCGGTGGCGGCGACAGCGGCGACAACGGCGACTGGGACTCCGACGACGGCTGGAACTCCGACGGCGACGGCGGCTGGAGCGACGACGACTTCGGATGATCCGTACGAGCCGTGCGACGAGAATTGAGCCGCAGAACGAGAGGACGAGAGGACGAGATCACCATGGCCCGCTTCTGCGCCTGCCTGGCGGCGACCCCTGACCGGGCGGCGGACCAGCTCGCCGCGATGGGCGCCACCGTACGGGCCGACACGCCCGGCGTCGCGCTGGTCGAGGGCGAACCGGGCCCCGCCGACGGCCCGTTCACCGCGTACGGCCGTACCGCCGTGGGCGAGGTCACCCTGCACAACCGGCCCGAACTCCTCACCACGCTCGCCGGGTCCGGCGCCCCGGCCCCGCCCGGCTGCCCGGACGGCGAACTGCTGCTGCGCTGCTGGGCGCGGCTCGGCGCCGCCGGGATCCGCGCGGCGGAGGGCATGTTCGCGCTCGCCGTGCACGACGGCGGTGAACTGGTCCTGATCCGGGACCATGTGGGCGCCCGCACCCTGTTCTACGCCCGTGCCGACGGCTGTTGGGCCGCGTCGACCTCACTGCGGTCGCTGCGCCGCTGGCCGGCGCTCGGGACGGTGCTCGAACTGGCCGCCGTACGTTCCTTCTTGACGTTCGCGTATCTGCCGGGCGAGGAGACGCTGCTGCGCGGTGTACGGGAGGTGCTCCCCGGGCGCTGCCTGCGGCTCTCGGCGGACGGGTCCGTGGCGGAGGAGCCGTACTGGGAGCCGGAGGAGCGGATCGGGGAGCAGAGCGAGGGGCGCGCCGCTTCGTCTTCGTCCGAGCCGTATGCCCTGCGCCTGCGCGAACTGCTGGAGGAGGCCACGGCGATGCGGCTGCCGGACGCGCAGCCCGTGGGCGTACTGCTCTCCGGCGGCGTCGACAGCTCGCTGGTCACCGCGCTGGCCGCCAAGCTGCACGCCCACCCCGTCCACACGTACTCCATCAGTTTCGGCGACGAACTCCCCAACGAACTGGGCTACTCGGGCCTCGTCGCCGCGCACTGCCACACCCGGCACCGGGTGCTCGACGTGTCGGGGGACGCCGTCGCCTCGCGCCTCGCGGAGGCCGCCGGGCTGCTCGACAGTCCCGTCGGGGATCCGCTGACCGTGCCCAACCTGATGCTGGCGGAGGCCGTGGCGGGCGACGGCCTGAACGTCGTGCTCAACGGGGAAGGTGGCGACCCGGTGTTCGGCGGCCCGAAGAACCTGCCCATGCTCGTACAGGAGATGCACCGCGACGACGTGCCCGGCGGATACGGGGGATACGGCGGACATGGCGGATACGGGGTGAACGAGGACGACGCGCGCGAGACCGCGTATCTGCGCTCGTACCGCAAGTGCTTCACCGACCTGCCCGACCTGCTCACCGCCGACGCGCTGGAGGCCCTCGCCGCCGCGCCGCGCCCGCAGCGGTTCGTCACTCCGTATCTGCGCCCCGAGGCCAGGGACGGCCGGATGAACCATCTGCTCAACCAGCTCCTGCACTGCAACCTGCGGACCAAGGGCGCCCACCACATCCTCACCAAGGTCGAACGGCTCACCGCCTCCCAGGGCATCGAGGGCCGCGCCCCGCTGTTCGACCGGCGGGTGGTGGATCACGCCTTCGCCACGCCACCGCGCTGGAAGCTGAACGGCGCCGTGGAGAAGTGGGTGCTGAAGGAGGCCGTACGGGACCTGCTGCCCGGCACCGTCGTGGACCGGCCCAAGAGCGGTATGCGGGTGCCGGTGCAGCAGTGGCTCGGTGGGCCGTTGCGGGAGCTGGCCGGCGATCTTCTGCTGGGCCGGGAGGCGCGCGCCCGGGGGCTGTTCCGGGAGGACACCGTACGCGCGTGGATGCGGCGGGAGGGCACGCTGCTGCCCCGGCAGGGCGGGAAACTGTGGCTCGTGCTCACCCTGGAACTGTGGCTGCGCGCCTACGACATCGGGCCTCGGTGAGCATCGGCGGCCGCCGTCGTGGTGCGGCGGCCGCTGCATGTCCGTGCTGATAAGCCACGATGTCCGTGCTGACAGGCCAAGGGGTCAGTGCTGATACGCCACGAGGGAGATCCCCACGAAGTGCACGACGAACGCGGCCAGGGTGAAGGAGTGGAACACCTCGTGGAAGCCGAACCAGCGCGGTGACGGGTTGGGGCGCTTGAGCCCGTAGATCACGCCGCCCGCGCTGTAGAGGAGCCCGCCGACGATCACCAGGACGAGTACGACGATCCCGCCGGTGCGCAGGAAGTCGGGCAGGAAGAAGACGGCGGCCCAGCCCATCGCGATGTAGCAGGGGGTGTAGAGCCAGCGCGGTGCGCCGACCCAGAAGACCCGGAAGGCGATACCGGCGATGGCGGCGGCCCAGACCGCCCAGAGGAGAATCCGGCCGCTCGATTCGGGCAGCAGCAGCATGGTCAGCGGGGTGTAGGTGCCCGCGATGATCAGGAAGATATTGGCGTGGTCGAGCCGGCGCAGTACGGCTTCGCCGCGCGGACCCCAGGTGCCGCGGTGGTAGACCGCGCTGACTCCGAAGAGCAGGCAGGCCGTCAGGACGTAGATCCCGCACGCGACCCGGGCGCGGGTGGAATCGGTCAGGACGATCAGTGCCAGTCCCGCTATCAGCACGGCGGGGAACATCCCCGCGTGCAGCCAGCCACGCAGCTTCGGCTTGACCGGGCTCGGCAGCTGAATCTCGACGGGCCCCCCTTTGGACTGCTCGGACTGCTGGGAGTTCGCGAGCGGGTCGTCGGACGCGGCAGGAGTCATGGGTTCATGCTACCTACGCCTGCGTAGGTAGCAGCTCGCGCTTCGTCTCGTCACTCACTGTGCCGCGTTGTTCCGCGCTGTGTTCGCGCTGTCGCGTGCATGGCGCGGAAGTGCCTGCGGGATGTCTCAGGCGTGCCTCATGCATGTCGCAGGAGTGGCGATGCTCACGTGTGAGGCCCTCTGGACATATGGGCGCATGAGTCGGATGATCAAATGAGTGCGGTCGGCACCGGATGAGCAGCTACGAAGCATCCGGGTCGCAGCCCCCAAGGGGCATATCACCTAAAATCCCTCACCAAGGAGCAATCGTGGCGCGCGACATCGCGGCTCCCACTACCGTCCCCACCGACCACCAGGAGCTGATCTCCTGGGTCGACGAGATCGCAGAAATCACGCAGCCGGACAAGGTCGTCTGGTGCGACGGATCCGAGAGTGAGTACGAGCGCCTGTGCGGGGAGCTCGTCGCCAAGGGCACGTTCAAGAAACTGGACCCCATCAAGCGGCCGAACTCGTACTACGCCGCCTCCGACCCGAGCGATGTGGCGCGCGTCGAGGACCGTACGTTCATCTGCTCCGAGAAGGAGGAGGACGCGGGCCCGACGAACCACTGGAAGGCTCCGGCGGAGATGCGGGAGATCTTCACCGGCGACGGCTCCAAGGGTGACAAGGGTGTCTTCCGCGGATCGATGCGGGGCCGCACGATGTACGTCGTGCCGTTCTGTATGGGCCCGCTCGGCTCGCCGCTGTCCGCGATCGGTGTCGAGATCACCGACTCCGCGTACGTGGCGGCCTCGATGCGCACGATGACCCGGATGGGACAGCCCGTCCTCGACGAGCTGGGCTCCGACGGCTTCTTCGTCAAGGCCGTCCACACGCTGGGCGCGCCCCTCGCGGAGGGCGAGGCCGACGTGCCGTGGCCGTGCAACACCACCAAGTACATCTCGCACTTCCCCGAGTCGCGCGAGATCTGGTCGTACGGTTCCGGCTACGGCGGCAACGCCCTGCTGGGCAAGAAGTGCTACGCGCTGCGCATCGCGTCGGTCATGGCCCGCGACGAGGGCTGGCTCGCCGAGCACATGCTGATCCTCAAGCTGACGCCGCCGCAGGGTGAGTCGAAGTACGTCGCGGCGGCCTTCCCGTCCGCGTGCGGCAAGACGAACCTCGCCATGCTGGAGCCCACCATCTCCGGCTGGACCGTGGAGACCATCGGCGACGACATCGCGTGGATGCGGTTCGGCGAGGACGGCCGGCTCTACGCGATCAACCCCGAGGCGGGCTTCTTCGGCGTCGCGCCCGGAACCGGCGAGCACACCAACGCCAACGCCATGAAGACCATGTGGGGCAACTCGGTCTTCACCAACGTCGCGCTCACCGACGACAACGACGTGTGGTGGGAGGGCATGACCGAGGAACTGCCCGCGCACCTCACGGACTGGAAGGGCAACGACTGGACGCCGGAGTCCGCCACCCCGGCCGCCCACCCCAACGCCCGCTTCACCGTCCCGGCCGGTCAGTGCCCGATCATCGCGCCCGAGTGGGAGGACCCCAAGGGCGTCCCGATCTCGGCGATTCTCTTCGGTGGCCGCCGCGCCTCCGCCGTACCGCTGGTCACGGAGTCCTTCGACTGGCAGCACGGCGTCTTCCTCGGCGCCAATGTCGCCTCCGAGAAGACGGCCGCGGCCGAGGGCAAGGTCGGCGAGCTGCGCCGCGACCCGTTCGCCATGCTGCCGTTCTGCGGCTACAACATGGGCGACTACATGGGCCACTGGGTCAAGGTCGGCGCGGACAAGGACCAGTCGAAGCTGCCGAAGATCTACTACGTGAACTGGTTCCGCAAGGACGAGGCGGGCAAGTTCGTGTGGCCGGGCTTCGGTGAGAACGGCCGCGTACTGAAGTGGATCGTGGAGCGCCTGGACGGCAAGGCCGAGGGCGTCGAGACCCCGATCGGCATCCTGCCGACGAAGGAGTCCCTCGACACGGACGGCCTGGCGCTGTCCGGCTCCGAACTGGACTTCCTGCTCTCGGTCGACAAGGAGGTCTGGCGCGAGGAGGCGGCGCTGGTCCCCGGGCACCTCAACACCTTCGGCGACCACACGCCGAAGGAGCTGTGGGACGAGTACCACGCGCTGGTCGAGCGCCTGGGCTGACCAACTCGCCCTGGGACGTGACGAGTTCGGCCCGAGGCGTGACCGGTTCGTCCTGGGCGTGACGTGTCCGTTCCGAGGCGTGACCAACTCGCCCTGGGACGTGACGTGTCCGTCCCGAGGCGCGACCGGTTCGCCCTGGGCGTGACCAGGGCGTCCTGGGGCGTGACCAGTTCGTCCTGAGGGATGAGCAACTCGGCCTGAGGCGTGAGCGCGGCGTCCGCCCGTCGTGGCACGCCCCAGGCACGCACGACCCGCGCCCCGGAGCCCCGCATGGCTCCGGGGCGCGGGTCGTGCGCATGCCCGGACTGTTCTCCGGCCCGGGGACTCGGCCCCGGTTCCGTGATTCCGGTCCGGGGATCCGTGTGCCGGGCTACGCTCGCGCGGGTGACTTCGTTGTGGGAGCCCGCCGCCGCGGGCGTGTTGCGACTGCCGTCGGGTCGGCTCGTACGGGGCCGGGGGCTGCGGCGGCCGCTTCCCGAGGGCCCGGTGCCCACCTTCGCTCTGTATCTGCTGGGCCACCAACCACCCGCCGTCGACTGGGAGTTCCGGTGGCTTCGCTGGCCGGACTTCCGGCTGCCGTCCGACCGGCCGGCGGCGGCCGACGCGCTGCGCGAGGCCCTGGAGCGCGCCGGGACGGAACGCGTCGAGGTCGCCTGCGGCGGCGGATACGGACGCACCGGTACGGCTCTGGCCTGCCTCGCGGTACTGGACGGGGTGCCGCAGGCGGAGGCGGTCGCCTACGTACGCGAGCACTACGCGCGACGCGCCGTCGAGACACCGTGGCAACGCCGCTTCGTCTCCCGCTTCCCGTAGGTCCTGGTGGCGCACGCGGGGCAACCGCTCGACGCGCCGGAGCGACGCGCTCGGTGTGACGCGCTCAGCGCGACGCGGCATGTTCCTCTCCTCACCCGGACTGCCAGGACTTCGTGGTGGGATGCCCGTGGTGGAGTACGGCTCGGTGCTGCTCCACGCACCTGAACAGGTGCCGCTCCACGCACCTGCACGCGATCACAGGAGGCAGCAGTGTCACGTCCGGTCACTCTCGTCACAGGCGGCAGCCGAGGAATCGGCGCCGCGACCTGCGTCCGGCTGGCAGCCGAGGGGCATGACCTGGCCCTCGGATACGTCAGCGACGCCGGAGCCGCCGAGGAGACGGCGAACGCCGTGCGGGCGGCGGGGGCGCGCTGCGTCACCGTACGGGCGGACACCTCCGACGAGGCGGACGTGGAGCGGCTGTTCGACACCGCCGCGACCGAACTCGGGCCGGTGACCGGGCTGGTCAACAACGCCGGTGTGACCGGCCCCCTCGGCAGACTCGCCGATGCCCGTACGGAGGACCTGCGGCGGGTGGTGAACGTGAACTTCCTGGGCTACCTGCTGTGCTGCCGACGAGCGGCCAGGGACATGGCGGTTCACGGTTCCGGAGCCATCGTCAACGTCTCCTCCGCCGCGGCCACGCTCGGCAGCCCCGGCGACTACGTCCACTATGCCGCGACCAAGGCGGCCATCGACGCCCTCACTGTCGGCCTCGCCAAGGAACTCGGCCCCGACGGCATCCGCGTCAATGCCGTCGCGCCGGGCGTCATCAACACCGACATACACGCCACCATGGGGGACCCCGACCGCCCGGCACGGGCGGCGGCCGCCACCCCGCTCGGACGCCCGGGTGAACCCGCCGAGATCGCCGGCGCCATCGCCTGGCTCCTGTCCGCCGACGCCTCGTACACCACAGGGGCGGTCCTGAGGATCTCCGGAGGCCGGTGACCACCGGGTGTCGAGGCTCGGTCCGATCCGATCCGACGGGATCCGATCCGGTCCCGTTCGACGGGATCCGATCCGGTCCCGTCCGGTCCGACGCGGATGTACGCAGGGCGCTGGGCTCTATCTCTGGTTGGAGGCGGCGATCATCCCGGAGCCCGATTGCCGCGCATTCCGGCGGCCATAGTCTCGGAGACATCAAGAACGCATCGACAAACAGTTCTTCCCGGTCCTCCTGATCGGCGCCCAGCGCATTCTTTTTGTGGGCGGCCGACGCGGAGGAATTGTTCCGTACGGCTGTTGAACAGATGCGTTACCGGTCGGCGTAGTCGCCATTCCGAGGGGAATTCCCATGTCCAAGCGCATTGTTGTCTCGTCACTTGTCGGTGCTGTCGCTGTCGGCGGTATCGCGATCGGTGGCATCGCGTCGGCCGCCACACCCGCCGAGCCGACTGTGGAGAACGGTTCGGCCCGCTACGTCGCCCCGACCGCCACCGCCGACGGCTCGGTCACCTTCACCGCGAAGGTGACCGACGACTCGGGAGTCCGGAGCCTCAAGGTCCTTGCCTGGCCGAAGAGTTCGGACCTCAAGCCGACCGCTGAGGACATGGCGCACGTCGAGAGCGCCACGTGCGAGAAGTCCACAGCGGAGACGTCTCGGTGCACCTACACCCTGGCGGTCGGCCGCGAGGAGGCCGCCGACCTGCCCGAGGGCGCCTGGCACATCTCCGCGCTGGCGACGGCCGAGGACGGAGACACACTCTTCGTGCCCGAGGCCGCGGCCTTCGACGTCACGCGCTGACCCGCCGGGACGTGACCTCTCACACCCGAGAGGTCACGTCCAACGTGATGTCGGCCTTGTCGTTCGTCTTGTCGGGGTCGTACGGCCGTGCCTCGGGGCTCAGCGCGACCGAGCCCTTGGCGCCCGCCACCTTCTTGTCGATCTTCAGCTTGAAGGTGTAGGTGTGGTCCTCGTCCTCATCCACCCACCGCTGGCTGGTGCCGCAGGAGTACGCCTTGCCCTCGGCGTCGCAGTACCCGTCGGACTTCACGACCGACGTTCCGGCGGGAGGCGTGACGAGGACACTGAAGGGCGTACTGTCCAGCGGGGCCAGCACCCAGGCGGGACCGGCGTTCTTGTACTGCACCCGCAGGGTCACCGTGTCGCCGACACGGCCTTTCAGGTGGGCTCCCGCCGTCTGTATGTCGGCCGTGTTGAGCGATGTGACCGGCACCTCGACGACATCCTCGACGGCCTCGCCCCCGGCGGGCCGTTCGACCAGCTTCACAGCGGGTGCGGTCCCTCGCACCGGCGGTGTGGCCGCTTCGTCCAGCTCCGGCTCCGAGTCCCCGACGGTCACCCGCAGATGGTCGTTGAGAGCGCGGTCCAGTGCTTTGAGCGCGAGGGGCTTCTCGGGCGCGTAGGCGACGCCGGGCTCCGCCTTCTGGTCGAACTCGCAGACCGCGTTCCACTTGGCCGTCATCTCGTCGTACGCGGTGACCTGGTGCGACGTGCAGTTGGACGGAAGATCCGCATAGTCGAATCCGCGGGTGACGGAGTAGAAGACCCAGACCTTCTCCGCGGCATTGGTTCCGTTGTTCGTGACAGTTACGGGCACATCGACGCTGCTGCCCGGCTTCACGTTGTCGATCGGGGCGATATTTCCCAGGGCCAGTTCGGGTGCGGACTCCTCGGCGACCGCTGCGGGCGCCGCGCCGAGCGCGATCAGCGCGGCAGCGCTGAGCGCGGCGACGGCGGTGCGGGAAGTGGGACGGCCATGAGGCAGGACACGCATGGAAGAACACCTTTGTGAGACGTCAGGGAAACAGGCGAAGACCTCTGGAGGAAGACGCGCTGGCGAAAGCAAGACGGCCATCGGCGCCGGAGGGTTGCGCCACACGGGGGCGATGACCGAGAAGTGCGCGTATTCCTGAGGTGGGCCGGTACTCCTGCTGATGGCTCCCGTACTGGAGGGCATCCGCACAGCGCCCGCCGCGAAGCGGTTCCGGGCGCGGGCGAGTTGCCCGAAAAGGGTCGCCCGGCGGGACGCGGGTCGGCTAGGGCCTCTCGTTTGGATCTTGCCGGGCTCGCGTGCCCCGGCACCGCGCCTCGCCGCGTTGTCGTCACTCCACGACGCTCCGCGTCGCCTCACTCCTCCGCCTTGCGATCCACGGCACCAGACCCCGCTCCCTGATCCGGCCTGATCCAAACGAAAGACCCTAGGCCTCGGCGTGCTTGGCGAACTCGACCAGGCCTGTCCAGGCTTCGGGGGAGAGTAGGAGTACGGGGCCGGTGGGGTGCTTGCTGTCTCGTACCGGGATGCCCGCCTCGTGGGCCTGCGTGTACGGCGCCCACTCGATGCAGTTCCCGCCGTCCTGGCTGCTGTAGCTGGACTTGACCCAGTTGTGGGTCATAGCGCCTCCATATGCGTCAGGATCAGACATGCGGATGCGTCGGGCGAGAGCGCCGATGCGGTCAGCACATCGTAGGACCGGGCCAGCTCCCGCACGGAACCAGGATCTTCGATGATCGCGCCGGAGCGGATGCCTTCCGTGTACACGATTATTGCCCCATCCGGCGGTGTCAGAATCGACATCGTGCCGTCCATCAGTCCGTGGCAGCCAGCAGTCAGGGGCAGGACTTGCACCACGCTGGTGTGACGTGCCCCCTGTGCCAGCAGCGCGGCCAGTTGATCCCGCATCACGTCCGGGCCACCGACGGTACGTCTGATCACCGACTCGCAGAGGACGGCGGAAAAGTCGGGCGGCGAGCTGCGCTTGAAGACGTCTTGCCGTGCGAGCCTGGCTGTCAGCATGGCCGAGATCTCTCGGTCGCCGGCCCGAGGGTCGCCTGCCCGGAAGAGGGCACGCGCGTACCCCTCCGTCTGGAGAAGACCGGGCACTACCGTCTGCGTCCACTCCGCGATGGCCACAGCGTGGGGCTCCAGCCCGATCCGTCGCCGCGAGTGAGCGGGAAAGCCGTCCGCCTGGATCAGCTCGTAAAGGCGCTTGAACTTCCCGTCTGTCGCAAAGACTTGATCGAAAATCGACGGCAGGTTGCCGGGAATCGGAAGGTCTCCGCCTTCAATGCGCGAGATCATAGAGCTGGACGTTCTAACTTCTCGGGCAAGTTGCGCTTGCGTCCACTTGCCCGCAGGACGCAACTCGCGCGCATCACGCAGAGCCTCCCCGAACTCTCTTCGCGGATTACTCACCTCGCCGTTCTCCCCTCCGTCAACTTCACGCTGACCAACCACGATGAATCTCCTTCATCAAAGGTCTGAAAGTCGATGCCGTCTGCCGTAGGTGTGCAGGTCATCCGCTTGGTCATATGCCAGCACACCCAACTTGCAGGTTGGGTGCCGAAGGGCTTTTTAAGGTAACGCTCCGTGTCGCACTCTGAACACCCCGCTCTCAGGAGTCCGTGCGGACGGAAGGGTGACCGATGGCGGACCACCATGAACCTACCCATAACGACGCCGAGTTGGCCGACAGTGTAGAGGACCTGGCCTTCTGGCGGTTACTGCCCGTCGAGGTGCCGAGTGCGTACGCGGAGCCGACACCACTTCTCCTCGCTGCCGCTCTCGCCGGGCTTGAACGGTGGTGTGCTCATGGTGCCGAGTGAGCGCCGTCAATTGGGAATCTCGCCCGCCGTGTGGTCTCCGCCGTGCGATCTGGAGCCGGTCGACGGGTGCGAGGTGTGCGCCTGGTGGGACAGGCGGCGGGAGAACGCGCATCGCGGGATCGGGGCGTCAACGGTCTTGGAGTGCACCCGCCAGATCGCCGCGCACCCACATCGGCGGTCGGGTGATGCCAAGTGATCCCCCGGCTTCACGTGCCCGCCCGGACCGCACGGGGATCTGTTCGGCGCCGTGGGCGGTGCGGCGTGACGTTCACCGTGTACACCGCGACCGTGATCGGGGAGGGCCCGGTGAACGGCGGGACCGTTCGTACGGTGCTCGGTCACTGCCGGACGGTTTCGTCGGAGCTGGCGCTCCGCTGGCTCCGTGCGCAGGCTCGCCGTATCGCTGACGGTCTCGATCCGGACCCCCGGGCGCCCTGGCTCTCGGGGAGGGTTCTTCATCAGGCGCCTGCCGGACTTCCTGATGTGCCCGACGAGTTGCGCCGCTGGTGTTCTGACGGGGACGTGCAGCGTGCCGCGCGGGACCAGCTCCGGTACGGCGGCCCGGTGACCGTCAACGCCTCTGACCACACCGGGCTTTACTCCCTGGCGGTGTGGCCCGTGACCGTACCCGGCTCGTACTCCCCGGCTTTGTCGACCCCTCCGGGGCGCAGGCGGACCCACCGTACGCGGGGGCGGTTCGTCGCTCTCTTCCGGTGGCTGGAGCGGGCGCGCCACCACACAGCCTCTCTCCGGTAGTCGCGGGCGCCGGAGAGAACCTCGGGCGGTCTGTTGCGGAGCGGGCCGCGTTCGAGGAGAACGGGCCGGACTTCATGGCAACGGGGTCCGGCCTGCCGCAAGGGGCGAGCCTGGTTGACGGTTCCAGGCTCGCCCCGCCCAATTCGGCGTCCACGCCAGGGCTTGTGACCCGGCTCACAGAACGGCCGTGCAGCAGATCAGTGGGCTCCCACGTCGAGGAGGGGTGACAGGAAGGGCGGAGCGTATGGATCTGGCGACTGAGTGGAAGCTGGGCGCCGGCCTCGGCGAGGCCGAGTCGGCGGAGATCGATTTCCACGGTTTCGTCGCGACCCGGTCGGCCGCGTTGTTCCGTGGCGCCCTCGTCTTGACGGGGAACCGCGAGGCGGCGGAGGACCTGGTCCAGGAAACCCTGGAGCGGACCTGTCGCAAGTGGCGCACGATCGCCGCCAAGGATGCTCCGGACGCGTACGTGCGGCGGATCATGGTGAACCTGGCGAACGACCGGTGGCGGAGGTTCCGTCGCATGGTTCCGCAGCAGGACACCGGCGACAGGGCGGCTCCGGGCGATGAGTACGGGCGTATAGACAGCAGGGACCAGTTGGTCCGCGCCTTGCAGCAACTGCCGATGCGCATGCGCACGGTGGTGGTGCTGCGGTACTTCCATGAACTGTCCGACGCCGAGATCGCGGCCGACCTCCGGATCTCACCGAGCACCGTACGGTCCCAGCTCGCTCGCGGAATCGACAAGCTCAGAAGCCAGTCCCCCGCGCTCTCCGGCCCTTCAGCACCGCAGCCCACGGAAGGAACCCGATGACTCCGAACGATTCGCGGCCTTCCGGCTGCACCAGTCACACACCCTTCGAAGAGGAACTGGTGAACGCCATGAACGACTTCGCGAACTCCGCCGACGCACCGGACTTCGACACGACCGGCATCGTGCGCAAGACCCGCCGCAGGCGGAGCACGGCCATAGCGGGTATCGCCGCCGCCCTGATCGTGGCCGGTGGTGGCACCGCCCTGGCCACCGCAGGGGCCGGTGGTTCGGACGACCGCAAGCCCGCCGCCGTGGGCGCCGCGACCGACGGCGACGCCGCCGACGTGGTGCTGTCCGGCAGCAAGTACAAGACTGAATTCGGGGGCCTCAGCCTGGACTTCGCCAAGCAGCTGCTGCTGAAGAGTCAGCTCGAACTCGGTACGGTCGGCGAGCAGTCCTGCGGCAAGACCGGCAAGCCGGGCACCGTCATCGCGGTCGAGCCGCACAGCCCGGCTGTCGTGTCCAAGGGCGACACCATCAACCTGACGCTCTGCGGCGGCTGACCGGAGATGCCTGAGCTGACGTGAGCTGACCTGAGAGGCCGTGTCCCGTCCCGCTTCGGCTACGCGGGGCGGGCGACGGCGTCGTGCGCGACCCGCAGGGGGGTACCGGGCCTGTACTCCTCGCCGGGCGAGCCGGTGTCCGGCCCGGTCCATCCGGTGAGCGCGTCCTCAGCGGCCAGCAACGGCAGGACACTTGAGAGGAATGCGGCCCTCTCGGCCGACGCGCACCAGCGTTCGTACCCGGAGTCGTCGCCCCACAGCGAGGTCACCATGAAGTCTTCCGGGTCGGTCTCGGGGACGAGGATCTTTCCCGACAGCACGCCGTAGGGGAAGGCCGCCTCGATGATCTCGCGCTCGCGGAAGAAGTCGAGCGCGTCATGGACATGGCCCGGGGCGGGACGGACCAGCAGGAACGAGCGGAACCGGCTCATCGGGCGGCCTCCGGTTCGTCCGTACGGTTCTTGATCACACGGCCACCGGCGACGATGCCCACCAGGCGGCGCCGGGGGTCGAGGAGAGCGGAGATGTCCTCGGCCGGGTTGCCGTCGACGATCAGCAGGTCGGCCCGTGCCCCGGGGGCCACCGTCCCGATCCTGCCGCTCATCCGGAGCAGTTCGGCGGCGGTCGTGGTGGCCGATCGGACCACGTCCAAGGGGCTGAGGACTTCGGCCCGGACGCGGAACTCCTCCAGTTGGTGAGGGTGCATGGAGCCGATGAAGTCGGTGCCGAACGCGACGTTCGCCCCGCCCCGGTGGGCCAGGGCCAGTCCTTCCATGCCGCGGTTCACCGCGTACCGGGCCTTTTCCCGTGACTCCGGGGTCACGCCGTAGCCGGCTCCTTCGGCGGAGGCCAGGAGCTGTCCGATGGCGAGTGTCGGAACGAGGTAGGCGTCGTTGTCGCGGAGCAGGTCCACGGACTCCTGGTCCAGGAGATTGCCGTGTTCGATGCAGCGCACTCCCAGACTCAGGGCTCGGTTGATGGAGGGCGCGGTGTAGGCGTGGGCGGTGACGTAGATGTTGGCGTTGTCGGCTTCCTCGACCGCGGCCGCGATCTCGTCGCGGGAGAACTGCGCGGAGTCGATGCGGTCGGTGGGCGAGGCGATGCCGCCGCCGGCCATCAGTTTCAGGTGGGCGGCGCCGTTGCGGATCTCTTCCCGGCAGGCGCGACGGACGGCGTCGACGCCGTCACAGACACGCCCGATGGCCGGACCTCCGGGCAGCGAATGGCAGCAGGTCTCGCCCTGTCCGCGGAAGTCGCCGTGCCCGCCGGTCTGTGACAGCGCCGGGCCGCCGTAGACGATCCGGGGGCCGGGGAAGATCCCTTCCTCCACCGCGCGTGCGATTCCGTAGTCGGCGCCGCCGACATCGCGCACGGTGGTGAACCCGCGCCCGAGCATGTCGGAGAGCAGCCGCGAGGCTCGTGCCGCCAGGTAGAGCGGGGAACCTTGGGTGGAGAGGCCGAGATCGGTCTCCACGCTGAGCACGTGGACGTGGCAGTCGATGAGACCGGGCATCACGACGCGTCCCCGGGCGTGGATCACCTCGGACTCGGTCAACCGCGGTGGCGTGTCGGCGACATCGACGATCACGTCGTTCTCCACCACGACGCAGCCTTCACGCAGAGAGCCGTCGCTGGGGTCGAGGACAGCGGCATCGAGTACGACGAGGCGGTGGGGTGAGGCTGCCATCGGATGGTCCTCCACTGGGCGTCCGGTCGTCCGGTCGTCCGGTCGTCCGGTCGAGGGCTTCGTGGGGCTCGCCGCCGGCGAGTTCGAGATGCCCACTCGCGCCGTGCTGCGGGACGGGCAGTTCCTGGTGATGTCTGCGCACCACCGGGCCACCGCCTCCGCCATGATCAAGACGCTGAGCCTGAACTTCGACCGCGCACCCGCCATCGCCGGCACGGTCGTATGGAGCGAAACCGGACGCCTCGACTCCCTGGTCGCCGATGCCGGGACGGTCACGACCCTGCGTACCGGCGCCGTCGTCGGCGTCGCCACCGACCTGCTCGCCCCCGCCGGCGCCGGGCGCCTGACCCTGATCGGGGCGGGCGGCCAGGGACCCGACCAGGTCCGCGCCGTCCATACCGTGCGGCCACTGCGCGAACTGACCGTGGTCGACAGTGACCCGCGCCGCGCGGAAGCACTCGCCGAACAGCTGGCCCCGGAACTGAACGGGACGCACATCCGCACCGCGACCGACGCGGCGTCCGCGGTGGGAGAGGCCGACATCGTCTGCTGTGCCACCAACGCGACCAGCCCGCTCTTCCCCGAACAGGCCCTGCCCGCCCAGGTCCACGTCAACGCCATCGGCGCCTTCCGCCCCACCATGCGCGAGCTGCCCGACGAACTCCTCGCGAGCAGCACCGTGATCATCGACGAACTCGACGCGATCCTCGAAGAGTCCGGTGAAATCCTTCACGCGCTCAAGGCCAACGCCATCACCGAAGACGATCTCATCGAACTCGGCACCGCCTTGTCCGCGCCCACGGCCCCGGGAAGCAAGCGGACCGTTTTCAAGACCGTGGGCGTCGCCATGCAGGACTGGGCCATCGCCCGCCTGCTGGCCGACAAGTTCCTCCCCTGAGCGGAGCCGCGCGCTGAACGTGTGATCGAGGAGATGTGGAACGGGCGGGTGGCTCCGCCCGAAAGAGCGATGAGGCACGTGTCAGGCGGACTCGGGCACCTCGTGACATGGATCACGAAAGTGCCCCGCGTGCGGAAGGCAACTCTCCCCCTATGCGGCAATTGCCCGCGTGCGAGAGCGATGTGCCGCGCCCGTCGCCTGCCTGACGTGCTTCCTACAAGGGTGTTTTCGTTCATACCATCACCGAACGAAGCCCTGCGTGAGTGCCACCGCAGCGGCTGCCTCGCCCTTTTGCCGAACCCGCTTGTGTCGCACTGCCTTTATCCACGTTGCTTTTCGGACCCGCGAAGGACTCCGTTGAAGATTCGCCGCACTCTTGCCACGGCCGTTGTCATCGCCGTGACCACACCCGTCGTCCTGCTCTCCGTCACGCCCGCGCTCGCCGACACCAAGTCGTCCGGCGCGTCGCAGGCACAGCAGCGGGACGCCCAGGACAAGCCCTCCATCGAGGAGTTGGAGAAGGCCGCCGAGAAGGCGCTGAAGGCGTACGAGGACGCCGTCGCCGCGGAGAAGACCGCGCAGGCCGTCCTCGACGCCGCGCTCTCCGACGACGCGCCCCTCGCCGTCGCCGCGAAGGCCGCCAGGAAGGAGGCGGCCGACGCCGCCACCGCCAAGACGAACGCCGACAAGGCGCTCGCCGACGCCAAGGCAGTCCTTGCCGAACTGCCCGAGGACGCCACGGACGAGCAGAAGGCCACCGCGGAGAAGGCCGTCACCGACGCCGAAGCCGTCGCCCTGACCGCGGGGGACGCCAAGACCGTCGCCGACGCGAAGGCCGCGACGGCCGGCAAGGCCGTCGATGACGCTCGTGTCGCCGCCGCCCGGGAGTACTACAAGGCCCAGAAGGCCAAGGACGAGGCTCTCAAGGCGAAGAACGCCGCCGACAAGGCGCTCGCCGATGCCAAGGAGGAGGCGGAGGAGGAGGAAGGCGGGCCGGACTGTGTCTACGAGGGCAAGCTCAGCACCGTCGTCAACGGCCTGCCGTCCAAGATCGTCGCGGGCTCGACGACCGACTTCTCGGTCCGCGTGACCAACGGTACGGACAAGACGATGGACGAGGTCTCCCCGTTCGTCTACTTCCACGCGACGGACAAGAGCGGCTACAACGTCATCGACGACGCCTTCCACCTCCAGTGGTCGACCGCCGCCTCCCCGGCGTGGAAGAAGGTGGACGAGGGCGGCTACGCCGGGTCCATCAGTCCGCTGAAGGCCGGATCCCACGCCGATGTGAAGCTGCGCCTGAAGGTCGACGCCAAGGCCCCGGCCGGGGACGGCCTCGCGTTCGTCGCCGGTGACTACTTCAACGACGACGAGTCCTGTGGCGGCAACTTCCTGACCGAGTACGCCTTCGCTCTCCTCGCCGCCGGCAGTACCCCCGGTGAGGTCGGCGACGCCGGGCCCGGCAAGACCACACCGCGAACCCCGAACACCAAGCCGCAGGGCGGCACGTCCAACACCCCGGTGAGCTCCGGCACTCCCGCCGCCACCGGCGCCCTCGCCGACACCGGTTCCTCCTCGGTCCTTCCGCAGCTCGCCGCGGCGGCCGGTGCGGCCGTGGCACTGGGCGCCGGCGCGATCTTCGTCGTCCGCCGCCGCAAGGCCGGCTCGGCCTCCTGACGTACCGTCACAACACCATGGCGCGGCGGCGTTCGGCCGCTCCATGAGCAAGGGCGCCCCCTTTCCCGGGGGGCGCCCTTTCCAGCTGTGCGACTCAGGATCGCGGCCGAGGTGTGGAGCGGTCAGTCCTGCTCGACGACGTTCTTGCCCGCGCCGCCGGAGAGGGTGTCCGTGCCGGCGCCGCCGTACAGCTCGTCGTCCCCGCTGTTCCCGTAGATCGTGTCGTCGCCCTCGTCGCCGTGCAGGATGTCGTTGCCCTTCCCGCCGTAGATGAAGTCGTTTCCGGCACCGCCGTCGATCGCGTCGTTGCCGTCGCCGCCGGACAGGCTCTGCGCGCCCGCGGCGCCGTGGATCTCGTCGTCGCCCTCGTCGCCGTCGACGATGCTGTCGTCGCCGTTGGAGTAGATCGTGTCGTTGTCGTTGCCACCCTGCGCGATGGATCCGGCGGCGGCGTGGATCGTGTCGTCGCCGTCACCGCCGGAGGCCACCGTGTACTTGCCCGCCGTGATGGTGTCGTCGCCCGCTCCGCCGATGACGAAGTTGCCGTTGACGCTCTCGTTCTCGGTCAGTGTGTCCGCGCCGGCGCCGAGGTCGAGAGTGGCCAAGTAGTAGGCTTGGTCGGTGTTGTTGTCGTACGTGGCGTGGTCGTCGCCGTCGCCGAGGGCCACCTTCAGGGTGGAGTACGGGTCCTGGGTTTCCAGGGCGTCGACCGTGCACGAGACCTTGGTCCGGTCGGCGCTGTCGGGGTACGTGCAGCCGGTGCCCGCGCTGATCGCGACGGAGTCGTCTATCACGTAGGTGATCTTCTCGACGCCGCTGGTCCACGACGCGGTGACCGCGACCTTGTTGGTCTGGCCGGAGGCGGCCGTGTAGAGAATCGCGTGATCGGTCGCGCTGAACGCGGCGGTCGCCGACGCCTTCGTGGCGGTGACCGAGGAGGTCGCGGCGCCGGCCGTACCGGCCAGGAGAAGCGGACCGGCCAGCCCCGTTCCGAGAGCCAGCGTCAGAGCCGAAGCGGCGCGCACAACCCGGCGGTTGACGAGGGGAGAGGACATGGCAAACCTCCATAGGGCGTATGTGGTTCTTACAATTGTTTGAGAGCCCTGAGGTTTGCGGACGGTTGCACGCCGGATCGCGCGGCACAGGTGCGCAATTCGGGGCACGGCTGCCCCCACATACGTACTGACCAGCGGCGTTTGGCGGATCAGTCGCCATTGGCCCTTTGTTCGTCAGGCGTGGTTCAAGAGAAATTCATCATGGTGAGAGGGCTGTTCCAGGGGCCCGAAGGCCCCTGGAACAGGGCTACTTCACCGACGCCGGCGGCTCGGCCGGGACAACGGGCTTGTTCTGGCAGCCGAGTTCGCCCGTCAATACCCGCGCGGAATGCAGCAGATAGGTGAAGCGGTCGCGCTCGCTGTCGTCGCCGGTGAGCGTGTCCGTCATCCGTCCCTCGATCGGTACGGCGTTCTCCTGCTGTGCCGGGGTACCCGGCAGCTTGCAGGTGACGAAAACGATGTACTCGACATCGTCGCCGTCGGCGACTCGACGCAGCAGCCGTACGTCCGAGTTCACCGGCGTCTCGGTCAGGTCGCTGTCGGTGGAACCGGTGATGGGAGCGTCGAAGGGGAGGATGGAGGGCCGGTATTCGAGGGCGAGTTCGCTCCCGGGGTAGCTGTCCGCCGTCACCCCGCAGACATCGGATTCCGCGTACGTCGGAATCCCCTTCTTCCCCGGCTCCCAGTTCTTGATCTGGCCGCTGAGCATCGAGCGCGCCTGCTCAAGGCCGTGGCGGCTCTTCATGTGAACCGTCCCGGCCCCGCCTGTTCCGCTCTCCAGCCACTTCACGCCCGCGTCACCGAGCAGTTCCCGGCACGCGGCCCCTTCGGCGGACGCGTCGGCGGTGGCGGTCGCACCGGTCTCCGCGCCTGCGCCATCGGTGTCCGAGCCGCACGCGCCGGTCAGCAGGACGAGCGCGATGACGGGGATCGGGAGGGTTCGCCTCAACATCAGAGTCCTCATTATCCTCGGGCGTTGTCGGTGTCCGTACGTTCCGTGCCGGCGCCGTACTCCTTCTCCGCCGTGACCGACAAGTCCCAGATCTCGTCCTCGGACATGCCACGTGCCGTGGCCCAGTTCAGCAGGGGAGTCATCGCGTTGTGCTGTCCCTCCTGCCTGGCCTGGTCGATGCCCTTGATCGACTGATCGGTGTTGTCGTACTCGTTCGCCTTGAGCCAGTCCATGGTCTGGATCCCGAACTTGGTCTCGGCGGCGCCTCCGGCGGTCTCGAAGGCCAGGGGCACGGCGATGGCCGCGGCGACTCCGGTGGGCACGACCACAGCCGCGCCGACGCCCGCGGCCACCCCGATCGCGGCCCCCGCCGCGTACTTGCGCCACTCGGCCTGCTTCTCCAGCTCCAGGTTCCGCGCGTCCTTGTCGTCGGCGAATTCCTTGCCGATGGCCTCGGCGCGGACCTCGTCCAGCATTCCGTGCATCTTGACGCTGTGCATGCCGATGCGCTTCGCGTCGTCCACGTCGTCGCCCTGCCCGGCCATGGCGCTGGCCCCGTAGATCTGCTGGGCCGTGGACACGGTGTCGTAGGCGTCCTTGTCCGTGGCCAGCGCCCGCAGGAAGCTCGTGGTGGACCCGCTGTCGAAGTCGCGGAGATGGTTCCCCTGGGCGTCGAAGAGGTCGTCACGTCCTGATTTCGGCCCGCTGCCGCCGAAGTCCGCCGCGGAGTAGTTGAGGCTGTCGACGTGACCGGCCGCCATGTTCGCCAGGCTGTCGCGGATCCCGTCCTGCTTGTCGATCTGGTCCGACGTCTGGTAGTGGTCCACGACCCGGTCCATGAGCGCGGTGCGCGCCTCGCGCGCCTCGATCTGCTCCTTGGTGTCCATCGGCGGGACGGCCGGGTCCTTGGCGTCGTACGGGTACCCGAGCGTCCCCGCCTCCAGGGCGTGGCCGAGGTTCGTGAACCCGGTCGTCTTCCCGTCGTCGTCGGTCGGCCACTCGCGCGCGCCCTCGCCGCCCTTGTTGACCAGGTAGTCCCAGTTGCTCATCGCGTCGTCGCCCTTGCCGGACGAGCCGTCGAAGAACTGCACGGAGGCTTCCGGGTTGTGGCCGAGCGCCTCCATCAGGTTGGCGACCGGGTCGCTGTCCGGCTTGGTGGCGCCCGGCGGATAGGAGAGCTGGGCCGGGTTGAAACGGTTCTCCCAGAGTTCCTTCGGGCCGCCCAGCACCGGGTCGTCGGACTTGCGCTCGAACTCGAGCATCTTGTCGCCGTACTTGTTGAGGAAGGCCGAGTCCCACTTGCCCTCGGTCATCAGCGGGCCCAGGACCTGGAAGCCGTACGGCGCGCTGGGAATGCCGTTCTTGGCCTTGATCGGATCGTCGCCCAGCTCGACCATCCGGTCCTTCCACGCCCGCATCTCGGGGGAGTCGGAATGGGTGGCGTTGGCGAGGGTGACGCCCAGGTTGTCCTGCACCTTGGCGAGGATCTTCGCGCGATCGCCGTCCGGGTCCGGCGTGTTGCCCTTGCCCGGGTCGGCGAGGCTGCGCCAGAACTCCAGCGTGCCCTCCGGACCCAGCTTGGTCGCGAACCGCTCGGCGAAGGCGGGGTTGTCGCGGTGGTACCTGGAGATCTCGTTGAATTTCTTCAACTCGTCGTCGGACATCCCGTCGCCCTTGGACGCGAGCTTCACCATCGCGTCGGCGTCCTCGATGCCCTGCTTGCGGTCGGCGTCCTTGAGGCCCGTGAAGCCGGTCTCGTCGAAGTCGTACTTGCTCTCGGCGTGCTTGCGCAGCGCACGCGCGGCGATCCGGTCCGTCTCGTTCGCCGCCTCCAGGATCCTGGCGACCTCGCGTGCCGCCCGGTCGACCTCTTCCTGGCTGGTCTGCTCCTTGGGACCGCCCTCGACCTCGCGCGGCGGACCGCCGTACCTCGCGCCGCCCTTTTCGTCGATGTAGACGTTCTTCTTGGCCCACGCGTCGATGGTGGTCCTGAGGTCGTCCTTGTGCTTCTTCAGGTCGCGGTGGGCTTCCTGAATGATCTTGTGGATGCTGCGCGCCTCGGTGACCATGTCGTCGAACTGGCGCGCCGTGGTGGTGGTGAACTCCTTGGTGACGGCGGCGTTGTCACCCTTCCAGTCCGCGGCGTTGGCCTTGCGCTCCAGATCGGCGGCGTTGACCTCGCCGTCGCCCCCGTCGGCAAGGAGGACCAGCTTGTCGAGCATCTGCTTCCACTGCTCGACCGCGGTGTTCAGTTTGCTGAGATTCAGATCCTGCAGTTCCTGGCACGTGACCATGGCCCGGCTCCCCGTTGTCCCCGTTGACTTACTTGACCCGTTGGCTTACTTGAACTGGTCGTAGATGCGCGACACGGTCATCGTCTTGCCGTCGAGCGACTGCATCCCCGTCACGATCTTCTTCTCCTGCTGCGCGTGTGTGGAGCGGGAGTAGTCGAGATGATTGGAGATGTGCGCGCAGGCCTCCTTGAGGGTGGCCAGCTTGGTGCTCCAGGCGTCGTGCACCTCGAGAAGACCCGAGCCCATGGTCAATCCGTCGTTGAAGAGCTGGTTCGACGCGTCGAACGTCGCCGCGCGCGCGTGGTCACCGTCGGTGGACAGCTGGTCCCGCAGAGAGCGGGCCATGTCACCGAGTTTTCCCAACTCGTCGTCGTGGACCGTGAGGTCGTCCTTGCCTCCGCCGCCCGATCCACCGCCGCCGTCCGCCGGCAGCTGATTCAGCCGCGTCTGTGCCGAACTGGACTTGGCCTGTTCCCACTCGTCCCATGCCACGTGACTGCCCCCGTGTCGATCTTTGCAGTGTGCATGACTCAACTTCCGCACCACGGTAGACGGGCGTCCTGTGGGATGGCCAAGCGGGTGAGCCTCAAGGAGAAAACTTCACGGAGATCGCACAATCCCTTACGGCGTGGGGGCTTCAGGGCTCGGCGCGGGGTGCTTACGGGGGCGGCACCGGGGCGATCCGGGTGAGGCCGTCGCGTACGGGGAAGGGCGCGGGCCACGAAAAGCGGGACGGGGGGCAGACGGATTTAGGGGCGAGGGGGACAGGCGGATTCAGGACAGTGCGCCCTTTCCCCCGGAGCCGGCCGGTGACCGGCCCGCATCCGGTCCGGGCCGTCAGTGCGCGCCGACGAGGCGCTGGTCCCCGCGGGCCGAATCCGGCTCGGCCAGGGCCGCGGTGTGGGCGTCCATGCGTTCGGCGGAGAGGATCGCGGCCGTCGTGTCCGCGCGGGACGCGGCCACGACCAGGGCGCGGCCCGCCAGGGCCAGGGCGCGGCGGTGCAGGTCGCCGGGGGCGGCGCCGGTGAGGCCCGCGTGGCGGGCCGGCGGGGTGCCGCGCAGGCGGGCGATCTGGCCGGCGATGCTCTCGGCGGCTTCGTCCAGACCGAGTTCGTCGGTGACGGCGAGGAGCGCGGAGAGGTGACCGGCGAGCTGGATGTTCAGCTCCTCCTCGCGGCTGCGGTGCGGGAAATCGGTATCGGTGTCGCGGCCGGCCATCGCGTGGACCGACTTGCTGCGGATCGGCTCGTACATGAGATGGCCTCCCGGCGTCGTCAGGAGACCATCCTACATTGGATTGAGTCTAAAGTTGAGCGATGTCCGGTACCGGTGAACGCCCGTCGTCGTGGGTCGTGAGCCGACGCGTACCGGAATTCCCGGGAGACGGGACTTCCGGTACGGAACCTCCCGGGGTGCCGCCCGGGTGCCGCCCGGGTGTCGCCGCCGGGTGTCGGCGCCGGGGGGCCCGCGTGCCGCCCACCCGGGGCCGTCAGCGTTGTGTGTAGCCGTCCAGGAACGTTCCGATCCGGGTCACCGCGTCCTCGAGATCCTTCGTGGCGGGCAGCGTCACGATCCGGAAGTGGTCCGGCTCCGGCCAGTTGAACCCCGTACCGTGCACGACCATGATCTTCTCGGCCCGCAGCAGGTCCAGCACCAGCTGCCGGTCGTCCTTGATCTTGTAGACCTTCGGGTCGAGCCGCGGGAAGAGGTACAGCGCGCCCTTCGGCTTGACGCAGGTGACGCCCGGGATCCGGGTGAGCAGGTCGTACGCCGTGTCCCGCTGCTCCAGGATCCGGCCGCCCGGCAGTACCAGGTCCTCGATCGACTGCCGGCCGCCCAGCGCCGTGGCCACCGCGTGCTGCGAGGGCATATTGGCGCACAGCCGCATATTGGCCAGGATCGTCAGGCCCTCGATGTACGAGGAGGCGTGCGCCTTGGGGCCGCAGACCGCCAGCCAGCCGGAGCGGAAGCCGGCCACGCGGTAGTTCTTGGAGAGGCCGTTGAAGGTGAGGGTGAGCAGGTCGGGCGCGACGGCGGCGGTCGGGGTGTGGGTTGCGCCGTCGTAGAGGATCCGGTCGTAGATCTCGTCGGAGCAGACGACCAGGTTGTGGCGGCGGGCGATCTCCGTGAGTGCGGTGAGCATGTCGTCGCCGTACACCGCGCCCGTCGGGTTGTTCGGGTTGATGATCACGATCGCCTTGGTCCGATCGGTGATCTTCCGCTCGATGTCGGCGAGGTCCGGCATCCAGTCGGCCTGCTCGTCGCAGCGGTAGTGCACGGCCGTGCCGCCCGCGAGCGAGACCGACGCGGTCCACAGCGGGTAGTCGGGCGCCGGTACGAGCACCTCGTCGCCGTCGTCCAGCAGGGCCTGCATCGACATCTGGATCAGCTCGGAGACGCCGTTGCCGAGGTAGATGTCCTCGACGCCCAGGTCGATGCCCTTGGTCTGGTAGTGCTGCATCACCGCGCGCCGGGCGGTCAGCAGCCCCTTCGCGTCGCCGTAGCCGTGTGCTCCGGAGAGATTGCGGAGCATGTCCTCGAGGATCTCGGGCGGGCACTCGAATCCGAAGGCCGCCGGATTGCCGGTGTTGAGCTTGAGGATGCGGTGGCCCGCCGCCTCCAGGCGCATCGCCTCGTCGAGGACCGGGCCCCGGATTTCGTAACAGACGTTGGCGAGCTTTGTCGACTGGATGACCTGCATGGCGGCCACCTTACGGCCGCCCGGCCGGAGCCGCTCGGTGTCTTTCGCCACGTCGGGGCGGTGCGGACGCCCTGGTGGCGGCGTACGGGCGGCACGCGGGGTGGCGGTGGGTCGTGCGCCTGTCACTTTCTGTTGCGTTAGCGCCAGGTAACGACTGGATGTCCGTCATTACTTTCCGAGAACGAAGGGTTGGCGCGGGCGGAGCCGATGGCTATCGTTCACGCACTTCACCCAATCGTTCACTTGAACGAATAATGCGAAGGTTGCCCGGCACATGCCCCTGTCCGACACCTCCGGCCGTCGGCCGGCCCCTGGACACCCGGTCTCCGAGCTCCGGCCGGCCTCCCGGCGCCCGGAGGCCGCGATGCCGCGCCGCTCGGTCCTCACCGCCGCTGCCGCGGGCGGCGCCGCGCTCGGCGCGTCCTGGCTGCTCACCGGCTGCTCCGGCGCCGCGCCCGCCACCGCCGCGCACGCCGTGCCCAGTGGCGCGCCCGCCGGGCGGCCCGACCGGGGCGGAACCCTGCGCATCGCCCGGCCGCCCGCCTCCGACGCCGAGACCCTCGACCCGGCGAGCGCGCTGTCCGCGTACGAATACCTGGGCGCGCTCTACAACCGGCTCGTACGGATCGGCCCCGACGGCGACCTCGCACCCGACCTCGCCGAGTCCTGGGAGCCCGACGACACCGCCCGCACCTGGACCTTCCGGCTCCGGCGCGGTGTCACCTTCCACCACGGCCGGGCCTTCACCTCCGCCGACGCCGCCTACACCCTGCGCCACATCCTCGACGCCGCGACCGCCTCCCCGCAGGCCGCCGTCCTCGCCCCGCTCATCGACCCCAAGACGCTGCGCACGCCCGACCCGCACACCCTCGTCGTAGCGCTGAAGACCCCGAACGCCGAGTTCCCCAGCCTGCTGACGCACTACAACTGCTACGTCGTCCCCGAGGGCAGCGCCCGTTCCATCGGCCGCACCGGCATCGGCACCGGCCCCTTCAAGCTGGCCTCCTTCACCGCCGCGGGGCCCGGCCGGGTCACCGCGTACAAGGACCACTGGGCCGGCCGCCCGGTCCTGGACGCCATCGACTTCTACTCCGTCGCCGACATGCAGGCCCGCTCCAACGCCCTGCTCGCCGGGCAGGTCGACCTCCTCTCGCAGACCAACCTGGACTTCGCCACCGCCCGCGTCGTCGCCGCCTCCGACCGGGCCACCATCGCCCGCGCCAAGGACGCCCAGTGGTACGTCCTGCCGATGCTGACCACCGAAAAGCCCTTCACGGACGTGCGCGTACGGCAGGCGATGAAGCTCGCCTACGACCCCGAGCACGTACTGAAGGTCGCCCTCCAGGGCGCGGGCACGGCCGGCTGGGACAACCCCGTACCGCCCATCGATCCGAACCACATCGCCACCCACCCCGTCCACGACCCCGAGAAAGCGCGCCACCTCCTCAAGAAGGCCGGGCACGAGCGGCTCGCGGTCGACCTCTACACCTCCTCGTACGACCCGATCTTCACGCCGATGGCCCTCGCCTATCAGGAGTCCGCCGCGCGGGCCGGTATCCGGATCAAGGTGAAGACGGCCGCCGCCGACTCGTACTTCACCCAGATCTGGATGAAGAAGCCGCTGATGGCCACGTACTGGTTCACCGGCAGGCCCATCGACCAGCTCCTCAACCAGGTCTTCCGCGGCGGGTCCAGCTACAACGAGACCGCCTGGTCGGACCCGGCGTTCGACGCGCTGCTCGACCGGGCACGGCGCGAGACCGACACCGGGCGCAGGCGCGAGCTGTACGGCGAGGCGCAGACGTTCGTCATCGAGAAGGGCGGGGCGATGACCCCGATGTTCGCCGATCGGCTCGTCGGCATCTCCCGGAAAGTGCGCGGCTACGCCGAGTACGGATTCGAGTTCGACTACCTCGGCATCGGCCTGAAGGGGGCGTAGGACCGTGCTCACGTTCATCGCCCGCCGCCTCGTCGCCGCGCTCGGCACCCTCGTCCTCTCCTCCGTCCTGGTCTTCCTGGCCGTACAGGCGCTGCCCGGAGACGTCGCCACCCAGGTGCTCGGCAAGGACGCCACCCCGTCCGCCGTCGCCGCGCTCCGCGAGAAACTCCAGCTCGACCGGCCCGCCTGGGAGCGCTACGCCGACTGGGTACAGGGAGCGCTGCACGGCGACTTCGGCACCTCCCTCGTCTCCGCCAAGCCCGTGGGCGGCGAGGTCGGCCAGTACCTCGGCAACTCGCTCCTCATCGCCCTCGTCACCGTCCTCTTCGCGGTCACCGGATCCCTCGTCCTCGGCATCCTCGCGGGCCTCTACCGCGACCGCTGGCCCGACCACCTCATCTCCACCGTCAGCCTCGTCGGCATGAGCGTCCCGGAGTTCGTGGTGGCGACACTGCTGGTGCTCGCCTTCTCGGTCACCGTGCCGCTGCTGCCCGCCGTGGTGCTGTACGGGCCAGGCGCCACCACCGGGCAACTGCTCCCGTCGGTCTGGCTGCCCGCGCTCTCGCTGGCGATCGTGATGGCCGCGTACATCGTGCGCATGGCCCGTACGTCGGTCATCGACGTCATGGCGAGCGAGTACGTGACCACCGCCCGGCTCAAGGGCCTGTCCACCTGGCGCGTCGTCACCCGGCACGCGCTGCCCGGCGCCCTGCTGCCCACGCTCCACGTGATCGCGCTGAACGTCGCCTGGCTGGTCGGCGGGGTCGCGGTCGTCGAGAACGTCTTCAACTATCCGGGCATCGGCAAGCTGATGCTCTCCTCCGTACAGAACCGCGACCTGCCCGTCATCCAGGCCATCGCCCTGATCAGCGCGGTCGTGTACGTCGTGTGCAACCTCGCCGCCGACCTCGGCGCGATGGCCCTCAACCCCAAGCTCCGTACCCGAGGAGGGAGGACGCGATGACCCTCGACACCCCAGCCGCGAAGGGCGGACAGTATGGCCCGCGGCCGGGCTTCGCCGCCCGCGCCTGGCGCACCGTACGCTCCTCCCGCGCCGCCGCGCTCGGACTCACGATCGTCGCCGTCCATGCGGCCGTCGCTCTGCTCGCCCCGCTCCTGACCTCGTACGATCCGATCGTGGGCGACGCCTCCCGGGCCCTGCTCGGACCGAGCGGGGACCACTGGGCGGGCACCGACCAGTACGGCCGCGACGTGCTGGCCCGGGTGCTGTACGGCGGGCGGTACGCGCTCGGCGTTTCGCTCGCCGCGACCTTCCTCACCATCGCCCTCGGTACGGTGCTCGGCTGCGCCACCGCGCTCCGGGGCGGCCGGCTGGACGACGTGCTGATGCGGGTGCTGGACGCGGTGCTGTCCGTCCCGGGTCTCCTCGCCCTGCTGGTTGTCGTCACCGCGCTCGGCTCGGGCCCCGCCGTCATCGTGCTGGCCGTCGCCGTCGTCTACGTACCGCAGGTGGTACGGGTCGTACGCGGCGCCGCGCTCGCCGTCGTACCCGCCGACTACGTCACCGCCGCCCGCGCCCGGGGCGAGTCCACCTGGTCGGTCCTGCGCCGCGAGGTGCTGCCCAACATCACCGACGTGGTGTGCGTCGAGTTCGCGATGCGGGCCTCCTGGGTGGTGCTGATGATCAGCTCCCTGTCCTTCCTCGGGTTCGGCGCCAATCCGCCCACGCCCGACTGGGGGCTGATGGTCTCCGAGAACCGCACCGCCATCACCGTGGTGCCGATGGCCAGCCTCGCGCCGATCATCGCCCTGGCCACCCTCGTGGTCGGACTCAACCTCGCCGCCGACGGCCTGTCCAAGGCGTGGGGCGTCGACCGGATACGGGAGGGTTCCTGATGACCAGTCCGAAGAACGCTCCGAGGGCGGTGGCCAGAACCGCTCCGGGGATCCCTTCGAAGAGCGCCCCGCGGATCCCTCCGAAGAACGCGATCGTCTCGGTCGACGGGCTGTGCGTCGCCTACCGCTCCGGCGGGCGGGACGTCCCCGTCGTCCACGACATCGGCCTCGACGTGCTGCCGGGGCAGACCCTGGCCCTGGTCGGCGAATCCGGCAGCGGCAAGTCCACCGTCGCCGCGACCCTGCTCGGTCATCTGCGGCACGGTTCACGGCTCACCGGCGGAACCGTACGGGTCGAAGGCAAGGACGTATTCGCGCTGTCCGCAAGGGAGTTGAGGAAGCTGCGCGGCGGTACGGTCGCGATGATCGCGCAGAACGCCGGGCACTCGCTCACCCCCTCGATGCGCGTGGGCAAGCAGATTGCCGAGGCGCTGCGGGACGAGCAGGCCCTGAACCCCGCCGCCGTCACCGACCTGCTCGAACAGGTCCGCCTCCCGCGCCCCGCCGAACTGGCCCGCCGCTACCCGCACGAACTCTCCGGCGGACAGCAGCAGCGCGTCGCCATCGCCATGGCCCTCGCGGCCCGTCCGAAGGTCCTCGTCCTGGACGAACCCACCACCGGCCTGGATGTCGTCACCCAGCGCGGTGTCCTGGACCTGATCGGCGCGCTGCGCGCCGAACTCGGCCTCGCCGCCCTCCTGGTCAGCCATGACCTCGGGGTGGTGGCCCGGATGGCCGATCACGTCACGGTGCTGCGCGCCGGCCGCATGGTGGAGTCGGCGGCCACCCGCCGGCTCTTCGCCGAGCCGGCCGAGCCGTACACCCGGCGGCTGCTCTCCAGCGTGCCGCGCCTCACGGACCACGGCCTCGCGGTGGTCGGGGACGACGGCACCCGCGAGATCCGGCCGAGGGCCGTCCTGCCCGCGGACGCCGCGAAGGTGGTCGACGTACGGGACGTGACCATCGACTACGGCGCGGAGCGGGCCGTCCACGGGGTCTCCTTCCAGGTGCGACGGGGCGAGATCCTGGCGCTGGTCGGTGAGTCGGGGAGCGGCAAGTCCACCCTGGCCTGGTCGCTGGCGGGGCTGCGGGCCCCGTCCGGCGGCACGATGACACACGGGGCGGGGCGAGAGGCCGGCAGCGGAGTGGGCCATGAGGCGGTGGGGGACCTCGCCGGACCGTCCCGCAAGCGCTCGCCCGCCCTGCGCCGCAAGATCCAGCTCGTCTTCCAGAACGCCGACACCTCACTGAACCCCCGCCGTTCGGTGGGCGACGCGGTACGGCGGCCGCTGCGCTTCTTCGGTACGGCGACGACCCGCGCCGAGGCCGCCGCCCGCGCCCGGCGGCTCATCCAGGACGTACGCCTCGACCCGGACCTCGCCGACCGGCTGCCCGCACAGCTGTCCGGCGGCCAGCGGCAGCGGATCGGGATCGCGCGTGCGCTGGCGGGCGAACCGGACGTGCTGATCGCGGACGAGATCACCACCGCCCTCGATGTCTCGGTCCAGGCCGATGTGCTGCGCCTGCTGGACGACCTGCGCCGAGAGCGGCGGTTGGCCTGCCTCTTCATCAGCCATGACCTCGCGGTGGTACGGGGGATAGCCGACCGGGTGATCGTGCTGCGGAACGGGGTGGTGGTGGAGGAGGGCCGCACGGACGCGGTGTTCTCGGCACCGGCGCATCCGTACACACGGCAGTTGATGGCGGCGGCGCTGGAGCCGGATCCGGAAGCGGGCACGGGCACAGGCGCGGGTGAGGAGAGCTGGGAGGACGCGGTGTCCGGCGACGACGTGTGGACGGAGATCACAAGCGGCCACCGCATCCGGCGCTGGCGTCCGTCCTAGAGTGGCGGTTTCGGAACTACCCGCCGCCGCAACGGAGTTCGTATCAGACAGCCTGGGCCGAAGCGGGGGCGAACGGAGAGACAGTGGCCAAGCACGCAAGGCAGCGGACCATCCCCGGGATGCCCGGATGACGGCCGGCCGGGCGCCGAGACGGGCCGTCGCCGCCGCCAGCCGCAGCCGGCAGCCCACCGAGGTGCGCCGTCGCCTGATCGCGGAGGCGGCGGTGCCGCTGATCGCCGAACGCGGCTCGGCCGCCGTCGGCGTACGGGATGTCGCGGCGGCGGCCGGGGTGTCGGTCGGCACGGTCACGTACCACTTCGAGAGCGTGCGGGAAGTCCTCTCCGAGGCGATGGTGCTGCACATCGAGCGCTACTACGGCGCTCTGAGCGCCTCCGTCGACCGGACCTCCCGCGCGGCGGAGGGGCTGCGGCTGCTCATCGACGCGCTGTTCACGGACGACACCGACCGGCACTGGCGGATGTGGTTCGACTACTGGCACGCGGGCGACCGCGACCAGGCGTTCGCGCGCGGCCAGGCCGAACGGTACGAGCGGTGGCACGACGAGATCAGCACGCTGGTCGAACGCGGCCGCGACGAAGGCGACTTCACCTGCGCCGACCCGGCCGACTTCGCGGTGCGCTTCGCGGCACTGGTGGACGGCCTGGCCCTGCAACGCCTCCGCCAGGTCCCACCGCTCACGACGACGGACGCCCGCCGCCACCTGTACCGGCTGATCGAGGCGGAACTGGAGAGCGGCGGGACGAAGACGAGCGCCTGAGCGGCCGGGCCGCCCGGACCGGACAGGACCTACGAGCCGTCCGGCTCCGGGGAGTTCCCGGGTGTCCTGTCGTGCTCAGCCGGTCCGCCGGATCGAACGGCCCGCCAGGACGTTCGTGCGGCGGCCGTCCTCGATCACGAAGCGGCCGTCGATCAGCACGTACGGGATGCCCACCGGCAGGGTGCGCGGGGCCTCGAAGGTGGAGCCCGCCGCGACGGTGGCCGGGTCGAAGAGGACCAGGTCGGCGCGGTGGCCCTCGCGGATCAGGCCGCGGTCGGGGAGGCGGAGGCGGGCGGCCGGGCGGGAGGTCAGGTGGGCCACGCACTCCTCCAGGGACAGGACGCCCAGCTCGCGTACGTACCGGCCCAGATACTGCGGGAACGTGCCGTACGCGCGCGGATGCGGCTTCGTCCCCTGGAGGATGCCGTCGCTGCCGCCCGTGTGGACGCGGTGGCGCATGATCCGGCGGACGTTCTCCTCGTGGCCCACGTGCTGGAGGATCGTCGAGCCGAGCCGGTCGTCCAGGAGCAGCCGGCGGGCCGTCGCCCAGGGCGTCTGTCCGCGCTCGCGCGCCGAGTCGGCCACCGTCCTGCCGACATGGTCCGCCAGCCCGGGGGACGAGACTCCGGAGATCTCGATCGTGTCCCACTCGATGGGCACACCATGGCAGCCGTCCGCGCCGATGACCTCCATGTGGTGACGGATCCTCTCGGCGCTCGCTCCGTCCCGGAGCCGGTCCATGATCGCTTCGGGGCCGCCCTCGCTCGCCCAACTGGGCAGCATCGCCACGAGAGTCGTACAGCCGGGGGTGTACGGATAGGTGTCGAGGGAGATGTCGGCGCCCGCGTCCAGCGCCCGGTCGAGAAGGTCGAGCAGTTCGGGCGCCCTGCCCTTGTTCACGCCGAAGTTCATGGTGGCGTGGGCGAGATGGAGGGCGCAGCCCGCGTGCCGGGTGAGCGTCACCATCTCCTCGTACGCCTGGAGCGCGCCGGCGCCGTACGAACGGTGGTGCGGGCAGTAGTAGCCGTCGTAGCGCGCCACCACCCGGCACAGCTCGGTCAGTTCGGAGTCGTTCGCGTACATGCCCGGGGTGTAGGTCAGGCCCGAGGACATCCCGACCGCGCCCTCCTCCATGGACTCGGCCACCAGCCGCTTCATCCGGGCGAGTTCGGCGTCGGTCGCGGGCCGGTCGTCCCAGCCGACCGCGTACATGCGGACGGTGCCCTGCGGGATCAGATACGCGGCGTTGACCGCGATGCCCCCGCCGTCGAAGCCCTGGCCCTCGAAGGCGCGGTCGAGCCGGTCGAGATAGCCGCCGACCGTGCGCCAGTCGAAGTCGATGTCGCCGCCGTCGCCGTTCCAGCCGGTGATCGCCTGGCGGACCTGCGCGAGGGTCGCGTCGTCCACGGGCGCGTACGACAGGCCGTCCTGGCCGATCACTTCGAGGGTCACGCCCTGGGCGGCCTTCGCGGAGTGGTCGGGGTCGCGCAGCAGCGCGAGGTCGCTGTGCGCGTGCATGTCGATGAAGCCGGGGGAGAGGGCGAGTCCGGCGGCGTCGAGGACACGGGCACCGGTGGGGCGTGGGGCCCCCTCGCGTCGTATCGCCGCGATACGGCCGCCCTCGATGCCCACGTCGGCGCGGTACGAGGGACCGCCCGTGCCGTCGATGACGCGTACGTCGCGGATGACGAGATCCATGGCCATGGGCGGGGGCCCTCTCGGGGGTCTCGGGAGTATGGGGGGTCTCGGGAATATGGGGGGGCTCGGGAGTCTTGGAGGGCTCGGAGGGCTCGGAAGGCTCAGAAGAACGTGCGGATGAAGTCCGTGACCGTGCCGTCCGCCTCCACCAGCGGGATCAGCTGCCACTTGTCGAACGATGTACACGGGTGGGAGAGGCCCATCCCGACCCAGTCGCCCACCTCCAGGACCGCCTCGGGCGTGGTGGTCAGCCAGCCGTGCTGGTCGGACAGGCCCGTGACCGTGACACCGGCCGCCGGGCGGATCTCGCCGGTGCGGCCGTCCCGTACCACCTGGGCCTGAGGCAGATCGAGGTCGTACGCCGCGTCCCGCTTGCCGGCGTTGACGAAGGCCTGACCGGCGGACGGACGGGAGACGACCTGCGCCCAGAGCCGGAAGGCGGGCTGGAGGGAGCCCTCCTCGGGGACGCGGTTGAACGGGGTGAGATGGCGGTAGTGGCCGTCGTCGTGCGAGATGTACGCGCCGGAGCGCAGCAGCTTCAATACCGGGCGGGAGAGCGCGGGGATCTCCGCGAAGACGTCCGCGACCGCGTCGAACCAGGCGCTGCCGCCCGCGCTGATCACGATCTCGCCGACGGCCTCGAAACGGCCAGCCCGGTCGAACTCCTCGGCCAGCGCGACGAGTCGGCGCAGCCAGGCGCGGACGCTGTCGCCGTCGGCCCCCGGCACCTCGCCCTCGTAACCGGCCACTCCGGTCAGCCGCAGGGTGGGCACGGCGGCGACCGCGTCCGCGATCGCGGCGCACTGCGCTTCCGTACGTACTCCGGTGCGGGCGCCCTCGCCCGCGCCCAGTTCGACCACAACCTCCACCGGGCGGGTGGCGCCCGCGGACCGGAGCGCCTCGTCCATCAGCTCGACGCCGCGCACGGAGTCGACGTAACAGAGGAAGCGGAAGCCGGGATCCCGGTTCAGTTCGGAGGCGAGCCAGCGCAGGGCCGCCGCGTCGACGAGTTCGTTGGCGAGGAAGATCCGCGCGACGCCGAACGCCCGGTAGACGCGGGCCTGGTGCGGGACGGCGGCCGTGATGCCCCACGCGCCGTGCTCCAGCTGGCGCGCGAAGAGCTGCGGGGACATGGAGGTCTTGCCATGCGGGGCGAAGGCGAGGCCATGGCGCTCGGAGTACGTCTCCAGCAGGGCCAGGTTGTGCTCGACCGACTCGGCGGACAGGGCGAGGACGGGGGTGGTGAAGCCGCCGGTGAAGAGGGAGCGGCGCTCGGCGGCGAGCGCGCCGACGGTCAGGCCCTCGGCGTCGGGAGGGAGGGCCTTGAAACGGTGGTCGACACGCTCGCCGGCCAGCCGGTCGCCGGCCAGCCGGTCGGCGGCCGGTCGTTCACCGGCGGATCGTTCGCCGATCGGTCGTTCACCGGCGGCCCGGTCGCCGGCCGCCCCGTCGCCTGCCGGTCGCTCGTCCGTCCGTCGTCCGTCCGTCCGTCGCTCGGCGGGCATGGGAGCCTCCCTCTTCCTTGTCATTGCAGATACTGCAACGCCCATTGCGTATATCGCTTCACGGTGTCTAACATCCGACCCGACACCGGGTCAATGGCGCCCCGGTGTCGTACCCCTTCATCGGCCTGTTCATCGGCCTGGCGGCCTGGCGGCCTGATCGGCGAGGAGCCCCGGAGTGACCGGAACCGTAGACGTGGACACCCCTCCCGGCGTGGATACCCACCCCGGCGTGGACGTCGTCTGCCTCGGCGAGTCCATGGTCACCTTCCTGCCCTCGAAACCGGGCCCGCTCGCCGATGTCCCGTCCTTCGACCGTACGATCGGCGGCGCCGAGTCCAACGTCGCCTGCGCGCTGGCGTCCGCCGGGCACACCGTGCGGTGGGTCAGCCGGGTCGGCGCCGACGGCTTCGGGGACCACCTGGTCGACGCGATCGCCGCGTACGGGGTCGACACGTCGGGCGTCCGCCGGGACCCGGACCGCCCGACCGGGATCTACTTCCGTACGGCGACGGACCGCGACACCGCCGCGCACGAGGTCGCCTACTACCGGGCGGGTTCCGCCGCTTCCGCGATGTCCCCGCTGACCATGCCGTACGAGGACCTCCGGTCGGCCCGCGTCCTGCATCTGTCGGGGATCACGGCGGCGCTCTCCGAGGACTGCCTGGCCCTGATGCGCGACCTGACCGCCCCCCGGCCGGGGCGCCCGCTGGTCTCGTTCGACGTCAACCACCGCCCGGGGCTGTGGCACGACCCGTCGGCGGCCCGGGTCCTGCTCGACCTGGCCCGGGGCGCCGATCTGGTCTTCGTGGGGGAGGACGAGGCAGCCCTGGCCTGGGGGCTGCGCGGCGCCGACGCGATCCGCGCCGCGCTTCCCGAGCCGGAGACGCTCGTGGTCAAGCGCGGCAGCGCGGGGGCGACGGTCCACACGCGTGAGCCGGGCGCGACGGTCCGTGGGCGCGAGGCGGGGCCGATGCCGCGGGCGGGAGCCGCCACTCCCGGAGACGCCACCGCCCCCGACACCGTCATCTCCGTCCCCGCCCTGCGCGTCGACGTCGTCGCTCCCGTCGGCGCCGGAGACGCCTTCGCCGCCGGATTCCTCTCCGCCACCCTCCGCGGCCTGCCCGCCGCCGCCCGTCTGCGGCACGGTCATCTCATGGCCGCCGCCGCCCTCACCGTCCCCGGTGACCTCGGTACACCAGCCTCGCGCGCGCACGCCGACCACCTCGCCGGACTCGACGCGGACGCCTGGGGGACACTTCGTCTCGGCCCCGGCTGGACGGGGGCCACGGAGCCGGAGTCGCCGGCGACAGGGCCGGACGCACCGGCCGCGGAGCCGGAGGTACGTATCCCATGAGCCAGACAGTCGACCGCGCGCTGAGCATCCTCCCCCTGCTCGCCCAGGGGCCGGCGGATCTCGGACAGGTCGCCGACCGGCTCGGCGTCCACAAGTCCACCGCGCTGCGACTGCTCCGTACCCTCCACGAGCACGGGCTCGTCTACCGCCAGCAGGACCACCGCTACCGCCTCGGCGCGCGCCTCTTCGCGCTCGCCCAGGAGGCCGTCGAGAACCTCGACGTGCGCGAGATCGCCCACAGCCACCTCGTCGCGCTCAACGAGCGGTGCGGCCACACCATCCATCTCGCGGTGTACGAGGAGAGCGAAGTCCTCTACATCGACAAGGTCGAGAGCCGCTACCCGGTCCGGATGTACTCCCGGGTCGGCAAGCCGGTCGCGATCACCGTCGCCGCCGTCGCCAAGCTGCTGCTCGCCGACCTCCCCGAGACCGAGCGGCGCGCGGTCGCCGAACGTCTCGACTACCCCCTGTACACGCCCCGTTCCACGCCCGGCGCGTCCGCTTTCCTCAAGGAGCTGGCGACCGTACGTGAACAGGGCTGGGCCACCGACCTCGGTGGCCACGAGGAGTCCATCAACTGCATCGGCGCCCCCATCCGCGGGGCGGACGGCCGGGTCGTCGCCGCCATGTCGGTGTCCGCGCCCAATGTCGTCGTGACGGCGGAGGAACTCCTCACCCTGCTCCCGCTGTTGCGCCGCACCGCCGACGCGATCAGCGGGGAGTATTCCGGCCACACCCACCCCAAGGAAGCTTGATGAGTGACAAGACCGCGCTGACCCCGGCCACGCACACCACGCCCCCGGCGAAGTTCTCGCACGGCGTCCGCAAGGGCAACATCCTCCAGGTCGCGGGCCAGGTCGGCTTCCTCCCGGCCGTCGAGGGCCAGGCGCCCACCCCGGCGGGCCCGACCCTGCGCGAGCAGACCCTCCAGACCCTCGCCAACGTCAAGGCGATCCTGGAGGAGGGCGGCGCGAGCTGGGACGACGCGGTGATGGTGCGGGTCTACCTCACCGACGTCGACCACTTCGCCGAGATGAACGCGATCTACAACCAGTACTTCGAGGAGCAGGGGCTCAAGGAAGCGCCCGCCGCGCGTACGACGGTCTATGTGGGGCTGCCCAAGGGGCTGTTGGTCGAGATCGACGCGCTGGCGGTTCTCGGCTGAGAGCCCTCGGCCCCACTGCCGGTGGCCCAGGTACCCGCACCCGCACCCGCACCCGTACTCGCGTGAGCACCTTGATCGCACCCGCATCCGCACCCGCACTGTCCGGCACGACGCCCTCCTCCGGGGCGTCGTGCCGCGATCCCCCCTGCCCGGACGCCTCCAGAACGAGAGGTCCACCATGCTGTTCGCCGCCGACGCGCCACCGCAGACCCCACCCCACACGGGTGGTCTGCTGCTGCTCATCAACGGCACCGCCGGTCTGCTGACCGTCGCCGCCCTCGGAATCGCCCTGCTCCTCGTCCTGATCATCAAGGTCAGGCTCCAGCCCTTCGTGGCGCTGCTCGGCGTCTCCATAGCCGTCGGCCTCGCCGCCGGTCTGTCCGTCACCGAACTCTTCGGTACGGTCCAGAAATCCGCCGCCGTATCGATGATCGAATCGGGGATGGGCGGCATCCTCGGCCATGTCGCGATCATCATCGGGCTCGGTACGATGCTCGGCGCGATCCTCGAAGTGTCGGGCGGCGCCGAGGTGTTGAGCACCCGGCTGCTGAACCTCTTCGGTGAGAAACGCGCCCCGCTCGCCATGGGCGTCACCGGTGTCGTCTTCGGCATCCCGGTCTTCTTCGACGTCGGCATCTTCGTCCTCGCGCCGATCGTGTACGCGGCGGCCAAGCGCTCCGGAAAATCGATCCTGCTGTACGCGATGCCGCTGCTCGCCGGGCTCTCGATGACCCACGCGTTCCTGCCGCCGCACCCCGGCCCGGTCGCCGCCGCCGGTCTGTTCAAGGTGGACCTCGGCTGGGTCATCCTGATGGGCGTCGTCGTCGGTGTCCCGGCCGTCCTCGCCGCCTGGGGCTACGCCGCCTGGATCGGCAAGCGCCTCTTCGTGGACGTACCGCAGGACATGGTCGAGGCCGCCGAGGAGGCCAAGGCCGCCGTCGCCGCCGAGCAGAAGGCCTCGGGGGTCACGCCCAGGGAGACGCCGGTCGCGCTCGGCACGGTCCTCGCGATCATCGGCACCCCGCTGATCCTGATCCTCCTCGCGACCTTCTCGTCCATCGCCCTGGAGCCGTCGACGGGCCGCTCGGTCATCGAGTTCTTCGGCCACCCGTTCGTGGCGCTGACCATCGCGCTGGTGCTCGCGTACTACCTGCTGGGCATCCGCCGGGGCTGGTCGCGTCAGTCCCTGGAGACGGTCTCCACCGCCTCCCTCAAGCCGGTCGGCAACATCCTGCTGGTCGTCGGCGCGGGCGGGGTCTTCGGCGCGGTCCTCAAGGGCAGCGGTATCGCGGACGCCCTCGCGGACACCTTCAACGACGTCGGCCTGCCGGTCATCCTGCTGGCCTGGCTGATCTCGGTGGTGCTGCGGGTGGCGCAGGGTTCGGCGACGGTCGCGATCGTCACCACGGCGGGCATCGTCGTCCCGCTGGTCGAGGGCCAGGGGCTCTCGCAGGCCCATCTCGCCCTGATCATCATGGCGATCTCGGCGGGCTCGATCTTCGCCTCGCACGTCAACGACGGCGGCTTCTGGATGGTCGCGAAGTACTTCGGCATATCGGAGCGCGACACCCTGAAGTCCTGGACGGTGCTGGAGACGGTGCTGTCGGTCGCGGGCTTCGTGGTCGCGGCGCTGCTGAGCCTGGTGATCTAGGTCCTGTGTTCCCTCGTGTCCCACCTCTCCGGTGCTCTGCGAGTGCGTCGCGGCTCCCGCCGCGGCCGCCGTGTACCGGCAATGGCGCCCAGCCCGTACACGGCGGCCACGGAAGGAGCGTGAACCGGCCCCTCGGCCTCTCAGCGCGTCAACGCATCAGTGCGTCAGCGCGCGTCGGCCGTGGCGCCCGTGCGCGACGTGGTGGGCTCGGCGACCTTCGAGCGGACGGTCGTCTCGCCGTTCTTCGTCACACGAGTCGTCGTGAGCGCGCCGCAGTTCGAACCGTAGGTCCAGGTCTCCTGGCCGCCGATGCCGCCGGCCCAGTCGATGCACTGCCCCTGCCCGTACGAGTAGACCGGCCCCGCGTACGACCGGTACTCGCCGCCGTCGATCTGCTGGTCGCCGGTCTCGGGGACCCCGAGGTAGGAGAACATGTAGATGGGCGATCCGGTGGTCTTGCGGATCGTCACGACACAGTTCTCGCCGTTCGCCGAGTTGTACGTCAGATACACGGTGCCCTGAGTACCGATGTCCGCCGAGTTGACCACCTTGTACCCGGTCCCGCAGGCGCCGTTGTAGGCGACCTGAGCGGCCGGGGCGGCGGGCGCCGCGGCGGCGGGCTGTGCCAACGCGGTGGTGGTGGCCCCGAGGCCGAGCGCGGCGAACGCTGCCAGAACTGCCGCACGACGAGATCTCCGCATGATGTGCCCCCTGTAGCTTTGTGAGCTTCGTGGGTGCTTGTGCGACCCACCCGATGAGACCCGCGGATCACCGGCACAGTTGTACGGAAGCGCTCCCTCAACTTAGGGACCCGCCGACAACCCCCTTACGTACAGGGGACGTTGAGCGATGGCCGGGTATCCTCCGGCTCCTCTTCAACGCCCTCCCACCACCGAACCCTCACCGCAGGCCCTCTTGCGCGATCATCGTCCGCCAGCTTTGGTGACGTGAGTCACGTACCACACAGGTGGATGACGGAGACGAACGACGGAGACAAACGGGAGGCGACGATACGTATGGCAGGAACCACGGACACCGGCATGGATGAGGCCGTCTCCCGTCCGCGCAAGTCGAGTTGGACGTATGTCGGCCCCGGCATCGTCGTGGCGGCGACCGGCGTCGGCGCGGGCGATCTGGTCGCCACGCTCATCGCGGGCAGCAAGTTCGGCTACACCCTGATGTGGGCGGCGGTCATCGGCTGCGTCGTCAAGATCTCGCTCGCCGAGGCCACCGGCCGCTGGCACCTCGCCACCGGACGCACCCTCTTCGACGGCTGGCGCAGCCTCGGCCGCTGGACGACCGGCTATTTCGCGGTGTACGTCGTGATCTGGGGCTTCGTCTACGGCGCCACGGCCATGTCCTCCAGCGCGCTGCCGATCGTCGCGCTGTTCCCGGACGGACCGGGGCTCAAGACCTGGGCGGTCATCACCGGCCTGATCGGTCTGGTCTTCGTCTGGTTCAACCAGTACGCCGTCTTCGAGAAGGTCATGACGGTCCTGATCGGCGTGATGTTCGTCGTCGTCATGTACGTCGCGATACGCGTCGCCCCGGACTTCGGCGCCGCGTTCGCGGGGCTCGCCCCCGTACTGCCGGACGGCTCGCTGCTCTACACCCTCGGACTGATCGGCGGGGTGGGCGGCACGATCACGATGGCCGCGTACGGGTACTGGGTCAACGCCAAGGGCTGGACCAACTCCGGCTGGATGAAGGTGATGCGCCTCGACAACCGCGTCGCGTACATCACCACGGGCCTCTTCGTCGTCGCCATGCTGATCATCGGCGCCGAGCTGCTGCACTCCTCGCACATCGCCCTCACCCAGGGCGACCGGGGCCTGATCGACCTGGGCAGGATCCTGGAGGACCGGTTCGGCCCGACCACCGCGAAGCTGTTCCTGGTCGGCTTCTTCGCCACGTCGTTCTCGTCGCTGATCGGTGTCTGGCACGGCGTGAGCCTGATGTTCGCGGACTTCGTGGAGCGCATCCGCAAGGAGCGCGCGGGAGCCCCGGCGGACGGGAGCGGGGCCGACGGCGCGGTCGAGGAGGTCGCGTCCGGCGCCCGCGAGCGCTCGGTGCCGTTCCGCGCGTATCTGCTGTGGCTGACCTTCCCGCCGATCTCGCTGCTCTTCCTCGACGAGCCCTTCGGCCTGGTGGTCGTCTACGGCGTACTGGGCGCGTTCTTCATGCCGTTCCTGTCGCTGACGCTGGTGTGGCTGCTCAACTCGTCGCGTACGCCGAAGGAATGGCGCAACGGCATCCTGAGCAATGTGATGCTCACGGCGGCCGGGCTGCTGTTCATCGTGCTGTGCGTGCAGCAGGTCCGGGACATCCCCTGGTAGGAGAGGCCTCCGTTGGGCCGGGGTGCGGGCAGCGGACACACGGCAGCGCCGTCGGGTGGGGTTTCGACGGCGCTGCCGGTCCTGTGGGGGCTGGGGGAGAGACGCGATTACGGAAGGCCGTGGACGTGCGGTCCTACGGCGTTGGACCAGGCATTGCCCGCCGTCGCGTCCCAGTTGGTGGACCAGGTCATGGCGCCGCGCAGACCGGGGTAGGTCCTGGACGGTTTGAACGAGCCGCAGTTCGTGCCCCGCGTCAGACAGTCCAGGGCGGCGTTCACGACCGAGGGCGCGACGTAACCGCTGCCCGCGCCCCTGGCGGAGGCCGGTACGCCGATGCCGACCTGTGAGGGGGCGAGGCCGCCTTCGAGCTGGATGCAGGCGAGCGCGGTGAGGAAGTCGACCGAGCCCTGCGAGTAGACCTTGCCGTCGCAGCCGAGCATCGAACCGCTGTTGTAGTACTGCATGTTGACGGTCGTGAGGATGTCCTTCACGTTCAGAGCCGTCTTGAAGTACTCGCCCGCCGTGGACTGCATGTCGATGGTCTGCGGCGCCATGGTGAGGACGAATCCCGGGCCGGCCTTCGCCGCCAGCGACTTCAACGCCTCCGACATATAGGTGGAGTTGAGACCGTTCTCCAGGTCGATGTCGACGCCGTCGAAGCCGTACTCCGTCATCAGCGCGTACACCGAGTCGGCGAAGGCCGTCGCGGAGGCCTGGTCGTTGACGGAGACGGTGCCCAGCTCGCCGCCGATGGAGATGACGACCGACTTGCCGGCGGCCTTCTTCGCGGCCACATCGGCCTTGAACTGGTCGACGCTGTAACCGCCGAGGCCGGCCGAGTCGAGGTTGAAGGTGACCTGGCCCGGTGTGCCGGTGGCGTCCGCGAAGGCGACCGCGATGATGTCGTACTGGTCCTGGACGTCGCCGAGGGTCTGGACGGCCGCGCCGTTGTCGAAGTTCTGCCAGTAGCCGGTGACGGCGTGGGCGGGTACCGCATGGGCGGGTACGGCATGAGTGGATGCGGCGGCGGTTGTGGTGTCCTCGGCCGTGGGGGCCGTGGGGGCCGTGGGGGCCGTGACGGCGGTGGGGGTCGTCGAGCCGGTGCCGGGCGCGGCGGCGATGGCGGTGGGGATCGCGAGTCCGGCGACCGCGAGTCCGGCGACCGCGAGGACGCTTGCCGTCGCCAGGACGGATCCGAGGATGCGGGGACGTGCTTGGCGCAGCACTGCATGGCCTCCGTGGGGGGAGTGGGGGAGACCCCGTGGGGGGAGTCGTGGTGCGGAACGGTGGCCACCGATGGCATCCAAGGTGGTCCAGACCATTGCCCTTGTCAAGGGCTTCGGCAGCGGCGCCATTTGCCCGGTGCTGCCGGAGCCGGAGGAGCTACCGGGGTGTCGGACTCGGCCTCGGACTCGGCGCCTGGCCCGGCCCGAAGGTGATCACCAGGTCGGCGGCGGCCCGGCCGGGGGCGACCCGGCGGGCGTTGGCCTCGTCGGACTCCAGGACGAAGCGCTCGGCCTCCGCCGCCTCCTTGCCGAACCGCTCGTGCCGGGCGATCAGCCGGCGTACCCGTTCCTCGTCGGCCAACTCCAGCCACCAGCTCTCGTCCAGCAGCTTCCGGGCCTCGGCCCAGGGCCCGTCGTCTCTGTTGTCTCCGTCGCCCCTGTTGTCTCCGTCGCCCTTGGTGTCCCCGTCGGTCAGCAGCAGGTAGTTCCCCTCGGTGATCACCAGGGGCACTTCGGGCGGAACCAGGATGCTGCCCGCGATCGGCTGCTCCAGCTCCCGGTCGAACCCGGGCGCGTACACCGGTTCCCCGCGCCGTGCGGCGCGCAGACGGCGCAGCAACGCGGTGTACCCGTACGGGTCGAAGGTCTCCGGAGCGCCCTTGCGTCCCATCAGTCCGAGCCGCCGCAGCTCGGTGTCCGCCAGGTGGAAGCCGTCCATCGGCACCAGGACGGCCTGGCCGGGGCCGAGTTCACCGACCAGGTACTCGGCGAGCGTGGACTTTCCGGCGCCGGGAGGACCGGCGATTCCGAGCAGCCGACGGTCACCGGAGGCGGCCAGGCGCCGTGCGCGCTCGAGGAGTTGCCGGGGAGTCTGGGGAGTCATGGCAAGGCACTTTCGAGGGGGTCGAGGGAGTATGAGTTCGAGGCGACGGCGGGCTATTCGCACAAGGAATCGGAATCGGGGCGTACGGGCCCCGGTGACGCCCGATCCGGGGAGCCCGCGTGGACCCAAGTCGGGCGCAAAACCGAACAGTTGGGTGCGGAATTCCACTGAATCGAATATTCATTGAAACATGAGTGAACAGCTGACTGCTTCGTCCGAGTTTGGCGGTGTCTCCGGAGCGAGGGATGCCCTACCGGAATCTGATAGGTGTTCTCTCTGCCTTAAGTCGTGGATAAGGTGCTGAGGCAGATGCGCCGTGCAGGAGAGAACTGCGGCCGCCGGGCCGCCGGTGACCGGAGCCGAACGGGGAACCAGCGTGCCCACCGCGATTGCTGTCACCAGCCCTGATCTGGTGTTACCACCGACGGACCATCAGACGCCCACCGCGGCGCTGCTGCCCCCGCCCGACGTCCAGCCGCTGGACGCCGCCCTCGCCGACATGCAGGTCCTCGTGGAGCAGCACGGTTACGTCGTCGTCCTCTACCCGGCCTCCATCCCGGCGGCCCACGAACGGCGCCTGTACACGGTCCGTTCCCTCATGGAGAGCGATCGGATCGCCCTCCTCAGGCTCGACCTCCCGCCGCTCGGCGTCGCCGTCCTCGTGCGCCAGCTGCGGCAGTTGTCGATCTGCGACTTCAGCGCCGGGATCGTCGCCTCCGCCGCCCGGCTGCTCTCGCACTACATCTACGCGGGGGCGCTGCTCACCACCGTGACCAAGCTCGACCGGGTGCCGGTGAGCCTGAAGACCCACGCGAAATCCTGGGTGCCCGGTGCCCAGTTCGGCGTTGTCGCCACCCCCACACCCCAGTTGATCAAGATCGGTGCCGGTGAGCTGGCCGGACCCGATTTCGGTACGCAAATGATCGTCGGCAAGGGGCAGTGGCCGTCGGACTGGGTGACCGAGACGCTCGCGCCCGCGTGGCGCGTGCAGGGAATCCAGGAGACCGCTCTCCCCGCCGATTCGCCGCGCTGGTGGGGAACGCCGAAGATGATCGAGTTCTCCGCCTTTCTGCCGGATATCTCCATCCTTTACCAGCTGGTTTCCTCCGTCCGGCGGGAGAAGTGCTGCTGGTGCGGTATCGAACTGATAGGTGACCGTTGTGGTTTCTGCTCGGCGCCCCTCGCACCGCACGAGGCTCCCACCCGGGCGGCCGGTGCCCTGAGCCATGGAACGCCTATGCGGCATGGGACGTGACACACGGGCCGCCGACCGGTTCCGGCCGCTCCAGGTGACCGCGGCCCCGGTCGGCCCCGGCCCCGACCCATAGATCTCAACTCCCCGGACACGCGACTCCCCCTACGCTCCCCGTCACCGAACGAGGTTGTACCGCTCATGAATTCACGGCAGCGCCGCGGCGTCATACTCCTTCTTCTGTCGGCCCTCTGCGCCGTCGGCGCCTTCATCGGCGTCCTCTCGGTGATAAGCGACGTGAATTCGAAGGTCGGCCCCGAGGTGGCGGCGTACCGGCTGAAGGCGGATGTGGCGCCGTACACGGCGCTTCAGCCGAATCAGTTCGAGAAGATCGCCATGCCCGAGCGCTGGCTCTCCGAGAACGCCGTGACCGATCTTTCCGTCGTCGGCGGGAAGATCGCCATCACCCAGCTGAAAAAGGGTTCGCTGCTCCAGGACGACATGATTGTCCAACGGCCCGCACTCGCCGACGGCGAGCAGGAAATCGCGATCATGATCGACGCGGCGACCGGGGTCGCCGGAAAGATCCGGCCCGGCGCCCTGGTCAACATCTTCGCCACCTTCGCCGCCGAGAACGAGAGCGGCACGGCCCAGTCGCGGATCATCGTCTCCAACGCCAGGGTCATCGACGTCGGCACGCTCACCGCACTGGAACCCGGCGAGGGCGACAGGAGCCGCAGCGCGGCCAGGCAGGCCGTGCCGATCACCTTCGCGCTGAAGACGAAGGACGCCCAACGCGTCGCGTACGCCGAGTCCTTCGCCGAGCACGTACGACTCGCGCTCCTCGCCGACGGCAGCCCGACGACGCTGCGCCCGGGGGAGAACACCTACACCCTCGAAGGGGACAAGTGAGGGACGAATGAGCACCCGAATCCTCCCGGTCGTCGGCGACGCCGACGCCGCCCGGTCCATCACCACCCTGCTCAGCCAGCTCCCCGACGCGGAGCCGGCCGGGCCGGTCGGCGACTCGACCTCACTGATCGACACGCTGGCCCGGCTGGCCGCCGAGTCGATCGACGAGCTGCCCGAGGTGGTGCTGGTCCATGAACGGATCGGGCCGGTACCGGCACTTGAGCTGATTCGGGAAGTGGCCCTGCGCTTTCCCGCCGTCGGGGTCGTCCTGGTCACCACGGACGCGGGCCCCGGACTGTTCTCGGCGGCGATGGACGCCGGAGCCCGCGGCCTGGTCGGGCTGCCGCTCTCGTACGAGGAACTGACCCAGCGGGTCCAGGCGGCGGCAGGCTGGTCCGTGGGGGTGCGGCGCCATCTCGGCCAGAGCGGCGACGTGTTCACCGGCCCCGGCGGCACGGTCGTCACCGTCAGCGGCGCGAAGGGAGGCGTCGGCACGACCCTGACGGCGGTCCAACTGGCGCTGGCGGCAAGCGCGTCGGGCATGACCGTCGGGCTCGCCGACCTGGATCTCCAGTCCGGGGACGTGGCCTCGTACCTCGACGTGCAGTTCCGCCGGTCGATCGTGGACCTCGCGTCCATCCAGGACATATCACCCCGCGTGCTCCAGGACGCGCTCTTCACCCACCAGAGCGGGCTCGGGCTGCTGCTGGCACCGGGCGAGGGGGAGCGGGGCGAGGAGATGGACGAACGGGCCGTACGGCAGATCGTCAGCGCGCTCCGCAACCGCTACGAGGTCGTCGTCATCGACTGCGGTACGCAGATGAACAGCGCGAACGCCGCCGCGATCGAGATGGCCGACACCACCCTGCTGCTGACGACACCCGATGTGGTGTCGGTCCGGGCGGCCAAACGCATGGTGCGGCTGTGGGACCGGCTCCAGATCCGCAAGGCGGAGGAAACGGTGACGGTCGTCAACCGCCATTCACGGCACACGGAGATCCAGCCGCCGATCATCGAACGGATCACCGGCACCCGGGTCTCACGCGTGACGATCCCGGCCAACTTCAAGGAATTGCAGTCCGTGGTGGACGCCGGCCGGATGCAGGACCTGGAGCCGAAGTCCACCGTAAAACAGGCCATATGGGGGCTGGCGGGAGAACTGGGGCTGGTGAAGGCGGCCGCAGGTGGGGAGAGAACAGGGAAGTTCCGGGGGGACCGCGGCTCGGTCGGGGTCCGGCGCGGGCGGTCGAGGTCGCGGGACCAGAGACCGGGCTGACGAGGCGAGGGGGCGCATTGAGCCATGAGCGATCTGGGAACGGACGCACGGTACGGAGACCGAGAGGGAGGGGGAGAGGGCGGGACGGCGGGCGGCCTACGGACGCGGGCCGGGGGGCTTTGGGCGCGGCGGTGGCGGGCCCGGCTGCGTGACGACCGGGGCCAGGTCGCCGTCGAGTTCACCGGGATGCTCCCGGTCATCCTGGCCACGGCGGTCCTGCTCTGGCAGGCCACGCTGATCGGCTACACCTTCTCACTCGCGGGCAACGCGGCGGACGAGGCCGTACGGGCGGCGGCGGTGGCGGACGGCGACCGGAACGCGGCCTGCGCGCAGGCCGCCGGGGAACACCTTCCCGGCTCCTGGAGCCTCGGTGACGTCAGCTGCCCGGCGGACGGCGACCTGGTCAACGCGGACATCGGGATCAATGTCCCGCTGCTCTTCCCGGGCTTCGACATCCCGGTCGACATCACCGCTCACGCCTCCGCGGTGAAGGAGAGCGACTGATGAGGAAGCACGCACCGCGGGGCGGACAGCGGGGTCAGGTCGCCCTCGAATACATCGGCATGATCACGCTGCTTCTCGTCGTCGCCCTGGCCGCGATCCAGCTCGGGCTGGTCGCGTACGCCGTGCAGCAGGCGGGCACGGCGTCGCGGGCCGCCGCCCGTACCGCTTCGTACAACGAGACCAGCATGGACGCGCAGGCGGCGGGCCAGGCCGCGATGAGTTCCTGGCTGTCGGGCGCGGCGGACATCTCCGTATCCACCGCGGGGGACGAGGTCAGGGCCACCGCGACGGTGCCGGTCCCGCGCATTCTGCCCCTCTTCCAGTTCGATCCCGCGAGGAGGAGCGCCACCATGCCCCTCGACTGACCGTGCCCGCCGGAGCACCAGTCTCCGGCAGCTCTTCAGCACATCAGTACGTCAGCACCTCAGCACACGAGCAGAATCTGGGAGTTGAGCACATGAGCCTGCGGGCGCGCATCAACAGCCCCGAGCCGACGAACGGGCACAGCGAGGAGAGTCTCCTCGTCGGGGTCTACCGCGCCAAGCTCCTGGAGGAGATCGACCTCGCGGAGATGTCCGCGCTCGTCGCGGCCGAGCGCAGGGCCCGTCTGGAGCGGGTCCTGAGCCACATCATCAGCAGGGAGGGCCCGGTCCTCTCCACCGTCGAACGCTCCCATCTGATCCGCCGGGTCGTCGACGAAGCCCTGGGGCTGGGGATCCTGGAACCCCTCCTCGAAGACGCCTCCATCAGCGAGATCATGGTGAACGGCGCGGACCAGGTCTTCGTCGAGCGCGGCGGGCGGCTGGAGATGCTGCCGATGCGGTTCACCTCCAACGAGCAGCTGATGCAGACCATCGAGCGCATCGTCTCCACCGTCAACCGCCGTGTGGACGAGGCGAATCCGATGGTCGACGCCCGCCTCCCCTCGGGGGAGCGGGTCAACGTCATCATTCCGCCGCTCTCCCTGACCGGCCCGATCCTCACCATCCGGCGATTCCCGCGTGCCTTCACCCTCCAGGAGATGATCGGCCTCGGCTCGCTGGACGAGCAGATGATGGTCCTGCTGTCCGGCCTGGTGCGCGCGAAGTTCAATGTGATCGTCTCCGGGGCCACCGGCACCGGGAAGACCACTCTGCTCAACTCCCTCTCCGGGCTGATCCCCGACGGCGAGCGCATCGTCACCATCGAGGACTCCGCCGAGCTCCAGCTCCAGCAGTCCCATGTGATCACGCTGGAGAGCCGTCCCGCGAACGTCGAGGGCAAGGGCCAGGTCACCATCCGCGACCTCGTACGCAACTCCCTGCGCATGCGCCCCGACCGCATCATCGTCGGCGAGGTCCGCGGCGGCGAGACGCTCGACATGCTCCAGGCGATGTCCACCGGTCACGACGGCTCGCTCGCCACCGTCCACGCCAACAGCGCCGAGGACGCGCTGATGCGACTCCAGACCCTGGCCTCCATGTCGGAGGTCGAGATCCCGTTCGTGGCGATCAAGGACCAGATCAACAGCGCGGTCGATGTGATCGTCCAGCTCACCCGGCACGCCGACGGCTCCCGCCGGATCACCGAGATCGCGATCGTCGACTCGCACGGACGCGAGGAGTACCGGATCGTCTCCGTCTGCCGCTATCTCGCCCAGCCGATGGCGGCCGACGGGCGGATCTACGGGAAGTTCGAGTACTACCCGCTGCCACGCAGGATCGCCGACCGCCTCTACCTGAAGAGCGAACCCGTTCCTCCGGCCTTCGGGGTCGCCCGCTCGGAGGAGGAGCTGGACGTACGAAAATCGGCGGCCTGAGCGGCCGCACACCCTCCCCGACAGTCCCCAGCGCCCCTGTCCCCGTCCATCGAGAAGGTCCCGGCACGACATGGATAATCTTCCGCTCCTGACGATCGGCGTCACACTGCTCACCTGTGTGCTCGCCGTCATCGGCGTGCACGTCTACTCGGCGGGCAGGGCCCAAGGACAGGTGCTCTTCGAGCGCATGTCCCAGACGGGACAGGTGACGACGCCGACCGGCCGTCGCCGGCGTTTCGCCGGTGTCGACCGCAGACTGCGCACCACGTCCCTGGGCAAGCGCGTCGATCGCAAGATCGCGGTCACCGGCCTCGACCTGACGACCGGCGAGTACGTGGTGTACGTGGTGGCCGGACTGCTCGGGCTGTACTTCGCCGTCGGCGCGATCTTCGCCCCGTTCTTCGGCGTGCTGGCGGCGCTGATCGGCGTATGGGGCGGCAACGCCTTCCTCAACTGGCAGCGGGTGAAGCGTACAGAGGCGTTTATCAGCCAACTGCCGGAACTCACCCGCGTACTCGCCAACGCCACCCAGGCCGGACTCGCGATGCGTACGGCACTGGCGATGGCGGCCGAGGAACTGGACAACCCGGCGGGCGAGGAACTGCGCCGGGTCGCCGACCAGCTCGCCGTCGGTCACTCCCTGGACGACGCGCTGGGCGAGCTGGCGGACCGGCTGCCCTCGCGCGAACTGGTCGTCCTGGTCACCACATTGGTGCTCTCCAGCCGGGCCGGCGGCCAGGTCGTCAGCTCCCTGCGCAACCTCACGGAGACGCTGGAGGAACGCAAGGAGACCCGCCGCGAGGTCACGACGATGCTCTCCCAGGTCAAGGTCACCGCGCTGGCGGTGCCGCTGCTCGGCCTCGGCTTCCTGCTGATGATCAACGGGATGGCGCCGGGAGCGCTCGACACGATGACAGGTTCGGTGCTCGGCCAGATCGCGGTCGTCGTGGCCTTCGGCATGTACGGCGTCGGCTTCTTCCTGATCCGGCGCATGTCCCGGGTCCAGGTCTGAGAGGGGAGGGGAAGAGACATGGTGGCTCTGCTGCTCGCGACCGTGCTGGGGCTGGCCGTCTACGGCGCGTTCCACGGCGTACGCCTCATGCGCGCCGACGCCGAACTGCCCGGTGACCTCGCCGTCGCCCTGGAGGTCGGCGCCACCCGCACCACCGCCGTGGGATCCGGCATCGACCGGCTCGGCATGCGGTACGCCCCGTCCGTACTGCGCATGATGGGCCCCAAACGGGTCGACGCGCTGCGCCGTCGGCTCGACATGGCGGGCAACCCCGGCGGTATCACCGTCGACCGTTACGCCGCCCGCCGCGCGGTCTACGGAATCCTGGGGGTGCTGGCCGCGCTCTCCCTGCTGATGCGCGGCCAGCCGGTCATCGCGCTCCTCGCCCTGGCGTACGGCATGGTGTGGACCGACGTCATCATCCGCTCGGCCATCCGCAAGCGGAAGGAGGACATCGAGCGCACGCTCCCCGACTTCCTCGATGTGCTCGCCGTCGTCGTCTCCGCGGGCCTCGGCTTCCGGCAGGCGCTGGAGCGCGTCGCGGACAAGTACCAGGGGCCCTGGTCCGACGAACTCCGCATCACCCTGCGGCAGATGGACATGGGACTCGGCCGGCGCGAGGCGTTCGACCAACTGCGCAAACGCAACGCGTCCGACCAGGTGTCGATGTTCGTCACCGCGCTCCAGCAGGGGGAGGAGCTGGGCGCGCCCATCGTCGACACGCTGATACAGATCGCCAACGACATGCGCCGTACCGACGCCCAGAACGCCCGGCGCAGGGCCGCGCAGGCCGTCCCGAAGACCACGCTCGTGGTCACGATGGTGATGCTCCCGGCCACCATGCTGCTGATCGTCCTCAGCTTCTACTACGGCTCGGGGGTCGACTTCGGCGAGATCCTCGGAGGCTGACGCGACGCACCCGACCCGCTGATCATCCGACCGGCCAAGTGAACGGCCAAGGCCCGGAAAACGCGAACCGCATACCAGAACGGGAGGTGACCCCCACCATGGCCCAGAGGAACGCCGCACTCTCCGGCGGTGTGAGCGACGACTTCTCTCGTACGGCGAAAGGCGCCGCTCCGAAGCATGTGCCGCCCCTGGCGATCCAGGTCAACGCTCTCCAGGCGCTGTGCCGCCAGGTGTTCGCCTTCAGGCTGGCCATGATCGCCCTCGCCGCGCCCTTCGCCCTGGACCGGACGGCGTCGGGCCTCGCGATCTGGCTGGTCGGCTCGGCCGTCCTGGTCACCTTCATGGTGTCGTACGTCCTGCTGCGGGACTGGGAGCGCTTCGGCCCCTTCCTGCTGCGCCACCCCGTACTGCTCGCCGCCGACATGTTCTTCGGCGCGCTGCTCCTGACGACGGCGTCCCCGGACTCGACGCTCGCGTACGTCACCATCTGCACCCCGCTGCTGGCGGGGCTGGTGTACGGCTGGCGGGGCGCGGCGCTGTTCGCCATACTCCAGTCGCTGATCGTCGCGGGCGCGTACGCCGTCAACAGCGAGATCGAGGTGGCGTTCAACGCGCTGCTCCTGCCGGGACTGTGTGTCATCGCGGGCGCGATCGGCAGTACCCTGCGCAATTTGATGCTGGGCTTCGGCACCGCCAGCCAGGCGTTGACGGAGGTCCGCGCGCAGCTCGCGGTGAACCGCGCCGTCGAGCAGGAACGCGCCCGCCTCGCCCGCGAGATGCACGACTCGGTGGCCAAGACGCTGCACGGCCTGGCCATGGCGGCGGACGGCCTGGCGAGCACGGCGGACCGGATGGACCCCCTGGTCGTCAAGCACCAGGCGGAACTGGTGGCACGCTCGGCACGGCGCGCGGCCGCCGAGTCGCGGGAACTGCTCTCGGACCTGCGCCGCGAGTCGGGGCTGGACAACGGTGTCGACATGCTGGCCGAACTGCGTTCCCGTACGGCGGACTTCGCCCGTCGCCAGGGCGTGAGGGCGACCTTCCGGCGGCTCGGCGACGCCTCCGTCCCGCCGATTCCCCACGCCGTGGCCCGGCATGCCCTGACGATCGCGACCGAGGCCATGGAGAACGCGCGGCGCCACGCGCACCCGACGTTCGTGAACGTGTCGGCCGGGGCGGTGGGCGATGTGCTGTGCGTCAGCGTGTACGACGACGGGCAGGGCCTGCCACCGGGCACGACCCTCGAGAACCTGCGACAGGCGGGCCACTTCGGGCTGGTCGGGATGGTCGAGCGGGCCGCGTCCATCGGAGCCCGTATCCGCATCGGCAGGGGCCGGGCGGCGAAAGGCACGGAGGTGCGTCTGGAACTGCCGCTCACCGCTCTGCGACCGCCGCCGCCCGCACCGCTCACCCAGCCCGCGGAGCCCGGACCGCAGGAGCGGCGGCCCCGTCGCCGCGCACCGATAACGCGATGACGACACGACACCTCGCACCGACACCGTCCCCGACAGCTTCACTTCGAGAGGAGGCCGCAGCCATGCCGGAGAAGATCTCCAGCGATTGTGGACACCAGGAGTCCCAGGAGTCCTATGGACCCCGGGAGTCGCACGCATCGCAGCACACGTCTTCACATGCCGCATCGGTCAGCTCGGGAGTCCCCCCTGGAGTTCCCCCTGGATTTCCCCCGGGAGTTCGTCCGGGAGTCCCCTCGGGAGTTTCTTCGGGAGTTTCTTCGGGAGTTCCCTCGGGAAGTCCCGCCGGAGCCCCCACCTCCGTGCCGCCTTCGGCACCTGACGAGTTCCCCGCCTTCCCCCTCCCCGAGGCGCAGCCGCCCGCACCGCCGATGCGCGTCGTGGTCGCCGACGACAACCCGGTGGTCCGCGCCGGCCTCACCGTCCTGCTCTCCGGGCGGGACGACATAGAGGTCGTCGCGGAGGCGTCGGACGGCCGCCAGGCGTACGAACAGGCCGTACGGCACCGACCGGACGTCATCCTGCTGGACGTCCGGATGCCGGGGGTCGACGGGATCTCCGCCCTGCCGCACCTGGTGGGTCTGGCGCCGGTTCTGATGATGACGTACAGCAGGGAGACCGAGATCGTCCACGAGGCGCTGAGGCTGGGAGCGGGCGGCTATCTCGTCCACGGCGAGTTCACGGCCGGCCAACTGGTCCTCGCGGTACGGGACATCAAGCAGGGCCGGGCTCACTTCACCCACTCCGCTTCCAACGCGCTGCTGGCGACGGTAAGGGGAGGCGGTGGCTTGGGCGGTGGCGGCACGGTCGACGTCCCGCAGGACGGTACGGGGCCGCTGCCGCAAGGCCTGGGCACGGCGTTCACGGGCCACGGCTACCTGCCCGGCGTACCACAGCAAACATCTGCACCTGCACACACAGGTTTCCCGAACCGGTCAGCAGGAAGTCCCACAAGAGACGTGCAGGTAAGGGTAGTTGAGTCAACATCACCCGTGCGTCGATTCCCTCAAAACCCTTCGCTTTCGCAAGTCGATGTGGGACATTCTCCTCAGAGTCGGCAGCAGTCCGGAGCTCCCGCGGCACCGTACGCGGAGCTGAGTCAGCGGGAGGTGGAGATCATGGACCTGATCGCGTCGGGAATGACCAATCAGCAGATCGCCGCGGCCTGCTTCATCAGCCAGAAGACCGTCAAGAACCACATCAACCGCATCTTCGCCAAACTGAACACAGGCAGCCGCGGCGAGGCGATAGCCCTGTGGCACGGCATCGCACGAGGGGGGTCGACGGGCCATGGCTGACCACGCGCGCGATCTCCGGCCCCCCGGGGGCACTCCTGTCACCGGGACGGCGGCGCCGACCACGGGAGCCCCGGGGGCCGCTCAGGCACCAGGGGTACGGGCCCACTCCCGGCGCTGGGCCCGGAGTTGGGCCCTGAGACCCATGTCGAAGGACGCCTTACCGGCGTACGTTTCTCATGTCGCCAGCGAGACCGGCCAGGAGGAAGCCGGAAGCGTGAACGACATCAGGGACGCGTACGAGCCGGCCGGCAAGGGGCCGGCCGGCACCGGAGGGGAACACCATGTCGAACAGCACGCTGAAGGCCGCCACCAGCGCCAAGCTCTACGTCGGCTCCTGGGTGAACACCGCGGTCACGGCGATGAAGCGCCACGGCGACAAGGGCCAGGGCGCCGTCGAGTACGTGGGCGTGATCGTTCTGGTGGCCCTGATCATCGTGGCCATCGTCGGCACGGGTGTGGCGGACGACATCGCCAATGGTCTTTCGGACAAGGTCAGCGAGATTCTGGACGCCGGCTGATCACGCATCCTTCTTCTCACGCCTCTCGCGAGGCAGGGCAGGCCGCCCCCATCTACATCACGATGGTGGCGGGCCTGCTCTTTCTCGCGCTCGCGTTCTTCGCGGTCGGCCAGGCCGGTGCCTCGCGCAACGGAACCCAGGCCGCGGCGGACGCCGCGGCCCTGGCGGCGGCTCAGGAGTCGCGGGACCAGTTCCGTGGTGAACTCCTGGACAACCTGCTGACCCCCGGATATCTGGACGACATCTTCAACGGCGATCCGCTGGGTACCACCCACGGTTGCGTGGTCGCGGCCCGCTTCGCCCATGGGAACAAGGCCGATCTGGACGGAGCCGGCGGATGCCGCGCACTGTCCGACAGATGGGGCTTCGCGGTCAGTGTCGTCAGCCAGAAGCCGATGGGCGACAGCATCCTGTCGGGCACCAAGAACGAGCGTGCGACGGCTGAGGCCACCGCCGTCGTCGAGCCCCGGTGCGGCTTCGAGCCCGCCGAGGACGAGACGAAGCCGTCGGAAGAGCCGCCCGACCCGGCCCCGGACGACAGCGCCGCACCTGACGACCCGGCCGAAACCGACCCGGACGATACCGCGCAGGCGTCACCGGGCTCACTCGTCTGTGATGGCACCAAATGGAGTATCGACCCGGGGCACCTTGAGCTTCTCCCGGACATGGCCGATCTATTCTCCGTCCGACTGGCCCAGGACTGACCGGACTGACCGCGAGCGAACGCAAAGGAACCGTATTCATGAGTCTGTGGCATGGGGCGAAGGCCCGTAGAGCGGCAGGGGCCGCCCTCGCTGTGGTGGCGCTGAGCGCCTCCTTGACAGCCTGCGGGGGAGACGACGGCGGAGGCAAGGAGAAGGGCGCCGACTCGTCGTCCTCCGCCCCCGCCGACGAGAAGCCCAAGGAAGAGGGTGGCGAGGGCACCACGGTGCCGGACACCAGCAGGACTCTGGCAACCATCAACGGCAGCAGTGGGTTCCAGTTCGTCATCCATACCGCCACACGCGACGAGGGCGGTTTCCTCACGGTGACGGGGACCGTCAAGAACACCGGGAACAGCAGCCAGTCGGTGCCGATCCAGTGGAACGGGTCGGAGACGCAGGTGAGGCGGACCGGTCGCTCCTTGGCGGGAATGACGCTGGTGGACAAGGCGGACAAGAAGCGTTACTACGTCCTGCGGGACACCGACGGCTACCCGCTGACCACGACAGGCATCAGTCGTATCGACGCCGGGGCCGGCGAAACCTTCTTCGCCCAGTTCCCGGCTCCGCCCGAGTCGACGGCCCAGGTCGACCTCCAGCTTCCGATGATGCCCTCCGCGACGATTGAGATCTCCTGATGCGTGCCACGACGCCCGGCGCGCGCAGGGCATCCAGTAGCCCCGCGGTGACGGTTCTCGCCGCGGCCGTGCTGTTCACCGGCATGCAGTTCAGCATGGCGGCCGGCGCCCACGCCGACGAGAGCCCGAGTACACCCCCCGGCACCGAATCGACCTCGCCGCCGCCCCAGGTGGACGGCAACGCGCCCGGCCTCAAGCTCAGGGGCGGGGCCACGCTCGCCCCGGCGAAGGTGCTCGACATCATCTCGGTCATCGAGTCCGAGGGCGGTGAGGAGCGTCGCGAGGACACCAACGAGAACGTGAAGTTCGCGCTCCAGGCCGAAGTCCTCTTCGGCAAGGACAGCGCCAAGCTGTCCCCGGAAGCCAACTCCCGTATCGCCGCCATCGCCAACGAGATCAGGAAGCAGAGCACGGCCAAGGTCCGTGTCTTCGGATTCACGGACGACCTCGGCTCGGCCGCGCACGGGGACAAGCTCTCCAAGGAACGCGCGGAAGCCGTGCACGGAGTTCTGGACAAGGAGCTGGCCTCTGCCGGGATCACGTACGAAATCCGTGGCTACGGCGAGGACTACCCGATCGCGGACAACAGCAACGAGGAGGGCCGCAAGAAGAACCGTCGCGTGGAGGTCTCCTTCCCGCGCGGTGAGAGCGGCGGTTCGCAGAACTGACGCGTCGTACGAGCGCGGGCCCGGCCCGCCGCGAAAGGGGCGCGGGCCGGGCGGACCTCAGCGGCGCCCGGCCCCGGGCCCGACCGCCGACCACCGCAGGCAACGGACAGGCCCCGGACAGGCCACGGACCGTCGAGCGCAGGCCACGGACCAGCCACGGACCGGCGAGCCCGATCCTGCCTCATGGAGCCGTAACCGCCCATGGATACAGTGCGCGGTACATCCGGCGGGAACCGTGAGGCCGTACATTCGCGTGAGCCCATGAGGCCGGGCACTTTCAGCAGTTGATTTACGCAGAGCACAGCAGATCGGGGGACGGGTACTGATGGGTACTGAGAACGAGGACGGGGTGTTCCGGGCGCTGGAGGCCGGCGATCCGCCGACCATCGCCGGTTACCGCATCAGCGCCAGGCTGGGCGAAGGCGGTATGGGCAAGGTCTACCTCTCGTACACGCCCGGCGGCCGGCCCGTGGCGATCAAGGTCATCCGTCCTGACTTCGCCGGCGATCCGGAATTCCGCCGGCGCTTCAAGCTGGAAGTACGGGCCGCTGAGCGCGTGCAGGGCCTCTTCACCGCTCCGGTCATCGACAGCGACACCGACGGGCCCAGCCCCTGGCTCGCCACCGCCTACGTACCCGGCCCGTCGGTGCACGCGGCGGTCGTCGAGCACGGTCCGCTGCCGGTGTCGGCGGTTCTCCTCATGGTCGCCGGGATCGCCGAGGCGCTCCAGGTCATCCACAGCGCGGGCATCGTGCACCGGGATCTCAAGCCCTCGAACGTCCTGCTCGCCGTGGACGGACCGCGCGTCATCGACTTCGGTATCGCCCGTGCGACCGACGCCACGTCACTCACCGGCAGCGGCGTCACGATCGGCACTCCCGCGTTCATGTCCCCGGAGCAGGCCTCGGGGACGAGCTGCACCGCGGCCTCGGACATCTTCGCGCTCGGCCAGGTGGCCGCCTTCGCCGGCATCGGGAACCCGGCCTTCGGCGAGGGCGCCTCCCACGCGGTGCTGTACCGAATCGTCCACGAGGCGCCGAATCTCACCGGCCTCCCGGCGGAACTGCGCGAGCTCGTCGAACGCTGCCTGGCCAAGGATCCCGACGGGCGGCCGTCCCTGACCGAGATCATCGACATGTGCCGTGAGGCCTCGCCCGGGACTCAACTGCGCCGCTCCGACGACTGGTTGCCGACCCCCGTCAACGACGACATCGACCGCCGGGAGGCGGCCCCGGCCCCGCCGCACACCCCGCCCCCGGCGACGGAGCCGTCCGCCGCGCGTCCCGCCGGATCGCCCGCGCCGCCCGTCGGGCCGCCCACTCCGCCCGTTCCGACGCAGCTCGACGCCGCGCACCTGCATGCCGCACCGACTGTCCTGGGCGACGGGCAGCGGCAGGGGCCAAGGCCCGGCGCGTACCCGTCCACGCCGCCCCCGCCTTCGCCGCACACCCCGGCGCCACACACTCCGGCGCCGTACTCCCCGGCGCCGTACTCCCCGGGAACTCACGCGCCGGGAACTCACGCGCCGGCGGCCTACCCGGGCGCCGCCTACCAGCCAAGGCCCTATCAGCCGGGGCCCGGCGCACCGCAGACCGCGCCTTTCCAGCCGGGGAAGAGCCGGGGAGGGCTCATCGTGGCGCTGGTTCTGGCCGGGGTGATGGTCCTCGCCGGAGCCCTGTACCTGAAGGGCAACGCGCAGAACACGGGGGAGGACGACAAGGCGTCGAGCGGAGGATCCACGGCGTCCGGCGCACCGGCCGGCGGCGAGAGTCCCGCGGCCGATCCGAAGCCGTTCACGGTCACCTCCGTCAACCTCACGAGTGGCTATTACGTGATGCTCAACGACGACAAGCTCCGCCCGGTCAAGGGCGACGTCAACTACGCGGGCGATTTCGGGTACCGGATGGCCGCACTCCTCGATCCTTCGGTCGTGGCGACCGGACAGACGGACAACACCATGACACTGGTGGACCAGGGCAAGAAGGGATCGCTCGCGTCGTGCCGGGACGACACCCGCTTCGTCAGGTCGCTGGAGACCGACAAGCTCGGCAAGGGCTCACAGATCTGTCTCCAGACCGCGTCGGGACACATCGGACTCGTCACGCTGCGAGCGTTCGGACCGTGGACCGAGTCGAGCGCGGCCGATGGGGGAGGGAGCCAGTACGTGACGGTGGACATCACGGTCTGGCGCAACGCGGGCCAGTCGTCATCGTCGTGATGCCCCGAGCGCCCCGAGTCGTCTGCTGACACCGTCACTTGGGCCCTGGGGCCCAAGACAGGCGGGACGCGCGCGCCTAGCCTCGTCGGTATGTCGCCACTGGGGGTAGTGCGTCGGGTTTGTCGTCATGTGCGCAGGGCTGTGCCGCGGACGGATGTCCGGTTGCTGGGGTTGCGCAGAGCGCAGCGTGGCCAGTCCGCCATCGAGTACGTCGGCGTCGTGGCCGTGGTCGCCGCGATCGTCGGCGCCCTCGTGGTGACGGGGGTGGGTCCGACCCTCGCCGAGGGGCTGCGCACCCAGGTGTGCCGGATCACCGGCGGCAGCGACTGCGGCGGCGGCAACGGCAACGCCGATGCCGGTGACACCGAAGACGCCGAGGCACCCGCCCCCGCTTCCGACGACGGCAGTACGGGCGGCAGTACGGGCGGCAGTACGGGAGGAACAGAAGGCGCGGAGGAGTCCCAGCCCCGGATCGACTACGAGGCCGCCCTCAAAGAGCTCCAGGACGCCCAGGCCGCGGAGAAGTCCGACTCCGGCAAGGCCGAGGAGGCCGCGCGGGAACTGGCCAGGATCCTGGCCGACGAGCTGGGGATCACCGACGCCCTGGACTGCGTCACCAAGGGCGACATGGGTGCCTGCACCGAGACGCTCATCAATGTACTGCTCGGTCTCGTCGGTGGCGCCGTCGGCAAGCTCGCCGCGAAATACGGGGCGCCATGGAAATGGAAGAAAGCCGTCGAGCTGGTCAAAGCGCTGAAGAAACACGGCGGCGACCTGTACGACGGACTCACGGGTCTGGTCAAGAACCGTAAGCGGGTAGGCGAGGCCGAGGAAAGACTCGCCGAGGCGAAACGGAAACTCGACGCCGACACCAGAGGCAGACCCAAGGACGGCGACAAGGACGGCGACAAAGGCGACGGCAAGAACAAACCGGCCAACTGCCCCGTCCGCCACAGTTTCCCGCCCGGCACTCCGGTGCTTCTCGCCGACGGCAGGCGCATCGCCATCGACCGTATCCCCGTCGGTACGCGTGTCATGGCCACCGACCCGGCGACGGGTGTGACACGGGCCCGTCCGGTCGAACGGGTCATCACCACCCACGACGACAAGGACTTCACCCGGCTCTCGGTTCTGGGAAGCGGCGGCGTGCCGGCCCGGCTCACCGCCACGGACACGCACCCGTTCTGGCTGAGCGACCAGCACCGTTGGGCGGACGCCGGCGAGATCCTCCCCGGTGCCGAGCTGCGCACACCGTCCGGCGCCACGCTGACGGTGACCGACACCTCCCGCCACACGCTGCGGACCACCACGTACGACCTCACCGTCGCTGACATCCACACGTATTACGTCGGTATCGGCTCCGCCGGGGCGCTCGTCCACAACAACGACTGCGAAATGTCGCCCGAGGACATCGAGGCGGCCAGGAAGCCGACGGTGGGCGAGGGCGACGCGAAGAAGTTCAAGGATCATTTCCTGCGTCACAAGAAGCTCATCGAGGACGCCTTGGGCACGAAATACAAGAAGCTGAAGGAGGACGGTCCGAGGTTCCGGGAAGACATCGCCAAGGCTGTCGAGGACGGCACATTCGAACTGGTCGGCAAGGGCACTTTGAAGAAGGGCGAGCCGGAAGGGCTGATCTATCGTGGCAAGGGCGTGACGATCGTTCTGAGGGAGAACGGCGACTTCTGGACGGCGCTCAAGAGCGGCGAAGGACTCGACACCTCGATCGAGATCACCAAAAAGCTCCCGAAGAAGAAGTAGACGAAACTCGGCGGACAACGCGGAAGGCGAGACGATCCCGGACGTGGAAGAGGTAACCGTATTGAGCAGCCAGTGGCGGACGGTCGAAGAAGCCCTCCGTGAGCACCACGTCCGCGACGTCCTCGTCCCGGGCTGGATCGACAGGGACGGCGACGTGCCCGAGTTCCGGCCCCAGCCGATGGCCGTATGGCTGCGGCTGGACGACGGGCTGCTGAGGTTCGAGTCCATCGGCCAGTCCGACCGGCTGGGCTCCGCCCGGGTGCGAGCCGTGGACTGGGACGACATCGAGTTGCTGGCCGACGCCGAGGACGAAGTGATCGTCGCCTCGTACGGCGAACAGCTCTTCGGCGACGGCAGGGACAAGCTGCGCTGCACGCGGATCCGCGCCTATCCGGCCGGGGAAGGCGAACGCAGGTGCCTGGCCCTGGACTTCGAGGGAGGTCACACCCTCTTCCTCGACCCCACCTGGACTTTCGGCATCCGGATCGGCAACGAGGTCCAGGAGAAGCACTGGGTGGAACAGTACGGGGAGGGCGCCGGGGACGGAGCGGTCCCGGCCGAGATCACGAACCTGCGCGGCGGCCGAGGCGGCGTCTGAGGCACGGCCTCGATACGGAGCCGGAGCCGGTGACAGCGGGCGGGAAGTTGGGTCCGTGGGCCCATGCGTGTTGGCGAAGGCCGCGGTTGGCTTGCTGGCGCCGCGGATGACACCGCGGGCGAAGCCGGAGGCGCGGCGGGAACCGCGACAGGGTCCCTGAGGCGCGCGACAAGATGGGGGAGACCGGATGGGAACACGCATCGCGGGCACGCCGGGTATGTCGCGGCGTATCAGTATCACCCTGGCCGCGGTGGTCGCCGCGCTCGCGCTGGGACTCACCGGAGCCTGCGGGGGAGGCGACCAGGGGGCCGGGGACCGGAGCGATGAAACTCGGAGCAACGGCGAGCGGAGCGACGGGGATCGCGGCGACGGGGATCGCGGCGACGGGGATCGCGGCGACGAGGATCGGAGCGACGGGGATCGGACGAAGAAGGAAGCCGAAGCGAAGCCGCCGACCACGGCCTCCGCCACTCCCCGGTCCCGGCCGAAGATCCGCCCGGATCCGACCGCCGTCGGGGCGGGTGCCGGAAAGGTGCTCAGCCAGGACGAGTTGGACCGGGCGGTCCTCGCCGACGGCGATGCGCCGGGCTTCACGGTCCGGCCGATGGACGGGCCACCGGCCCAGGGTGAGCGGGCTGACGCGGCCGAGTGCGTACCTCTCACCGCCGTGATCAACGGCAAGCCGGAACCGCTCGGGAAAGCCGTCGCCTACCGGCAGATCGTCGGGCCCGACGACGACCGCCCGGCGGTCTCCGAGTTCCTCACCACCCACGGCGCACAGGGCGCGCGCAACCTGCTCAGCCGCCTGCGCGCCGCCGTCACGACCTGTGCGGACGGCTTCACCGCGAGCGGCGGCGGCGGTGGCGGGAGCCCCTCGAAGTACTCGGGAGTGAAACGGCTCGACGCGGTCAAGGCCGGCGACGACGCGCTCGCATATCAGGTGACGGGCGATTTCGAGGGCGATCCGGTCCCGCTGGTGTTCCATGTCGTACGGGTGGGAGGCACCGTGGCCACCTTCTACACCGCGAACTTCGAGAACGCGAAGACCCCACGGATGCCCCCGGAACCGCTCCTGGCCCAGGCCGCCAAGCTCAGACCGGCCGGCAATCGGGGGGAGGAGCGCCGGCGTCCTGATGGATGATCACCCGAACCCCCGGCCGCAGCCCCCACCGTGCCATCGCCCCGCCCTCCGCCTCCAGCACATGGCGGGCCCTCCACCGGGGGAGAGGGAACCGTCCCGGTTTCAGCGTCTGGACATCGACGACCGTCAACTCCCTGTCCAGATACGCCACATCGATCGGGAAGCGCATCCGGAAGGTGTGCACGCTGTTGCACGGGGTGATCAGCAGCGCGCCCTCGATCCCGGCCCACCCGAGCAGACCACGCCGCCGGGTCCCGTACGAGGCGGCGATCTCCAGATCCACCCGCCGGTCGAGCCCCGGGTCGGCCCCCGGGACTGTCAGCCGTCCGCTGCCGTTGCGCCACATGCCCATGCCCATGCCCATGGCCGTAGACCGTAGCCCTCGTCGTACGGCGGCACGCCCCGCACCGTCGCTTCTGGGCCCCGGAACGACGGGAGTTGGGCCCGTGGACCCACGACCGGTCCCGGCGCCGGACTCTAGAGTCGGGGAGGTGTACGCCACGCTGATCGCCGTCGCCGTTGTCTGGGGTGGAGCCTCCGGGCTGCTGCTGCCGCGTGCCGCGTACCGGCTGTCGGTCGAGCCGGGGGAACCGTGGCGGAACAGCTGCCCGGCCGGCCACCCGATCACCGGGCCCGCTCGCGGATGGCTCGGCGGCACGCGGTGCGCGGGATGCGACGTGGCGGCCGTCCCCTCTGGTACGGCGGAAAGCCCGGCCTCGAGCACCCTCGGAGCCGAAACCGGAGCCGAAGAACCGAGAGCCGAAGAACCGAGAGCCGAAACCGCAAGGGCAGCCGCAGCCGCCCCCACAACTCCCGCCCCACACGCGGCCCCTGCCCCCCACAGGCCCTCCACCCCCCACGTCCCTCATGTCCCCTACGCCCCCTCCCGCCTCGTCCCCCTCCTCACCGCCCTCGTCTGCGCGGCCCTCGCCGCTTCCACCGGCCCCCGCCCCGAACTCGCCGTATGGCTCCTGCTCACGCCACTCGCCGTACTGCTCGCCCTCGTCGACCGCAACGTCCACCGCCTCCCGGACCACCTGACGCTGCCCCTCGCCGTGGCCGCCGTCGTACTGCTCGGCCTCGCCGCGCTGCTCCCCGGGGACGGCGGCTCCTGGCCGGCCGCGCTGCTCGGCGGACTCGCCCTCGGCGCCTGCTACTTCGTACTGTTCCTGATCAATCCGAACGGCATGGGCTTCGGTGACGTCAAGCTCGCCGTCCCCCTGGGAGTGACGCTCGGCTGGTACGGCTGGCCGGTGCTGTGCGTCGGGGCCTTCGCCGGGTTCCTGTTCGGTTCGCTGTACGGACTCGGCCTGATGCTCCTGCGCCGCGCGGGCCGCAAGTCGGCGATTCCCTTCGGCCCCTTCATGATCACCGGCGCGCTGGTGGGCATCGTCCTCGGCGGCGTTGCCGCAGCGTGAGCCCCGTCCAGATCACGCTGCGCATTGCCGGACGGTGAGGTGATGACCCCGGGAGCCGCTGAGGCCGGTCCCCGCCCGCCCTGACGGCGGCCTGCGAACAGTCTCCGAACAGTCCTCGAACGGCCTTGGAACCTCCGCCGTCAAAGCGCCGTCAAAGCGGCGTCAAAGCGGCGTCAAGGCACTACCCCCGCCGGAGTCGCTCCTGAGGGTTACGGGTTCGGCGTGGCAACTACTCGCCACGCCGAATCACGGCACCCCCGAAAAGCCTGGTAATACGGGCCTCCCATGGCATACCCCCGCCTCCGGAACATTGCCCCGGCCCGTCGTGGCGCCCATCAACCCTCACAAAGGGTTATGGTGGAAACCCCCCCTCGGGCCGGTCCGTATCCCCCCCCACGGACCGGCCCGGCTTTTTTGTGCGCGCGCGGATGCGCGGGCAGGTACGCGGGCGGATCAGCGCGCAGGCACCGCCCGCGCCCGCTACGCACCGTCAGCTCCGCCGGGCCCAGATGTTCGTGCCCTCCGTGTCCACCGCGAAGCCGTCGATCTCCTTCAGCTCCTCGGCGGTCAGCGTGGGCCCGGCCAGCGCCGCCACGTTCTGCTCCACCTGTTCCACACTGGACGCGCCGATCAGCGCGGACGTCATCCGCGGATCGCGCAGCACCCAGGTCAGCGCCAGCTGCGCCAGTGACTGGCCGCGCCGCCGGGCGATCCCGTCGAGGCCCTTCAGTCGCCGTACGACCTCGTCCGAGAGCAGATCCGGGTCCAGGGACTTGCCCTGCGCCGCCCGGGACCCCTCCGGAATCCCCTGGAGGTACTTGTCCGTCAGCAGCCCCTGCGCGAGCGGTACGAAGGAGATGCAGCCCATCCCGGCCGTCTCCAGGGCGTCCAGCAGCCCGTCGCTCTCCGTCCAGCGGTTGATCATCGAGTACGACGGCTGGTGGATGAGCGCCGGGACACCCATCTCCTTCAGCAGCCCGGCCGCCGCGGCGGTCTGCTCCGCGTTGTACGAGGACACCCCCACGTACAGCGCCTTGCCCTGCCGCACGGCGGACGCCAGCGCCCCCATCGTCTCCTCGAGCGGAGTGTTCGCGTCGAAGCGGTGCGAGTAGAAGATGTCGACGTAGTCGAGCCCCATCCGCTTCAGCGACGCGTCCAGCGAGGACGTCAGGTACTTACGGGATCCCCATTCACCGTAAGGACCGGGATGCATCAGATATCCAGCCTTGGTCGAAATGATGAGTTCATCCCGATAGGCCGAAAAGTCCTGCGCGAAGATCTTGCCGAAATTCAGCTCGGCGGATCCCGGCGGCGGGCCGTAGTTGTTCGCCAGATCGAAGTGCGTGATGCCGAGATCGAAGGCACGGCGCAGGATCGCGCGCTGTGAATCGAGGGTCCGGTCGTCGCCGAAGTTGTGCCAGAGCCCGAGGGAGATCGCGGGCAGTTTCAGGCCACTTCGCCCGCTGCGCCGGTACTCCATGGACTCATACCGGTCACCGGCCGCGAGGTAAGGGGGAAAATTAGTCACGCTTCCCTCCTTATCACGGACTTGTGACAGACCGGGTTGGGTCGCCGTGGGGCCCGCGCAGTAATGTGACGGCTTCGGGGTCCCGGGCCGGCTCCAGGATCTCGCCAGCGGACGCGCCGGCCCCCATGAAAACGAGAGGGTGGACTCAGTGAACTTGCGCGACCTGGTGTACAGGCTTTACGCACGCCGCGTGGAAGGCCGTCTCGACCACACCCAGGTGCCCAAGCACATTGGCGTCATCCTCGATGGCAACCGTCGCTGGGCGAAGGCCTCCGGCGGTACGGCCGAGCAGGGCCACAAGGCCGGCGCCAGCAAGATCCAGGAAATGCTCGGCTGGTGCTCCGAGACCGATGTCGAGGTCGTCACCCTCTGGATGCTCTCCACGGACAACCTGGACCGGCCCGAGGACGAGCTGATCCCCCTGGTCGGCATCGTGGAGAACGCGGTCCGCGATCTGGCGGCCGACGGACGCTGGCGGGTGCACCACGTCGGCACCCTCGACCTGCTGCCCGACCGTACGCAGACCGTCCTCAAAGAGGCCGAACAGGCCACCGTCGACAACAAGGGAATACTCGTCAATGTCGCCGTGGGCTATGGCGGCAGGCAGGAAATCGCCGACGCGGTCAGCTCCCTGCTGATGGACCACGCCCAGAAGGGCACCTCCTTCGAGGAGCTGGCCGAGATCGTCGATGTCGACATGATCTCCTCCCATCTCTACACGCGCGGTCAGCCGGACCCGGATCTGGTCATCCGTACCAGCGGTGAACAGCGCCTTTCCGGATTCATGCTCTGGCAGAGCGCCCATTCGGAGTACTACTTCTGCGAAGTTTTCTGGCCCGCTTTCCGGAAGGTCGACTTCCTGCGGGCCCTGCGTGACTACGCGGCGCGTCACCGCCGCTACGGGGCCTGAAACCCGCTTGTCGCACGGGGACGGCGGGCGTCCACGGTCCCTTCCTGTCCGGTTCCGACCGGCCGGGCCCGGGGCTGTCACCTCCGGTTCACCGGCTGTCCGCCGTCTGTGCTGGCATGGCGGCGCGTGTTCGAGGGAATACCTCCTTCTAGCCGATGTCCGAAAGTTAGGTCAGTGGACATCGCATCTCAGCGGACGGCATGGGGCCGTCCGCCCGGGAGGCCCTTTGCACCAGGACGACCGTGCGAGACGTACGGGCGACACGGAGGGCCGGAGTTCGGCCCGCGCATGGGGCCTGAGCCCGGCCCACCCGCCCCGCGACGCCGTCGCACCCCGACCTCATCCGAGGGGGTACGTCCTTCCGTGGTGACCAGCACAAAGCGCCGCATGCCCGACAGGCGCACCTACGTTCTCGACACCAGCGTCCTGCTGGCCGATCCCAACGCCATGTCACGGTTCGACGAGCACGAAGTGGTGCTCCCGATCGTGGTGATCACGGAGTTGGAGGCCAAGAGGCACCATCCGGAGCTGGGCTACTTCGCCCGGCAGGCACTGCGCCTGCTCGACGACTTCCGGCTCAGGTACGGCCGCCTCGATGCCCCCATTCCGCTGGGCGGCCTGGGGGGCACGCTGCGCGTCGAGCTCAACCACTCTGATCCCGGCATTCTGCCCGCCGGCTTCCGATTGGGGGACAACGACTCACGGATTCTCGCGGTCGCGCGAAATCTCCAGGCGGAGGGGTACGACGTGACGGTCGTCTCCAAAGACCTGCCGTTGCGCATCAAGGCCTCGTCGGTCGGTCTCCTCGCCGAGGAGTACCGCGCCGAACTCGCCGTCACCGACTCCGGCTGGACGGGGATGAGCGAGCTGTCCCTCGCCGGGGACCAGATCGATCTCCTCTTCTCCGAGGAGTCCCTCCATGTGCCCGAGGTGAGCGATCTGCCCGTGCACACGGGACTGGTGCTCCAGTCCGAGCGCGGCAAGGCGCTCGGCCGGGTCACCGCCGAGGGCAATGTCCGGCTCGTCCGCGGCGACCGTGAGGCCTTCGGGATCCACGGCCGCAGCGCCGAGCAGCGCATCGCCCTCGATCTCCTTCTCGACCAGGACATCGGCATCGTGTCGATGGGCGGCCGGGCCGGCACCGGCAAGTCGGCCCTGGCCCTGTGCGCGGGGCTGGAAGCGGTCCTGGAGCGCAGGCAGCACCAGAAGGTGATGGTCTTCCGGCCGCTGTACGCGGTCGGCGGCCAGGAGCTCGGCTATCTGCCCGGCAGCGAGGCCGAGAAGATGAGCCCCTGGGCGCAGGCCGTCTTCGACACGCTCTCGGCGGTCGCCGGCCGCGAGGTGATCGAGGAGGTGCTGGGGCGCGGCATGCTCGAAGTGCTGCCGCTGACGCACATCCGGGGCCGTTCCCTGCATGACGCGTTCGTCATCGTCGACGAGGCCCAGTCCCTGGAGCGGAACGTTCTGCTGACCGTTCTGTCGCGTATCGGGGCGAATTCCCGGGTGGTCCTCACTCATGACGTGGCGCAGCGGGACAACTTGAGGGTGGGCCGGTACGACGGGGTCGTCGCGGTCGTCGAGAAACTCAAGGGTCATCCGCTCTTCGCGCATGTCACGCTCACCCGTTCCGAGCGCTCGCAGATCGCCGCGCTCGTGACCGAAATGCTGGAGGACGGTCAGATGTAAGGGGTGTGGGGCGTTCTCGCGGGGTAACGCGTATCCCGCCCCGTTTCACCACAGTTGGGCGCCGCCCGGCGAAGCCGAAGAGCTTAGCCGGGCGGCGTTCTGGCGCGCGGGTATTTCCTCGAATCCCTTGGGGCAAACAGGGTGTGAGCTTTCACACGCGACGGGGAATTGCCTCGCGGCGTCAACTTCCGGCAGAGTCTTGCTTCCGTCAGGCCCCCGCATGCGGCACATGCATATGCACCTCCACAGGTGCGGCACCACACAACTCCACAGCCGTCGCCGCATGCCGCCCGCGCACCACGCGGCAGTCCCCGTAAGGGGGTTGCCCACCGGGCCCGTGTCTCCCGTGACCCAGCAGTCGGAGACCAGTGCCAGGGGCACGATCGCGCCCCTGAGGTCACCTGCCGGGCGATGCTGGAAGGACACCGTGTGAGCCGGATCTCGGTCCGGGGATTCGCCGTGGCATCGGCCACTGCGGTCACCACCGTCGGCGCTGTCGTGGGAGTTGCCTCGGGCGACCCCCAGGTCTCGGACGCCAATCTTGAGGCGACCGCAGCCGACACGACGCTCCTCGCAGACATCCCCGCAGGACAGCAGGCGCAGGTGCAGACCGCGTCGCTGGCACAGCAGGCGGACGCGCAGGCCTCCGCGGCCGACGCGACCGCGAAGAAGTCCGCGGAAGAGTCGGCCCGTATGCAGGCCGCCAAGGACGCCAAGTCCAAGAAGGCGGCGGCCGAAGACAAGGCCGAGCAGGAGCGTCTGGAGAAGGAGAAGGCCGAACAGGCCGAGAAGGACGCGGAGCGCGCGAGCCGCGACGAGGTCCGCTCCTCCGCTTCCTTCACCCAGCAGAGCTCTTACACGGTCGCCGAGGTCCAGGCGATGGCCCGGCAGATGGTCCCGGCCGACCAGTTCCAGTGCTTCAGCAACATCGTGAACCACGAGTCGACCTGGAACTACCAGGCCCAGAACGCGTCTTCCGGCGCGTACGGCCTCGTCCAGGCGCTCCCCGGCTCCAAGATGAGCTCCGCCGGCGCCGACTGGCAGACCAACCCGGCCACCCAGATCAAGTGGGGCCTGAACTACATGAACGACCGCTACGACAGTCCCTGTGGCGCCTGGTCGTTCTGGCAGGCCAACAACTGGTACTAGGGAAAGCCCGGCTCGTCCGGCGCTCAACCTCGCGAAGCCCCCTGCCGTCCTACGGTGGGGGGCTTCGCACGTGTACGGTCATTTCTGAACTGCCCCGGGGGAGCGAGTGGGGAGTCAAGCAGGGGGAAGAGGGAACAGCATGTCGAGAGTGCCGTCCTGGCTCGGTCAGGTGGGTGCGGAACTGACCCGGATGAGCGCGCGTCTGGAAGAGCGCAGAGCCGAGGCCGAGGCCGACGACGAACCGGTCGCCACGACCACGGGGGCCGACATCCCGCCGCCTCCCGCATACGCCCCCGGCGTCGCGACGAGACCCGATCCCGTCGCCGCCATCCCCTGGGGCATGCGGGTCGCCGGAGAGGCCGCCTGGCGGCTTCTCGTCCTCGGTGGTCTGCTCTGGGTGCTCATGCGTGTCATCAGCTCCGTGCAGCTGGTCGTCATGTCCTTCGTCATCGCGCTGCTCATCACCGCGCTCCTCCAGCCCACGGTGGTCCGCCTCAAGGGGTACGGCGTACCGCGCGGACTGGCCACGGCCCTCACCGCGATAGCGGGATTCGTCCTGATGGGGCTGGTCGGCTGGTTCGTCGTGTGGCAGGTCATGGAGAACATCGACGACCTCTCCAACCGTGTCACGGACGGCATCAACGAGCTGAAGCAATGGCTGCTCAACAGCCCGTTCCATGTGACCGAGGACCAGATCAACGGCATCGCGAAGAGCCTGAGCGACGCCGTCGGATCCAACACCGAGGAGATCACCTCCGCCGGCCTCCAGGGCGTGACGGTGATGGTCGAGTTCCTGACCGGAATGTTCCTCGCGATGTTCTCGACGCTCTTCCTGATGTACGACGGCAGCAAGATCTGGCAGTGGACGCTCAAACTCGTCCCGGCGCAGGCCCGTGAGGGAGTCGCCGGAGCGGGTCCGCGGGCCTGGCACACCCTCACCGCCTATGTACGCGGCACGGTGCTGGTCGCCCTGATCGACGCGATCTTCATCGGTCTCGGGCTCTACTTCCTCGATGTCCCGCTCGCGGTGCCGCTCGCCGTCTTCATCTTCCTCGGCGCCTTCATCCCGCTGGTCGGCGCCGTGATCTCCGGCGCCCTGGCGGTGGTGGTGGCCCTGGTCACCCAGGACGTGTTCACCGCGCTGATGGTGCTGCTCGTCGTCCTGGGCGTCCAGCAGATCGAGGGCCATGTGCTCCAGCCCTTCATCCTGGGCCGCGCGGTACGGGTGCATCCGCTCGCCGTGGTCCTCGCGGTCGCCATCGGCGGTCTGGTGGCGGGCATCGGGGGCGCGGTGGTCGCGGTGCCGCTGGTGGCGGTCACCAACACCGTCGTCGGCTACCTCCGCGCGTACAGCCAGGAACAGGACCTGCGGAACTCGCTCTCGCCACACGGCCCGACGCCCACCGAGCCCCGGCCGACCCCGGCCCCCGTACCCGCCGCATCGGTTCCGCCGACGTCCCCGACGCCGACGGCCACGCCCGCCTCCGCCGAGGCGGGGGACGGCACGCGGTGATCTCCGAACCGGAACCGGAAGGCGAGCGGGAGGGGCGGGCGTATCCGGCGGGACGACCGGCGGGCGTCTGACGGCAGACGCGAGGGCCCGGTGGACGAACTGTCCACCGGGCCCTCGTCTTCGCGGAATTCAGCTCCGCCTCACACGCCTACTCGGCCGGGACGGCCTCGGCGAGTACGGCCTCGGCGTCGAGCGTCGCGCCGACCGCCTGGATCACCGCGGCGATCTTGACGGCTTCCTGGATCGTCTCGCGGTCCACGTCGGCCTTGCGGAGCACCTGCTCGTGCGAGTCGAGGCACTGGCCACAGCCGTTGATGGCGGAGACGGCGAGCGACCACAGCTCGAAGTCCACCTTCTCCACACCCGGGTTGCCGATTACGTTCATCCGCAGACCGGCGCGCATCGTCCCGTACTCGGGGTCCGACAGCAGGTGCCGGGTCCGGTAGAAGACGTTGTTCATCGCCATGATGGCGGCGGCCGACTTGGCGGCGGTGTACGCCTCGGGGCTCAGGTTGGCCTTGGCCTCCGGCTCCAGCTCGCGCAGCACGCGCGGCGAGCGCGAGGCGATCGCGCAGGCCAGCACCGTGCCCCAGAGCCGCTGCTGCGGCAGCTCGCTGTTGCCGATGACCGAACCGAGGTTCAGTCGCAGGTCCTTGGCGTAGTCCGGCAGGGCCGACTTCAGTTCATCGAGAGCCATCGGATATCACTCGCCCGACAGGAGCTTGACGGGGTCGAGCGTGGTCTCGCCCTTGTTCCAGTTGCACGGGCACAGCTCGTCGGTCTGCAGAGCGTCCAGCACCCGCAGGACCTCCTTGGGGTTACGGCCCACGGAACCGGCGGTCACCATGGTGAACTGGATCTCGTTGTCCGGGTCGACGATGAAGACGGCGCGCTGCGCGAAGCCGTCCTCGCCCTCGATGCCCAGGTCGCGCATCAGCTCGTGCTTCGAGTCGGCAAGCATCGGGAAGGGCAGGTCCCGCAGGTCGGGGTGGTCCTTGCGCCAGGCGTGGTGCACGAACTCGGAGTCACCGGAGAAGCCGAGGATCTGGGTGTCACGGTCGGCGAAGTCCTCGTTGAGCTTGCCGAAGGCCGCGATCTCGGTCGGGCACACGAACGTGAAGTCCTTGGGCCAGGCGAAGATGACCTTCCACTTGCCTTCGTAGGTCTTGTGGTTGATCTCCTCGAACTCCTTGCCGCTCTCGAGTGAGACGCAGGCGGTCAGTTCGAACGAGGGGAACTTGTCACCAACAGTGAGCACGCGCACTCCTTGTGGGGGAAGGAGATCCCATTTGAGGGTCTTCCGGGCGGTTGGGCGGATTACTGATGGTGGCACAGAGGATATTGATCACGGAAATAGCTAGACTCGGTCGCCGCGATCGGAAGGACCTATCAGTGGTGCCCACGAGTTACGTCAAACACTCCGGCCAGCGGGGTAAACAGCCCAGTCTGTCCCAGTTGCGCGCCTTCGCGGCCGTGGCCGAGCAGCTGCATTTCCGGGACGCGGCCGCCGCGATCGGGATGAGCCAGCCCGCTCTTTCCGGGGCGGTCTCGGCGCTGGAGGAGGTGCTCGGCGTACAGCTCGTGGAGCGTACGACGCGCAAGGTGCTGCTCTCCGCCGCCGGTGAACGGCTCGCGGTCCGGGCGAGGACCGTACTGGACGCGGTCGGCGCGCTGCTGGACGAGGCGGAGGCGGTGCGGGCCCCCTTCACCGGAACCCTCCGGCTCGGGGTGATCCCGACCGTCGCGCCGTACCTGCTGCCGACAGTGCTCCGGCTGGTGCACGGGCGCTATCCGGAGCTGGATCTCCAGGTGCACGAGGAGCAGACCTCGTCCCTGCTGGACGGGCTGACGGCCGGCCGGCTGGACCTGCTGCTGCTCGCCGTGCCGCTCGGCCAGCCGGGGGTCACCGAACTGCCTCTGTTCGACGAGGACTTCGTACTGGTCACACCGGACACACACGGACTCGGCGGGCGCCGGGACCTGCCGCGCGAGGCGCTGCGGGAGCTGCCGCTGCTGCTGCTCGACGAGGGGCACTGCCTGCGCGACCAGGCGCTGGACATCTGCCGTGAGGCGGGGCGTACCGACGGTGTGCCGGTGACGACCAGCGCGGCCGGGCTGTCCACGCTGGTGCAGTTGGTGGCGGGCGGGCTCGGGGTCACGCTGCTGCCGCGGACGGCGGTCCAGGTCGAGACGGGACGTAACGACCGGCTGGCGACCGGGTACTTCGCCGACCCCGCGCCGTCGCGCCGGATCGCGCTGGCGATGCGGACGGGCGCGGCGCGCGGCGGGGAGTTCGAGACGTTCGCGGACGCGCTGCGGGAGGCGCTCAGGGAGTTGCCGGTGCGCGTGGCCGAGCGTGCGCCCGCGTGCGCACCGGCGCAGCGGCGGGAGCCGGGCTGAGACCGTTGCCGGGCGGTCGGGAAGCCGGGCATCCGTGTCACGGCCGGAGTGTCCGGCTCCCCGGCGGTACGGACGCTGTGGCCGGCAGCCGTACTACGGGACCTGCGCCCGGCACCCGCGCGGCAACACCCGCGCGGCAACACCCGCGCGGCAACACCCGCGCGGCAACACCCGCGCCCAAGAATATCCGCGCCGCAAGGTGGTTCACTCCGTTCGCAGGACCTCCGGCCGCATCATCCGCCACAGCGGCGGCATGCTGAGCACCGTCACCAGCAGGATCACTCCGGCGCCCGCGCTCGCGTAGGGCACGAAGCCCCACCAGCCGCTGACCGGTTTGGCGATCATGTCGAGCAGGACGGCCCCGAGGGCCAGCCCGCCCGCGATGGCCAGTGCCGTACCGACCACCACCGGTACGGCGGTCTGCCACAGCACCGACCAGGCGAGCGTCGCCCGGCGCGTACCGAAGGCCACCAGGACCGACAACAGCCGCCTGCGTTCACGCAGTTGCTCGATCTGTGAGACGAGCATGCTCGCGGCGATCAGCCCCATCGTGGCGGTGCCGCCGATCATCAGCCCGGTCCGCACGCTGGCGTACTGCTTGTCCCGCTCGACGCGCTCGACCGTCGTCACCCGCATCGACGGGTCGAGTCCGGCGGCCGTGTTGCGTACATGCTCCACCGCGTCCGGCACCCCGTCGTCCACCCGGATCGTGGCCGTGGTCGTCGCGCTCGTCAACCGGCTCGGGTCGATGGCGCCGGGTGTGGCGAAGATGCCGTCGGTCTCGCGCCCGAGGGGGTCCGTCCGGGCCTGGACGGTATGGGCCGATGCCGGCAGCGTCCACAGCACCGGCTTGGAACCGTCGTCCACGGAACGCGTGTTGAGGTCGACAGGCCTTCCCGGCCTGGCGGTCTCGTCGACCCAGTCGCTCATCCGCTTGTCTCCGGGGATGTGGGACACGAAGGCGTCTCCGTCCGCGCAGGAGGGCAGCCTGGCGAGTTCCCGCAGGGTGGCGCAGGTGCCGACGGTCAGGGTGGTGGTCGGCCGGATGCCGCCGTCCGGTACGGGCCCCGGTGCGACCACATAGCTCTCGACCGTGCCGATGACCTTCCTGACGCCCTTGGTCGCGCGGAAGTCGTCGATCATCCGCTGGGCCAGTTCCCCGTTCCCGAACGACGCGCTGACCGTGATGTTCGCTCGTGTCGGGTCCTGGCCGGTGGGTTTGACGAACCCCTCGTGCATCCCGCCGAACATCATCTGGAGGGCGATGGCGCCCGCCACCACCACGGTGATCCCGCTGACCGTCCGAGCCGCCGAGCCGCTGCCCAACTGGAGTCTGCGGGTGGCGAGTTGCCAGGCGACGGGTCCGCCGCGCAGCCGGACCACCGCCGCCTCGACCGCCCAGGGCAGCAGAGCGGTCAGACCGACCAGCACGAGCACCGCGCCGCCCGCGATGGTGTACCGGCCGACCGCTTCGGTCTCCTCGGTCACGGTCCGGGTCGCCATCAGGAGGGCGATGCCGATGAGAGGCATCAGCAGCCGCCACCACAGCCGGCGGCGCCCCGCCTCGGTGAACAGCTCCATCACCCGCTCGCCGTTGAGGGAGTCGAGGGCGCCGGTCGGCTCGTCGGCGAAGACCAGCCGCGGGGAGGCGACCAGCGAACGGGCCACCGCGCCCCGCTGGCCCTGCCCGCCGGAGACCTCGCCGGGCCGCTTCGACCCGATGCCGTCGACCTCCAGGCGTTCCATCCAGTCCAGGGCGGTACGTTCGGCGTCCTTGCGCCGGACACCGGTCAGCCGCAGCGGCAGCGCCACGTTCTCCGCGCACGTCAACTCGGGTACGAGCTGGCCGAACTGGAAGACGAAGCCGAACTCCGTACGGCGCAGGGCGCTGCGCTCGGCGTCCGACATCGCGGTCAGGGGGCGGCCCCGGTAGGTGATGGTGCCCGAGTCGGGGGTGACGATCCCGGCGAGGCAGTGCAGCAGGGTCGACTTGCCGGAGCCGGACGCGCCCATGACGGCGACGATCTCACCGGGCCGGATCGAGAACGACGCGCCGTCGAGCGCGGCGGTCGGGCCGTACGCCTTGCGCAGGCCGTCGGCTGCGAGCAGAGGAGGCCCAGCCGTCATCAGCGCACCTTCTCCGCGAGCTTGTCGAGCCGGGCCGCGGTCAGCTCCAGCCAGCGCAGGTCCGCCTCCAGATGGAACAGCGCGTGGTCGCAGATCAGTTGGTCGACCAGGTCACCCTCGCGCTTGCGCGCGGTGAGGTCGCGCATCATCCGCAGATGTTCGGCGCGCTGGGTGTCGAGCAGATCGGTGGCGCTGCGGTCGGTGAGCAGCGCGATGACGACCTTCGTGTAGAGGGTCGACTGGAGGTACGGTTCCGGCTTCTCCGGCTGGTCGAGCCAGTGCTTGACGTCGATGACGCCGGCCGGGGTGATCGCGTACCGCTTGCGCTCGGGACCGGCTCCGGCTTCGATTCCGTCGACTTCGACGAGCCCGTTCTTCAGGAGGCGGGACATGGTCGAGTAGACCTGCCCGTAGTGGAGGGGCCGGTCGTGTCCGAATTGCTGGTCGAAGGCCCGCTTGAGGTCGTAGCCGTGGCGCGGTCCCGATTCGAGGAGCCCGAGAAGGGTGTGACCGATTGACATGCGGGCAACTGTACATCGCACGTATACACCACATGTATAGCGAGGAGTGGTACGGACGCACAGAAGCACGAGTCGGCCCGCAGGTGAGAAACCGACGGGAGGGGGACGGGGTCGCAGGAGGTGACGTGTCCGGACGTAAAGCGTGATGTGTGGCGTACGGCAACCCGCACCCGAAGAACAGAGCCGCACACGCCGTACATCATGCAGTCCGGACACGCGCCTCCGGAGGCGCCGGCCCCGCCCCCGCAACGGCGCCCCCGCGCATCGCGCACCGCCCCCGCACCCAGCCGGACGGCGATACCGCACCCACGGCGGCCTACCGGCCACCCGCCGACCCGCCCCCGCCCCCGGCGTCGTCGTCCGCCCCCGCCGACTCCGCGGCCCCCGCCGACTCCGCGGCCCCTGCCGGCTCCGCCGCCCCCGCCGCCCCCGTCTTCCGGGGCCGCCCCCGCCGGGGAATCGGCGCCGCATTCCCCGGCAGCCGCCCCGCGTCCGCCAGTGCCCGTCGCAACAGGAACTCGATCTGCGCGTTCGCGCTGCGCAGTTCGTCGGACGCCCAGCGGGCCAGGGCGTCGTACACCGCCGGGTCCACGCGCAGCAGGATCTGCTTTCGTTCGGTCACTGGTAAAGGGTGCCCGTGTTGACGACCGGCTGGGCCGCGCGGTCCCCGCACAGCACGACCAGCAGGTTGCTCACCATCGACGCCTTGCGTTCCGCGTCCAGTTCCACGATGTCCTCCTCCGTCAGCCGGGTCAGCGCCGCCTCGACCATCCCGACCGCGCCGTCCACGATCTCCCGGCGGGCCGCGACGACCGCGCCCGCCTGCTGGCGCTGGAGCATCGCGGAGGCGATCTCCGGGGCGTACGCGAGATGCGTGAAGCGGGACTCGATGATGTGGACGCCGGCCGCCTCCACCCGGGCGTGCAGTTCGACGGCGAGCTTCTCGGTGATCTCCTCGGCGTTGCCGCGCAGCGACAGGCCGTCCCGCTCGTGGGCGTCGTACGGGTACTCGATGGCGATGTGCCGTACGGCGGCCTCGGTCTGGGTGGAGACGAACTCCAGGAAGTCGTCCACCTCGAACAGCGCCTGCGCCGTGTCCTCGACCTTCCAGACCACGACCGCGGCCAGCTCGATCGGGTTGCCGTAGGCGTCGTTGACCTTGAGGACGGCCGTCTCGTGGTTCCGTACCCGCGTGGAGATCTCCGTACGGGAGGTGAGCGGGTTGACCCAGCGCAGTCCGTCGGTACGGATCGTGCCGCGGTAGCTGCCGAAGAGCTGGACGACCCTGGCCTCGCCGGGCGACACCGTGTTCAGCCCGCACATCGCGAAGAACGCGACGACCGTGATGAGTATCCCGACGGCGATCAATGCCACCTTCGGACCGTTCGAGGCGAGCGTGGCGCCCAGGGTGATCAGGGCGGCGCCCGCGCCGAGTCCGAGCAGTCCGAGCAGCAGGGCGAGGCCGCCGCCGATGTTGTGGGCGGAGAATTCCCGGACCCGTGGGGCGGGCATCTCGGGCAGGTCGTCGGCGAGAGGTGTGCTGGTGGTGGTCATGATCATGCCCCGTTTCCATGCTGATCCCGCGGTTCCGCGGTAGCTATCATTGTGATTACACATTAATGCGTTGGCAACCCTGTGGCCCTCTCATGAGTCGGTTCCAGTGAGAACGGGTGCTGATTGTCACGCCCGGAAAGGCCGGATCGGTTGGCCTTTGTCACAGCGAGCGGTGTTAGCTTTCTGAGCTGATTCCGGACCAGAGGCGCCAAGAGAGACAAGGGACGCCAAAAGAACGACGGCGATACCCGCGACACGCACCAACACCGACAGACCCGAGAGCGGAGCTACACGGCGATGGCCCGAGCGGAAGCCACACGTGCCCGGCAGCGTGGAACGCGCCGGGCGGAGAAAGAGGGAGGCGGCGGCATACGCCGCTTCTTCACGCCGAGGAAGCTGCTCGGCACGTTCTTCGGGCTCTGTCTGCTCGGCATGGGCGGGCTCTTCGTGATCTATCTGATCGTCCCCGTGCCCAGCGCCAACGCGCAGGCGGAGATGCAGAGCAACGTCTACAAGTACAGCGACGGCAAGATCCTCACCCGCACCGGCCAGGTCAACCGCGAGATCGTCGGCCTGGACCAGATCCCCAAGGGGGTCCAGCGGTCCTTCGTCGCCGCCGAGAACAAGGGTTTCTACGGCGACTCCGGTGTCGACATCAAGGGCACGGCCCGCGGCCTGATGAACACCGTCTCCGGCAAGGGCAAGCAGGGCGGCTCGACCATCACCCAGCAGTACGTCAAGAACTACTACCTGGACCAGGACCAGACGGTCACCCGCAAGCTCAAGGAGCTGGTGATCTCCCTGAAGGTGGACCAGCGGAAGAGCAAGAACGAGATCCTCGCCGGATACATCAACACCAGCTACTACGGGCGCGGCGCGTACGGCATCCAGGCCGCGGCCCAGGCGTACTACGGCGTCGACGCGTCCAAGCTGAGTGTCGCGCAGGGCGCCTACCTCGCCGCGCTGCTCCAGGCCCCCAGCCAGTACGACTGGTCCTCCGCCACCGCCACCGGCAAGAAGCTGGCCACCGCGCGCTGGAACTATGTCCTCGACAACATGGTCGAACAGCACTGGCTGGACTCCTCGGCCCGCTCCGGCCTGAAGTTCCCCGTCCCGCACGAGCCCAAGGCGCCCTCGGGCATGGGGGGCCAGACCGGCTATCTCGTAGAGGCCGCCAACAATGAACTGGCCGCGCAGGGCGTCGACAAGAGCGCGATCGACGCGGGCGGCTGGACGATCACCCTCAACATCGACCAGAAGCGGCAGAAGCAGCTGGAGAAGTCGGTCGACAAGGAGCTGGAGAGCAAGCTCGACCGCAAGGGCAACAAGACGGACGCGACGGTGCAGGCGGGAGCGACCTCCGTCGACCCGAAGACCGGCCGGGTCGTCGCGCTGTACGGCGGCAGGAGCGCCACCGAACACTGGATATCCAACGCCACCCGCTCCGACTACCAGCCCGCCTCGACCTTCAAGCCGATCGTCCTCACCTCCGCCCTGGAGAACGGCGCGCAGACGCAGGACGGACAGCGGATCGGCATCGGCACGCGGTACGACGGCACCAGCAAGCGGCCCGTCGTGGGCAGCGATACCCCCTTCGCCCCGCAGAACGAGGACGACAGGGACTACGGCTCCGTCGATGTCCAGACCGCGATGAACGACTCCATCAACTCCGTCTTCGCACAGATGGTGGTGGACGTCGGCCCCGGTGCGGTCAAGCGGACCGCGCTGGACCTCGGGATGCCGGACAAGAACTTCCCCGAGCGCCCCGCGATCACCCTCGGCACGATGAACGCGTCCACCTGGGACATGGCCGGTGTGTACGCGACGCTCGACAACCACGGCACGAAGATCACGCCGACCATCGTGAAGTCGGCCGAGCACAAGGACCGTACGGTCGAGATGCCGGACCCGGTGGGCGAGCAGGCGGTGAGCAGGGAGAGCGCCGACACCGTGACCCGTACGCTGCAAGGCGTCGTCGACAACGGCTCGGGCGCCGAGGCCAACACCTCCGCCTATGACGCGGCGGGCAAGACCGGCACGTCGGAGAACAACAAGTCCGCGTGGTTCGCCGGCTACACCCCCCGGCTCACCACGGTCGTGGCGCTGTTCGGCGAGTCGACCAAGGAGGGCGGCGGCCAGGTCACCCTGACCGGCACCGCCAACAGCGGCCGTGCCAACGGCGGTGGCTTCCCCGCCCGGATCTGGGCGGACTACACCCTCGGCGCGCTGAACGGCTCCGACGAGCAGTTCGACCTGGACGTCGCCCCGCCCGTACAGACCGGGGTGACGCACTCGCCGACCGCGCCGACCCCGACGACGACGCCGACCACTCAGTCACCGGACCCCACCCCCACGACACCGTCGCCCGATCCCACCGATTCGACGAGCGAGTCCCCGCCCGCGCCGCCGACGGATTCCCCGCCGGCCACGGAGCCCGGCGGCGGGGAGACCGGCGACCCGGAGCCACCCGGCGGCGGCGAGACCGGCGATCCCACGGGCGGCGCGGACCCGCCCGGCGACGGCGGTCAACTGCCGTTCGGCCAGTAGCTGTACAGAGTCACTGATTTACGGGGCGGCCCCGGCAGGCGCGTACAAGCCGGCCGGGGCCGCGGTGTGGCGCCTGACCCGTCAGCCGCCGTTCACCTTCTTGGCGATCCGGTCGCCGATCTTCTTGTCGATGTTGCGCCAGTACTGAAGCGCCCGTTCCCGTACCGGCGCGGACACGCCCTGCGCGAGATGACCGGCGACGTTCGACACCAGCCGGTCGCGCTGCGCGTCGTCCAGCACCTGGCGGACCTGCGTGCCCGCCTGGCCCCAGTCGTCGTCCTCGCGGTGCGGCTTGTACGCCTCGCGCACCATCTCGCCCGCCGAGGCCCAGCCGGCCGGCTCGCCGAAGCGCTCGGTGTCGGCCGCGGGACCGCCGTACGAGTTCGGGGCGTACGGCCTCGCGGCGTTCGACGCCACATATCGCATCGGACCGTCCTTGGAGTACGAATCCACCCGCGAACGCGGCCGGTTGGGCGGCAGCTGGGTGTAGTTCGGACCGATCCGGTACCGGTGCGTGTCCGGGTAGGAGAAGAGCCGGCCGAGCAGCATCTTGTCCGGGGACGGGCCGATGCCCGGCACCAGGTTCGAGGGCTCGAACGCGGCCTGCTCGATATGGATGAAGAAATTGTCCGGGTTCTTGTTGAGCGTCATCCGGCCGACATCGATCAGCGGGTAGTCGCCGTGCGGCCACACCTTGGTCAGGTCGAACGGGTTGAAGCGGTAGTCGGCCGCCGCCTCGAACGGCATGACCTGGACCTTCAGGCTCCAGGTCGGCGCGTTCCCGGACTCGATCGACTCGTACAGATCACGGCGGTGGTGGTCGCCGTCCGTGCCGGCCATCTCGTCGGCGTCGGCCTGGCTGAGGTAGTCGATGCCCTGGTCGGTCTTGAAGTGGTACTTCACCCAGAACCGCTCGCCGCCCGCGTTCACCCACATATAGGTGTGCGAGCTGTAGCCGTTCATGTGCCGGAAGGACTTCGGGATGCCCCGGTCGCCCATCAGCCAGGTCACCTGGTGCGCGGACTCGGGGGAGAGGGTCCAGAAGTCCCACTGCATGTCGTTGTTGCGCAGTCCGGTGGCCGGGTGGCGCTTCTGCGAGCGGATGAAGTCCTGGAACTTGATCGGGTCGCGTACGAAGAAGACCGGCGTGTTGTTGCCGACCATGTCGTAGTTGCCGTGCTCCGTATAGAACTTGAGCGCGAAGCCGCGGGGGTCGCGCCAGGTGTCGGGCGAGCCGAGTTCACCGGCGACCGTGGAGAAGCGGGCCAGCATCTCGGTGCGCCGGCCCGGCTGGAAGAGGTCGGCCTTGGTGAACTGGCTGACATCGTTGGTGACTTCGAAGACGCCGTACGCGCCCGCGCCCTTGGCGTGCACCACTCGCTCGGGGACCCGTTCACGGTTGAACTGGGCCATTTTCTCGATGAGGTAGTGGTCCTGGAGCAGGATGGGGCCGTCGGGGCTGATGGTGAGCGAGTGCTCGTCGCTCTCCACCGGGATACCGACGTTGTTCGTGGTGTAGGGAGTCCTGGGGGATGACTCGGCCATGAGTGTCCTCCCGTCGAGAGAAGGCCCGAACCAGGTGAACCGAGGGAGCGAAAACCCAGATCCTGTGCCGGGCTGGGACAGCGGTCACTACGGCCGCCTGCCCCAGCTAACCTCTACGACACACTGTCGGCAACATTTGGAAACGGCCCTGCCCTGAGCGCGCTCGGCGCCCCATGGACCAGGTCCCCCTACCGGACAAAGCCAGGTCCCCTGCCGGACGAAGCCCCGGACAAAGCCCCGGACAAGCCCCGGACGAAGCCCCGAACCGATCTCATCGGGCCCCGAACCGATCATGCCGGGGCCCGATGCGATCACGTCCGGGTCGCGATCTCGAACCAGACGACCTTGCCGGTGGACAGCCGGGTCGCTCCCCAGCGCCGGGCCAGCCGGTTGACCAGGAACAGTCCCCGTCCGCCCTCGTCCGTTTCGCGGGCGCGCCGCTGCCTGGGCAGCTGCGGCGAGTCGTCCCCGACCTCGCAGCGCAGTACGTCTGTACGGAGCAGCCGCAGCGTCACCGGACGCTCCGCGTACCGCACGGCGTTGGTGACCACCTCGCTGATCAGCAACTCGACCGAGTCGCTCAGCTCTTCCAGGTTCCAGCGGGACAGCGCCCGCCGGGCCAGCCGTCGGGCCCGCCCGGGAGCGGCGTCCTCCGGCTCCAGGAACCAGTACGCGACATCGCTCGGCGCGATGCCGTCGAACCGGGCCGCGAGCAGCGCGATGTCGTCGTCCCGGTCGCCCGGTCCCAGCACATCGAGCACGTCGTCGCAGAGCGCCTCCAGCGGCGGGGAATGATCGGGCCCGGTCAGCTGCGCGGTGGCCGCGAGGCGCTCCCGCAGCTGCTCGATGCCCGTCCAGACGTCACGCAGCCGCGACTCGACCAGCCCGTCCGTGTAGAGCAGCAGCGTCGCTCCGGCGGGCGCGTCCAGTTCGACGGCCTCGAAGTCCACCCCGCCGACCCCGATCGGCGCCCCGGGCGGCACCCGGAGCACCTCGGCCCGGCCGCCCAGATGCAGCAGTATCGGCGGCGGATGCCCGGCGTTGGCGATGGTGATCCGGTGCGCGACCGGGTCGTAGACCGCGTACAGACAGGTGGCCATCCGGTCCGTGCCGAGCCGCTGGGCCTGCTCGTCCAGGTGGTGCAGCACTTCCTGCGGCGGCAGGTCCAGACCGGCGAGGGTCTGCGCCGTCGTCCGCAGCTGGCCCATGATCGCCGCGGAGGTCATGGAGTGCCCCATGACATCGCCGACGACCAGCGCCACCCGGCTGCCCGGCAGCGGGATCGCGTCGTACCAGTCACCACCGACCCGGGCCGTCTCGGCGGCGGGCAGATAGCGCGAGGCCAGCCGCACCCCGGTGGGCTGCGGAAGATTCTCCGGCAGCATCGTGCGCTGGAGTTCGTCGGCGATGTACGCCTCGCGGCCGTACAGCACGGCCTTGTCGATCCCCAGCGCCGTGTGCGTCGCCAGCTGCGCCGCGACCAGCAGATCGTTCGGCTCGAAGGGCGACCGGTCCGGCCTGCGCAGGAACACCGCGGCACCGATGACCCGCCGCCGGCCCCGCAGCGGGGCGAGGATCGCGCGGTGCCCGGTCGGTACGGTGCGGTCCACGCCCAGCAGCTCGGGCAGCGCGGCACGGGCCGCGGCCGAGTCGCCGAAGACCGGGCGCACACCGCGCAGCACCTCGGAGAGCGCACCCCCGGAGCGCACCTCGCACAGCTCCGCCGCGGGCATCAGATCGGACTGCGGATCCAGGATCGGCAGCCGCAGCCCGTCGGTGACCTGTACCTGTGGCGGGATGGGACTGATGGGCGAGCCGTTCTCGGTGTCCTCGTCGGTCAGCCGCAGCCGGTCGGTGCGCCGCAGCCGCAGCACGAACGGCGACACCGGCCGCTCGTCGCCGACCGGCAGCGGATCGCGCAGATAGACGAGTATCGCGTCGGAGAACGTCGGTACGGTCGCCCGGCACAGCCCCAGCACGATCTCGTCCAGGTCTATGCCGCGTGCGATACGGCGGGTGGCGGCTCCCACGAAGCGCAGCCGGTCGCCCTCGCGCCGTGCGGTCCCCGCGGGGTCCGCCGCCGGGGCAGGCACCGTGGGCTGAGGTGGCGCAGAGGCTGCGGCCTCCTGCCGCGGCCTCGTGCGTTCCTGCGACCGGGCAACCAGTGGCTGCCGGCCTTCGTGGGAGGGGGGGTGCTCCGTCACGCGTGGGGTTCCGTCCGTCCGGGCCGGTGGTGCGATGCGATCGCTTCGACAGGGTGGCAGCCCTCCCGCACGGCTCCACCCCCCTCGAGTGATTCACGCGGTCGATGTGATTCACGGTCGTTGTGACTTGCGGTCGTAGCGACTAACGGTGTGACGTGTGGTGTGACTTGCGGCCAATCCGTGCGCTGCGCTCACCCGTTGACGCGGGTGCCGATGTTCCGGAGGACGATCCTACGTTTGAACCCTGGGGCCACATCAAGGGTCTCATGGCCCTGAGAGCACTGCCCGGGTGATCACGGCGTTGGTCAGCACGCACACGGGCAGGGCTCGTTCGGGTGGGACCGCCCCGGAGAGGAGTCACCCGTACGGGGGGTGTTCGGGCAGGAGTCGTGCCGGTATGGGTCATTCGTGCGGGGGACGACGGGTGGCGTACGGACGCCAGGGAGCCGCGGACGATTGCCGACGAGCCGTGTACGGACGCCGACAAGGCGCGTGCGCACGCCGACGGGCCGTGTAGGGGTACCGGCGCGCTTCGTGTGTGGTTCATCGCGCGCGGGCCCCCGCTCGTGCCGGCGCCCGGTCCCAGCCGTCCGGCAGCCGCGGCACCGCCCAGCGGGGGTCGGGCCGCCAGTGCTCCCAGCCGTCGCGGAACGGGGCGCCCCAGGCGTCGATCAGGTCGACCGCCGCCCGCCCGGCCTCCCGGACCCGCCGCGCCTGGTCCCGCTCCATCAGTCCGTCCTGCTGGGCCTGGGCGAACTCGTCCTCGTCGCGCCACCGCCAGCTGCGGTCCGGATAGACGTCGATGTCGAGGAAGTGGTCCTCGGAGTCGATGCCTCCGGCCCAGCGGGTGCGCGGCTCCTCCAGATTCACGTACCAGTTCTGGAAGCGCCAGCCGCGCTCCCACCACAGCCACACCGACCAGGGCTCGCCCGGCCGTGCGAGCTTCAGCACACCCATCCCGTACCACCGGTCGTGCGTCACCGTGCGCGGCTTGGTGTAGCGGCTGGTCAGCGGCTCGTGGTGGACGGGTGTACCGTCCGCGAGCACCGGCCTCACGCAGGGTGTGTCCGGCGCCAGCCATGCCGCGAGCAGTTCGTCGGTGTCCTGCACGACCGTGACGGGACGGCAGATATGTACGCGGTCTCCGGCGTTCTCCCGGTACCGCCACAGGATCTGAGTGCCGGGCGCCCAGCGCCGCCCGGCCGTTTCCGTCGCTGCCATGCGCAGATCTTAGGCGTGTCGTACGGATCTTGCCCGGTCCATGGCCGCAGCGGTCCCGTATGCGCGGCCGCGGCCGTCCCGTATTCACGGCCTCGTCATACGCAGCACATCCAGCGCCTCGTCGAGCTGCTCCAGGGTGAGATCGCCGCGCTCCACATACCCGGCCGCCAGGACCGTCTCACGGATCGTCCGGTGCTCCGCCAGGGACTTCTTGGCGACCTTCGCGGCCTCCTCGTACCCGATGTACTTGTTCAGCGGGGTGACGACGGACGGGGAGGACTCGGCGTATTCACGGGCCCGCTCGGCGTGTGCCGTGATGCCGTCGACCGTGCGGTCGGCGAGCAGCCGGGAGGCGTTGGCGAGGAGCCGTACGGACTCCAGGAGGTTCTTGGCCATCACCGGGAGCATCACGTTCAGCTCGAAATTCCCGGCGGCGCCGGCCGCGGCGACCGTGGCGTCATTGCCGGTGACCTGCGCGGCGACCATCAGCACGGCCTCGGGGATCACCGGGTTGACCTTGCCGGGCATGATCGAGGAACCGGGCTGGAGGTCGGGCAGGCTGATCTCGGCGAGCCCGGTACGCGGGCCCGAGGCCATCCAGCGCAGATCGTTGGAGATCTTGGTGAGCGAGCCGCCGAGGGTCCGGAGCTGCCCCGAGGTCTCCACGAGCCCGTCGCGGGCGCCCTGTGCCTCGAAGTGGTTACGCGCCTCGGTGAGCGGCAGCCCGGTCGCGCCCGCGACCTCGGCGATGACGGCCGCGGAGAACCCGGGCGGGGTGTTGATGCCGGTGCCCACCGCCGTACCGCCCAGGGGCAGTTCGGCGAGCCGGGGCAGCGAGGCCGTCAGCCGCTCCACGGCATACCTGACCTGCGCGGCATAGCCCCCGAACTCCTGGCCCAGCGTGACGGGTGTGGCATCCATCAGATGCGTACGGCCCGACTTCACGACGTGCTGGAACTCCTCGGCCTTGCGCTCCAGGGAGGCGGCGAGATGCTCCAGGGCCGGGATCAGATCGCCGGTGACGGCGGCGGTCGCGGCGATGTGGATGCTCGACGGGAAGACGTCGTTGGAACTCTGGGAGGCATTGACGTCGTCGTTCGGATGAACCGGACGGCCGAGGCGCTCGGTGGCGAGCGTGGCGAGCACCTCATTGGTATTCATGTTCGAAGAGGTACCTGAGCCCGTCTGGAAGACGTCCACCGGAAAGTGTTCGTCCCAGCGGCCCTCCGCGACCTCGGCAGCCGCGCCCTGGATGGCTTCCGCGACATCCTTGCCGATCACGCCGAGGTCGGCGTTGACCTTCGCCGCGGCCGACTTGATACGGGCCAGAGCCTCGATGTGCGCGCGTTCGAGCCGCTGTCCCGAGATGGGGAAGTTCTCCACCGCGCGCTGGGTCTGGGCGCGCCACTTGGCGTCCGCGGGGACCCGCACCTCGCCCATGGAGTCGTGCTCGGTGCGGTACCGGCCCTTGTCCGGGGCCCGGCCGTGCGGGGTTTGGCCGTCCAGAGTCTGGCCGTCCAGAGTCTGGCCGTCCAGAGTCTGGCCGTCCAGAGTCTGGCCGTCCGGGGTCCGGCCCCGGCCCGCACTCGTGTTCTCGTCCGTCGTCATCGTCGTCGTACCTCCTGTCTGGATGAGCGTCCGGCTGACCTCGTGTGTTCCCGTGCACGCACACGTTCCCCCGAACGAGTGTTCCCGTGGTGTTCCCGTAAGGCTGTATCGGCGAAGACGTATCCGCAAAAGGCGCGCCCTCCCCGGTGGAATACCGGGGAGGGCGCGCCGTACGTCCGGGCCGGAGCCCGTCGTACCGAGAGGGAGGCCGGTCAGGCCAGGCCGGGACCGCGGACCGGGATGCTGGTGAAGGTCGGGGCGGGGGCCGGCTCGGTGAAGAAGTCGTTGCCCTTGTCGTCCACGACGATGAACGCGGGGAAGTCCTCCACCTCGATCTTCCAGACCGCCTCCATGCCCAGCTCCTCGTACTCCAGGACCTCGACCTTCTTGATGCAGTCCTGGGCGAGACGCGCGGCCGGGCCGCCGATCGAGCCGAGGTAGAAGCCGCCGTGCGAGCCGCAGGCGTCGGTGACCTGTGTGGAGCGGTTGCCCTTGGCGAGCATGACCTTCGAGCCGCCCGCCGCCTGGAACTGCTCCACGTACGAGTCCATCCGCCCGGCCGTCGTCGGACCGAACGAGCCCGAGGCGTATCCCTCGGGGGTCTTCGCGGGGCCCGCGTAGTAGACGGGGTGGTCCTTCAGGTACTGCGGCATCTCCTCGCCCGCGTCGAGCCGCTCCTTGATCTTGGCGTGGGCGATGTCGCGGGCCACGACCAGCCCTCCGGTGAGCGAAAGCCGGGTCTTGACCGGGTACTTGGTCAGCTCGGCGAGGACCTCGTCCATCGGACGGTTGAGGTCGATCCGTACGACACCGCTCTCGTCCAGGTGCTCGTCGGTCGTGTCGGGGAGGAAGCGCGCCGGGTCCTTCTCCAGTTGCTCCAGGAAGACGCCCTCGGCGGTGATCTTCGCGACGGCCTGGCGGTCGGCCGAGCAGGAGACGGCGATCGCGACCGGCAGCGACGCGCCGTGACGCGGCAGGCGCACCACCCGCACGTCGTGGCAGAAGTACTTTCCGCCGAACTGCGCGCCGATACCGATCTTCTGCGTCAGCTCGAAGACCTTCTCCTCCAGCTCCTTGTCCCGGAAGCCGTGACCGGTGGGGGAGCCCTCGGCCGGCAGCTCGTCCAGGTAGTGCGCGGAGGCGTACTTCGCGGTCTTCAGCGCGAACTCGGCCGACGTACCGCCCACGACGATCGCCAGGTGGTACGGCGGGCACGCGGCCGTACCGAGCGAACGGATCTTCTCCTCCAGGAACTTCATCATGGAGGTCTCGTTGAGGACCGCCTTGGTCTCCTGGTAGAGGAACGACTTGTTGGCGGAGCCGCCGCCCTTCGCCATGAAGAGGAACTTGTAGGCGCCGCCGTCGGTCGCGTACAGCTCGATCTGCGCGGGCAGGTTCGAGCCGGTGTTCTTCTCGTCCCACATGGTCAGCGGGGCCATCTGCGAATAGCGCAGGTTGAGCTTGGTGTACGCGTCGTAGATGCCGTGCGACAGCGCCTCTTCGTCGCCGCCCTCGGTCAGCACGTTCTGACCGCGCTTGCCCATCACGATCGCCGTGCCGGTGTCCTGGCACATCGGGAGGACGCCCGCGGCCGCGATGTTCGCGTTCTTCAGCAGGTCGAGCGCCACGAACTTGTCGTTCGAGGACGCGTCGGGGTCGTCCACGATCCGGCGCAGCTGCGTGAGGTGGGCCGGGCGCAGGTAGTGCGAGATGTCGTGCATCGCCTCGGCGGCGAGCGTCCGCAGTGCCTCCGGGGCGACCTTGAGGAACGTACGCCCGTCGGCCTCGAAGGACGAGACACCTTCGGCGGTCACCAGCCTGTACGGCGTGGTGTCCTCTCCCAGGGGGAGCAGATCGGAGTACGCAAACTCTGGCATTACGGCCATTCCTCACTCGACAGACGGAGGCGCGGCCTCCATTGGCGGCGCGCATCCAGCGTAGGGCGCCGTACGGACACCGCTCCTGTGAGGTAAGGCTCAGTTCCGGCGGTTCCCGGTACTCCCGGCGAGAGGCCCTGGTCGCGATCTATCGCGTTTCGCTACCCTGGGGCCGTGGACCTCGAAAAGCACCCTCAGAAGCCGGTCGCGCCCGCGGAGCCCCCGGCCATCCGGGCCTCCGATGCCGACCGGGACCGGATCGCGGACATTCTCCGGGAGGCGCTGGCGGAGGGCCGCCTGGACGCCGAGGAGCACGCCGAGCGGATCGACTCCGTCTACCGGGCGAAGACCGTCGGGGAACTGGAGCCGCTGGTGCGGGATTTGCCGGCCGTCGGTGCCGACGGCCGCCCGATCGCGAGGCCGGTGTCCTCGTCGTCCGCATACGGATACGGACCCGACGATCCGACGGCCCCGGCGGAGAACCTCGTCGCGATCCTCAGCAGCTCAACTCGCCGGGGCCGCTGGCGGATCGGGCGCAAGACCAACGCCTTCGCGCTCTTCGGCAATGTCGAGATCGACCTGACCGAGGCGCTGTTCGGCCAGCGCGCCAGCGTGATCAACGCGACGGCTATTTTCGGCAATGTCGAGATCACGGTCCCCCAAAACATCTCGCTGCGGGGCAGCGGTACCGGCATCCTGGGCAATTTCGAGGTGCTGACCCTGGAGGGCGACGACCCCAACGCGCCTCTCGTCACGGTCAACGGCTACTCGCTGTTCGGGAACGTCGAGGCCAAGCCGAAGCGCGGCAAGTGGGTCGCCGATCTCCACAACCGGCTGCGCAAGCACCTCGGTTCCTGATTTTCCGCCGGCCTCGGCCGGCTCCCGTTCGACCGACGGCCGGTCGTCTTCGGTGGTTTTCGGCCAAAGTCGTCCGACGGCACGAGAGTGTCCGGAATTCCGCACGATATTCCGAACTCCGAACTGGGTACCACTCAGTGCATAGGAGTGCGTACAGCGGGTAGGGAAGGCTGCATCGTCTCTCGCTCGCGAAGCCGTCGTCAGGAGTAGACCGTGCTGCAACCGCCGCATCAGCCCCTGCAGGTCGCCGCCGTTCCGCCGCAGCGGAGTCCCGCTCGGGAGGATCAGGCCGGGCCCTGGCATTCGGAGGCGGTGTGCCGTCGGGATGAAGCCGGACTGTTCTTCGCCCCGTCCAAGGAGCCGACAGCCGCGAGGCTGGCGCGCGAGGAGGCCGCGAAGCGGGTCTGCGCCCGCTGTCCGGTGATGGTCGAATGCCGGGAGCACGCGCTGCTCCAGCCCGAGCCGTACGGAGTGTGGGGCGGTCTGACGGCGGCCGAGCGCCGAGTGGTGCTGGCCCGTCGCAGGCGGCGCGAGCTGGAGTTGAGGAAGGCCGCCTCGGCGGAGAGCCGGGTCGCCGCCGCCGGTTGAGGCGTACCGGGCCGGGTGCCCGGCCGACGCGTTTTCCGAGAGACGCGTATCCGATGGGCAGGTATCCGGAAGGGGTGCCCCCGCCGCACAGTGGGGGCACCCCTTCCGTATCCGCATCCGCGTGAGCCGTCGATACGCCTGAGGGCCGTCGGCCCTCAGGTCGCGCGTCGGCTACTTCGCGCGGTCGAAGTCGATCGTGCTGTAGGCCCGGAGCTTCGAGAGCCGGTGCGTCGAGTCGATCTGCCGGATCGTGCCCGACTTGGAGCGCATCACCAGGGACTGGGTGGTCGCGGTCTCCGCGCGGTAGCGCACCCCGCGCAGCAGTTCGCCGTCCGTGATGCCCGTGGCGACGAAGAACACGTTGTCACCGCTGACCAGGTCGTCGGTGGACAGGACGCGGTCCAGGTCGTGCCCGGCGTCGATCGCGCGCTGCCGCTCCTTGTCGTCCTTGGGCCAGAGCTTGCCCTGGATGACACCGCCGAGGCACTTTATGGCGCACGCCGAGATGATGCCCTCGGGGGTGCCGCCGACGCCCATCAGCAGGTCGACGCCGGTGCCTTCGCGCGCCGCCATGATCGAACCGGCCACATCGCCGTCGGAGATGAACTTGATCCGCGCGCCGGTCTCCCGGATCTCCTTGACGATGCCCTCGTGGCGGGGGCGGTCGAGGATGACGACCGTGACGTCGTCGGGGGAGGAACGCTTGGCCCTGGCGACCCGGCGGATGTTGACCGAGACGGGCGCGTTGATGTCGACGAAGTCGGCGGCCTCGGGGCCGGTGACCAGCTTGTCCATGTAGAAGACCGCGGACGGGTCGAACATGGTGCCGCGGTCGGCGGCCGCCAGGACGGCGATGGCGTTGGGCATGCCCTTGGCGTTCAGGGTGGTGCCGTCGATGGGGTCCACGGCGATGTCGACCTCGGCGCCGGTGCCGTCACCGACGTGCTCGCCGTTGAACAGCATCGGGGCTTCGTCCTTCTCGCCCTCACCGATGACGACGACACCGTTCATCGAGACGGTGGAGACGAGGGTGCGCATGGCGTTCACCGCGGCGCCGTCCGCGCCGATCTTGTCGCCGCGCCCGACCCACCGGCCGGCCGCCATGGCCGCGGCCTCGGTGACCCGGACCAACTCCAGGGCGAGGTTGCGGTCGGGGGCCTCGGGAGAGACGTCGAGCGGGGACGGTAGGTGGTGCTCGGTCATCGGGACGCACCTTTCTGTACGGCGACGGCCGGAAAAGAGGGTGATGCGACTCTATCCGTACATCGACAAATTGAGCAGAGGGCCCCACGTATGAGCACCGCACCGTGATGCGACCATGGTGCGGTGGCAGGTATGCGAGGCAAGCAGACGGTGCGGGACATGTTCCTGTCGATGGTGGTCATCGGAATGGTCGTGGCCGTGATCTACGTGTTCATTCCGCATGACGAGAAGGCGACGCCGGTCAAGGCGGTCGACTACCGGGTGGAGCTGCTGACCGCGCGGCGCGCGGCCCCGTATCCGGTGCTGGCGCCGGTGGGCCTGCCGGAGAAGTGGAAGCCGACGTCGGTCACGTACAAGCGGCAGGACGACGACGCGTGGCATCTGGGCTATCTGGACCCGGACGGCCAGTACGTGGCGGTCGAGCAGTCCGCGGCGCCCCCGAAGAAATACGTGCCCGAGGTCACCCAGCAGGCCACCGACACCGGCAAGACGCAGCAGATCGCGGGCGAGGCCTGGCGGCGCTGGGAGGGGCCGAAGTACGACGCCCTGGTGCGCATGGACGGTGACGCGACGACGGTGGTGACGGGGACCGCGTCGTACGAGCGGCTGGCCCAGATGGCCGCCGCGCTGAAGCCGGAGCCCGCGTCCGCGTCCGGCTCCGGGGCCGGCGCGGGAACCGGTACCGAGAAGTCCTGACCCGCGCTTACGGCTGAGCCGTATACGACGAGGCCGCCGCACCTTCACCGGAAGGTGCGGCGGCCTCGTCGTATACACGGGCTCAACGCCTCGGATATGCGGGCTCAAATGCCTCAGACGGTGGTGACGGCCTCGTCGAAGGAGAGGCGCGGGGAGCGCGGGTACCAGGCGTTCTCGCCGGGCTTGCCGATGTTGACGACCATCAGCGGGGTGTGGTCGCCGTCCAGGAACTCCTTCTGGATGCCGGCGCCGTCGAAGCCGGTCATGGGGCCGGCGGCGAGACCGGCGGCGCGGACGCCGAGGATGAAGTAGCCGGCCTGGAGGGCGGCGTTCATCGTGGCGGACTGCTCGCGCGCCGGGCGCTCGCTGAAGAAGGCGTCCTTGGCCTCGGGGAAGGCCGGGAAGAGCTGGGGGAGTTCCTCGTGGAACTCGTTGTCGGCGGCCAGGATCGCGACCAGGGGAGCGGTGGCGGTCTTGGGCTGGTTGCCCCCGGACATGAACGGCACGAGGCGCTCGCGGGCCTCGGCGGAACGGACCAGGACGACACGCAGCGGCGACTGGTTGAACGCGGTGGGCCCGAACTTGACCAGGTCGTAGATCGCCTGCACCTGCTCCTCGGTCACCGGCTCGTCGGTGAACGTGTTGGCGGTGCGGGCCTCGCGGAAGAGGAGGTCCTGGGCGGCGGAGTCGAGAACGAGGGACATGTGGGGGCACCTTCCGAACGCGCAAGTGGTCAAGGGATCCAAGTGGTCAAGGGATCACCTTTACCGTACAAGCAGATGTGTGAAGCTTCAACTAAAACCGGATTCGGGTGATCCGACTCACAGGCGCCTGTCGCCCGGTGCTCCCCACGGTCTGGTGCGCTCGCCTCGTCGCGCCCGGTGCTACGCCTCGTTCGTGCCGGTGTCCTCGCCCGCGCCCTTCCCCGCGCCCGGGGCCGTGTCCTCGTCGTCCGCGAGCGACGCGTCCAGCCGCGCCCGCGCGCCCTCCAGCCAGCGGCGGCACACCTTCGCCAGCTCCTCGCCCCGCTCCCACAGCGCCAGGGAGTCCTCCAGTGACGTGCCGCCCGCCTCCAGCCGGCGTACGACCTCGATCAACTCGTCCCGTGCCTGCTCGTAGCCGAGCGTTGTGGCTTCATCCGTCCTGGCCATGTGATCCACCCTAAATACGCGCCCATACGCGCGGTCCGACAACGATTCCGACGACGACTGCGATTCCGACGGCGACTGCGATTCCGACGGCGATTCCTGTGACGCCGGCGGCGACGACCCCGACAGCGATTCCGCCGGTGGTCGTGATGGAGCGGCCGTGCGAGGCGCCGCTGCGTGAGGCACGGCTCCGCGCCGTACCGGTCACTCCGCGACCCGCACCGTGAACTCGCCCTCCGCCACCCGGGCCCGCAGCTCCTCGGCCGCCGCGACGTCCTCCGGGGACCGCACGACCGTCCCGTCCGGCCGCTGCAGCACCGCGTACCCCCGCTCCAGCGTCGCGGCGGGCGACAGCGCGACGACCCGCGCCCGGGTGTGCGACAGCTCCGAGTCCGCGCGGTCCAGCAGATGCCGCAGCACCCGCCGGCTCCGGTCGGTCAGCGCGGCCACCTCGGCCTCGCGCTCGTCCACCATCCGGTGCGGCCGTTCCATCGCCGGCCGGGCCAGCGCGTGGGCGAGACCGCGCTCCTCCCGGTCGAGCAGCCCCCGTACCGTCCGCAACGCCCGGTCCCGCAGGGCCTGTACGCGGTCCAGCTCCTCCCCGACGTCCGGCACGGTCTTCTTCGCCGCGTCGGTCGGCGTCGAGGCCCGTACGTCCGCCACCAGGTCCAGCAGCGGCGCGTCCGGCTCGTGCCCGATCGCGGACACGACCGGCGTACGGCACGCGGCCACCGCCCGTACCAACTGCTCGTCCGAGAATGGCAGCAGATCCTCCACGCTGCCGCCGCCGCGCGCCACGATGATCACGTCCACCGCGGGCAGCGCGTCCAGCTCCTCCACGGCCTGGACGACCTGGGCCACCGCGTTGACCCCCTGCACCGCCGTGTTCCGTACCTCGAAACGCACCGCGGGCCACCGCCTGCGCGCGTTCTCCAGGACGTCCCGCTCGGCCGCCGACGCCCGCCCGCAGACCAGCCCGATCAACTGCGGCAGAAAGGGCAGCGGCCGCTTGCGGTCGGCGGCGAAGAGCCCTTCCGCGCCCAGCGACTTCTTCAGCCGCTCCAGCCGCACCAGCAGCTCGCCCACTCCGACGGGGCGTATCTCCGTGGCCCGCAGCGACAACTGCCCACGTGGCGCGTACCACTCCGGCTTGGCCCGCACCACGACCCGCGCGCCTTCGGAGACCACGTCCGCGATCGTGTCGAAGACCTGCCGGTAACAGGTCACGCCCACCGAGATGTCGTACGACGGGTCGCGCAGCGTCAGGAAGACGACCCCCGCGCCCGGTCTGCGCGAGAGCTGGGTGATCTGCCCCTCCACCCAGACGGCGCCGAGCCGGTCGATCCAACCGCCGATGAGCCGCGACACCTCACCGACGGGCAGCGGAGCGTCCGCGGACGTTTGGAGAGCCATACCGAGGAGCGTATCCGCCGCCTCTGACATCGCCCCGGAAACGGCGTCACGGTGCCGCCCTTCCTACGGAAGGGCGTTGCCCCGCGCCGCGTCCCCGCTGCGCGAACAGCACCACCAGCCCCACGGCCAGCCAGATGGCGCCCACGATCTGCGCCGTGCTCGTGGCCTCCACCATCACCGCGACCAGGATCGCCGCGCCGGTCACCGGCAGCACCACATGGGCGAACCAGCTCGGCGGCCCCTCGGCACGCCGTACCGCGAACCACCCCACCACCGACGCGTGCAGCAGGACGAAGGCGGTCAGCGCCCCGATGTCCACCACGGAAACCAGGTGGTCGAGACCGTCGTCGCGGCGGGCCGCCCACACCGCCGCCACCAGCGTGACCACCGCCGCCAGCAGCAGTGCCACGCGCGGCACACCCGAGTCCGTACGGGCCAGCGCGCGCGGCAACCGGCGCTCGCGGCCCATCGCGAAGAGCAGCCGCCCCGCCGCCGCCTGCCCGGCCAGCGCCGCGAACGCCGCGCCGATCGCCTTGCTGACCGCCACCAGATCGTGCAGCCAGGTCCCGACCGACGTGTCGACCGCGTCGTAGAACGCCGACCCCTGCTTGGCCGGGTCGGCGGCCAGTTGGGCCGAGGACATCGGTTCCAGCAGCGCCACCAGATAGGTCTGCGCGACGAACAGCACGCCCGCCAGCACCAGACAGAACAGCACCGCCCGCGCCACCTGCCGCGAACCGCCCGTCACCTCCTCGGCGAACGAGGCGATCGCGTCGAACCCCAGATACGACAGCACGGCCACCGACACCGCGCCGAGCACCGCCGCGAGCGAGAACTCCGTATCGCCGGTGAACGGCGTGGCCCAGCCGCGCTCCGCGCCGTCCCGGGCGAGTACGACGACGGCCGACACCACGAACACCAGCAGCACCACGATCTCCATGGCGAGCACCGCGAAGCCGACGCGGGCCGCCGCCCGTACGCCCCAGAGGTTGAGCAGCGTGGTGATCACCACGGCGATCGCCGTCCACACCCACTGGTCGACGGCCGGAACCAGCGCCTCCATCGCGATCCCCGCGAAGAGATAGGCCACGGCGGGGATCAGCAGATAGTCGAGCATCGCCATCCAGCCGGCGATGAACCCGGGCCCCTCGCCGAGCCCCTTGCGCGCGTACGCGAACACGGAACCGGCCTGCGGGGCGACCCGCACCATCTGGGCGTAGCTGAAGGCGGTGAACGCCATCGCCACGGTCGCCACCACATAGACCAGGGCCACGGATCCGTGGGACCGGGCGTCGAGCGTGCCGTAGACGCCGACGGGGGCCATGGGCGCGATGAACAGCAGCCCGTAGACGACGAGATCGCGGAAGCCGAGCGTCCGCCGCAGTCCGTCCCCGTCCCCAAGTCCGTCCCTGTACCCGTTCCCGTCCCTGTGCCCGTTCCCGTTCCCTGTTCCCCGCACCTGCGCCGGCTGCCCGTCCGTACCGTTACCGGTGTCGGCCATCGCGCCCCTCCGTCGATCGCGTACGCCCAGTGTCGGGCAGACGGCAGATCTTCGGCCTCTTCGGCACGGCCTTACGATGGGGGGCATGACTGCTACGTCCCGCCCGTCGCCCGCCGCCACCCCCAGTGGAGACGCCGCGCGCCGCGCCGGCAAACGCGTCCTGCTCGCCGCGCCCCGCGGCTACTGCGCCGGGGTCGACCGTGCCGTGATCGCTGTTGAGAAAGCCCTGGAACAGTACGGATCACCGGTCTACGTCCGCCACGAGATCGTCCACAACAAGTACGTCGTCCGGACCCTGGAGAAGAAGGGCGCCATCTTCGTCGAGGAGACGGCGGAGGTCCCCGAGGGATCGATCGTCATGTTCTCGGCGCACGGCGTCGCCCCGGTCGTCCACGAGGAAGCGGCCGAGCGCAAGCTCGCCACCATCGACGCGACCTGCCCCCTGGTCACCAAGGTCCACAAGGAAGCAGTCCGCTTCGCGGAGGAGGACTACGACATCCTGCTCATCGGCCACGACGGCCATGAGGAGGTCATCGGTACGTCGGGCGAGGCCCCGGACCACATCACGCTGGTCGACGGACCGGGCGATGTCGCCAATGTCGAGGTCCGCGACGAGTCGAAGGTCGTCTGGCTCTCCCAGACCACGCTCTCCGTGGACGAGACCATGGAGACGGTCGACGCGCTCAAGGACAAGTTCCCGCAGCTGATGTCGCCGCCGAGCGACGACATCTGCTACGCCACGCAGAACCGCCAGATCGCGGTCAAGCAGATGGGCGCCGACTCGGACCTGGTGATCGTCGTCGGCTCCAAGAACTCCTCCAACTCGGTACGACTGGTCGAGGTCGCCCTCGGCGCCGGTGCCCGCGCCTCCCACCTGGTGGACGGCGCCGAGGAGATCGACGAGGCGTGGCTGGACGGCGTCTCCACGGTCGGTGTCACCTCGGGCGCGTCCGTGCCGGAGGTGCTGGTCGAGGGTGTCCTGGAGTGGCTCTCGCAGCGCGGCTTCGAGGATGTCGAGATCGTCAAGGCGGCGGAGGAGTCGATCACGTTCTCGCTCCCCAAGGAGCTGCGCCGGGACCTGCGCGCCGAGGCGGCGGCACTCTCGGAGAAGTGAGCTGAGCCGCGGGGCGGTCGCCGACCTCTGTAGGAGGAAAGCGGCCGTCCCGGGTCCCGCGTACGCGGAAGCCCGCCGTCCCGAAGTCCCTGTGCGGGAAAGTGACCGTCCGGAAGTCGCTGTCAGCGTCTGCCCGTAACGTTGTGTCCATGAACGTCTTCGGAGTGGACATCGGCGGTTCGGGCATCAAAGGCGCGCCCGTGGACCTGGACCGCGGCGACCTGGTCGAACCGCGGCATAAAGTGCTCACCCCGCATCCGGCGACGCCCGAGAGCGTCGCCGACGGCGTGGTCGAGGTCGTACGGCACTTCGGCTGGTCGGGCCCGGTCGGGATCACCTTCCCCGGCGTGGTCACGGGTTCCGTGATCCGTACGGCCGCCAATGTCGACAAGTCGTGGATCGATATGGACGCGGGCCAGGTGCTCGGTGACCGGCTGAATCTGCGGGCCACGGTCCTCAACGACGCCGACGCGGCGGGTGTGGCGGAAATGGCGTTCGGCGCGGGACGCGGCCGTAAGGGCACGGTGTTCCTGCTGACCTTCGGTACGGGCATCGGCAGCGCGCTCTTCGTGGACGGCAAGCTGGTCCCCAACACCGAGCTGGGCCATCTGGAGCTGCACGGTCACGAGGCGGAGAAGCACGCCTCGACGAAGGCCAAGGACGACGAGGACCTGAGCTGGCACCACTGGGCGCACCGCGTCCAGAAGTATCTGGCGCACCTGGAGATGCTGTTCTCGCCGGAGCTGTTCATCATCGGCGGCGGGGTGAGCCGCAAAGCCGACAAGTTCCTCCCGCTGATCGAGGGGATCAGGGCCGAGATCCTCCCGGCGGAGCTCCAGAACAACGCGGGGATCGTGGGCGCCGCGATGGCGGCGGCGGGACGGTGAGCGTGGCCTGACGGGACCTGGGCCGTGTTTCAGCACGGCCTAGCCGCGCCATGTGCTCCGAGTGGCGCGGTAGGCGGTGGCCCCGGTCCGGGCGGTCCCGGTCTGAGCCGTCCCGGTCCGGACGGGTACGGTCCGGGGCGCACCCGCCCTGGCTGTCCCGGTCGCCGTCCCGATCCCGGCCCTGGTGGAGGCGGCCTCGGCGGCGGTCCTGGCGACCGCCTCGCGGATCCGCTGCCGCCGCCCCATCTCCCGCACCTTCCGTACGGAAGCGATGAGCCCGGCGACGAGAGTGCCGCCGTACAGCCAGCCGGCGTGCACGGCCAGCGAGGTGATGAGCGCCATCGCGTGCCCGCCGACGCCGCCGGTGCCACCGGCGATCGGAAGGGTGCCGACCGCGAAGGCGATGGGCGCGCTGATGGGGGCGGTCACCAGATCGGCGGTACGTACCCAGAGCGCCGTCACCGCGCTGACCGGCAGGAACAGCGCCCCGTACACCAGTGGCTCACCGTCCAGGAGCAGCTGGTCCGCGTAGGCGATGAACAGCATCGTGGCGGTGGCGAACAGCCCGGCGCCGAGCCCGGTGAACCGGGGGTTGGGCAGCCGACGCGACCGACGCGATGCCGGAGGCACCCGCCGCCGGGGCTTCGCGGGAATCCCGTGGACGCCGACGGGGCCGGAAGTGGCGCTCCGCTGCGCGGGGGCGCTCTGCCGGTTCCGCGCGGCGACGGGGTTCTGTGGCCGGGGCCGGCGCGGGGTCTGCTGACGTGTCCAGTGCTGCTCCACCGGACCAAAGTAGGTGGCGTAGGGGGACGAATCCGGCGTTGGACACGCGCTTTGGGGGACCTTGGCGCTGAGTTCGAGGGCCCCGGGCCCCTCGGGGCCCGCCCACGGCCCGTCGTCGGCCGCCGCGACCCGCCCGTAAACTGGGGGATCGGTCCGCTCTCCGGGCCGCACAGGCCATCAGCCAGTACCCCTCCGGTACCCGCTCAGCACCCACTTCAGGAAGTCGCCAACGTGTCGCTCACGATCGGAATCGTCGGTCTGCCGAATGTCGGCAAGTCGACCATGTTCAACGCCCTGACCAAGAACGACGTGCTGGCGGCCAACTACCCGTTCGCCACCATCGAGCCGAACGTCGGCGTGGTCGGCGTACCGGACCCGCGCCTGAACAAGCTCGCGGAGATCTTCGGCTCCCAGAAGATCCTCCCGGCCACGGTCGACTTCGTCGACATCGCCGGCATCGTGCGCGGCGCCTCGGAGGGTGAGGGCCTGGGCAACAAGTTCCTGGCGAACATCCGTGAGTCGGACGCGATCTGCCAGGTCATCCGCGCCTTCAAGGACGAGAACGTCGTCCACGTCGACGGCAAGGTCTCGCCCAAGGACGACATCGAGACGATCAACACCGAGCTGATCCTCGCCGACCTCCAGACGATCGAGAAGGTCCTGCCGCGGCTGGCGCGGGAGTCGCGCATCAAGAAGGACGTCCTGCCGAAGGTCAAGGCGATCGAGGAGGCCCAGGCCATCCTGGAGCGCGGCGAGACCCTCTTCTCCGCGGGCATCGTCCAGGGCACGGAGAAGTCGGAGCCGCTGCACGACCTGCACCTGCTCACGACGAAGCCCTTCCTCTACGTCTTCAACGTCGACGAGGACGAGCTGACGGACGACACCTTCAAGGACGAACAGCGCGCTTTGGTCGCCCCCGCCGAGGCGATCTTCCTCAACGCCAAACTGGAGTCGGACCTCGCCGAACTGGACGACGAGGAGGCCCTGGAGCTCCTCCAGTCGGTAGGCCAGGAAGAACCGGGCCTGGCCACCCTCGCCCACGTCGGCTTCCGCACCCTCGGCCTCCAGACGTACCTCACGGCCGGCCCCAAGGAATCCCGCGCCTGGACGATCAACAAGGGCGCCACGGCCCCCGAGGCGGCCGGCGTGATCCACACCGACTTCCAGAAGGGTTTCATCAAGGCGGAGGTCATCTCCTTCGCCGACCTGGTGGAGACGGGCTCGGTGGCGGACGCCCGCTCGGCGGGCAAGGCGCGCATGGAGGGCAAGGAGTACGTCATGCAGGACGGGGACGTGGTGGAGTTCCGCTTCAACGTCTAAGACGTCCGGCGAATGGCCGTCTGACCTGCGGCGGAGTGGGTTGGGCGGCCTTTGCTGTCCGCGCAGAGTCCGCAGCGCGCTGGATGAGTCCGGCACGCGGGGGAGCGGCTACGCCGCTTCGTCGACCGCCGTCTCGCCGTCCGCAGGGCGGTCCGCGTACGCCTTGTCGACGGCGGCCCGGGTCCGCTCCTCGGAGTCGGGCCACAGGTGCGTGTAGATGTTCAGCGTCATGGCCGCGTTGGTGTGACCGAGGCGCTCAGAGACGGTCTTCACCGACTCGCCGTGCTTGATCAGCAGGCTGGCGTAGTGGTGCCGGAGGGCGTGGGGTCCGGTGCCCTTCGGTATGCCGGCCTTCGCGCAGGCGGGCCGCCAGGACCCGTCCATGAAGTGCGTGTAGACCACAGGCCCGCCTTGCGGCGCCGTGAAGATCCAGCTCTCGGGCCCATCGGCGGGGAAGTCTCGCAGGTGGGCCTTCATCGCATCCACTGCCATGCGGGGGAGCGGAACCGTGCGGTGTGAGCGCGCGGTCTTCGGCGGTCCGACGTACACCCCGTGCTTGGCGGCCTGCTGGATCTGCTGCTCGACCGAGACGGTCGCGTGCAGCAGGTCCACGTGCCGGAGTTGGAGGCCGAAGAGCTCGCCGGGGCGGAGCCCGGTGGCCGCGCCGAGCAGCACGAGGCCCTTGTATCGGGCGGGTATTTCCTCGGACAACGACCGCACTTGCTCGACGGCCAGCGGCACGACCTTCTTCCGTGGTACCGACGGCAGCTTCGCCTCGGCGCAAGGGTTGTGAGGGATCATCCGGTCACGGACGGCCGCCCGGAAGACGGCGTTGACCGTGTTGAAGACCGTGCGTGAGGTGCTGGCGGCCAGCCCATGCGTGGCGGTCAGGCTGGTGACCCAGCTCTGTACGTCGCCGGGCTTGATGGCGCCGAGCGCCCGCTTCTCCCAGGCCGGGTAGACGTAGCAGCGCAGGTGCTGGGCCACCGCCTTGGCCGTGGAAGGCCGGTGCGGCTGGATGGCCCGCCATTCCTCCGCGTACTCCTTGAAGGGCTTCTTCGCCGACCGCGGGTCGACGTACTGTCCGGTGACCACGCTGGCCGTGACCTCGTCGAGCCACCGCTGGGCGTCGATCTTGCGGTCGAAGTGGCGAGCGTGCTCCTTGCCGTCGAGGTCGCGGTAGCGAGCACGCCATTTGCCGTTGGGGCGCTTCTGGATGTTGGCCAAGTGGCTTCTCCTTCATGTCGGTTGTCAGTAGTGGCCGCCGTCCTCGATGTCACTGGTGAGGATGCGAGCGTCCCGCTCGTCGCCCATGAGGCGGAGACACTGCTCGTGGATCGCCCGCGAGCTGTCGGGGCGAGCCTTGACGTGATTGGCGATGGCGACCACGGCGTGGTGCAGGCGGTCGCGTGCGTCTCGGGTCTCGTAGAACGCCTCGACGGCTTCTTGGACGAGCCGTCGACTGCCGATATCGAGGCCCTCCAGCGGCGGTGACATGAGCTCTTCGAGGGGGAGTTCGAAGACCCGCGTAAAGGCGAGAGCCTCATCGAGGTTGATGCGTCGGCGAGGCGTGCCGTTCTCGATGCGCCAGACCGCTGTCTGGTTCATCCTGACGCCGGCCCTGGTCACCCGCTCGGCCAGCTCGGTCGTGCTCCAACCTCTGACCTCGCGCTCCAGGGCCACGCGCGCGGCCACGTTCCCCTCGCTGTAGAGCAGGGGCACCTCGCCACCCTCGGGCTTGTCGCCTGCCATCGAACCTCCATCGTCACCGTAACTATCCCAATTGAAACATGAGCTTCCCGATTTGGGTAACCGCCGATCCTGGGGTACAACTCTATGCGGATCGAATCACTTCCTAACCGAATGGGAATGCATGCGATATCTGACCACCGCCGAGGTCGCCGAGCGCTACCGCACAGCCGAAAGCACCGTCCGCTACTGGCGCCACATCAAGAAGGGGCCGCTCGGCATCAAGGTCGGCAAGCGGGTGCTGTACCCCGAGGCCGAGCTGCTGCGCTACGAGCGCACCTTGATCGACGGCCGAGACGAGTGGGGCCTGGCCTCATGAGCTGCCGGGAGGTCCGGACACAGCAACGGCCCTCGGCGTGCCTACGCCGAGGGCCGGAGATTCCCCTGCACGTCGCCCATCCCTGAACGAACGAACCGGTGAGGGGCGGGACCTTGCCCGTCCCGTCCCTCACTTGAGAGGAACGTCTATGGAGGACTCTACGTCCCCCGCCACCTCGAACACATCCAAGGTTGTCTGGCCCACCACCGAGGTCCCCGGCCAGGGCATCCCCTGGCGCAACGGGGAGCGAAGCGGGGACCGAACGGAGTCATGGTCCCCTGCTGCACACGCCAGCCGTGATGCTTCGACGGGTGTTCCGGTCGGGGACCGAAATTCCCCCCGCACGGAATATGAGCAGGTCAGCGCCTTGGGGACCGGTCCCGCTGGCGCGGAAGCTGGGGACCGGGCGGAGACTTTCGGTCCGCCGGTCCCCGAACCCGGTCCCCGAATCTCGGACCAGCGCGGCGCGCTGCGAGTAGATGGCGAGGGCCACGGTCCCCACGCATCTACGGGGACCGTGGTCCCCGACGGTGAATCGGGGACCGGGGACCGCGCCGGTACGAGCAGCGAGACGGCCGACGAAGGAGCCGCGTTGCTGGATGACCTACGTGCGGCGATCGGCCGGTACGCGGTGCTGCCGAGCGTCGAGGCCCTGACGGCGGTCACGCTGTGGGTGGCGGCCTCCCACATCCAGCCTGCCCTCCAGCACGCCCCACGGCTGGCGGTCGTGGGGCCGACCAAGGGGTGCGGCAAGTCCCGGGTCCTGGACGTGCTCCATGAGACCGTGCACCAGCCGATGATGACGGTGAACACGTCGCCTGCGGTGGTGTTCCGCGTCATCGGCAAGAACCCGCCGACGCTGCTGGTGGACGAGGCCGACACCATCTTCGGCCCCAAGGCCGGCGACAAGGAGGACCTTCGCGGCCTGCTGAACGCCGGGCACCAGCGCAACCGACCCGCCTGGCGGATCTCCGGGCCGGAGCACAAGCCGACGGCGTTTCCCACCTTCGCCATGGCCGCGCTTGCCGGGATCGGCAACCTACCGGACACGATCATGGACCGGGCGGTCGTCATCCGCATGCAGAAGCGTAAGCCGGGCGAGCGGATCACTCCATTCCGCTCGCGGTACTCGCTGCCCGAACTGCACGCTCTGCGCGACCGGCTGACCGCCTGGCTGGCCCCGCTGCGGAGCACCGCCGCGGGCTTGGTTCCGCAGATGCCGGTCGAGGACCGCGCCGCCGACACATGGGAGCCGCTGGTGATCGTCGCCGACCTGGCCGGCGGGCACTGGCCGTCGCGGGCCCGTGCCGCCTGCCTGGCGATGGCGCGCAACGAGGTGGTCCAGGACGAGCAGACGACGCTGAAGACGCGGCTGCTGCGCGACGTCCGCCGCGTGTTCGAGCAGGAGGGCAACAAGGAGGCTCTGCGCAGCCAGGACCTGCTCGCCGCCCTCCTCCAGGACGCGGAGGGGCCGTGGGCCGAGTACGGCACCAAGGGCCTGAACGCCTACCACCTGGCCAACCTGCTGCGCGACTTCGGCATCAGCCCGGCCAACCACCGCTTCGAGAACGGCAGGCAGGCCAAGGCGTACGCCCGCAACCATTTCTTCGACGCCTGGGCTCGCTACTGCCCTGACCCTGCACAGCCGGACCCCACAGCCGACGAGGCCGCGCTCGCACGGCCAACCCGCGGCAAGCCGCCCGCCCCTCCCACCGGGACGCTGCCCATCGGTCCGCCCAGCGGACCTGCCGGCCCCAAGCCCACTCGCTGACACCAGCTCCGTATCAATCCGTCGCATCCGTCCCCGCGCAGGTCAGCGCGGGGACGGAGTTCCTTGCCGATACGGATCACTCCGTACCTGCGACCGCCTCCGTACCTGTCCTGACCAGCTACGGGACGGATGCAACGGACGTGACGAGGCCCAACCGCACACGACCACCGGAGCGCCACCATGTCCGAAACGGGCACCGACAACGCCCCCACCCGCCGCCGCAAGGGATTCTTCGGCCTGACCCGTCGATCAGCAGCAAGCTGGAGCGAACGAGCCTCTAACGAGGCTTCGTCCGCGCTTGCCCCCGCCCCAGGGGTGGCGGAGGAGAAGGCCGAGCGCCAGGGGGCGCACGAGCCGGAGGAGGGCATAGCCGAGATCGGCTGCCTGCCCGCAGCAGATTCCGTCGCCCCGATCACTCAGCCGCCCGCCGAAGTCCAACCGCCCGTCGAGCAGCCCTCCTGGCGAGATCTCGACGCCCCCGTCCTGCCCGCGCTGATGAACCGCAAGCGCACGGTTGAAAAGCGCGACCAGGAGAAGACCATCCGCTTCACGCGGACCGCGGTCCGCGTGATCAGCGCCGCCGCTCACCAGCGCGGGCAGAAGTTCGCCGGATTCGTCGGGGACGCCGCCCTCGCCGTCGCCCTTGGCAAGGCGGGGCTGGTTGGCAGCCCGGAGGACGATCCACTCCGCCCGCTGATCGAGGCCGTCGAGGCACACACGGTCGCGCTGAACCGCATCGGCGGCAACCTCAACCAGATCACCGCAGCCATCCACCGAGGAACGGTGCCCGAGCGTGCCGAGGCCGTGCTGGACTGCGTCGAGCAATCAGCCGAGAAGAGCTACCGACTGATCGACCAGCTCCTGGCAGAGGGCACCGCTCATGGTGCCTGACGTCTCCACCGGTTCCGACTCCCGCGGACTGATCGTCTACCTCTTCGGCCCCGGCCGACGCGACGAACACACGGACTCTCATATCGTCGCCGCCTGGGACATGGCCGGCGCCCCTGACCCCGGCCGCGACCCGGCGGCCACCTACTCCCAGCTCGCCAAGCGCCTCGACCACCACGTCGACCTACGCACCCGCGAGCTGGGTGGCAAGAAACCACCTCAGCATGTCTGGCACTGTCCGGTCCGTACCGCGCCCGGCGACCGCTACCTCACCGACGCAGAGTGGGCCGAGGTCGCGCGCCGCATCGTTCACACCGCCGGCATCGCCCCCGAAGGCGACGAGAAGGCATGCCGGTGGATCGCGGTGCGCCACGCCGACGACCACATCCACATCATGGCCACCACCGTCCGCGCCGACGGGCGGCGCCCGCGCACCCACCGCGACGGACAGCGGGCCCAAGTCGAATGCCGCAAGATCGAAGCCGAATTCGGCCTGCGCCGACTGAAGTCCGGTGACCTCACCGCTCCTCGCACCCCCACCGGCGCCGAACGCGCCAAGGCCGAGCGCCAGGGCCAGGCGGTCACGGCGCGGCAGTGGCTGCGTGAGCAGGCGTACGCGGTCGCTGCCGCCGTGCGCAACGAAGCCGACTACTTCACCGTGCTCCAGTCCCTCGGCATCAAGGTCAAGACTCGCCTCGGCCCAGAGACCGGTGACGTGATCGGCTACAGCCTCGCCGCACCCGGCGACACCAATGTGGCCTGCGAACCCGTCTGGTATGGCGGCTCGAAACTCGCCCCTGACCTCTCCATCAACCGTCTACGCGAACGCCTCCCCGACCGGGAAGTGGCCGACCGCCCGCAGTATGTGGCGGACCCTGCCGAGCCATGGAGGCACGCCACCAACGCAATACACACGGCGCACTCGGTTCTCGACTCCGGTGACGATGCCGCTGCCCAGGGCTACCTGGCCGCCTTCGGCGATGCCCTGTACAACATCGCCAGCGCCACGACCAGCCCACACCGAGCAGAACTGCGGACGGCGGCCAAAGCGTTCAACCGCGCCCGCCGCTCCGCCATCCGCGCCGACCACCAAGGCGCCACCGCCTTGCGCAAGGCAGCCAAGGAACTCGCCTACGCCTCCAGCGAGCCGGGAGGGCTCGCGGTCGCCCTGCTCTTCGCCACCGTGCATCTGGCCCGCGCCGCCGCCAAGTGGCACGAGCAGCGTGGCCACGAACAGCAGGCTGCTGCGGCCGAGGAAGCCTTCCGCCACCTTCAGGCGGGCTATCAGCAGGCCGCTCCACCCGTCCTGGCCGACTTGGCTCGCCGCGCACCGCGAGCCGCGACCGCCCGCCGCTTCGAGCAGGACGTTCGCGTGGCCCTCCCTGACCACGCCGACCGGATCCTCGCCGACCCTGCTTGGGCCGCCCTGACCACAGCCCTCGCCCACGCCGAGACCGCCGGTCACACTCCCCGACGCCTTCTGGCCGAGGTGGGCTCCGAGCGGGAACTCGACAGCGCGGAGCGCCCCGCCGAGGTCCTCAACTGGCGCATCACCGCTCAACCGAACAAGCGGGCGCAAGCCGCTCGCGGACGACGCACCACCAGCGGCGCCTCGTCCGCGGCTGCCACGTTGCACCCTCCGGCCGCGTCACCAATGGCCATGAGGCCCGAAGAACGCGGTCGGCACCGCTGACCCGGCCAGATGCCCGCGCCACGTCGCGGCGGGGGCATCGGCCCTTTGCCCCCGGGTTCGCGTCAGGCTGCTTCGGTTTCGTTCGGAGCAGCGGGTGCAGCAGTCCGCGCAGTGAGCAGCCGCCCTACCCACGTCCGGGCCTCGATCAGGTGCTCTGCTTGGAGCCCGGTACGGGGGTCAGGTTGGATCAGGAGGGTCGCCGCGCCGCGGGCGGTGCGCTCTGCGGCCCAGGAGTGGTCGAGGCCGGTGAAGTCGTCGTCGATCCAGACAGCGGGGGCATCGTCCAGCCAGGCGTCGACGTGGTCGCGTTTCCACAGGTAGCCGTTGGGGTGGCTGGTGGTGATCTGCGGATGCGGAAGGTCGACGTGCGGCAGAGGCGGGAGGTCGAGAAGCGGTCCGATCAGGGTGGTGGCGTCCTGCCGCCAGCTCGTGCACCAGACCGGCGTGACGAGCCCCGTACGGATCACGTCCATGAGCATGGGGCCATGGGCGGGGTCGAGCCAGACGGTGACCGGGTTGTCGGCGTTGCGGCCAGTAGGAACGACGTCGTGGCGGGAGTGGGTGGCCGGGATCGAGCCGTCTGTGTCGGGGAAGGGGATGAGGACGCCGTCGATGTCGAGGAGCAGGTAGGGCGGGCGCATCGGTTCCTCCAGGGGAAGCCGGGGCGAATGGCTATCAGAGCCTGCGAGCGCGGATCAGCAAGGTGGTGGGCCAGTGGCCCATTCGGGGGTCGTGGAACTCCTGGGACGCGGTGAGCCAGAAGCCCGCCCGGCTGAGGTGCTTATCCCAGTAGTCGGTGTCGAACTCCCAGCGGGCGATGGGGAGCCGGGTGCGGTCGGGGAGGGTGACGTGGTCACGGCGGGGCCGGTCGTCGGCGGCGGGGCTTCGGCCGCCGCGTTGCGGGTGGGGGACGGAGAAGGCGAGCGCCCGGCCGGGTGTGAGGCGCTGGGCGATGGCCGGGAGAAGGAGTTCGGGAGCGACGAGCCCGACGGCGCCGAAGACGGAGTAGATCGCGTCGAACTGCTCGTCCGAGGCGTGCAGGTAGTGCAGGGCATGCCCGGCGACGAAGGTGAGGTTGTTCAGCCGTCCGTAGTGGGAGCGGGCGCGACGGACCTGGAGGCCGACCAGATCGACGCCGGTGACGTGGGAGCCGTGGCGGGTGGCGAGGTGGGCGGCGTTGTGGCCGGGGCCGCAGCCGAGTTCGAGGAGTCGCTTGCCACGCAGGTCGGGGCCGAGGATCTCGGCGCCGGGCCCCTGTCCGGGCCTCGTGGTCCATTCCATCCGGGCGGGTACGGCGAGGGGTTCGGCAAGTCCGGCGGCGGTGCGTTGAAGGGCGTGGGCGTGCCACGGGGAAGCCTGGGCGAGCACGTCAGATCGCCAGGAGGTGGAGGACGTCGCTGAGGTGGCGTCGGACGACCTTGATGTAGGCAGGGTCGGTGGCCGGGTCGTCGATCCAGCGGATGGCCTGCTCCATGAACCACTCGACGGCCCACATGCGGTGCCAGCCCAGGGCCCAGTTCTCGGCGGTGAGCCCGCCGCGCGGGGCGAGGGCGTCGGGCTCACCGCCGGCGGTGACGTACTGCTCCAGGAACACGCGCAGGCGCACGGGGTGCGGGGGCTCGATGGTGCCGTGCCAGCTGGCGAGGTCGAGCAGGCCGGGGCCGGTGAAGGCGCGGGCGAAGTCGAGCAGTCGCCACCCGCGCTTGCCGATGTGGAGGCTGGTGGGGTGAAACTCGGAGTGCACCCAGCCGAACGGCGCCAGCGTCGCTCCGGCCGAGCGGTCTTCGGCTGCCTGGCCGACCCGGTCGAGCGTGTCCTCGACGTCGTCGGCTTCCTGCCACCGGTCGGCCTTGCGCAGCCGTCCGAGGTGCTCCAATGCCCGGGCCGGCAGCATACGCAGCCGCTCCCGGTCCAGGACGGGCAAGGGAGGAGCCGTACGGGTGCCGTGCAGGACCACGGCTGCGGCGACGCCGTCCAGGTCGTCGGCCTCGCGCACGGACGGTCCGAGGTCCTCCATGAGCATGCCGAGCCAGCCGTCCAGAACGGCGGAGGCGTGGACCTGGGGGACCGGAACGCCGACGGTGTGAGCCAGGCGGAGGGCCTGATCCTCGCTGTCGAACGGCTTCTTGGCGTACTTGAAGATGGCCGTGGAGCTGTCGGGGAAGGTCACGCGCTCGACTCCGGACATCGACCACACGCGCACCTCCTCCCGTACGGCGGCGGCCTGACCGATCACGGTGATCAGGTTGTCGAGGAGTTCGGCGCTGGGGTTCGGGCTCATTGGGGGCTCCGGTCGGTTGGAGGCGTCCGGGGCGGGCAAGGGGGCCGGCCCGCCCTGGAACCTGCTCGGGTGGGGGTTATGCGGCGGGGTTCACACGGTGGGCGTAGACCTGCTCGATCCAGCCCGCCTTGAACGCGGCGAGGCCGTCGCGGAAGTTGGCCATCGAGGCGCCGTAGGGCGCGACGACACCACCGGTCTGGTCCGGTACGGACTGGCAGCCGTGCACCAGGCGTCCACCGAGCGCGGCGTGGGCCTTGATGGACTCGATCCGGCGGTGTTCGTTGAACCAGCCGCCGTGGTAGACCTCGTCGAGCATCCCGCCCATCTCGTCGTCCAGGTCGAAGACGACAGAGGTGGCGGCGGGGAAGAACCAGCACGGGCCGACGTTGGAGATGTGCCCGTCCAGCTCGACCTTGTTGAGCGCCATGAGCGTGGCGGCCTCTCGGAGCATCCGCAGGTGGTCAGCGGTGATCTGCGGGAGTCCGAGACCGGCCAAGTGCTCGTCGCGGAAGAGGTAGGCGTACAGCTCGTACGCCGTGGCCAGGACGCGAGCGGCGTCAGAGGTGGACTCGCCGTGGTTCTTGATGAAGTCGAGCGCGAGCTGCTCGACCGCGCTTTCGGTCGTCTCGTCCACGCCGAGGAGCTGGGTCTGGACCAGTTCCCAGTCGGCGATGAGCCAGGTGTTCGACTCGAAGCGGAAGAAATACTCGGCCGGGTTGATGGTGATGCGCCGGCCGTCGACCTGGATGCCGGGCAGCCGGCTCCAGCGCGGGTCGAACGCCTCGGGCAGCTCGACCGTGATGGCCGTGGTGTCGATGGTGGTCACCGTGTTCTCCGTCTCTGATCGGCCGGGTTCGGGCACAGGAATGCCCGAGCCTGGTGTGGGCGTACGGAACTTCGGGGTGCCGCCCGGACCAAGGGGAGCCTGGATCACGGTCGGGCCGTTCCGGGCGGCTGCTGATAAGTGAACCGGTGGTCACGCTCAGTGGGTACGGTGGACGGCAGTTGAAGCGGTATACGCGGTTTACAGCTCCGGAGTGGAGGCGATCGTGGCGGCGCAGAGAGGCCCCAACTCCCGTCTGCGCGACGGCATCAACGCGGTCGGCTGCACCTACGAGGCCCTCGCCAGAGACGTGCGGCGCATTGCCGCCGAGAACGGCGAGATCCTCCAGACCAACAAGTCGGCCATCTCGCACTGGGTGAACGGCGCCCGCAGCCCCTCGGGTCAGGTAGGCCAGTACCTCGCCGAAGCGCTGTCCCGCCGAGCGGGACGAGCGATCACCCAGACCGAGATCGGCCTACGCGCTGGCGAGGCCGAAGAGCCGGCGGAATCCGACCCCGTCCTCGCCGTCACCGACCTGGGCCGCGCCGACGTCGAGCGTCGCCGCTTCCTCTCCATCGCGGCCTTCACCACCGCCGGCGTCGCCATGCCGCTCGGCTACGACCACGAGGCCGCCGCCCGCATGCTCCGTGCCCGCACCGGCACGTCCGTGGTCGGCGCGGAGGACGTAGACGTCGTACGCCAGATCACCGCGGCCTTCAGCGCCGCCGACGAGCGCCTCGGCGGCGGGCACGGCCTGACCACCGTCACCGCGTACCTCGCCGACACCGCCGCCCCGATGCTCCGCGGACGCTTCCCTTCGGAGCCGTTACGCCGCGCCGCCTTCGGAGCCGTCGCCGAACTCGCCTACCTCGCCGGGTGGAAGCACCACGACCTGGGCCACGAAGGCGCGGCCCAGCGCTACTACCAAGTCGGCTACCAGCTCGCCTGCGAAGCCGACCCCCAAGGTCACGCGGCCTGGATGATGCGCGCCCTCGCCCACCAGGCCCTGAGCCTCAAGCTGCCCCACCACTGCGTCGACCTCGTCGAAGGCGCTCTGCGACGCGGCCTCGGCCACGTCGACGGCCAGACCGAGGCTCTCCTCCACATCACCCACGCCCGCGCCTACGCGGCCACCGACGAGAACCCGGCAGCAGCACGTGCCCTCCTCGCTGCCGAAGACGCCCTCCTACGGGACGACGGCCCCCAGCCCGGCTACTCCCGCGTCAGCGGCCCGGCTGCCGGCACCGTGGCCAGCCACACCGCCCGCACCCTCACTGACCTCGCCGACCACATCGGCACCGAGCAGCAGCACCGGGACGCCCTCACCCGCTGGGACCCGGACAAATACAAGCGCGTCCACGCCCTCACCCACGCCGACCTCGGCGACAGCCTTGCCGCCCAGACCCGAGCTGATGAAGCGGTCGCCGCTTGGACCCAGGCCCTCGTGCTCATGGAAGGCATGACCTCCGACCGCACCCGCAAAGCGATCACCTCGATCCGCTCCACCCTCGCGGTCTACCAGCGTCGCAAGGTCCCCGGCGCGGCCGAACTCGCCCGCCGCGCCCGCGAGGCCCTCGCCTAACATGCCCAACAACCCGCCCGACGAAGGGAACACCGTGGCCCAGCAGACCGACGACCGCTCCCAAGCCCTCAAGCCGGCGCTCGACTCGATGACCCTGCTGGTCGCGGCCGTCATCGTCCACGACAAGGCCACCAACCGCGTTGTCCTCCTCCAGCGCAGCGAGAACGCCAAGTTCGCCCAAGGGATGTGGGACCTTCCCGTCGGCAAGAGCGAACCGGGCGAGCCCATCACCGAGACCGCAGTCCGCGAGCTCTACGAGGAGACCGGCCTCACGGTGAAGCCGGAGTCCCTCAAGGTCGCCCACATCATCCACGGTGCCTGGGGCGTCGAAGCCCCCAACGGCTTTCTCACCGTCGTCTTCGCTGCCCACGATTGGACCGGCGAACCCGAAAACCGCGAACCCTGCAAGCACTCACAGGTCCGCTGGGTCGACGCCAACGCCATCCCCGAGGCATTTGTTGACACCACGGCCAGCGCCCTGCACCACTACCTGAACGACGGCTCGGAGGTCTCGCTAGACGGTTGGTCGGTAGCGTGAGTATCAGGCGATGGGAGGTGGTCTGCTATTCCGCCGACGTACGGCTCAGTGGGCTCGTAGGCGTCTGAGGGCGTGAGCCGCTCAATAGCGTTCTGGACGTGGGACAGCGGCTCCCCTACAAGGGAGGGGAGCCGCTCCTCGGCGATCGGGGCCAGCGGTCCACGCGGACAGGGCCTCGGGAAAGTGCCGGTCTTCCAGGAGTGAGGCGAGAGGTGTGCCGGCCAGACCTTCGAGTGTGCGGAGAACCTCGGGAAAATCAGACCGGCGCAGACGTATGGCTGTGCGCATGGCGGCCTCGGTCTTCCCAAGCTGCACCTGATCATGCCATCTGACGAGTCCGGAGATGAACATCTCGCAGGCGTCCGCGCGGCCCTTCTGTAGCTCATCGCGGTTCAGCCCGAAGACCTCGATGCTGTGCTGTCCCTTGGGCGTATGCCACTTCAGCTCCCCCGACCTCGGCAGCAGCTTCAGATGGTCCGCTGGGTCATCCACCGTAGGGTCGATGAGGAGGCAGGCGCCGGTGGTGGGATCGCAAGGGAAGGCGTCGCGCTTCTCGTTGCTGTTGCAGTGGGAGCAGGCCAGCAGATGATTGTCCCAGCAGAAGGTGCGCAGCGGGGTACGAGCTTTCGGCTCGAAGTGGTCGATGTCGGTGCCCCGGCTGTCCAGGCAGTACATGCAGCGGATGCGGCCGGGAGCCATCTGCTCGAGCAGACCTTTGATGTGTCTCCGGGCAGGTTTCGCGGCCTTCCACTGATCGTAGGCAGCCTTGCTGGTTGCTCCAGCCTCCTGGATCTTCTCCGTGCGGAAGTCGCACAGCTCGACCATCGTGTGCGTGGCGGGTAGCCGCTGCACGGGGATCACTCGTTACCCGCCAAGTGTGCCGCCATCTCGTAGACCCGTGCAGTGCGGGAACTCGTCAGCTCGGCTGCCAGCTGCTTGTACTCTGCGACTTCGCTGTCGTTCGCTTCGCCGTCGAAGACCTTCTCTTCCAGGCGTACGAGCCGCCTTCGCAGCTTGTCCGCGCGCTCTGAGTACGGGGTCTCCAGGCCGAAGAGCTCTGAGAGCACGGCATCTTCGCCGCTGCCGTAAACGATCCGTTGGTACAGGTCCGGCGCCACTACCTCGGGGGCTCGCTGCTCCTCCGGGCCTGGCAGCCGGATTAGTCCGCCCGGGTCGGCGGCCTGGCAGACGTACGGGCTGTGACTGGTCACGATGAACTGGATCCTCGGGAAGTGGCCCTTCAGCCAGTCACCGATCTGCCGCTGCCACGTGACGTGCAGATGGGCGTCCACCTCGTCGATGATGACGACGCCCGGCATCCGCAGGATCGGACGGCCAGAGTCGTCCGTTCCGGCGTCGAGGGTTCCGTATGTGGTCTGGAGCTGTCGGACCAGATCGAGGACCAGCGCCACGACGGTACGGAAGCCGTCGCTCATCTCCCGCAGCGGATAGGCCCGATCCGGTGCGTCGGCCGGAGCCACCCACAGTCCTTCGGATGAGACCCGCAGCGCCCGGTAGCCGTCGGGCAGCAAACCGTCGGAGAGCAATTCCTTGACGACGGCCAAGAGCTCGGTGGCTTCTGTGTGGCCCTCCAGGCTGCGCAGCCGCAACTCCTTGAGCCAGCTGACACCCTCCGCGAGCGAGGCATCCTCATGGAAGAGCGAGGCCATCCGTCCCGCAGGCCCTGGAGCGAGCATCAGACGTTGGGCTTCCCCGCTGCCGCCCGCGAGGCGCCGAAACGGGCCGTATGCAGCGGAGAACCAGCCCTGTGGGTGATCGGCCCAGGGGCCGCGGGCAGAAGACGGAGATCCGTAGTTGACGCCGTCGTACGGGGACAGTGAAGGCTGTATGGGGCCGCCCAAGGGGTTGCCGGACGAGACGTTGCCAGCGTCTGGCAATGTCCAACCCAGGTCGAGCGTCATGGGACCGTCTGGTCCTCGGCCCCTGCCGGTCAGTCGGTCGACGGTGTAGTCGGGTGAGACGGCTGCTCGGGACCAGGCGGCCGTCTCACCGGTGGTGATCCAGCCACTAAAATCCTGGGCGAGGGTGCGGGCCACCTGTGGGCCCGCAAGTGCGAGGGCCAGAGCGCGCAGGAGCGTGGATTTGCCGGAGCCGTTGCGTCCCGCGATCACTGTCCAACTGCCGCCGTCCCCGGGCCGGGGCAGGGTGAGCGCATCCACCGCACGGGCCCCGTGAAAGCCCCGGATGTTGGAGAGGCCGAACTCTGCGACGTACATCCAGCCCTCCTGATCGAATACCTGTTCCCCTTGTGGGGGTGGGATCACCATCTCACGGGGCGCCGACACCGTCATCCGTGTCAGAGCGGCCGGACAGCTCCAAGGCGGGACGTGCTGAGTCCTGGCTCGGGCGAGACGCCGGCCTCTCGGCCGGCGCTCGCATTCCGGTGGAATCCTGCCGTCAGGCCAGATCGTCCGCGATGACTTCGGTTTGCTTCAGAATGCGTTCGACCGCTTCCGGCTCTTCGTCCGGCGGGTAGCCGAAGTAGTTGAGGAGCAACTTGACCTTGGCGCGGATCCGGTCCTGGGCCTGGCTCTTGATCCGCCAGTCGACGGTCACGTCGCGGGCGACCTGTTCGTACAGCTTGCGTGCGATCTGAGACAGAATATCCTGTCCCATTTCCAGGGCTGATGGGTTTGCAGCAATGGCGTCGTAGAAGGCGATCTCGTGCTCGGTGAGGCCGAGTTCGGCGGCGCGTTCACGGGACGCGGACAGCGTCCGGGCGAGTTCGACGAGGAGGTCCGCGACCTCGGCGGATGTAATGAGGCCGTTGTGGTAGCGGTTCATCACCGACTTCATCTTCTCGGTGAACTCCTTCTGCCTGACGATGTTGCTGGGGTGGGCCTCCTGGATCTCCTTGGCGATTGCCTCGCGGAGTGCCTTGAGTGCCAGGTTGGGGTGGCGGCTCTCTTTGAGCTGCCGTACGAAGCCCTCGTCGAGGTGGGAGAGGTCGGGCTTGGTGAGACCAGCGGCGTCGTAGATGTCGACGACGCCGTCGGCGGCTACCGTCTCGGCGTTGAGCTGCTCGATCATCCTGCGCACGTCGGCCTCGGTGGCCAGGCCGAGCTCTTGACGATGCTCGGCGGCGTGCTTGCGGCGTGAGGTGCGTACGGCCGCGAAGAAGTGGATGTCTGGGAGGAGGTCCTGGACGTCGGGGTGGGTGGAGCAGAGTGAGAACGCTTGGGAGAGCAGTCGCGAGAAGTGCCCGAAACGCTGGTCGCGGGTGGGCTGACCCGGTTCGAGGCCGGGTTCCGCTGTCTCCAGGAGTTCGAGGACGTCGCCCAGCGCGTCGCGGAAGCCGGTTGCCGCCATGGTGCGCCGCCAGGGGCAGGTATTCAGAACCTCGGACACCTTGCGGTGCATCTCGTGGACCGATTGCACGGCCTCCGAGATGTCCGCGCCGATCGTCTCGCGCTCCTGGTCCTCCTCGGAGTACTCGGCCAGCGCGTACTTGAGCTCCTTTGCCACGCCCAGGAAGTCCACGACCAGGCCGGACGGCTTCTCGTCCCAGGTGCGGTTGACGCGGGCGATGGCCTGCATGAGGGCCGCGCCGCGCATCCGGCGGTCCAGGTACATGGTGTGCAGGGGCGGGGCGTCGAAGCCGGTCAGCCACAGGGACTGGACGATGATCAGCTCCAGCTCGTCATCGGCGTCGCCGACACGCTTCTGGATCTTCTTCAGCTGGTCGGGGGTACGGACGAAGTCCGCGATATCGTCCGGGTCCCGGCCCGGGTTGCCGGTGAAGACCACGCGGATCTTGCCGAAGTCGTCCGGGTAGAGGTCAGATTCCGGTGTTGGCTCGCCGGTCCACTCCGGTCGGCGCTTGGCGAGGGCTCGAAAGAGTCGGGCGGCGTTGCGGCGCGAGGAACAGACGATCATCGCCTTGCCGGTCCGGCCGGTCAGCTTGGTCATCTCCCGGCGCCTGGTGTCCCAGTGGCTGAGGATCGTGTCGGCCATCGACCCGATGCGTTCGTGGGCGCCGATTAGGTCCTCGAATCGGGCGAAGTGCGTCTGAGCCCGCGCTTTCTCCTCCTCGCTCAGACCCTCCACGAGGCCCTCGGCTCTGGCATTGAGCTCGTCCAGGTCGATGCCGTCGGGGAGGGCGACCTTGTGCAGGATCGGCTCGTAGAAGACGGGCACGGTGGCGCCGTCGTCGACGGCCTGGGTGAGGTCGTAAGTGTGGATCGTAGGGCCGAAGACCTGACGGGTGGATCCGGTCCGGTTGTCGATGGGGGTGCCGGTGAAGGCGATGAAGGTGGCCTGGGGGAGTGCGTCCCGAAGGTTGCGGGCGAAGCCGTCCTCCAGGTCGTAGTGGCTGCGGTGGGCTTCGTCAACGATGACGACGAGGTCGCGGCGGTCGGTGATAAGGGGGTGCCGGGTGCCTGTGTTCCGCTCGGCCTTGCTCAACCGGAACTTCTGCAGCGTGCTGAAGATGATGCCGCCGCCCGACTCGCGGCGGGTGAGGAGTTCGCGCAGCTTGTGCGCTGTGGTGGCCTTCTTCGGGGTACCGCCGGCCATGGCGAGGCTCTTGCTCTTCGCGAATGTGTCGAAGAGCTGGGTGTCCAGGTCGATGCGGTCGGTGAGGAGCAGGACCGTGGGGTTGGGAAGTTCAGGGATCTGGGCCGTGAGGCCGGTGTAGAACAGCATCTCCTCGCTCTTGCCGGCGCCCTGGGTGTGCCAGACGACACCAGCTCTGCCATCCGTGGCCACCGCGGAGGCGGTGGCGGCGATTGCCTGCCGGACGGCGACGTACTGGTGGACCTTGGCGAGCTTCACGGTGTCCGGTTCGCCGCCGGTTCCTTCAGCGGAGTAGGAGAGGAAGTTACCAATCAGGTCGAGGAAACGGTCGGGTTCGAGCGCGCCGTGAATCATGCGGTCGAGGGCGCGGTCGTCCTGCCGCTCGTGCGAGCGGAGCAGGGTTCCGTCCTCCTCGGCGTGCCAGGGGGCCATGTGCTGCCACGGCGTGAAGGGGGTGCCGAGGCGGGCGGATATGCCGTCGCTGGCGAGCGTGAGGAGGATGGTGCGGAAGACGCCGTCGGGCTTGAGCTCGCGCCGATAGTTCTGGATCTGGTCGAAGGCGGCGCGGGAGTTGTCGGGGCCGCTCGCCTTCTTCAACTCGATGACGGCAACGGGGAGCCCGTTGACGTATAGGACGATGTCGAAGATTAAGGTGCGATTGCGGGCGCCCTTGACCCGGACCTGGTTCGCGGCGATGAGATCATTGCCGTGGGGGTCTGCGAAGTCGATGGGGCGGACGGTGACGTGCCGTTCCTCCTGCGAGCCGGGGGTGGCGTAGGTCACCTTTACGCCGGCTTTGAGGCGCTGATAGAAAGCCCAGTTCAGCCGTACCTCGTTCGCCGGGAACTTGGCCAGCAGCTTCTCGATCGCGTCCTCGACGGCAGCTGAGGGCAGCGACGGATAGCGGGTGGCGATGGCGGTCCGCAGCCTCGGATACAGGATGAGGTCGTCCCACCCCTTGCGCTGGCCGTCGCGCGGCCGGAGAGCAGTCCCTGGGACGTACTGCCAGCCGCGCTCGGCGAGCTGATCGAGTGCGTAAAACTCCCACTCTTGCTCGGACATGGCGCGGTCGGTGGCCCCGTTCGTCCCCCCATCGGTGGTCATGTGGCGTCCTCCACGATGCGTTCGGCGTCCTTGACACGGATCTTTCCGGTGACGAGTTGAGGGAGCAAGGTGTCGCGGAGCTCGGCGAGGGTGCGGTTTTCGATCTCCAGGGAGCGCCAGTGAGCGAAGGCTTGCGCGGCCTCCTCGCCGAAGGTGGACAAACGATCAGAATCGGGTGCATTTACGATGTAATTCGATGCATCGACCGCACTGACTCGCTGTCGACCCGAAGATCCGATCATGTTGCGCATCGCGTGCTCGCAGAATCGTGCGTCACGAGCGAGGAAGTAGGCGAGTTCGCTAGGGGCGTCCGCTGTGGTACGCATCACGATGAACTCGGTCGAGCCGAGACCGATTTCACCGGATTCCATGAAATCGACATATCCAGTCTTTCCATTTTCGAGGCAAGGAGTAATTCGCGCAAAAAGAGTGTCTCCGTTGCGGAATCGAGTTCCTGATTTCGGTGCGCGTCGAGTCCATGAGGTGATGGAGGCTCGTGAAGTGGACAGCGCTGCCATGTCTACATAGATCGGCTTCTCAGAAGTTGGGCGTTCCGTCTGTGGGTTGAACGTGATGAGATCGGTTACCGGGATGCCGGCGGCGGGGTCCGGCTCTTCGGACAATCCCAGCTGGTTGAATTTGCACTGCAGTAGCAGCTCATGAGTGCTGGAAAGCTGCTCGTTGGCCAAGATTTTGTCGTCTAGGGCGCCGAGGGCGTTCGCGATGGCTTGCTGCTCTCCGGGGGGCGGGATCTGGACCGAGATTCCCTTGATGTAATTTCTGTTCAGCATGGGCTGTGCTGCACCGGAGTTGTATCCAGAGAAGTCCATGTAGCTCAGTAGGTAAAAGGTGAATCTTGGATGATTCCCTAGGAAGTCGGTTACGTAGAGCGACGTATTCAGGGGCCAGAAATCGACATCGGAATACGTTGCCGTCCCCATAGATGAGCCTGCGCGCCCCACGACGACTCCGGGGCCTTTCACCAAGGAGGTGTCATGCACTCCGCTTTGTCCTGCGGACCCGAGTACGGGAACGTTGCCTGGCCTGCGCTGCGCAGTAGGGAGGTCATGCCCTCGCTGCAGTCGAACCAACTGGTCGAGAGTCGCTTGCCGCCACTCAGACATTCACCCTCCCCAGCTGCTCATCCACGATCTTCGCCAACCGCTCCGACTCCGCAAACTGCTCTCGCAGGAGCGTTGTCAGCCGCTCGATCTTGGCCTCGATCGGCTCTGCATCGGGGTCTTCCTCAGCCTCCGCAGCACCCACGTACCGTCCTGGCGTGAGTACGAAATCGTGCTCGCGCAGCTCCTCAAGAGCAACGCTGCGGCAGAAGCCCAGCACATCCGCGTACTCGGTCTTCTGGTCGGCTCCCCGCCAGGCCCGGAACGTTCCGGTGATGCGTTCCAGCTCTTCAAGGCTCAGATCCCGCATCGTGCGTGTCTGCATATAGCCGAGTTCACGCGCGTCGATGAAAAGGATTTGTCCCACCCGCTCCGGCGAGATCCACGGCTCCCCGCCGCGCCGCTTGCCCTTGCTATCCGTAAGGAACCACAAACACGCCGGGATCTGCGTTGAGCGGAACAGCTGCCCTGGCAGCGCCACCATGCAGGCGACCAGGTCGTCCTCGACCATGGCCCGCCGGATGTCGCCCTCCCCGCCCGATTTGCTGCTCATCGACCCGTTGGCCAGGACGATTCCTGCCCGTCCGCCTACAGCGAGCTTGCTGACCATGTGCTGGATCCACGCGAAGTTGGCATTGCCGACCGGCGGAATCCCGTACTTCCATCGGCCGTCCGTGCCGAGTCGCTCACCGCCCCAGTCGGAGATATTGAATGGCGGGTTCGCGAGGACCACGTCGGCCTTCACGTCACCGTGCTGGTCGTTGTGGAAGGAGTCGGCCGGCTCTTCACCCAGGTTCACCTCGATGCCGTGGATGGCGAGGTTCATCTTGGCAAGCCGCCAAGTGGTCTGGTTCCGTTCCTGGCCGAAGACCGAGACGTTGAAGCGGTTGCCCTCGTGCAGTTCCACAAACTTCTCGCACTGCACGAACATGCCGCCCGAACCGCACGCCGGGTCGAGCACCCGCTCACCCTCCTTCGGCTGCAGCATCGCCACCAACAGCTGCACCACCGACGGCGGCGTGTAGTACTCGCCGCCCTTGCGCCCCTCGGCGAGTGCGAACTGCTCCAGGAAGTACTCGTACACCTCTCCCATGAGGTCACGAGCCCCGGTCCGCCTGCCGTCCAAAGAGAGCTGGGACTGGAAAGCCAACTGGTCGAGTAGCTTCACAAGTTCGGCCAGAGTGGTTTCGTCGACCCGGCCGCTGTTGTAGATCTTCGGGAGGGTGTCCTTCAACGGCAGGTTGAACTTCTCGATGGTTCCCATAGCCGAGTCGATGACCTCACCGACGCTGGGCCCGTCCGTGGTGACCTTGGCTCGCTTGAGAACCTCGTCCCACCTGGCCGTCGGCGGAACGTAGAAGATCCCTGCCCCGGTGTACTGCTTCGGGTCCTCCACCGTCTTCAGGACCAGCTCCTCCGAGGCCCCGCCCTCCAGTCCCATCTCAGCGAGCAGACTGCCGCCACGCAGGGCCTTCTCCAGCTGCTCCCGTTTCTCCTCCATCGCTTCAGAGACGTACTTCAGGAAGACCAGGCCCAAGACGAAGTGCTTGTACTCGGCTGCGTCCAGGCTGCCCCGCAGCTTGTCGGCGGACTTCCAGAGGATGGACTTCATGTCCTCCGACTTGGCTTGCTTCTTCTTGCGGGGTGGCACGGGAGGCTCGTCTCTTCTCGCAGCGGGCACTAATGGGGAGTCTGTCGCGGTCCAGTCTCATACAGATCTAGGCCACATACCGTCGCGTCAGCGCAAGTCTCCGCCGGATGCTCGGGCAGTGACCTACCTAGTCAGCTCCTCCAGAGTTTGGAGCCGGAGGAGCACCTCGTCGCGGCGTCGTTCGTCTCGCCCAGGATCGCTTTCAGCTCGGCGATCTTCGCGGGCGGCAGCTGCGGCAGGCCCATGCTGCACCCATCGGCTCGCCGCATCCGGGGCCCGCTGCTCCGACGGTGGTACAGCTGTCGGTCCACGGGGCGTCTACGTCCGCCTCCCAGCCCTCGAAGGAGTTCCGCGTCAGATCGATCGGGCCATGCCGGACCGGGCGGCTCGTCGGCTGCCGGGGGCCTTACACAGCGCCGGTTGTGCTCGTCGCAGGCGCCGAAGTCCTGGTAGTTGCGCTGGGCCTCGATGAGGCAGACCCTGCTGGCCTCGCTGGCCAAGGTCGGCCCGCGGAACTGGAACCCGTCGTTCTCCCAGAGGTAGACGGGGAGATCTTCTACGAGCCGGGCATCGCGTCCAGTACGAGATGCCCGCAGCAGGCCAGGGATAGCGGCGGTTCCCCTGCGCGGTCTCATCGACCGGCCGGGGCCACTGCTATCCATTTCCAGGCTGATCGAGGACCTGCCAGTCCGCAGACAGTCCGCAGGACGCTCGTAAACGCCCGTCGGAGGCCAACGCAACCAAACGTTAAAATGCCTGGTCAGGCGCTTGGGTGGGGCTCCGCCGCAGGTCAGAAACCAGAATTATGCATTCCGCTTCAACGTGTAGCGGGTGGCATACCGCCACGTCGTTGATCTGGTAAACGTGCAGGTCAGAAGGGGTCCGACTCTTCAGGGTCGGGCCCTTAGCCATTTCCCGTGCTGAGATGGTGCTGCTGGTCCTCATCGGCTCCGATCTGTCGATGATGGAGGCCCTGAACAGCTATGGACGCCCCTTCCATCAGCGAGGCCGGGAGATGGTGCTGGGGCCTCTGAACCCTGCCGAGGTGGGGCGGATGCTCGGGTTGGCCCGGCGGAAGCCTTCGACGCCGCGCTGGTCACCGGTGGGCTGCCGCTGATCTGCGTGGAGTGGCCGAGAGGGGAGGGGCTGTGGGACTTCCTCGGCGAGGCGCTGAGTGATCCGGTCTCTGCCCTGCTGGTGTCGGCCGAGCGCTCGCCGGCTGCCGAATTCCCCTCGCGGGCCCAGCGCGTACGGTGCTGGCGGCCATGGGAAGTGGCGAGCGGACCTTCACCAACGCTGCCCGTGCGACCGACGGGATCGGGGCCACGCCGCTGCAGCGAGCGCTGGAACTGCTTACGGACGAGCGCGTCGTCGCTGTGGGGCTGCCCGTATCGCTGCGTCCGTCGAAGGATCGCCGCTACCGGGGGACAGATCCCTACCTGCGGTTTTGGCTGTGCTTGCTCGGCCCGTCCACGGAGGAGATCGAGCGGGGGCGGGGCGATCTGACCTTGGCGAGGATCCGTGAGAGCTGGACCAGCTGGCGCGGCCGGGCGATCGAGCCGCTCGTCCGAGAGGCGCTCGCCCGGATACTGCCCGACGATCGACTCCCTGCGGCGCCCGCGGTCGGTCGTCCCCGTCATCCGACATCGACCCAGTCCCCGCCGCTGTCGCGGCCAGGCACCGCCGCCGGGATCACCAGCCGGTCATCAGCAGGTGGTTGAGGAGCAGCGCCAGCACCGCCTGGGCGGTGAGCCAGGCGCGGGGGCGGGGGAGGAACGTACACGCCGGGAGCAGCCATATCGCGAAGGGGAGCCAGATTCGTTCCGTCTCCGCCTTGCTCATCCCGGACAGATCGGCGATCAGCAGGGCGAGCAGGGCGGCGGCCACGAGGAGCGCGAGGCGGGTTCGGGCGGGGGCGGGCGGGTTCCCGGTCTGGCCGACGTGGCGCCCGTGGGCCAGCACCGCACCTGTCCGCCGCAGGCCCGCCGCTGTGGCCAGGCCGGTGATGAGTACCGTGCAGGCGAGGTTGGCCCACACCCAGTAGCCGTAGGGGCGGGTACCGCCCGCGCCCTGGTAGTAGCGGGTGACCAGCAGGTGGTACGCCTCCCACCAGTCGAATCCGGCGAGTGTGAACGCCAACGGCACGACGGCCGCCCCGGCCAGCAGCGGTACCAGCAGTACGGGGCGCTCCCGGACTCGGTGCCGGCCGAGCAGCAGCACCGCCGCGCCGATGAGCGCGAAGAGCGTGAGGCCGTAGGAGAGGTAGCAGGTCAGGCCGAACAGCAGGCCGGACGCCCCGGCCGCAGGGAGGGAACCCCGGGTGACCGCGAGCGCCAGCAGGGCGATGGCCCAGGCCGCCACCGCCGCGAAGTAGGCGTCGGCCGAGGTGCCCATCCACACCGCGGCCGGTGCCAGGGCCAGGAAGGGGGCCGCACGTCGCGCCAGGCGCTCGTCGGCCAGTGCGCGGATCGCGACCAGCACGGCAACGCAGGCCGTCGCGCCGACGGTGACGCACCAGACGCCGGCCCAGCCGCCGCCGCGCAGCCCGATCCGGTCGAGCAGGACGAAGGTGAGAGTGGCGGCCGGGGGGTGGCCGGCGATGTGGGCGGGCCAGTGGTCGGGGGAGTGGAGCAGGATGTGGTGAGTGAAGTCGCGCAGGGTGGCCGGGATGTCGTGGAAGCGGTCGATGACCTGGAGGTACTCGTAGCGGGTGGTGAGGCGGACGGCGATGCCGCGCTGCCAGCCGTCGATCAGGGCGAGGGAGAAGATCCAGGCCATGGACGTGCCCCAGGCCAGCGGGAGCAGGGCCCGCCAGGGGAGGCGGGCCGCGAGGGTGGGGCCGTACGCCACGGTGAGGGCCGCGACGAGCAGCGCCGCCGGGGTGCCGGGGCCGACATGCGGTCCCCAGGACCCCAGCACCGGGGGCCAGCCGACGCGCAGTGTGTGGCGGGTGTCCTCGATGTGACGGCCGATCAGTACGGCCGCCGTCACCAGCAGGGCCGCGGCCCCGGCGGCGTACAGGTCACCGCGGAGGTCACGGGAGGGGACGCCGGAGCGCGGGGCGGGCGGCTCGGCGGAGCGCGGGGCGCGCGGTTCGGCGGAACGCGGTGTGCGGGTCACATCCGAACGCTAGGCCGGGCGGACGTTCGCACACTGCCATCCGGGCCGGACGTCAGCGTTTCGTCATGAGTCGCACGCCCTCCACCAGGGGCGCCCCGGCCTACGGTCGGACCATGCGAGACGATCCACGGCTCCCCACCTCTCCCGGCTTCTGGCGCAGCCCCCTGCGCGGCCCCTGGTTCACGTCCGTGCTCGGCGTCGTCCTGCTCGTCGGCATCACGGTGCTGTTCGTGACGGGTCTGGTCTCGTACGCCGCCTACAACCCGGACCTGGCGCCGGTGAACGACAAGACCCCGGACAAGGGGATCCTCGGCTTCTACCTCTTCGCCTGGCCCACGGGCCCGCCCTGGCTGTACCGGCTCAATCAGGGCGTCCACGTCACCCTGGGCATCACCCTGATCCCCGTACTGCTGGCCAAGCTGTGGTCGGTGGTGCCGAGGCTGTTCGCGTTGCCGCCGGCCCGCTCGCTCGCCCACGGCCTTGAGCGGATCTCCCTGTTGCTGCTGGTCGGGGGTGGGCTGTTCGAGTTCGTGACCGGGGTGCTCAACGTCCAGCTGAACTACGTCTTCCCGGGCTCCTTCTACCCGCTGCACTTCTACGGGGCCTGGGTGTTCTTCGCGGCCTTCGTGGCCCACGCGCTGTTGAAGATGCCCACCGCGTTGCGCAATCTGCGGCAACCGCGGGAGGAGCGGAACGACTTGGTGTCACCGCGCCCCGCCGAGCCGACCGTCTCCCGGCGTGGCGCCCTGGGGTTCGTCGGGGGCGGCTCGCTGCTGCTTTTCGCCACGACGGTGGGGCAGAACTTCGACGCTCTGCGACGTACCGCCCTTCTCGCCCCGCACGGCGGGGCCGAGCCAGGGGGCGGGCCGAACGGATTCCAGATCAACAAGACGGCCGCGTACGCCGGGATCGACACGGCGGAGACGGGCGAGGACGTCTGGCGCCTCGTCGTCGCCGGTCGCGCGGGCACCGTCCGCCTCGGCCGGGCCGACCTCCTCCGACTCCCTCTGCACAGCTCGGCGTTGCCGATCGCCTGTGTCGAGGGCTGGTCGACGTCCGACCAGTGGTGGCGCGGGGTGCGGCTGCGCGACCTCGCCGCGCTCGTCGGCCACGAGGGCGACCCGCCGGACGTGCTCGTCGAGTCCCTCCAGCGGCACGGCGCCTTCCGCCGGGCGGCCCTGCGCGCCAACCAGGTGGCCGACCCACGTTCCCTGCTCGCCCTGTACGTCAACGGCGAAGACCTGTCCCCCGACCACGGCTATCCCGCCCGCGTGATCGTGCCCGCCGCGCCGGGCGTGCTGAACACCAAGTGGGTGGCCCGTATGACGTTCGGAGACCTTTGATGCTTCCGCGGGTCAAAGTCGGCAGCCCTCTGCAACTGCTGCTGCTCGCCTGCTCGTTCGCTCTCGCCGGCTACGCGGGCGTACGGCTGCTCGCGGACGACTGGTTCGGCGTGGCGCTGTGGATCGTGGGGGCGGCGCTGTTGCACGACCTGGTGCTGCTGCCGCTGTACGCGGTGGCGGACCGGGCCGTGGTACGCGGTCTTGGTGCGGCGGGCCGCCGGGAGTGGGCGATGTACGTCCGGTTCCCGGCAGCCCTCTCCGGCCTGCTGCTGCTCATGTGGTTCCCGTTGATCAGCGGGATGGTGGACCGGCGTTACCGGCTCGCCACGGGCCTGTCGCCGGACGGCTTCCTCACCCGCTGGCTGCTGATCACCGCTGTCCTGTTCGGCGGCTCGGCGCTGCTGCTGGCGCTGCGGTTGCGCAGAGCGGCGAAGCGCCGGCCGCCGACTGCCCAGTGACCGGCCCTCTCCCAGCCCCGCGCGTAGCGGTGCAGGGCCGGAGTGCCGAGCCGTGCCCACGGGAAGGGGGCGCCGACGGTGGCGTGTGCGTCGGTGATGTGGACGTGAACGCGTTCGTCGACGTTCACCGGCGCCGTCTCGGCGATCAGCAGGCCGCCGGGGGCGAGCAGCGCGGCGGCCCGCTCCAGGAGGGCGCGCGGGTCGCCGCCGATCCCGACGTTGCCGTCCATGAGCAGGACGGTGCCCCAGCGCCCCTCGCCGGGCAGCGGCTCGAAGACGGAACGCCGTAGCGCCTGGCCCCCGAGCCGCGCGGTGTGGTCGACGGCGGCCTCGCTGACGTCGATACCGAGGGCGGTCCGGCCCCGGGCGGCGAGTTCCGCCACCAGCCGGCCCGGTCCGCAGCCGACGTCCAGCACCGTGCCCTCGCACCGGTCGAGTACGTCCAGGTCGACCGGGTCGGCACGGGCGCACCAGCGTTCCACCTCCAGTGGCAGCAGCCAGCCGTCGTCCCGGCGCAGGAACAGCGGCCCCCGTCCGGTTCGCAGGGCGGCGGCGTAGGAGTCTGCGGCCGCCCACGGGGGCACGGTGGTGCTCATCGGCGGCCCGCCGCCGTGGCGCACCGGGCCAGGCGTGCGGCGAACCGGCCGCGCGGGACCAGGGCGGCGACCGCCTGGGCGTCGGCTGCGGTGTCGACGTCCCGCAGGCACGGCAGGTCGCGCACCCGCAGCCCGGCGGCGACCAGCCGCTGCCGCTGTACGGCCCCGGTCACCGGCGTCGACATGGGCACGCCCCGCAGCAGGGCCGGATCCGGGCGGGTCAGGCCGAGCGCCCAGAAGCCCCCGTCCTCCGCCGGACCGAAGTACGCGTCGCAGCGCGTGAAGTCCGTGGTGAGCAGTTCCGGCGTCACCTGCGGAGTGTCCATGCCGATGAGCAGGGCCGGGCCGGTGCAACGCGCGAAGGCGTCCGCCAGCCGCTCGTCCAGCCCGCCCGCACACTGCGGCACGACATCGAAGCCGGGCGGCAGCCACGGGCCGGGGGCGCCGTCGAGGACGAGGACCCGCCGGGACGCGGGCGCCGCCGCCACGGTGCGCAGGGTGTCGGCGAGCGCCGCTTCCGCGAGTTCCGCGGCCTCCTCGGGGGTGAAGGGCGGGGTGAGCCGCGTCTTGACGCGGCCCGGCCGGGGTTCCTTGGCGATGACGAGAAGAGTGGTCACCGTGCGGTTCCTCCCGTGCGGTCGGAGGTCTCGCGCAGGACGCGGCTCATGTCCCGTACCGCCTGCCAAGTGCCGCGCCAGGTGCCCGTCACCTTCGAGACGCCGGTGCGCGGCAGATACGGCACGTCGTGCTCGGCGATCCGCCAGTCCGCGTCGGCGGCCCGTACGACCATCTGGAGCGGATAACCGCTGCGCCGGTCGGTGAGGCCGAGAGCGAGCAGCGGCTCGCGGCGGGCGGCGCGCAGGGGGCCGAGGTCGTGCAGGCGCAGCCCGGTGCGACGGCGCAGCATGCGCGCGAGCATCAGATTGCCCGCGCGGGCGTGCGCGGGCCAGGCGCCCCGGCCGCGGGCACGCCGCCGTCCGAGAACCAGGTCGGCCTCGCCGGAGCGGATCTCGTCGACGAAGGGCATGAGCAGCGAGGGGTCGAGGGATGCGTCGCAGTCGCAGAAGCAGACGATGTCGGCGCCGGCGGCGGCCAGTCCGGCGTGACAGGCGGCGCCGAAGCCCCGGCGCGGCTCGTGCACGACGGTCGCGCCGAGCGCGCGGGCGATGTCCGCCGAGCCGTCGGTGGAGCCGTTGTCGACGACCAGGGCGCGCCAGCCGTCCGGGATCCGTGCGAGTACCCAGGGCAGCGCCTCGGCCTCGTTCAGGCAGGGGAGAACGACATCGACGTCTTGTGGTGGTGGGAGGATCACGGCTTCACCTTACGAGCGCGAATCGGGCAATTCGGTCTTGTGGTCCTTACGAAACGTGGACGTCGGGGGCGGGGCGGCCTCCGAGGGCGGCGCCGGGGACGGCGTGCTGCCAGGCTGGGGGCATGCAGCAGCCGTACGAGCCCCTGGGGGCACAAGCCGGGAGCCGGTCGACGAGGGTCCTGGTCGTCGATGACGATCCGACCGTTTCCGAGGTCGTCGCCGGATACCTGGACCGCGCCGGCTACCTCGTGGACCGGGCGGACGACGGGCCGACGGCCCTCGTCCGCGCCGATGCGCACCGTCCGGATCTGGTCGTGCTGGACTTGATGTTGCCGGGCATGGACGGTCTGGAGGTCTGCCGCCGGCTGCGTGGCCGGGGCCCGGTGCCGGTCATCATGCTCACCGCCCGCGGCGACGAGGACGACCGTATCCTCGGCCTGGAGGTCGGCGCCGACGACTACGTCACCAAGCCCTTCAGCCCCCGGGAACTGGTCCTGCGCGTGGAGTCGGTGCTGCGCCGCTCCCGCCCCGACGCGGGAACGCGCCCGCTCGGCGCGGCCGGACTCGCCGTCGATCCCAGAGCCCGCCGTGCCACCAAGAACGGCGGCGAACTACCCCTCACGCTGCGGGAGTTCGATCTGCTCTCGTTCTTCCTGCGCCATCCTGGGCAGGCCTTCGGCCGCGAAGCCCTGATGCGCGAGGTGTGGGGCTGGGACTTCGGCGACCTGTCGACCGTCACGGTCCATGTCCGTCGGCTGCGCGGCAAGGTCGAGGACGATCCGGCCCGCCCCCGTCTGATCCGGACGGTGTGGGGCGTGGGCTACCGCTTCGAACCGGGAGACGGACCGGGGAGCGAGTCGGGGAACGGGCCGGGGAACGGACCGGGAGACGAATCAGGGAACGAACCGGGGAACGATTCGGGGAACGGGGAGGTGGACTGACGTGCGCGACACTCTCCTCATCGCCCTTTACGCCTTCGCCGGCGCCGCCGTCACGGGCCTGGCCGGAGCGGTTGTGCTGCGGCTGATCCGCCGCCGGTCGCTCTCCGTCTCGCTCGCCGTGGTGGCGGCGGTGGGGGTGCTGGCCATGCTCACCGGCACGTTGGCCGTGGCGTGGGCGATGTTCCTCTCGCCCCATGACCTGACGGTGGTGACGACCGTCGTCGCCATGGCTGCCGTCGTCTCCCTGGCCACCGCCCTGCTGCTGGGCCGCTGGGTTGTCGCCCGCAGCCGCGAACTGGCTGTCGCGGCACGCTCGTTCGGCGACGGCCAGTTCACGGCCCCGGACGGCCCGGCCACCGCCGAACTGGAGGCGGTCAGCCGCGAGTTGGCGGCCACCAGCGCGAGGCTCGCCGAATCCCGTGAGCGCGAGGCGGCGTTGGAGACCTCCCGGCGGGAACTCGTCGCCTGGATCTCGCACGACCTGCGTACCCCGCTGGCCGGCCTGCGGGCCATGTCGGAGGCCCTGGAGGACGGCGTCGCCACCGACCCCGACCGCTACCTCAGGCAGATTCGCACCGAGGTCGAACGGCTCAACGGCATGGTCGGCGACCTCTTCGAACTCTCCCGCATCCATGCCGGCACCCTCCCGCTGGCACCCTCCCGTATCTCTCTGTACGACCTGGTCGGCGACGCGCTGGCGGGAGCCGACCCGCTCGCGCGGGAGCACGGGGTCAAGCTGGTGGGCGGCCGGGTCGAGCCCGTACCGGTGGAGGTGGACGGCAAGGAGATGAACCGCGTGCTGGGCAACCTCCTGATCAACGCCATCCGGCGCACCCCGGCCGACGGCACCGTCGCGGTCGCGGCCGAGCGCGCGGCCGACGGCGCCGTGATGCTGTCGGTCACGGACGGCTGCGGCGGCATCCCGGAGGAAGAGCTGCCTCGTGTCTTCGACACCGGCTGGCGCGGCACCGACGCCCGCACGCCCCCGGCCGGCGCGGGTCTGGGCCTCGCCATTGTGCGGGGGATCGTGGAGGCGCACCAGGGGCGGGCGACCGTACGGAACATCCCCGGTGGCTGCCGATTCGAGGTCACCCTGCCCGCGATGCTCTGATCACCAGGGCGTGCCAGGCGTCGTCGGCCGGGCGGGACTTTCGTAACACGCCCTACTGCCCCTCCCGGCAGCGTTTGCCCCCCCCGTCGCGACGCCCGGCCTTCGACGGACCGGCTCACTCGCCCCGCAGCCCCGCCTTCGCGAACTCCCGCATTCCCTCCTCGAATCCGACCTCCGGCTTCCAGCCCAGATCGGCCCTCAGGCGCGAGGAGTCGGCGGTGATGTGCCGGACGTCGCCCAGCCGGTACTCACCGGTGACGACGGGATCCGGCCCGCCGTACGCGGCGGCCAGGGACCGGGCCATCTCGCCGACGGTGTGCGGCTCTCCGCTGCCCGTGTTGTACGCCGTCAGCGCCCCTGGTGCGGAGGGCGCCTCCAGCGCGATGGTGTTGGCCGCCGCCACGTCCCGCACGTGCACGAAGTCCCGCCGCTGCCGTCCGTCCTCGAAGACACGGGGAGCCTCGCCCCGGGCCAGCGCGGAGCGGAAGAAGGAGGCCACGCCCGCGTACGGGGTGTCGCGGGGCATCCGGGGCCCGTACACGTTGTGGTAGCGCAGCGAAACCGCCGAGCCGCCCGTGCAACGGGCCCATGCGGCGGCCAGGTGTTCCTGGGCGAGCTTGGTGGCGGCGTACACGTTGCGCGGATCGGTGGGGGCGTCCTCGCCGACCAGGCCGGAGAAGAGGGCCTCCCCGCACACCGGGCACCGCGGCTCGAACCGGCCCCCGTCCAGATCGCCGGTCGCTCGCGGGCCGGGGCGTACCACGCCGTGCCGGGCGCACTCGTACCGTCCCTCGCCGTACACCACCATCGACCCGGCCAGGACGAGACGGCGTACACCGGCCTCCGCCATGGCGGCGACCAGCACGGCGGTGCCGAGGTCGTTGTGGGAGACGTACTCCGCGGCGTCGGCGACCCCGTCGCCGAGGCCGACCATCGCCGCCTGATGGCACACCGCGTCGACCCCGGCGAGGGCTCGGGCGACTGCGGAGGGGTCGCGGACGTCGGCGTGGGGATCCTTCCGGACGTCGTACGCGAGCGGATCGTGCCCGCGCTCCCGCAGCGCGTCGACGACATGGGACCCGATGAACCCGGCACCGCCGGTGACCAGTACACGCATACGGCCACGCTAGGGCCGGGTGCCCGCGTGACACCGTGACCCGCCCGGCACGTCACCACTCCGTAAGACGTTCGGGGCCGCCGAGTCCGGCTCACACCAGGAGCGTCCGGGGACGCCCTCCTGTACCCGCCTTGTGGGCATCCTCCAGGCGGTACCAGTGAAGTAAGATTCAATCTACGTAATAATCTATCTACGTCACTGTCGGGAGTGTGTCATGGAGTTCCAAGGTCGGGCCGGAGATCTTGAGCTGCTGGCCGAGCAGTACCGGACCGTGGCAGAGGGTGCCGGAGCCGCCCGGGGGCGCGCTGTGGTCGTGACCGGGCGGCGCCGTGTGGGGAAGTCGCGGCTCGTCCAGGAGTTCTGTGACCGCTCCGAAGCGCCGTACGTGGTGTTCCAGGCCACCCGGGGGCGTAACCCTGTGACGGAGCGCGCCGATTTTGCCGCGACCCTCGCGCAGTCGCTACTGCCAGGGGCGGAGTTGGTCTCCGGCCTTCAGGCGCAGGACTGGAACCAGGCCTTGCGCTCGCTGGCGCTCGCGGTACCCGATGACTCACCCAGCATCGCGGTGATCGACGAGGTGCCCTGGCTCGTCGAGCAGGATCGGGAATTCGAGGGCGCACTCCAGACGGTCTGGGACCGTCACCTGTCTTCCAAGCCTGTGCTTCTGCTGCTGGTCGGCAGCGATGCATCCGTGATGGAGGCACTGCAGTCCTACGGACGTCCGTTCTTCGGGCGGGCGGCGAAAATGACCGTTCACCCGCTGAACCTGGCCGATGTGCAAGCCATGACCGACCTCGACGCCGCAGGGGCCGTCGACGCCCAGCTGATCACTGGTGGGTTCCCCGAGATCGTGCAGTCATGGCGGCCGGGAATGGGGCGTACGGACTTTTTGCGGGCATCGGTCGCCAGTCCTCTCTCGCCCCTGCTGGTGGCCGGTGAGCTGTCCCTGTTGGGCGAATTCCCTGAGGCTTCGCACTCGCGGGCCGTTCTGGAAGCGGTCGGCAGCGGTGAGCGTACGTTCACCGCTATCGCGGCCCAGGCCGGCGGCGCCGGCGCGCTGCCCTCCGGCACGCTCTCTCCGCTGTTGGCGATGTTGCAGGCCAAGCGAGTCCTTGCCGCGGACATCCCCCTGTCCGTCAAGCCGGACAGCAAGAACAAGCGCTACCGGATCGCCGACCCGTATCTGCGGTTCTGGCTGGCCTTCCTGGCGCGAGCGATCCCACTCATCGAGCGTGGCCGCGGTGACGTGGCACTGGAACGCATCGAGCGGTCATGGACCACTTGGCGTGGGCGAGCGGTCGAGCCGCTGATCCGCGAGTCCCTCCTGCGACTGATGCCCGATGACGAGTGGCCCGGGACAGAAGCCGTCGGCGGTTGGTGGAACCGCCGGAACAACCCCGAGATCGACCTCATCGGCGCGGATCGCGAGCCGGTGGCCCGGCAGGTGCACTTCGTCGGGTCGGTCAAGTGGCTGGAGACCCAGCCCTTCGGCCGTCATGAATACGACGCCTTGGTACGTGACATGCTCGCCGTCCCCGGCGCCGCCGCTGATACTCCTCTGGTCGCGGTCTCGCGCTGTGGGGTGGCCGATGATCTGCCCCTGACCGCGCACTGGGGGCCGGAGGATCTCGTACGGGCGTGGCAGCCCCGGTAACCGGAGAGTGGCGATGTGCCTCCCTTCTCGTGGCCGTTCGGGATGAGCAAGGTCATCCCCGCGCGGTCCCGGCACGGGATCGTCGGCCGCCTGAGGGAAGCCTTGAGTGGTACCTTATTCGGTACCACTTGAGGTAGGGAGCCGGCCCATGTCCATCACTGCGAGCGAAGCCCGCAAGGCTCTCTTTCCGCTGATCAAGAAGGTCAACGACGATCACGAGGCCATCGAGATCGTCTCGAAGCACGGGAACGCCGTGCTCGTCTCGGCCGAGGACTACGCGGCGCTGCGCGAGGGCTCGTATCTGCTGCGCTCGCCGGCGAACGCCCGTCGGCTGCTCAAGGCGTACGAGAACGCCCTGGCCAACATCAATGTGTCGGAGCGCGAGCTGATCGATCCGGACTCCGCGGACGCTGGTGCGGGTACTGCGTGAGGCTTGTCTTCGAGGATCAGGGCTGGGAGGACTACACGTCCTGGCTCAAGAACGACCGCAAGATGCCCGCCCGGATCAACAAGCTCATCGAGGACGTCAGGCGTGACCCGTTCTCGGGGATCGGTAAGCCCGAGCCGCTGAAGTATCACCTGCCGGGGGCTTGGTCGCGACGGATCGATGATGAGCACCGTCTCGTCTATCTGGTCACGGACCAGGGGATCGTCATCCTCGCTGCCCGCTATCACTACTGACCCAGGAGCCGGTGACCCGCCGTCACGGCCGGGCGTTGGCCCTTCGCCGGTGTCCGCCGTGGCGGCCTCGAAAACGAGGCCGCCACCCTCCGCGTAGCGGCGACGTCACCGTGTTTCGGAACCCGGGCGACGGTGAGCAGGACATCCTTCTGCGGGAGCTGAGGGCGCGGCCTCAGAGGTGAAGGCATCGTCGGCGGCCGCGGTGTCGTGCGTGATCGGGGCCGTGGTGCGGCTCCCGGCTGCCGGGCGGTCGCGTGACGTCAGGTGCACCATGACGTCCTCCAGGGGGCGCAGCGAGATCACCGGCGAGCCGTACCGCAGTGCGTGGCCCGGGATCATGCTCAGTTTGAAGCGTTGGTTGATCATCGTCACGATGGTCCGCAGTTCGAGCAGTGCCATGGTGTTGCCGATGCACTGCCGCGGTCCCGCGCCGAACGGGAAGTAGGCCATGCGCGGGCGCTCCTTCACGGCCTTCGGGGTGAAGCGGTACGGGTCGAAGGCCAGCGGGTTGTCCCAGTGGCGCGGGTTGTGGTGGGAGACGAGCGGGGACAGCAGGATCGATGAGCCCGCTTCGATGTCGTAACCGCCCAGAGTGTCCGGGCCGACGGCGGCGCGCGGGAAGATCCAGATGGGCGGGTGCATCCGCAGGCTCTCGTCCACCACCATCCTGGTGTACGTCAGCGCGTCGGTGTTCCGCGTGTCCGGCAGCCCGCCGCCCAGGACCTGGCCGATCTCCGCGTCCAACTCCTCCTGTACGGGCGGATGGTTGGCGATCGACAGCAGGGTCCAGCACAGCGACACCGCGGTCGTCTCGTGTCCCGCCAGGTAGATGGTCAGCAGCTCGTCGCGCAGTTCCTGATCGGTCCAGGGCTCACCGGTGACGGGGTTCTCGGCCTGTTCCATCAGCGATATCAGCGAACCCTCGCCGGTGCGTGCGTAGTTCTGCCGGACGTCGGCCACGATCTTGTCGAAGACCCGGTGGATCCGGGCGATCTTGTGCTTGCGGTCGGTCGGCAGCCAGGACGGCAGCATCTCGGCCGGCGTACCGCGCCGGAACATCACCTCGACCACGTCGTCGACGATGTGTTTGAGCACCCGCGACGAGGGCTTGATGTCGTAGGCGAACAGTGAGCGGCTGAGCGTGATCAGGGTGAGCTTGAGCATTTCGGTCATCAGGTCCACGGGTTCGTCGCGCGCGGCCTTGGCCTCCCACTCGTCGAGCATCTCGTTCGTGGCGGTGACGATGTTGGGGACGATGTCGCGGATGGCGTTCTTCTGGAACGCGGGCTGGACCGCCCGGCGGTGCCCGCGCCAGAAGTCGCCGTCCGAGGTGAGCAGCCCCTTGCCCATGACGACGCTGAACTGCTCGTACAGCGGGCCGCGCACGTAGTTGCCGTGGTTCTTCACCAGAACCTGCTGCACCGCCTCGGGGCCGGTGATCTGGTGGACCGTCATCGGGCCGAGCCGCATGCGTACGGTCTCGCCGTGGTCGCGTTGCAGGCCCAGCAGGAACTCGGCGGTGTTGCGGCGCCAGGGGCCGAGGCTGCCCAGCACCGGGACTCCCTTGGGGCCGGGAGCCCGAGCGGCGTCACGGGGGGTGGGCGCGGGGGCTGTGGTGGCGTTCATCGGCGGTCTCCTTCGTGGCGGGGCTGCGAGCACAGCGGCTCTGCCCGGTGGGCGTCGTCGATCGGGGTGGCCCCGCGGGTGTCGGTGGCCGGGCGGGCTCCGGCGGCCGGGGCTTGCCCGCGGGCCTCGTCGCGGGGCACCGGGAACACGCGCCGTACGAAGAGGTTGTCGAAGACGACATCGGGGGCCAGCCGTCGCAGGGCGAGGGTGCTGCGGGCGAGGAACCCGACGGGGTAGCGGGCGCTCGGGCGGGCGCTGCGGACCGCCCGCTCCACCACCCGGGCCACGTCGTCGGACTGGATGGCGAACGTGCCGGCCAGGGTGCGGCGGCTGCCCGTGTAGATGGCGTCGAAGTATTCGGCCGTGCGCCGCCGGAAGTCGTCGTAGTCCTTGCTCACGGGCTTGAGGTTCGCCACGTAGGTGGCGCCGAAGTCGGTCGTACGCACCGGGCCCGGCTCGATCAGGACGACCCGGACACCGAAATCGGCCACCTCCAGCCGCAGGGCGTCGCTCAACGCCTCGACCGCGTGCTTGGACGCCTGGTAGAAACCCCCGCCGGGAACCGCGTAACGGCCGAAGATCGACGAGATGTTGACGATGGTTCCGTGCCGCGCGGCCCGCATGGCCGGCAGCACCAGCTGGCTGAGCCGGGCCAGCCCGAACACATTGGTTTCGAACTGCCGCCGCATGTCGTCCGGTCCGGCCTCTTCCACGACACCCGACATGGCGTACCCGGCGCTGTTGACCAGGGCGCCTACCGAGCCGTGCTCGGCCTCGACGAGGTCGACGACCTCACGCATGCTCGCCTCGTCGGTGACGTCCAGGCGCAGCGTCCGGATTCCTTCGGCCTCCAGGCGGGTAAGCGTTTCCGGCCTGCGTGCCGTGGCGTACACGGTCAGACCGGCCCGGTGCATCCGCAGTGCGCAGGCGCGGCCGATCCCGGAGGAACAGCCGGTGATGAGCACGGGCAGGGGTGTCGTCATCCCACTCTCCTATTCTCTGTCCCGATCGTCGGGGTATTCCTGTACGGAGGGCCGTGGTATCAATTGAGGCGTAAGCAGAAAACCATTCAAGGGGCTGTGACAATAATCGGCTCGCACGCTCGGGAGAGGTAGTTTATGTACCATCGAATCGTTGCCGCCAAGCTCCGTAAGGCTTTTGCTGACATCAACGCCGGAAACTGGCAGTCCATGGTGGACACGCTGGCGCCGGAGTTCACCTACGTGTTCTACGGGGACCATGCGCTCTCCGGCGAACGGCATACCGTCGAAGCGATGAGCCTGTGGTGGCAGCGGGCCTTCAGGCTGATTCCCGACGCCCGTTTCGAGCCGCTGGAAATCATCATTTCCGGCGGCCCTTGGCTGACCAAGGTGGCGACCCGGGTGCGTATCGGCGGGCCGCTGCCCGACGGCACGCGCTACGACAACATCATGACCCAGTTCATGTATCTGAAGTGGGGAAGGATCACCGAGATCCACACCCTGGAGGACACCGTCGTCCTCCAGCGGGTACTGGACATCATCGCCGCCTCCGGCAACCCGGAGGCACACGCCGAGCCCATCACCGACGCGTACGCACGCTCCGTCAAGCAGAGCTGAAGAGCGCCGGACCGGAGCTGAAGAGCGCCGGATCCCGAGGGCCGAGAGGCCCGGGAAGCGCGGCCGGCCCCGGCACCACCAGGTGCCGGGGCCGGCGCCTTCATCCCAAGGCGCCCAACTGCTTGGCGAGTTCGAGCCCGTCCAGCGAGAACCAGCTCTCCACGATCTTCCCGCCGTCGAACGCGTCGATCACGATGCCGCTGACAACGAACTCCCGGCCGATGGCCGGCGCGCCCTCGTACGGCTCCCCGGTGTGGGTGCCGCGTGCGGTGAACCGGCTGACGACCTTCTCGTCCTCCAGGATCCAGTCGTCGACGGTCACGTGGAGGTCGGGGAAGGACGCGCGCTGGAGGCGCACCCACTCCTTGAGGTGCTCGACGCCCTCCTTGCCGTTCGGGGCCGTTCCATGGCTGATGTGGTCGTTGCCGGCGCCCTCGTAGATCACATCGAGGTTTCCCTTGTTGAGGCACTCCTCGTAGTAGCGCTCCAGTACGGCCTTGTTCTCCAGCAGATTCGACATCTTTACCTTCCTCGTATTCTTGCTCTGCGGAACAGGGGTGAGTGGCGAGTAATTGGGAAAGGGTAGTGGTCAACTGTTTCCGGTCGGCCCGCGGAGGCCCGTGACGGTCATGACGGGAGCCCCCGATTCGGCATTCTTCACTTTCCACACCCCGAGGGCCGGATCCCCCTCGATAAGAGAATCTCCGCGCTCCTCGGAATGGAGTGCGATACGTCCGAGGACCAGCGGGTCGTCAGCGACCGAAATTCCCTCGCTCTGCCTGGCGCACGCCCGGACCACGTTCTCCAGTGCGGAGAAGGAAAGCGCGGTACGCGGTGCGTGGAGCGTCGCCCACAGGTCGTTGGGAACGCACGGCCGCACCACGGCCGACCGGCGGCCGTCCGGGCCCTCGGACCAGACGGCGGCGGGCACCACCGACGAGCGCCAGCTCAGCAGCGGCCGTCCGGAGCGCCAGGTGGTCGTCCGCCTCACATCGGGCCGGGGCAGGGCGGGGGAGCGAGCGCCGCCCGGCTCGTGGACCACCCGCAGGCCGGCCTCCGGCCCGTCCCCGCCGTCCGACACCCGCCGGAAGCGCACCTCGACCACCCACGTGTCCCCCTCGTGGGCACCGCGTACCTCCCGCTCCCACACGGTCGGGCCGTCGGCGTCGAGCCGCAGCAGGTCCAGCGGTACGACGACCTCCTCCAGGCAGCCGGCCCGCAGCGCCGGGAAGTCCTCGGGAACAATCCACTCCGCGCCGCGCACCGCGCTCTCCAGCAGCATGCTCACGGGAACGGCCGCGGCGCCGTCCAGCAGGAAGTCGCCCAGGACCGGCGCCCTGTCACGGTCGAACGTCACCCGCGACACCATGCGGACGTGCGGCTGGTACGTGGTCACCTCCCCGAGGTGGAAGATCCGCGGGTAGGTGCCGGTGAACCCGGGCAGGTCGGGCACGACGGGGTAGTCGGTGGCCTGGCCGGGACTCATCGCCCTGCCCAGCGGCCCCACGAAGGTGACCTCCCCCTCGGAACCGGCGCGCAGCTCGGCCTGCCACTTGGCGAGGCCGTCGGTGACATCGACGGCCGCCATGTAGCGCAGCGTCGCCGAGAAGTTGGAGATGAGGCCGATACGGTCCCAGGTCGGCCAGGCCAGCGTCATCACGGGGAAGTCCGCACGGCGGCCCGCCCACCGGCCGAGCCGGGCCAGTCCCTCGTTGGCCGCGGCGTATTCGAGCTGGCCGACCATCCCGCCGAGCCGGCCGGTGAGGGAGCCGACGCCGCAGAAGAACTTGAGCCGGTGCTCCCGCAGTTCGCCGAAGAGATTGAGGAAGCCCCCGATCTTGGTACGGACGGTCCGCAGGATCTCCTCGTCGGTCTTCTTGGGCAGCCTCGCCGCGGTGTCCACCCCCGCGTTGTGCACGACCCCGGTCAGCGCGGCGCCCTCACGTGCCAGCAAGGAGCGCACCTGCTCCAGGTCGGTGAAGTCGCACCGGGCGTAGTCGACGCGCAGCCCGCGCGACCTGGCCTCGGAGATGTTGGTGGCGAGTTCCCACCGGCGGCGGACGCGGGCGATGTCGCGCCGGATCTCGGCGACGGTGGCCCCCTGCCGAAGCCGGGACCACAACTGCTGTTCGTACGCCTTGAGTTCGCTCTCCCCGACGCCGAACCACGGTTCGTCGCCGGTGGGGAAGTCCTCCCGGCCCGTCACCACGACCCTCGGGCCGTAGGTGGCGGCGAGGGAGCGGGCCAGTTCCCAGCCGATGCCCCGGCCGCCGCCCGAGATCAGCACACAGTCGTCGGGGCCGAGCGGGACGGCCGGTTCGCCGGCGGGCCGGGCGACCGGGGTGAGGGTCAGCCGCTGCCCGTCGCGGTGACCGACCTCCAGCTCGCCGGGCCTGCCCAGTTCGGCGGCGACGATGCCCGGCAGGTCGCCGGCGGCGGTCAGGCTCGTGTCGACGACGCGTGCGTTGCAGTTCGGCAGCTCGCGGTGCAGTGTCTTCGCCAGCCCCGCCCAGATGCCGCCGAACGGTTGCGCCAGGTCGTCCCGCGGGTGGTGCCCCATGCCGCCGCCGAGATAGGTCACGGCCAGGTAGTACAGGCGCCGCGCCGACGTCTCGGCGGACCAGTCGGCGTAGTGCTCGCGCAGCGTGGCGACCGTTTCCAGCAGCGGCTCGCGCCAGACCTCACCCGGGTCACCGGTGCCGGACACGGTCGTGCCGGGCGCCGGGCTGCCCACGGTGAGGTCGACGATCGCGTCCACGGCGCCGTCGTCCCCGGGCCCGGGGACCGCCGGGTGGCGGCGTACCAGGGCTCCGTGCCCGGTCAGTTCGCGCTCCACAGCCGCGGCGGTCTCCTGGTCGCCGCCGAGGAGGAGGACCCGCATTCCGACGAGGCGCGCGGGGTCGGCGGAGGCCGGTGGCAGGGCGGTGAGCTGCCATTCCATCCGGCTCACCGGCTGCACCGGGGCGTCGCCGCCGGCGTCTGCGGACACCGGCCCCGGCGGCTTTTCCTGTACGGACGTCATGCCGCGTTCTCCTTCCTCGTCAGCCACGGGTGGCCACGACGCTTTCTCGGTCGGCCGCGACGGCTTCTCGGTCGGCAGAGACGCTCTCTCGGTCGGCAGAGACGGCTTCGCCGGTCCGGGCGTCGACGTAGCCGATCAGCGTCGCCCGCATGTCCTTCATCTGCAGGAGCATCCGGCCGTCGGGCCGGGTGGCGATGAACCGGTTGTCGACCCGGTCGGTGGCCAGGTCGAAGCCGGGCGGGGTGGCGTACAGCTCGATGTCCCCGCCGGCCCCGGACCCCGACCCGCCGGCCCCGGACCCCGACCCGCCGGCCCCGGACCCGCCCCCGGACAGGGTCAGGTCGTTCGTCTCCTCGTACAGGTCGATGCGGCGGATCGACAGCGGCGCGGCGACGGGGATCAGATGACCGTCGACGAGGTCCAGCACGCCGACCCTGGCCAGGCCGTCCAGCAGGATGCTCGGGACGGTGAACCTCTGCCACGTCGGGTCGTCGGCGGGGAGCGACGGGGCGTAGCGGCCCCGCTTGCCGTTGGGGTGGACACGGGTGTCGGTGGTGGACGCGAACGGCCCGGTCAGCCGTACCGGTGAGCCGGACTGGTGGTACGGGTCGGGTACCGGGGTGTCGTCCGCCGTGTCCCACGCCTCCCACCGCGGGGCGGCGGGGAAGGTGTCGGCGAGCAGGACCCGGGCCGTGAAGTGCACCCGGTCCTTGACGAGTACGACGCCGGCCGGTGACACCACGTCCCCGGTGATCCGCACCTCGACGGCCGTCGTGCCGCCGGACGACGCGGCGATCCGCGCGTGCAGCCGCTTCGGGGTGGTCGGCAGGTCGCGGTAGACGCGCAGGAAGTGCTCGAACCGCAGGTCCTCGAAGGCGACGACATGCTGGTCGGGCGCCAGGTACCGGGCGGCCTCCGCGGCCATTTCGGTGACGAACGTCCCCGGCAGGGTCGGCTCGCCGCGCACGGTGTGGTGCTCCAGGTAGCCGTCGGTGTCCAGGTCGAAGCGGCACTCGAACACGGCGGACGCGGCCGTCGACTCGACGACACGGCGCAGGAAGAAACCGGGCGCCGTCGGCCGCGGCGCGACGGCGTCCGTACCGTCGGCGGGTCCGCCCGTGAGGTAGCCGGGGTAGAACTCCTCCACGGTGGCGCGTTCGGCGTCCCCCAGGTGCACGAGGGAAGGCCGTCGGACGGGCGCGTGCAGTTCCTGTACGAAGTGGTGCACGCCTTCGGGGACGGCCATGCTGCTGTAGGAGCCGGCCCGTTCGTAGTACGCCTTCGTCAGCTCGTTGGCGCCCATGCCGACACCGGCCCACAGGGTCCACCCGATGGTGAACTCGTCGAGTTCCGAGGTGGCCGCCGCATAGGTGGCCGCGCTGCCCAGGAAGTCGTTGGCCGAGGCGTAGTCGGACTCGCCGAGCTGCCCGAAGTACCCGAGCAGCGAACCGAAGTTGCACCACATACGGGGCGGGGCGTCGCGCAGCGCGTACTTGAGGTTGAGGTACGACTCGACCTTCAGGTCACGGATGGAGGTGAACTCCGCGAAGTCCTTGTCCCTGATGAGCGCCGAGCGCTGTAGCCCGGCGGCGTTGACCAGCAGGTCGATCCGCCCGTGTTCCCGGAGCACCTCACCGATGGCCTTCTCCACCTGGGCGCCGTCGCGCATGTCGCACCGCACGTAGCTCACCCGGCCCGCGCCGCTGTGCTCCGTCATCGCGTCGAGGTTGTGCCGGGCGTCGCGGGCGTTGAGCATCCGGTCGAAGGACTTGTTGAGGTCCGCCACCGAAGGACGCTTGCCGGTGCCGGTGCCGGTGCCGGTGCCGGTGCCGGTGCCGGTGCCCGTGCCCTTGCCTTTCGCCTTGCCCTTTCCCTTGGCTGCGCCCTTGCTCTTGCTCTTGGCCTTGGCGAGTTCGGCGGAGATGTGGGCCGCCCGCCCCGCCGCGAACTCCTCGTTGCTGCCGGCGAAGACCGACGGCGGGTAGCCGTCCAGGTCGTTGCTGCCGAACACGTGGATGCGGGGGCCGAATTCGGCGGCGACCGCCTTGAGCACCTCGGCGGTGATGCCCCGGGCGCCGCCGGCGACGACGACCACGGAGTCCCGGTCCAGGACTGCCGGGGCGGAGGCGTCCAGGTCGATCGGCTCGTCGTTCAGCCGGTGGGTGCGGCGCACCCCGCCGTCGTCGACGACGACGGGGAAGTCCCGGTACGCCCGGCTCTCCTCCTCCACCAGCCGCACCGCGTCGCCCACTTCGGTGGCCGAGGTGAGCAGCGCGAAGCTGGTGCTGTCGGTGAGTTCCCGGCCGGCCGTCTTGAGCAGACCGGTGAACAGCCCGGAGAAGGGGTGCGGGGAGCCGCCGGGCACCGCGTCGAGGAACAGCATGACGAGGGTGGACTCGGCGGTGGACAGCCCGTCGTACGCGTGCTGGACAGCCAGGTAGGCCGCGTCGTGCAGGGCGAGAAGAGGTGAGGAACCCTCGGTGAGCGACTGCCCGGCGGGTGTCGAGCGCCCCAGGTCGGCCAGCACGCGCAGGTGCGTGACCGGCCGCCCGGAGCCTGCCAGGACCCTGCCGACGGCGTCGGGGGTGACCTCGGGCAGGTGGTGCCAGCCGGGGCGGGGCACCGCGAGCGGGGTGGTGGACAGTACGGTCAGCGCCGCGTCGGGGCCTGCCGCCTCGGCCAGCGCGCCGGGGGCGTCGGTGACGACGAGGGCGCCGTCCGGCAGGAACGGAATCGGCTCCCGCGCCAGCTGGGGCGGGGTGGCCTCGAGTACCGGGATCTGGCGCCGCACCCGCAGCGGGACGCCCTCCCCGGTGTGCGTGGCCGACACGAAGCGCTCCGGCAGGGTGCCGGTGACGTCGGCGCCGCGTGAGCCGCCCCGCTCCGGGGTGGGCTCGGCGGGGCCGGGCACGGTCAGCCGGAGCCGGGCGCCCGGTGCGCCGCCGGTCTGGTCGCAGGAGACCTCCACCGTGCCGGCGGGCCCGTGCAGGGCCTTCAGTACGGCAAGTCCCCCCGCGGCGCCCAGATAACGGGCGTGCTCGGGCGCCGCGCACCGTACGGAATCCTGCTCGGGTACGCCGCTGGCCTGCGCGGCGGCGCCGAGCGGCTCGTCCACGTACGCCAGGATCGGCAGGCCCTCGCGCTTCGCCCGCTCCTCGGTGGCGAGGGCGAACAGGAAGGCGCCCTCGGCGAGTTCCCGCTCCTGCTCCGGGAGCAGGTCGCCGATGAGGGAACGGTACTCCGGGAGGCTGTTGCCGTTGATGCCGCCGGCCAGCGCGAAGTCCAGCTCGCCGGTGCGCAGGTAGCGGCCGGCCGAGGTGATCGACGACAGGGCGGAGGCGAAGCCGGAGTCCATCGTCATGTTCGGGCCGTGCAGGTCGAAGTAGTTCGCCACCCGGGCGGAGATGATGTTGGGCATCTGGCCGGGGAAGGCGTCCTCGTCGGATTCCGGGATCATCGCCCTGACCTGCTCGCGCAGCCGCTCCAGCACCCGAGCGGCGGCCGGATCCCCGGCCAGCGGTGAGTCGGCGAGGGCCTGCCCGATGTCGTCGAGGTAGCAGCGGTTCGCGTACAGCATGGCGGCCCGGGTCGGGCCCATGTGCCCGACGAAGACACCGGTCTTGTCGGCCTGCCTGCCCCAGAACTCGGGCATCTGGTCGCGGAGCCGGTGGGCGCACTGGAGGATCATCAGCTGGCACCGGTCCAGAGCCCTGATGGTCTTGGGAGGCAGCCGGACCTCGTTGAACGGCGGCGACGGGTACGCGGCGCCGAAGGTGTCCAGCGGGGGCTTCCCGCCGGCCAGCCAGTCCGACACCTCCTCGCGGTCCGCCAGGCCGGGCAGGTGCGACGACCATCCGACGATGGCCACCCGGCTGTCGGGGTCCGGCTTCTTGGTGGCCGGGATGGTCCCGGCGGGGGCCGTATCGGTGCCGGCCGTGCCGGTGTGAGCCGTATCGGCGAGGGCGGTTCCGGTGTGGGCGGTTCCGGTGCGGGCCGCTGCGGCGGGCGCCGCCACGTGCGGCTGGTTCTCGGCGACGATCAGGTGCGCGTTGGTCCCGCCGAAGCCGAACCCGGACACGGCGGCGAGCCGGGGCCGGTCACCGCGCCCGGACCACCGTGCCGCCTCGGACGGGATGTCCAGCTGGGTGTCGGCGAGGCGGAAGTCCTCGCGGGGGTTGGTGAAGCGGTACTGGCCGGGAATGGTCCGCTTTTCCAGACCCTTCAGGTTCTCGATGAGCGAGACGACTCCGGCCGCCCAGCCGGTGTGCCCGATCAGGGACTTGTTGGAGGTGACCGAGGTCGGCCGGGCCGTGCCGAAGTGCTCCCGCAGGGTGGAGAACTCCGCGAGGTCACCGGCTGGGGTGCCGGTCGCGTGCGCGTTGATCCAGTCCACCTCGTCGCCGTTCACGTCGCCGTTCTCCAGCGCGCGCCGCACGGCGAGGCCCTGGCCGGCCGAGTTCGGCGCGTAGATCGCCTTGCCCTTGCCGTCCGAGGAGGAACCGAACGCCCGCAGTACGCCGAGGACCTGGTCGCCGTCCTCCTGGGCCTTGCTCAGCCGCTTGAGTACGACCAGGGCCGCGCCGTCGGCGAAGATCACCCCGTCGGCCGCCTCGTCCAGGGCGTGCACCCTGCCGCTCTTGGACAGTCCCTGAAGCTTGGAGAAGAGCACGGTGCCGCGCGGCGCCAGGGCGAAGGCGCCGCCGCACACCGCGATGTCCTGCTTGCCCATCAGCAGACCCTTGGCCGCGATGTCGACGGCGTAGAGCGACGAGGAGCACGCGGTGTCGACCATGTGGAGCTCGGTGGACGACGGCAGGATGCCCTCCATGGCCAGTTCGCCGACCCGGTGCGGCAGGAACCGGGACGGGTCGCGGCTGCCGCGCCGGTAGCGGCGGGTCAGCGACTCGTCGATGCCCGCGCGCAGTTGCGCGCGCTCGTCGTCGGGCATCGCCAGGTCGTCGACGATGTCGTGCGTCATCCTGGTCGCGCTGTCCAGGACTCCGGCCTCCTCCAGGTGCTGGCTGCCGTCCGGGGTGTAACCGACGACGAAGGAGCACCTGTCGTTCTCGCCGCGGTGGACCCCGTCGAGCGCCTGGACCAGGCTGTGGCGGAGCCACTGGGTGGTGAACTCCTGGTCGTCGGGGTCCCCCTCCATGCCGTCGAGGGCGCCGTCGGCGGGCTGGAAGCCGGTGATGAACACGCAGTTCTCGGCGTACGCCTTGTCCTCGGCGGCCGTGTCCGCCGAGTGGAAGCTCTTGTGCTGCCAGCGGTCTTCGGGGACCGGGACGAACAGTTCGTCCCCCGTCATGCCGAGCTTCCAGAATTCCTCCGGGCTGTTCGCTCCGGCGACGGCGAGGCCCATGCCGACGACGGCGATCGAGTCGTCCCCGAACTCCGCCTCGGTGGCGGGCGCTTCGGCCGCCACGGGTGCCATGGGCGCTTCGAGTACTTCCGCCGCCACGGGTGCTGCGGCCGCAGCTACGGGCGCCTCGGCCACGGCTTCGACGCGCCCCACCGAGTCGGGTTCCGGTACGGCGGCCGGCTGATTCTCCGGGGCGGGAGGATCAGCTGGGGCGGGAGGATCAGCCGGGGCGGGAGGCGAGAGCAGGGCGGCGCCGAGCGTGAGGCCACCGTCGGCCAGGATGACCTGGCCGGTGATCCAGGCAGCCTCGTCGGAGGCGAGGAAGGCCACCACGTTGGCGAACTCCTCCGGTGTGCCGAGCCGCCCCCAAGGGGTGGCCCGCGCGATGACGTCCTGCATCCGGGCCGCGTCGGGGAACTTGTCCGCCACCTCGCTGCTCAGCATGGCGGCGGACGCCGTGTTGACCCGGATGCCGAGCGGCGCCAGCTCCACGGCCAGGTACCGGGCCGCGGCCTCGGCCGCCGCCTTCGCCGGCGCGCACGCCAGGTAGTTGGCCATCACCATCTGGGAGCCGCCGAGGGCGGAGACCGTGACGATCGAACCGCCACCGCCCCTGGCCATCAGCGGTGCGGCGGCGCGTGCGCAGCGCAGCCCGCCCTTGTAGTTGACCTCGACGGCCTTGTCGAGGTGCTCGTCGGTGATCTCGTCCAGCGGCAACAGCGCGCCGTCGGCGGCGCTGTTGACGAGGATGTCGAGCCGGCCGTGCAGCCGGTCCGTCTCCGCGAAGATCCGGTCGACCTGTTCCTGCCTGGCCACTGATCCACGGACCAGGTCGACCCGGTGGCCCTCGGCGGTCAGCTCGTCGCGGGTCGCCTTGGCCTGGTCGTGGGAGTGGAAGTAGTTGAGGACGATCGAGGCGCCGCGCGCGGCGAGTTCACGCGCGATGGCCTTGCCTATCCCTTTCGATCCGCCGGTGACCAGGGCCACCTTGCCTGTGAGGTCTTTCATGGAACACGTGCCCTTCTGGAGCCGAGAGAGCGAGAGAGAGCGAGGGGACGCCGGGAGGAAGAGGGGACGCCGAGAGGAAGAGGGGGGCCGGGAGGGAGGAGAGGAAGCCGGGAGGAGGAGGGGAAGCCGGCGGAACGGGCAGCCGTCCGGGCCGGACAGGCCCTGAGCGCCGGCCGCGCCGTCAGCCGGCCGCGACGGTCTCCCGGCCGGACAGCTCCGCGACCACGAAGTCGACGATCTTGTCCATGGTGTTGTAGTTCTCCAGCCGGAATCCGGCCTCCCGGGTGGGCAGGCCGTATCGCTTGGAGGCGCGGGAGAGCAGCTCGACCTGCTTGACCGAGTCGACCCCCAGTTCCGCCTCCAACTGCACGCCGTCCTCGAAGACCTCCTCCGGGTACTCCAGCGCCTCGGCGTACAGGGTCCGAAGTTCGGAGTGGATCTCCGTACGGTCCGGTGCCTCGGCGGACGGTGCCGGCGAGGAAGGAACCGGCGAGGAAGGAACCGGCGAGGAAGGAACCGGCGAGGAAGGAGCCGGTGCGGCGGGAGCCGGTGCGGCGGGAGCGGTCGCCTCGGTGCCGGGCGAGGGCGTCTGCGCCGACGGCCGGCCGGTACCCGCCGGCTCCGGGGTGAAGCCGTCCAGGTCGTCGGCGATGCGCCGGAGCACCTCGTCGCCGTGCTCGGCCCAGTACGCCTCGAATACGTCGGCGGGCACCGTGGGGGCCAGCAGTTCGGCGAGGCCCGGGGCTCCGGCCACCCCGGCCAGACCGGCGTCACGCAGGACCCGCAGGGTGGCGTCCAGCGCGAGGCCGCCGTCGCCGTCGACCGTGAGTGAGGGCAGGGCGCGTACGTCCGAGCCCTTGGTCAGCCGGACGACGAGCTTGGACAGGGCGGCCCGCCCGCCCGCTTCCACGAACGTGTCGACACCGGCGGCCTGCAAGTGGCGGATGGCGGCGGCGAACCGCACCGGGGTGACGAAGTGCTCCGCGAGACGGTCGGCCAACGCGTCGTCGGGCTCGTAGTACCGCTGGAGGATCGGCGAGTACACCAGGCGCTGCAACGGGTGCTGGTCCAACTTGCTGACATAGGCGGCGAATTCGGGTACGGCGGGGGCGAGAGCCGGGGTGTGGAAGGGGAACGGGGCGTCGATCTCGATGGCGCCGATGCCCAGTTGCCCGGCGATCGCGATCACCCGGTCGAGGGTCTTGCCCGGCCCGCTCACCACGGTCTGCTCGTCGTGGTTCTCGGTGGCGACGGCCAGCATCGGGTCGTCCAGCAGGTCCAGCAGGCGGCGGGACCGGTCGGCGTCGGCGGACAGCGCCACCATGCGGCCCTCGACACCGTTCTGCCGCTGGATGACCGCCACGCGCTGGGCGACGATCCGCACCCCGTCCTCGACGGAGAAGGCCCCGGCGGCGACCAGCGCGGTGATCTCGCCGAGGCTGTGGCCGACGAGGACGTCCGGACGTACCCCCTGGGCGTCCAGGATCTCGTACGCGGCCAGGCCGGCGGCGTAGATGGCCACCTGGGAGGCCCAGGCGTCGTCGTCGAGGAGTTCGCGCAGGTCCGTGGGGCGCGCTCCGAGGAGCACGTCGGATATTCGGCGCGAGAACAGGCTCATGGTCTCCGCGTCGATACGCTCGAAGACCCGCTGGACCTGCGGGTACTTCTCCATGGCCATGCGCAGGGCATCGCTGTCGTAGCCGCCCTGGCCGGGGAAGAGGAAGGTGGTGCGCAGGTCCGTCGAGGTGTGGATGGTCATGGTGGTGCCTCCATGCTGGTGGTACGGATCGGATGAGTACACGGGAGGTGCGTGCGGCCGTGACAGGCGTGCGGCCGTAACAGGCGTGCGGCGGGCGGCGGGAACCAGGGCGAGGGCGGGGGCGAGGGCGAGGACGTGGCTCAGGCCAGGTACTGGCCCATGGGCCCGAGGTTCTTGGCCACCATCCGGTCGGCGGTGCGGGCCGCCCCGGGGATGTGCCGGGGGGCCCCGCGGGCCAGCCAGCGCACCATCCGCAGTTTCCAGCCCGGCCCGCTGCCCGGCTCCAGATGGTCGAGCAGGGCGTGGATGCTGGCCGGCGAGTAGAACTCCGCCGGGTGGACCATCGTGGCGAACATACCGACCATCCCGCGGCCGTGCGTGGGGCTGCGGTTCATGGCCCGGATGAACGCCAGCTCCTCGCGCGAGTGGTCCGCGATGGTCGCGTGGTCCCGGGTGTAGCGGTAGTGGCCGGTGACCAGGTCGTCGCGGTCGCGGGCGTAGCGGGCGAGGGCGGCCGGCAGCGGTTCGCTGCCGGAGAGGCCCGACTCGACGGCGGCGGCGAGGAGTTCGGCGCCGCGCAGCCCGTCGGTGATCCCGGCGGCGGTGATCGGGTCCCGGGTGTAGCCGGCGTCCCCGGTCAGCGCCCAGCCGGGGCCGTGCGAGCGGCGCAGGAAGTTGGGTACGGACCCGGTCATCCAGCGGTCGACGCGCTTGGTCGTGCGCAGCAGTTCGGCCCGCTCGGGGTCCACCTCGTCGAACGCGGAGATGACCGTACGGTCGCGGTCCTCGTCGCTCGTCGCCTTGAAGTCGGCCACCGGAAGGGCCACTCCCACGATGGTCAGCCCGTCGTGGGTGGGCCAGGTGAACGCGTGCTTGCCGGCCTGACGGTAGGTGCGGACCCGCCCGTCGTGCGGCAGCCCCTCCCAGTACGACCAGTGGCTCTTGTTGAGGACCGGATGCGCGTCGTACTTCGGCGCGTCCACCAGCCTGGCCACGGTCGAGTTGGAGCCGTCGGCGCCCACCACGACCCGGGCGTGTTCGACGACGGGGATGCGTTCCGCCGTCTCTCCCCGGACACCGGTGACCGTGCCCGCGTCGTCGGTGATCAGCTCCCGGACCGAGACGCCGGTACGGAGTTCCGCCCCGGACCTGACCGCTGCGTCCAGCAGGATGTCGTCCAGCCTGGCGCGTTCCGGGGAGTACGCCTCGCCCACCCCGTCCACGGCGGGCAGCCGGGCCATCAGCTCCACCGGGCCGCTGCGCAGGCCGTACTCGGTGATGGGCGGGCAGCCGGTGGCCGTCAACTCGTCGAGCAGGCCCCAGCGTTTGAGCCGGAGTATGCCCGGCGGGTGGACCAGGTTGGTCGCCGCCGCCTTGCCGCCCGGGAACACCGCCCGGTCGAGCAGCAGCACCTTGTGGCCCGCCCGGGACAGCAGCATGGCCGTGGCGGCGCCGCTGATCCGTGCGCCGACAACTATTGCGTCGTACATCTCGACTCCCTGCCACTGGCTGGTCGACTGTCGGGCGAATGCGTACGGTCCGGGCCCTGCCGAGGGCCGCCCCTGAGGGGAGCGGCACCTTCAGGGCGGGCCCCTGGACGGTGTTCGGGCGGCTGTCAGCGCCGCGAGGGTTCCAGCAGGTCCGCCGGGCCGGTCTTCACGGTGTCCGGGCGCTCCTCTCCCTGTTCCTGCCACGCGCCGTTCCGCTCCCTGGACCGGCGCGGTGCGGTGAGGATGGCGAGGCAGCCCAGGGCGGCGATCGCGGCGCCGATCCAGGTGGCCGGGACCAGGCCGTCCACGAACTCCTGCGGCGAGCTGTAGCCGCCCTGGGAGGTGAACACCGACGTCAGCACGGCCACGCCGAGCACACCGCCGAGTTCCCTGAACGTGTTGTTGGCTCCGGAGGCGATGCCCTGGTCACGCGGGGCGACGATGTTCATGGCCATCTCGGCCGTGGGCGCGAAGAACAGCCCGAGTCCGATGCCGCCGAGCACCAGCCCGGGGACCTGGTCGGCGTACTCGATGTCCACCTCGGTCGCCAGGGCGAGCCAGCCGAGGCCGACGGCCTCGAACAGCAGCCCCGCGGCGACCACCAGCCGGTTGCCCAGCCGCGCGCTGAGCAGGGCGGTGAGCGGGGCGACCACGACGGGCATCGCGGTCCACGGCAGCATCCGCACCCCCGCTTCGAGCGGCGAGAAGCCCTGAATGTTCTGCATGAACTGGGTCAGCAGGAACACCAGCCCGAACATGGCGGCGAACATCAGCAGGCTGGCCGAGTTGACGGCGCTGAACGAACGGTTGCGGAACAGCCGCATCGGCAGCATCGGATCGCGGGTGCGCAGCTCCCAGAGGACGAAGGCCACGATGAGTATCACGCCGGCGATCAGGTAGGTCAGCACCTGACTGCTGGTCCAGCCGTGCTCGGTGGTCCGTACGAGGGCGAACACCACTCCGAACATGCCGAGGCTCAACAGGACGGTGCCCACGGTGTCGAGGGAGCTCTCCGGGTGCTTGCTCTCGGCGAGCTTCCACAGGCTGAGTGCCAGCACCACCACACCGATCGGCACATTGACCCAGAAGATCCACTCCCAGGAGATCTTCTCGACGACGGCGCCGCCGATGAGCGGCCCGAGCGCGACGGCCAGTCCGCTCAGCGCGCCCCAGATGCCCAGCGCGAGGGCACGCCGGCGGGGCGGCACGGCGACGGTCAGCAGGGTCAGCGTCAGCGGCATGACGATGGCGGCGCCGAAGCCCTGCACGGCACGGGCGATGATCAACTGCTGGGAGGTGTCGGCGAGGGCGCACGCCGCCGACGCCGCGGTGAAGACGACAAGCCCCACCACGAACATCCGTCGGCGGCCGAAGCGGTCACCGGCCGCCGCACCGGCCATCAGGAAGACGGCGAAGGACAGGGTGTAGGCGTTCACCGTCCATTCCAGGTCCTGGAGGCTCGTGTCGAGGGACTCCTGGATGGCGGGCAGAGCGGTGATGACGACGAGGTTGTCCAGTGCTGCCATGAAGACCGCGAGTCCGGTCACGATCAGGGTCCACACGGAATGACCGCGTGAACTGGACCGATTCGACATAGAAAAGCCCTCCGAAGGGGTGGGTGGCGGGGGTGCGCCGAAGGAAGCGGGCCCCGGGGTGGCCGTGGCCGGCGGTGGGACAGGGCGCGCGACAACAGCCGATTACGCGGCGGGCCGCGCGTCCATCGCGTTGAGATCGTCGAGGGTCTCACGCCACAGGACGGCCAACTGCCGCGCGCCCGGCAGTCTGCGGTCGTACAGGAAGCTCACCTGGACCCGGGAGCCGCAGGACAGCAGCGTCACCGACAGGCCGTTGCCGGGCAGCAGCACACCGAGCGGTATCGCGTCCACCACCGGGTCGCCGCAGAAGGAAAGAGAGCCGGGCAGAAGGTAGTTGGAGGCGTACAGCGGGGACGAGCGGGGGCTGAGCAGACGCCTCACCGTCCAGCGGATCAGGGCCGCCGGGAGCAGGGCGATCAGCGCCCTGCTGGCAGGCCGCAGACCGTTGGAACGCATCCGCTGGGTGCTGCCGACGAGCTGCGCGAACGCCTCGGCGGGCGGCAGTTCCTGTCCGGGCAGCGTGACGACGGCCGTCGCGAGGTGGTTGCCGACGGCGTCCTCCTCACCGGCCTGCCGGGTACTCAGCGGCATCCGCACCGGTACGGGCGAAGCGCGGAACACCGAGCGCGCGTCGCGGCGGCCGTCGCCCGCTGTGCTCCAGGCGGACAGCGCGCCCCACAGGGCCATGAGGAAGGCGTCGTTGACGGTGCCGCCGAATTTCCTTCCCAGCTCGCTCAGTTCACGCCGGGTCGCACTCGTACTGCACATGGCCAGTTTCTCCGGGCCGGGGTACGTGCTGGGCCAGATCCGGCCGGGCGCCAGCCCCCGCACCATGCCGGCGCCCACGCTGAGCGCGCCGTGCAGCAACTCGCCCGGCCCGGCGGTGAACACCGGTCCCGCGCGCCGCCCTTCCCGCTGCCCCTCCCGGGGTGTCCGCCCCGGGTGCGGAGTGTCGCCGAACAGGACGGCGGCGACGTGGGCCGCGCCCATCCCGTCCTCGAGGCCGTGGTGGACCCGGTAACAGACGGCGTATTCATCGGCCGCGTATCCATGGACGAGGTGGATCGACCACAGGGGTCCGCTCTCGCGCAGCGGCCGGCGCACCAGGGCGGTCAGTACCTCGTCCAGCGGGGTGCCGGCCGGGAGCTTCATCTCCTCCACGTGGTCGCGCAGGTCGAAGCCGGGACTGGGGGCACGGAATCCGCCGCGCCTCCCGGTCACCGTCCCGTGGGTCAGCCGCGGCAGGCCGGGCAGCCGCTCCGCCAGGTGGTCATGGAGCTTGTCCAGCGAGGGCGCCTCTCCACGGAAGCGCAGGAACTGCCCTTGGACCAGGGTGGGTTCCCGGTCCATGGCGAGGAAGACCTCGTCGATCGGGTTGAGTGGATGTGTCACTATCCGCTCCCAGTCGATTGTGTCGGGAAGCCGGCGTCCGTGTCGGGGAAACCGGCGTCGGTAAGGCACGCGGGTACGGTCTCGGCCCCATGGCCTGTCTCGGGGCTTGTCCCGGGGCGGCTTGTTCCGGGGCTTGTCCCAGGACGGCTTGTCCCGGGACGGACGGGCCCCGGCCGCCCCGGCGCGCGCCCACCGTGAGCGCGGTGTCCGCGGCGCCCGTCATGCCGGCGGGTTGCCGTACTTGCGCGACGGCAGGTCGGCGTCCTTGGTACGCAGGAGCCGCAGCGCCTCGACGAGCACCGAACGGGTCTCCGCGGGGTCGATGACATCGTCGACGAGGCCGCGTTCAGCGGCGTAGTAAGGGTGCATCAGCTCTCTCCGGTAGTCCTTGACCAGCTGGTCCCGGGTCGCCTCCGGGGTGTCCGAGGCGGCGATCTCCCGCCGGAAGACGACGTTCGCCGCGCCCATCACCGCGATCTCGTTCGTCGGCCAGGCGTACGTCAGGTCGGCGCCGATGGACTGGGAGTCCATGAGCCGCCGAAGACACGGAAGTCGTGGGCGTAGGCGAAGACGGTACGGCCGTGGACCGTGCCCCAGCCGGTGACGACGCCGTCGGTGTGGGGCCTGCGGTTCTCCAGACCGAAGCCGGTGGCGCGGTGCCGGCGAAACCGCTCGACCTCGGTGAACGAACCCTCGTCGAAGAGCAGGTCCAGGCGTTCGCGGGCGGTCAGCTTGCCCCGGGCGTGCTGCTGCTCGGTGGCGTGCGCGCCGGGTCCCTGCTCGACGGCCAGGCGGGTGGCGTGCAGGGTGCCGATGCTGTCCCGCATGCCGGGCGGGGCGGGCTGGGAGGGATGCGCCACGGGCTCGGTGGGAGGCGCCGTACGGGGCGGCGCCGGGCTCTCGGCGAGAGCGGCGGTCTGGGCCGGCATGGGCGTGTCCTTTCCTTTCTCCGTCACCGTGAAAGGGGAGAGCAGCGAGTGCGCCGAAGCCGGGGCCTTCGCGGGGTGCCTCTCCGGAAAAGCTCTGGAGAAAAACCGGGTCCGTGACTTCGGTCTTTCCTTCCCGTCGTAAACTATCGGGCATTCATTCTGCGCGGAATCGCACTTTGGTACAGGTGGCGATAAGAATGGGCGACAAGCCCCGCCTGCAACCTGGATTCAACGCGCAATTTACTCAGCACTCGTGCCACATGAAGCTTGACCGTGCGTTCGGTGATGTTCAGTTCGCGCGCGATGCTGCGGTTGGAACAGCCCTTGCCGAGGAGCTCGAATACTTCCGTCTCGCGCGCGGAGAGCAGCGGGACCCGTTCCAACTCCGGCTCCCAGGAGGGCGGTTCGTCACCGCCTTCACCGGCGGGGCCCACGCGGCCTGCGGCACAACCCGCGGCGTGTCCTCCGGCGTCACCTGCCGCGGCACCGTCTGCCGGGCGGTGCGCCCGCTTCTTCCCCACCCCCGGACGCTCTTCCGGTACGGGTGAACGGGTAACGGCGATGCAGACCACGACAACTCCCCCTGATGGTGAATCCGGATCGTCGGGAACTCCGGCTCTTCACCGTTCGAGTATCAGGGGGCGGTACCGGGGTCTGTCAAGAAATGCAAATGCTCTCCCGCAGGGCGAGAATGCTGCGCGGAGCTTCTCCCGGCACATGAGAAACAGCGGCGGTTTCTCATGTGCCGAGAAACGGATATTTCGTGAACGCCGGTCACACTATATGCTCCGCCGGGCGGTTTCATTTGACCCGGAACGGTAAGGGCTCTGGGGGACGTTGATCGTCGCGCGAATGATCTGGCGGCGGATGCGCGGCGCTTGTCGCCGTCGGCACGGGAAGCGTTGCCGATGCGTGCGAATGCGTGCGGTGGCCGCGTCGGCCGAAGGCCGGTCCCCGCGCACGTGGACCTCTCGTCTCCGGGCCCGGCCGCGCGCCCGTCGTCCGGGCGTACCCGCGCCGCGGAGCCGCGGCTGGTGCGCGCGGCTCCGCGGCGCGGGTACGCGAGGGCCTCCGGAATCAGAGCGAGCTGATCCCGGCCCCCGGGATCAGTACGAGCTGGCGGTCTCCGACGACCAGGCGCCGAGGCCGCCCGCCTCGGTGAACGCCTTGGCCGCGCCCTTCATGGCCCCCAGAACGCCGTCGGTCCACTGGGGCATGGCCTCCTTGGGCTTGAGCACCGCCACGGAACCCATGATCAGCCCATCCCAACCGACGGGCACGGCAAGGCCGTTCCAGTCGGCGGCGCACTCCTCCGAGTCGATGGCCACCCCTTGTTCGCGCACGGCCCTCAGCGAGGCCAGCAGGGCTCCTTCGTCCCGGAACGCCCCCGGGCCCGCGCCCATGGGAAGCGGCTCGGCCAGCACGCCTTCCTGGATGACCTCCGGCAGATGGGCGAGGATCGCCCGCCCGCAGGCGCCCGTACGCAACGACTGAAAGACCGTCAGAAGCGCACGCCGGCTGATGCCGAGCTCCGCCAGGTCCGAGTCGCCGACAGCCATGTCCAGGCACTGCTTCCTGGCGCCGCCGAAGGGAGCCAGCCCGAAGAGGAACACGAGCCCCCCGTCGGTCGCCTTCCGCATCTCCTCTAACACCCCATGCGCCTCAGGGGTGTTGGGCGCGTGCGTGAGGGCTTTCAGGCCGAGACGCGCGGCCCCGGCGCCGAGCCGGTAGAGGCCACGCCCCTCGCGTGCGAATATCCCGTCGTAAATGCCGGACTGCAGAATGCGATGAACCGTCGAGTCGTCCAGCCCGGTCGCCTCGGCAAGCTCACCCGGACCGTGCACCTGCCCTTCGAGCTCGGTGAAAGCTCGTTGAACCCGGAAGACCCGGACGGCGTGGTCGCTTCCTCCCTGATTACCGTTCTTGACCATGTTCCCCGTTCCCCGTTCCCCTGTTGGGCGCCCTTCCTGACGCCACGGTCCGTGCAAGACAACTGCACCAGGGACCTTTTACGAGCCTACTATTCCATCCCGGCCATGTGGCTGGTATGGGGTGCTCGTGAAGGTCGGGGCGGGGAGGAGCACGTGAGGCTCCGGGTCAGCTGTCGTGCCGGAGGGCGTCGAGGCGGACGGTCATTTCCCGAGGTCCTCCGCGAACCAGCCTTCCGCGCGCGGCGGGCGCATCCAGTCGGGCCGTGCGGTCATGAGCTCGACAGTAGCGAGACGGGACCGGGTCACGAGGTCGTTGCCGCAAGGGCCGCCCTCCGTTGCCCGCGGGCGTCGGGCTTCCGGAACCGGGTCTCGGCGGATCGCGTCGTCCGGGGTATGGGACAGGACCAGAAGCCGGTGACGCGCGGGTGGGGCGGGGCGTTGGCCGTGGCGGGTGGGTTTCTCGTGGGGTTCCTCGTGTGGGGGATCGGTGCCGCGCCGGGGCTGCGGGGTGCCTTTGAGGGGGAGCGGGATCTGAGTCTGCTCTACGCCGAACTGCCGCTGACGCTCTTCGGGATGCCCGCGCTCGCCCTGGGGGCGTGGGCGCTGGCCGTCGGGGTGTTGAGGGTCCGCGAGGGGATGGCGGTTCTCGTGGTCGTGGGCGCGCTGGCGCTGGGGGCCTGGGGGTGCGCGGAGTGGCTGGATCTGCGTACGACGTCGTTCACGAGCGACGCCCCGCTGTGATGCCGCCCCCTTCCACGGTGTTGCCAGCCTGTCCGTGACGCCGGTCCGCCATGAGGAAAGCTCAGCGCTGCCCTGCCGGGCCCCTCTCCACGGTCAGTTCACTGACCCCCGTACGGGTCTCCCCGGGCGGCGCGTGCACCGTCACCCGTACGTGGCGGGCCGGCGTTCCCGGCCGCAGCGGCTGCCAGGCCGTTCCGTCCTCCGATGTCTCGACCTCGTACGAGGCGGGGGCCGGGCCCGTCCAGTGGGGGGCGACGGATGTGAGAGGTCCCGTACGGCCCAGGTCCACCGTGAGCGCGGACGTGGCGTCCGAGGGGACCCAGGCGGTGGCCGGGCTGCCGTCCACGGCGGCCGGTGCGTACAGGCCCGGGTCCTCCGAGGTGGCGGTCGCCGGGCGGCAGCGGGCCGCGTTGTCCGTCGGGGTGAGGTCGGGACGGCGGGTGGGCAGGGTGAGTGTCGTACGCACGGTCCGGTCGCCGTCCGGGGTGTGGACGGTGAACGGTTCGCCGGACCTCAGGCGGACCGTCGTCTCGCGGGCGCCGATGGCGATGTCGTACGTACGGCCCCGCCAGCGCAGCCCCCGCAGATTCACCCCGTCCGCCAGCTGCGGCGGCAGCGTGGGGTCCAGCCGTACGCCGTCCTCGCGCAGCCGCAGCCCCGTCAGCCCGTGCGTGAAGACTTGCAGGAAGCCGCCCTTGCCCGTGAGGAAGTCCTGCGCGGGCGAGCCGGAGAGGGGATCGTCCGCCCCCGCCTTGGTACCTCTGGCCTCGGAGAACAGGGCGAACGGCCCGCGTACGAACGGCCGCACCGACCGCTGGAGGTAGGTGTACGTCGCGCAGCCCGGCGCCCCGATGCCGGCGGCGTCGATCGCGTGGACCGAGTCCGTCATCGCGGGGCCGTCCGGGTCGGTGCGCGCGGCGTAGTAGTCGAGAGTCGCGGCCGCGGCTCCGGCGGGCATCGGCCACTGAAGCGGATAGGTCAGCAGCACGGTGTCCGCCTGTTTGATCCGCGAGCCGTCGTATCCCGCGTACTGGAGGTAGACGCGGCGCTCGGCGTCGTACGGAATACGGATACGGTCCGCGATCCGCGTCCAGAGCGCGGGGGCCCGCTCCCCGACGAGCGCGGCGGCGCGGGTGGCGTCGCGCAGCGCGGTGGCCGCGCCCGCGTTGGTGAAGACGCTGTCCGTGACGCCGTTGCTGTACTCGTCGGGGCCCGCCACCTCCCTGACCGAGTAACTGCCGTCGTCGTTGGCGGTGACCCGCGACGCCCAGAACTCCGCGATCCCGCGCAGCAGCGGCCAGCCGCGCTCGCGCAGCCAGCGGAGGTCGCCGGATGCCAGGTAGTACTGCCAGGCGGCGAGGGCGATATCGCTCTGGAGGTGGTTCTGGGTGACGCAGTGTGGTGGGTTCCAGCTCTGGCACTCCGTCCAGAGATCGCCCGAACCGCCACTGGTCCACGGATAGAACAGGCCCTGGAAGCCGAGCTTTTCGGCGTTGGCGGCCGCGGCGGCGCGGGTGCGGTGGCGGTACTCGACGACGGAGCGCGCCAGTTCGGGGCGGGTGACCAGCAGGCCCGGGTACATCCAGGTCTCGGCGTCCCAGAAGATCAGTCCCGCGTAGTTGTCGCTGCTCAGGCCGGTCGGGGCGAGGCTGTCGGCGGAGCCTTCGCGGACGCCGGTCAGCAGGCCGTACTGGGCGGAGCGCAGCCACAGTTGGAGATCCGGCCGCCCCGGCACGTCGATGTCGGCGGCCCACAGGCGTGCCCAGGCGGCCGCGTTGGCGGCGAACAGCGGCTGCCAGCCGCGACCGGCCGCGCGCCGGGAGGCGCCGAGGGCGGCGGCCCTGGGGTCGTGGGAGGTGAGGGCCGTGTCGACGCCGACGTATTTCGTGAAGCTGTACGTACGGCCCGCCCGTACCCGCACCGGCCCCCGCGCGGACGGCCGCAGCACCGAGGCGATGGCGCCCGCCGTGCCCGTACCGTTCGCGCGGAAGGTGGTGACCTCGCCTTTCGCCCCGGTACTGGTGATACGGCGGGCGCCGCGCCAGTCGAGCGAGCCGGTGACCGTCGCCTCGCCGCTCCAGCGCGGGGTGAGGCGCAGCCGGACGGCGCCGGTGTGCGGGTCGGAGCGGTCGGTGAGCACCTCGTACGTCAGGTCGGTCGCGCGGCCGTCGGCCGTGGTCCAGCGCAGGCTCGTGACCACCACTCCGCAGCGCGTGAGCACGCTCTGGCGGTAGTCGGAGATCCGGCCGCGCGGCCCGAACGTCTCGTCACCCACCCGTACGTCCAGCGTCGTCCAGGAGGGGAGCGCGGCGATCACCTGGCGGCCGGCGGTGGTGGCGGACTCGTGCGCGTACAGGCCGGACGCGAAGGCGCCGTCGTAGCGCGGGGTGTACAGCGGCCAGCCGGTCGGCGTGCCGCTCTCCGCGTAACCGGCGCCGGTGGGCGGGACGCGCACGCCCAGGTAGCCGTTCCCGGTGTACGCGTGGTGGCTGTCGGCGGGGTCGATACGGGTGGCGGTGGGGTACCAGCCGGGGTCGTCGGTGGGATCGGTCTTCTGCCCGCAGGAAGGGGAGAGGGACCGGGCTGGTGGGCCGTCGGCGTACGAGACCGGGGGCACGGTGACGACGAGCGCGCCCGCGACGAGAGGGACGAGGAGTTGCGTACGGGTTCGGCTCACGGAAGGACCGTACGAACCGGTCATACGGGACGGGCGCGCGGGCGCGCGTGGTGAACGGCTGATTCAAGGCGGCGCGTACGGGGTCGGTTGCGGGTGGGGGCGGACACGCCTCAGGTGAGCGAGCCCGAATCCGCGAGCCCCGTCTTCGCCCCCGCGCCACAGAGCGGCACCACGACGGAACGGTCGCTCCAGCCGCCCACCGCCGCCCAGCAGGCCACACCCGTCGACTCCACGAAGAGCCCCCGGGCGGCCAGGTCCAGCTGGGCGGCGCGCAGCTGGTCCTCCGTCACGGTGAGGAAGGTGCCGCCCGACTCCCTTACGGCACGCAGGATCTGGCGGGCGCGCGGCGGATTCGGGATGGCGATGCCCTCGGCGAGCGTGGGCGCCGGGTCGGCGGCGGCCACCAATTCGTCGGCGCCCGCGCGGAAGGCGGTGGCCAGCGGCGAGACGGCCTCGGCCTGGACGGCGATCAGCGCGGGGCGGTCGGCGATGAGCCCGTGCCCGTACAGCTCGGCGATCGCGAGCGCCGCGCCCAGCAGCAGGGTGCCGTTGCCGACGGGGACGGCGATCGCCTCGGGCAGGTGGCCGCCGAGGTCCTCCCACAGTTCGTAGACGTAGGTCTTCGTGCCGTGCAGGAAGTAGGGGTTGTGGACATGGCTCGCGTAGAAGGTCCCCGGAGTGCCGGCGGCGGCGCGGGCGGCCAGGGCCGTGGCCTCACGGCCGCCCGGGACGCGTTCGAGGCGTGCGCCGTGGGCCCGGATCTGTTCGGTCTTCTTGGGTGAGGTGGCTTCTGGCACGTACACCGTGCAGGGCAGCCCGGCCCGCGCGCAGTACGCGGCGACGGCGGTGCCCGCGTTACCGCTGCTGTCGGCGATCACCCGCTCGGGTCCGAGCCGCAGCGCCAGCTCCGCGAGCAGCACCGCGCCCCGGCCCTTGAACGAGAGCGTCGGCATCAGGAAGTCGAGCTTGGCGGAGACGGACGGCGTCAGCCGTACGAGGGGTGTACGCCCCTCGCCGAGGGATGTGAGGGGCGGTGCCGGCAGCGGCAGGGCCTCCTCGTACCGCCAGAGTGAGGGGACGCGCCCGGGAAGGGACGCCAGGGGTACGGGCGGCGCCTCGAAGTCGAGATCCCAGGGCCCCTGACATACGGGACAGCACCACGCGTCCGTATCGACGGGGGAGCGGGCGCCGTCGGCCGGGCAGAGATACGTCGTCGTCATGGCCGTCAGCATGGCAGCCCCGGCCGTTCGCCCCTGTCCCTCGCCCCGGCCGTCCTTCTCGTCCGAACACTCTTGTCCGCGCTGAGCGGCCGCCGCGCACAGGGGGCTCACGGGGTCATGAGGAGCGTCGAACGGTCGCCCGCGGGGCAGTAGCCCCTGCTTAAACCCCACTCATCACTTCGGGTGAAACTCTGGCCCATGCTTGCGGTCAACAACCGACCGTTGTCACGCTGTTGCTGTCTGTCAACCTGATGGGAGTGGCCAGTGGCCTTCGGTGAGCAGCCCGCCTATCTACGCGTTGCGAGCGATCTGCGGGAGCAGATCGTCAACGGCGCGCTGCCGCCCCATACCCGGCTGCCCTCGCAGGCCCGAATCCGTGAGCAGTACGGCGTCTCCGACACGGTGGCGCTGGAGGCGCGCAAGGTGCTGATGGCCGAGGGGCTGGTCGAGGGCCGCTCCGGTTCGGGGACGTATGTACGGGAGCGGCCGGTCCCGCGCCGTATCGCGCGCTCCGGATACCGGCCGCCGTCCGGCTCCAGCCCGTTCCGTCAGGAGCAGGCGGAGACGGGCGCGCGAGGGACCTGGGAGTCCCGGAGCGAGCAGGAGGAAGCGGGGCCGGAGGTCGCGGCCCGGCTCGGGATCACGCCGGGCGACCGCGTGATGCGGACGCACTACGTGTTCCGGGAGGGGGGTGAGCCGATGATGCTCTCCACTTCCTGGGAGCCCCTCGCGGTCACGGGGCGCACGCCCGTGATGCTGCCCGAGGAGGGGCCGCTCGGTGGCTGCGGGGTGGTCGAGCGGATGGCGGCCATCGACATCGTGGTGGACAACGTGCTGGAGGAGGTCGGCGCGCGTCCGGGCCTGGCGGAGGAGCTGTTGGCGCTCGGCGGGGTGCCCGGCCATGTCGTGATGGTCCTGGAGCGTACGTATTACGCGTCGGGGCGGGCGGTGGAGACGGCGGACGTGGTCGTCCCGGCCGACCGGTATCGCATCGCGTACCACTTGTCCGTCAGGTGACGGGTGACGGGTGACCGGGGACAGGGGACAGGGGACAGGGGACAGGGGACGGATGACGGTCGACGGGCGCCGTCCTGACGGTCCGTGGGGCGGCGGAGGCCGTGGAGTCGCGAGCGGTGCCTGCTTTTCGGCGCGTTGGTGGCCGGATGCGTACCTCTTTGTGAAAAGGGATCACCGCTGAGTGAAGGTCAGGCGTAGGCTCCGGCATATGCGCAATGCGGTTTCCTGGGGTTTCTCACAGAGATGCGGCTCGGCGGCGGGAGGGGCTCGATGAACGAGGGCGGGGCCGTGCTCCCCTGGCTGGTCATACGGCAGGACGGCAACGGCAACCAATACCGCGTCGGCCGGTACGCCACCGAGGACGAGGCGAAGAGGATCGCCGACAGCCTCGACGGCAGGGGACAGGAGCGGCTCTACTGGGTGGAGCGCGTCAGTCAGGCCGCCCGGTAGCAGGCGGGCCGCGGAGCCGCTCGACAACAGGTGCGCCGCCCAGCCGCTCGACAACAGGTGCGCCGTCGGCCGCCCGGTGACGCGGGAGCCGTTCCGGTTCCCTTCTCCGCCGGGGCTTTCGAGGGCGCTCCCTTCATCGGCGGAGGTTTCGCGGGCGCTCCCCTCCTCGGCGGGGTTTCACGGGTACACCCCTCCCTGTCGGGCGCCCCCTTCCCGGCGGCCGGACCCTCCCCGTCCGTGCCCCCCCCGCCGTACCGCGTTACGCTCCGGCGCATGACTGATCGTGTGGTGGTGGCAGGTGCCGTGCTCGACCGGGGACGGCTGCTGGCCGCTCGCCGCAGCGCGCCGCCCGAGCTGGCCGGGCGCTGGGAGCTGCCCGGCGGCAAACTGGAGCCGGGCGAGGGCCCCGGCGAGGCCCTGGTGCGCGAGCTGCGCGAAGAACTCGGCGTGGAGGCCCGGCCGGTGGAGCGGATCCCCGGCGAGTGGCCGCTGAAGCCCGGCTATGTGCTCCAGGTGTGGACCGCCCTGCTGCTCTCCGGTGAACCCCGCCCCCTTGAGGACCACGACGAACTGCGCTGGCTCGCACCCGACGAGATCCATACCGTGGACTGGCTCGACCAGGACCGCCCGGCCGTCGCCGAGGCCGTGCGCCTCCTGCGTACGCCTCCGTACTCCATTGGTGCCTCCGTGCGCCCGTTGGAACGGTAACCGGCTCGAATATCGGGTATGTGCTGATTAACCACCTTAAAAAGGGTGTGGGCCTCCCGTTGGTCTTGGGAAGTGATCGGCTTGATCGACACCGAGGGCGGCGCCTGCGCCGAGTGGACCTTCCCCGCCGAGCCCAACTCCGTACGTGCCGCCCGCCATGCGGTCGGCGACACGCTCCGCGACTGGAGAATGCCGCCCTCGGTCGGTGAGGTGGCGACCTTGTTGGTCAGTGAGCTGGTGACCAATTCCCTGCGCTATGCCTCCGGGCCGATCGGGGTGCGGCTCGCGGTCCGCGCCGTGAGCGCGAGTTCGGACGCCGACGGGGCCGGTCCGGACGCCGAGGCCCTGGAGGGGGCGGGTCCGGACCGCGTCGGCCCGGACCTCGCCGTCCCCGGGCGCGAGCGTGCCGGTCCCCGGCGTCCGGGCGGTTCCGGCGGGCTGAGCGACGCCGGGAGTCCGAACGGGCACGACGGGGCCGTCGCCACGCAGCGTGGCGCCGCCCTGCTGGTGGAAATCTCCGATCCGCTGCCGGATCCCCCGACCGAACGTCCCGCCGGTCCCGAGGACGAGGGGGGCCGGGGTCTCCAGCTCGTGGCATGTTCCGCCCGCCGCTGGGGAACGCGTCGTGGGAAGACGGGCAAGACCGTGTGGTTCGAGCTGCCGCTCCCTGGTTAGAAGTCTGAAGGGACGATCGATCACGTCGGACTCGGCTCAAAAAGAACGAGACTGTGCTGTGATCGTGAACGCCGTGTCGGTCCGCGCCGTAGTGCTGAATACTGCGGGCAAGGCCGGTCCGGTGCGTGAGCTGGAGGGGACGGTCGCGTGAGCGAGATATCTGGGGCGGCGGGCGACGTCGTATGGCAGAGCAGTCCGCCCGGCTCGATCTATGACTACATCAGGGTCGCTTCCTTCTCGATCGGGCCCGACGGGCTGATCGAGCACTGGAGCGAGCGGGCCGCCGAACTGTTCGGAATCGGTCCGCACGAGGTCAGGGGCAGGGACCCGATTGAGGTGTTCATGCCGCCCGAGCTGCGGACGCATGGACGCCGCAAGGTCAAGGAGATCCTCGACGGCAAGGAGTGGACCGGTCTGGTCCCCTTCGGCGAGGACGAGGGCAGCGGAGCGAACGGGCTCGCCGAGATCTATGTGATGCCGAGCGAGACGGAGACCGGCGAGCGCGGCGCGCTCTGCATCGTCGTCGATGTCCGCGCGCTTCGCCGGATCGAAACGGATCTCGCCTCGTCGCAGGCCATTTTTGGCCAATCTCCTTTCGGTTTCATGCTGTTCGGTACCGATCTCAGGATGCAGCGCGTCAACGATCGATTCGCCACCGTCTTCGGCGGTGCGGCGGGCACGCACCGTGGCCGTACGGTCTACGACTACCTCTCCCGCCCCGAGGCCGAGCGGATGGCCGGCGCCCTGGCCCGGGTGCTGAAGAGCGGAGAGGCGGTCAGCGACCTCCAGATCGTCGGCACCGTGCCCGGCGAGAGCGAACGCCGGCACTGGTCGGTCGACCTCTACCGCGTGCACAGCGGATCCGGCCGCCCCCTCGGCATCGCCGGGGTCGGCACCGATGTCACACGCCGTCATATCGCCGCCCGCGAGGCCGCCAGCGCCCGGCGCAATCTCGCCCTCCTCAATGAGGCGAGTGCCCGTATCGGCAACTCCCTCGATCTGGAGACCACCGCACGCGAACTGCTCGACGTCGCCGTCCCCGGCTTCTGCGACCTGGCCTCCGTCGACCTCTACCAGAGCCTGCTCACCGGGGAGGAGGCTCCGCCCGGACGCTGGGGCTCCTCCGGGGCCGACTCCGGCGGCGGCAGCGCCCGGCTGCGCCGGGTCGCGTTCGCGAGCGCCGTCTCCGACGCCCCGCTGGCCGGGCCCGGCGGCGAGGACGACGACGGGTACGTCCCCCCCGAGGTCGGCGCGGTGCACCGCTTCCCCTTCAGCTCGACCTGCGCGAGCGCCCTGCGTACGGGCCGGGTCCAGGCCATCCCCGGCGGGACCGGCAGCCTGGTCCAGTCCACGTTCGCCGTGCCGATGGTGGCGCACGACACGGTCATCGGACTGGTCCAGTTCTCCCGTACGAAGGGCAGCGAGCCGTTCGGCGAACGGGACCGGGCGCTCGCCCTGGAACTCGCCGCGCGCGCCGCCGTCTGCATCGACAACGCCCGCCTCTACCGGCGCGAGCACGAGCGCGCGTTGATCCTCCAGCGCAGCCTGCTGCCGCCCGGCGACCCGGAGGCCGCCGGGCTGGACATCGCCTGCCGCTATCTGCCGGGCAATACGGCCACCGAGGTGGGCGGCGACTGGTTCGACGTCATCGAACTGCCCGGTCACCGCACCGCGCTGGTCGTGGGCGATGTCATGGGGCGCGGTCTGCGGGCCGCCGTCGCCATGGGCGAGCTGCGCACGGCCGTACGGACACTGGCGCTGCTCGACCTGGAGCCCGCCGAGGTGCTCTCCGCGCTGGACGAGATCGCCCGTGGCCTCGGCTCGCCCAGCGGCGCGCAGCAGGCCTCGCGCGTCGCGCACAAATCGCGGGACGCGGACCTCGCCGAGGTCTACCTCGCGACCTGTGTGTACGCCGTCTACGACCCGGTCACCCGCCGCTGCACCTTCGCCAACGCCGGCCATCCGCCGCCCGTGCTGGTCGAACCGGACGAGGCGGCGCTGATGCTCGACGTGCCGCCGGGCATGCCGCTCGGGGTCGGCGGTGAGCCCTTCGAGCAGGTGGAGGTCGAGCTGACGGAGGGCGCCCTGCTCGCCCTCTACACGGACGGCCTCGTCGAATCCCGGGACCATCCGCTGGACGAGGGGCTGGCCGGCCTGCGTGCCGCCCTCACTCATGGCGAACGGCCGTTGGAAGACGTCTGCGACCACGTGCTGAACACGCTGAACACCCGGCACGGCGAGGACGACATCGCCCTTCTCATGGCCCGTATCCAGGGGCTGCCGACCGAGGCGGTCGGCGACTGGGTGCTGCCGCGCGAGCCCCGCTCGGTCGGCCTGGCCCGGGAGCTGGCCCGTACGCAACTGCTCGCCTGGGATCTCGAACCGCTGGTGGACACGGTCGAACTGCTGGTCAGCGAGCTGGTCACCAACGCCATGCGGTACGGCGAGGGCGAGATCAGGCTGCGGCTGCTGCTGGACCGTACGCTCGTCTGCGAAGTCTGGGACGCGGGGCTGGTGCAGCCGAGGCGACGGCGGGCCCGCGACACCGACGAGGGCGGCCGGGGACTGCAACTGGTGGGGCTGCTGAGCGCCGCCTGGGGCTCGCGCCGTACGCCGCGTGGCAAGACGGTCTGGTTCGAACTGGCCCTGCCGGACGGCGAGTCGGCGGCGGAGCCGTCGGTCGAGCAGCTGCTGAGCATGTTCTGAGGGCGGAGCCGCGAGGCTGAGATGAGCGGCTGAGGTGCGGGGCCGAGGTGCGGGGCCGAGGACCGCCTTCAGCCCCAGTCCTGCGGTCCGCTGCGCGGTGTCGTACGGGTCCGGGCCCGCCGCCTGCGTTTCACGAAGGTGTACGTGCCGACGGCCACCGCCCCGACCATCACGGACAGGGGCAGGACCAGATTGCTCGCGGCGCCCGCGTCGCGCGCTCTGCCGCTCTGGGAGCCGCCACCCGTGCCGACGCCCGTGCCCGCCCTCGCGTCGGCGACGGCGAGCGCGATCAGGCAGCACGCCAGGACCAGCACGGCCAGGAAGGCTATGTGGGTCCGGGAGCGGCTGGTGCGCGGCGTCACATTTGGGAGGCTATGTCCGTACGAGTGTGTCCGCGACCGGGCGCCGTACCCCCGCCTGCCTCGGTGGACCTGACTCGTCACATCCGCCGCGGTAGGTCCGTGCCGCCGCATAGCCTGGGCGCCTCCGTGGGCGACCGCCCGTGGACCGACGGGGGAGGGAGCGGTCTTGCGTCAACGGCTGCGCGGAACAGGGCGGGCAGTGGCAGGGGCATGGCGTGATCCCCGTGCCCGGTGGCCCAGGAGGATCGCGCTGGGGCTGGTCGTCCTGCTCCTCGTGCCGACCGTCACCGGTGCCGTCCTCCTGCGGGCCAACTACGCGGGCGACATCCAGGACGGCACCCGTACCCGCGGGAAGGACGCCGTCTGGCTGGGCCACGCCTGGGTGGACGGCCGTAAGAAGGACGCCGACCTCGCCGCCTTCGCCCGCCGGAACCAGGGGACCGGGATCCGTGACCTGTACGTCCACGCCGGGCCGCTGGAGCACGACGGCACCTTGCCCGAAGCGCGCTATCCCCGGGCGAAGTGGCTGATCGACGCCGTACACCGGGAGATGCCGGGCGTACGCGTCCACGCCTGGCTCGGCGACAAGCTCGCGAGCGAGAGCCCGGACGGACTGCGTCTGGAGCGGGCCGCGTCCCGCGCCGCCGTGGTGCGCTCCGCCGGACAGATCCTGGACGTGGGCTTCGACGGCGTCCACTTCGACCTGGAGCCGCTGCACTCGGACAACCGCGACTACCTCTCACTGCTGGACGATCTGCGTGCCCTCACCCGCGCACGCGACGTGCCGCTCTCCGTCGCCGCCCACAAGATCGATCCACTGCCGGCCCTGCACTCCGTCGCGGGCGCGCTCACCGGGCACCCCGGGTGGTGGTCGCAGGCGTACTTCGCGCAGGTCGCCCGCCGGGTCGACCAGATCGCCGTGATGTCGTACGACACCACGCTGCCGGTCGAGAGCCTGTACGGCGGCTATGTCGCGCAGCAGACCAGCCTCGCCCTGGAGGTCACGCCCGAGGGCACCGACCTGCTGATGGGGCTGCCCTTCTACCACACGGACGACCTGGGGCATCACGCTCACGCGGAGACGGCGGCGGCCGCGGTCCACGGCGTCAGGCTGGGGCTGGGGCGCACGGACCGCGACCGGAAGCGCTTCGGGGTGGCGCTGTACGTCGACTTCGCGGCGAGGGAGAGCGACTGGACGGCGTACCGCGAAGGGTGGGGCTGTACGGAGCCCGAGTCGTGCCCGGGGGACGGTTCCTGATCACCTGTCAGGTGTGCACCGGGCCGTCCGAACGACCGGCCGAGGAAGGGGCGGCCCGAGGGAATCGCGACCGGCCCCACCTCACACGCACCCCGTACTACTCGCTCCGGCGCCGGATCTTGTTGCCCAGCCACACCAGCGGGTCGTACTTCCGGTCCGCCGCCCGTTCCTTGAGCGGGATCAGGGCGTTGTCCGTGATCCTGATGTGCTCGGGGCACACCTCCGTACAGCATTTGGTGATGTTGCAGTACCCCAGACCGTGCTCGTCCTGGGCCGTCTTCTTCCGGTCGAGACCCGACTCCCCGGCCGCGTCCAGCGGATGCATGTCCAACTCGGCCACCCGCATCAGGAAACGCGGTCCGGCGAACGCCGTCTTGTTCTCCTCGTGGTCCCGCACCACATGGCAGGTGTCCTGGCACAGGAAGCACTCGATGCACTTACGGAACTCCTGTGAGCGGTCCACATCCACCTGCTGCATCCGGTACTCCCCGGCGGCCACACCCGGCGGCGGTACGAACGAGGGAACCTCCCGCGCCTTCGTGTAGTTGAACGACACGTCCGTCACCAGATCCCGGATCACCGGGAAGGCGCGCAGCGGGGTGACCGTGATCGTCTCCTCGCGCGAGAAGACCGACATACGGGTCATACACATCAGCCGTGGGCGGCCGTTGATCTCCGCGCTGCACGAACCGCACTTGCCCGCCTTGCAGTTCCAGCGCACCGCCAGGTCGGCGGCCTGTGTCGCCTGGAGCCGGTGGATGATGTCGAGGACGACCTCGCCGTCATTCACCTCGACGGTGAAGTCCTTCAGCTCCCCACCGTCCATGTCGCCCCGCCAGACCCGGAACTTCGCCTCGTAAGCGGCGGACGCACCCGCCCCCGGATCGCTGCCGGCGCCCGTTCCCGTTCCCGTACCCACGTTCGCGCTCACTCGTGAAGCTCCTCTTCGGCGAGGTACTTGACCAGCTCTTCCTTGTCGAACAGGGCGAGCAGATCGGGACGGATGGGCTCGGTCGTGTGCCTGGTCAGCGCGATCTGGCCGCGGGTGGGTTCGGTCGCCACCACGTCCCGGCCGGCGGTCTCGGTGAGCCGGCAGTGCAGATTGATCCGGCGCCAGTCGACGTTCATGCCCGGCCAGTCCTCGCGGGTGTGGCCGCCCCGGCTCTCCGTACGCTCCAGGGCCGCCCGCGCGACGCACTCGCTCACCAGCAGCATGTTCCGCAGATCGAGCGCGAGGTGCCAGCCCGGGTTGAACTGCCGGTGCCCCTCGACCCCGGCCCGCCTCGCCCGTACCCGCAGCTCGGCCAGTTTCTCCAGGGCCTGCTCCATCTCGGCCTCGCGTCTGATGATGCCGACCAGGTCGTTCATCGTCTGCTGGAGTTCCTGGTGGAGGGTGTACGGATTCTCCGCCGGACCCACGGTCCCCTCGCTCACCGGTATTTCCGGCCCCTCGGGAGCCTCCGCGCTGAACGGGCGCAGCGCCTCGGCCGCCGCCGCGTCGATCTCGCTCTCGTCCAGGGCCGGCCGCGCGCCGAGGCCGGTCGCGTACTCGGCGGCGTGCAGGCCCGCCCGACGCCCGAAGACCAGCAGGTCGGAGAGGGAGTTCCCGCCGAGCCGGTTGGAGCCGTGCATCCCGCCGGCGACCTCGCCCGCCGCGTAGAGACCGGCGATGCCGGGTGTGGCGGCGGTCTCCGAGTCGACGGCGATGCCGCCCATCACGTAATGGCAGGTGGGGCCGACCTCCATCGCCTCCGCCGTGATGTCGACGTCCGCCAGCTCCTTGAACTGGTGGTACATCGACGGCAGTCGGCGCCGGACGACCTCAGCGGGCATCCGCGTCGACACGTCGAGGAAGACACCGCCGTGCGGAGAGCCGCGGCCCGCCTTGACCTCGGAGTTGATGGCGCGGGCCACTTCGTCGCGGGGGAGCAGCTCGGGCGGGCGCCGGTTGTGGTCCGGGTCCTCGTACCAGCGGTCGCCCTCCTCCTCCGACTCCGCGTACTTCTCCTTGAAGACATCGGGGATGTAGTCGAACATGAACCGCTTGCCCTCGGAGTTGCGCAGCACCCCGCCGTCACCGCGCACCGATTCGGTGACGAGGATGCCCTTCACCGACGGCGGCCAGACCATCCCGGTCGGATGGAACTGCACGAACTCCATGTTCAGCAGGGGCGCGCCCGCGAGCAGGGCCAGCGCGTGCCCGTCGCCCGTGTACTCCCACGAGTTGGACGTCACCTTGAAGGACTTCCCGATCCCGCCGGTCGCGAGCACGACCGACGGGGCCTCCAGCACGAAGAAACGGCCGGACTCCCGCTCGTAACAGAAGGCACCGGCCACCCGCTCGCCGTCCTGTCCGTCCCCGCCGCCCGCGTCCTTGTCCGCGTCCTTCAAGATCCTTGTAACCGTGCACTCCTGATAGACCTTCAGGCGCGCCTCGTAGTCCCCGTACTCCCGGAAGTCCTCCTGCTGGAGCGAGACGATCTTCTGCTGGAGGGTGCGGATCAGCTCCAGGCCCGTCCGGTCGCCGACATGGGCGAGCCGGGGGTACTCATGGCCGCCGAAGTTGCGCTGGGAGATCTTCCCGTCGGGCGTACGGTCGAAGAGCGCGCCCCAGGTCTCCAGCTCCCAGACCCGCTCCGGCGCCTCCCGCGCGTGCAGCTCCGCCATCCGCCACTGGTTGAGGAACTTCCCGCCGCGCAGGGTGTCGCGGAAGTGCACCCGCCAGTTGTCGCCGGAGTTCACATTGCCCATGGAGGCGGCGATACCGCCCTCGGCCATCACCGTATGGGCCTTGCCGAAGAGGGACTTGCAGATGACGGCGGTACGAGCCCCCCGCTCGCGCGCCTCGATGGCCGCGCGCAGTCCCGCACCACCCGCGCCCACCACCACGACGTCCCACTGACGGCGTTCGAGTTGCGTCATTTCTGAAGGATCTCCCTGTCCCTGGCTGTCCGTGGCCGCCCGCCGGCCTGTCTTTGCCGTCTCCGGCTAGAAGAAGCGCGGATCGTCGAAGGCCCCCGTGGCGAGCAGATACACGTAGAAGTCGCAGAGCGCGACGCTGATCAAAGAGGCCCAGGCCAGCTGCATATGACGGTTGTTCAGACTGCCGGCCCAGCCCCAGAGGCGGTAGCGCACCGGATGCTTGGAGAAGTGCCGCAACCGGCCGCCGATGACATGCCGGCAGGAGTGGCAGGAGAGGGTGTACGCCCAGATCAGCCCGATGTTGACGAGGAAGAGCAGCGAGCCGAGGCCCATATGGCCCCAGGCGTACTCCTCGTCGCGGAAGGTCAGCACGGTGTCGTACGTGAGGATGCCGGCGACGGGCACGGCCGCGTAGAAGAAGTACCGGTGGACGTTCTGAAGGATCAGCGGGAAGCGGGTCTCACCGGTGTACTTCGCGTGCGGCTCGGCGACGGCGCAGGCGGGCGGCGAGGCCCAGAAGCCGCGGTAGTACGCCTTGCGGTAGTAGTAGCAGGTCAGCCGGAATCCCAGCGGGAAGATCAGGATCAGCAGCGCGGGGGAGAGGCCCCACCAGCTGCCGAACAGCTCCCAGTTGGGGCCGCCGCGCATCGGCGCGCAGTTCTCCGCCAGGCACGGCGAGTAGAACGGCGAGACGTACGGCGCCGCGTAGTAGTCGCTGTTCGCGAACGCCCGCCAGGTCGAGTAGACGATGAAGGCGAACAGCCCGGCGGCGGTGACGGCGGGCGCCAGCCACCAGCGGTCCGTCCGCAGATGCCGGGGAGCGATGGCGGCGCGCGAGGCGCCGCGCACGCCCCCGCGCGCACCAGCCCCGGCCCGTGCGCCCGCGGCCGAGGTGTCCGTGCTGACGTGTGGAGGTTCCGTACCGGTGGCCAATGAGGTCTCCTAGGCGCGTTTCAGAAGGAGTGTCGTCGGCCCGCAAGCCGGTGAACCTGTCCGGAGCACTCCTCAGGGAGCCCGCCGGTCGCGCACACCCAGTCCCTCGTCGTCCGAGTCCGTCCACAGCGCGCTGTTGTACGGGGCGTCGCTGATGGTGACCAGGTCGTCGACGCGGCAGGCCGGCTGCTGCGGGGGCTCGCTCTCGTGCGTCCGCGCCAGACTGCGTTCCAACTGTCCGACCGTGCGGACCAAGTCGTCCAGGCAGCGCCTGACTGCCGTCAAATCATCTTGCACGGACACGAGTTGCCCTCATTTCCACGGTCGCTGGTGGCATGCGGGGTTCCCGGGGGGTCACCCCTCGGACGCTCTCTGTGTGCGCCTGGAAGTGTTCCGCGTCACACCCCCGCTTGTGAAGGCGTAGGTCTCTTTTTTAGGGGGTCCCGTTCGGCCGAAGGGTGTCCGTGTCGCTGTCGGTGATTACCGCTTTGGGATGCTTTCGATGCTTTCCTCGGACCCGGCGCGCGGGCGGTTCGCGCCCCCCGTTGGGCCGCACGGGTGGGCTTTGTGTGCCGTACCGCCGTGTCTGCGCCGTCCTCCTGTTCCGGTCCACTTCAGTGGGCGGGCATTAGGTGTGATCATCTCTAAATTCCGCGAACAGGACTAAGAGGTACAAGCCATGTCCCACGTCGGCGCCCCACGCGGGAGGACATGCTCCCGAACGCTCCGCTCCGTCGCCCTCCTCACCTCCGGTGTGCTCGCCCTCCCCGCCCTGTCCGCGTGCTCCTCGGACGACGGCAGCGACTCCGCGTCCGCCGCCGCCCCGGACATCGCGCCCGCCGGACGGGACTGGGTCCGCCAGGGCGGCACCCTGCGCTGGGCGATCGACTCCGTGCCCACCACACTCAACGTCTTCCAGGCCGACGCGGACGGTGCCACCAGCCGGGTCGCGGGCGCCGTGCTGCCCGCCCTCTTCACGCTCGACAAGAGCGGTCGCCCGCAGCGGAACCCGGACTACCTGGAGTCCGCGAAGGTCGTCGAGCGCGAGCCCAAGCAGGTCGTGCTCTACAAGCTCAACCAGCAGGCGGTGTGGAGCGACGGCCGGGAGATCGGGGCGGCGGACTTCGCGTCCCAGTGGCGTGCGCTGCGCGGCAAGGACTCCGCCTACTGGACGGCCCGCAACGCCGGCTACGAGCGGATCCAGAAGATCGAGCGCGGAGCGAACAACCTCGAGGTCAGGGTCACCTTCAACAAGCCGTACGCGGACTGGAAGTCCCTCTTCAGCCCCCTCTATCCGAAGGATGTGACGGGGAAGCCCAACTCGTTCAACGACAAGGCCAGGACCGCGCTGAAGACGACGGCGGGCCCCTTCAGGGTCAAGAAGGTGGACCGCAAGGAGAAGAAGGTCACTCTCACCCGCAACCCGCGCTGGTGGGGAGAGCCCGCCAAGCTCAACTCGATCGTCCTGAGCGCGGTTCCGCGCGCTAAGCGCGCCGCCGCGCTCGCGGACGGCAAGCTCGACCTGGCGGAGATCGACCGGCGTACGGCGGAACGTATCTCCTTGGCCGACAGGGACAACGGATCCGGCGGACAGCCGCTCACTCACGGCCCCGGCACCGAGATCACCGCCGCCTCCGCGCTGCGCTCCTGGGCCCTGGCCCACGGCTCCGACGACGAGAAGGCCGAGGAGGCCCAGGACGCCCGCAAGCAGACCGAGCGGGCCATCGCGACGTACGCACGGGAGCAGAAGGCGCTGCGTGGCTACGAAGTCCGCAAGTCGCTGGAGCCGGCCTATACGCAGCTCGCGCTGAACGGCGAGTCCGGGCCGCTCGCCGATGAGCGGGTACGGCGCGCGGTGGCCCGCGCGCTCGACCGCCAGGAACTGGCCGACACCGTACTCAAGCCGCTCGGACTGCCCGCGAGGACACTCGGCAGCCATCTGGCCCTGATCGGCCAGCAGGCGTACGCGGACAGCAGCAAGGCGCTCGGCAAGCAGGACACGCAGGAGGCGCAGGCGCTGCTGGCGGACGCGGGCTGGGTCCCGGGCGGAGGCCGCAAGAAGGCCGCTGGAACCAAGGCCGGCAGCGAGGCCAAGAAGGGCGAGAAGTCCGGCGGGGCCGAGGGGAACGAGGGCAGCGAGAACGCGGAGGAGGAGTCCTCGGAGACGAAGCCGTCCAAGGAGCCGATGTCCGAGAAGCAGCAGGAGGCCGAGGAGAAGAAGGCCGACGAGCGGGCGGCGGCCGAGAAGAAGAAGTGGGAAGAGCACGAGAAGAAGGAGGAGAAGAAGGCCGCCGAGAAGAAGTCGGACGAGAAGAAGCCGGACGAGAAGAAGAAGCCGGCCGAGAAGGCACCGGCGGACGACGAGAAGAAGGCCGAGGACGAGAAATCCGCCTCGGCGAAGTCGGAAGGGAGCAGCGCCGGCGAGGCGCCCTCCGACGAGGGTGAGTACATCGTCGGCGACAGCAAGCCCGGCCGATCGGAACCCCGCCGTCCGGAACCCCGCCAGGCCGAGCCCCTTCAGACGGACTCCCCCCAGACGCACTCCCCGCAGGCAGAAACCCGCCAGGCGGACCCCCTTCAGGCAGAACCCCGCCAGGCGGCCCCGAACCCCGAGTCCGCCACCCACATCCTCGCACCCGCACTCGCGACCACCGCCGCCTTCCACGGCGCCACCCTGCTCCGCCAGGCCGCGTCCGTGGGCGACACCCACTCCGGCTCCGGCACCGGATCGCGGACCGTGCGAGTGGCCCACGCGTCCCACGAGAAGCCGGGCGGCATGGCGGGCGCCTACGCCCCGCGCGGTACGGCCGCCCCCGCCCCCCGGACCGGACCGCTCGGCAAGAACGGCAAGCGCCTCACCCTGCGCTTCGTGCTGCCTTCCGGTGAGGGATCGGAGTCGCTGCGCACCGTCGGTGAGCGGATCTCGCGGATGCTGGACCGCATCGGTATCGGTACGGAGATCACCAAGGTCGACGACGCCAGCTACTTCAAGGACCACATCGCCTCCGGCGAGTACGACCTGGCCCTCTACTCCTGGCCCGCCACCGCCTACCCGGCGACCGACGGCCGGCCGATCTTCGCCAAGCCCGTGCCCGCCAGCGACGGATCGCTGCTGGTGGAGCAGAACTACACCCGTGTCGGTACGTACCACATCGACCAGCTCTTCGACCGCGCGGCCTCCGAGCTGAACGAGGGCACCGCCCGCGACCTGGTGCGGCAGGCGGACGCGCGTATCTGGGCGGCCGCCGGTTCGATCCCGCTCTACCAGCGTCCGGAGCTGGCGGCCGCCAAGCCGGGGCTGATGAACGCCGGAGCGTTCGGCTTCGCCACCCCCCGCTACCAGGACATGGGATACAAGAACGCCGGGGACTCGGGCCCGGACGCCAAGAAGAAGTAGTAGGAGCGGAAGCGGCAGGTCGAGGCCGCTTCCGGGCCGGACGCGGCAGGTCAAGGCCGCTTCCGGCGACCGGACGACGCTCGGACGACATCGGACGAAGTCCGGGCGACGGCCGGACGACATCCGGGACCCCAACAATTCACTTGCCCGCCGGCCTCCCCGGCGGGCAAGCTCATGTCCGGCCTCGACCCGGGCAGCTCACACCCCTCACACGCCCCACCCGCGCACCCCGCAAGCCCCTCGTGCACCCCACCGGCGCACCCCCGCATACTCCTCGCACACCCCCGCGCGCATCTCGTGCGCAGCCGTGCTCCGGCCCCTTCGATCGGGCCGGGAAGCCCCCGGCGCGTCGGGCCCGTACCATGGGACAGGCCGTGGCGTGTCCGCCCGGCGGGCGTACGAGGAAAAAACGCCGCACCCACGATCGAGAGAAGCGCCAGCCAGCATGCCCACGCGCCACGACATCCGTAACGTCGCCATCGTCGCCCACGTCGACCATGGCAAGACCACTCTGGTCGACGCCATGCTGAAGCAGGCCGGCGCATTCGCCGCCCACGCCGCCGAGCACCTCGACGATCGGATGATGGACTCGAACGACCTGGAGCGTGAGAAGGGCATCACGATCCTGGCGAAGAACACCGCCGTGAAGTACCACCCGAAGACGGGCGGTGACCCGATCACGATCAACATCATCGACACCCCCGGCCACGCCGACTTCGGTGGCGAGGTCGAGCGCGGTCTGTCGATGGTGGACGCGGTCGTCCTGCTCGTCGACGCCTCCGAGGGCCCGCTCCCGCAGACGCGCTTCGTGCTCCGCAAGGCCCTGTCGGCGAAGATGCCCGTCATCCTCTGCATCAACAAGACGGACCGCCCGGACTCCCGGATCGCCGAGGTCGTCGACGAGACGTACGACCTGTTCCTGGACCTGGACGCGACCGAGGAGCAGATCGAGTTCCCGATCGTCTACGCCTGTGCGCGGGACGGCATCGCCTCGCTGACCAAGCCGGAGGACGGCAGTGTCCCGGCCGACAGCGAGAACCTGGAGCCGTTCTTCACCACGATCCTGGAGCATGTCCCGGCTCCGGAGTACGACGAGAGCGCGCCGCTCCAGGCCCACGTCACCAACCTGGACGCCGACAACTTCCTCGGCCGTATCGCGCTCTGCCGCGTCGAGCAGGGCGAGCTGAAGAAGGGCCAGACCGTCACGTGGATCAAGCGTGACGGCTCGATGTCCAACGTCCGTATCACCGAGCTGCTGATGACCGAGGCGCTCACCCGCAAGCCGGCCGAGAAGGCCGGTCCTGGCGACATCTGCGCGGTCGCCGGATTCCCGGACATCATGATCGGCGAGACCCTGGCCGACCCGGACAACCCGATCGCGCTGCCGCTGATCACGGTCGACGAGCCCGCGATCTCGATGACCATCGGTACGAACACCTCGCCGCTGGTCGGCAAGGGCGGCAAGGGCCACAAGGTCACCGCCCGCCAGGTCAAGGACCGTCTCGACCGCGAGCTGATCGGTAACGTGTCGCTCCGTGTCCTGGACACCGAGCGCCCCGACGCCTGGGAGGTACAGGGCCGCGGTGAGCTGGCGCTGGCCATCCTGGTCGAGCAGATGCGCCGGGAGGGCTTCGAGCTGACCGTCGGCAAGCCCGAGGTGGTCACCAAGCAGGTCGACGGCAAGACGCACGAGCCGATCGAGCGCATGACGATCGACTCCCCCGAGGAGCACCTCGGCGCCATCACCCAGCTGATGGCGACGCGCAAGGGCCGTATGGAGACCATGACCAACCACGGTTCGGGCTGGATCCGCATGGAGTGGATCGTTCCGTCCCGCGGGCTCATCGGCTTCCGTACGGAGTTCCTGACCCAGACGCGTGGCACGGGCATCGCCCACTCCATCTTCGAGGGCCACGAGCCGTGGTTCGGTGACCTGCGCACCCGTCACAACGGCTCGCTGGTGGCGGACCGTTCGGGTTCGGTGACCCCGTTCGCGATGGTCAACCTCCAGGAGCGCGGTGTCATCTTCACCGAGGCCGGCACCGAGGTCTACGAGGGCATGATCGTCGGTGAGAACTCGCGCGCCGACGACATGGACGTGAACATCACCAAGGAGAAGAAGCTCACCAACATGCGTGCCGCCTCGGCGGACACCACCGAGAACGTGGTGCCGGCCAGGAAGCTGTCGCTGGAGCAGTCCCTGGAGTTCTGCCGCGACGACGAGTGCATCGAGGTGACCCCGGAGACGGTCCGGATCCGCAAGGTCGTCCTGGACCAGAAGCAGCGTGGCCGCAGCGCCTCGCGCGCCAAGCACGGCTGACACCCCGTCAGTTCATTTTCGACCCGACGGCCCGCCCCTGCGCGCAGGGGCGGGCCGTCGGTCGTTCGCGTGTGACGTTTCCGATGGCTTCAGGACGCCTTGACGTCAAGTGCGTTTTTGTGGGCGACGTCCGATTATCGGCGGGTGATCACCGGATGATGTGTTAACGGTCCGTTTCGCGGGTGTCTGCCTGGGCTAACTTTGTCCGGATTTCGGGAGGACGAGGTATGTCGATGTTGCCAAAACGAGACCCTTTAAGTGTGGTTTACGGCCCGGTCGTACTTAATAGTTGGCCATTGAGCTCGGGTCAATGAGTCATGCGCTGTGGGGGTGCGACGGCTCACGAGCACACTTCGGGGTTACTTGAAGAGCGCACTGTCAGTGTTGTCAGCGCGCGTAGATAGTGCCCTTCTTGTAGTGACAAGTGGACTCATGAGGAGGACCCCATGCGTGGTGCCATCAGCACCGAATGGGTCGGGCGCGCGGCAGTGATCCCCGCGGGGGAAGAGCGATCGTGACAAGTCCAGTGCAGACCGAGGGCGCCGAAGCGTCCGCCGTCGGGGACGGTGGCCCCGTCTCCAAGGACGGGACCCTGGAGGCCAGGACACTCGCCGGGCTCTCTCCCGGCCAGTTGATGTGGCGCCGCTTCAAGAGAGACCGAACCGGGGTCGTCTCCGCCGTGGTTGTCATCTTCTTCTTCGTGATCGCGCTTCTCGCGCCCGTGATCAAGATGGTCTACGGCAAGGACGCGTACACGCTGTACGGCCAGGACAGTCTTGACCTGCTCGACGAATTCAACATGCCGACAGGGACGTTCGGCGGCATGTCCCCGGACCACTGGTTCGGTATCGAGCCCAACCTCGGCCGCGACGTGTTCATGCAGCTGATCTACGGCATGCGCACCTCGATCTACACGGCACTGGCCGCGACCGTCCTGATGGTCGTCGTGGGTGTGGTGATCGGACTCGTCGGCGGCTACTACGGCGGCAAGATCGACTACTGGCTGGGCCGGCTGACGGACTTTCTGCTGGGCTTCCCCAGCCAGCTCTTCTTCATCGCCTCCATGCCGGTGATCGTGGCCGCCTTCGTCAGTCCGGAAGAGGAGACGCCCACCGCGCTGCGTGCCGCCGCGATCATCGTGGTGCTGTCCTTCCTGGGCTGGATGGGCCTGTCCCGGCTGATCCGGGCCGCCACACTCTCCCTGCGCGAGCGGGAGTTCGTGGAGGCGGCGAAGATCGCGGGCGCCTCGCCCTGGCGCATCATCCGCAAGGAACTGCTGCCCAACCTGGTCACACCGATCCTGGTGCAGGCCACGCTGCTGCTCCCGTCGACCATCCTCTCCGTGGCCTTCCTCTCCTTCGTGGGCGTCGGCTTCGTCGAACCCACCCCGGACTGGGGCCGGATGTTCGCCACGGGCGCCGGTATCTACGAGCAGGACCCGGCTTACATGATCTTCCCGGGTGTCGCCATGGTGATCTTTGTCGTGGCGTTCAACCTCCTCGGCGACTCGGTTCGGGACGCCTTCGACCCGAAGTCCGGACGCTGACGTCCCGCCGAGGGGAAAGCTGCCACCCGGGCGCCGGCCCACACCGGACGTGCCAGGCAGCACCGTTGGATCACTACTGACAGATAGGTACTCATCATCATGAGGATCTTTGGCACGCGCAGGACACGCGCTGTCGTCGTCGCCCTGGCGGCCGGCTCGCTGGTGCTGACCGCCTGTGGCGGCAACAGCGACAGCGGAACCAAGGACGACAGCAAGACCCAGGAGGACGCCGCCGCGCAGGCGGAGGCCGTCACGTACGGAGACGCGAAGGCGTCCACCGGCCCCGCCGCCGAGGTCCCCGGCGCCAAGGCCGGCGGGACCATGACGGTCTTCCAGGAGGACGACTTCTCCCACCTGGACCCGGCCCAGACCTACGTCAGCGACGGCAAGCTGCTCGACCGGCTGCTCCAGCGCGGTCTGACGCAGTTCCAGGAGGACGACAAGGGCAAGCTGACCGTCGTCGGCGACCTGGCCACCGACGCCGGCAAGGCGACCGACGGCGGCAAGACCTGGACCTTCACGCTGAAGGACGGGCTGAAGGACCAGACCGGCTCCGCGATCACCTCGGCGGACGTCCGTCACAGCATCGAGCGGATGTACGCCCCGTTCATCACGGACGGCCCGACCTACATCCAGAACTGGCTCTCCGGCGCGGGCACCACGTACCGCAAGGCGCTGCCGGACGGCCCGTACAAGGGCAAGCACCTGCCCGACTCGGTGCTGGCCACCCCGGACGCCAAGACGGTCGTCTTCAAGTTCAAGACCGCGCAGCCCGACCTGCCGCAGGCGCTCACCATGCCCGGCTACGCCCTGGTGCCCAAGAAGACGGACACCAAGGAGAAGTACGACACGGCGCCGATGTCGACCGGCCCTTACAAGATCGCGGACTTCAAGCCCGGCAAGTCGATGAAGCTGGTCAAGAACACGAACTGGGACCCGAAGACCGACTCGGTCCGGCACCAGTACGTCGACGGCTTCAACATCGAGTTCAACCACGACGACGACGACCAGACCAAGACGCTGCTGGCCGACCGCGGCGAGGCCAAGAACACCGTGATGTTCACCGGCCAGGTCTCCACCAACCAGGTGCGCAACGTCGTCCAGGACCCCGCGGCCAAGAAGCGCACCATCGATGGCTACGCGCCGTACGTCTGGCAGCTGAACTTCAACCTCCAGCGGATCAAGAACAAGAAGGTCCGCGACGCCATCGCGTACGCCATGCCGAGCGCCCAGATCTACAAGCTCGACGGCGGTGCGTACGGCGGTGAGACCGCGACCGGTCTGATGTCGCCGACCACCCCCGGCTACGAGAAGGGCTACGACCCCTTCGGCAAGCTCAAGAAGCCGAACGGTGACGTCGCGAAGGCCAAGGAGCTGATCAAGGAGGCGGGCGCCGAGGGCCAGAAGCTGGTCTACGCGTACGCCAACACCCCGGTGCGCCAGCAGCAGTCGGTCGTCATCGCCAAGCGCCTGGAGGAGATCGGCCTCAAGATCGTCAAGAAGGAGATCGACCAGGCCACCTGGTACGAGCAGGTCGGCAAGGTCGACAACGGGCTGGACCTCTACATGACCGGCTGGGGCCAGGACTGGCCGTCGCCCTCCACGGTCATCCCGCCGTCGTTCGACGGCACCCAGCTCCAGGACGGCTCCGCGGTCTACTCGCACATCGACGACCCGAAGGTCAACTCCGAGATCGCCCGCATCCTGAAGATCACGGACCCGGCCGCGGCGCAGAAGGAGTGGGCCAAGCTGCACCGCGACATCGTGGAGCGGGTCAACCCGGCGGCGCCGATCTACTTCACCAAGGTCTTCCAGATCTTCGGCTCCAACGTCGGTGGCGCCCGCTACTCGTCGGACTCCAGCTACGTCGACGTCACGCGCCTGTTCCTGAAGAAGTAGACGTCATGCGCCTGTTCCTGATCCTGAAGAGGTAACAGAGCACGCGCAGGCCGGACCCGGAGGTGCGCACACGGCGGAGTGCGCACCTCCGGGCCGCCGATCCTCTCCTCTCGACCCCCTCACAGCCGCCGTCCTGAGAGCAGCGACCAGCCATGCTTCAATTCCTCCTTCGCCGGACGTTCGGCGCAGTCCTGACCCTCTTTCTGATCAGTGCCGTCACGTTCTTCATGTTCTTCGCCATCCCGCAGGACCCGGCGATGCTCGCCTGTGGCAAGAACTGCACTCCGGACGCGCTCGCGGTGATCCACCAGAACCTCGGCCTGGACAAGCCGGTACCGGTGCAGTTCTGGGACTTCATCGTCGGCATCTTCGCGGGCCGTGACTTCGCCGTCGGCCACTGCTCGGCCCCCTGTTTCGGTGTGTCCTTCAACAACCAGCAGATGGTGTGGGACACGATCATCGACCGGTTCCCCCTGACGCTCTCCCTCTCGGCCGGTGGCCTCCTGGTCTTCCTCGTGGTCGGCCTGGGCGCGGGCATGATGGCCGCGTGGAAGAAGGGCACCTTCATCGACAAGGCGTTCAGCTCCGCCTCGCTGGTGCTGAGTTCGCTGCAGATCTACTTCCTCGGCCCGGTCGTGCTCGGACTCTTCGTCTACAGCACCGGATGGCTGGACAAGCCGAAGTACGTTCCCTTCACCGAGAGCCTCAGCGGCTGGTTCATGGGCCTGCTGATCCCCTGGCTCGTGATGTCGGTGATCTTCACCGCCAACTACACGCGTATGTCGCGCTCGACGATGATCGAGCAGCTTCAGGAGGAGCACGTCAGAGCGGCCCGTGCCAAGGGCATGGCCAGCCGCTACGTCTTCTTCCGGTACGCCTGGCGCGGCTCGCTCATCCCGATCGTCACCATCCTCGGTATCGACCTCGGCGCGCTCTTCGGCGGCGCCATGGTCACCGAGATCACCTTCGGCCTGCCCGGTATCGGCCGTCTCGCCCGTGACTCGGTGATCGACAAGGACCTGCCGCTCACCATGGGCGTGATGATCGTCAGCGCCGCCTTCATCCTGCTGTTCAACGTCATCGTGGACGCCTTGTACGCGATCATCGACCCGCGCGTGCGTCTGTCCTAGGAGAACGACCGTGACCACACTCACCAAGACCGAGGACGCCCCGGCCCCGACCGAGTCGGACGCGTTCCTGTCGGTGCGCGACCTGCGTGTCCACTTCTCCACCGAGGACGGCACCGTCAAGGCCGTGGACGGGCTCTCCTTCGACCTGAAGCGCGGTCAGACGCTCGGTATCGTCGGCGAGTCGGGCTCCGGCAAGTCGGTGACCAACCTGTCCATCCTGGGCCTGCACAACCCGCAGTTCACCGACATCAGCGGGGAGATCCTGCTGGACGGCCAGGACCTCACCGACGTCGCGGACAAGGAGCTGGAGAAGCTCCGCGGCAACAAGATGGCGATGATCTTCCAGGACGCGCTGACCGCCCTGTCGCCGTACTACACCGTCGGCCGGCAGATCGCCGAGCCGTACCGGAAGCACACGGGCGCCAGTAAGAAGGAGGCCCGCGCGCGGGCCATCGAGATGCTGGGCAAGGTCGGCATCCCGGACCCCAAGAGCCGGGTCGACGACTACCCGCACCAGTTCTCCGGCGGTATGCGCCAGCGCGCGATGATCGCCATGTCGCTGGTGTGCAACCCCGAACTGCTGATCGCCGACGAGCCGACCACGGCGCTGGACGTCACCGTCCAGGCGCAGATCCTCGACCTGCTCAAGGACCTCCAGCAGGAGTTCGGCTCCGCGATCATCCTGATCACCCATGACCTGGGCGTCGTGGCCAATGTCGCCGACGACCTGCTGGTGATGTACGCCGGACGGGCCGTCGAGCGCGGCTCCGTCCGCGAGGTGCTGAAGCAGCCGCAACACCCGTACACCTGGGGCCTGCTCGGCTCGATGCCGCGGCTGTCGTCCGATGTGGGCGAGCCGCTGCGGCCCATCCCGGGCAGCCCGCCCAGCCTGCTGAACCCGCCCACCGGCTGTGCGTTCAACCCGCGGTGCGAGTACGTCGAGCTGGTGGACGGCGGCCACTGCGTGAACGAGCGCCCGCTGCTCCCCGAGGGGCGCGGCTCCGCCTGCCATCTGACGGCGGAGCGCAAGCAGCAGGTTTTCATCGAGAAGATTCAGCCCCGGCTGGGCTGATGTACCAGCGACTGGGGCTATGACCATGAGCGAGAAGAACACGACCACCACCGTCGAGGACGAGGTCCCGCCGCAGCGGGCCGCCTCGACCGAGCCGCTGCTCGAAGTGAAGGGCCTGACCAAGCACTTCCCGATCTACGGCGGCTTCCCCATCAAGCGGAAGGTCGGCGCGGTCCAGGCCGTCGACGGCGTGAGCCTGAGCGTCTACCCGGGCGAGAGCCTGGGCCTGGTCGGCGAGTCGGGCTGCGGCAAGTCGACCACCGGCCGGCTGCTCACCCGGCTGCTGGAGCCCACCGCGGGCTCGATCACGTACAACGGCAAGGACATCACCCGCGCCAACCGCAAGCAGCTGGCGCCGATCCGGTCCGAGATCCAGATGATCTTCCAGGACCCGTACGCCTCGCTGAACCCGCGGCAGACCGTCGGCACGATCATCTCCAGCCCGATGGAGATCAACGGCATCAAGCCGCCCGGCGGCCGCGAGGCCCGGGTACGGGAGCTGCTGGAGACCGTCGGCCTCAACCCGGAGCACTACAACCGCTTCCCGCACGAGTTCTCCGGCGGCCAGCGCCAGCGCATCGGCGTCGCCCGCGCGCTCGCACTGGAGCCGAAGCTGATCGTCGCGGACGAGCCGGTCTCCGCGCTCGACGTCTCCATCCAGGCGCAGGTCGTCAACCTGCTCCAGGATCTCCAGCGCGAGCTGGGCATCGCCTTCGTCTTCATCGCCCACGACCTGGCCATCGTGCGGCACTTCTCGGAGCGCGTCGCGGTGATGTACCTGGGCAAGGTGGTGGAGGTCGCGGACCGCGACTCGCTCTACAACCGCCCGCGTCACCCGTACACCCACGCCCTGCTCTCCGCGGTGCCCGAGGCGGACATCGACCTCGACAAGAAGGAACGGATCCGGCTCGCCGGTGACGTCCCCTCGCCGATCATGCCGCCGTCCGGCTGCCGGTTCCGTACGCGCTGCTGGAAGGCGCAGGACAAGTGCGCCACGGAGGAACCGCCGCTGGTCCAGATCGCGGGCAGCCACGAGGGCCACCTGACGGCGTGCCACTTCCCTGAGGAGCCGACGACGGAGGCCCGGGACGAGGACGTCGTGATGGATCCGGCGCTGGTGGCGATCGAGAAGGGGCTGTCGAAGGAGGACTGAGCGGCGCGGCTGTGTCGTTCCTCCAAGCGCTGTACGGGCCGAAGTCGGCCCGTACAGCGTTTTCGTGTGCGACCCGGCGGTCCGAACTCGCAGCTCGCGAGCGTACGTCCGACGTTGCGATCGGTAACCGGGTCGCGACAGAATCCGCTCTATGGCCAAGGGCGGGGACGACATATCGGGGACGCGACAGGCGGTTCGGCAGGCGGAGCAGCCGAATTGGGGGGATCGCTGATGTCGGGTGCGGGTGGGGTGGACTGGGGTGGGCTGGCGGAGAAGGGGCTCGGTAAGGCGGAGGAGGTGTGGGACGAGGGGAAGCGGAAGGTCGGTGAGGGGGTCGACTGGGCGACGGACCGGACGGGTTCGGTCCTGGAGCGTCTCGACCACCACGCGGTCGCGGATGTGGTGGAGGACTGGGGCGACCGGACCGCTTCCTCGCTCGGTGCGAAGGTCGGTGAGCAGCAACTCGGTGAGAGTGAGGAGGCCGATGAGCTGATTCACGGCCGTGCGGGGGACATCGCGGCGAGTGTGAAGAACCTGCGGGACTTCGGGGCGGCGTTCGATCTGGTCGGCCAGGGGCTGAAGAGTCTGGACTCGGGTCACTGGAAGGGCGAGGCGGCCGAGGCGTTCCGTGAACGGTTCCAGAGCCTGCCGACCGACTGGCTGCATGCGGCGGACGCCTTCGAGGATGCGGCGGGGGCGTTGGAGACGTATGCGAAGACGGTGACGTGGGCGCAGGGTGAGGCGCGGGAGGCGGTCGCCCTCTACAAGGAGGGTGAGGCGGCGTCGAGGTCGGCGCGTGCCGCGTGGGACAAGGAACGCCTGGCTCACGAGGAGTCGTTGGCCGGTGATGCGTCGTTGCCCGATCCCGGTGGGTTCACCGACCCCGGCGATGCGAAGCGCAAGCGGGCCCAGGAGATTTTGGCCGGGGCGCGGCGTCAGCGTGATGAGGTTGCGGGTACGGCGAAGAGGGCGGTGACCGCTGCGTTGGCGCATGCGCCGGCGGAGCCTTCGGCGACCGAGCGTGCGAAGTTCAACCTGGACGATTTCAGCGTGGCCCAGGGGGTGGAGCGGACCCACATGGTCTCCGGCATCGCCAAGGGGACGGTTGGGATCGTCAGTTTTGTGCGTGCGGTCAATCCGCAGGATCCGTACAACGTGACGCACCCAGCGGAGTACTACCGAAGCGTCAACATGACCCTGGCCGGTCTCGCCTCCACGGCGGCCCATCCCGACCGGGCGCTGAAGGGCGCGTGGGAAGCGCTCAAGAGCGACCCCGCCGAATTCGGCGGCCGCCTCGTGCCCGAACTCGCCACCACCAAAGGCGCCGGAGCAGGCCTCAGGGCCGGCCTGAGGGCTGGCGTGAAGGATGGCCTCAAGGAGGGCGCCGAATCCACCGCACGCAGCAGTGTGCACGACCCGGCCAAGCCGTCACGGCCCGAGAATGCGGTGGAGAAGGGCCCGACGGACCCGGTCGACCTCGCCACCGGGACGATGTATCTGCCGCAGACGGACGTCGTCCTGCCGGGCGCGCTCCCGCTGGTGTTCCGCCGGCGTGTGGCCTCCGACTACCGGGCGGGCCGGTGGTTCGGTCCGTCCTGGTCGTCCACCGCGGACCAGCGTCTGGAGATCGACTCCGAGGGGGTCATCTTCGTCTGTGAGGACGGCCTGCTCCTGTCCTACCCGCACCCTGCACCGGGCGCCCCGGTGATGCCCAGCCACGGCCCGCGACGGCCCCTCGCCCGCGACACCGACGGGGACTACACCGTCACCGACCCGGCCACCGGCCGGGTCTGGCACTTCGCCACCCGGGACGAAGAGACCGCCGCGCTGGCGCAGATCGATGACCGTAACGGCAACTGGATCGCCTTCGAGTACGACGAGACCGGCGCTCCGACGAGCATCGTGCATCACGGTGGCTACCACCTGAAGCTCACCACCGACCAGGGGCGCGTCACCGCCCTGCACCTGGCCGGAGCGGCCGCCGACGGTTCCGACCAGGAGCTTCTCCGTTACGGATACACGGACGGCCATCTCAGCGAGGTCATCAACTCCTCAGGCCTCCCGACGCGGTTCACCTACGACGAGCGCGCCCGGGTCACGTCCTGGACGGACACGAACGACAGCCGCTACGACTACGCGTACGACGACCAGGACCGGTGCATCGCCGAAGGCGGGGTGGAGGGCCATGTCGCGCTGCGGATCGACTACGACGGCACCGACCCCGAGACGGGCCTGCGTGTCACCACCGCCACCACCGGCACCGGAGCCGTCCACCGCTACGTGATCAACGACGCGCACCAAATGGTCACGGAAATCGACCCCCTCGGTGCGGTCACCCGCCTTGAGCGCGACCGCTACAACAACCTGCTGTCCCGCACCGATCCGCTCGGCCGCGTCACGCTCTTCCAGTACGACGACTCCGGGCGCCTTACGAGCGTGACGCGACCCGACGGACGCGAGGCCACCGCCGAGTACGACGACCTCGGCCTTCCCACTCGTACGACCAACCCGGACCGTACGTCGGTGCGCCGCGAGTACGACAGACGGGGAAACCTCCTCACCCTCACTGACGCGTCCGGCACCACGACCCGCCTCACGTACAACGATCACGGTCATGCGACGGCCGTGACCGACGCGCTCGGCAACACCACCCGTGTTCGTTACGACGCGGCCGGACAGCCGGCCGAGATAACCGACCCGCTGGGCGCCGTCACCCGTATCGAAAGGAACGCCTTCGGCCGCCCGGCCGCCGTCACCGACGCTCTGGGGGCCACCACCCGCCTGGAATGGACGGTCGAGGGAAAACCGGCCCGCCGGGTCGAAGCGGACGGCACCACCCAGTCGTGGACCTACGACGGCGAGGGCAATTGCGTCAGCCATGTGGACGCCATGGGCGCCGAGTCCCGCTTCGAGTACACCCACTTCGACCTCATGACAGCCCGCACCGGCCCCGACGGAGTGCGCCACGAGTTCGAACACGACACGGAACTACGCCTGACCCGGGTACTCAACCCGCAGGGCCTCACCTGGAACTACGCGTACGACGAGGCAGGCCGCCTCAGCTCCGAAACGGACTTCGACGGCCGCACCCTCGCGTACACGTACGACACGGCGGGACGCCTCGCCGAACGTACCGACGCCTTGGGCCAGACCGCCCGCTACGAGCGCGACGACCTGGACCGCATCATCGCCAAGGATGTCGAGGGGAGTGTCACCACCTTCGCGTACGACTATTCCGACCAACTGGCCGAGGCCGTAAGTCCGGATGCTTCGATCACCTTCCTCCGCGACCGCTTCGGGCGCCTCAAATCCGAGACCGTGAACGGCCGCGTGCTCACCTTCGGTCACGACACCCTGGGCCGCAGGACGTCCCGCACGACGCCCTCCGGCGCGACGAGCTCATGGACGTACGACGCGGCCGGCCGACGCTCCACTCTCACCACCACCGGCCGTACGCTCACCTTCGAGCACGACGCCACAGGCCGCGAACTCGCCCGCCACATCGACGACACGGTCACCCTCGCCTCCAGCTTCGACGTACTGGGGCGCCTCACCGGACAGCACATCACCAGCGCCGACCGTGGCATCCAGGCCCGCGCCTACACGTACCGGGCGGACGGCAACCTCACCGCCATCGACGATCAGCTCTCCGGCACCCGCCACTTCGACCTCGACGCCGCCGGCCGCGTCACCGCCGTCCATGCCCACGGCTGGACCGAGCGCTACGCCTACGACGAAGCCGGCAACCAGACCGAGGCATCCTGGCCCACCTCCCACCCCGGCCAGGACGCCACGGGCCCTCGCAGCTACTCCGGAACCAGCATCACCCGGGCCGGAAACGTCCGTTACGAACACGACGAACTCGGCCGCATCACCCTCCGGCAGAAGCGGAGGCTCTCCCGCAAACCCGATACCTGGCGCTACACCTGGGACGCCGAGAGCCGCCTGACCGCAGTCACCACCCCTGACGGCTCACGCTGGTTGTACCTTTACGACCCACTCGGCCGCCGTATCGCCAAACAGCGGCTGGCTGCGGACGGAATCACGGTCGAGGAACAGGTGGACTTCACCTGGGACGGCACGACCCTCTGCGAACAGACAAGCCAGTCAGCGGAATTGCCGAACCCGGTCACCCTCACCTGGGACCACCAGGGCCTGCACCCCATTGCGCAGACCGAACGCATTACGGCGGCGGACGCCCCGCAAGAAGAAATCGACCAGCGATTCTTCAGCATCGTCACGGACCTCGTCGGCAGCCCCACCGAACTCATCGACGAACAGGGCGACATAGCCTGGCGGACCCGCACCACGCTCTGGGGTACGACCACATGGAATACGGACGCCACGGCGCACACGCCACTCCGTTTCCCGGGCCAGTACCATGACCCCGAAACCGGCCTCCACTACAACTACTTCCGCCACTACGACCCCGAAACCGCGCGCTACGCGTCCCCGGACCCGCTGGGCCTCTCCCCAGCCCCGAATCCCACCACTTATGTCAACAACCCCCACACCTGGTCCGATCCGCTGGGGCTGGGACCATGCCCCGATAATGTCGCTCTGGGGACTCGGAAGGAGGGAGATCTGAGGAATTTTGCCGAAACTCGAAACTATACTCACTTTCTCGATCAATCGCAGGAAGGTGCGTTGTCGTCTGTCCGCAATGCGGCGCACGAGCAGCCACACGTTCGGCTGCATATCACCCTGGATGGATTCCGAGGCCTGAAAGACCAAGTTACTGACAATCTTCCCGAGCTTTTCGAAGCGGCGTACACGCGAGGGAAGGGAGATAACTGGTACACAACCGAGCGTGAGATGGCTATCGTTGGGGATTCGGTGAAATGGGAAAACCGTACCTGGGACAGTATTTCGTTCTACTATAAAGGTAATGACGTGACTGCACGCATCCCTCGCCCAGATTTTCTAGGAGGATAACATGGAGAAAGTTGCCGAGTGGGACCGCGAGTTCAGGATCTGGCACTACACCGTCAGTTATTCGCAACTCCTGCTCCGAAGTATCAACGTGGAAGGTTCGGAAACTCGGATCGATGTACTGTTCTCGAACGTTTCGATGATGAACTTGCCGTCGTCGCTGGAGCGTCTGCGGATTGACCGACTTGAACCTTCCGACCCTCAAGCGCGCGCGCATGAGGGTGCACATCAAAATAGAGAAATGAGTGTGTACCTCCTGGGCGGTGGCGAGTTTTACATCTATGCGACTCATTGTGGGTGGCATGAAGATCTCGGAGGTCCCCGCACGCCCTCCAAGTTTGGACCACTGCGTGGACTCGACTAGGTTCCCTGTGAGTTCGCCGAGCTTTTGCGATTACATTCACGGCCCACAGGTGCGTGATGGGCACTTCCTAAAGGGTGTATGCGATCTCCTGGAATTCTGAGGCTACGCACGATGACCGAGTCCTGTTGGGCAAGGTCAGAGCGAGCGGCCTCTCGGTCATAGGTATCTCCGGTGTGCCTGGGGCGCCTACGATCGATGAAGCGTGGAGGGCTGTTGCAAACTTTGAGGTTGAGCCAATCGCCACTACTCCACTGAAATCCGCATGTACTGCCCATGAAGTAAACAGTCTCTGATTGCAGAGCTCAAGAGAATACGGGATTTTTAACGAGGGAGGTTCTTTTCTCGTCACGGTCGTAAGTGGCGGCAGTAGGGAAATTGGCTGGGTGGAGGTCTCCCTGACGCCGGAGACGGATGTATCCAAACTTACAGATGGCCAAGGAAGGGTGGAATTCATTGCACGCTCTCACTCCGGTCATCACATCTGTGGAGTAACGGCAGAGGAGTATGACTACTGGATCGTCAGCCTCCCTGTGGAGGAGTAGCCCGGCTCCGGGTTTGCCCCCTCACGGTGAGGGGGCAAACCCACGCCCAGCAGCCACCAGTTGAAGATTGTGAAAATGGGGCAGCCCGTCGGGAGTCGTTGTTCTGTAACCTTCGACTAATGGTGAAGATAATGTCTCGCTATGAGGATCTCACACCCTACTCATACCTCCGGGAGGCGATCCCGGCATCCCGTACGGCTCTAAATGTGGGCTGGCTGGGTAAAGGGCACGATTTCCGTGTAGGTGAAACTTCCGATGTTTTTAAGGGTGCCTTGGTCGATCTTATCGAACATCACCCACGCGCGAGAACCAGAGGTTGGCACTCCTGTGCGCTGCCGCACGGATGGGCTCGCCTACCGTGCCCTTACAAGATGAAGTCAGAGCATAAGGAGATATCCCTTGGATCCGCCGAGGTGCGTGTCGTAGCATCAGGCGGGGAAATATTCATAGCGCCGAATCTCGTATATCACTACATCTTTGATCATTATTACCAACCTCCTGAGGAATTCGTCCAGGCGGTAATTCTCGGACACCCTCTCCCAGAATGCATCGCAGACTGATACTCGGGGCGAAGGGGGCTCAGACCCCCTTTTTTACTTGTCGGCATCGGAAGGTCAGTGCGCTCCGGCATGTCCTGATCGGCCGCCGCTACCTCACTGAAATCCAAAAGTCTGGAAAGAGTTGACATCTCGGGTTCCGTCGAACGTGACGTGCATCCTGGCGGCGGCGTTTCCGGCCCGTCTTGCCGGTGATGTGCAGAGCGTCCTGGCGGTGATGCCGGATGCCAGCCTCCAGCCGGTACGCTCCTTCGAGGTTGGGCTGCAGGGCGGGAGCATCGCTATCCCCTCGCGGATCTACAACGAGGAGCCGGATGTCGGTTGGGAACGGGTGCTGACCGAAACGCAGCAGATGGTCTTGCATTGCCTGTATTCCCGGCACAGTGACGGCCGGGTTCGCCAGCGCCACCTCGAACAGCTCATGGCGTCGAGGGAGCAGTGGACTGTCCCATTCGTGGTACAGCTGGCCGGCGAATACGTGCTGGAGATCATTGATGCGATCAGCCAAGGGCTTCCCGACCTTGCTGTCCCGGGCTCTGCCTGTCGCAGGCTGTACGGCGAGTTCATCGCACGTAATCCGGCCTTTTTCGCACGCACAGAGCGACGCGTGGTGAGCTACTGGTCGGTGTACTACCGCTGGAAGTACACCGAGTTCGGGACGTATCCGGGGTCCGCGCTGATGGAAGCGTTTCGGGCAGCCGCGTCCGAGTATGTGGGCGCGCGGTGGCCGCGCAACACGCCGCCTCCGCTGGCGGAGTGACCGGTGGTTCGCCTGGGTGTGGTGGTGGCTCCAGCCCGCGAGGGTGAGGTTGCGCCGACGGGCAACGCCGAGGATGGCGTGGTGAACGCCGGAGGGCGAGTCGCTTGATCGCGTCCGTGATGACGTTGGTCCGGGGTCAGTGACGGTTGAATCTCAGATGCGGGCAGCGGACTGTACCGCTCCGTGAGCGTCGCCCTCAGTTCGCCGAAGTCGCCCGCCGCATCCCGGTGCGTCCCAGCCGGCCTGCACGGCCCGGGTCTTCGCCGCGACTGCCGACTGGACGCAACCCGCCCCTGCCGCGCGTCTCACTGTCCCCGAAGTGACGTCCCTCATCGAACAGTCGAATGGGCCCGGCTCAGGCGAGGTGGGTGAGGAATGTGCTCCAGGCGTGATGGCTGAAGCCGAGCACGGGGCCGGTGGGGCGTTTGCTGTCGCGGACCGGGACGAGGTGGGGGACGTGGTCGGCGACCTGTATGCACTCGTTGTTCCCGCCGCTGTATGTGCTGGTACGCCACTTCGCGTCCGGCGGAACCAGCGTGCTGGCACGTGAGTTGTTCATGCTCTGTGCTCCTTGGCCCTGCGATGGATGACGGCACGGGACTCCGTCGGGGAGAGCGCGGAGGTGCGTGCCGCATCGAACAGGTCCTGGTAGCGGGTGACTTCGGCCTCCCGCTCCAACCACATGGAGCCTGTCGGGTTGTCTGCCAGCACTACGTCGAGCGCCCCGTCCTCGGGAAATCCCAACACTACGTAGGGGCCGAACATACTCGCATGGGCGCCGCGCGAGAACGGCAGCACCTGGACCGTCACGTTGGGCTTTCCGGACATGGTCAGCAGGTGCTGCAACTGCGCTTTCATTACTTCTGCTCCGCCGACCTGCTGCATGAGAACGGCCTCCGAGAGGACGGCCCAGAGCGGCAAGGGCGAGTCCTCCGCGAGACGTTCCTGGCGGGCGAGGCGTACCCGGACGAAGCTCTCGATCTCGTCCGCGGTCTCCCACAGTTGCGACGCCACGGTGACGGCCCGAATGTACTCCGGAGTCTGGAGCAGGCCAGGGATGAGCTGTGCCTGGAACGTGCGGATCGATCCCGCCATGGCCTCCAGCGCGATGTAGTCGCGGTACGTGTCGGCGAGGACGGAACCGTACTGGTTCCACCAGCCGTCCCTGCGGCGGCGGTTGGCCTTGCGAGCCAGTGCGCTCAGCCGCTCTCGTAGCTCCGGCTCCGATGCCTCGTATGCGTGCAGCATCGCCGTCAGGTCGGGGAGTCGGACCGCCACCCGGCCATTCTCGATCCGGCTGATCTTGCCTTTCGTGCAGTCCAGAGCTTCGGCCGCCTGGGAAGTGGTCAGCCTCGCCGACTCTCGCAAGCGGCGCAATTCTTCGCCGAGTTGGCGGCCGAGGACAGTCGATGGGTTCGGGGTGACGTTCTTCGCTGACATACGGACACGTCTATCAAAGCAACAGATTCGTCGGAACAGGCTTAACTCGAAAGAGGGAACATCGACATGGTGCCCTTCGGCAACGTTGCAGATTCGTGTGATGCGCGTACATGCTGCTCGCCATGGACATCGGCGTCCCGGCGTGAACTGCCAGCTCTGTCATGGGACTCCGGTTGAGCTTCGACTCTTTGGGAGTTGTCGTGGGTGAACCGTACGAAGTGAGTTTCCGGCTGACACGTCGCCGCAGCAGCGTTCCGAGGGCCCGAGCCGTCTTGCGCGCCGCGATCGACGATTGGGGCGTGGGTCAAGACGTCGCGGAATCCGGGGAGTTGGTCCTCTCCGAGCTGGTGACCAACGCCCTGCGGGTGCCCGTGCCCGCCGATCGTCAGGTAAGCGTGCGGATCGCGCGCTCGGCGGAGAGTGGGGTGCTGCGGCTGGAGGTGGGTGACGCCGGTGCGGGTACGCCCGGGGTGCGGGTGCCTCGTGACGACGAGACCGGTGGGCGCGGGTTACTTCTGGTTGAAGCACTGGCCGAGCGCTGGGGGGTCGAGGCGCGCGCCGGTGGGGTCGGGAAGATCGTTTGGGCGGAGCTGGCGGCGCCGAGGAGCGGGCCTGCGGTTGCCCTCCCGCCCGGTCCGTGCGTACAGGGATGGGGATGGAGCGCCTGGCTCGTGGTCCCCGGTGTGCGCGGCGAGAGAACGGCCGGGCCAGGGGTGCCGGGCTCCGCACCCGTTCCCGTACCCGAATGCCCGTGACGCGGGAATTCGGGTACACGACTTCGCCCCCCCCGGCCCCCGGCCCCCCCGGCCCCCGGCCCCCCCGGCCCCCGGCCCCCGGGCGCCCCGGCGGGCGTCCGCCGCCGCGCCGTCGGGGGCCGCACGTACAGCCGCGATCAAGGTGCGGGCCCTCACCGTATGGGGTGTATTGGGGGCAGGTGAGACGTGCGTCCGATGAGGAGGTACCCATGCGCGGAGCCACACACGTCACATGGGCCGCCTGCGTGACGGCCGTGGCGTTGGTGGGTACGGCCTGTGGCGGGGGGAGTGGCGACAGCGGGGGAAGCGGCGCCGACGGTGTGGTGCGGTCCTCCTGGGGGGATCCGCAGAATCCGCTGGAACCGGCGAACACCAACGAGGTCCAGGGCGGCAAGGTCCTCGACATGGTCTTCCGGGGGCTGAAGCGGTACAACCCGAAGACCGGCAAGGCCGAGAACGCACTCGCAGAGAAGATCGACACCAAGGACTCGACGCATTTCACGGTCACCGTCAAGGACGGATGGACCTTCAGCAACGGGGAGAAGGTCACCGCCGCGTCCTTCGTGAATGCCTGGAACTACGGCGCGGATCTCAGGAACAACCAGAAGAACGCCTACTTCTTCCAGTACATCGAGGGTTACGACAAGGTCCACCCGGAGTCCGGGCAGCCCACCGCGAGCACCCTGTCGGGGCTGAAGGTCACCGGGCCGCGGACCTTCACCGTCAAGCTCTCGCAGCGCTTCTCCACCTGGCCGGACACCCTCGGCTACGCCGCCTTCGCGCCGCTGCCCCGCGCGTTCTTCGACCACCACGCGGCCTGGGTCGCCAAGCCCGTCGGCAACGGCCCGTACAGGATCCAGAGGTACACCAAGGGATCGCAGATGTCCCTGCGCACCTGGAAGAAGTACCCGGGCAAGGACAAGGCGCGCAACGGTGGTGTGGACCTCATGGTCTACACGGACAACAACACCGCCTACACCGATCTGGTCGCCGGCAACCTCGACCTGGTCGACGACGTCCCGGCCGCGCAGCTCAGGAACGCCAAGACCGACCTGAACGGCCGGTACATCAACACCCCGGCCGGCATCATCCAGACCCTGGCGTTCCCGTACTACGACAGGCGGTGGAACACCCCGAAGGCCGTCAAGGTCCGTACCGGCCTCTCCATGGCCATCAACCGCGCCCAGATCACCAAGACGATCTTCCAGAAGACCCGTACCCCCGCCACCGACTGGACCTCCCCGGTGCTCGGCGCGGGCGGCGGCTACAAGGCCGGGCTCTGCGGCAGGGCCTGCGACTACGATCCGGCCGCCGCGAAGAAGCTGGTCTCGGACGGCGGCGGCATTCCCGGCGGCCGGCTCACCGTCACGTACAACGCCGACACCGGCTCCCACAAGGACTGGGTCGACGCGGTCTGCAACAGCATCAACAACGCGCTGGGCAACGACAGGGCGTGTGTCGGCAGCCCGGTCGGCACCTTCGCGGACTTCCGCAACAAGCTCGGCCAGAAGAAGCTGACCGGCCCCTTCCGGGCGGGCTGGCAGATGGACTACCCGCTGATCCAGAACTTCCTCCAGCCCCTCTACTACACCAACGCCTCCTCCAACGACGGCAAGTGGAGCAACCCCCAGTTCGACAAGCTCATCAACGAGGCCAACGCCGAGACCGACAAGAAGACCGCGATCCAGAAGTTCCAGCAGGCCGAAGGGGTCGTACGGGACCAGATGGCGGCCATCCCGCTCTGGTACCAGAACGGCAGCGCCGGGTACTCGGACCGGATCACCCACGTCGAGCTGAACCCGTTCAGCGTGCCCGTCTACAACGAGATCGAGGTCCGCTGACCGTCGACGCCCCGGGCCCGTCGCGCTCGCCCCCGCAACTGAAGACCACGACCCCGGGAGCCCATCATGGGACGTTATGTGATCCGGCGTCTGCTCCAGATGATCCCTGTCTTCATCGGGGCCACGCTGCTGATCTTCCTGATGGTCAACGTGATGGGCGACCCCATCGCCGGACTCTGCGGCGACCGGCAGTGCGATCCGGCGACCGTGGCCCGGCTGCGCGGCGAGTTCGGCCTCGACCAGCCGGTGTGGCAGCAGTACCTCACCTACATGGGGCACGTCTTCTCCGGCGACTTCGGGACCGCCTTCAACGGCCAGAAGGTCATCGACCTGATGGCCACGGCCTTCCCGGTCACCGTCCGGCTGACGATCGTGGCCGTCGTCTTCGAAGTCGTCATCGGCATCGCCTTCGGCGTGATCACCGGCCTGCGCCGGGGCCGCCCGGTCGACACCTCCGTACTGCTGCTGACCCTGGTCGTCATCGCCGTACCGACGTTCGTCACCGGCCTGCTGGCGCAGCTCCTGCTGGGCGTGCAGTGGAAGGTCATCTCGCCGTCCGTCTCCGCCGCCGCGCCGCTCGGCGAGCTGATCGTCCCCGGGCTGGTGCTCGCCTCGGTCTCGCTCGCCTACGTCACCCGGCTGACCCGTACGTCCATCGCCGAGAACGCCCGCTCCGACTACGTCCGTACCGCCATCGCCAAAGGTCTGCCCCGACACCGGGTGATCACCCGGCACCTGCTGCGCAACTCGCTGATCGCGGTGGTCACCTTCATCGGTACGGACATCGGGGCGCTGATGGGAGGCGCCATCGTCACCGAGCGGATCTTCAACATCCACGGCGTCGGATTCCAGCTCTACCAGGGCATCCTGCGCCAGAACACCCAGACCGTCGTCGGCTTCGTGACCGTGCTCGTCATCGTCTTCCTGGTGGCGAATCTGCTGGTGGACCTTCTGTACGCCGTTCTCGACCCGAGGATCCGGTATGCCTGAACTCCTGCGGCCGCCGCCCGACGACAACGGCGGAGCCATCGCGTCCACCGGAGCCGGCGGCGCGATGGACCTCGCGACCAGCGAGGGGGGCACCCTGGAGCGGGGGCCCGGCGGACCGTACGGCGGCGGGCCGGCCGGCAGGCCGCGCAGCCTGTGGTCGGACGCCTGGCGCGATCTGCGCCGTAACCCCGTCTTCATCGTCTCGGGGCTCGTCATCGTCTTCCTGGTGATCATCTCGATCCGGCCGTCCCTGATCGCCGGCGGCAACCCGCTCTCCTGCGATCTGGCCAGGGCTCAGGAGGGCTCCCGGCCCGGCCACCCCTTCGGATTCAACGGGCAGGGCTGCGACGTCTACACCCGTACCGTCTACGGCGCCAGGACCTCCGTCGTCGTCGGCGTCTGCGCCAGCCTCGGCGTCGCCGTCCTCGGCTCGGTCCTCGGCGCACTCGCCGGATTCTTCGGCGGGCTCCCGGACGGGGTGCTCTCCCGGGTCACCGACATCTTCTTCGGGATCCCGGTGGTCCTCGGCGGACTGGTGCTGCTGTCCGTGGTGACCAGCTCCACGGTCTGGCCGGTGATCGGCTTCATGGTGCTCTTCAGCTGGCCGCAGATCTCCCGGATCGCCCGCGGCTCCGTGATCACCGTCAAACAGAACGACTTCGTACAGGCGGCGCGCGCGCTCGGCGCCTCCAGCACCCGCATGATGCTGCGGCACATCATGCCCAACGCCATCGCGCCGGTGATCGTCGTGGCGACCATCGCGCTCGGTACGTTCATCGCGCTGGAGGCGACCCTCTCGTACCTCGGTGTGGGGCTCAAATCGCCGACCGTGTCCTGGGGGATCGACATCTCGGACGCCTCGCCGTACATCCGCAACGCCCCGCACATGCTGCTCTGGCCGGCCGGCGCGCTGGCGGTCACCGTGCTCGCGTTCATCATGCTCGGCGACGCGGTACGCGACGCCCTCGACCCGAAGCTGCGTTAGGGGTGCCCTGTGCTGCTCGAAGTGCGCGATCTGCGGGTGGAGTTCCGTACCCGCGACGGGATCGTCCAGGCCGTCAACGGCGTCACGTACTCGGTGGAGGCCGGCGAGACGCTCGCCGTGCTGGGCGAGTCCGGCTCCGGCAAGTCGGTCACCGCGCAGGCGGTCATGGGAATCCTGGACATGCCGCCGGGCCGGATCACCGGCGGCGAAGTGCTGTTCCAGGGCCGCGACCTGCTGAAGCTCAAGGAGGACCGGCGGCGCAAGGTGCGCGGAGCCGAGATGGCCATGATCTTCCAGGACGCGCTGTCGTCGCTCAACCCCGTACTCACCGTGGGCGCGCAGCTCGCCGAGATGTTCATCGTGCACCGGGGGATGTCCCGCAAGGAGGCGCGGGCGAAGGCCGTCGAGCTGATGGACCGGGTCAGGATCCCGGCGGCCAGGGACCGGGCGGGCGACTACCCGCACCAGTTCTCCGGGGGGATGCGCCAGCGCATCATGATCGCGATGGCGCTCGCGCTGGAACCCGCGCTGATCATCGCCGACGAACCGACCACCGCACTGGACGTCACCGTCCAGGCCCAGGTGATGGACCTGCTCGCGGAACTCCAGCGGGAGCTGAACATGGGGCTGATCCTGATCACCCACGACCTCGGAGTGGTCGCCGACGTCGCCGACAGGATCGCGGTCATGTACGCGGGACGCATCGTGGAGAGCGCGCCGGTGTACGACATCTACAAGGCGCCCGCCCACCCGTACACCCGCGGCCTGCTGGAGTCGATCCCGCGCCTGGACCAGAAGGGCAAGGAACTCTACGCGATCAAGGGGCTGCCGCCGAACCTGCTGCACATCCCGCCCGGCTGCGCCTTCCACCCGCGCTGCCCGATGGCCCAGGACGTGTGCCGCAGGGACGTGCCGCCGCTGTACGAGGTGGCGGGAGAGCGGCGGAGCGCCTGCTACTTCTGGAGGGAGACGCTCGATGGCTGACTCCGCGGCGGCCGGTCCCACCGGCTCCGCTCTTCTTGAAGAGGCCGGCTCCCCGGCGGCAGAACCCCTGCTGGAAGTACGAGACCTGGTCAAGCACTTCCCGCTGACCCGGGGCATCCTCTTCAGGAAGCAGGTCGGGGCGGTACGGGCGGTCGACGGCGTCTCCTTCGACCTCGCAGCCGGGGAGACCCTCGGCATCGTCGGGGAGTCCGGCTGCGGCAAGTCGACCGTGGCGAAGATGCTGGTGAACCTGGAGAAGCCGACGGCCGGCCGGATCCGGTACAAGGGCGAGGACATCACCGAGCTGTCCGGGCGCGCGCTGAAGGCGGTGCGCCGCAACATCCAGATGGTGTTCCAGGACCCGTACACCTCGCTCAATCCGCGGATGACCGTGGGCGACATCATCGGGGAGCCGTTCGAGATCCATCCCGAGGTGGCGCCGAAGGGCGACCGGCGCCGCCGGGTCCAGGACCTGCTGGACGTGGTCGGGCTCAACCCCGAGTACATCGGCCGCTATCCGCACCAGTTCAGCGGCGGTCAGCGTCAGCGCATCGGCATCGCCCGCGGGCTGGCGCTGCGGCCGGAGATCATCGTCGCCGACGAACCGGTCTCGGCCCTCGACGTGTCCGTCCAGGCACAGGTCATCAACCTGATGGAACGGCTCCAGGACGAGTTCGGCCTCGCGTACGTCTTCATCGCCCACGACCTGTCGATCGTCCGGCACATCTCCGACCGGGTCGCCGTGATGTACCTGGGCCGGCTGGCCGAGATCGGCACGGACACGGAGATCTACGAGCACCCCACGCACCCGTACACCCAGGCGCTGCTCTCGGCCGTACCGCTGCCCGACCCCACGGCACGGGAGCGCCGGGACCGGATCATCCTGGCGGGCGACGTCCCGTCCCCGGCGAATCCGCCGTCGGGCTGCCGCTTCCGTACCCGGTGCTGGAAGGCGCGGGAGAGGTGCGCGGTGGAGGTCCCGGAACTGGCGGTCCCGGAGGTCTTCAGGACGGGGCGGGGGGCCGTCGCGCATCCGTCGGCCTGCCACTTCGCGGAGGAGCGGCGGATCGTCCCGGGGGACGGATCCGGTGATCGTACGGGGGACGGATCCGGTGACGGTACGGGCGTCGGCACGCGTGGTGACGCAGGGGGCAAAGCGCTGTAAACCGCATCAATTTCGTTAACACGCGCGCAACTTGGTCGACCCGGTACCGATATACGGACGCGTCAGGCTGAACAGCGTACGGCCGTGCGGGTGCCGTAGACCGGCCGGGACTCCAGGGTCCCGGCCGGTCGCCCGTTCAGGGCGTGCTCAGCGTGCTCGCGACCTGCTCACCGTGCTCGCTACCTGCTCAGGACATGCCCAGCGACCGCTTGAGGAAGTCGACTTGGAGCAGCAGCAGGTTCTCCGCGACCTGTTCCTGCGGTGTCATATGGGTCACCCCGCTGAGCGGCAGCACCTCATGGGGCCGGCCCGCGGCGAGCAGCGCCGCGGAGAGCCTGAGCGTGTGCGCCACCACCACGTTGTCGTCCGCGAGGCCGTGGATGAGCATCATGGGCCTGGCCGGTTCCCGGGCTCCGGAGAGGCCGTCGTCCGTGACCAGTGAGTGGGCCGCGTACACCTCGGGCTGCTCCTGAGGGGTGCCGTAGTAGCGCTCCATGTAGTGCGTGTCGTAGAGCCGTACGTCGGTGACGGGCGCGCCCACGATCGCCGCGTGGAAGATGTCGGGCCTGCGCAGTACGGCGAGCCCGGCGAGCCAGCCGCCGCCGGACCAGCCGCGGATCGCCACCCGTCCGGTGTCGAGCGGGAACCGTCCCGCGAGGTCCTGGAGCGCCTCGATCTGGTCGTCGAGGATGAGCAGCTTGTTGTTCTTGATCGCCTTCTCCCAGGCGGGGGAGCGGCCCGGGGTCCCCCGGCCGTCGGCGACGATCACCGCGAAACCCTGGTCGGCGAACCACTGCGAGGTGAGATGGGGGTTGTGCGCGGCGACCACCCGCTGGCCGTGCGGGCATGCATAGGGATCCAGGAGGACCGGAAGCGGACCATCCGATTCCTGGTAGCCGGTGGGGAGCATGACGGCGCACGGAATGCGCTGTGCGCCCCCCTCGGTGAGCCGTGCGCGAGCCGTGAGCGCCGGCTGCTCGGCGTACGAGGTGATGGTGGTGAGCTGCTTGCCGTCCCGGAAGACGCGCACGGACACCCCGGCGGTGTCCGGCCCGGCCGACGCGAGCACGGTCACCGCTCCGGTACGGACCGCGGAGTGCACCCCGACGCCGTCCGAGAGGCGCTCGGTCCCCCTCTCGGCGACCCGGTAGACGTGGATCTCCCCGGTCTCGGGATCGGCGGCCTCCTCGCCCGCCGACGCCGAGACCAGGATGTCGTCCTCACCGATGTCCAGCACCGCCCGCACGTGCAACTGCGGCCCGGTCAGCGGCCGGTCGCCGGCCATCAGGACGCGTGCGCCCCCTTCGTCGGAGAGCCGGACGAGACGTCCGTCCGGCGCCCAGGCGGGTGCGCCGGTGGGCAGCTCCAGCCAGGCCGGGTCCTCGTCCCGGTGTACGGGCCGGGTCGCGCCGGTGTCCGTGTCGACCGCCAGATACAGCTGATCGCGCTGGTCGCGGCTCTGTACGAGCAGGAGCGGGGCGCCCTGGGCGGACCAGTGGACCCGGGCCAGGTAGGGGTAGTCGGCGCGGTTCCAGATCACTTCCGTACGCGCGGTGCCGCCTGCGTCCCCGCCCGCTGCCTCCACCGCGCCATCCGAAGTCGCCGCTCGGCCGGGCCCGTTCAGATCGACCAGAAACAGCCGTACGTCCGCGTTCGGTGTGCCTGCCGCCGGGTAGGCGACCTGGACCGGTTCCCGCTCGGGCCGGGACGGGTCGGAGATCCACCACCGCCGGACCTCCGTCGTGTCGGCCCGCGCGACCAGCAGCCGATCGGACTCGGGAGACCACCAGAAGCCCCGTGAGCGGCCCATCTCCTCTGCGGCGATGAACTCCGCCAGACCGTACGTGACGTCCTCTCCAGCGCCCGCCTGCGGCCCCGCCAGCTCGCGGTCGCCCTCCCCGTCCGCGCCGACCACGCGCAGCGCCCCACGCGCCACATATGCGATGTGCCGCCCGTCCGGCGAGGGGCGGGGGTCGATCACCGGTCCGGACGCCGGGAGTCGGCGTGCCGTCCCTGCGCGCAGTTCGGCCGCGTACAGCCGCCCGGAGAGGGTGAAAGCGGCCAACTCCACGGCGCCGTCCACCGCGTAGCCCACGATGCCCCCCGACCCCTCGCGGCTCCGCTCGCGCCGGGCCCGCTCCTCGGCGGAGAGATTCTCGGCGACGCCTCCCAGCAGCGACTCCGGGTCCGCGGCGATCCGTTCGGCCCCCGCGGCGGCTGACGGACCGTCAAGATCGAGCACCCAGAGGCGGTTCGCGCGGTCCGTGCCCGACGTGGAACGGAGGAAGACCACCCGCTTGCCGTCCGGGGACACGGTGAACGCGCGTGGGCTGCCAAGAGTGAACCGCTGGGTTCGGGCCGACTGACGCGGGAACGAGACTTGCTGGCTCAAGGTCATACGACCGAAAATAGCGCCCGTGCGCCCCCCTGTGCTGCCATGCACCGATCGATGCGTACGTACGGATAGTTATGATCCGTAGCGCTAGGTGGGTAGGTACCTGCCGGCACATGCACGCTGCGAGTTTCCGATCGAATATTTATGGAGGTGAACCGCCGTGGCACTCTCGATTTCGGCGGTGGTGCTGCTGGCGATCATCGTCTTCCTGCTGGTCCGGAAATCCGGGCTGAAGGCCGGACACGCGGTGGTCTGCATGCTGCTCGGGTTCTACATGGCCAGTTCCTCCATCGCCCCCACCATCAGCGAACTGACCACGAACGTGGCCGGGATGATCGGTGGGATCAAGTTCTAGCGCCGTTCCCGACGACCGCCGTTCCGACGACCCGCCGTCCCCGCCCATGACCATCCCCGATCACCCCCCACGCCCACTGACGATCAAGGCCGGCGTTCGGCCGTAGAAGACCGGCACCCCTCGACCAGCGGCGGCCAGCGGCCGGCCACTGGCCGAGGGGTTCGGCATGCCGCCTCGTAGGCTGTCCCCATGACCGATCTACCCGCCCGGCGTCTGCTGCTGGTGCACGCGCACCCCGACGACGAGTCGATCAACAACGGCGCCACCATGGCCAAGTACGCGGCCGAGGGCGCCCGGGTCACCCTGGTGACCTGCACTCTCGGCGAGGAGGGCGAGATCATCGTGCCCGCCCTCGCCCACCTGGCGGCCGATCGCGACGACCGCCTCGGCGCCCACCGCATCGGTGAACTGACCGCGGCGATGAAGGAGCTGGGCGTCACCGACCACCGCTTCCTCGGCGGCCCCGGCAGGTTCCGGGACTCCGGGATGATGGGCCTGGAGCAGAACCGGCGGGAGGGCTCCTTCTGGAGCGCGGACCTGGACGAGGCCGCCGCGCACCTCGTGGAGGTGATCCGGGAGGTGCGACCGCAGGTGCTGGTGACATACGACCCGAACGGCGGCTACGGCCACCCCGACCACATCCAGGCCCACCGGGTCGCGATGCGCGCCGCGGCCCTCGCGGCCGACGTCGATTTTCGGCCTAATTTGCGAGGCCCGCACACCGGTTCCCCGCAGACCGGATCCGGGGACGCCGGAGTCTCGTACGGCGGAGCCCCGCACACCATCGGCAAGATCTACTGGAACCGCGTTCCGCGCTCGGTCGCCGAGGAGGGCTTCGCCCGGCTGCGCGAGGCCGGTGCCGACTTCCCCGGGGTCGCCGAGATCGACGACATCCCGGGCGTGGTCGACGACGCGCAGATCACAGCCGCGATCGACGGTGCGCCGTACTCCGCGCGGAAGGCGGCCGCGATGCGCGCCCACGCCACCCAAATCGCCGTGGACGGGTCCTTCTTCGCCCTCTCCAACGACCTGGGCCAGCCGATCTTCTCCACCGAGTACTACGAGCTGGTCCAGGGTGTGTCCGCGGCGCCCGCCGGTGAACGTGAGAGCGACCTCTTCGCCGGTGTGGACACCGGCGCGGATGCGGGCCCGGACGCCGGAGCGAACGCATGAGCGCCCAGCACCAGCCCGGAGGCTGGCTCGCAACACCGCCCAGACCCGGGCGAATCGGTGCGTATCTCGCGCTGGCGGTGCTCGGTGCCCTGGTCGGTATCGCGGGCTCGCTCCTCCAAGGCGCCTGGTTCCCGGGCGGTTTGCTGCTCGCGCTGCTCGCCACGGCCGGGCTCTTCTACGGGGGCCTGCGCGCCACCGGTACCCAGTTCGGTGTGGGTGCGCCCGCCGCCGGGTGGCTGGCCGCGGCCATCCTGCTGAGCATGGGCCGCCCGGAGGGGGACGCGGCGTTCTCGGCGGGGATCGGGCCGCTGGTCTACCTGTTGGGCGGCATGGTGGTGGCTGTGATGTGTGCCACCATGTCGCGGTTGCCGCAACCGGGTGCGCAGTCCGGCCGACTTGAGAAGTGAGGCCCGCCCGACTGCCGCTGACGCGCCCGGCTGCTGCTGAATTGACCGGGTATCGACCATGTCCGGACGGCTTGCGGGGCTGTCGCTCCACACTGGCGTCGGACGCCTGTCGGCGGAGGCCAGTATGGTGGTGCGCGCTCCGGGCCTTCCCCTCGCCTCCGGCACAGGGGAACTGAACAGCCGAGTACGAGTACACGTAAGAACGGGCGGCGGAGCCAACCGGGAGAGCCTGCTTTGAGTCGTGAAACTGACAGTTCGTCCTCCGGGCCCCAGGGGCGCGGCGGAGCCGCGTATCCCTCGGGAACACCGCCGTACGGATCACGCCAGTATCCGTCGCTGCATCCCCAGCAGGACGCCCCGGAGGAGACCGGCGCCGAGCCCGCCCCGCAGCCGGACGAGCCCAGAACCGAGACCACGCTGACCACGCGTATCCGGATCAACATCCCGGGCTCGCGGCCGATCCCGCCTGTCGTGATGCGGACGCCGATGAGCGACGTGGCGACCGGCGAGACCCGGGACACCCATTCGGCCGAACGCACGGCGAGCATTCCCCGCCCCGACGCCGGACCGGACGTCACCGACGCCCGGCGGGCCGAGGCCGCGGAGGAGAAGCCGCCCGCGGACAAGCCCACGAGCGACTGGTTCGCGCCGCGCAAGCCGTCGCCGTCTGGCGCCGGTGCGGGCCCGGGTGCCGGTACGACTTCGGGCGCCGGTACGGGCTCGGGCATGAGCGCCGGCATGGGCGCGGGAGCCGCCGCCGTCTCGGGCGCCGTCACACCGCCCCCGGCCGCCACCGGCGACCGCCGTTCCGAATCGCCGTACTACTCGGGCCCCTCCGAGGGGCAGGGTTCGCAAGGACCGGGTGCGCAGTCGCCCACCGGCGGTGGCTCGCTCAGCGACCTCGCGGCCGGTCCGGGCACGGACAGCTCCACCACGGGGTCGCATCGCTTCCCGTCGGGTCCGGGGACGGACGACTCGACCACGGGGTCGCATCGCTTCCCGTCGGGTCCGGGGACGGACGACTCGACCACCGGGTCCCACCGCTTCCCGTCCGGCCCCACCACCCCGCCGCTCGGCACACGTACCCCCGGTGCGTCCGGCCCCGGCGGTCCGACCACGGGACCGGCCTACGGCGGCTCGCCGCTGGGCACTCCGCCCGGATCCCTGAGCAACCCCGGCGCCCCGGGCTCCCCGTCAGGGGCCCGGCTGTCGGACGACACCGCCGTACTGACCCCGCAGCAGCCCGCGCCCGAGCCGGGCCCCGGCGGCAATGTCTCCGGTGACACGCTGACCAGCGGAATCCCCGTGGTGCCGGCGGAGCAGCGCACGCCCTTCCCCGGATCGGGGCCGATCGCCGATCCGCTGTCCCGGCCCGGCGCACCGGGCCCGGACGACGACTTCTCGGCACCGGACTTCCCCGGGCCCGTCGGCTCCGGCCAGGGCGCCCCGCCGTCACGGCCCGCGCCTCCCGCAAGTACGAAGCCGTCCGTGCCCGCCAAGAAGGGCCGCTCGAAGCTGATGCTTCTCGGCGTCGCCCTCTTCGTGATCGCCGGTGGTGTCTACGGCGCCGGTCTGCTCATGAACCACTCCGACGTGCCCAAGGGCACCACCGTCCTCGGCGTCGACATCGGCGGTGGTACCCGGGACGCGGCCGTCATCAAGCTCGACTCCACCCTCGGCAAGCGCGCCGCCGTGCCGCTGCGGCTCGCCGTCGACGGCAAGACGCAGACACTCGCCCCGGACAAGGCCGGGCTCAGCCTGGACAGCCAGGCGACCGTCCGCGGCGCGGCCGGCAGCGACTACAACCCCGTCTCGGTGATCGGTTCACTGTTCGGCGGCCCACGGGTCGCCGAGCCGGTGATCCCGGTGGACGAGGAGAAGCTGGCCGCCGCGCTGACCGACCTGGCGGGCACCTCGGGCTCGGCCTCCGAAGGCACGATCAAGTTCGAACCCGGCAGGGCCGTCGCCGTACCCGGAAAGTCGGGCAAGGCGCTGGACGTCAACCACTCGATCATCTCCGTACGGGACGCCTACCGCGCCCAGGTCCAGACGGGGAAGACGAAGAACATCGAACTGCCCGCCGTCACACGCGAACCGACGATAAGCCAGGCGGAGCTGGACCGGGCGATGAACGATTTCGCCAAGCCCGCGATGTCCGACCTGGTCACGATCAAGGCCGGGGCCAAGCAGATCCAGTTCGGGCCCGCGAAGTCGCTGCCCAAGATCCTCTCCATGAAGCCCGTGGACGGGAAGCTCGTCGAGGTCTACAACCGGAACGCCATCGACCAGCTGTTGGACGGCGTCTTCGACGGCATCACGGTCACCAGGGGCAACGGCAAGCAGTACCCCGTCTCCTCCGCCGATGTGGCGCAGGCCATGCAGAGGGCGCTGCGCGGCAAGACCCCCGAAGAGCGCACCCAGGAGATCAGCCTCGACCCCAGCTAGGGTCTTTCGTTTGGATCAGGCCGGATCAGGGAGCGGGGTCTGGTGCCGTGGATCGCAAGGCGGAGGAGTGAGGCGACGCGGCGGGGGCACCTCCCACGCCCTTGAGGCAGTGGGGGAGTCGTGGAGTGACGACAACGCGGCGAGACGCGGTGCCGGGGCACGCGAGCCCGGCAAGATCCAAACGAGAGGCCCTGGACAAGCACTGGACAAGAGACCGCGGCCCCCGCCCACGGACAGCACCACATCCGGGCGGGGGCTCCGCCATGTCTCCCGGAAACTCGTCATGACCCGAGCGGCACCGTCATGCCCCGGGCGGCTCTGTCATATCCCCGGTATGACGGATGTCATCCCGGGCCCACGACCCGCGACACTGCCGCAGCGAACGGCTCCCGGGCACGCTGGACCCATGACGACGACAGCCCCCACCACCACCGTGGTGAGCTTCGAAAACGTGCACAAGACCTACGGAGACGTCCACGCCGTGGACGGTCTCTCGCTGGCCCTCCACCCCGGCGAGACCGTGGCGCTCCTCGGCCCCAACGGCGCCGGCAAGTCCTCCACCCTCGATCTGCTGCTGGGCCTCAGGAACGCGGACTCCGGCAGCGTCACCGTCTTCGGTACGACCCCGCAGGAGGCCATCGCCGCCGGCCGCGTCGGCGCGATGCTCCAGAGCGGCGGGCTGATGGAGGAGGTCAAGGTCCGCGAACTGGTCGCACTCGCCTGCGCGCTGCACCCGAAGCCGCACCCCGTCTCCGAGGTCCTCGCCATGGCGGGGATCACCCAGATCGCGGACCGCAGGGTCGACAAGCTCTCCGGCGGCCAGGAACAGCGGGTCCGCTTCGCGCTCGCCACCGCCGGAGCAAGCGACCTGATCGTCCTCGACGAGCCGACCACCGGCATGGATGTCACCGCCCGGCAGGCGTTCTGGGCCACCATGCGCGAACAGTCGCGGCAGGGGCGTACGGTCCTGTTCGCCACCCACTACCTCGAAGAGGCCGACGCGATAGCGGACCGGGTCCTGGTCCTGCACCGGGGACGGCTGCTGGCCGACGGCACCGCCGCCGAGATCAAGGCCAGGGCCGGAGCGCGCCGGATCTCCTTCGACCTGGACTTCGGTCCCGACTCCGGCCGGGACGGCACCCGGGCCGACGAGAGCGCCCTGCGCGGGCTGCCGTTCCTGAGCTCCCTGTCGGTCTCCGGCACCACCGTTCGTATGCAGTCGCACAACGCCGACGCGACCGTGCACGCGCTGTACGGACTCGGCGTCTACCCGCGCAATCTCGAAGTCTCCGGACTCGGCCTGGAGCAGGCCTTCGTCGCCATCACCGAGGCCGAGGAGGCCAGGACAGCGTGAACACCCTGATCAGGCTCGAAATCACCCGCACCCTGCGGAACAAGAAGTTCATGTTCTTCTCGGTGATCTACCCCTCGGTGCTCTTTCTGGTGATCGCCGGACCCCAGGACAACGGCAAGGTGCCCGGTACGGACCTGAGCCTCGGCGCCTTCTACATGGTCGCGATGGCCTCCTTCGGGGCGCTCACCGCCGTACTCATGGGCAACAGCGAGAAGATCGCCAAGGAGCGTGAGAAGGGCTGGGTCCGCCAGCTGCGGCTCACCTCACTGCCCGGACGCGGCTACGTACTGGCCAAGATCGCGAGCGCCGCCGTGGTCACGCTGCCCTCCATCGTCATCGTCTTCGTCGTCGCCGGCGCCTCCAAGGGCGTACGTCTGGAGACCTGGCAGTGGCTCGCGCTCACCGGTGTGATCTGGGCCGGCAGCCTGTGCTTCGCCGCGCTCGGTGTGGCACTGGGCTATCTCGTCTCCGGCGACGCGGTCCGGCCGGTCACGATGATCACGTACTTCGGTCTCTCGATCCTCGGCGGACTGTGGCTGCCCACCACCGCCTACCCGCAGTGGCTCCAGAACATCTCGGAATGGCTGCCCACCCACGCCTACGCGGGCCTCGGCCAGGCCGTCGAACTGGGCGGAGCACCGCACCTGAAGGACGTGGCGATCCTCCTCGGTTACTTCCTGGTCTTCGCGGGCGGCGCCGCCTGGCTGTACCGGAAGGACACACTGAAGGCGTGAGCGACACGACCTTCCCCTCCATAGGGCAGACTCCGGACAACCGCCGCCACATCCTCTTCAAGCTGATGTGGGTCGGTATCTGGCTGGCCTTCATGGGCGCTCCGGTGAGCGACACCCTCGAAGGTCAGCACACGGCATGGGCGACCGCGCTCGGCGCGCTCGGACTCCTCGTCTTCGTGGCCGCCTATCTGATCGTGATCTTCCGGCACACCAAGCGGGTGGCCCGGCACACGGTCCACGCCACGCTGCTGCTCATGTTCGCCACCGCGGTCGCGCTCACCCTGACCATGGGCACCCCGTGGCTGGTGCTCTTCGTCTACGTCTCGGTGGCCTGCGGGGCGGCGCTGCCGCCATCGGCGGGCCGCCCGGCGATCCTCGTCGTCACCGGCGCGATGTTCCTGGCCGGCCTGCACAGGGAGGACGCGGGCGACTTCCTCACCGCCCTGGTGATCCCCGCCCTCGTCGGCGGGTTCGCCATGTCGGGCGTACGGCAACTGGTCCGTACGACGGTCGAGCTGCGCGAGGCGCGGGCCACGGTCGCCGAACTCGCCGCCAACGAGGAGCGGCTGCGTCTCGCCCGCGACCTGCACGACCTTCTCGGTCACTCGCTGTCCCTGATCACCCTGAAGAGCGAACTGGCCGGACGCATGCTCCCCGGGCAGCCCGACCGCGCGGCCGAGCAGGTGGCCGACATCGAACGGGTCAGCCGCCAGGCGCTCATGGACGTACGGGAAGCCGTCACCGGTTACCGCAGACCCACGCTCCCGGGCGAACTGGCCGGGGCGCGTACGGCGCTGGCGGTGGCCGGCATCCTCGCCGAGGTACCGGCGGACGTCCCGGACGGGCTCCCCGGCGGGGAGCTGACCGAGGAGAGCGAGGCGGCGCTCGCCTGGTCGCTGCGGGAGGCGACCACCAATGTCGTACGGCACAGCGGCGCCCGCCGCTGCGTCGTCGCGCTCACCCCGCGCCAGACCCTGGAGGGGCCGGTGCTCGAACTCACCGTCGAGGACGACGGCTCCGGCGCGAGCGACACGAACGGTGTTCCGTACGGCAACGGCCTGACCGGCCTGGCCGAACGCCTCGCCACGGTCGGCGGCACGCTGGAGACCGGCAGATCCCGCAGCGGCTTCGCCCTCACGGTCAGAGCGCCACTGGGTGCCCCTGCGGGACGTGCGTGAGCCGCATGATCAAGGTCCTCCCTGGTGGGTTCTCCGTTCTGCACGCCTATGAATTATCGACCTCTTACATGAGCAGTCGAAGCGTCAGAGAATGAGCTTCCTGGCCGTGTCGACATCTCCGCGAATTGCCGCCGCATGCGCCTTCCCCTAGGGCTACTTCGACAGCGCGCCGATGGTGGCCATATGGTGTCGGCCACCAAATCGCCCACGTGTGCCTGCCCGTTGAGGGAGAACTGTCCCGAACGGCCCGACCACGTCACGGGTGACGACGGGCCCGAGCATTCCCGTGCGGACGATCGGCCCCACAGTCCGACCGTTCGGCCAGGTGCTGGGCGGGGCGCGTTGATGTCTACCCTGGCCATATGACTGACGTGCCAGGTGGGCGCCCCGTAGGACAGGTAAGAGTTCTCCTCGCCGAGGACCAGTCAATGGTGCGGGAGGCCCTGGCGGCGCTGCTCGGTCTCGAACCGGATATCGAGGTCGTCGCGCAGGTCGCCCGGGGCGACGAGGTCCTGGCCGCCGCGCGCGCCCATGACGTGGACGTGGCCCTTCTCGACATCGAGATGCCGGGGATGACGGGCATCGACGCGGCCGCCGCGCTGCGTGCCGCCCTGCCCGACGTCAAGGTGGTCGTGCTCACCACCTTCGGCCGGCCCGGCTATCTCCGCCGCGCGATGGAATCGGGCGCGGACGCCTTCCTGGTCAAGGACGCCCCGGCGGCCCAACTGGCCGAGGCGGTACGGAAGGTCCTCGACGGCGAACGCGTCATCGACCCGACCCTGGCGGCGGCCGCGCTCGCCAACGGCGCGAACCCCCTGACCGACCGGGAACGCGAGATCCTGCGCGCGGCGGCGGACGGCTCGACCAACGCGGAACTGGCCAGTGCGCTGCACCTGTCCCAGGGCACGGTCCGCAACTACCTGTCGACGGCGATCCAGAAACTGACCGCCCGCAATCGGGCGGAGGCGGTCCTGATGGCGAGGGAGAAGGGCTGGTTGTAGCCCGGACGTGACCGGCAGTCGGATCTGGGCGGGAGGGGGCCGGGGTCGCAGGAGGCGACGCGTCCGGACGTAAAGCGTGATGTGTGCCGTACACCGGCCCGCACCCAACGACGAGACCCGCACGCGGCGTAGATCATGCAGTCCGGACATGCGCCTCCGGAGCCCCGGGCCCCGCACCCACAACGGCGCACCGGCCCCCGCAACCCACAACGGTGCCCCGGCCCCCGCCCCCACACACCGCACCCAGCCGGACGGGCGACCCCTCAGTTCAGCCGCGCCCGAGCCGCCCGAGCCCGCCTCCGTACCGCTTCCGCCATGGACGGATCCACCGCCTCCACCACCTCCGCGTACTCCTCCAGTTCCGTCGCCCCGTGCAGGAACTCCCCTCGCCGCACCAGCAGTTCGGCCCGCTCGTACCGCAGCTTCGCCGGATGGGACGGCAGCAGCAGCGACAACTCGACCGCCCACAGCGCCACATCGCTGCGCTCCGGCCTGGCCTCGGCCCATGCGCGGATGTTGTTGAGGACGCGCAGGACGATGTCGAGCGGGTCGGCGGGTGTGAGCATGGCGGGTTCCAGGTTCGCGCCCGTCGTGCCGCTGACGAGCAGTTCCGCGTCCGCGCCGGTCAGGAGGCGACCACCCGCGAAGGGGTCGGCCAGGACGCGTTCGCCGAGCCCCGAGGCGTCGGAGTCCGCCCCCGCACCCCCACCGGACCCCTCGCCGAAGCCGACCACGAAGTGTCCCGGCAGCGCCACGCCGTACACCGGCGCCCCCGCGCGCCTGGCGACCTCGATCCAGACGACCGAGAGCAGGATGGGCAGGCCGCGTCTGCGCCGCAGCACCGAGGGCAGCAGCGAGGACTCCAGCCGCTGGTAGTCGGCGGCGGAGCCGTGGAAGCCGCAGCGGGTGCCCAGCAGGTCCGCGACCGCCTTCGCCCAGGCGGCCGGGCCCTTGATCCCGAAGGGCAGCAGCCCGGCCAGCCGGTCCAGCTCGGCCTGGGCCGCGTCGAGAGCCGAGTCGCCCGAGTCCGGGTCGGCCTCCGCGGCCACGAGCAGGCAGAGCATCGCGAGGTCCGGCCGTTCCGCGCGGGCTTCCTCGGCGAACAGCCGGCGGCGGTCGGTGGGTTCCGGTTGCATATGCGCCTCGTACCCGTTCAGGGCGATCGGAAGTGGTGGTACCGGTGGTGGACGGCGAAGCCCATGCCTTCGTACAGCGCACGCGCCCCGTCGTTGTCCGTCTCGACCTGGAGCCAGGCGGCGGACGCGCCCTCCTCCAGCGCGCGGCGGGCGAGCGCGGTCATCACGGCCGTGGCCAGCCCCTGGCGCCGGTGCGCGGGGTCGACCTCCACGGCCATGAACCCGGCCCAGCGTCCGTCGACCACACACCGGCCGATCGCCGCCGGGACATCGCCTTCGCCGGGCACCCCGGGCACCCCTGGCACCCCGGGCGCACCAGGCACGCCCGGCACGGTCGCGAACCACACGGAAGGGCCGCTGTTCAGTACGTGGAGCACATGGGGCCCCGGCGCACCGGATCGCTGGTAGCGCCGCAGCCAGGCCTCGTCACAGGTGCGGTCCAGCCGTACCCGGGAGACGTCCGCGTCCATGTCCCCGAGGGGCGCGAGCGCGCCGATCCGCAGTTCGGCCGTCACCTCCGAGCGCCAGCCGCGCCGCTCCAGCTCCGCGCACAGCTGCTCCTGGGTGCCTTCCGCGCCGGTCGCGGCCTGGATGTACGCGGGCAGCCCGCGCTCCTCGTACCACCGGTGTACGCGCTCCAGCGCCTGGTCCAGCTCCATGCCGGGGTCGCCGAGGGGCAGTACGGAATTGGCCCGCCGCGTGAAACCCGGGCTCTCCCCGCCGGAGCCCGGACCCTGTGCCCCGCCGGAGCCCGGAGCCCGCGCCGCCGCCCGCAGCAGCCAGCCGCCGAGCGGCTCGCTCTCCACCGGCTGCCAGGCGCGGGCGCAGACCGTGGCCAGTTCCTCGAAGCTCGCGGCGGGCCCCCGGCGCCGGGCGGGCGCGGCCGGTACGACCTTGCCCGCCACCAGCGCGGACTCGGGGATGCGTACGCTCTCACCGGTGCGTCGTGTGACGACCAGCACACCGTCGTCCCAGGATGTGAGAACGCCTACCGTGTCGGTGAACTTCTCCGCCCCCGCGCCCCCGCCGGTCAACTGTCTGACTGATACACGTTTGCCCACGTCAAACGGTGTGATCCGGACCTCAAGCCGTCCGCCCGCAGTGAATTCCACAGCTCTGTCCGCCCCTCCTGTTCGGATCGCGCTCAAGAACGGAGATACTAGATGTGGGCATCGACGACGCCGCGCTTCCGCGCGCCTGTGGACGGAGCCGCAGATCGGCCCGCCGCGCCCTACCGAGGAGGAACGACAGCGTGACCTACGTCATCGCGCAGCCTTGTGTCGACGTCAAGGACAAGGCGTGCATCGAGGAGTGCCCGGTCGATTGCATCTACGAGGGCTCCAGGTCCTTGTACATCCACCCGGACGAATGCGTCGACTGTGGAGCCTGTGAGCCGGTGTGCCCGGTCGAGGCGATCTTCTACGAGGACGACACCCCGGAGGAGTGGAAGGACTACTACAAGGCGAATGTCGAGTTCTTCGACGAGCTCGGTTCGCCCGGTGGTGCTTCCAAGCTCGGCCTGATCGAGCGCGACCATCCCTTCATCGCCGCGCTGCCGCCGCAGAACGGCTGACAGCGTGCCCCCGGTCCCGTACGGCTTCCCGCCGTACGGGACCGCGGTGTTTCGTCCGTACGACCGGCCGTCGTACGGACGGCCGGTCGTACGGTCGGCCGTCGTGCGGTCGGGAATCCGTACGGCCGGGCATCCGTGCGGCCGGGAGCCGTACGGAAAAGTACGAGAAAGAGTGAGCACCGTGTCCGCAGTCTCTTCGCGCCTTCCCGTCTTTCCCTGGGACAAGCTGGAGCCGTACAAAGCGACGGCCGGGGCCCATCCGGACGGGATCGTGGACCTGTCCGTCGGTACCCCCGTCGACCCGGTCCCCGACCTGATCCGGCGTGCCCTGATCGCGGCGGCCGATTCGCCCGGGTATCCGACGGTGTGGGGGACCGTGGCGCTGCGTGACGCGCTGACCGGCTGGGTGGAGCGGCGGCTCGGCGCGCGTGGTGTGACGCATGCGAACGTGCTGCCGGTGGTCGGTTCCAAGGAGCTGGTGGCCTGGCTGCCGACGCAGCTCGGTCTCGGCGCGGGCGACCGGGTCGCGTATCCGCGGCTCGCGTACCCGACGTACGAGGTGGGCGCGCGGCTCTGCGGCGCCGAGCCCGTCGCGTACGACGACCCGACGGATCTGGACCCGGCGGGCCTGAAGCTTCTGTGGCTCAACTCGCCGTCCAACCCGACCGGACAGGTGCTGGCCAAGGACGAGCTGGTCCGGATCGTGGCCTGGGCCCGTGAGCACGGCGTGCTGGTGTTCAGCGACGAGTGCTACCTGGAGCTCGGCTGGGAGGCCGAGCCGGTGTCCGTACTGCATCCGGATGTCTGCGGCGGTACGTATGAGGGCCTCGTGGCCGTCCACTCGCTGTCCAAGCGCTCCAACCTCGCCGGGTACCGCGCGGCCTTCCTGGCGGGCGACGCGGCAGTCCTGGGTGAGCTGCTCCAGATCCGTAAGCACGGCGGGATGATGACCCCCGCGCCGGTGCAGGCGGCGACGGTCGCGGCGCTCGGGGACGACACGCACGTACGGGAGCAGCGCGAGCGGTACGCGGCCCGCCGCCGCTCGTTGCGCGCCGCGCTGGAGGCGCACGGCTTCCGTATCGACCACAGCGAGGCGAGCCTCTACCTGTGGTCGACGCGTGACGAGCCGTGCTGGGACACCGTCGCCCACCTCGCCGAGCTGGGCATTCTGGTCGCGCCCGGCGACTTCTACGGCCCGGCGGGGGAGCGGCATGTGCGGGTGGCGCTGACGGCGACCGACGAGCGGATCGAAGCGGCGGTCAAGCGGCTGGTCTGAGGTCGTTCGGTGGCAGCCGCATGTGGAGGGGCGGGGGGGGGGGGGGGGGGCCCCCGCCCCCCCCCCACCACACGAACGTAATGTGAGACGGGGGGTATTTGAAAAAGCGGGCGGGCGCGGCGCCGCGCCCCCCCCCCGCCGCCCCGCCGGGGCA
>NZ_JBIUTF010000001.1:602821-723687 GCF_044741745.1 Streptomyces sp. NPDC088116 | reverse complement strand
GGCGGGGGGGGGGGGGGGGGCGCGGCGGGCCCCGGCGGGGGGGGCGGGGGGGGGGGGTGTGGGGGGGGGTGGGGGGGGGGGGGGGCCCGGGGGGGGGGGGGGGGGGGGGGGCGGCCCCCCCCCCCCCCGCCCCTCCATGTACAGGCGAACGATGGGTCAGCCGAGTGAGAGGCCCTTCGTCGGCAGGCCGCCGAGCAGGCCGCCCGGAGCGGCACCCGTGGTGGACTTGGCGGCGCCACCCAGCGCCTCACCGGCGCCGCCGGCGGTCTGACCGGCCGCCTTCTGCACGGCGGGGGTCGCCGTCTTGGCGGTCTTGCCGACGGTCTTGCCCACGGCCGGGACGCCCTTCTTGACGGCGTTGCCGCCGGTTTCGCCGGCGGCCTTGGTCACCGTCTGCGCGCCGCTGTCGACCGTGTTGCCCAGGGAGGCGCCGTCGAGCGAGGTGATCGCGCCGAGGTCGGTGGTCTGCGGCAGTGCCGCCGCGCTCGCGGAGCCGGCCGCACCGACCACGGGTGCTGCGCCTGCCGCGACGAGCAGCGCGGCGCGGGCGATCCGGCGGGTCAGGGGGAGGGACATGATGCTCCTTCGAGAGGGAGAGAACGGTGCGTGTCCGTCGATCGGACGCAGTGACAACCCCTCGGAGGGCGGTGAAGGTTGCGGTGAACGAAGGTAAAGAGTTGGCAATGCGTCGCATTATCGGGTACGGATAAAAACGGTCAAAGGATGGTGTTCGGGAACGGGTGACGAATCGTCACTTCGCAGGTCATGCGTGGGATGCGGTCGACGGGGCGCGCGCTGCCGAATCATCGGAAAACAGGGCGTCGGCGGGGGACGGGGCTCGTCCGTCCGGGCGATCGGTCGTACTCCCGCGCGGTGCGAATTCGAACCTCGTACGAAGACTGTCGAGGACTATCGCGCGGTGCGAATACGTACCTCTTGCGAGGCGGTTTTCCGGTCGGCCGCCGAGCCGTCGGCTGTCCGCCAGCCCTGGTGCGCCTCCTTCGCGCTCCACACCCGGCCCGCGTAGGCGACCTCGTCGATGCGCAGGGCGGTGGACTGCGCCACCGCCCACTGGGCCACTTCCCAGCCGCGCTGCGAGGCCGAGCCGCCGTTGTCCGAGCCGCCGCTGCCCAAGTCGCCGTTGTCGGAGTTGCCGCCGACCGCGTCGCGGCGCTCGCCGCCGCCCGATGCCGCGTCCTGTGCCGAAGCCGAAGCGGCCCGTACGGGCACGGAGACCACGGCGGTGCCGCCCGAAGGCCTCGCCCGCTCGGCCGGCTGCTCGGCGGGCAGCACGCCGGACCCGAAGGCCCTGACCAGCGCGGTCCGCACCTTCGCCGGGTCCCCGGGCACGTCGCTGTCGCCGGGCGCGGTACAGGTCAGCGAGGCGGCCGAGCGGCCGGTCAGCGCCGCCGCCAGCAGCGTGGCGTCCGGCTCGTGCTTCGCGTACGCCTGCGGGAAACCGCTGCGCTGCACGCGCTGTGCCGCCTCCGTGAGCGGCAGTCGCGAATACCCCGGAACCTTGACGAGATGGGCGTAGAACTCCCCGGCCGAGTAGACCGGATCCCGGATCTGCGCGGCGGTGCCCCACCCCTTCGAGGGGCGCTGCTGGAAGAGCCCGAGGGAATCCCGGTCGCCGTGGTCCAGATTGCGCAGCGCCGACTCCTGAAGGGCGGTCGCCAGCGCGATTGTGATCGCGCGCTCGGGCATCCCGCGGGTCGTACCGACCGCCGAGATCGTCGCGGCGTTCGCGGCCTGGTCCGGGGCCATCTCGTACGACGGGCTGTCGCCACCCGGCGTGTCCGTGGCGCGCACCACGCACTGTGGCGTGCCCATGACGGCGCTCAAATACTGGACCACCACGTACCCGGCCACGGCCAGCAGCACGGCGAGGGCGACCCCGATGCGCAGGAGGCGGCGGTGGCGGAAGGGGGCGGCGGTCTCGGGCACGGGGGTCACGCTACTGGAGTCGGAGAGCCCCGAAGTCCGAGTTCTGGACATGCGTACAGGGCACGTGCGCGAGTGCGGAAAGCGGCCGTGTGCGACCCAGGGAGAAGCGTGCTCGGGCGGGAACGGAAAGCGTGCTCGGGCGGGAGCGGACGAGCGCCAGGGCGGGAGCGGAGAAGCACCGGGGAGGAGCGCTAGGCAGGAGCACTCGGGAGGAGCGCTCGGGAGGGGCATTAGGGTCGAACCATGTCTGAGACCCCGCTTGACCTCACGCTGGACGGCCCGTCACTCACCGCTCGCCTCATCGACTTCCCCTCGGTCAGCGGCGACGAGAAGCCCCTCGCCGACGCGATCGAGCAGGCGCTGCGCGGCCTGCCGCATCTCACCGTCGACCGGCACGGCAACAACATCGTGGCGCGCACGCGGCTGGGCCGCGGCGAGCGGGTCATCATGGCGGGGCACATCGACACCGTCCCGATCGCCGACAACGTGCCCTCGCGGCTGGACGCCGACGGGGTGCTGTGGGGCTGCGGCGCCAGCGACATGAAGTCCGGCGTCGCCGTACAGCTGCGGATCGCGGCGACGGTCCCCGAGCCGAACCGCGACCTCACCTTCGTCTTCTACGACAACGAAGAGGTCGCCGGGCATCTGAACGGTCTCGGGCATGTGGCCGAGGCACACCCGGACTGGCTGGAAGGTGACTTCGCCATCCTGCTGGAGCCGTCCGACGGCGAGGTCGAGGGCGGCTGCCAGGGCACGCTGCGGGTCCACCTCCGTACGGCCGGGGAGCGGGCGCACTCCGCGCGCGGCTGGATGGGGTCCAACGCGATTCACGCCGCGGCACCGATCCTGGAGCGGCTCGCCCGGTACGAACCGCGTCGGCCGGTCATCGACGGACTGGAGTACCACGAGGGCCTCAACGCGGTGGGCATCGAGGGCGGCGTCGCCACCAATGTGATCCCCGACGTCTGCACGGTCGTCGTCAACTACCGCTACGCGCCGGACATCGGAGAGGACGAGGCCATCGCCCATGTCCGGGAGGTCTTCGCCGACTGCGGCGTCGCGGAGTTCATCGTGGACGACCACTCGGGTGCGGCCCTGCCGGGGCTCTCGCACCCTGCCGCCGCCGCCTTCATGGCCGCCGTCGGCGGCACCGCGAAGCCGAAGTTCGGCTGGACGGACGTCTCGCGTTTCGGCGCGCTCGGAGTGCCCGCGGTGAACTACGGCCCCGGTGACCCGATGTTCGCCCACAAGCGCGACGAGCATGTGGCCGTCGAGCGGATCGACCACTGCGAGAACCGGCTGCGTGACTGGCTCACCAAGTGAGCAGCGGACGGACTGCCGGAATTTCGCCGTTTGTCACCTCCAGGGACCTACTCTTGCCGGGTACGAAGCACAGCAGCGGAAGGAGCAGGTCATGGGCATGCCTGACGGAGAACAAAGGCCTGAGGAACAGCGGCTCGGCCCGGTGATCCGCCGTCGCGAGCAGGTTCAGCCCGGTACGACCGATCAGCGGCTGCTGGACACCGAAGGCGACTCCGAGTGGGTGCACACCGATCCCTGGCGGGTCATGCGCATCCAGTCGGAGTTCGTCGAGGGCTTCGGCGCTCTCGCCGAACTCCCCAGCGCCATCAGCGTCTTCGGCTCGGCACGTACCCCGCAGGACTCACCGGAGTACGAGGCGGCCACCCGTATCGGCGGGGCCCTGGTCGACGCCGGATTCGCGGTGATCACGGGCGGTGGCCCCGGCGCGATGGAAGCGGCGAACAAGGGCGCGCGGGCCGCGGACGGTGTCTCCGTCGGCCTCGGGATCGAGCTGCCCTTCGAGCAGGGACTCAACGCGCATGTCGACATCGGCGTGAACTTCCGCTATTTCTTCGTCCGCAAGACGATGTTCGTGAAGTACGCGCAGGGCTTCGTGGTCCTGCCGGGCGGCCTCGGCACGCTGGACGAGCTGTTCGAGGCGCTCACCCTGGTCCAGACCCGCAAGGTGACCCGCTTCCCGATCGTGCTCTTCGGTACGGAGTACTGGGGCGGCCTCGTGGACTGGCTGCGGAACACGGTCGTGGCGCAGGGCAAGGCCTCCGAGAAGGACCTGCTGCTCTTCCATGTCACGGACGACGTGGACGAGGCGGTCGCGCTGGTCACGAAGGAGACCGGCCACGACGGCTGAGGCCACCGCCGGGGGCTGCGGGACAGCCCTTGGGCCCTGTCCGGCCGGTCCTCGCCCTCAGCCCGCCAACCTGCGCGGCGCAGGGCCGGACTCCTGGCCCACCGGCCCGCCGGCCGCCGAGGCCGGCCCGGTCAGGCCAGGCCCCGGCGGGCCACCGCCGGGGGACGGTGGCCCGCGATCGTCGCCACCATGTCCAGGATCTGCTTCGTCTCGGCGACCTCGTGGACGCGGTAGACCCGCGCCCCGAGCCACGCCGACACCGCCGTCGTCGCCAGCGTGCCGAGCAGGCGCTCCTTGACCGGCTTGTCGAGCGTCTCGCCGACGAAGTCCTTGTTGGACAGCGAGACCAGGACCGGCCAGCCGGTCTCGGCCATCTCGTCCAGCCGACGGGTGGCCTCCAGCGAGTGGCGGGTGTTCTTGCCGAAGTCATGACCGGGATCGATCATGATCCCGTCCCTGCGGACGCCCAGCTCCACGGCGCGCTCGGCCAGCCCCAGCGTCACCTCCAGGATGTCCGCCACCACATCGTCGTACGCGATCCGGTGCGGCCGGGTCCTCGGCTCCGCGCCGCCCGCGTGCGTACAGACCAGCCCCGCGCCGTACCGGGCGGCGACCTCGGCCAGCGCCGGATCCACCCCGCCCCACGCGTCGTTGAGGAGATCCGCGCCCGCCTCGCAGACGGCCTCGCCGACCTCGTGCCGCCAGGTGTCGACGCTGATCACCACGTCCGGGTAGCGGCGCCGCACCTCGGCGACGAAGCCGACCGTACGGCGAGCCTCCTCGTCGGCCGTCACCTCTTCGCCGGGCCCCGCCTTCACCCCGCCGATGTCGATGATCGCGGCACCCTCCGACACCGCTCTCTCGACGCGGTCGAGGGCCGGTTCGTCGCGGAATGTCGCGCCCTGGTCGTAGAAGGAGTCCGGGGTCCGGTTGACGATCGCCATGATCACCGGCTCGTGCGTGTCGAATTCCCGCCGTCCCAGCCGCAGAGTCCCGCTGCGCATCCCCTGTGCCCTCCTCGCGTTCGTACGCCTGCGACCTTAACCGTCCTGAACGGCCCGGTCTTAACTGTCAGTGGCTCATGGCACGATCGGGACAGGACGTTTTCCTGCCAGGGGAGAAGCTCGTGTTCTTGTTCTTGCTCATCGCGATGGTCGTGGTCGTCGCCGCGGTCACGCTCGCGGTCGTCGGCGGCGGCGATCGCGCGCTCCTGCCGGAGACCACCCCGGAACAGCTGGTGGACCCCCTGCCCGCGACCCGTCCGGTCGGCCGCGCCGATGTCGACGCCCTCCGGCTGCCGGTCGGCCTGCGCGGCTACCGGATGGCGGATGTGGACGATGTGCTCGGCCGTCTCGGCGCGGAGCTCGCGGAGCGGGACGCGCGGATCGCGGAGCTGGAGTCGGCGCTGGCCGGGGCACAGGCGACCGCCGTGTCGTCGCCCGACCTCTTCAAGAGGCCGGGAGAGGAGACCGGCCGATGACCGACGGCGCCACCGAGCCGGGTCCCGACGGACGGCCCCGCTGCCCGTGGGGCCTGTCCACCGAGGACTACCTCGCGTACCACGACTCCGAATGGGGCCGCCCGGTCCACGGCGACGACGCCCTGTTCGAACGGCTGTCCCTGGAGGCGTTCCAGTCGGGGCTGTCCTGGATCACGATCCTGCGCCGCCGGGAGACCTTCCGCTCCGCTTTCGACTCCTTCAGGATCGCGTCCGTGGCGGAGTTCACCGGCACGGACCGGGAGCGGCTGCTCGCCGACCCGGGCATCATCCGCAACCGCGCCAAGGTCGACGCGACGATGGCCAACGCACGGGTTCTCGCGGACTGGTCCACGGGCGAGCTGGACGGCCTGATCTGGTCGTACGCACCCGACGCCGCGAAGCGCCCGGCGCCGAGGACGACGGCGGACGTCCCGGCGGTGACGGACGAGTCCACGGCCCTGGCCAAGGCACTGAAGAAGCGTGGCATCCGGTTCGTGGGGCCGACGACGGCGTACGCGCTGATGCAGGCGTGCGGGCTGGTGAACGACCACCTGGCGGACTGCGCGATGCGCGAGGCGTAGCGCCGCCCGGTGGGTACGGGGCGGGAGAGGCCCCGTACCCACCGGACCGTTCCTAACCGCCCACGTACTTCGGCTTCTCCTTGGACAGGAACGCCTTCACCGCGATCCCATGGTCCTGCGACGACCCCGCCCTCGACTGGAGTTCGTCCTCCTTGTCCAGCGTCTCCGCCAGTGAGTGCTCCGCCCCGTAGGCCAGGGACTCCTTGATCGCCGCGTACGCGAGCGTCGGGCCCTCGGCCAGCGCGCGGGCCACGGCGGTGGCCTCGGACGCCAGCTCGGCCGACGGGACCAGGCGGTTCACCAGGCCCCATTCGTACGCCTCGGCGGCCCGGACCGACCGGGGGAACAGCAGCAGGTCCGTGGCGCGGGCGCGGCCGATCAGGCGGGGCAGTGTCCACGAGACGCCGGAGTCGGCGGTCAGCGCCACCCCCGCGAAGGACGTGTTGAACGCGGCGGTGTCGGAGACGATCCGGTAGTCCGCCGCGAGGGCGAAGCCGAGGCCGGCGCCCGCCGCGACCCCGTTGACGCCCGCGACCACCGGCTTGGGCATCTCGGTGATCGCCCGCAGGATCGGGTTGTAGTGCTCGCGCACCGTGCTCATCGTGTCGCCGGTACCCGTCTCACGGTCCCTTTCGAGCAGGGCCACGTGTTCCTTGAGGTCCTGGCCCACACAGAACGCGCGGTCGCCGGAGGCGGTCAGCAGGACGCCGCGTACGGCGGTGTCGGCGGCCGCGGAGAGCAGCGCGTCCCGGAGGGCGGCCTTTGCCGCGATGTTCATCGCGTTCATGGCCTCGGGCCGGTTGATCGTGATCGTTGCGAGTCCGTCACTCACCTCGTACAGCACGGTGTCGGCCATGATCGGGTCCCCTTTGCGGCTCGGACGGTCCTGTCCGGGCCCAGCATGGCGGAGGTGCGTACCGTCGGTCATGTGACCTGCGTCTAAGAAAGTCGGGTTCCGGCGGCGTGCGGGGTGGCGAAGTATCGCAGGCGGATCGCCGAATTGCGTGGTTTTGCGAGAGCGCGTTGCGCAAGCGATGCCGTCCGATGTTGGTCATCGGGTCCCGCCATGCGGGATAATGAGCTGAAGCAATGTGTTCGATGCCGGTGACACAGCGCCTGTCATGGGGCCGCCGGCTGCGATGAGCTGGTTTCAGGAAGGGGAACGAGCATGGCGGCCATGAAGCCGCGAACGGGCGACGGCCCGCTCGAGGTGACCAAGGAGGGGCGGGGCATCGTCATGCGCGTTCCGCTCGAAGGCGGCGGTCGGCTTGTCGTCGAGCTGACTCCGGACGAGGCGGACGCACTCGGCGACGCGCTGAAGAAGGTCGTCGGCTGAGCGGAACGCTCACAGACTTCGGGGTGGGTCACCCCCGGACCGGCACCACCGTAGCTGCCCCGGTACCGACGAGAGTCCGTACCGGGGCAGCGCTCTGTCCTGGGGGCGTACGGGGCCTGGGGGAGTACGGCCACGGTCCTGAGGGGTACGGGCACGAGATTCCGCGCGTTCCGGCCGCGATCGCGCGTTCGGCCCGCGGCGTACGGACGCGGGCACGCGTCGGTTCAGCCGCGCCGTACCGCGCAGAGCAGGCCGTCGCCCACCGGCAGCAGGGACGGAAGCAGTTCCTGGCTCTCCCGTACGGTCCGTAGCAACTCCCGCACGCGCAGCACCTCCGCGGGCTGGGCCGCCGAGTCCACGGTCCTGCCGTCGGCGAACACGCCCTCGAAGCAGACGAGGCCGCCGGGCCTGAGCAGACGCAACGATTCAGCGAGATAGTCGAGGCACTCGAGGCGGTCGCCGTCGCAGAAGACGAGGTCGTACCCGCCGTCCGCGAGGCGCGGCAGTACGTCCAGGGCGCGGCCGGGGATGAAGCGGGCGCGATTGCCGGCGAAGCCGGCGGCGCGGAAGGCCTGCCGCGCGAACTGCTGGCGCTCGGGCTCGGTGTCGACCGTGGTCAGGACGCCGTCCGGGCGCATGCCCAGGAGCAGGTACGTCCCCGAGACACCGGTCCCCGTGCCGATCTCCGCCACCGCCTTCGCGTCCAGCGTGGCCGCGAGCAGACGCAGCGCTGCGCCGGTGCCTGGTGACACCGAGCGGAGCCCTGTCTCCCGGGCCCGGTCACGGGCCCAGCGCAGTGCTTCGTCCTCGGCGACAAAGGCGTCGGCGAACGCCCAGCTCGTCTGCCGGTTGGCGGTAATGACCCTCTCCTTGTCCCCGTTGTCGGCGCAACGGTGACTGTATCCGCTGTGCCCGGGAACCCGCAGATGGGACCAGGCGTTATGAGAGGCAGAGGAACGCGTGGATCGAGGCCGGGTCGCCGGCAGAAATCCGCGCAAAGATTCTTATCCGGAGCTAACGGGCGGAGTGGCTATGGTAGGGGCTCCACTGGACACCACCAGAGCCGATAGGGGAGGTGCGGCTGCGCCTGTGGATCGGGGAGGAGTGCTCAAGCGCTTTCTCAGGTCAGTCGGCGAGCCGAAATCCGTGACCAACATTGCTGACCGGCCTCGCTCCAACGACTCCGCAGTTACCGCGACCTTCGCATCGGATGCGGAATCGCAGGCGTGGACTCCCCCCAGCTGGGAGGAGATCGTCAGCACGCACAGCGGACGTGTCTACCGCCTCGCCTACCGCCTTACGGGCAACCAGCACGACGCCGAGGACCTGACCCAGGAAGTCTTCGTCAGAGTCTTCCGCTCGCTGTCGACCTACACCCCCGGCACCTTCGAGGGCTGGCTGCACCGCATCACCACCAATCTCTTCCTCGACATGGTCCGGCGCAAGCAGCGGATCCGCTTCGACGCGCTCGGTGACGACGCGGCCGAGCGGCTGCCCAGCCGTGAGCCGTCGCCCCAACAGGTCTTCCACGACACGCACTTCGACGCGGACGTCCAGCAGGCGCTGGACACGCTCGCGCCCGAGTTCCGTGCCGCGGTGGTGCTCTGCGACATCGAGGGGCTCAGTTACGAGGAGATCGCGGCCACGCTCGGCGTGAAGCTCGGCACCGTACGCAGCCGGATCCACCGTGGCCGCTCGCATCTGCGCACGGCCCTCTCGCACCGTTCCCCCGAGGCTCGGGCCGAGCAGCGCGCCTTTGTGAGCGTGGCGGGGGAGGGCGGAGCGGCGTGAGTGGCACAAGTTCGACCCCCGCAGAGCATCATCTGGGGGACCGACTCGCCGCGCTGGTGGACGGGGAGCTGGACCATGACGCGCGTGAGCGTGTGCTGGCCCATCTGGCGACCTGTGGCCAGTGCAAGGCGGAGGCCGACGCCCAGCGCCGGCTGAAGAGTGTCTTCGCGCAGAGCGCTCCGCCGGCCCCCTCCGCCGGGCTGCTCTCCAGACTCCAGGCACTTCCCGGCGGACTGCCCGGAGATGACGACGACGGAAAAGGACTCTTCGACGGGGGCCGCTTCGGTGACGGCGTCTTCGGTGTGCGCGCGGCCGGTTTCGGTTATCTGCCCGCCGGTGCCCACGCGGCCACGCTTCCCAGTGACTCCGGTTTCCGGATCCATGAGATCGGGCGCCAGGAGGCCGAGCGGTCGCCGTGGCGTGGACGGCGCTTCGCCTTCGCGGCGGCCAGCGCGGTGTCGTTCGCCGCGATGGCCCTCGGCGGGACGATGCCGCTCGGCACGGCCGCCGACACCCTTCCGCGCGGTGTGGGGAACAACGTGACCCCCATGCGGGCCCCCGGCACCACGGTCCCGGTCTCCGTCGGCAGCGAATCCAACCGCCGTCAGGGCGGTGGGGGCGGCAACGGAAAGCAGTCGCAGTCCGCCGAGCGTCCGGTCGCCGCCGCTCCTCCCGGCATGTTCCAGGCGCAGACGCTCTCCGAGCGCGCGTTCTCGACGGGGGTCCTGCCCAGCTCCACGCCGGGGCCGCTGATCCAGCCCCCCGGCCCGGTCCTCCGGATCGACGCGGCTGCCGGTGGCGGCCCCACGACCACGCCGCGCCCCACCCAGCTCGCCGCCCCGACACTGCCTTCCGTACCGGTTTCCCCCCGGCGCTGACCGGTGTGGCACCAGGTCCCTGCGCGGACATTCGTAAACCTGGTTGAATCCCCTGCAGGGGCGCCCCCGGCCGGGCGCGGAACGGCAGTTGCGGGGAGAACATGGACGACGGGAAGCCCACCGGACCCAAGGCGAAGTGGTGGAGCCGTCCCTCAGCGGGACGCGCGGTATCGCCGGAGCCCGAGGTGCCGCCCGCCCGTGGCGACGGGGCGACGACGTCGCCACTCCCGCGCACTGACGACGCGTCAGCCGATGTAGCGGCTGACGCGCCGGTTGATGTGCCGGTGCCCGCCGATCAGGTGCCGACGCGGTCCGGACCGGCTCCGGTGGCCGCCGACGAGGGGTGGATATCCGCCGATCCGGCTCCCGTTCCCGCCGATCCGCTCCCGCTGCCGGCCGATCCGCCTTCGCCCTCTCCCGGCGCGGCCCCGCCCCCTTCCGGTCCGGCGCGGGCGTCCGTCGGCGAGGGACCCGTACCCCGGCAGGGGCGCCCGCAGCCGCTGCACGAGCCCGACGAGTACAGCACACCTCCCTACGGCGGTCCCGGGCCCTGGGCGCTCGCACCGCCCGTACAGCGCCCCACCCCGGCGCACGGCACTCAACTGCCGCCCGTCCCGCCGCCGTACGCCGCATCGCACGGCGCCCACGACAGCGGGACCGTCCCGCCCGCTCCGCCCGTCCCACAGCCGCCCCAGGACGCCGCGCAGCCCCATCCGCAGGGCTTTCGGCAGCCGGGGTCCGGGAGCCATCCGCAGCCTCAGTCCCCGGCCGCGGCCCATCCCCCGTTCCCGGCGTCGCAGTGGCTCCAGTACGACCCCTGGAGCAGCCCCGGCTCCGCACCCGGACAGCAGCCGCTGACCCAGTACGGTGAGCCGCGCCCGAAGCGGCGGCGCGCCGGGCTCGCCGCCGCGCTGCTTCTCGGCTTCGCCGCCTGTGTCGTGGGCGGCGCGGCCGGCGCGTACGTCGAACGCAACGGCGGCCTCACCAGCGTCGAACTCCCGCAGTCGAGCGGGGAGTCCGGTGGCCGGGCCCCCGACAGCGTCGCGGGCATCGCCGCCAGCGCCCTGCCCAGCGTCGTCACCCTGCATGTCAGCGGCAACGGCGAGCAGGGCACCGGTACGGGCTTCGTCCTCGACCGGCAGGGCCACATCCTCACCAACAACCATGTCGTCTCTCCCGCGTCGTCCGCCGGAGAGATATCCGTCACGTTCAGCGGCGGCGAGACCGCCAAGGCCGAGCTGGTGGGCAACGACAGCGGCTACGACCTGGCCGTCGTCAAGGTGACCGGGGTCTCCGGGCTCAAGCCGCTGCCGCTGGGCAACTCGGACGCCGTCCGGGTCGGCGACCCGGTGGTGGCCATCGGCGCCCCCTTCGACCTGTCCAACACGGTGACCTCCGGGATCATCAGCGCCAAGGAGCGCCCCATCACCGCCGGTGGGGAGAAGGGCGACGGCAGCGACATCAGCTATGTGGACGCGCTCCAGACCGACGCCCCGATAAACCCCGGCAATTCCGGCGGTCCGCTGGTGGACGCCCGCGCCCGCGTCATCGGCATCAACAGCGCGATCCGCGCGGCGGACAGCGGCTCCGGCCTCGAAGGCGGCCAGTCCGGATCCATCGGTCTCGGCTTCGCCATACCCATCAACCAGGGCAAGCGCGTCGCCGAGGAGCTGATCAACACGGGCAGGGCCACGCACCCCGTGATCGGCGTCAGCCTCGACATGGACTACGCGGGGGACGGCGCCCGGGTCGGCGCCAAGGCAGCCGACGGCGGTCCCGCCGTGACCACCGGCGGCCCCGGGGCCAAGGCCGGGATCAGGCCCGGGGACGTCATCACCGAGGTGAACGGCCAGCGGGTGCACAGCGGCGAGGAACTCATCGTCAAGATCCGTGCCCACCGGCCGGGCGACCGGCTGAGGCTGACCGTGGTCCGCGGCGGCAAGGAACGGCCCGTCACACTGGCCCTGGGCTCGGCGTCCGGCACCTGAAGGTCACCCGGAGGTACCGCCCGTACAGGTCGGGCGGGTACCGTGGAGCGGCCCGGACCCTTGACCCGTCTCAGGCCAGGACGACGACGACCTCGACCCCGTCCGACCACCTCGACCCCGTTTGCGGGCACGGAGAACCGAAGGAGCAGCAAGGTGTTCAATGACGTCGGTGGCCTCGAACTGGTCACGATCGTGGTCCTTGCCATCCTTGTCTTCGGTCCGGAGAAGCTGCCCAAGGTCATCCAGGACGCCTCGCGCTTCATCCGCAAGATCCGTGAGTTCTCCGAGAGCGCCAAGGAAGACATCCGCTCCGAGCTGGGCCCCGAGTTCAAGGACTTCGAGTTCGAGGACCTGAACCCCAAGGCGTTCGTCCGCAAGCAGCTGATGGACGGCGACGACGAATACGGGCTGAAGGAGATCCGCAGCAGCTTCGACCTCCGTAAGGAGATCTCCGACGTCACGGACGCGGTGAACGGCCGGGAGAGCGACTCCGCCGCGTCGGACACACCGGCGGCTCCGGTGGCCTCCGCGAGCGGTTCCGCGGGCACCCCCGATCTGCTCAAGAAGCGCGACACGCCGGATCAGCCCGTCCGGCCGCCTTTCGACGCAGACGCCACCTGAGCACCGCCTATCCCTACGAGTCGGGCACCGGGTGGCTATCCTCCATCTGTCCGGCAGTGAGGCGCCCGTCGAGGGCGGGCCGCTGCGGACGCACGAGATCGAGGAGGCGCCGGCCAGATGGAGACGACGAGTCAGGCAGGGGCGCGGAGCGCCGCCAGCTCATCCACCGCCGAGGGCATGCTCACGGGCCGCCGTACGGCCGCCGACTATCTGCGCGCTGCTTTCCCCTGGTACGGACTGGACGAGGCCTTCACCGGGCCACGCTGGCTGATGCAGGTCGGCGCCACCGCCGACGGCACCGTGCGGCACGGCGCGACGGGCCACGGCGAGGAGCCGTCGATAAGACCGGACGCCGCCAGTGTGGAGAAGGAACGCTTCGCTGTGGTCGTCACGGTGGCCACCAGCCCCGAACGCACCACCAATGACGGCAGGGGCCAGCTGGACGCCACCACGGCCTCCTCGGCGGCCTGGCTGGCCGGGGCGGGGCTGCTGTCCTCCACCTGGCCCGTGCAGCTGGACCACACCCTGCGCGACGACTGGCTGAAGCAGCAGACGGAGGCCGCGTTCGAGCTGGCGGACGATCTCGACGGAGCCGCCTGGTCGTCGCTCTCGCTGCCCGTCGACGGGGTGGCGACGCCCTTCCACTACCGCGAGTCCGAGTTCGGCTGGGTGCTGGCCGGTTCGACGGAGGGCGGCGTCCATCTGGGCGCGTACGGACGGGGGATGAGCGCGTACGGGCTCGGCTTCTCGGTGATCGCCGACATCAGGTCGTACGGCGCGTAGGCAGGCCCGGTCGTGCATACGGCGCGCAGGCAGGCCGGTCGTACGGCGCGCAGGCAGGCCTGTGAGGGCGGCACACCACGCGCCCACCGGCGCACACCGCGCGCATGAGTAAGGGGCGACCGCAATGGCGGTCGCCCCTTACCTGTGGTCCCGGTGCCGGGGTCCGAGCGCCCGGGGCCCGAGCGCCCGGGGCCCGAGCGCCCGGCCGGCGCCGCGGACTCAGAACTTGTTGCGCGGGGTGACTCCCAGCGACATGCCCGACAGGCCGCGCTGACGGCTGCCCAGCTTGGTCGCGACCTCGCGCAGCGCCGTGGCCGCCGGCGAGTCCGGGTCGGAGAGGACGATCGGCTTGCCCTCGTCGCCGCCCTCCCGCAGCCGTACGTCGATCGGGATCGCACCCAGCACCGGCACCGTGGCGCCGGTCGTCTTCGTCAGCCCCTCGGCCACCAGCTTCCCGCCGCCCGTACCGAAGACGTCGATCATCTCGTCGCAGTGCGGGCAGGGCAGGCCCGACATGTTCTCGACCACGCCGACGATCTTCTGGTGGGTCTGTACGGCGATGGAGCCGGCCCGCTCGGCGACCTCGGCCGCGGCCTGCTGCGGGGTGGTGACCACCAGGATCTCGGCGTTCGGTACCAGCTGCGCCACCGAGATCGCGATGTCGCCGGTCCCCGGCGGCAGGTCCAGCAGCAGCACGTCGAGGTCGCCCCAGTAGACGTCCGCGAGGAACTGCTGGAGCGCGCGGTGCAGCATCGGTCCACGCCACACCACCGGCGTGTTGCCCGGCGTGAACATGCCGATGGAGATCACCTTCACGCCGTTCGCCGACGGCGGCATGATCATGTTCTCGACCTGGGTGGGTTTGCCGTCGGCGCCGAGCATCCGGGGCACGCTGTGCCCGTAGATGTCCGCGTCGACCACACCGACCTTCAGCCCGTCGGCCGCCATCGCCGCCGCCAGGTTGACCGTCACCGAGGACTTGCCGACCCCGCCCTTGCCCGAGGCCACCGCGTACACCCGGGTCAGCGAGCCGGGCTGGGCGAACGGCACCTCGCGCTCGGCGGTCCCGCCGCGCAACGAGGCCGCCAGCTCGCGCCGCTGCTCGTCGCCCATCACATCCAGCGTCACGTCGACGCGCGTGACACCCTCGACCCGGGCGACCGCGTCCGTCACCGTGCGCGTGATGGTGTCGCGCATCGGGCAGCCGGACACCGTGAGATAGACCGTGACAGCCACCGCGCCGTCGGCACCGATATCCACCGATTTCACCATGCCGAGATCGGTGATCGGCCGGTGGATCTCGGGGTCGTTCACCGTCGCCAGCGCGTCGCGCACCGCTTCTTCCGCGGGGACGGCGGTTCCGTACGTGTCGGTAGCCATACGGAGATGGTACGGCGCGCCGGGCCGCCCGGGGAAAATCCGTCAGCGGTCGGATTCCTCACGCCCGTGCCCGCCCTCCGTCGGGAAGACGACCCGGTGCTCCACCAGGTCCCGCACCAGATCCTGGAGCTCGGAGCGGATCCAGTCCCTGGTCGCGACCTCTCCCACGCCGATCCGCAGCGCCGCGATCTCCCGGGTCAGGTACTCGGTGTCCGCGATCGAGCGCTCGTTCTGCTTGCGTTCCTGCTCCTGGGTGACCCGGTCCCGGTCGTCCTGGCGGTTCTGCGCCAGCAGGATCAGCGGCGCGGCGTACGAGGCCTGGAGCGAGAGCATCAGGGTCAGGAAGATGAACGGATACGGGTCGAAGCGCAGCGGGCGCGGGGCCGCGATGTTCCAGATCACCCACACGATGATGATCAGGGTCATCCAGACGATGAAGCGGCCCGTCCCCAGGAAGCGGGCGACCCGTTCGGAGAGCCGCCCGAAGGCCTCGGGGTCGTACTCGGGCAGGAGTTTGCGCTGCGGGGCGCGCGGCTGGTCGAGCCGTACCCGGCCGCCGCGCGCCAGCGCGGTCGACCCGGCGCCGGAACGGCCCTTCGGGTGCTCCCGGCCGCGCTCCTTGTCCTGGCGCTCAGTCGCCACCGGGCACCTCCCCCAGGTCGTGGAAGCCGGCCTCGCGCCAGTCGTCCGGCAGCAGGTGATCGAGCACGTCGTCGACCGTCACCGCGCCGAGCAGTGCCCCGGTGTCGTCCACGACGGGCACCGCGACCATGTTGTACGCCGCGAGATGGCTGGTGACCTCGGGCAGCGGGGTGTCCGGGGGGAGTGGCGGCAGGTCGCTGTCCACGATCGAGCTGACCAGTGTGTACGGCGGGTCCCGCAGCAGCCGCTGGAAGTGGACCGTGCCCAGGTACTTGCCGGTCGGGGTCTCGTCCGGCGGGCGGCACACGTAGACCTGCGCCGCGAGTGCGGGGGAGAGGTCCTGCTGCCGTACCCGGGCCAGCGCGTCCGCCACCGTCGCGTCAGGCCGCAGCACGATCGGATCGGTGGTCATCAGGCCGCCCGCGGTTCGCTCCTCGTACGCCATCAGCCGCCGTACGTCGGCCGCGTCGTTCGGCCGCATCAGGGTCAGCAGCCGCTCCTTGTCCGCCTCGGGCAGCTCGGAGAGCAGATCGGCCGCGTCGTCCGGGTCCATCGCCTCCAGGACGTCGGCCGCGCGCTCCTCCTTGAGCTTGCCGAGGATCTCCACCTGGTCGTCCTCGGGCAGCTCCTCCAGGACGTCCGCGAGCCGGTCGTCGTCGAGGGCGGCGGCCACCTCGGCCCGCCGTTTGGGCGTCAGATGGTGCAGCGCGTTGGCGAGATCGAGCGGACGCAGCTGCTCGAAGGTGGCGACGAGACTCTCCGCGCCCTGCCCTTCCTCCTCCAGGGAGAAGCCGGTGACCGCCGACCACTCGACGGTCAGCGCCTCGCCCGTCCGCCGTCCGCCACCGCCCTTCCAGGGAAGGCCTCCGCGCCCGGCCATCTGCCGCAGCGCGCCGCCCTTCCTGCCACGCCGTACGAAGACCTTGTCGATCTCCCAGTCCCGGCGGGCCGGCAGCTGCTGGACGGAGACATCGATCACCGTCACCTCTTCGTCGCTCTCCACCAGCCGCACCCGGCGGTCGAGCAGCTCGCCGAGGACCAGGCGTTCGGTCGGCCGCTGCTCGAAGCGCCGTACGTTGACCACGCCCGTGGTGATCACCTGACCCGACTCGATGCCGGTGACCCGGGTCATGGGCAGGAAGATCCGGCGTCTGCTGAGCACCTCGACGACCAGCCCGATCAGCCGTGGCGGGCGTCGGCCGACCCGCAACATCGCCACCAGGTCCCGGACCCGCCCCACCTGGTCGCCGCTGGGATCGAAGACCGGCACACCGGCCAGATGGGAGACGAAGACCCTCGGGGCGACTGCTGGCATGCCGAGCGCCTCCTTGCTCCGTGCCGTCCCGGCTCAGCGCTCCGTGCTGTCCGCTCCGCCTGGAACGTGTCGCCGAATGTCCCTTTATCCACAGGGATAACGGGTTCAGGCTAGCCCGTACCGCTGCGGTACGCCTTGGCGGATCCACCTGTACGGCTCTCTGTCGAGAGCTGCGTCCGGCCCGGGTACGCTGCGGTCTGCCACCCCCCGCGCGCGTTTGAGAGGCAGTGCGTCTTGTCCGTTCTCCCGTCGTCAGGCCGTGCCCGTAGAGCCGCTCTCGCCGCCTCGCTCTGTGTGGGACTGGCCGCGCTGCTCACCGCGTGCGGCGAGGACGAGGACCCGGACAAGGGGACGAACGGCGCCGGGAAACTCACCGCCACCCAGATCGAGAAGAGGGCACAGGCGGCCGCGGGCGCGGCGGGCGCGGTCCGTCTCTCCGGCTCGCTGGTCAGCAAGGGCCAGACGTACAAGCTCAACATGCGGCTCAAGGAGAACGGCGGCATGGGCTCGGTCACCTCGAAGAGCAGCACGTTCCAGCTGCTGCGTATCGAGGACACCCTCTACCTGAAGGCCGACGCCGGGTTCTGGAAGCACGCGGACGACGAGTCCGGGAGCGCCGAGGACGCCTCGGTCGCCGGAAAGCTCTCGGACAAGTACGTGAAGGTCCCGCAGGAGGACCCGTCGTACAAGCAGCTGAGCGGCTTCACGGACAAGAGCGTGCTTCTCGGCGGGTTGCTGACGCTGCACGGAGAGCTGAGCAAGGGCGACCGGGACAGGATCGGCGGCGTACGGACCATCAAGGTCAACGGCAGCGAGGGCGCCGGCGGGACGCTGGACGTCTCGCTGGAGGGCACGCCGTACCCCCTGCAACTGGTACGCGCGGGCGGCGCGGGGACGGTCACCCTGGCCGACTGGGGCAAGGACTTCGAGCTGGAGGCCCCGGCCAAGGAGCAGACCGTCGACTACGGAAGCAGGCTTCCGGGGTCGGCCGACTGACCTTCCCGGGGCACCCACGGGCTCCCGCGGCCGACGAGGGCTCAGCCCCGCTTCCTTCCCTTGCCGCCCTTGCCGCGCTTCAGCAGCAGCCGTCCCAGCGACGCGGGCGCGGGCTCACGGGTCGTCGCCCCGGTCGGCAGCGGTACGGCCGCTCCGGAGCCCTGGGGCAGTTCGGTGATCGCGTCCTGGGGCACCAGCCGCAGCACCCGGCACTCACGTGCCCAGCGCTCGGTCATGACCTCGGCGTCCGGCGCGTTGAGCCGCTTGCCCTTGAGCTCGGCGACGGCGCTCTCCCAGGCTTCCGAGCGCGGCGGGAGTTCGGTGACCGCCGCCGTCCACGCGACGAGCCGGCCGCCCTTGTCCTTGCTGCGTACGGTCACCTCGGCCGCGACGCCGTCCACGAGCCCCGGCAGCGGCTGCTCCCCGGGACCGTCCCCGACCAGCAGCGCCGCGCCCTCGTGCCAGATGTGCCAGAGCGCACGGGCCGGTTCCGAGCCGCGCACCCAGATGAGGGCGGACTTCTTGGTGGCCTCCTCGACGAGCGCCTGGCCGAGCTGCGGTTCTGTCATGCGGGCAGCCTATCCAGCGGCGGGAGACGGCGTTACGGGGCCGCGGTCGAAAGACTCTAGAGCCACCCGTTGCGCTTGAGCGTCCGATGGATCGTCAGGCAGGTGATGCCGATCGCGACGAGCACCATCGGATAGCCGAACCGCCACTGCAACTCCGGCATGTGCTCGAAGTTCATGCCGTAGATCCCGCAGACGGCCGTCGGTACGGCGATGATGGCCGCCCAGGACGTGATCTTGCGCATGTCCTCGTTCTGCGCGACCGTCGCCTGCGCCAGATTCGCCTGGAGGATCGAGTTGAGCAGTTCGTCGAAGCCGATGACCTGCTCGTGCACCCGGGCCAGGTGGTCGGCGACATCACGGAAGTACTTCTGGATGTCCGGGTCGATCAGCCGCATCGGCCGCTCGCTCAGCAGTTGCATCGGCCGCAGCAGCGGCGAGACGGCCCGCTTGAACTCCAGCACCTCACGCTTGAGCTGGTAGATCCGCCCGGCGTCCGAGCCGCGCGGGCCGCCCTTCGCGGGTGCCGAGAACACATCGATCTCGACCTCGTCGATGTCGTCCTGCACGGCCCCCGCCACCGCGACGTACCCGTCGACGACATGGTCGGAGATGGAGTGCAGCACGGCCGAAGGACCTTTGGCGAGCAATTCGGCGTCCGACTCCAGGCGGTGGCGGAGATTGCGCAGCGAGCCCCTGCCGCCGTGCCGGACGGTGATGACGAAGTCGCGGCCGGTGAAGCACATGACCTCGCCGGTGTCGACCACCTCGCTGGTCGCGGTCAGTTCGGTGTGCTCGACATAGTGGATGGTCTTGAAGACGGTGAACAGGGTGTCGTCGTACCGCTCCAGCTTGGGCCGCTGGTGCGCGTGCACCGCGTCCTCCACGGCCAGCGGGTGCAGCCCGAACTCGGCCGCGATACCGGCGAACTCCTCCTCGGTCGGCTCGTGGAGGCCGATCCAGGCGAAGCCGCCGCCCTCGCGCACGCGCAGCATCGCCTCGTGCGGGGTGACGCAGGGATCTTGTACGACCCGCCGGCCGTCGCGGTAGACCGCGCAGTCGACGACCGCGCTCGACGCGGAGGGGTCCCGGGTCGCGTCGTACGTGTCGTACTTGCTGTACGCGGCGTTGTTCTTGCGCAGGGACGGGCGGACCGCTTCTCGCAGGTCACGGATCATCGACATGGCGGGCTCCTTCACGCAGAAGCCGTCGGCGAGGTGTGGCACAGCCCGGAATGAGGACGTGAGGCTACGTCCGCAAAGCGGGCGGCACCGCGGGTTCGCGGTGACGGCGTTCGCTACAGACAGGCACAAACGCAAGCAAATGAGAGAAGCGCTCTTCCGCTGTGCGGATGCCGTGAGCCTGGACGAATGAGACGGGAAACCGTCAGGCGGACGCGGAGGAAATTCGTGCGGAAGAGCGGCTGGTACTGGCCGGGTGACTTCGATCCACCGCAGCCCCACCTCCTCCGGCCGGTCCCCCGTGGGGGATGACGTGATGTCGGGACTGGAGAGCAACGCTTCTGCGTGCTGTCCCGACCAGCGCCCAAGACTAACAGCTGAGCAAGAGTCAATCTGGCCTCTTGCCCAATCCTTACGCGATCTATGCTCCCCGCATGGAAGAAATTCTCGGTCTGGTCGAAGCCCGGCTACGTACGGTGCTGGGCGTCCCGGACGCGCGCGCGGCGGTGACTTTCCTGGGGACGGACCGCATCGAGGTGCTCCGTTTCCTGGACCCGGAGGGCGCGGCCGATGTGGTGCGCTACGTCACACTCGGGATGGCGGCGCAGCCGATGACCGATCCGTCGGCGGTGCTCGCCGATCCGGAGCGCGGACCGCGCGCCGAGCTGGTGCTTTCGGTACGGGCCGGGCTCGCCGACACCGACCAGGTGCTGCGCCCGCTGGCGGTGCTGGCCGCGTCTCCGCAGGTCGAGGGCGTGATCGTGGCTCCGGGCAGTTCGCTGGACCTCGGGGAGCCGCTGTGGCCGGGGGCGCCGTTCAGCTCCGTACTGGTCGGGGAGCCCGGCGGGCTGGTGGCGGACCTGGAGCTGGACGAGCCCCTGGAGCCCGTGCGGTTCCTGCCGCTGCTGCCGATGACGCCGAACGAGGCGGCGTGGAAAAGGGTCAGGGGCGCGCAGGAGCTTCAGGAGCGCTGGCTGGCGCACGGGACGGATCTGCGCGATCCGCTGCGCCGGTCCGTGGTGCTGGACTGACGCGGCGGAAGGCGCGGGGAAGCGGCGCGGCCGGGTGAGGGCGCGGCTGACGGAAAGGAGCCGCGTCAGTCGGCGAAGACCGGGACGCTGTCCCCGGTGGCGCGGGCCGGCTGGAGTTCCGCCGCCCTGTGGCCCAGCGCGGTACGCCTGACCCCGACGATGACGGCGCCCACGAGCGCCGCCGCGGCGGCGACCACGAACGGGATGTGGATGTCGCTCCACTCCTCGATCTTCGGGGCGAGGAAGGGCGCGGCGGCCGCCGCGAACCAGCGGACGAAGTTGTAGCCCGCGCTCGCCACCGGCCGGGGCGCGTCCGAGACGCCCAGCGCCAGCTCGGTGAAGACCGTGTTGTTCAGGCCGATGAAGGCACCGGAGACGATCGTCCCCGCCATGGCCGTGGCGTGGTTCCCGTATCCGAGGACCAGCAGGTCGACGGCGAGCAGGACGAGCGAGCCGCCCAGCACCTTGAGCGATCCGAAGCGCCTCTGGAGCCGCGGGGCGACCAGTACGGAGAAGACCGCGAGCAGCACGCCCCAGGCGAAGAAGGCCGCGCCGGACTTGTAGGGCGTCATGTCCAGCACGAACGGTGTGAAGGCCAGCACGGTGAAGAAGGCGTAGTTGTAGAAGAACGCCGAGGCGGCCGCCGACGCGAGTCCGCCGTGTCCGAGTGCCTTGAGCGGATCGAGCAGCGAGGTCTTCCGCGCGGGCCTGGGCTGTTCCTTGAGCAGTGTCGCGATACAGGCGAAGCCGATGGCCATCAGGGCCGCGGTGCCGAAGAACGGGTAGCGCCAGCTGGCGTCGCCGAGCAGGGCCCCCAGCAGCGGCCCGCAGGCCATGCCGAGGCCGAGGGCCGATTCGTACAGCAGGATCGCCGCGGCACTGCCACCGGCCGCCGCTCCGACGATGACGGCGAGCGCCGTCGAGACGAAGAGCGCGTTGCCCAGTCCCCATCCGGCCCGGAAGCCGACCAGTTCCGCTACGGAGGACGACGTACCGGACAGGGCGGCGAAGACGACCACGACGGCCAGTCCGGTGAGCAGCGTCTTGCGGCCTCCGATCCGGCTGGACACCCAGCCGGTGAGCAGCATGGCGACGGCGGTGATCAGGAAGTACGAGGTGAAGAGCAGGGAGACCTGACTGGGTGTGGCCTCCAGCCCCTTGGCGATGGACGGCAGGATCGGGTCCACCAGTCCGATGCCCATGAAGGCGACGACGGACGCGCCGGCCGTGGCCCATACGGCCTTCGGCTGACGGAGCAGACCGCCTGCTCCCGCTCCTTCGTCGAACGGATCCTCTCCGTGCATGAGGTATGTCCTCGCTCTCGGCCAGATCGTCGGGTGGGTCGTTGGGATATACACACGATAAGTTAGTCAGGCTAATGAGTGCAAGGTGCATCTATATCGCTCGGTCTCTGCTCGGGCCGGACGGGTGATCGTCCTTGACGCGGCGACGACCGGGGAGGACCGTGGGGCGCTATGAGGGGCGAACCCAGTTGCCCGAAGTGCGGTGGCCGGGTCAGGGCGCCCGGCCTCTTCGCCGACACCTGGCAGTGCGGCGCCCATGGCACGGTGTACCCGCTGCAACCCGTGATACCGCCCAGCGTCGAGGCCCTCGATGTCGTCGTGAACCGCGCGCGGGTCCCGGTCTGGATGCCCTGGCCGCTGCCCGTCGGCTGGCTGTTCAGCGGCGTGGCGTACGCGGGCGACGACCGCAGCGGAGGCCGCGCCACCGCCGTCGCCTGCTCGGGGCCCGGTCCGCTCGGCGGTTCGGGCGAACTGCTCCTGATCGCCGAGGAACTCGGCGTCGGACTCGGGGCGCGCTACGCGGGAATCGACGGCCCGGACCCGGGACCGGCCATCTGTGTCGACAAGCCACCGCAGGTCAAACTCCTGGCCGCGGGCCGGCCGACCCCGCTCTGGCATGTCGCCGACGCCCCGCGCGACCGCGCGGTCTTCGCGGGCGAGGCGCTCGGGCTGTGGCTGTGGGCGATCGTCTGGCCGGAGCAGTCGGGGCTGCTCCTCTACGACGAACTGGTGCTGACCGATCTGCGGGACGCGGGCGCGGAGGTGGAACTGCTGCCCATCGGGGCGCTGTCGCCGAGGCTGCTGTCCTGACGCGGACCCCGCCCGGGGCCGCGCGGGCGGCCCCGACGTGCGGTCCGGACCGCACGTCGGGGCCGTACAGGGGTGCCGTTACCCTGTGAGCGTCTTCTCTGTCCGCCCCGAACCCTCGGAGAACGCGTCGTGCGCATCGACCTGCACACCCACTCCACCGCCTCGGACGGTACGGACACCCCCGCCGAGCTGGTCCGTAACGCGGCAGCGGCCGGGCTCGACGTCGTCGCGCTCACCGACCACGACTCCACCCGGGGGCATGCCGAGGCGATCGCCGCGCTCCCGGGGCTCGACCGGCCCCTCACGCTCGTCACCGGCGCCGAACTCTCCTGCCGGATCGACGGCGTCAGCCTGCACATGCTCGCGTACCTCTTCGACCCGGACGAGCCGGAGCTGCTGAGCGAGCGCGAGCTGGTACGGGACGACCGTGTCCCGCGCGCCCGGGAGATGGTGCGCAAGCTCCAGGAGCTGGGCGTCCCGATCACCTGGGAGCAGGTGACGCGTATCGCGGGCGACGCCTCCCTCGGCCGCCCGCACGTCGCCACCGCCCTGGTCGAACTGGGCGTCGTCGAGACCGTCTCCGACGCCTTCACGGCCGACTGGCTCGCGGACGGCGGACGCGCGTTCGCGGAGAAGCACGAACTGGACCCCTTCGAGGCGATCCGCCTGATCAAGGCGGCCGGCGGGGTCAGCGTCTTCGCGCACCCGCAGGCCGTCAAGCGCGGTCAGGTCGTGCCGGAGTCCGCGATCGCGCGGCTCGCCGCCGCCGGCCTCGACGGCATCGAGGTCGACCACATGGACCATGACGAGCCGACACGGGCCCGGCTGCGCTCCCTGGGCGCCGAGCACGGGCTGCTGATCACCGGGTCCAGCGACTATCACGGCAGCCGGAAGTCCGTGGAGCTCGGTGCGTGCACCACCGATCCGGAGATGTACGGCGAGATCGCCCGGCGCGCTTCCGGCGCTTCCCCGGTGCCGGGCGCGGGCGCGTAAGTGCCGGCTCGTGCGCTCTCTCCCTCTTCCTCTCCCTCTTCGTGATCCGTGATCGTGGACCTTCCCGGGATCACGCCAATTTCTCCCGCCCTGTCGCCGGATGACGGGTGTCCGCCCTTCCCGGAGGGGCGCGGGGTATGCGACAGGCAGCGCCCCCGTACGGGTGATCCGTACAGGGGCGCTTCGTCTTCACGTCGAGGTGGTACCCAAGGGTTATGAGGCCGGGGATTCGGCCGGTCGGATATAGATGCGCTGGCCTATCGACGCGGCCTGCTGCACGATCCGATTGACGGAGGCGGCGTCCACGACGGTGCTGTCCACGGCGGAGCCGTCAACATCGTCGAGTCGCATGATTTCGAAGCGCACAGGCTTCTCCCTTCGTCTGATCCTCCTGCTGGAGAACTACTGGAGAGCTGGTGAGTGACAGGTGAACCCGCCGCTACCTCTCTCTCCAACGGGTTGCCCTCTGCAAACATTCCCTACGCTAAGGAAATTTTTCGGCTGACTAAGTACTGGCGGGTACGTTGCGCCCCTACTGGCGGGTACGGTGTCGTCCACACAGAATGAACCGCGTATGAACGAGGCAGAGATCAACCCAGAAGTCATCGAGATCGGCGCCCGTCTGGAGCGAACCAATGAGTTGCTCCAGCGCATGCTCGCCGAGGTCGCCAAGACTCCGTCCACTCATGCCATCTTCGTCGACGCCGGTTACGTCTATGCTGCGGCCGGATTGCTTGTGGCGGGCACCGAGGACCGGCGCTCCTTCGACCTCGACGCCGAGGGGCTGATCGAGGCCTTCATCGACAAGGCCAGGATCATCTTCGCGGACAGCCGGCTGCTGCGGGTCTACTGGTACGACGGCGCCAGGCGCCGTATCCACACCCCCGAGCAGCAGTCCATCGCGGAACTGCCCGACGTCAAGGTCCGGCTCGGCAATCTCAACGCCAACAATCAGCAGAAGGGCGTCGACTCCCTGATCCGGACGGATCTCGAATCGCTCGCCCGGCATCGCTCCATCAGCGACGCGGCGCTGGTCGGTGGCGACGAGGACCTGGTGTCGGCGGTCGAGGCCGCCCAAGGGTACGGCGCCCGGGTCCACCTCTGGGGTATCGAGGCGGGGGAGGGGCGCAACCAGGCCGAGCCACTGCTGTGGGAGGTCGACAGCCAGCGCACCTTCGAACTGGACTTCTGCAAGCCGTATGTCACCCGGCGCCCGGTCACCACGTACGAGCACGAGGGCGAGCCGCCGCCCACCCGCGACCAGGTCCGTTTCATCGGGGCGCAGATCGCGGCGACCTGGCTGGCGGAGCGGGGCCGGGACGCGATGGCCGAGCTGCTGCCGGGGCACCCGTACCTGCCGGGGCCGGTGGACCAGGATCTGCTGATCGAGTCGGAGAAGCTGCTCCACCGGTCGCTGCGGGGCCATGCGATGCTGCGGCGATCCCTGCGCGACGGCTTCTGGCAGCACTTGCAGGCCCAGTACTGAGCGGCAAGGCCCGCGCCGGTTACGGAGCGGTGCGGCCCGCGCCCGTATCGAGCGGTGAGGCCCGCGCCCAGTACCGGGCGGTGAGGCCCGTGCGGTACTGAACGGCGGGGCCCGTGCGGTCAGTAGCCGCCGTCCCAGAACTCCGTCAGCGCGGCGGCGGTCTCCAGCGGCCGGTCGGTGTTGGGGGAGTGCTGAGCGCCCGCGACGACCGTCCTGCGGGCCCTGAGCCGCACCGCCATCGAGTCGAACAGCGCCACCGGCCAGGTGTCGTCCCGCTCGCCCGACACCACGTGCTTGGGCAGCGGCTGTACGGCGGCCAACTCGTCCACCCGGTCCGGCTCCGTGACCAGTTGCCGACCGGTGGCGATCAGCTGGACCGGATTGGTCCGCAGCCAGCGCCCACGCAGATCGGTGCCGTCGACCGGAGTCTCCTCCGGCGGATCCATCGCCCGCATGGCGTCCCAGACCTGCTCCATCGTCATGGTCGCGAGCGCGTCGCCGAGCATCTTCAGCCGCTGCCGCTGGAGTTCGGAGACCTGCGCGGGCCCCGAGGACATCAGCGTCAGCGAGAGGAACGGGCTCCGTTCTATCAGCACGGCGGCGCGGGCGATCTGGCCGCCGAGCGAGTGCCCGAGAAGATGTACGGGAGTGTCGAGCGCCGACGCCTGCGCCAGCACATCTGCCGCCAACTCGCCCTGGTTGTAAGCCTCTTGGGCGTCAGGACCCTCGGTCTCGTACTGCCCTCGGCCATCCACGGCGACGGCCCGGTAGCCGGACTCGGTGAGCGGCTCCAGCAGCGCGATGAAGTCCTCCTTGCTCCCGGTGAACCCGGGGAGCAGGAGTACGGTCCCCTGCGGCACCCCGGTCGGCCGTGCGTCGAGCACGGCGAACCGCCCGCGACGGGTCGTCAGGGTGCGGGCATGGGCACAGGGGGGCGGGGTGAACGTGGGCGGCCGACTCATGCGACGAGGCTAACCGCGCGCCCGCGCGCCCCGCGCCGGGCCCCCGGTTCTTCCCGGGCGCCCGGCGGCCCCGGATACGCCGGCGGCCCGGCACCCCTGGTGGGGCGACGGGCCGTCGGGCGGTGCGTCCGTACGCCGGGCTCCGTACGGCGGTGCCGTATGCAGGCGCTCGTACATCAGCGTTCGTACGTGGGCTGCGAGCTGTCTGCCGTCGGCTGTCAGCTCTCGGTCTTGGCCACGGTCGTACGCGTACGGCGGCGGCGCGGCTTGGCCGGTGCCTCCGCCTCCGGTGCCTCCACCGCTCCAGCCGTCTCCGCTGCCTCCGGCGCCTCGGCGGCGGGCTTGGCGACGCGGGTGCGGCGACGGGGCTTCGACTCGGCGACGGGGGCCTCGGCCGCGTCGGCCGTGGCCTCCACGGCTTCGGCCTTGGGCTTGGCGACCCGGGTGCGGCGGCGCGGCTTGGTCTCGGCGACCGGAGCCTCGACGGGTGCCTCGACCACCGCGGCCGACTCGACCGTCTCCGCCACATCGGCCGTCCCGGCCGCGGGCTTCACGGCGCGGGTGCGGCGGCGGCGCGGCTTGGCCGGAGCCTCGGCCTCCGGCTCCTCGGCGACCGGCTCGGCCACCACCTCGGCGCCGGGGGTCTCCAGGACCGGCGTACCGGTCGCGGGAGCGGCCACGGCACCGCGGGTACGCCGACGGCGGCGCGGGGTGCGCGGCTCGGCCGGCTGCTCCGCGCCGTCCGGGGCCTGGACCGGCTCCACGGCCGGGACCTGCTGGTCCGTGGCGTCCAGCGGGGTCCCGCCACGGGTACGCCGACGCTGGCGCGGGGTGCGCGTACGGGCCGGGCGCTCCTCCCGTACCGCGGTGGCGGCGGACTTGCGGCCACGGCCGCCCGTCTCGCCGAGGTCCTCCACCTGCTCCGCCGAGAGACCGGCGCGCGTGCGCTCCGCTCGCGGCAGGACGCCCTTGGTCCCGGCGGGAATGCCGAGCTCCTCGAACAGGTGCGGGGAGGTGGAGTACGTCTCAGGCGGGTCCGGGAAGCCGAGGTCCAGCGCCTTGTTGATCAGCTGCCAGCGCGGGATGTCGTCCCAGTCGACGAGCGTGACGGCCGTGCCCGAGGCGCCCGCGCGGCCGGTGCGGCCGATGCGGTGGAGGTAGGTCTTCTCCTCCTCCGGCGACTGGTAGTTGATGACGTGGGTCACACCCTCGACGTCGATACCGCGCGCGGCGACGTCGGTGCAGACCAGCACGTCCACCTTGCCGTTGCGGAAGGCGCGCAGCGCCTGCTCGCGGGCGCCCTGGCCCAGGTCGCCGTGGACGGCGCCGGAGGCGAAGCCGCGCTGGGCGAGCTGGTCGGCGATGTCGGCGGCCGTCCGCTTCGTACGGCAGAAGATCATCGCGAGTCCGCGGCCCTCGGCCTGGAGGATGCGCGCCACCATCTCCGGCTTGTCCATGGAGTGGGCGCGGTAGATCCGCTGCGTCGTGTTGGCGACGGTCGCGCCCGCGTCGTCCGGCGAGGTGGCGCTGATGTGCGTGGGCTGCGACATGTAGCGGCGGGCGAGGCCGATGACCGCGCCAGGCATCGTCGCGGAGAACAGCATCGTCTGGCGCTTGGCGGGCAGCAGCTGGATGATCTTCTCGACATCCGGCAGGAAGCCCAGGTCGAGCATCTCGTCGGCCTCGTCCAGGACGAGCCCGCGCACATGCGCGAGGTCGAGCTTCTTCTGGCCCGCGAGGTCCAGCAGCCGGCCCGGGGTGCCGACGATCACGTCGACGCCCTTCTTGAGGGCCTCGACCTGCGGCTCGTAGGCACGGCCGCCGTAGATCGCCAGTACGCGGACGTTACGCACCTTGCCGGCCGTCAGCAGGTCATTGGTGACCTGCTGGCACAGCTCGCGGGTGGGGACGACCACCAGGGCCTGCGGGGCGTTCGTCAGCTGCTCGGGCACGGCCCGGCCGGACTCGACGTCCGCGGGGACGGTGACGCGCTCCAGGAGCGGCAGACCGAAGCCGAGCGTCTTGCCCGTGCCGGTCTTGGCCTGTCCGATGACGTCCTTGCCGGACAGCGCGACCGGGAGGGTCATCTCTTGGATGGGGAACGGAGACAGGATGCCGACGGCTTCTAGCGCTTCGGCTGTCTCGGGGAGGATTCCGAGGTCTCGGAAAGTCGTAGTCAGGGTGCTGCCTCTTCTGTGAGACGCGGCGCGAGGCGAACGCTGGGGGTCGTACCGCACCTGGGTACTCGGCCGGCCGTGGATTGGCCGGATGGCGCGGGACCACTGCCGTCGCTCGAGCGTCGTGCCGCTGAGGGGGCCCCTCATCTTGCGGGTCGTACGCAGCTGTGCGCACGGTCCGCGCGGAGGGCGGTCGGGGCGGAGCCGATCGGGCCACCGACCGGGCATCCTCGTGGGGCCTGTCCGAGGGAAACCCCTCGGACAAACACTGCGATGGCCCGCCGAAAAATCGGCAGGCGCATTATCACTGTACCCCGGAATCGCGCATGTGTGTCGGGCGAATTCGTCGGAACGGTGTGGCCGCTGTGTCTGACCAGGCCCTTACGGGGTGTGGCGGGCGGGCTATTCTGCGGTTCATGGAGACGCCCGACAACGCCACCGCACCCGCATCAGATGCCGAGGAACCCACCGGGATCGCCGCCCAGGACTGGGCCACGGCCTCAGCAGATCCGCAGTACCACGCGGCCGTCGTGGACCTGCTGGGAGCGCTGGCCTACGGCGAGCTGGCGGCCTTCGAGCGGCTCGCCGAGGACGCCAAGCTCGCGCCGACCCTGGCCGACAAGGCCGCGCTGGCGAAAATGGCCGCCGCGGAATTTCATCATTTCGAACAGCTGAATGACCGACTGAGCGCGATCGATGTCGAACCGACCGGCGCGATGGAGCCGTTCGCGAAGGCTCTCGACGATTTTCACCGCCAGACAGCGCCTTCGGACTGGCTGGAGGGCCTCGTCAAGGCGTACGTCGGTGATTCCATCGCCAGCGACTTCTACCGCGAGGTGGCCGCCCGGCTGGACACCGACAGCCGCGCGCTGGTGCTGGCCGTGCTGGACGACACCGGACACGGCAACTTCGCGGTGGAGAAGGTACGCGCCGCGATCGAGGCGGAGCCCCGGGTCGGCGGACGGCTCGCGCTCTGGGCGCGCCGGCTGATGGGCGAGGCTCTCTCCCAGGCGCAGCGCGTGGTCGCCGAGCGGGACTCGCTCTCCACGATGCTGGTGGGCGGGGTGGCGGGCGGATTCGACCTCGCGGAGGCCGGCCGGATGTTCTCCCGGATCACCGAGGCGCACACCAAGCGGATGGCGGCGCTCGGTCTGGCCGCCTGACCGGCGGCCGGGGGATCCGACGGACGTACGGCCCGCCTGACGACCGCTGATTCCGGACGCACCGCTGATGTGCCGGAGCTGATGTGCCGGACCTGATGTGCCGGACGCACCGCTGATGTGACGTACGACCGCCGGGCCGTACAGCACATCACCGGTGCGTCAGGAATCAGGACTGCATGGCTCCGTGGTGCAGTCGGCGGCGGCTCGCGGGGCGGATCAGCAGCGACAGCAGCACCGCCGACACCAGCAGCGCGCCGACGAGCGTCGCCAGGACATGGCCGGCGCCGAGCGCCATGTGCGTCACATACGCACCGAAGACGGCACCGACCGGCCCTGCGGTGAACACCGTCCTCTGGGCAGGAAGCCGGTGGGACAGCCGGTGGGCCGCTGCCCACGAGAGACCGAGTCCGAGCAGGACCGATCCAAGGACTTCCCAGATCACTGCTGATCACCTCATGACGCCGGGTGGGCACTGTGGTCAGGGCCTTGTGCGGCCCAGCACGTCACTACCCGTAGCGCGCTGAGCGCAACCCTTTCGAGACCACCGGACGGGACGGCTCCGCGCACAGCGAAAACGCGGACGGCGACGGCAGGGCGGACGCCCCGGGGAGAACAGCGGAATGGCCCGGCGGGAATCCCGCCGGGCCATTCCGGATGTCAGTGACGACAGTCACGACAGTGACTACAGCGCGCCGAATCCGACCCGCCGTGTCGTCGGCTCACCGATCTCCACATACGCGACCCGCTCGGCCGGTACGAGGACCTTGCGCCCCTTGTCGTCCGTGAGGCTGAGCAGCTGTGCCTTGCCGGCCAGCGCGTCGGCCACGGCGCGCTCGACCTCCTCGGCGGACTGCCCGCTCTCCAGAACGATCTCCCGGGGCGCGTGCTGCACGCCGATCTTGACCTCCACGGCTATGTCCCTCCGAACGGTCGCGTTGCGCGGTCAGCCGCGCGGTACGCAGCACACATTAGCCCGGGGAGACCACGTGGAAGACGCCGAGGTGAACGCCCGCAGCGAACACGTGCCTTCAGTGCTGCTCGGTGCCGTGCAGCGGGAAGCCGGCGATACCGCGCCAGGCCAGCGAGGTGAGGAGGCTGACGGCCCGCTCGCGGGGGATGGCGGACTCGCTGGAGAGCCAGTAGCGGGCCACCACCTGGGAGACGCCTCCCAGACCCACGGCCAGCAGCATGGACTCCTCCTTGGAGAGCCCGGTGTCCTCGGCGATCACGTCGGAGATCGCCTCGGCGCACTGGAGCGCGACCCGGTCCACGCGCTCGCGCACCGCGGGCTCGTTGGTCAGGTCCGACTCGAAGACCAGACGGAACGCGCCGCCCTCGTCCTCGACGTAGGCGAAGTAGGCGTCCATGGTCGCCTCGACGCGCAGCTTGTTCTCCGTCGTGGACGCGAGCGCCGTACGGACCGCCTGGAGCAGGTTCTCGCAGTGCTGGTCGAGCAGGGCGAGGTACAGCTCCAGCTTCCCCGGGAAGTGCTGGTAGAGAACAGGCTTGCTGACTCCGGCACGCTCGGCGATGTCGTCCATCGCCGCCGCGTGGTACCCCTGCGCGACGAACACTTCCTGTGCCGCGCCCAGCAGCTGGTTGCGTCGGGCGCGACGCGGCAGGCGCGTGCCTCGCGGGCGCGCCGCCTCGGTCTGCTCTATGGCTGTCACGCCGCCTCCCAAAATTCGTTCCGTGCGCGCTGTGCGCCGCTCCGCCATCGTACTTTTGGGTAACGCGACTGTGCGTGGTGAGTGCGCACAATTTCACGGACCGGACGGGTGTGGTAGTGGCTGCCGCCGGTTCGGCGGTTCAGCGGTAGTCCTCGTCCTCGTCCGCTTCGACCGCCCGTGCCTGGTCGGCCGCGTCCCCCTCGCTGGCCGTGGCCGGGTCGATCCGGGTGAGCGGCTCGTCGCCGTGCCGCCGTACGTCCGCGCGCTGCTCGGCGGCGTCGGCTTCGGGGACCTCCTCGGCCAGCTCGGCGTTCTCGCCGTTCGTCTCGAAGGTCTCGGGGTCCGTGGGGTCGACCGGCATGCAGTGCCCTTTCTCTTCGCGATGGAAGGGGGGCCGGGGCGCGCGCCCCTCTTCCCCCGAGCCTAGGAGCCGGGGATCCAGGGCGCCAGGCGGCCTGTGACCGCGAACACACGATTCCGGACGTGATCATCTCGTAACATTGCCGCATGTCGTCGACCGAACTGCCGGAAACCATTGCCGCCGCCGTGGCTCCGAAGGTGACTCCCGTACGGGTCGCGGAAGGGGAGACGCTCCGTTCCGTGGCGCTTCCCGGGCTGACGCTGACCGTACGGTCGCGGCCCGCGACCAGCGAGGGAGCGCCGCCCGCGCTGTACATCCACGGGCTCGGCGGGTCGTCGCAGAACTGGTCGGCGATGATGCCGTTCCTGTCGGACCGGGTCGACGGCGAGGCCGTCGACCTGCCCGGTTTCGGGGACTCGCCGCCGCCGGACGACGGCAACTACTCCATCACCGGTCATGCCCGCGCGGTGATCGGGCTGCTGGACGCGGGCGGACGTGGTCCTGCGCATCTGTTCGGCAACTCCCTCGGCGGGGCCGTCGCCACGCGGGTCGCGGCCGTCCGTCCCGATCTTGTGCGGACTCTCACACTGGTCTCGCCCGCGCTGCCGGAGATCAGGGTGCAGCGCACCGCCGTGCCCACCGCACTGCTCGCGTTGCCCGGTGTGGCCTCGCTGTTCCTGCGGTTGACGCGGGACTGGACGGCGGAGCAGCGCACCCGCGGGATGATGGCGCTCTGTTACGGAGACCCCTCGTCGGTCACCGAGGAGGAACTGCGGCACGCGGCGCAGGAGATGGAGCGCAGGCTTCAACTGCCTTATTTCTGGGACGCGATGACCTGCTCGGCTCGCGGTATCGTCAACGCGTACACGCTGGGCGGTCAGCACGGACTGTGGCGACAGGCCGAGCGGGTGCTGGCACCGACGCTGCTGGTCTACGGCGGGCGGGATCAGCTCGTTTCGTACCGTATGGCCCGCAAGGCGGCGGCCGCGTTCCGTGACTCCCGGCTGCTGACTCTCCCGGACGCGGGGCACGTTGCCATGATGGAGTATCCCCGGCAGGTCGCCCAGGCCTGCCGGGAACTCATCGACAACTACGACAGGGGCTGATCCCGGGCGTGGGACGACATAGCCGCAGAGGCTCCGTGCCTCAGGGCTCGCAGGGCACTGCCGGGCTCGCGGCCGGTGACCCGGAGCCGGAGGGGCCCGGACAGGGCCGGCGCAGACGGTCGGAGACCGGGCAGGACACGGAGCGCCAGGCGGGTGCGCCGCGGGGGACCCCCGCGCAGGGCACCCCCGTGGTCGGTGCCCCCGGCCGTGGACATCCCGGTCGCGGAACTCCCGCGCAGGACACCCCCGTACGCGGTGTGCCGCAGGCGCAGGCGCGCGGTGGGCATCCCGAGCAGCGTGAGTCAGGCGGCGGGTGGGGCTCCGAACAGCGTTACGGTGACCGGCCGGGCGCCGCGCGAGGTCCGGCGGTTGCGCCGCGGCAGAAGCGGCAGCCGACCGCTCCTTCGCCGTTGATACCGGGACCGCGACGGGAATTCATCGACGCGTTCGACTCCGATGCCTTCGACGCTCCGTCCTCGGAGCTCTCGTCGGGTTCCTCGGACTCCTCCTCCGGCTCGTCCCCGGGGGGCGCGCGGACCCTGTCGCGCGAGTCCGCTCCGGCAGCGCCGTCCGCTCCGTCCCCCGCCGTCGACGACCGTGAGGGCGAGGACCGTGAGGGCGAGCGGGCGGGCGGCCGGGTTGGCGACGGCATCGACGGTGGCCCGGACGCGGATCCGGCCGCGGAGCAGCCCGCCAAGGGCGGCAAGGGCCGCGCCTTCACCGGGATCGCCGCCGCGGCGGTGACCACCGTCCTCGCGGTCGTCGTGGCCGGGCAGGTCGCGGACGGCGGCGGTGACGGGGACAAGAGCGGCGCGCGGGCGGCCGGTGGCGTCGACCGTGGCGTCGGGAGCGACGACGCCTCCCGCTCGGTGGGCGGAGAGGGGCCGAAGCAGCGCGAGGCACCGGTCAAGCCCGCCACGTACGAGCAGTTGATGGCCGAACAGTTCCCGCTCGACCCGAAGCTGAAGGCGTCGGGTGATTTCGCCGCCGTTCCCGGTCTCGCCAAGGCGCCCGGCAAGGGGCAGAAGTTCCGCTACCGCGTGGACGTCGAGAAGGGCCTCGGCCTCGACGGCACGCTGTTCGCCGACGCCGTCCAGAAGACCCTGAACGACGACCGGAGCTGGGCCCACAACGGCGCCATGACCTTCGAACGGACCACCAGCGGCGAAGCCGACTTCGTGATCACGCTGGCCAGTCCGGGGACCACGGCCTTCTGGTGCGAGAAGTCCGGCCTGGACACGACCGTCGACAATGTGTCCTGCGACTCCGCCTCGACCGAACGCGTCATGATCAACGCCTATCGCTGGGCGCAGGGAGCGGAGACCTTCGGCGCCAAGGCGATGTTCCCCTACCGGCAGATGCTCATCAACCATGAGGTCGGACACCGGCTCGGATACAACCATGTGAGCTGCCAGACCCCCGGCGCGCTCGCCCCGGTGATGCAGCAGCAGACGAAGTCGCTGGATATCGGCGGGATCAAGTGCGAGCCGAACCCGTGGGTGTTTCCCGGCAGTTGACAGGAAACGCGGTCCCGGCAGCTGAGACGGCCGTCTCGTCGCGCGTTGACATCGGACGCGGGGTCGTTCATATTTCTCGGCATGTCGCCCCGCCACGCAGCCGTCTTCGGCCACACCCCCATTGAGCTGGCGCTCATAGGTGTGACCGCGCTGTGCGTGGCGGACATTCTCTGTCGCTGACGTCCGCCCGAGCGCGCGTCGGCCGTTCCTCTTTTGCCGTAGATCCCCGCGCCGGACTGAACTCCGTACGCGGGCGCGGCACGTCAGGTCTCTGTTCCTCACCTCTCGGCCGCCGCTTCTCGTGTGCGGGCACCGGGCGTCAGCGCCCCTGTTCCTGGCTTCCTGCCCTGTTGAACACCGCCTGCCCTGACACACTGCCCCGCGCGGCCACCGAGGGCCGCGCGGCCCACCGAGAGGCTCGCTCCCATGCGTCATCCGTCCGTCAGATCCCGCCGTTCGGCCGTGGCCGCCGTGAGCCTTGTCGTGGCCGTGAGCGCCTCCGGCTGCGCGGGCCCCCAGGACAACGACGCCAAGGACGGTGCCGGGGGCAAGCCCGGCAAGGGCGGCACGCTCTCCGTACTGAACACCGAGCCGCAGAGCGACTTCGACCCGGCGCGTCTCTACACCTCCGGCGGCGGCAACGTCCCCTCGCTGGTCTTCCGTACGCTGACCACCCGCAACCGGGCGAACGGCGCGGCCGGTACGAAGGTCGTACCCGACCTCGCCACCGACACGGGCCGGCCCAACGCCGACGCCACGGAGTGGACGTACACCCTCAAGGAGGGCCTGAAGTTCGAGGACGGCACCCCGATCACCAGCGCCGACATCAAGTACGGCATCGAGCGCTCGTTCGCCGCCGAACTCTCCGGCGGCGCCCCCTACTTGCGTGACTGGCTGGTCGGCGGGGCCGACTACGAGGGGCCGTACAAGGACAAGAAGGGCCTCGCCTCGATCAAGACGCCCGATGCCAGGACCATCGTCTTCCAGCTCGACAAGCCCGAGGGCGACTTCCCCTTCGTGGCCACCCAGACGCAGTTCGCGCCCGTACCGAAGGCCAGGGACAAGGGCGCCGCGTACGAGAAGCGGCCGGTCTCCTCGGGGCCCTACAAGGTCGTCAGGAACGAGGGCGACGGCCAGCACCTGGTCCTGGAGCGCAATCCGCACTGGTCGCCGAAGACCGACGAGCAGCGGCACGCCTACCCGGACACGATCGAAGTGAAGGCGGGCCTCGACTCGGCCGTCATCAACCAGCGGCTTTCGACCAGTTCCGGCGCCGACGCGGCGGCCGTCACCACCGACACCAACCTCGGCCCCGCGGAACTCGCCCAGGTCGGCAGCGACACCTCGCTCGCCGAGCGGGTCGGCACCGGTCACTTCGGCTACACCAACTACCTGGCCTTCAACCCGAAGGTGAAGCCGTTCGACAACCCGAAGGTGCGTCAGGCGATCTCGTACGCCATCAACCGCACCAGCGTCGTCAACGCGGCGGGCGGCTCCGCGCTCGCCGAGCCCGCGACCACCTTCCTGCCCGAGCAGAAGGCCTTCGGTCACACGCCGTACGACCACTTCCCGGCCGGGAGGACCGGCAACCCGGCGAAGGCCAGGGAGCTGTTGAAGGAGGCCGGTCACGCGAAGGGGCTGACCATTTCGCTGACCCACTCCACGGTCCAGAACCGGGAGACCAGCCCCGAAGTCGCCACCGCCGTCCAGGAGTCGCTCAAGAAGGCCGGGATCACGGTCAAGCTGGTCGGCCTGGAGCAGAACGCGTTCAACGAGGCGCGCTGGGCGTACAAGGACGGGCCCGGCTTCTTCCTCTCCCGGTGGGGCGCGGACTGGCCGTCCGGCGGCCCGTTCCTGGCACCGATCTTCGACGGCCGGCAGATCGTCAAGGACGGCTCCAACTTCAACCACGCACAGTTCGACGACCCGGCGGTCAACAAGGAGATCGACGAGATCAACAAGCTGACCGACCTGAGCGCCGCCGCGAAGCGCTGGGGAGCCCTGGACAAGAAGATCGGTGAGCAGGCCCTCGACGTGCCGCTCTTCCACCCGGTCTACAAGCGGCTGTACGGCAAGGACGTCAAGAACATCGTGATCAGCGACTGGACCGGCGTCCTCGACATCTCGCAGGTCGCGGTCAAGTGAGTACGGCTCCTGAATCGCCGGTACCGGTGGCCGGGGTGGCCCGGGTGGCTACGGGCGCTGGGGCGCACGCCGGGGCGGGTGCCCCAGCCGATGCGCCGGCGGCCGCCCCGGTCCCGGGCGCCGGACAGGTGTGGCGGCGGCTGCGCGGGCGCCCCTCGGCCGTGGTGGCCGGGGGCGTCCTCGTCCTGCTGGTCGTCCTGGCGCTCGCCGCGCCGCTGCTCGCCGCGATCGAGGGCCAGGACGCGAACACGTACCACGACGCGCTGGTGGACTCGGCGCGCGGCGGTGTGCCCACCGGCTCGTTCGGCGGCGTGAGCGGTGACCACTGGCTCGGTGTCGAACCGGGCACCGGGCGGGACCTGTTCGTACGGCTGCTGTACGGAGCCCGCGTCTCGCTGCTCGTCGCGGTGGGCGCCACGCTCGTCCAGGTGGTGATCGGGGTCGCGATCGGCCTCGCCGCCGGCCTCGGCAACCGGCTGCTCGACAGCTTCCTCGGCCGGGTCACCGATGTGATGGTCGCTCTGCCGATGCTCGTGCTCGCCATCGCCCTGACGGCCGTCGTGCCCGCCGACTTCCCGCGTCCGCTGCTGCTGATCCTGGTCATCGGACTGCTCAACTGGGGCGGTACGTCCCGGATCGTACGGGCGCAGACACTGACCCTGAAGCAGCTCGACTTCGTGGCCGCGGCCCGGCTGGGCGGCTCCGGGCGGTTGCGCGTCGCGCGGCGCGAGCTGCTGCCGTCGCTCGCCGCGCCCGTCATCACGTACGCGGCGATCCTGCTGCCCTCGAACATCGTGATCGAGGCGTCGCTGTCCTTCCTGGGGGTCGGGGTCAAGCCGCCGACGCCGTCGTGGGGACAGATGCTGTCGACCGCGCAGACCTGGTTCCGGGCGGATCCGATGTACGTACTGCTGCCGGCCGGGCTGCTGTTCGCGACCGTGCTCGCCTTCACCGTGCTGGGAGACGCGGTGCGCACGGCACTGGATCCGCGCGAGGCCGGCCGGCTGCGGGTGGGAACGCGCGCGTCGCGTGCCTCCCGTACGCCGGGCAGCTGGCGCGGCCCGCGCGGCCCGCGCAAGGCTCCCACCTCGTCCAAGGAAACCGCCTCATGACGCGTTACCTGCTCAAACGGCTCGGAGGCGCGCTTCTCGTCCTGTTCGTGCTGTCCGTCGTCATCTACGCCCTCTTCTACCTCGCGCCGGGCGATCCGGCCCGGCTCGCCTGTGGCGAGCGCTGCTCCACGCAGCAGGTCGTGCAGGTACGGGAGCGGCTCGGCCTGGGCGACTCGGTGGTCACCCAGTACGTCGAGTTCCTGCGGGGCATCGTCGCCGGACGGGACTACTCCACCGGCACGGCCGTGCTGCACTGCGACGCGCCCTGCCTCGGCTTCTCGTACAAGACCGACCAGCAGGTCACCCAGCTGATCCTGGAACGGGTCCCGGCGACCCTCTCCCTCGCGCTCGGCGCGATGGTGATCTGGCTGGTCATCGGGGTCGGCACCGGGCTGCTGTCCGCGCTGCGGCGCGGCGGCGTCACCGAACGCGCCCTGACCGTGCTCACCCTCGCGGGGACCGGCACGCCCGTGTTCATCCTCGGGCTGCTGCTCCTGATGGTGGTGTGCGCGTATCTGCGGTGGCTGCCGTTCCCGTCGTACGTACCGCTGTCGGACGATCCCGAGCAGTGGGCCTGGAACATGCTGCTGCCCTGGCTGACGCTGGGCCTGTTCGAGAGCGCGAAATACGCGCGGCTGACGCGCAGTTCGACGCTGGAGACGCTGGCCGAGGACCATATCCGTACGTTTCGCGCGTACGGGGTGGGGGAGCGGGCGGTCGTCGGGCGGCACGCGCTGCGCGGCGCCGTACCGCCGGTCATCGCGCTCAGTGCGAACGACCTCGGCACGGTGGTGGGCGGCGCGGTGCTGACCGAGACGCTGTTCGGCATCCCCGGCATCGGCAAGACACTGGTCGACGCGGTGCGGATGGTCGACGTGCCCGTGGTGGTGGGGGTGGTGCTGGTGACCGGTACGGCGGTCGTCCTGGCGAATGTCGTGGCCGATCTGCTCTATGCCGCGGCCGACCGAAGGGTGGCGCTGCTGTGACGGAACAGATGAAAAGGGTGGAACGGTCGAAACGGATGGAACGGGCGGAACGGTCGGAACGGATGGAACGGGCGGAACATGCGGAACCGCTGGTTCTCGTCGAGGACCTGACAGTCGATTTCACGGTGGGCGCGTCGACGGCGGGCGTGTCCAGGGCGGGCATGTCCGGGGCGGGCGGGGAGACCGTACGCGCCGTGGACGGGGTGTCCTTCTCGCTCGACGCCGGCCGGGCGATCGGCCTGGTCGGCGAGTCGGGCAGCGGCAAGAGCACCGTCGCGAGCGCCCTGCTGGGCCTGCACCGGGACACCGGCGCGCGGGTCGGCGGGAGCGTGCGCGTGGGTGGTACGGAGGTGAGCACCGCCTCCGACCGCGACCTGCGGGCGCTGCGTGGCGCGGTGGCCGCGATGGTCTTCCAGGACCCGCTGTCCTCGCTGGATCCGTACTACGCGGTCGGCGACCAGATCGCCGAGGTCTACCGGGTCCATACGGACGCCGGCCGGCGGGCGGCCCGCGCGCGGGCGGTCGAGGTGCTGGACCGGGTGGGGATCCCGGACGCGGCGCGCAGGGCGAAGGCCAGGCCGCACGAGTTCAGCGGCGGAATGCGCCAGCGTGCGCTGATCGCGATGGCGCTGGCCTGCGAGCCGAGGCTGCTGATCGCCGACGAGCCGACCACGGCCCTGGACGTCACGGTCCAGGCGCAGATCCTCGATCTCCTGCACGACCTGCGCCATGAGACGGGCATGGGGCTGCTGCTGGTCACCCATGACGTGGGTGTCGCGGCGGAGAGCGTGGACGAGGTGCTGGTGATGCGGCACGGGCGGGAGATCGAACGCGGGCCGGTGGCCGAGGTGCTGGGGGCGCCGCGGGACGCCTATACGCGGGCGCTGCTGGCGGCGGTGCCACGGGTGGACGGCGCGGTGGGGCGTGCGTCGACCGAGGCCCGTGAGGTAAGTGACGTACGTCACGTACGTGAGGTAAGTGACGTACGTGACGTACATGAGACGAGTGAATCGGTTGGTGTGAGTGGTTCGGTTGGTGTGAGTGACGCGGGTGGCGTGAGCGGTGGGGGTGGCGCGCTGCTCGAAGCCGTCGGCCTGCGGCGGGAGTTCCGGCGTGGCCGGCGGACCGTCACCGCCGTGGACGGGGTGTCGCTCACCGTACGGCCGGGGGAGACCCTCGGCATCGTCGGCGAGAGCGGCAGCGGGAAGACCACCCTGGGGCGGATGCTCGTACGGCTGCTCGATCCGACCGCCGGGCAGTTGCGTTACCGGGGTGCGGAGATCGCGGCGGCGTCGGAGAGGGAACTGCGGCCGTACCGGCGCGAATTGCAGATGATCTTCCAGGATCCGGTCTCATCGCTCAACCCGCGCCGCACGGTGGGCGAATCCGTCGCCGATCCGCTGCGGGTGGCCGCGCTCGACGGGGAACGGCCGCATCGTGAACGTCTGGACGGCGAACGGCTGGACGAGGAACGGCTGGACGAGGAACGGCTGGACGAGGAACGGATCGTGGCGCGCGTCCGGGAGCTGCTGGAGCGCGTCGGGCTGGATCCCGGCCAGTACGACCGGTATCCGCACGAGTTCAGCGGGGGACAGCGCCAGCGGATCGGGATCGCGCGGGCGCTCGCGGCCGAGCCACGGCTGATCGTCTGCGACGAGCCCGTCTCCGCGCTGGATGTGACGACCCAGGCCCAGGTCACCGCCCTCCTCGCCGAACTCCAGCGGGAGCTGGGCCTGGCGCTGGTCTTCATCGCCCACGACCTCGCCGTCGTACGGCAGGTCAGTGACCGGGTCGCCGTCATGCGCGACGGCCGGATCGTGGAACAGGGCACGGTGGACGCGGTGTACGGCGCGCCCTCCGACCCGTACACACGTCAGCTGCTCGCCGCCGTGCCCGCGCTCGATCCGGCGCTCGCCGCCGCGCGCCGTTCGGCACGCACCGCGCTCCCCAAGGAAGTGGCCGTGGTTTGACGTTGCGTAGCGAGATCGCTCGGTAGCGCGACAGAACGCCACCGACGCGGGAAAGTTACGTGCATTCACCCCTTCCGGTGGTGGGGGGGGGGGCGCCCCCCCCCCCCCCCCCAAAAAAAACAAAAAGCGGAGGCCCCCCCCCACGCCACGCACCACCACGGCGGCCCCCAAACCGAGACGGGGGGGTGGGTTGTGTGTTGGTCGCTTTGGGGCCCGCCCCCCCCCCCCCCCCCCCCCCCCCCCCACCCCCCCCGCCCCCCCCCCCGGGGGGGGGGGCCCCCCCCCCCCCCCCCCCCCCACCACCGTCATATCCGCTTACGGTCGTCCCGCAGCGAGTCGCCGGATCAACGGCGGCTGCCCACAAGGGAGATCGGGGGTGTGCTCGTGCGGATCGGACTGCTTACGGACGGTGGGTATCCGTATGCGACGGGTGAGTCCAGGCTGTGGTGCGACCGGCTCGTACGCGGGCTCGCGCAGCACGAGTTCGACGTCTACGCGCTGAGTCGCGATGCCCGGCAGGAGGAGCGCGGCTGGATACAGCTGCCGGGCCAGGTCCGGCGGGTGCGCACCGCACCGCTCTGGGGGCCGGCGGACGAGCTTCGTGGCCGGTGCGGTGACAGCGCGGGTCACGGTGACAGCGGCGCGGGCGATGGTCATGGTGGCCGTGGCTACGGACGTCGTGATCGGCGCAGGTTCGCTGAGCACCTCAGGGAACTGACCTCGGCCATCTGCTCCGACGGGGCGGCGCACGCGGGGGGCTCGGCAGGGAGCGCGGGCGCCGGTGTCTTCGCCGCGGGGCTCTACGGACTCGCCGATCTCGCCAGGGAACGCGGTGGCCTGTGCGCGGCCCTGCGCTCCGAAGCCGCCGTACGGATCCTGGAATCCGCCTGCCGCACCCCTGGCGCGCGCCGGAGTGTGCACACCGCGACCGTCCCCGACTTCCTGACGTTCGCCGATCAGCTGGAGCGCGTTCTGCGCCCCCTCTCCCTCGACTGGTACGGAGACGACGGCCTCGCCTCGGCCGACCTGTGCCATGCCGCGTCCGGTGGACCCGCGGCGCTGCCCGGACTGCTGGCCAAACGCTTCTTCGGGGTACCGCTGCTGGTCACGGAGTACGGCGTACAGCTGCGCGCGCACTTCCTCGCCACCGGCGGCGCTCCACGGGCGGACGATTCGGGGGGCGCGGGCGCGGAAAGCGCGCCGGTGGACGACGTGTTCGACGCGCCGGTGCGCGCGCTGCTCGCCGCCTTCCATGGCCGGCTGGCCGCCGAGGTCTACCGGCAGGCGGACGTCATCACCCCCGGCAACGCCCACGCCCGGCGCTGGCAGGAGAAGTGCGGAGCCGACCGCGCCAAGCTGGTCACCGTCTACCCGGGGATGGAGGCGGAGCGTTTCTCCACGGTGGGGGACGCGGTGGGACTCGGCGCGATCGACGGAGGCGGGGAGAGGAGCGGGGCCGAGGGCGGCAGCGGTGGCCCGAGAACGCTCGTCTGGGTCGGCCGGATCGAACCCGCCAAGGACCTGATCTCGCTCCTGCACTCCTTCGCCGAGGTCCGCAGGGCGGAGCCGGACACGCGGCTGCGGATCGTCGGAGCACCCGCGCGCTCCCCGGGGGCCGCCGCCTATCTCGCGCACTGCCAGAACCTGGCGGCCCACCTCTTCCCCGACGAGGCGGCCGACGCCTACGCCGTCGGAGAGAACCCGGTCTCCTTCGAGGAGATCGGCAGCCCCGAGGCACCCGGACTTCCCGACGCCTATGCGGCGGGCGACCTGATCGTCCTCTCCAGCGTGGTCGAGGGCTTCCCGATCAGCCTGGTCGAGGCGATGTTCTGCGGCCGTGCCACCGTCTCCACGGACGTCGGCGCGGTGGTCGAAGTCATCGGCGGTACGGGGCTGGTCGTGCCCCCGCGCAATCCGCGGGCGCTCGCGGACGCCTGCGTCACGCTGCTGCGCGACGCCTCGCGCCGCGAACGGCTGGGCGCCGCGGCGCGCGCCCGCGCACTGGAGCTCTTCACCGTCGAGCAGAACCTCGCGGCCTTCCGCGCCCTCTACCTGGAACTCATCTCGCACGCTCCCGTACGACGCACGGCGGACGCCGTGGGCGCGGACGGAGAACCGCTGCCCTTCGCCAACCCCGCCGAGATGTACGTACCCGGCCGCTGGACGGCCCGACGCCCGGCGGTTCCCAGGAGCACGCCGGGCTGGGCACCCATGGCCGAGCGGGCCGGCGCGCGCGCCGGAGCAGCAGCGGGAGCCGGATCCGGACCGGGAGAGAGCGATGTCTGACGGAGGCACCCCACCGATGACCACCCCGGCCCCCACCAGTCCCGGCCCCTGGGACCCCCGCTCCCAGGCCCTGTTGCCGGACGAGGCCCCGGCCGCGACGCCCTCACCGCCGGTCGCTCCCCTTCCCACATCCGCTCGGCAACCCTCCGCCCGGCACCCCCTCGCCGGGAAGCCCCTCGCCCGGAAACCCGCCGCCCGCCGGGGGCCCGCCGACCCGGTCAAGGCGCTGATGCACCGGCACCGTCGGTTGTGCGAGCGGGCCGTCCATCCGCTGGAGATCGCCGCCGGTCTGGAGGCCCACGGCATCACCGACCGGACCGCTGCCCGCTTCCGGCACCGGGACGTCTTCTCCCTCGCCGAAGAGCTGTACGCGCGCGTCCCGGAGGGTACGGACAGGACCACCGCCGAGCGCCCGGCGCGCACACCGGCGCCGACGCGCGCCGGGCGCGCCGGCTGGAGCAGCCGGGCCGACTGGACCGGATGGGCGGCCCTCGCGTCGCTGCCCGGCGTCGTCGGCTGCCTCACTCTCGTCGGCCTGGAGCACAGCGGCGGACAGCGGCAGCTCGCGACCGGCCTGGCGGGCGCCCTCGCGCTCTCCGGCGCGCTGTGCGCCTGCCTGAGGCGCGGACCGCTGCGCGCCGAGGGGCGCGCGGTCCCCGCCGGGGGCCTCTGGGTGTACTGGCTGCTGGCCTATCTGCTCTGCGGGGACGGACTGCTGGACCAGCTCGTCAGCGGCGGGCCCGACGGACCATGGCCCGCGACCTTGACCCCTCTTCTCGCGCTGGCCTTCGCCATGGTCCCCGGCGCCTGGTGCGCCCACCTCTTCTCCGTACTGGCACGGCGCAGACTCGCAGCCAGCCGTGGACTCGCCGACTTCTCCGCCGGCGCGCGCCCCCTGCTGCTCACCCTCGTAGGGCTGTACGTCTGTGTCCTGACCGGCCTGTCGCTGCTCGCGGCCCTCGCGTTCGAGGACGACGACGGAGTGGGAGGCGGAACCGCCACCACCGTCACCCTCGGCACCCTGTTCCTGCTCGCCCGGCTGCTCACGGTGTACGGCCGTCCGAAGGCCGCGGCCTTCGGACTCGCCGGGGCCTGCGCCGTGGAAGCCCTGTCCTGTCTGAGCGTGCCGGCGGGCCGCCTGCCCGGCTGCGACGTCCTCGCCGCCCCCGTCGAGGCCGTGATCCGGACCTGGGGCGTCGGCGGTGTGCCAGCCCTCGCCTGCGGAGCCGCCGCGATCGGACTCCTCATCCATGCCGCCGTCGCGCTTTCCCGAGCCTCGGCGCACACCTGACGTACGACGCGCCCGCGTACGCACCTCTGTGCGCGCGCCCCTGAACCGCCCCCCGTAAAGCCGCAGCACGCACCACCGCGGCACGCACCACCACAGCCGTAACCACGCACCACCCGCAACACCCCTTAAGGAGACGACGGACATGACCCCGCAACGCCCCGCACAGCCCCGACGGCACAGAAGGGACGCGCGATGAGGGTCCTGCTGCTCGGTGCCAATGGTTTCCTCGGCCGTTTCGTGGCCGACCGGCTGCTCGCCGACCCCGCTGTGCACCTCACCGCGCTCGGGCGCGGCGACGACGCCGACGTACGGTTCGATCTCGCGGGCGGCAGCCCGGGAGCGCTCACCCGCTTCCTGGACGCCGTTCACCCCGGGGTCGTCATCAACTGCGCCGGTGCCACCCGTGGCGGCGCGCGCGAGCTGACCCGCCACAACACGGTCGCCGTCGCCACGGTCTGCGAGGCCCTGCGCCGCAGCGGCTGCGGCGCCCGGCTCGTCCAGCTCGGCTGTGCTTCCGAGTACGGCCCGTCCCAGCACGGTTCGTCGACCGCCGAGGACGCCGTGCCCCGTCCCGGCGGGCCGTACGGGGTGAGCAAGCTCGCCGCGTCCGAACTGGTGCTGGGCTCGGGACTGGACGCCCTGGTGCTCCGGGTGTTCTCGCCCGTGGGGCCAGGCACCCCCGCCGGCTCCCCGCTCGGCCGGCTCGCGGAGGCGATGCGCCGTGCCATGCAGTCCGGGGACGGTGAGCTGAAGCTCGGCGGGCTCGGAGTGCAGCGCGACTTCGTGGACGTACGCGACGTGGCGCGCGCCGTGCACGCCGCCTCGCTCTCCGCCGCGCAGGGCATCGTCAACATCGGCACCGGACGCGCCGTACGGCTCAGGGACGCCGCCGCCGTCCTGGCGCGGGTCGCCGGGTACGCGGGCGCCCTGCACGAACTCGACCTGCCCTCGGGACCACTGCGCTCCGGCCACGGAGGTATCGGCGCGCCCCGGGGCGAGTCGATCGCGGAACATCTGGCCGCGGGCCCCTTCCCGTACCCCGACGGGTGCGGCAGCTGGCAGCAGGCGGACGTACGCACGGCCCGCGACCGGCTCGGCTGGCGACCCCGGATCAATCTGGAGGAATCACTCGCCGACATCTGGATGGAGGCGGCGTGCCGCATCTGACCTCAGGGGCGACCGGCTCTCCGCCACGGGAGAGCCGGTCGCCCCTGAGGGAAGCGGCGCGACAGCGAACGGGGCATAACGCCAGATTCGGGGCACTGCCCGGCTTCTGGGACGAAAATGTCTCGCGAGTCGGACCAGGTGTCTCGGAATGAGAAGGGCCGTGGCAGTGTTACAGGCAGAACAACCGTACTGAATGACCGACCAACCCCCTTGTTGAGGTCTCTGTGTCGCTGCCACCCCTGGTCGAGCCCGCTGCCGAGCTCACCGTCGACGAGGTCCGCCGGTACTCCCGTCACCTGATCATCCCGGATGTCGGGATGGACGGGCAGAAGCGGCTGAAGAACGCGAAGGTGCTGTGTGTGGGAGCCGGTGGCCTCGGCTCCCCGGCTCTGATGTACCTGGCCGCGGCCGGTGTCGGCACGCTCGGCATCGTGGAGTTCGACGAGGTCGACGAGTCGAACCTGCAGCGTCAGATCATCCACAGCCAGGCCGACATCGGCCGGCCCAAGGCCGAGTCCGCGCGTGACTCCGTCCTCGGGATCAACCCGTACGTGAATGTGATCCTTCACCAGGAGCGGCTCGAGGCCGACAATGTGATGGACATCTTCTCGCAGTACGACCTGATCGTGGACGGGACGGACAACTTCGCCACCCGCTACCTGGTCAACGACGCCTGCGTACTGCTGAACAAGCCGTACGTCTGGGGCTCGATCTACCGCTTCGACGGCCAGGCCAGCGTGTTCTGGTCCGAGCACGGCCCGTGCTACCGCTGCCTCTACCCGGAGCCCCCGCCGCCGGGCATGGTCCCCTCCTGCGCCGAGGGCGGCGTGCTGGGCGTGCTCTGCGCGTCCATCGGTTCCATCCAGGTCACCGAGGCGATCAAGGTGCTGGCCGGTGTGGGCGACCCGCTGGTCGGCCGGCTGATGATCTACGACGCCCTGGAGATGCAGTACCGCCAGGTCAAGATCCGCAAGGACCCCGACTGCGCGGTCTGCGGCCCGAACGCCACCGTTACCGAACTCATCGACTACGAGGCCTTCTGCGGTGTCGTGTCCGAGGAGGCCCAGGAGGCGGCGGCCGGCTCGACGATCACTCCCAAGCAGCTCAAGGAGTGGATCGACGAGAAGGAGAACATCGAGATCATCGATGTCCGGGAGCCGAACGAGTACGAGATCGTCTCGATCCCCGGCGCCAAGCTGATCCCCAAGAACGAGTTCCTGATGGGCACGGCCCTTCAGAACCTGCCGCAGGACAAGAAGATCGTCTTGCACTGCAAGACGGGTGTCCGCAGTGCGGAAGTCCTCGCGGTCCTGAAGTCCGCGGGATTCTCGGACGCGGTGCATGTCGGCGGCGGCGTGATCGGCTGGGTCAACCAGATCGAGCCGGAGAAGCCGATCTACTGAGGTCCGCGCGTCTTCGACGCTGTGCGGTGAGGGGCCGGTCCAGGGGATGGACCGGCCCCTCACCGCTGTCTCCCCGACCGGACAGGACCTGGGGTCTTTCGTTTGGATCAGGCCGGATCAGGGAGCGGGGTCTGGTGCCGTGGATCGCAAGGCGGAGGAGTGAGGCGACGCGGAGCGTCGTGGAGTGACGACAACGCGGCGAGGCGCGGTGCCGGGGCACGCGAGCCCGGCAAGATCCAACGAGAGGCCCTAGCGGCAGACCGTGCCCGCCGCGGGCACCTTGCCGTTCAGCAGAAAGTTGTTCACGGCCTTCTGCACGCACGGGTTGCCGCTGTCGTACGAACCATGGCCCTGGCCGCGGTACGTGAGCTCGACACCGACGCCCTTGCCCAGCGCGTCGGCCATCGCCTTGGCGCCCGCGTACGGAGTCGCCGGGTCACCGGTGTTGCCGATGATCAGGATCGGGGCCGAGCCCGGCGCGCTGACCTGGGGGTGGGTCCACTTGCCCGGCACCGGCCACTTGGAGCAGGCCATCATGCCCCAGCCGAGGTAGTCGCCGAAGACGGGCGACGCCTTGCGGAACTCCGGGAGCTTCGCCTTGGTCTGCGCCAGCGTGTAACGCTCCTTGGAGTCGACGCAGTTGATCGCCGCGTTCGCCGCCTGGATGTTGCTGTACTGGCCCTTCTCGTTCCGCCCGTTCATCGCGTCGGACAGCGCGAGGAGCAGCCCGCCGTTGCCGCCGTCCGCCTCGTCGAGGCCCTGCTCCAGCAGCGGCCAGTAGTCCTTCGAATACAGCGACTGGGCAATGCCGTTGAGGGCCTGGCTCTGGGTCAGTTTGCGGGCGCCGATGCCCGTGATCGGCTGCTTGTCGATCCTGCCGAGCAGCCCGGTGATGAACGACTCGATCTCCTTCGGGGTGCTGCCGGGCAGTTTGCAGGCGTCGCCCCGCGCCACACAGGCCTTCGAGAAGTTGTCGAGGGCGAGCTGGAAGCCCTTCGCCTGGCCGAGCGAGCCCTGTTCGGAGTCCTGGGTCGGGTCCACGACGGCGTCGAAGACCGCACGGCCGACGGACTTCGGGTACAGGTGCGCGTAGACGCCGCCCAGTTCGGTGCCGTACGAGATCCCGAAGTAGTTGAGCTTGTCGTCGCCGAGGACCTTGCGCATCAGCTCCATGTCGCGGGCCGCGTTGACCGTACCGACGTAGGGGAGCGCCTGGCCGGAGCGCTTCTCGCAGGCCGAGGAGTAGGTCCCGATTCCCTTGACGAAGGACTGCTCCTCGGAGGGTGTGTCCGGGGTGGAGTCCTGTGCGTAGTAGGCGTCGAGCTGCTTGTTGCTCTCGCACTCCACGGGGTCGCTGCGGCCGACGCCGCGCGGGTCGAAGCTGACCAGGTCGTAGCGGGACCGGAGCTTCTCGTAGTCGCCGGCGAAGGACGGCAGCCCGGTGATCCCGGAGCCGCCGGGACCGCCGAAGTTGAAGACGAGCGAGCCGATCCGCTTGGCCTGGTCGGCGGCCTTGGCCCGGATGAGGGCCAGCTCGATCGTGTCGCCGTCCGGCTTGGCGTAGTCGAGCGGCGCCTTCATGGAGGCGCACTCCCACGTGGCGCCGCCGGGCAGCGGGGACGGGGACGGACCGCCGCCCTCGGCGACCGACGGGGTCGGGCAGGCCTTCCAGTCCAGCCGCTGGGATGCCAGATCCGAGGGCGTTGCCCGGCTGTTGGAATTTCCGCTGTTGGAGCGTCCGCTGTCGGGGCTCCCGCCGTCCGAGCATCCGGTGGCGGCCAGCAGTGCGGCGGCGGCGGTGACGGCGGCGAGGGTGTGGGCCGTGCCGCGCCGGGCGGAGGAGGTTGGCATGGCCCCATCGTGCGCCCCGACGGCGCGGGCCGCGCGGGGCCGCGGGCCATGTGGGTGGTGGGGTTCCTGGCGCGTACGCGCCAGGAACGTTCCCGTACCCGCTACAACGCTCCCTTGCGTGTGAGGTGACTGAAGCTCAGCCAGCCCGGGAGCACCGGCAGCCACAGTGTCAGCAGCCGGTACAGCAGCACGGCGGGCGCGGCGACCTCCTTCGGGAGCCCCACCGCGAGCAGACCGAGCGTCAGCGCGCCCTCGACCGCGCCCACACCGCCCGGAGTCGGCGCCGCCGAGCCCAGCGCGTTGCCCGCCAGGAAGACCACCGCGATGCTCGCGTAGCTCAGCTGCTGGTTGCCGTTGTCGAAGGCCCGGATCGAGGCGTCCAGGCACATCACGAACACGCCGGTCAGCAGCAGCATCCCGCCGATGCCGGTGAGCAGCTTCATCGGCCGCTGGAGTACGTCGAGCATGCGCGGCACCACACCGGCGAACAGCGAGCGCAGCCGGGTCACGACGAACTTCCTCAGGAAGGGGATCGCGGTGACGACCAGCACCAGTACGGCGACCGTCAGCAGCCCCGCGATCACCGTCCTGGACGGGGTGAGTGACGCGGTCTTCTCCGTGCCGGTGAGATAGCCGAAGGACAGCAGCAACAGGATGTGCGCGCCGAGCCCGAAGAGCTGGGAGGCGCCCACGCTGGCCACGGCGAGCCCCGGGCGTACGCCCGAGCGCTGGAGGAAGCGCGTGTTCAGCGCCACCCCGCCGACCGCCGCCGGAGCGACGATCTTCACAAAGGATCCGGCGACCTGCGCGACCACGGTCCGTCCGAACGGCACCCGTTCGGGGACGAAGCCCAGCAGGCTCATCGCCGCCGCGACATAGCTGAGCGCGGAGAACGCGGCCGCCGCGGCGACCCAGCCCCAGTGCGCGTCGCTGATGACCGTGCCGAAGTCCACCTGCGTGATCTGGGTGAGCAGGAAGTACGCGGCGACCGCCCCGGCGATGAAGCTGATGAGCGTACGTGGCTTGATGCGCTCCAGCCGGACCGGTTCGACCGGCGCCTGCGGCCTGATCAGCAGGACCTGCTGGCGCATCTGGGAGAGCAGATCCTCCTCGCGGGCCTCGTCGAGCGCCTCGTCTATGGCCCGCTTCTCCGCCTGCTTCTCGGCGCGCATCGACTTACGGGCGGCCTTGCGGTCACCGTCGGACGCGGCGGACTCCGCCACCTTGGCGCGCTTGTTCGTCTCGGACGCGGCGAGCACCGCCTCGCGCTCGCGCTGCGACCGCTCACGGGCGAGCCTGCGCAACGTCGCGCGCGAGGAGCGGCTCAGCGCGATCGGCTGGAGCAGTGGCAGGGAGTCGGCGATGGAGTCGGGGCCCATGACCTCGACCGCGGCGGCGACGGAGCGCTCCGCGCCCACGCGCAGGCCCATCGTGGTGAGCATCTGCGCGGTGTCCATGCGCAGCACGAGATCACCCGCCGCGATCTCGCCGCCGCGCAGTTCGGTGAGGATGACTTTGCCGGAACGATCCACCACGAGCGCGTCGCCGGTGAGCCTGCGGTGTGCGATGCGCCGTGACTGGAGCGCCTTGACCTGGCGCCAGGCGCTCCGTACGAGCTCGTCCGTGATCTCCGAGTCCGGCAGCGAGTCCAGCGACCTGGCGCCCAGGTGCTCGTACACGAGCATGACGGCGTCGGGTCCCAGCTCGGATGTGGCGATCAGTTTGGGGGCGTTGGCCCCGGCGGCGATGGCCGCGTACGCGAGCAGTGCTTCCTGTTCGAGGGCCTGGCGCAGGGAGGGGATGGATCTGCGGGTGGTGATGGAGCGCAGGGTCAGCTGCCGCCAGAGCCGGTAGAAGAAGCCCTGCGCCTGTTGTTCGCGGTCGACGACGGTGACGTCGAGCGGTGGCCCGTTCTCCAGCGTGACCATGTAGCGGCGGCCCCGGTCGCCCTGCTCGGCGGCGTCGGCGATGTCCTCGGCGCGCATCGCGCTGACCGGGCGGAAACCGACATGGCGCAGACCCGCCATCAAAGTCTGCCCGGTGGGCCGTACGTTGGGCGAACCGACCGTGTAGAGCGTGCCGTACGCCACGGTCCAGCCGATCAGCACGGTCAGCATGATCGAGAACGGTGTGGTGTAGCCGGCGACCAGCATCGCGAACGCGTCGAGCAGCAGCACCACCCAGAGCACCACGCGCCAGCGGGGTCTGCGGGCCATCCCCACGGCCGTCATATAGGCGATGACGGGGGCGAGATAGCCGTGTACGGGGTCGGTGAGCCCGGAACCGGCCTGCGGGCGGGTCAGGGCGTCCTGGATCGTGCCGGGGGCGGATCGGGCGACCCAGAGATCGGTGGCGAGGGTGACGCCGTGGGCCAGTACGGCGGCGAGCACGCCGTCCGCGATCCGCAGTCCGTCGCGTTTGATCAGCCGCTCGATCGCGAACGCGACCGGGACGAGCAGCACGGCGATGCTGGACACCAGACCGGCCAGTTTGACGATCAGGTCGGGGGCCTGGCCCGTGCCCTTGCTGATGTCCTGTTCGAGGCCCGACGTGGTGCCGTGGGCGAAGGCGGAGAGGCCGAGGACGACGGCGATGGCCAGCACACCGACGAGCAGACGCAACAGATCGGAGGGGCGGTGGACGCGGGCCGCGAGCAGCGGTTCGTCGCCGGAGACCCGGTCGGCGCGGGTCGCTCCGTCGTCGCCGTCGCCGTCGTCGCTCTCGCTGTGGCCGTTGCCTTCGTGTTCGCCGTCGTGGGGCCCGTCGGTGGCCGGGGGGGTGCCGTTCGGGGGCGGCCTGCCGCCGGAGTCGGCTTCCGGATCGCCGTCCCGTCGCCGGCCGGTGCCGGTGTCCGGGCGCGACTCAGCGCCAGAGGTACTCGCCGCCGCGGAAGGCCGCACGACCCGCTCCTCTGCCGAACCCGTCTCTTCTTGATCTCGTATCACCAGTCACCGCCGGGACGATGGTGGCACGAGCCGACGACAGAGGGGGGCATCAGGGTGCATTGCGGGGGCATCGGGCCGGTGAGACGTCCTTCTCCGCAGATGTGTGTACGCAGGGTGACTCGACGGATGCGCTGCGATGAGGGGACGCGGCCCGACTGTCGGTGCCGTGCGGCAGGATGGACCGGGTGAGGGATGACGACTCGACCGGGGAGCCGGTCACGGGACCGGCCGGAGAACCGCCGGTCGGAAGGACGTCGGGCGCAGAGCCGCCCGTCGGAGGGGAGCCGCGGCTGCCCGAGTACGCGGAGCGGGTGCTGGACGTGGCCGAGCTGATCCCGCCGGGCCGGGTGATGACGTACGGCGATGTCGCGGAGTGGCTCGGTGAGGCCGGACCGCGTCAGGTGGGCCGTGCCATGGCGCTCTACGGCGGAGCCGTGCCGTGGTGGCGCGTGGTCCGTTCCGACGGTGTGCTGCTGGCGGGCCATGAGCTGCGGGCCCTGGACCACTACCGGGAGGAGGGCACCCCGCTGCGGGAGGCGGCGCGCAGCGCCGACGGGCATCTCCCGCGCCTCGACATGAAGCGGGCGCGGTGGGACGGCTCGGGCGCGGGCGATACGGCTCACATATGACAGCTTCCGCCATCGGGTCGCACTCCGGGAGGTCCGGCGGCGCCGCTGAGGACCGTACGGTCGATGAGGCGGCGCGGGGAACACCTGACGTGGCGCGGCGGCTGATGCCGTGCGGGACGGCGCGGTGCCTGGTGCCGTACGGCAGGCGGTGTCCGACGTCGTACGGGAAACGGCGCGCGGGAGCGGGCGGAGCGGAGCGTCCTGTGCACCGGCGTGCGGACCGGCGTCCGGTCGGCGAGCCCGACGGCCTCGGTCCCGGCGCCCTCCACTCCGGCGGTCTCCACTCCGGCCGTCTCCGTCCCGTCCGCGGTCTCCGTCCCGGACGCTCGGCCGCGTCCGGCCGCCCGACGGCGTAGCGTCGGCGGCGCGCGCCGCACGCGCCCAAGGCAGCCCCGTCACCACCAGCACCCCCTCCAGGACCGGCGATCCACGTGAGCTCCTCCTCTTTCACCGGGCGTACCCCGCACCATCGGGTACGGCAGCGGACCCCGGGCGCGTACCGACTGGTGCGTACTCCGCCGGTCCCGGTGGGTCCCCCTCTGCTGGACGCAGCGCAGCGCGCGGTGGTTGACCACGAGGGCGGGCCGCTGCTGGTGCTGGCGGGCCCCGGTACGGGCAAGACCACGACGCTCGTGGAGTCCGTCGCCGAACGGATCGCCCAGGGGACGGACCCCGAACGGATCCTGGTCCTCACCTTCAGCCGTAAGGCGGCCGTGGAGCTGCGCGACCGTACGGCCGTCCGGCTCGGCGGCACACGCGGGCCGCAGGCGACCACCTTCCACTCCTTCTGCTACGCGCTGATCCGCGCGCACCAGGAGGCCGAGCTGTTCACCGAACCGCTGCGGCTGCTCTCCGGCCCCGAACAGGACGTCGCCGTACGTGATCTCCTCGCGGGCCAGATCGACCTGGAGCGCGAGGGACGGGGGCGCGTGCGGTGGCCGGACGAGCTGCGGGCGTGTCTCACGACGCGCGGTTTCGCCGACGAGGTACGGGCCGTGCTCGCCCGCAGCCGTGAACTGGGCCTCGGGCCCGATTCGCTGGCGGTGTTCGCGCGGCGCACCGGCCGCCCCGACTGGTCGGCCGCCGCGTCCTTCCTCGCCGAGTATCTGGACGTCCTGGACATGCAAGGGGTGCTCGACTACGCGGAGCTGGTCCACCGCGCGGTGCTGCTCGCCCGGCGTCCGAAGGTCGCGGAGCGCCTCGCGGAGCGGTACGACGCGGTGTTCGTGGACGAGTACCAGGACACCGACCCGGCGCAGGTCCGGCTGCTGCAAGCACTCGCGGGCCGGGGGCGCACGCTGGTCGCGTTCGGCGACCCGGACCAGTCGATCTACGCCTTCCGGGGCGCCGATGTGAACGGCATCCTCGAATTCCCGCACGCCTTCCCCCGCGCTGACGGCCGCCCGGGGCCGGTACGGATCCTCACCACCTCCCGCCGTTCCGGAGCGCGGCTGCTGGCGGCGACGCGGCTGCTGACCCGCCGTATGCCGCTGCCCCGGCTGCCGGCCGAGAAGGTACGGGAGCACCGGGATCTGGCGGCGGTACGCGAGGGCGGCCGGGTCGAGACGTACACCTTCCCGACCCCGTCGACGGAGCTGGACAACATCGCCGACATCCTGCGCCGCGCGCATCTGGAGGACGGTGTCCCGTGGAACGACATGGCGGTCCTGGTCCGCGCGGGAGGCCGTACGCTCCCCTCGATCCGCCGTGCTCTGACCTCGGCGGGCGTCCCGTTGGATGTGGACGGCGACGATGTTCCCCTCCGTCATGAACCGGCGGTGTCGCCGCTGCTGACGGCGCTCCGCTCGGTGGCGGAGGCGGCCCTCGGACAGCCGTCCCGGGAGCGGGCACGACCCGCCGGGGACGGTTCCGTCGAAGAAGACGCACCGGCCGGGAGCCCCGCCCCGGTCTCCGCGCCCCCTTCCGGCCCGGCACCCGACGTCGAGACCGCACTCACCCTCCTCACCTCCCCCCTCGGCGGCATGGACGCCGCTGACCTGCGGCGGCTCGGGCGGGCGCTGCGCGACGAGGAGCGGGCCGGGGGGAACCGGGTGCCGGAGGCCTCCGACGTACTGCTCGCCCGTGCGCTCGCCGAGCCCGAGCGGCTGGTGGCGCACGACCCGGCGTACGCCCGCGGCGCACAGCGGCTCAGCGCGCTGTTGCGCAAGGCGCGCGAGCTGCTCGAAGGCGGCGGTACCGCCGAAGAGGCCCTCTGGGAGCTGTGGATCGGCACCACCTGGCCGGGACGGCTCGAACGCTCCGCCCTGCGCGGCGGCGCGGCCGGCCGTAACGCCGACCGCGACCTCGACGCCGTATGCGCCCTGTTCGACGCCGCCGCCCGAGCCGAGGCGCGTACCGGCGGCCGGGGCGCGCTGAACTTCCTGGAGGAACTCGACGCCCAGGACATCGCCGCCGACACCCTCAGCCGCAGGGCGGTACGCCCCGATGCCGTACGCCTGATGACGGCGCACCGTTCCAAGGGCCTTGAATGGCGGCTGGTCGTCGTCGCGGGCGTGCAGGAGGGCCTCTGGCCCGACCTGCGGCGCCGGGGGTCTCTCCTGGAGGCGGACAGGATCGGCCGTGACGGCCTCGCCGAACCCCTCACTCCTGGCGCCCTCCTTACGGAGGAGCGCAGGCTTTTCTACGTAGCGGCGACCCGCGCGCGCGAGCGCCTCGTCGTGACCGCCGTCAAGGCCCCCGCCGACGACGGCGACCAGCCCTCCCGCCTCCTCGCCGAACTCGGCGTCGAGCCCCGGGACATCACCGGCCGTCCCCGCCGCCCGCTCGCCGTCGCCGCGCTCGTCGCCGAACTGCGCGCCACCACCGTCGACCCGGAGGCGACCCCGGCCCTCCGCGACGCCGCCGCCCGGCGCCTCGCCCGGCTCGCCGCGCTCAGCGACGAGGACGGCCAGGCGCTGGTCCCCTCCGCGCACCCGGACCGCTGGTGGGGCCTGTACGAGCCGACCCGCAGCGCCGTCCCGCTTCGGGACCGCGACCAGCCCGTCGCGCTCTCCGGCAGCGCCCTGGACCAGCTGGCGAACACCTGCGCGCTCCAGTGGTTCCTGGGGCGCGAGGTGAAGGCGGACGAGCCCGCCACCGCCGCCCAGGGGTTCGGCAACGTCGTACACGTCCTCGCCGACGAAGTGGCCTCCGGCCGCACCCCCGCCGACCTCGATGTCCTGATGGAACGTCTGGACTCCGTATGGGACGCGCTCGCCTTCGACGCCCCGTGGAAGTCCCAGCAGGAGAAGGACCACGCGCGCGTGGCGCTCGAACGCTTCCTGCGCTGGCACGTGATGGACCGTGGCGGCCGCACATCCGCCGCCACGGAGCACGGGTTCGACGTCACGCTCGCCGCGGGCACGTACGAGGTGCGGATCAGGGGCTCCATGGACCGCGTCGAACAGGACGGTGAGGGCCGCGCGTACGTCGTCGACTTCAAGACCGGCAAGCACGCCCCCACCAAGGACGAGGTCGCCCACCACCCCCAGCTCGCCGTCTACCAGCTCGCCGTCCGCGAGGGGGCGCTGGACGAGGTCTTCGACGGCCACCGCCCGGAACCCGGCGGCGCCGAACTCGTACAGCTGCGCCAGCCCGCGCCCAAGAAGGAGGGCGGCGAGGAACTCCCCAGGATCCAGGCGCAGGAGCCGCTCGCGGGGGAGTGGGTGGGCGACCTCCTGACCACCGCCGCCGGACGCGTCCTGGACGAGCGCTTCACCCCCACCACGGGCCAGCACTGCGCGAACTGTGCCTTCCGCGCGTCGTGCAGCGCGCAGCCGGAGGGCCGGCAGATCGTGGAGTGAGCGGAGTGGAGCGGGTGGCGTGAGCGGGGGTGCGCGGAGCGCGGAGCGCCCGGAACGTGACGGGTGTCCGGTGCCTGTGGATCCCGTGCCCGTGGATCCCGCCCCGCGCCCGTGACCCGGCGCTGTCAGTGGTGGCGGATAGCCTCTCTGAGGTGCCCGTACACCTCACCGATCCCGAGCAGCTCAAGGAGCTTCTCGGGATCCCGTTCACCCCGGAGCAGATGGCCTGCGTCACCGCGCCGCCCGCCCCGCAGGTCATCGTGGCCGGAGCCGGGTCGGGGAAGACGACGGTGATGGCGGCCCGGGTGGTGTGGCTGGTGGGCAGCGGGCAGGTCGCCCCCGAGCAGGTCCTCGGGCTCACGTTCACCAACAAGGCGGCGGGCGAGCTGGCCGAGCGGGTCCGTAAGGCGCTCGTACGGGCCGGGGTCACGGACCCCGACGCCATCGACCCGGCCCACCCGTCGCCCGGCGGCCACCCTCCGGCCGGGACCCGGAGCGCCGACCCCTCCGACTCGCCCGGCGAGCCCCGCATCTCCACGTACCACGCCTTCGCCGGTCGGCTGCTGACCGACCACGGCCTGCGGATCGGGCTCGAACCGACCGCCAGGCTGCTCGCCGACGCCACCCGCTTCCAGCTCGCCGCGCGGGTGCTGCGGGAGGCGCCGGGACCGTATCCCGCCCTGACCAAGACACTCCCCGCCCTGGTCAGCGATCTGCTCGCGCTCGACTCCGAGCTGGCCGAGCATCTCGTACGGCCCGGCCAACTCGGGGCGTACGACACGGAACTGCTGCACACCCTGGACGGCGTGACGCTCAGCAACGCCGAGCTGCGCAAGGTCCCCGAGACCGTCGCCGCCCGCCATGAGCTGCTCGAACTGGTGGGGCGTTACCGCGAAGCCAAGAGCGCCCGAGGTCTCCTCGACTTCGGCGACCAGATCGCCCTCTCCGCCGAACTCGCCTCCACCAGACCCGAGGTCGGCTCCCTCCTCAGGGACGAATTCCGGGTCGTCCTGCTCGACGAGTACCAGGACACCTCGGTCGCCCAGCGGCTCCTCCTCTCCGGACTCTTCGGCGGCGGCACCGGCCACGCGGTCACCGCCGTCGGCGACCCCTGCCAGGCGATCTACGGCTGGCGCGGTGCCTCCGTCGCCAACCTGGACGACTTCCCCGCCCATTTCCCGCACACCGACGGCGCCCCCGCCGCCCGCTTCTCCCTCAGCGAGAACCGCCGCAGCGGCGGCCGTCTCCTCGACCTCGCCAACGGCCTGGCCGAGCCCCTGCGCGCGATGCACGAAGGCGTCGAGGCGCTGCGGCCCGCGCCCGGAGCCGAGCGCGACGGCAGCGTGCGCTGCGCCCTGCTCCGTACGCACGCTGAGGAGATCGAGTGGCTCGCCGACTCGATCTCCCACCTGGTGCGCACGGGCAAGGAGCCCGGCGAGATCGCCGTCCTGTGCCGTACGGCGGGGGACTTCCCGGAGATCCAGGGCGCCCTGGTGGCCCGTGACGTGCCCGTCGAGGTCGTGGGCCTGTCCGGACTGCTCCATCTCCCCGAGGTGGCCGATCTCGTCGCGATGTGCGAGGTCCTCCAGGACCCCGGCGCCAACGCCTCGCTCGTACGGCTCCTCACCGGACCCCGCTGGCGCATCGGCCCGCGCGACCTCGCGCTGCTGGGCCGCCGCGCCCGGCTGCTCGTCCACCGGGGCACGGGCCCCGACGCGGACGACCTCGACGCGCGGCTCGCCGCCGCCGTCGAGGGCACCGACCCCGCCGAGGTCATCTCGCTGGCCGACGCCCTCGACACCTTCCTGGAGTCGGCCGGCACCCCGCAGGACGGGCTGCCCTTCTCCGCCGCCGCCCGCCGCCGCTTCGCCCGTCTCGCCACCGAACTGCGCGAACTGCGCAGGTCCCTGGCCGACCCTTTGATGGACGTCCTGCACCGCGTCCTGTCCACCACCGGTCTTGAGGTCGAACTCTCCGCGTCGCCGCACGCCCTGGCCGCCCGCCGCCGCGAGACGCTCGGCAATTTCCTCGACATAGCGGCCTCCTTCGCCGCGCTCGACGGCGAGGCCGGTCTGCTGGCCTTCCTGGGGTTCCTGCGTACGGCCGCGCAGTACGAGAAGGGCCTGGACAACGCCCTGCCGGGCGGCGAGAACACGGTGAAGGTGCTCACCGCGCACAAGTCCAAGGGGCTGGAGTGGGATGTGGTCGCCGTCCCCGGCCTGGTCACGGGCCAGTTCCCGAACGGCAAGGCTCGCGAGGCCTGGACATCCCAGCCGAAGGTCCTGCCGCACGCGCTGCGCGGCGACGCACCGACGCTTCCGGAGATCACGTCCTGGGACGCGAAAGGCCTCAAGTCCTTCAAAGCGGCGATGAAGGAGCACCAGCACACCGAAGAGCTGCGCCTCGGTTATGTCACCTTCACGCGCCCGCGCTCCCTGCTGCTCGGCTCGGGCCACTGGTGGGGCCCGAGCCAGAAGCGCCCCCGCGGCCCGTCGGACTTCCTGCACGCGCTGTACGACCACTGCGTGGCGGGCCACGGCGAGATCGAGGCCTGGGCGGACGAACCGGAGGAGACGGAGGAGAACCCGTCCCTGCGGGCGGAGTCCACGCCCCATCCCTGGCCCCTTCCTTTGGACGCGCGGTCCCTGGCCCGTCGCCAGATGGCGGCGGCCACGGTTCGGGCGCACCTGGAGGAGCTGAGGGCCGGGGACGGAGAGGAGACGGTTCCGCACGCCCAGGCCGCGGTGAGAGCCCTCGACGCCGTAGGAGCCGCAGATGCCACGGATGCGGTCTCCGCGACCGACACGGTGGTGGACGACGAGGTCGTCTGGGACGACCTGTTCGAGCCGGACGGCGAACCGGACCACGGTGATGTTCCGGACCACGGGGACGGTCCGGACCACGGGGACGGTCCGGATGACTGGGACGACAGAGACGCTTGGGACGACAGAGACGCCTGGGACGAAGGAGACGACGAGTTCGACGGAGACCACGATTTCGGCGGGGTGACCGCGCGGGCCGGGGAAAGCCTCCACGCGGCCGTCCCCGGCCCCCGGAAGCCGCCCCCGCCCCTGCCGCCGGCTGCGGCTGCGGCAGCGGAGGACGAAGCCCGCCTCACCCCCGAGGAGACCCGCACCCTCGCTTCTTGGGACCGCGATCTGGACGCCCTCGCCGGCGAGCTGCGGCGGGCCCGTGCCACCGTCCGGGACGTATCCGTACCGCCGTCCCTCTCCGCCTCCCAGCTGCTGCGCCTCGCCGCCGATCCCGACGGCTTCGCCCAGGAGCTGGCGCGCCCCATGCCGCGTCCCCCGCAGCCCGCCGCCCGGCGCGGCACCCGGTTCCACGCCTGGGTCGAGTCGAGGTTCGAGGAGCTGCCGCTGCCCATGCTCGGACCCGACGAGCTGCCGGGAGGGTACGAGGACGAGCCCGAGATCGCGGACGAGCGCGACCTGTCCGCGCTCAAAGCGGCGTTCGAGCGCACCCCGTACGCCCGGCGCACGCCGTACCGCCTGGAGGCGCCGTTCCACCTGACCCTCGCGGGCCGGATGATCCGGGGCCGTATCGACGCCGTCTACCGTCATGTCCGCCGCGATCAGGCGACGGGCGAGGAGACGTACACGTACGAGATCGTCGACTGGAAGACCAACCGTTCACGTACCGCCGACCCTCTCCAGCTCGCCGTCTACCGCCTCGCCTGGGCCGAGCAGCACGGCCTCCCGCTGACAGCGGTCACGGCCGCGTTCCTGTACGTACGCACGGGCGAGGTGGTCCACCCCGGCGGCCTTCCCGGTCGCGCGGAGCTGGAACGTGTCCTCACCGGTGAGCAGGCGGAGGACAGTGCGGAAACGGAGGGCAGCGAGGAAAAGGACAGCAGCGCGGAGACGGAGAGCGGCACGCGGGCGCGGGCCGCCGGGGGCGGCGGCAACGGGGACGGGGACGCTCCCACGGACGAGCGATCCACGGAACCGGCAGACCGGACCGCTCCCCGAGCCCGTTAGGCTCGACGTCATGAGCGACATCCCGGACAGCGTCGTCCGTACGTACATCCAGACCCACCGCGCCGCCTTCCTCGACGACCTCGCCGACTGGCTGCGCATCCCTTCCGTATCCGCCCAACCCGACCACGACGCTGACGTGCGGCGCAGTGCCGACTGGCTCGCCGCCAAACTCAAGGAGACCGGCTTCCCGGTCACCGAGATCTGGGACACACCAGGCGCCCCCGCCGTCTTCGCCGCATGGCCTTCCGCGGACCCGGACGCCCCGACCGTGCTGGTCTACGGACACCACGACGTCCAGCCGGCCGCCCGCGAGGACGGCTGGCACACCGACCCCTTCGAACCGGTCGTGCGGGACGGCCGGATGTACGCGCGGGGCGCCGCCGACGACAAGGGGCAGGTGTTCTTCCACACGCTCGGTGTACGGGCCCATCTGGCCGCCACCGGCCGTACCACCCCCGCCGTCCACCTCAAGCTCCTCGTCGAGGGCGAGGAGGAGTCGGGCTCCCCGCACTTCCGCGCCCTGGCCGAGGAGCACGCGGAGCGCCTGGCCGCGGATGTCGTGATCGTCTCCGACACCGGGATGTGGTCGCGGGACACCCCGACCGTCTGCACCGGCATGCGCGGGCTCGCCGACTGCGAGATCGAGCTGTACGGCCCCGACCAGGACATCCACTCCGGGTCCTTCGGCGGCGCCGTCCCGAACCCGGCCACCGTCGCCGCCCGCCTGGTCGCCGCCCTGCACGACGAGCACGAACGGGTCACGATCCCCGGCTTCTACGACGAGGTTGCCGAACTCACCGAGGCCGAGCGTGCCCTGATCGCCGAGCTGCCGTTCGACGAGGAGGAATGGCTGCGTACGGCGAAGTCCCACGGCACCCTCGGCGAGGCCGGACACACCACCCTGGAGCGCGTCTGGGCCCGCCCGACGGCCGAGGTCAACGGCATCGGGGGTGGCTACCAGGGCCCCGGCGGCAAGACGGTCATTCCGTCCTCCGCCCAGCTGAAGCTCTCGTTCCGCCTGGTCGCCGGGCAGGATCCGGAGCGTATCGAGCGGTCCGTACGGGACTGGGCCGAGGCCCTGATCCCGGCCGGAATCAGGGCCAAGATCAGCTTCGGCGGGGCCACCCGCCCCTGTCTGACCCCGCTGGACCATCCCGCGCTCCAGTCGGTCGTACGGTCCATGGGCCGTGCCTTCGGCCAGAAGATCCGCTTCACCCGCGAGGGCGGTTCGGGACCGGCCGCCGATCTCCAGGAGGTACTGGGTGCGCCGGTGCTCTTCCTGGGTATCTCCGTACCGTCCGACGGCTGGCACGCGCCGAACGAGAAGGTCGAACTGGACCTCCTCATGAAGGGTGTGGAAACCACCGCCTACCTCTGGGGCGACCTGGCCGCCACCGCTCCACAGAGCGGCTCGCCAGAGCGCCCCTGAATACCCCGTTGAACACTCCGCTGAACAGAAACCCTTCACCCGGGGGAGTTGGAAAGTACCTGTGAGCACCCTCAGCAGTCACGCCACCGCACACCGACCCATCGGTCTCACCGCGCACAGCGGTATCGACCGCGCGGCGCACCACCGTCTCGACGAGGCCTGGCTGGCGGCGGCCTGGAGTCACCCGACGACCAGGGTCTTCGTGGTGTCGGGCGGGCAGGTGCTGATCGACGACACCCCTGACGGCCGTACCGAACTGGTCATGACCCCGACCTTCGAGGCGCCCGTCACCGAGACCCACCGTTACTTCCTCGGTACGGACGAGGGCGGCGTCCGCTACTTCGCCCTCCAGAAGGACACACTTCCCGGCCGCATGGACCAGTCGGCACGGCCCGCGGGCCTGCGTGAGGCCGGAGTGCTGCTCTCGGCGCGTGACGCGGGCCTGATGGTGCATGCCGTGGCGCTGGAGAACTGGCAGCGGCTGCACCGCTTCTGCTCCCGCTGCGGCGAGCGCACGGTGATCGCGGCGGCCGGCCACATCCGCCGCTGCCAGGCCTGCGGCGCCGAGCACTACCCCCGGACCGACCCGGCGGTGATCATGCTGGTTACCGACGAGGAGGACCGCGCGCTCCTGGGCCGCCAGGTGCACTGGCCCGAGGGCCGGTTCTCCACGCTCGCGGGCTTCGTGGAGCCGGGCGAGTCGATCGAGCAGTCGGTGGTCCGCGAGGTCTTCGAGGAAGCGGGCGTCACGGTCGGCGACGTCGAGTACATCGCCAGCCAGCCCTGGCCGTTCCCGTCGAGCCTGATGCTGGGCTTCATGGCCCGCGCCACGTCCTCGGAGATCACGGTGGACGGCGAGGAGATCGAGGAGGCGCGCTGGTTCTCCCGCGAGGATCTGCGTACCGCGATCGAGACGGGCGAGATCCTCCCCCCGGCGGGCATCTCGATTGCCGCCCGCCTGGTGGAGCTCTGGTACGGCAAGCCCTTGCCGAAGCCGATCACCTGAGGCGTACGTCGGGGGCCCGAGCTGTACGCCGGTGGGCGTATGCCGGCCGACCCGAGCGGTGCGCCGGTCGCGTGAGACGTATGACAGAGCCCCCGCCGGCCTCGCCGGGCGGGGGCTCGCGTCACTCGCGGCAGGTGCGGTCAGTGCCCTCAGGCGCCCACGCCGACCTTCTGCTTGACCTGGGCCAGCGAGGGATTCGTCAGCGTCGAGCCGTCCTCGAACAGCACGGTCGGCACCGTCTGGTTGCCGCCGTTCGCCTTTTCGACGAAGGCCGCCGATTCCGGGTCGTGCTCGATGTTGATCTCCGTGTACCCGATGCCCTCGCGGTCCATCTGGCCCTTCAGCCGACGGCAGTATCCGCACCACGTGGTGCTGTACATCGTCACAGTGCCCGGCATCTTCTCGCGCTCCTTTGCTCTGACCGAATGCGTCGCCCGAAGCGTCGCCGCATTGTGTCGAACGTACGTGACCCGGTCACCATTCCCGCCGGGTCCGGGTCCGGGTCCGGGTCCGGGTCCGGGTCCGGGGCCGGGTCCGGGTGGTGCCCGCGCCGAAGCACCGTATTCGTATGACCAATGAGGCTCCCCTGTGGACAACCGCCGCAGCCGTCCCGGGGGACCTGGCAGCATGGCGGGGTGACAACAGCAACGCACTCCCCACTGTTCTCGCGGGAATCCGAAGGCAGCCAGATCGTGGCTCCGCCGCGCGACGCCGACGCGGTGCTCGACGGGCTCGACCCCGAGCAGCGCGAGGTCGCGACGGCCCTGCACGGGCCGGTGTGCGTGCTGGCGGGAGCCGGCACGGGCAAGACGCGCGCCATCACCCACCGGATCGCCTACGGGGTGCGCGCCGGGATACTCCCACCCGCCGGAGTGCTCGCCGTCACCTTCACCAACCGCGCCGCGGGCGAGATGCGCGGGCGGCTGCGGCAGCTCGGCGCGGGAGGCGTTCAGGCGCGTACGTTCCACGCTGCGGCGCTCCGCCAGCTCCAGTTCTTCTGGCCCAAGGCGGTCGGCGGCGAGCTGCCGAGGCTGCTGGACCGCAAGGTCCAGCTGGTCGCCGAGGCCGCGGCCCGCTGCCGGATCCGGCTCGACCGCAATGAACTGCGGGACGTCACCAGCGAGATCGAGTGGTCGAAGGTCACCCAGACCGTGCCGGCCGACTATCCGGCGGCCGTCGCCAAGTCCCCCCGCGACGCCCCGCGCGACCCGGCGGAGATCGGCCAGATCTACGGGATGTACGAGCAGCTCAAGCGCGAGCGCTCGGTGATCGACTTCGAGGACGTCCTGCTGCTCACGGTCGGCATCCTCCAGGACCGGCACGACATCGCCGACCAGATCCGCCGTCAGTACCAGCACTTCGTGGTGGACGAGTATCAGGACGTCAGCCCGCTCCAGCAGCGGCTGCTCGATCTCTGGCTGGGGGACAGGGAAAGCCTCTGCGTCGTCGGCGACGCCAGCCAGACGATCTACTCCTTCACCGGAGCCACCCCCGACCACCTGCTGAACTTCCGCACCCGGCATCCCAACGCCACGGTGGTGAAGCTCATCCGGGACTACCGCTCCACCCCCCAGGTGGTCCATCTCGCCAACGGCCTGCTGAACCAGGCGAGCGGCCGGGCCGCCGAGCACCGCCTGGAGCTGATCTCGCAGCGCGACCCGGGCCCCGAGCCGGTCTGCACGGAGTACGGGGACGAGCCCACCGAAGCCGAGGGCACCGCCCGCCGGATCCGCGATCTGATCGCCGCGGGCGTCCCGGCCGGTGAGATCGCCGTGCTCTACCGCATCAACGCCCAGTCGGAGGTCTACGAACAGGCCCTCGCCGACGCGGGAGTCCCGTATCAGCTGCGCGGCGCCGAGCGGTTCTTCGAACGCCAGGAGGTACGGGAAGCGGGCGCCGCGCTGCGCGGAGCGGCCAGGTTCGGGGGCAACGACTCCCTGCTGGACGATGTCGTCGAACTGCCCTCGCAGGTGCGGGCGGTGCTCTCCACCAAGGGATGGACCACCGAGCCCCCGACCGGATCGGGCGCGGTCCGGGACCGCTGGGAATCCCTGGCCGCCCTGGTCCGTCTCGCCGAGGACTTCGTCCGGGCTAAGCCGACGGCGACGCTGGCCGATCTGGTGGCGGAGCTGGACGAGCGCGCTGCCGCGCAGCACGCGCCCACCGTGCAGGGCGTCACGCTCGCCTCGCTCCACGCGGCGAAGGGACTGGAGTGGGACGCGGTGTTCCTCGTCGGGCTCACCGAGGGCATGGTGCCGATCACCTACGCCAAGACCGATGAGCAGATCGAGGAGGAGCGCAGGCTTCTCTACGTGGGAGTCACCCGTGCGCGGCTGCACCTCTCCCTCTCCTGGGCCCTCTCCCGTTCGCCCGGCGGCCGGGCCTCCCGGCGTCCCACCCGCTTCCTGAACGGGCTGCGTCCCGGCTCCACGGCCCCCGGCGCCCGGGACACGGCGGCGGGCGCGAGAAGCTCCGTCGAGCGCGGCAGCGCGGCCCGGCGCAGGCAGCGGGGCCCCGCGCGCTGCCGGGTGTGCGGCCGGACGCTCACCGACGCCGGTGAGATGAAGCTCATGCGCTGCGAGGACTGCCCCTCCGACATGGATGAGGCACTGTACGAGCGGCTGCGTGACTGGCGCGCCGAGCAGGCCCAGCAGCTGAGCCAGCCCGCGTACTGCGTGTTCACCGACAAGACGCTGATGGCGATCGCGGAGGCCGTACCGGGCAGTGCGGGCGAGCTGGCCGGGATCTCCGGAGTCGGCCGCCGCAAGCTGGACCGGTTCGGAGCCGATGTGCTGGCCATCTGCGCTGGTGAGGAGCTTGCGGTGGACGACGAGGACACCTGATGCAAACTCGTCGAAAAAATAGTTTGCGCCCGCCCCGGGAATCCCCATAGGTTCTTAACCACGGAAACAACGGCTTCTCCGAAGCCCGGTTCCCGTGCTCTACTTAGCACAAGCAGTACATGTCCATACACATGTGACTGGTCTTCGGGCCGGTCCTCGAGACGCCGAGAGGAGGCGATTCCTGTGATCAACGTCAACAACAACCTTGTCAGCACCGTCAAAATGACCGATCGCTCGGTCGTCTCCGCATGCATGCTCGGCTTCTCCGGTTCCGAACTGATTGCCAGTGGTCTGTCCGCCGCCCTCTCCGTGCGCCCCGTCGTTCTGTCGGGTCTGTCTCTGTCGGGTCTTCCCGTCCGAGAGCGCGCTGTCCCGGAGTGCGATGAGCGACCGACCAAGGCACTGGAAGCAGGAGTAGCGGCGGCAGAGGCCAAGGCCTATGCCTTTGCGGCGACCGGTGCCGAAACCAAGACGCAGACGCAGCATCACACGATGTGGGCCTTCCGTGGGCTCGAACCCTGGAGCGATCCAGCCTGATCGAGAATCAGGCCGGCGCCTTCAGGGCCGCGGAACCCCACCCGGGATCCGCGGCCCTTCTGTTTGTCCCGAACGGGAGAGACGGAGCGAAGGGGCCTCGGGACAAGAACCACCCGGTACCAAGCCGACACCCGGCAAACAGGCCGGACCGACCAGACGAGGAACGACACCCCGTGCAACTCGATGCGCACGCCCCGTCCGTACCGCCTTCCGAAGCGATCGCCCCGCTCAGTTCCACGGAGGACTCCACCTTGACCCCGCTGACCGCGCTCACCGCGCTCGACGACGCCATCGAGAACCTCGGCGTACCCGTTCCGTGCCGTGCCTACGACCCGGAGGTCTTCTTCGCCGAGTCCCCGGCCGATGTCGAGTACGCGAAGTCCCTCTGTCGTAGCTGCCCGCTGGTCGAGGCCTGCCTCGCCGGCGCCAAGGACCGGCGTGAGCCGTGGGGTGTCTGGGGCGGCGAGCTCTTTGTCCAGGGTGTGGTCGTGGCCCGCAAGCGGCCGCGTGGCCGTCCGCGCAAGAACCCGGTCGCGGCATGAACGCGTCCGGAACCATCGACCGTCCCTATACGCACGATCCCCAGAAGCAGGCTCCGATGACCTCTTCCACGAGCGAGCCGTACGGCTCCGCCACCCCAGCCGTCACCACCACGGGCGCGAACGACACGCGTCAGAACAGGACCCGCGAGATGCAACTCATCCCAGAAGCCCTGGCTCGCGCGCATATGGATGAACGTATGCGCCAAGTCGAAGCGGAACGCCGGGCCTCGCGCCTGGTCGCCGCCCGGCGGATCCAGCGCCGTGCCGAGCGTGTGTCGCTGCGCGCCCGCCGCGCGCTGGCCATGGCGGTCATGCAGTAACAAGTGAGCGAGCAAGCCGGCCGAACGGTCGGCGAGTGTCACTCCGCTCTCACTGCGAGGGGGCCGGTCCGGAAGGACCGGCCCCCTCGGGCGCATCCTGAGGCTGCGTCCGCGCCCCTCAGGCGTCCGGCTCGGCTGCCGTGTCGGCGTCGGCCTCATCCGCCGACTCCTCCAGAAACCCGGACAGCCAGGCCTCCAACTCGTCCCGGAGCCGCACCGTCGCACCCAGTTGGCAGAGCACACCGATGGTGCTCAGTGTGACGCGGTGTATCAGCAGATACGACGGTGGCAGATTCAGCTGCCTGCCCAACTGGTGCGCGGGGGAGCGCGGATCGGCGATCCGGCCCGCCTGGTCGCGCATCCAGCTCCGGGTGAAGGTGAACTCCTCGACCGCCGCCGGCTCGATGATCGGCAGCAGATAGTCCTGCACCGCGTCCGGGTCGAGATCGATGGAATCCTTGATGAATCCCTCACCCCGCAGCCGGTCGTACACCGCCTGGGCGTCGCCCTCCAGCGTCATCCGCAGGGCCTCACCGATGGTGCCGGGCAGTCCGCCCGGCAGCCGGTCCACCGTGCCGAAGTCCAGTACACCCAGCCGGAATTCCCCCTCCGGGGCGTCTTCCCCTCCGTCCAGGGGCGGCAGCAGCCGGAAGTTCCCCGGATGCGGATCCGCGTGCAGCAGACCGGTGCGCGCCGGACCCGAGAACAGGAACCGGGCCAGCAACTGCCCCGCCCGGTTCCGCTGCTCGGGCGTCCCGTCGGAGATCACCTCCGCCAGCGGTATGCCGTCCATCCACTCGGTCACCAGCACCTGCTCGCCCTGATGAACGACGTCCGGCACCACCACATCCGGATCGTCCGCGAACTCCACCGCGTGTGCCCGCTGTGCCTCGGCCTCCAGGCCGTAGTCCAGCTCCTCGGACACCCGGTCGCGCAGCTCGGTGATCAGCGGCTTGATGTCCATCCCCGGGATCAGCGGCCCCAACAGCCTGGCGAACCGGCTCAGCTGGGTCAGATCGGACAGCAGCGCCTCCCCGGCTCCCGGATACTGCACCTTGACCGCGACCTCGCGGCCGTCGTGCCACACCCCCCGGTGCACCTGGCCGATCGACGCGGCGGCCGACGGCTTGTCCTCGAACTCCGAGAACAGCTCGCGCCACTCCTCACCCAGCCGCTCCGCCATCACCGCGTGAACCGTACGGGTCGGCATCGGCGGCGCCGCTTCCTGGAGCTTGGTGAGCGCCGCCCGGTAGGGCCCGGCGATCTCCTCCGGCAACGCGGATTCGAAGACGGACAGCGCCTGCCCGAACTTCATGGCGCCGCCCTTGAGCTCACCGAGCACCTTGAAGAGCTGGTCGGCCGTGCGTTGTTGCAGTTCCCGGGAGACGATCTCCGCGGATTTCCCGCCGATCCGTTTGCCAAGGCCCCAGGTGGCCCGGCCGGCGAAGCCCAGTGGCAACGTCGCCAGCTTCGCGGTGCGGGTGACCGCCTTCCGGGGAAGATCAGACATTGTGCCCCTCCTTGTAGGGATCCTCGCTGACGGCACCAGACGCCTTGAGCCGATCGTCCGCCTCTTCCTCGAGGAGCTCTTCATCCCAGACAGCCATGCCGCGTACGGCGGTTACCCGGCCATTGTGTCGTGCGGCGCCCCTGCTTCCGTGATGCGCTCCCCCTCTCTGCTCCCGGCCGCCCCGCACGGGCAGCCCGGATGGGGTTCCATCTGCTCCGAGCGCCAGTCCAGCAACGGGAGAGACGCCTCCCATCGTGCACCCGTACTGGCGGGCAGCTCCCCGTCCAGGAACGACAGAGCATGGGCCGCCGCGAGTCCCGCCACCGTGGTGGCCAGCCCCAGATCGCACGCCGGTACCGACGATGTCCCGCGCCCGGAGAGCCACTGCGCCAGCATGCGCGGCCAGGTCGGATCACGGTCCGCCCGCGCTCGCGCGATACAGCCCGCACAGGCCGTGCCACCGGGCAGCACCAGAGGCCCGACCAGACCCGTGGCCTCGATCACCCCCGTATAGAGATGAGGAGTACCCGTGACGAGCCAGGGCTGGGCCGCGCCCGGATCGGGGACATAGGCGGCGAGTCCGTCGCGGGGAGCGAGGATCACCAGGGAGAGGCCCGGCTCACCGTCTCCGCGCGACTCGGTGTCCTGCGCCCTCGGCCCACGCCCCGGGGCCGACCGCCGGACCAGCTGCCGGGCCGCCGCGTCCCGCCGCTCGCCGACGGAATCCGCGGGCAGCCCGGCGGGTGTCACGTCCCAGGCCTGCGCGCACCCGCCGTCCAGCACATCGACCTGTCCCACCCCGGACGCCGAGAGCACCGCGGCTACGGCCGATCCGACCCGGCCGGCGCCCCGGACCTGGACCCGCATCTCCCGTCGTGCCGCCAGCCGCCTCATCCCCGCCCCCGGCTCCCGGTGAATGACGGAGAGCGACGCGAGGTCGGGCCGCAACCGGTCGATGTCCTTCGCCCGTTTCCTGAACGCCTCGGCCGCCCGGCCGCCCGCCCCCGGTGAATCGATGAGCCCCGCCGCTGCCAGCCGCGCCACCAGTGAGTCGGCCAGGCCGTCCGGCAGCCCCATCGAGCGGGCCTCCTCCCGCAGCAGAGGCAGCCCCCGCGTCCCGTCGAGCAGCTCCATAAAACTGCCCGTGGCCGTATCGACCGGGCCGACCCGAACCGCGTGCGCGGGCGTCACCCCGAATTGCACCGTCTGACGCTCCCGCCACGCACGCCGCAGCGCGGGCTTCATCATCGGACGCATATCGCCCTCCCCGTTTTCTCGCTCGCCGATCCCCGAGATCTCCTCGGTCTCCGCGATCCCGAGTTCTCAGAATGCAGGGAAGTGGCAGATGGTGTGGAAAGTTATCCACAGCTGCGGGTGTTAGTCGTTCAAATGGTGCATGACGGAGAGTGGATCAAGATCGAACCATCCCGGAGGCGGGACTTCCCCCACGCACAGCGGGTAACGTCGGGGCGTGTCCGCCGATCCTTCTCCTCGCCTGGCAGAGGAGACCTCATCGCACAGCGCCGAAGGTGAAACGAGTGGCGTGACAGACCGTCCGCCCCGCGCCTCGGCGACGAGCGCTGTCGAGGTCCGCCGGAGCGCCCGCCGCAGCAGAACGGTCTCGGCCTACCGCGAGGGCGACCGGACCATCGTGCTCATCCCCGCCCGGATGTCGGAGGCGGAGGAACAGCGCTGGGTGTCGGTGATGCTCGACAAACTCGCCGCGCAGGAGTCCAAGCGTCTCCTCGGCGACAGCGAGCTGATCGAGCGGGCCGAGCGCCTCTCCGCCCAGTACTTCGGCGGCAGGCCCCGGCCCGCCTCCGTCCGGTGGGTGACCAACCAGAACACCCGCTGGGGTTCCTGCACCCCGGCGGAGGGCAGCATCAGGCTCTCGCACCGGCTCCAGGGCATGCCGGAGTACGTCGTCGACTATGTACTCGTCCACGAACTGGCCCATCTGCTGGTGCCGGGCCACGGTCCGCGGTTCTGGCGGCTGCTGGAGGCGTATCCCCGTACCGAGCGGGCCCGTGGTTATCTCGAAGGCGTGGTCGCCGCCGACCGGTTGCCGCAACCGCCGGTCGTGGGCGAAGAGTGACGATTCGATGATCCTGTACCGAGTGTGTACCGGCTTGGTCCGATGTCCGACCCAGCCGTTAGCCTTGCGCGACGTATTCACCTTCGGGATGGGGGACGGTCGTTACGCATGGCCAGGGAATTCCAGCGCGGCCACAAGGCCAAGATCAGTGATCTCACGCCAGGGACGGATCTGTACGTAGGCGTGCAGATCGCGGCTCCCGGGCTGACCTTCGACATCAGCTGTTTCGGCCTCGACGCCGATGAGCAGCTCTCGGACGACCGTTATTTCATCTTCTTCAATCAGCCGAAGTCGCCAGAGGAATCCGTCCAGTTGCTGGGATCCCAGGCGGGGGACACCGAGTCCTTCAGGGTGACCCTGGAGCGTATACCGGCGAATATCCACAAACTCTCGTTCACCGCCACCATCGATGGTGCCGGCCAGATGTCCCAGGTCGGCCCCGGATACATCCGTATCGTCGCGGGCGGCGAGGAAGTCGTCCGATACGCCTTCACCGGCTCGGAGTTCACCACCGAGCGTGCCGTGATGCTCGGCGACTTCTATTTGAAGGACGTCTGGCGGTTCGCCGCTGTCGGCCAGGGCTTCGATGGTGGACTCGACGCGCTGCTCAGGAATTTCGGCGGCGAGGTCGCCGAGGAGGAGCCCGCGCCCCAGCAGCCGCCGTCCGGAGGCCAGATCCCGGCCTTCGCCCCGCCCACGCAGACCGCCGCCCCCGCACCGTCCTTCGGTGCACCGGCGCCCCCACAGACACCTCACGTCCCGCAGACATCGCAGGTGCCGCACGCTCCGCAGGCGCCACAAGCACCGCAAGCTCCGCAGTCGGTGCATGCCGCACCGACCATCGAGGCGCCCATGGTCCCGCCGGGCGGTGCCGCTCCGCCGCCCGCGCCGTCACCGTACGGACAGCCGCCCCAACCGCCCCAGTTCGGCCAGGCTCCCGGCCAGCTCCCGGGCCAGCTTCCCGGACAGACCGCCCCGCCCGCAGCTCCGTCCCCGTACGGTCAGCCGGCCCCCGCTCCGTACGGCCGGCAGCCGCCCGGTCCGCCCCAGGGCACCCCGCACGGCGTGCCGCAAGGTGTCCCGCAGGGCGGCGGCGGTCTCCAGGCGGCCCTTCAGCCGTACAAGGAACTGCCCACGGGCCAGCGCTGGACCGCGCAGAACGGCCAGCTGGTGCGCGTGGACCTCGGTGCGGACGGCACCCCCGTCCTCGCCCGCCAGGGCAGCATGGTGATGTACCAGGGCAAGGTCGACTTCGGCTACAAGGGAGCCGGTTTCGCCGGACGTATCGTCGGTAACGCCACCGGCCAGGAGATGCAGCTGATGCGCTGCACCGGCCGTGGCCAGGTGTTCCTCGCCGAGGAAGGCGCACATCTGCATCCGGTCGAACTTCAGGGTGACGGCATCTGCGTCTCCGCCGAGAACGTGCTGGCCTTCGACGAGACCCTCCAGTACGAGGTCCGTCGTATCGAGGGCCATGGCATCCCCGGCGGCGCCCTGTTCACCATGCAGTTCCAGGGCACGGGAACCGTCGTCGTCAAGACCCACGGCACTCCGGTGGTCCTGCCCGTCACGCCCACGACCTTCGCCGACTGCAATGCCGTCGTCGCCTGGTCGTCCGCGTCCCAGGTGATCATCTCCAGCCAGGTCAGCCTGCGCCGTAACGCGTATCCCGGCCACAGCGGAGAGACCGTGAACCTCCAGTTCCGGGGAGCCCCCGGGAACTTCATCGTCGTCCAGCCGTACGAGGTCTGAGGGAGCCCGGACAATGAACCAGCAGCTGGCGGGCTTCGCCCCCACCCCCGTCACGGCCCGGATGGAGAACCACGGCCGCTCGATGCTCAAGGTCGCCATGGCCTCCGGCCAGGACCTGTTCGCACGCACCGGCTCGATGGTCTCCTACGAGGGCTTCATCCAGTACGAGCCGAACCCGCCCGCCCTGCGCCAGGTCGCCTCCCAATGGGCGACCGGTGAGGGCATGCCTCTGATGAAGTGCGCCGGTGACGGACTGCTCTATCTCGCCGACTACGGCGCGGATGTGGTCGTCATCAACCTCGACGGTGACGCGATCTCCGTCAACGGCACCAATCTGCTGGCCTTCGACGCGCACCTCCAGATGGGCGTCGAGCGGGTGAAGGGCCTGGCCAAGTTCACCGGTCAGGGCCTGTGGAACGTGCAGATCGCCGGGACCGGCTGGGTCGCCCTGACCTCGCGCGGTACACCGATCGTGGTCGACTGCGGCCGTGGCGAGGACGAGACCTATGTCGACCCGGACGCGCTCGTCGCCTGGTCACCGTCGCTCAAGGTGAAGGGCAAGCGCAGCTTCAAGGCCTCCGCTCTGATCGGGCGGGGCAGCGGTGAGGCGTATCAGATGGCCTTCTCGGGCCAGGGCATCGTCGTCGTACAGCCCAGCGAGGACAGCACCGACCGCCTGCGGGTCCGGGGCTGAGGGGGAGCGGGAACACATCATGCAGAGTCCACTTTTCGCCTACACGGAACAGCAGTCCCAGGACCGGTACGTCGTGCAGAACCCGCAGCTGCTGCGGGTCTCGCTCACCGGCCACGACGATCTCCTCGCCCGCAAGGGCGCGATGGTCGCCTACCAGGGGCTGATCGACTTCGACGGTGAGTACCAGTCGAACAACCAGCGGCGGGCCCGCGCGAACACAGGTGAAGGGCTGGACCTGATGCGCTGCCACGGGCAGGGCACGGTCTACCTCGCCAACCTCGCCCAGTACATCCATGTCGTCGAGGTCGACCACGACGGCATGACGGTGGACAGCGCCTATGTCCTCGCGCTCGACTCCACGCTGCATACCGATGTCATCGCGGTCGACAGCCAGTACGGCATCTCCGGCTCCGGCAAGTACCAGCTGAACATCTCCGGCCGGGGCAAGGTCGCGCTGATGACCTCGGGCCGGCCGTTGATGATGCAGGTCACGCCGGACAAGTACGTCAACGCCGACTCCGACGCGGTCGTCGCGTGGTCCTCCGCGCTGCGGGTGCAGATGCAGGCACAGACACATTCCTCGGGGGTACGGCGCCGGCGCGGCAACACCGGCGAGGGCTGGGAACTGAGCTTCCTCGGGCAGGGTTTCGCGCTCGTACAGCCCAGTGAGGTCATGCCGCCGCAGAACGCGGACATCGGGCAAGGACTGGCCGCACAGTTCGGCGCCGGTCAGCACGGAGCCCACGGCCAGAACCAGGGCAACGCCTGGAGCAGGTGAGACCGAAAGGGGCGCCCTTAGTGGAGGGCGCCCCTGCTCAACCGGTCCGTACCGAAAAGCTCCCCTACCCGCGCAGCGCGGCGCGTGTACGCTCCACCAGCCGCGCGACCGAGGCGTCGGCCATCCCCACGGCCTCGTCGTAGGAGAACCAGCGCAGGTCCAGCGACTCCTCGCTGATCGCCTCGACCGCTCCCGCCGGCGCCAGCGCCGCGTACTGGACATCGAGATGCCAGTGGCAGGGCGCCGGAATGGCGTGACGGTCCAGCTGGACCGGACCGACGGGCAGCAGCGTCAGCCCCGGGATGCCGGACTCCTCCGTCGCCTCCCGCAGAGCGGCGCGCTCCAGTGAGGCGTCGCCGGGCTCGCAGTGGCCGCCCATCTGGAGCCACATGCCGAGCTTCTTGTGGAGGGTCAGCAGGACGCGGCCCCGCTCCGGGTCGATCACCAGCGCGCTCGCCGTCAGATGCCCGGCCTCGCACGCTTTCCACATTCCGTCCGGGTGGGCCGCCAGATGGTCCAGGTAGAGCCCGCGCAGCTCCGGCTGGTCCTCGTACTTCTTCAGTACGAGGACGGCGTCGTCGTACAGGCTCACTTGTCGGTGTCGTCCTTGTCGTCCTTGCCGGAGTCCTGGCTGCCGGACCCCTGGCTGCCGGACCCCTGGCTGCCGGAGTCCTGGCCGTCGGTGTCGTCCTTCCGGAGATTCGGCCTGCCGCCGTCCGCCGCCTCGCCGAGCATCTTGTCCAGCTCGGAGAAGTCCGGCTGCTCGTGGTGGACGAAGCCGTCCGGGTCATCGAGGTCGGAAGCCGTCGGCAGCATGTCCGGGTGCTCCCACAGCCCGTCGCGCCCGTCGACACCCCGCGCGTCCGTGAGCGAGGCCCACAGCCGCGAGGCGTCCCGCAGCCGGCGTGGCCGCAGCTGGAGCCCGATGAGCGTGGCGAAGGTCTGCTCGGCGGGGCCGCCGGACGCCCGGCGCCTGCGCAGGGTCTCGCGCAACGCGTCCGCCGCCGTGAGCCTGCTCTTGGCTGCTTCGTGCACCACCGCGTCCACCCAGCCCTCGACCAGCGCGAGTGCCGTTTCGAGACGGGCCAGCGCGGTCTTCTGCTCGGGGGTGTCCTCCGGCTGGAACATGCCCTGCTGGAGCGCGTCCTGAAGCTCCTCGGGGTGTGTGGGGTCGAACTGACCGACCACGTCCTCCAGCTTGCTGGTGTCGACCTTGATGCCGCGGGCATAGCCCTCGACCGCCCCGAACATGTGCGACCGAAGCCACGGCACATGGGCGAAGAGCCGCTGATGAGCGGCCTCGCGCAGGGCCAGATAGAGCCGGATCTCGTCCTTGGGCACCCCGAGGTCCTTGCTGAACGCCTCGACGTTCAGCGGCAGCAGCGCGGCCTTGCCGGCCGGGCCCAGCGGCAGCCCGATGTCCGTCGAGCCGACCACCTCGCCCGCCAGCACCCCCACGGCCTGCCCGATCTGCTGGCCGAACATGGCGCCGCCCATGGAGCGCATCATGCCGATCAGCGGGCCCGCCACGGACTGCATCTCTTCGGGCAGCACTTCGCTCATGGCCGTGCCCACCCGCTCCGCGACCGGATCGACGAGCTGCTGCCACGCGGGCAGTGTTGCCTCGACCCACTCGGCGCGGCTCCACGCCACCGCCGTGTTCGCGCCGGAAGGCAGTGAGGTGACGCCGTCCAGCCAGAGGTCGGCCAGCCGGATCGCCTCGTCGACCGAGGCACGCTCGGCGGGCCCGACGCTCGCGTCCTTCGTACCGTCCGGCGTGCCCTGCGAGACCGTCTGCCGGGCGATCTGCTTGGCCATGTCCCAGTTCACGGGACCGCCCTCGTAGCTGAGCATCTGCCCGAGCTGCCGGAAGGCGGCGCCCAGGTCGTTGGGGTTCAGCGAGCCGAACATCGCGGCGAACGGATTGTCCGCACCGCCCGCGCCGCCCGGCAGCCCGAATCCTGCGAAGGGATTGCCGGGACCGCCTTGACCACCGGCACCCTGACCACCTCCGGCAGGGTCCTTCTTCTTGCCGTCGCCGTCCTCCGGCTCCTCCGGCGGAAGGCCGAATCCGAATGGGGTGTCACTCACGGGGTTCCTCGGCTCGTAGGGCCGCCGGCTTCCTGCCGGCGGCGGCTGCCCGACTACACCACCCAGCCTAAGCGGCGGGCGGGCAGGCGGGGTGGCGTCGCGGGCCGCCGGTCCGGCGAGCCCGTCCGGCCGGACTCCGCGCTGCCTCCGGTCCGCGCCGTCTCCCGCCTCCGCCGGCCGGTGCGGCTCCGACACCCGGGCGGCTTCCGGGCTCGGTGCTCCGTCGGCCGATGGCCTGCGGCAGGATGGACGTCACCTGGTACGTACGCGTCATTCACGTACGTATTGAAGACAACCGCTGGAGACGCCCGGTGAGTTCCCGAGATCCGAAGGTTCGCGCAGCGCGAAACCGCTCAACCACGACCCCCTCCCGCGGCCCCGTCGTCGCGGTCACCGGCGCCGCCTCCGGCGTCGGTGACCTGCTCACCCGGCGCCTGGCGGCGTCCGAGGAGATCAAGCAGGTCATCGCCATCGACGAGCGCCGGGGGGAGGTCTCCGAGGCGCGGTGGCACATCCTCGACGTCCGTGACCCGGCCATCGCCGAGAAGCTGCGTGGCGCCGATGTCGTGGTCCATCTCGCGCTCGATCTCGACCTGGAGACCGACGCCGCCGCCCGTACCGCCTACAACGTGCGCGGCACCCAGACCGTGCTCACGGCGGCGGCCGCCGCGGGGGTCCACCGGGTCGTGCTGTGCACGTCGGCCATGGTCTACGGCGCGTTGCCCGACAACGACATCCCCCTTTCCGAGGACGCCGAGCTGCGGGCGACCGCCGAGGCCACGGGTGTCGGTGATCTGCTGGAGATCGAGCGCCTGGGCCGCCGGGCGCCGCGCGCCCACCCCGGCCTCAATGTGACGGTCGTACGGCCCGCCGTCCTGGTCGGCGGTACGGACACGGCCCTCACCCGCTACTTCGAGTCGCCCCGGCTGCTCGTCGTCGCGGGATCCCGTCCCACCTGGCAGTTCTGCCATGTCGAGGACCTGGTCAGCGCGCTGGAGTACGCCGCGCTCGAAAAGGCGGACGGAGAGTTCGCGGTCGGCTGCGACGGCTGGCTGGAGCAGGAGGAGGTCGAGGAGCTGAGCGGTATCCGCCGGATGGAACTGCCGTCCGCGGTCGCTCTGGGGGCCGCGGCCCGGCTGCACCGGATCGGTCTGACTCCCTCGCCGGCCGGGGACCTCGCGTACACGATGCATCCCTGGGTGGTCAGCGTCAGCAGGCTGCACGACGCCGGGTGGCGGCCGCGGTGGACGAACGAGGAGGTTCTCGCGGCGCTGCTGGAGGAGGTGGAGGGCCGCCACACGGTCGCGGGCCGCCGCCTCGGCCGTAAGGACGCCACCGCCGCGGGCGCGGCGGGCGCGACCGTGGCACTGCTCGGTACGGCCGCTCTGGTGCGGCGGGCCCGTAAGGCGCGGCGCCGTCTGTAGGGGGCGCCGGGGCCCTGTGCCGGTGGGCCCCCGGGAAGCGGGCGCCGTTCGGTGAGGTCGGCGCCGTACGGCACGATGGGCCCTATGGCGAGCACGCATTCCCATCCGGGCGAGCAGCCGGCGCAGGACCCGATCCGGCTGCTGGCGATCCGCGACACCCCGATCACCGTCGATGAGGTCTTCCGCGCGGTCGGGGACGACGCGGCGGGCGGCACGGCTCTCTTCGTCGGGACGGTGCGCAACCACGACGGGGGCGCGGACGTCGACGCCCTCGGCTACTCGTGCCATCCGTCCGCGGAGGCCGAGCTGCGGCGCGTGGCCGAGAAGGTGGTCGCCGGACATCCGGTGCGGGCGCTGGCCGCCGTCCACCGTGTGGGTGATCTGGCGGTCGGTGATCTGGCGGTCGTCGTCGCGGTCTCCTGCCCGCACAGGGCGGAGGCGTTCGAGGCCTGCCGGAAGCTGATCGACGACCTCAAGCACGAGGTCCCGATCTGGAAACATCAGAAGTTCTCCGACGGGACAGAAGAGTGGGTGGGGGCGTAAAGCCTCCCGAAGGCGTGGGTGCGGTCGTGGTTCCTTTCCCAAGGTTTGACTGAAACCCGGTCAGTACCCATACGGCCCGATTTGCGTAACCGCACCCCTGCCAGCAGCGTTGGTTCAGCAGATGGTTAATCTGCTGATCGGTCAGTTCGCAGACGCTCATTGAGGTCCGGAGGTCGGTATGGCCGCACTTGCTTGGCTGCTGATTCCGCTTTTCGCCGCCGTTGGCGCGGCGATATGGGGAAGTTGGGCCGCGAGAGACCGCACGACCGGTGACATAGCCGAACTCAACGGCTATGCCCGGTTCCGTGACGCGATGGAGAAGGAACATTCCGGTTCGGACGTCGCCTGACGCGGCCGCGGACCGTTCGCAGTCGCGCGGTTGATCGCACAGGTCCTGTCCGGTCTTCGCGGGCTGATCCACGAAGAATCAGTGGCTGATCGACGAAGATCGGCGGGCCGATCGACGAAGATCGACCGGACAGGACCTGTGGGCCTCGGACGGACCGGCCCCAGGGGTGGACTGACAGACCCTTCCCGTACTGTCGTTCCATGCCACGCCGCACCGCGACGATGCTCGCTTCCACCCTCGTCCTCATCGCGCTGCTCTGCGCGGGCGTGCTCATCAAAGTGCCGTATTCCGAGATGAGCCCCGGTCCGACGGTGAACACACTCGGTGACGCCGGTGGCGAGCCGGTGCTGCGGATCTCCGGTCACAAGACCTATGCGACGTCCGGCAACCTCAATATGACCACGGTCAGGGTCACCGGCGCGGACTACAACATGAATATCGTGGAAGCGGTCTACGGCTGGCTCGCTCACGACAACATCGTGGTGCCGCACGACACGTTGTATCCGGACGGCAAGACGGAAGAACAGTCCACACAGGAGAACGCCGAGGAGTTCAGCCAGTCCCAGGAGAGCGCCAAGGTCGCCGCCCTGAAGGAGCTCGGCATTCCGGTGTCCTCGCGGACCATTGTTTCCTCCGTGCTCAAGGACAGCCCCGCCGAGGGCACGCTGCACGCCGGAGACGTGATCAAGGCCGTGGACGGATCGCCGGTCAAGGCGCCGGAGGACGTCGCGAAGCTCGTCACCAAGCACAAGCCCGGCCAGGACGTCGTGTTCACCATCATCCCCGCCAAGGAGGCGAAGGCGGCGGAGAAGGCGGGCCGGAAGCCCGAGGGCACCGAGAAGACCACGATCACCACGGGGAAGTCCGACAAGGGCGACCGGGCGATCGTCGGCATCCAGGCAGGGACCGACCACACCTTCCCGTTCTCCGTGGACATCAAGCTGGCCGACGTGGGCGGTCCGAGCGCCGGGCTGATGTTCTCTCTCGGCATTGTCGACAAGCTGACACCCGGTTCGCTGACGGGCGGCAAGTTCGTCGCCGGTACGGGCACCATCGACGACGCGGGCAAGGTCGGCCCGATCGGTGGCATCCAGATGAAGCTGGTCGGCGCGCGCCAGGCGGGCGCCAGGTACTTCCTCACGCCGGACGACAACTGCGCCACGGCGGCCTCGGACGTCCCCGACGGCCTCACCCTGATCAGGGTGAAGACCATCGACGACGCCAAGAAGTCGCTGGACAGGATCCGGGCAGGGAAGACGACCGGCCTGCCGAGCTGTTCGGCAAGCTGACCGGCCGTGGACCGGACCCTCCGGCGGAGGGCCGGTCGCTATGCCTTCACGACCCGTTACGCCTCGAAGGTCGCCGCGAGGGCCTCGGCGAGCCCGGGGACCAGACCGGAGCCCGTGAGGACCTCGTTGGGCGAGTCCTTCTCGCGCAGCCGCAGCGCCGACTCCCGGGCGCCGTCACGCAGCACGGCCACCGTCATCCGTACCTCCTGACGTTCCGGGTGCGCCGCGACCCACTCGGCCAGCCCGGACTCGTCGAGACCGTCCGGTACGGATGCCTCCGCGGACGGCGGCAGCATCAGACGCTCCACCGTCATCGCGCAGCCCGCCACCGCCCCGGGCCACGCGATGGTGCCGAGGAACTCGTCCAGCGGGGTGCCGGACGGGATCTCGTCCTGTTCGACAGGGGTGAGCGGAGCGACGGACTCGCCGTCGTCGAGACCCAGCTGGGCCGCCAGCTCCGGCTCGTCGGAACGCAGCCGCGTGGTGTCGACGAGCGCGAAGAGCCGGGCCGGCTGGTCCCAGCCGAGCCCCGACGCGTACTCGTCGATTTCGAGCACCGCGCGGGTCAGCGGGCTCGCGGCCATGGGTGTGCCTGAGGGAGAAACATTGGACATGGTCAATATCCTGCCTCCTTCGGACCCCGGTGCGGGAACTAGGTAAAGCCTCAGTAAGTTGCATCAGTGGGCCCTACGATCGCGGGGCCCGCTTTTTACAGGCTGAATCACACGACCGCGAACTTCGAGGTGCGCACGTTGGCTTTCCAGATGCCGGACCGCGGCGGAGGCCCGACCGGGCCACGGATCAGAGTGGGCCGGCCGTCCCGCCGGGTCCGGACCCTGCTCATGACGTTGGGTGTGCTGGCCGTACTGGCCATGCTGTTCGTCATGTTCGCCGGGTTCTGGACCGACTGGCTCTGGTACCGCTCGGTGAGATACTCATCGGTCTTCACCACCACGCTCTGGACCAAGGTCGGGCTGTTCGCGGTCTTCGGACTGCTGATGTCGCTCGCCGTCGGTCTGAACATCTGGCTGGCGCACCGGCTCCGGCCGCCGCTGAGCGCGATGTCGATGGAGCAGCAGAACCTCGACCGGTACCGGATGGGGATCGCCCCGTTCAAGAAATGGGTGCTCCTGGCGATCACCGCGCTGGTCGGGCTGATCGCCGGCGCGTCGGCCGCCGGCCAGTGGCGCACCTGGCTGATGTGGGTGAACGGGGTGCCCTTCGGCCAGAAGGACCCCCAGTTCAAGATGGACGTGGCGTTCTACGCGTTCGATCTGCCCTGGTACCGATTCCTGCTGGCATTCGGTTTCGCGACGGTCGTGCTGTCGCTGATCGCCACCGCGCTGACCCACTATCTGTACGGAGGGCTGCGCGTCACGAGTCCGGGCGCGCGTGCGACGGGCGCGGCCACCGGCCATCTCTCGGTGCTGTTCGGCGTCTTCGTGTCGCTGAAGGCCGTGGCGTACTGGCTCGACCGGTACGGACTGGCTGTGAAGTCCAGCGACTTCAAGGCGGCGGGCAACTGGACCGGACTGCGGTACGTCGACGCCAACGCCTATCTCCCGGCCAAGACGATCCTGTTCTGCATCGCCGTCATCTGCGCCCTGCTGTTCTTCGCGACGCTCTGGCGCCGCACCTGGCAGCTGCCCGTGATCGGCTTCGGCCTGATGGTGCTCTCGGCGATCCTGATCGGCGGGCTCTACCCGGCGATCGTGCAGAAGTTCCAGGTCCAGCCGAACGAGCAGGCCAAGGAATCGCCGTACATCAAGAAGAACATCGACGCCACGCGCGCCTCGTACGGCATCGACGGCGCCAGTGTGCAGGACTACGGCGGCAAGGGTGACCCGGACCGCAAGCCCGATCAGCGCAAGGCGGCCGATTCCGCGGCCAGTTACCGCCTGGTCGACCCGAATGTGGTCTCGCCCGCGTTCCAGCAGCTCCAGCAGGAGCGGAAGTACTACCAGTTCCCCTCCACGCTGGACGTCGACCGGTACAAGGGTCCCGACGGCAAGCCGCAGGACACGGTCGTCGGTCTGCGCGAGCTGAACATCACGGGTATCCCGAAGCGCAACTGGATCAACGATCACTTCACGTACACCCACGGCTACGGAATGATCGCAGCCAAGGGCTCGAACACGGTGACGGACGAGAACGAGGGCACCATCGGCGCCCCCGATTTCACCGAGTCCGGTCTGCCGACGACCGGGCAGCTGCCCACGTACCAGCAGCGGATCTACTACGGCGAGAAGACCGAGCAGTACTCGATCGTGGGCGGCCCCCAGAAGGAGCTCGACTACGAGAAGAACGGCGAGCGGACGACGAGCTATCAGGGCAAGAGCGGCGTCGACCTCTCGAACCCGCTGAACCGCGCGGCGTACGCCGTGGCCTTCAGCGAGCCCCAGATGCTCTACTCCGGCGCCATCGGCGACGGTTCGCGGATTCTCTACAACCGCACGCCCAAGGAGCGCGTCGAGGCGGTCGCGCCCTGGCTGACCATCGACGGCGACGCCTACCCCGCCGTGGTCGACGGCCGTATCAAGTGGATCGTCGACGCGTACACGACGACGAACGGCTATCCGTACGCGTCCCGTACGACGCTCGGTGACACCACGGCCGACTCGCTGACCGACAACCAGCGCGCGGTCGTGGCGCAGCAGAACCAGGTCAACTACATCCGGAATTCGGTGAAGGCCACCGTCGACGCCTACGACGGCTCGGTCAGCCTGTACCAGTGGGACGAGAAGGATCCGGTCCTCAAGACCTGGATGAAGGCCTTCCCCGGCACGGTGAAGCCGAAGAGCGACATCAAGTCCGAGCTGATGGACCACCTGCGCTACCCGCAGGACATGTTCAAGGTGCAGCGCGAGCTTCTCACCCGCTACCACGTCACGAACCCCGCGCAGTTCTACAGCGGCAGTGACGCGTGGCAGGTGCCGGACGACCCGACCAACAAGGACAGCAACTCGGTCCCGCCGTACTACCTGAGCCTCAAGATGCCGGGCCAGGACAGTCAGAAGTTCTCGCTGACGACGACCTTCACACCCAACGGGCGCCCCAACCTGGGCGCGTTCATGGCCGTGGACGCCGACGCCACCAGCAAGGACTACGGCAAGATCAGAGTCCTGAGAGTCACGTCGACCGTGCAGGGGCCCCAGCAGGTACAGAGTGAGCTGAACGGTGTGCCCGAAGTCGCCGAGTTCGTCAGGAACCTGAGAGGCACCGACTCGGACATCGAGTACGGCAACCTGCTGACGGTGCCGCTCGACCAGGGCTTCCTGTACATCGAGCCGGTGTACGCGCGCGGTGGCAGCGCCAACTACCCGCTGCTGAAGAAGGTGGCCGTCTCCTACGGAGGCAAGCCCGTCTTCAAGGACAGCCTGCCCGAGGCGTTGAACGCGGTGTTCGGGGCGGAGGGTTCCGACTCGACGACACCGCCGGGTGACACCACGAAGCCACCCGCCACCGGCGACAGTGCCCAGGCGCTCCAACGGGCCATCTCGGACGCCCAGAAGGCGTACGAGGCCGGGGAGACGGCGCTGGGGAAGCAGGACTGGACCGCGTACGGCAAGGCCCAGAAGGACCTCCAGGACGCTCTGGAACGGGCCGCCGCGGCCGACTCCGCGTCCTCCAGCGGGGACAAATCCGGGGACAAGGCCGACGACAAGACCGGGGACAAGGCCGGCGACAACAGCGGCTGAGCAGGCATCACTCCGCGCCGTGGTACGGTTGAAACACAACGGCGCGGGGTGGAGCAGCTCGGTAGCTCGCTGGGCTCATAACCCAGAGGTCGCAGGTTCAAATCCTGTCCCCGCTACTGAAGTCGGAGGCCCGGATCTCGAAAGAGATCCGGGCCTTTGGCGTGTGTCGGTGCCAAGTGCGTTTCAGGTCGCGAGAGTTGCCCCTGAGCGTGTTTGACTTGTCTCTCTGTGGGCATGTCGACAAAACGCTGAAGTGATGTCGCGGGGGCGCGGTATACCAGCTGTACGTGGGTAGCAGGTGGTGCGACGATGGAAAATATGGGGGATAGGGCAACTCTGTTGGAGACAGGGCGGTATGTGCGGCAGTACGCAGACGACACCGTCGATGCTGCCGACGCCGCCGACACCGCCAATGACTCCGCGGACGCCGAGGACGAGGCGCGTCATCGACGCGCCGCCGATGCCGGTGACACCGCGTCGATGAGCGTGCTCGGCGCCCTGCTGCTGCGCCGTGGCGATCTCGACGCCGCCGAGCCGTATCTGCGTGCCGCGACCGCCGAGGGCGAGCGCGCCGCCGCCAACAATCTGGGTGTCCTCCTCCATCAGCGCGGCTATGTGGACGAGGCGGCGGGCTGGTGGCGTATCGCCGCCGTCGCCGGGTCCGCGGCCGCCGCCCACGCGCTGGGGCGCCACTACCGCGAGCTGGGCGACGAACCGGCCGCCGAGTACTGGCTGCGCCAGTCCGCCGAGCAGGGGCACGCCCTCGGCGCCTACGCCCTCGCCGATCTGCTGGAGCACCGTAGCGATGTCGGGGCGGAGCGCTGGCTGCGAGCCGCGGCCGAGCAGGGGCACCGTGAGGCGGCGTACCGGCTTGCCCGGACGCTGGAGCGCCGGGCCCGCGAGAGTGCCCGTATGGGCGCCGACGCGGTCTACAGCGGCGCTCCCAAGAGCGTCGGCGGTACGGGTCCGGCCACCTCGGGCGGCAGCCGTACGGGCAGCCGTCGGGTCGCGGACCCGGACACCGGCACCGGCTGGGCCAGCGGCACCGGCTGGGCGACCGACACGGGCAGGGCTGCGGACGGTGACAGGGCCGCCGCCGGTGTCACCGGCACCGCCGCTTCCTCGATCCTCAGTGAGGCGGCGCAGTGGTACCGGCAGGCCGCAGCCCGTGGCCACCGCCGGGCCGCCCTGCACCTCGGGGCGATCCTGGAGAAGCGCGGCGAGCTCAAGGAGGCCGGCCGCTGGTATCTGACCTCCGCCAAGGAGGGCGAGTCGCGGGCCGCCTGTGCCCTCGGCTTTCTGCTGCGTGACGCCGGTGACGAGGAGAGCGCCGCTGTCTGGTGGCTGCGCGCAGCGCAGGACGGCGACGGTAACGCGGCCAACGCGCTCGGCGCGCTCCACGCCGCCCGGGGTGAGCAGCAGACCGCCGAACGCTGGTACCGCGCCGCGATGGACGCGGGCGACGTCAATGGCGCGTACAACCTGGGGCTGCTCTGCGCGGCCCAGGACCGTACGGCCCAGGCCGAGCAGTGGTACCGCCGCGCCGCCTACGCCGGTCACCGCGAGGCCGCCAACGCGCTCGCCGTCCTGCTGCTCCAGGCCGACGACCCGACCGGGGCCGAGCCCTGGTTCTCCAAGGCCGCCGAGGCGGGCAGCGTGGACGCCGCGTTCAATCTCGGCATCCTCTACGCGGGTCGCGACGACGACCGTTCGGCGCTGCGCTGGTACGAGCGCGCGGCGGCGGCAGGCCACACGGAGGCGGCCCTCCAGGTCGGTATCGCCTGCCTGCGGGACGGCGACGAGCGGTCCGCCGAGCGTCATCTGCGCTGTGCCGCCGGCGGTGGCAGCGCCGAGGCGGCCTTCCGGCTGGCCACCGTGCTGGACTCGCGCCAGCCGCCGCCCGGTCCGACGGCGCTCGGGGAGCCGCACGGGGTGAAGAGCGAGTGCGAGCAGTGGTACGAGCGCGCCGCCGAGCAGGGGCACCGCCGTGCCCAGGTGCGGGTCGGCATGCTCGCCGCAGGGCGCGGGGACATCGCCGAGGCCGGGCGCTGGTACCGGGAGGCCGCCGAGGCGGGCAGCCGCAACGGCGCCTTCAACCTCGGACTGCTGCTCGCGCGTGAGGGCGGCGAGCGGGAGGCCGCCCTGTGGTGGACCCGGGCCGCGCAGGCCGGGCACGGCAGGGCCGCGCTGCGGCTGGCGCTGCTCGCGGCTCGTAGGGGCGAGCTGACCGAGGGGCAGCGCTGGTGTGCGCGCGCGGTGGAGCTGGGGCCGGCCGAGGTGGCCGAGCGCGCGGCGCGACTGCGTGAGGCGCTCCACCAGGAACTCACCGCGTGACCCGATGAGGGGGCTCGCGGTGAGGCCGGCGCCGGGGCCCGCGGTGGTGGGCTTCGCATGCGGCCTCGGTGGGCCGGCATGCGGCCTCGCGGGGCCGCGGATAGGGATTTGCGCTGGTCGACACCGTCCCGTAGTGTTCCATTCAACGGCGCGGGGTGGAGCAGCTCGGTAGCTCGCTGGGCTCATAACCCAGAGGTCGCAGGTTCAAATCCTGTCCCCGCTACTGAAGTCGGAGGCCCGGATCTCGAAAGAGATCCGGGCCTCCGGTGTTTTCGTTCCGTTCGGTACGAAGATCAGGCATGAAGAAGGGCCCCGGTGCTGTGCACCGGGGCCCTTCTTCGTCCGTCTGTGCGTCGCGTTCACGCGGATCCGCAGGTCGGGCAGGTGCCGCGGTAGGTCACTTCCACGCTGGAGATCGTGAAGCCGAAGCGCTCCCCGGCGGGCAGGTCCGACAGCGGGTCCCCGGTGGGGTGGACGTCGCGGATGGCGCCGCACTGTGCGCACACCAGGTGGTGGTGCGGGCGGTGCGCGTTCGGGTCGTAACGTTTCGCCCGGCGGTCCGTGGAGACTTCGATCACCTCACCCAGCGTGACCATCTCGCCCAAGGTGTTATAGACGGTCGCGCGGGAAATCTCCGGAAGTCTGGCGACGGCGCGCGCGTGCACCTCGTCGGCGGTCAGATGTACGTGGTCCCCGTCGAGGACCTCGGCCACGACGCGCCGCTGGGCAGTCACGCGCCAGCCGCGTCCGCGTAGTCGTTCCAATAGGTCACTCATACGAACCAGCCTAGCAGTGAGGGGACCCTTGTCCCGAATGAGTGTGACTTTGGATGTTCACTTGACTTAGACAAAGTCCATCGTAGGATCGGAACCGGCATACGCCAAGAGACAGGACTCGCAGTACATGACGCAGGAGGCGCACGTGACGCAGGGACCGCTCACCACGGAGGCCGGAGCTCCGGTCGCCGACAATCAGAACAGCGAGACGGCGGGCGTCGGTGGTCCCGTTCTGGTCCAGGGCCAGGCTCTGCTGGAGAAGCTCGCGCACTTCAACCGTGAGCGCATCCCGGAGCGCATCGTGCACGCCCGTGGCGCCGGTGCCTACGGCACCTTCACGCTGACCCGCGACGTCTCGCAGTGGACGCGTGCGAAGTTCCTCTCCGAGGTCGGCAAGCAGACCGAGACGTTCCTGCGGTTCTCCACCGTCGCCGGCAACCTCGGCTCGGCCGACGCGGTGCGCGACCCGCGCGGCTTCGCGCTGAAGTTCTACACCGAAGAGGGCAACTACGACCTCGTCGGCAACAACACCCCGGTGTTCTTCATCAAGGACGCCATCAAGTTCCCCGACTTCATCCACACCCAGAAGCGCGACCCGTACACCGGCTCGCAGGAGGCGGACAACGTCTGGGACTTCTGGGGTCTGTCGCCCGAGTCCACCCACCAGGTGACCTGGCTGTTCGGTGACCGCGGTATCCCGGCGACGCTGCGCCACATGAACGGGTACGGCTCGCACACGTTCCAGTGGAACAACGAGGCCGGCGAGGTCTTCTGGGTCAAGTACCACTTCAAGACCGACCAGGGCATCAAGAACCTGACCTCGGAAGAGGCCGCGGTGCTCGCGGGCGAGGACCCGGACTCCCACCAGCGTGACCTGCGTGAGGCCATCGAGCGGGGCGAATTCCCGTCCTGGACCGTGCAGGTGCAGATCATGCCGGCGGCCGAGGCGGCCGAGTACCGCTTCAACCCGTTCGACCTGACCAAGGTCTGGCCGCACGAGGACTACCCGCCGATCGAGATCGGCAAGCTGGAGCTCAACCGCAACCCGGAGAACATCTTCGCCGAGGTCGAGCAGTCCATCTTCTCGCCGGCGCACTTTGTGCCGGGCATCGGTCCGTCCCCGGACAAGATGCTCCAGGGCCGTCTCTTCGCGTACGGCGACGCCCACCGCTACCGCGTCGGCATCAACGCCGACCACCTGCCGGTGAACCGTCCGCACGCCACGGAGGCGCGCACCAACAGCCGTGACGGCTTCCTGTACGACGGCCGTCACAAGGGCGCCAAGAACTACGAGCCGAACAGCTTCGGCGGCCCGTTCCAGACGGACAAGCCGCTGTGGCAGTCGGCCCCGGTCGCCGGTGCCACCGGTAACCACGAGGCCCCGAGCCACTCCGAGGACAACGACTTCGTGCAGGCGGGCAACCTGTACCGCCAGATGTCCGAGGACGAGAAGGAGCGGCTGGTCGGAAACCTCGCCGGGTTCATCTCCCAGGTCTCGCGCGATGACATCGCCGAGCGCGCGGTGAACAACTTCCGCCAGGCGGACGGTGACTTCGGCAAGCGACTGGAGGCCGCGGTCCAGGCCCTTCGTGGCTGACAGCCCTCGCCGAGACGAATGGGGCCGGGTCCTTCGGGATCCGGCCCCATTCGCCGTTCGTGCCGCATGGGGGTTCGGCACGCGAGGGTGCGTGGGTGTGGGGGCGGCCGGTGCGGGAAAGCCGGGCGAGGCTCAGCCGGTCAGGACCGCGGCCTCGCGCCGGGCCGGGGCCCAGCAGCGGATGATGTCGCGTACGGAGACGATGCCGACCGGTTCGCGTTCGTTGAGCACGATCAGGTGACGGAATCCGCCGTGCGACATGGCCGCGGCGGCCTCCTCCAGCGTCCATGACGGTGCGGCGAAGACGACATCGGTCGTGGTGTGGGTGTCGGCGGTCTCGGCGTCGGGGTTCTGCCCCGCACCGAGCGAGTTCAGGATGTCGCGCTCGGTCAGTATGCCGATGCCGCAGTGGTCGGTGTCGAGGACGACGGCCGCGCCGATACGGCGGGCCGACATCAGCCGGGCGGCCTGGCGAAGCGTATGCGTGGGTCCGATGGTCAGCACCACCGAGCTCATGGCGTCACGGACAAGCATGGGGTCGAGCCACCTCCTCGGTGAACCGTCTGTCTCCCTGGGAGCACCCCGGGGGGATGAGGGAAGCCCCTGGAGAAACGATTCACAAATTCACAAGTGGGGGGACTCTCAGAGTGACACCGTTGCGCGGAGTCAACAAGGGGGCGGTAGGCGCTGAGCGTGGGGCGTGCAAAAAAACGACAAACGCCCCACGCCTGTCCCACCTCTTTCAGGGAGGTGGGCGCAGGTCTTTCCGTGAGGCGGGCGCGGGCTCGCGCGATACGGCCTAGTAGCGCTGGTTCAGGTAGCCGAGCAGCTCTTCGTGGAGCACCCCGTTCGAGGCGGCCGCGTTGCCGCTGTGCGGTCCCGGGCGTCCGTCGAGGCCGGTGAAGCTGCCGCCCGCCTCCTGTACGACGATCGCGGTCGCCGCCATGTCCCACAGTGACAGCTCGGGCTCCGCGCAGATGTCCACCGAACCCTCGGCGACCATCATGTACGGCCAGAAGTCGCCGTAGCCGCGCGTGCGCCAGCAGGCCCGGCTCAGGTCGAGGAAGCCGTCCAGCCGGCCCTGCTCCTCCCAGCCGCTCAGTGAGGAGTACGCGAACGACGCGTCCTTGATGTGTGCGACCTTCGAGACGTTCAGCCGGGTCGCGGAGGACAGGCTGCGGCCCGTGTAGGCGCCACCGCCCTTCGCGGCCCACCAGCGCCGGGACAGCGCGGGCGCGGAGACCACCCCGACGACCGGCTCGTAGCCGCCTTCGCCGGCCACCATCAGCGAGATCAGTGTCGCCCAGACCGGCACACCGCGGACGTAGTTCTTGGTGCCGTCGATGGGGTCGATGACCCAGCGGCGCGGTCCGGTGCCCTCGACGCCGTACTCCTCGCCCAGGATCGCGTCACGTGGTCGCGCCCGTTGGAGATTGCCACGGATCAGTTCCTCGGCCGCCTTGTCGGCCTCGCTCACCGGGGTCATGTCCGGTTTGGTCTCGACCTTGAGGTCCAGGGCCTTGAACCGGTCCATCGTCGCGGCGTCGGCGGCATCCGCGAGGACATGGGCAAGACGCAGATCATCGTGGTAGTCGGGCATGGTCGTCACAGTATCGATCGTCACGACGCCGGGGCCACGCGGTCCGCCCCCGGCGCGAAGCCGCCGGTGGCCTTGACAGTGCGCGACAGCGCGTCAACTCTGAGCGCAGAGCCGAACGGCCCCGGAGGCGACGATGCCTACAGCGCGTGAAGCTTTACTCAATGCCGCACTCTCGGCGCTCACCGATCTGCCCTGGTCCACGGTCAGGATGGTCGATGTGGCGTCGGCCGCCGGAGTGTCCCGGCAGACCCTCTACAACGAGTTCGGCAGCAAGGACGGTCTCGCCCGCGCGCTCGCGCGCCGCGAGGCCGATCTCTATCTGCACGGTGTGGAACGGCTGTTGGGTGAACGGGCGGATCCTGTTGACCGGCTGGTGGCCGTCGCCGAGTGGACCGTCGGCCGGGCGGCGGCGAGGCCGCTGCTGCGGGCGCTGCTCACCGGCTGCTGGGGGGAGTGGCTTCCGACGCCGCAGCCGGTACGGGCCACCGCCGCCCCGGCCGGCAGCCCGGCCCAGCGCCGGGCCGATGCCGGGCCGCCCGAGAGCGCCGAGCTGGTCGCGCTCGTACGGGACAGATCGGCCGCGGCGCTGTACCGGAGCCGTACGGAAGCGGACCGCGAAGAGGCAGACCGTAAGGAGACAGGCCGTACGGAACCCAAGGGGGCCGGCCGTACGGAAGCGGGCCGTACGGAGGTCTCGCGCGTGGACCCGGACCGTACGGGCGTGGGGCTCGACGCATCGGGCCGCGCCGACCCGGGACGTCCCGACCCCGCGCGGCCCGCTCACGGCAACGCCGAGCTGCTCCACCGCTGCGAGCTGGCCATACGGCTCGCGCTCGCCCATCTGATCGCGCCCGGCGGCGAGTCCGTGGGGCGGCTGGTCCGTACGGCCGTCACCGCGCCCCTCACCGTCCCGCCGCCCGCCGCGAACCTCAGTGCGCCGAGCCCGAGAGCTGGAGCCCGATGACCCCGATGATCACCAGGGAGATGGAGACGAGCTTGAGTACGGACACCACGTCGTCCAGGAAGACCATCCCGTAGATCGCGGTGCCCGCCGCGCCGATGCCCGTCCACACCGCATACGCGGGACCGACATCGAGCTTCTTCAGCGAGAGGGTGAGGAGGCCGAAGCTGCCGAGCGCGAAGGCCGCGAAGGCGATCGTGGGCCACAGCCGGGTGAATCCGTGGGAGAGCTTCAGACAGACGGCGAAGCCCGTCTCCAGGATCCCGGCGACCACCACCAGCAGCCACGCCATTTCAAGAGCCTCCCCGCATCAGTGACTTGCCGCGACTGCCGTGTCACGCCCGGTCTGATCCTGGTGTGATTATGCCCTTGCCGGTGCGGACGGAGCGCAAACGCGTGAGGGTCGGACCGCCCCCCAATTGCCGGTCGGTCTCAGTCACCCTCGCGTCGCTCCCGGGTGGCGAGAAGGCGACGGAGCGAGTAGAGGCGGGCCGGGTCGGCGTGGCCCTCGGCCACCCAGGCGTCGAGCGCGCAGTCCGGTTCGTCATGGCTGCACGCCCGCGGGCAGCCTTCCGTGCCGGGCACCAGGTCCGGGAAGGCCAGGATGACCCGCGACGGATCGACGTGGTGCAGCCCGAAGGAGCGGATGCCGGGGGTGTCGATCACCCAGCCCTCCGCCTTCGCCAGCGGCAGCGCGAGCGCCGAGGTGGTGGTGTGCCGGCCGCGGCCCGTGACCGCGTTGACCAGGCCGGTGATCCGTTGGCGGTCCTCCGGCACCAGGGCGTTGACCAGCGTCGTCTTGCCGACGCCCGAGTGACCGACGAAGGCGGTGACCCGGCCGTCGAGGTACTCGCGTACGAGGTCCGCCGCGTACCCGCTCTCCAACTCGTCGCGCCGGGTGACGACATAGCGGATGCCGAGGGTCCGGTAGGTCTCCAGCAGTTCGTCCGGCGGGGCCAGGTCCGACTTCGTCAGCACCAGCAGCGGTTCGAGTCCCCCGTCGAACGCGGCGACCAGACAGCGGTCGATCAGCCGGGGCCGGGGCTCCGGATCGGCGAGCGCGGTGACCACGGCCAGCTGATCGGCGTTGGCGACGACCACACGCTCGTACGGGTCGTCGTCGTCGGCCGTGCGCCGCAGGACGGAACGGCGCTTCTCGATCCGGACGATGCGCGCCAGCGTGTCCTTCTTGCCGGACAGATCGCCGACCAGGAAGACCTGGTCGCCCACCACGGCCGCCTTGCGGCCCAGCTCGCGGGCCTTCATCGCCAGGACGACACGGTCCTCGACGAGGCAGGTGATCCGGCCGCGGTCGACGGTCAGGACCATGCCCTCCGAGGCGTCCTCGTGCTTGGGCCGGATATGCGTACGCGGCCTGTTCCCCTTGGGATTGGGGCGGAAGCGGATGTCGTCCTCGTCGGGGTTCTTGCCGTAGCGCCGCATTCCGTCAGGCTCCCGCTCCCGCGAGCATGTCGGTCCACATCCGGGGGAAGTCGGGCAGGGTCTTGGCGGTCGTACCGACGTTCTCGATCTCCACGCCGTCCACGACGAGGCCGATGATCGAGCCGGCCGTGGCCATGCGGTGGTCGTCGTACGTGTGGAACACACCGCCGTGCAGCGGGCGCGGGCGGATGTGCAGACCGTCCGCGGTCTCCGTGACGTCGCCGCCCAGTTCGTTGATCTCCTTGGTGAGCGCGGCCAGCCGGTCCGTCTCGTGGAGCCGCAGGTGGGCGACGCCGCGCAGGGTGGACGGAGAGTCGGCGAGCGCGGCGACCGCCGCGATACCGGGTGTCAGCTCGCCGACCTCGCTCAGATCGACGTCGATGCCATGGATCCGGCCCGTGCCCGTGAAGGTGAGGCTGCTGCCGTCTGCCGTCACGCTGAACTCGCAGGAACCGCCCATCTCGGTGAAGATCTCGCGCAGCGCGTCACCCGGCTGGGTGGTCCGCTCGGGCCAGTCGGGGACGGTGACCCGGCCGCCGGTCACCAGCGCGGCGGCGAGGAACGGCTGGGCGTTGGAGAGATCCGGCTCCACGGTCAGATCGCGGCCGAGCAGCGCGCTGGGGGAGACCCGCCAGACGTTCGGCTCGCCGCCGGTCTCCGGCTCGTCCACCTGGGCACCGACGCCGCGCAGCATGTCGACGGTCATCCGGATGTGCGGCATGGAGGGGAGGACGGAGCCCACGTGCCGTACCTCCACCCCCTGGTTGAAGCGGGGGCCCGAGAGCAGGAGCGCGGAGACGAACTGGGAGGAGGCGGAGGCGTCGATCTTCACCGGGCCGCCCTCCAGAGCCCCACTGCCGTGCACGGTCAGCGGGAGCGCGCCGCGGTTGTCGTCGTCGATACGGGCGCCGAGGGCGCGCAGGGCGTGGATGACGCTGTGCAGCGGGCGCTCGTAGGAACGGGGATCGCCGTCGAAGCGGATGGGGCCGTCGGCGAGCGTCGCGACGGGCGGCAGGAAGCGCATCACCGTGCCGGCGTTGCCGACGTCGACGGTCGCGGGACCGTGCAGACCCGAGGGGATCACCCGCCAGGCCTCGCCGGTGGTGGTGGCGGGAATTCCGGCGGCGGCGGAACTGGAGGACACCGTCTCCTCGATGCCGACGCCCATGGCGCGCAGCGCCTCGGCCATCAGCAGGGTGTCACGGGAGCGCAGGGGGCGGCGCAGCCAGCCGGGCTCGGCGGCCAGCGCGGCGAGGACGAGACCGCGGTTGGTGACCGATTTGGATCCGGGCACGGTGACCGTCGCTTCGACGGCCCCGCTCGCGTAGGGGGCGGGCCAGAGGGCGGACTGCACGGAGCTTTCGGTCATGGCCATCACTTTAGTGGTTCTTGACGGGCCCTGATTCCGATCAAATACGCGGAAACCAGGGCGTAACGAGGGGGTGGTAGAGCGGGCGTCGGGGTGTCGGGGTACCAGGACGTACCGGCACGCCGACGGCGCGGCGTCGTCACAGACCCAGCAGCCAGCGCCCGCCGCCTATCAGTGAGCAGACCGAGACGGCGTGGAAGAGGAACAGCCAGATCATCGGCGGCACATGCGTCAGCCGGCCCAGCTGGTCCGCGTCCGAGTCGCCCGCGCCGCCGTGACGGCGCTTGGACTGGAGCTCGAACGCCGGGCGTACGCCGCCGAGCAGCAGGAACCAGACCGCGGTGTACGCGAACGCCGCCTGGACATCGGGGCCGGTCAGCCAGGAGATGAGGAGGAAGGCCGCGCCGGTGAGGATCACGGTGAGCGCGCCGTACGCGTTGCGGATCATCACCAGCATCGCGATCAGCAGGACCGTCGCCAGCCAGAGCAGCAGGGTGATGTGGTGCGCGGCGAGCAGCCAGGCGCCGCCGAGGCCGAGCAGCGGCGGGGCGGTGTACCCGGCGGCCGCGGTGAGGATCATGCCGAGCCCGGTCGGCTTGCCCCTGCTGACGGTCAGTCCCGAGGTGTCCGAGTGCAGCCGGATGCCGTCGAGGCGGCGCCCGGTGACCAGGGCTATGAGGCCGTGGCCGCCCTCGTGCGCGATGGTGATCGTATTGCGGGAGAGCCGCCAGAGCGGGTGCGGTACGACGGCTATGAGCGCGACGACGGCGGTCACGACCACGAGCCAGTCGTCGGGGGCGGGCTGGGTGCCGAAGACGCGATCCCGGAGATCGCCGATCGAGGCGGGGTCGAAGCTGGCCATGGCTCGGGCGTCTCCTGAACTGGGTGTGCGTCGGGGCAGTGCAGTGTCGCACCCGAGTGTGGTGTGCTGGTGCGGTACGTAGGAACCTTGGTGCGGTACGTAGGAAAACGTCGGCGCACCGTCATCGGTTCCGCGCGTCAACCGTCAGCGGCGCTTGTCACTCTCTCCTCGGACCGGCTCTCCCCGGACCGGGGGAGTGATCGCCGGGCCGGAAGACGGTTGCCGGGCCATGAGGAGTGGCCGCCGGGCCATAGGAGTGGTTGAGGATGTGCGGCAGGTACGCGGCGAGTCGGCGGCCCGAAGACCTCCAGGGGGTCTTCGGGATAGAGAAGTGGGAACCCGAAGAGACCCTCGCCCCCGACTGGAACGTGGCCCCGACCAAAGAGGTCTACGCGGTTCTGGACCGTCCCGTGAAGGACGCGCCGAGCCCCCGCCCGGTCCGTCAGCTGCGCAAACTCACCTGGGGCCTCGTACCGTCCTGGTCGAAAACGCCCGAGGGCGGGGCGCGGATGATCAACGCGCGGGCCGAGACCGTGCACGAGAAGCCGTCGTTCCGGCGGCCCTTCCTCTCACGGCGCTGCATCCTGCCCGCCGACGGCTACTACGAGTGGGTCACGGGGTCCGACGAACGGCAGTTGGAGGAGCAGGGCAAGAAGAAGCGGTCGCGCAAGCAGCCCTACTTCGTCACTCCGGCCGACGGCTCGGTGATGGCGATGGCCGGGCTGTACGAGTTCTGGCGCGACCGGACCCTGCCGGACCAGCACCCGCGGGCCTGGTGGGTGACCTGCTCGGTGATCACCACCGAGGCGGAGGCGACACCGCTGGGCGTGGCCCCGGCCCAGGGCCCCGCGTCGCTGGCCGACATCCACCCCCGGATGCCGCTGATGCTCACTCCGGACCGCTGGGACGCCTGGCTGGACCCGGCCCGTACGGACCCCGACGAGCTGCTGGAACTGCTCGCCCCGCCACCGGGCGGGCTGATGCGGGCGTATCCGGTGACGACCGCCGTCAGCAATGTCCGTAACAACGGGCCCGAACTGCTGGAGGAGCTGGCGGCGCCGGAGGAGAGCACGCTCTTCTGAACGGATGGAGCGCACTTTGCCGACGGCGGTCCGCGGCGACGGCCCCGCCGGTCGCACGGCAGGATGGCGGTGTGACCGGTAACACGAGCAGCGGGACAGGCAGGAACGGGGCGGGCAAGGTGGCCGACAAGCCCAGGCAGCAGACCGTCGGGACACCCGCCGGAGATGCCCGGATCACCTGGCACTCCGCGCGGCGGCCCCGGTTCGTCCTCGCTCTCGGCCATGGCGCCGGCGGCGGGATCGAGGCGCGTGACCTTCGGGCACTCGCCGTGGCGCTGCCTCCGCTCGGGGTGACCGTGGCCCTGGTCGAGCAGCCCTGGCGGGTGGCCGGCAAGAAGATGGCGCCCGCGCCCAAGACGCTCGACACCGGCTGGCGGGCGCTGTGGCCCGAGCTGGAGAGGCCGGGGCCGCCGGTCGTCGCGGGCGGGCGCAGCGCCGGGGCGCGCGTGGCCTGCCGCACGGCGCGCGAGCTGGGCGCACACGCCGTACTCGCCCTGAGTTTCCCGCTGCACCCGCCGGGCAGGCCGGAGAAGTCCCGGGCCGCCGAGCTGCTGGAATCCGGGGTCCCGACCCTGGTCGTCCAGGGCGGGAACGACCCGTTCGGCAAACCGGCCGAGTATCCCGGGGGCGCGTACGAACTCCTTGAGGTGCCGTACGGCGATCACAGTTTCGCCGTACCGAAGAGGGCGCCCCTCACACAGGACGAGGCCCTGGAAATCATCACCGGAGGCGTGGCGGCCTGGCTCGACGCGGCGGGGCGTGTTTAGGCCTGCCCGGCGGGAATGCCGACGGCCGGATCGCTGTTGTGAGGGGCATCGGTAGACAGCGCACGAGAGGGAGTCCGTCGTATGGGTTCGACCATCTGCCCGCGCCGCTCAGAGGGTACTGACCTGGAGTGGACGGTGCTTTCCGCGGGTAAGACCACTTCCGCTCGGGCGGCCGGCGGTACGGACCGACAGGCCGCGTCGGCGCAAGGTCGACTATTCTCCGACTCACGTGGGTCCGGTTTCGGCCCCACCACAGCGTTGGAGGAGGTGGGTCCGGTCACAGGGACCGACGGAGCGACCGACGACGGCCACATCGAAGAGACGACCGCCGAGCGCAACGCCCGTTTCGAGCGGGACGCTCTGGGCTATCTCGACCAGATGTACTCGGCCGCGCTGCGCATGACGCGCAATCCGGCCGACGCCGAGGACCTCGTGCAGGAGACCTATGCCAAGGCGTACGCCTCCTTCCACCAGTTCCGCGAAGGTACCAACCTCAAGGCGTGGATGTACCGCATCCTCACCAACACCTTCATCAACTCCTACCGCAAGAAGCAGCGCGAACCGCAGCGCAGTGCCGCCGAGGAGATCGAGGACTGGCAGCTGGCGCGGGCCGAGTCGCACATGTCGACCGGGCTGCGGTCCGCGGAGTCGCAGGCGCTCGACCACCTCCCCGACTCGGATGTGAAGGAAGCGCTCCAGGCGATTCCTGAGGAATTCCGTATCGCCGTGTATCTGGCGGATGTTGAGGGGTTTGCGTACAAGGAGATCGCGGACATCATGGGAACCCCCATCGGTACGGTGATGTCGCGACTGCACCGGGGCCGCCGTCAGTTGCGCGGCATGCTGGAGGACTACGCCCGTGACCGCGGGCTGGCCCCCGCGGGTGCGGGAGAGTCGTCGAACGATCGGAAAGGCTCGGGCTCATGAGCTGCGGAGAGCCGCATGAGATGGATTGCGCCGAGGTTCTCGATCATCTCTACGAGTTCCTCGACCGCGAGATGCCTGACAGTGACTGCACCAAGTTCGAGGTGCACTTCGAGGAGTGCTCACCGTGCCTGGAGAAGTACGGTCTTGAGCAGGCCGTGAAGAAGCTGGTCAAACGCTGCTGCGGGCACGACGACGTACCGGCCGACCTGCGGTCGAAGGTGATGGGGCGGATCGACCTGATCAGGTCGGGACAGGCCGTCCCCGATCACGATGTGTCGACGGCGGCGGGTGCGGATCTGCCGGGTGCCGCCAAGGAGTGACGTAAGCAGAGATGTGACGAGGGCGTCCCGCGCACGGCGCGGCACGCCCTCAGGTATGTGCGGGGTGCGGGCGCGCCCGCGCTGAACGCGCCTCCCTCGGTCCCGCCCGCGCTGAACGCGCCTGCCCCGGTCCCGCCCGCGCGTAAGTTCGCGCCCTTGTCAGTCGCGCTCCGCTTATAGCACTGCATGTCACCCGAAGGTGCTAATCAGGGGTATCCGCCCGTTCCTGGCCGCTCAACTCGCTAGCCTGACCGTCTGTTTGGGCCGGGCGAGGAAGGGCGAGGACGCGTGAGAGCCATTCCGGGTGCGGCGCGCGCGTATGTCCTGGGCACCTCGCTGTGTGCCGCCGTCTGTGTCCAGCCCGCGCTGCGCCCCGGCACCCCCTGGCGGTTGGTCGCGCTGCTCACGGTGGTGTACGCGTGCTGCGAGATGCCCGCCCACTGCCGCTTCCCGGCCCGCTCGGTGAGCGGCGCCGTACCGGTCGCAGCCGGATCGTTCCTTCCCGTCCTGCTCGCCGCAGCCCTGCTGCTGCCGCCCGCCGCCGCCGCGCTGGTCGCGGTGCCGGGCGCGCTGATCGGGAGGGTCGAGCAGCGGCCGAGGAGCACCCGGCGGATCTGGCGCGCCGCCCAGCTCACCGTCGCCACCTGGGCGGCGGCGCGGGCGCAGGAGTTCTTCGGCGGGCCCGTCGCGCTCGGCGGTGGCCGGTACGGCCTGAAGGCGCCCGACTTCCCGTACGTCCTGCTGCCGGCGGGCGCCGCCGCCCTCGTCTTCTGCCTGGTGCTGACCGTGCTGGACGGCGGCATCCTCCACACCGCCGAGCGGCTGCCGCCCCGCACCGCCTGGCGTGGGCTGCTGCCGCGCTCGCTCGCCCCGGCCGGTGCGCACGGGCTGGCCGGGCTGATGATGGCGGTGCTCTGGCGCAGTCCGTACGGGCCGCTGTCCGCGCTCTTCGTGCTGCTGCCCATGTACATCTCGTGCTGGGTCTTCGCCCAGTACCACCGCGAGCGCGCCGCCCACCAGGCCACCATCAGGGCGCTCGTGCAGGCGGTCGACATCAAGGACACGTACACCCGCGGCCACAGCGAGCGGGTCGGGCACGCCTCCGTGCTGATCGCCCGCGAGCTGGGCATGGAACAGGACCGGATCGAGGTGCTCCGCTTCGCCGGGATCCTGCACGACGTCGGCAAACTCGGTGTCCCCACCCGGGTGTTGCGCAAGGACGGGCCGCTGACGCCCGAGGAGCGGCGGGTGATCGAGCTGCATCCCGAGTACGGGCACGAGATGGTGCGCGGCATCGGCTTCCTGGGGGAGGCGCGGGCCGCGATCCTGCACCACCACGAGCGGCTGGACGGCACCGGCTATCCGTACGGTCTCGCCGGGAGCCGGATTCCCGAGTTCGCCCGGGTGGTGGCCGTGGCCGACGCCTTCGACGCGATGACCTCGACCCGTTCGTACCGTCGGGGGCGCCCGGTGCCCACCGCCGTGGCGGAGCTGGAGCGGTGCGCCGGGACGCAGTTCGACCCGGAGATGGTCCGCGCCCTGGTCCGGGCCCTGGACCGGCACGGCTGGCAGACGGCGGTCACGGCGGACGAGGACGATGCCCTGCCGCCGCACCCCGGACAGGGCCTGGCGCCGCCGGCCCCCGCGCCCGGCCCGTGCGGAAACGTCCCGCCAACGCGCGGGCCGACCGGTCCGCAGGCTCCCGGTGCGGGCCGGACGCCCACCACGGACCGCCCTGCCGACATCAAGTCCGCCGCCCGCCACGGCGGTTCGCGGTGATGGCGGCCACCGCCCTCGGGGCCGTATCCGCCAGGAGACGCCGTACGGTCTCCCACACCGTTGTCGCCGTGTACGGCGCCGCCGGACTGCTGACCGCCGCCGGGCTCTGCCGGACGCTCTGGTACGGGCTCGCCGAACCCCGTACCGCCCTGGCCTTCGGCGTGCTCATCGCCGTCGGTGAACTGGCCCGCTGGGGCGCGCTGCCCGGTGAGCGGGAGCCCGCGCCGCTCGGGGCCGCCGGAGCGCTGGCGTACGCCCTGCTCGGCGAGAACGCCGGGCAGCCGACCGGCCACGGCGTGCTCCAGACCGTCGCCGTCGTCCTCGCGGCCGGGCTCGCCGGAGCCGTACCGCACGTCGCCCGGGGACGCGGGCCCGGACTCGACCACATCGTCCGGCGGATCCTCGCCGTCGGCTTCGCCGCCGCCTGCTTCCAGCCGCTCTACGGCGTGATCCACCTGCGGGAACGGTTCGGGGAGGGCCCCGGCTACGCGGCCCTGCTCCTCCTCCTGCTGGTCCTCACCGCGCTCTGCGACGCCGTACTGGCCGCGCTGCTGCTGCGCGCCCGTACCCGCCATCCCTTCGGCCCGCTGCTCCGCGACGAGTTGCGCGCCATGCTGCACATCGGCTCCGCCGTGTGCGCCACCGGCGCGGTGATCGCGCTCGGGGTCGCCGTCGCGGGGCTGTGGGCGCTCCCGGTGTTCTGTGTGCCGCTGCTGCTGGCGCAGCTGTCCTTCCGGCGGTACGCCGCCGTACGCACGACCTACACGCAGACCATCGCCTCCCTCGCGCGGGCCACCGAGATCGCCGGATACACCCCCCACGGGCATGCCCGCAGAGTCGCTGAGCTCAGCTGCGCCGTCGGCCGCGAGCTGGGCCTCTCGGGCCGCGAACTGACCGTTCTGGAGTACGCCGCCCTGATGCACGACATCGGACAGCTGTCCCTCGTCGACCCGGTGCCCGCCGGTGCCACCGCCCGGCTGCCGGTCATGGAACAGCGGCGGATCGCACTGCTCGGCGGCGCGGTGGTCCGGCAGACGGGAGTCCCCTCGGCCGTCGCGCTGGTGGTGGAGCGGCAGGCGGATCCGTACCGGGAACAGCCGCTGTCCGCACGGATCGTCCGCGCCGTCAATGCGTACGACGACCTGGCCGGGGAATGTGCCACAGCGAGCGGCCCGCTCAGCGCGCTGGAGCGGCTGCGGCTCGGTACGGCGTACGACTACCAGCCGGAGGTGGTGGAATCCTTGGCGCGTGTCCTGTCCCGGGGTGGTCCGACCCCAGGTCGGGCGGGGTAACCCATGAGTAATGAGCGGGCGTCGCACCGGGCATGGTTGGATGCCAAGAAGAGGGTGCCCGGGGGCACTGACCCGAGCGACCGGCAGGCGGGAATCGTGAGGATCTTCGGGAAGGTACGGCATCGGCCCTCCGCCTCGTGGCGGCAGGCCACCGACCGCGCGTTCACGCTGATCGGTGACGGCCGGTACGAGGACGCGGGGGCGCTGCTGACGCGCGCGGCGGACCTGGAGCCCTGGCTCTCGGAGTCCTGGTTCAACCTGGCGCTGCTGCACAAATTCCGGCACGACTGGGAACAGGCGCGCGCCGCGGGCCTGCGCGCCGTCGCCCTGCTGGACAAGGAGACCGGCGCGCCCGACTGGTGGAACGTCGGGATCGCCGCCACCGCGCTCCAGGACTGGCCACTGGCCCGCCGTGCCTGGCAGGCGTACGGGCTGAAGGTGCCGGGCAACCAGCACAGCGTCCAGGCCAACGCCGAGCCGGACGGTATGGGACTGGGCAGCGCCGCCGTGCGCCTCTCGCCCGAGGGCGAGGCCGAGGTCGTCTGGGGCCGCAGGCTCGATCCGGCCAGGATCGAGATCCAGTCGATCCCGCTGCCGTCCTCCGGACGGCGCTGGGGCGAGGTCGTCCTGCACGACGGCGTACCGAACGGTGAGCGCACGACGGCCGCGAGCCCGGACGGCGCCACCCGCGCCTACCCCGTCTTCGACGAGATCGAGCTGTGGGCGCCCTCGCCCGTGCCCACCTGGGTGGTGCTGCTGGAGGCGGCCACCGAGGAGGACAGGGACGCCCTGGAGCAGCTGGCCGCCGACGCCGGATTCGCCGCCGAGGACTGGTCGTCCTCCGTACGGCTGCTCTGCCGTTCCTGTTCCGAGAGCCGGATGCCGAGCGCGGAGGGCGACGGCGAGCACCTCGACCCGCACGACCACAGCGAGCCGGGCCACCCGGGACCGCTGGGGCACCGCACGGCCGGAGAGCTGTGGGCGCCGGAGCGCGAGTGCGGGATCGCGGCGCCGCCGGGGCTGGTGCGCGGACTGCTCGACGGCTGGGTCGCGGACAGCCCGGACACCCGAGAGTGGCGCGATCTCGAAGAGGTCTGCTGAGCGCTCGGAAGAGGTCTGTCTCGGAAGAGGTCTAATGAGAGCGGTAAGGCTGCCCGTAGGCTGTATGGGCACATCGCACCGATCGTGCGGGCAGTATCGGGTACCGAGGAAGGCGTACTGCGGACATGGCGCAGCAGGAGACGGACCAGCGGATGAACAATGAGGCCGCTGTGGCCGAGCCCGGGGACGGGTTCGTCGTGGACACGGAGGACGCCGAGGCGCGCGAGCTGGCACACCGCGAGCGCGGCACGTCCCGCCCGATCACCGTGGTCGGGAATCCGGTGCTCCACAAGGAGTGCCAGGACGTCACGGAGTTCGACGACAAGCTCGCCGCGCTGATCGACGACATGTTCGCCAGTCAGCGCACGGCCGAGGGCGTCGGTCTCGCCGCCAACCAGATCGGCGTGGACCTGAAGGTCTTCGTCTACGACTGCCCGGACGACGACGGCGTACGGCACGTCGGCGCCGTCTGCAACCCGGTGCTGGAGGAACTGCCCCCGCAGGAGCGCCGGTTGGACGACTCCAACGAGGGCTGCCTGTCCGTACCGACCGCGTACGTCTCGCTGCCGCGCCCCGACTACGCGGTGGTCCGGGGCCAGGACGCCCAGGGCAACCCGATCAAGGTGCGGGGCAACGGCTACTTCGCGCGCTGCCTCCAGCACGAGACCGACCACCTGTACGGATACCTGTACATCGACCGTCTGTCGAAGCGCGACCGCAAGGACGCGCTCCGGCAGATGGAGGAGAACACCCCTCGCTACGAGGTCGTGTCCAACGGCTGAGGTACCCGCGCCGCGAGGTCGCTTCCGCCCTCGGGGACCTGCCGCACCGCCTCCCGGACCGGTCCGGGAGGCGCCGTGCCCGGCTGTACGGGGGCGGGTTCCGCCGCCTTCAACGAGTCGGGTGCCACGGCGAGTTGGTAGTAGGTCCACATCAGGGGCGGGAAGACACTGCCCCGTTCGGAGTCGCCGCCGCCCACACCTTGCATGCCCAGCAGCTGCGGGGTGTCGGGCTTGGTGCGGAACATCGTGACGGCGGTGCTCAGTTCGGGTGTGGTGCCGATGAACCAGGCCGATTTCATCCGGTCGTTGACACCTGTCTTCGCCGCCCGGACGAAGGCGTCGGGCCACGATTTGCTCTGCCGGGCGATGCTGTCCCGGCCCACGCCGAGAAGCGCCTCGGACACGACCTGGGCCACTTCCGGATCCAATGCCCGTACGGCCCCGGGCCGGTCGAGGCCGTCGAGCGCCACGCCGGCGCGCTCCACCTTGGTCACCGAATACGGGTCGCGCCGTTCGCCGTCGTTGACGAAGGCCGTATAGGCACCGGCCATACGGACCGCGCTGGGTGTCGAGGTACCGATGGAGAAGGTCGGCTCCAGCTTCGCCATGCTCTCCTTCCGCAGCCCGAGCGCGAGCGCCGTGTCCCTGACCTTCTCCAGTCCGAGCTTCTTGCCCGTCTGGACGTACAGCGCGTTCTCGGACTTCAGCAGGGACACGGCCAGGCTCGTACCCGCCCGCGCACGCTGCTTGGTGCCTTCGGCGGGGAACACCCCCTGGCGCTTCAGGGCGGCGGCGTACACGAACGGCTTGAACGCCGAGCCCACCGGTACGCCCGCGGTGTCCGCGTTGTTGCTGAAGTGCTTGATGGCGTCGGAGCCGCCGTAGACCGCGACGATCGCGCCGTCCTCGGGCCGTACCGAGGCCGCGCCCACCTCCACATGCCGGTCGGTCGCGCGCTTCGCCGGGTCGAGTTTCTCCGCGCGTACCTTCTCCACCGCCTTGGCCAGGGCGTTCACCTTGTCCTTCTCGAAGGTCGTGTGGATGCGGTAGCCGCCCAGGGCCAGTTCCTTCCCGGTGAGCCCGATGCGGCTCTTCAGGTACTTGTTGGTGATGTCCATCAGATAGCCGATCTGCCCGGCCTGGCTGGTCGGCTTGGCGGGCTTCTTCGGCTCGGGGAAGTCCTTGTACGTGGCGCGTTCCTCGGCGCTCATGACGCCTGTCTCGACCTGACGGTCCAGCACCCACTCCCAGCGGTCCACGGCCCGTTCGCGGTTGGCGGGGCCGAGCGCCGGATCGAAGCTGTCCGCGCCCTTGAGGAGCGTGGCGAGGAACGCGCCCTGGCTGGGGTTCAGGTCATCGGCGGGGATTCCGTAGTACGCGTACGAAGCGGCCTGGATGCCGTACGAATCGCGGCCGAACCAGGAGGTGTTGAGGTATCCCTGAAGGATGTCCTCCTTGCTCATACGGCTGTTGACCTTGAGCGCGAGGACGAATTCCTTGCCCTTACGGGTGACCGTCTGGTCCTGGCTCAGGTAGGTGTTCTTCACGTACTGCTGGGTGATGGTCGAACCACCCTGGGTTTCCCCGCCCTTGAACATGGCGACGAAGGCGCGGGCGATGCCCGTCACCGAGACGCCCGAGTCGCTGTAGAAGTCGGCGTTCTCGGCCGCCACGGCGGCGCGTTCCACGGCGTCGGGCACCTGGTCGAGCGCGACGTCCTGCCTGTTCACATCGCCCACGCTCACCATGCGGCTGCCGTCGGCCCAGTAGTAGACGCTGGCCTGGCGACGGGCGTCGAGGTTCTCGTCCGGTATGTCGACCATCTGATAGACGACGGCGAACAGCCCCGTGACGGAGCCGGCGGCCAGGAGGGCGAGACCGGAGACCAGCTTCCAGGACGGCACCCAGCGCCGCCGGCCCGTCCGGCCTTTCCGGCCCTCCTGGCCTCCCTGGCCTCCCTGGCCTCCCTGACCCTCCTGGCCTTTCCTGCGGGAGCCGACGCGACGAAGCCGGGGTGCGGGGGGCAGCCTCATGGTGCGGACCTGGACCTCTCCTGTGGGGGGGGGCATGAACCACCGCGAACCGCGGTGCGGACACACACCAGACGTCCTGGCGGGCGGATGAGGTTGTCGTTCTCCGCGAGATCCCCGTAGGGCAATGTGTTTCACCGGCGTGGAGGGAGGGGCAGGCGGGCAACGTCCGGTCGGAGCCGTTGGGTTCGGCCTCGCGCGGATCAGCCGGAAGCGGTGTCGGCGTTGACGGCCTCGACCACATCCCTCAGCTGGGAGCGCACGGTGATGTCCAGCTTGGGGAACGCCCGGTACAGGTGCGACGCGACGGTGCGGGGAGACAGATACAGCTTCTCCGCCACCTCACGGTTGGTCAGGCCCAGAGCCGCGAGCCGTACGATCTGCTGCTGTTGGGGCGTGAGGACGGCGAACGCGTCCGGTTCCGCCGGGCCGCTGTGGGCGCCGGTGGCCCGGAGTTCGGCCTGGGCTCGCACCACCCAGGGCTGAGCCCCCAGCTGCCGGAAGGCGGCCTCGGCCTCGGCCAGCGGAGGACGCGCCTCGGCGATGCGTCGTCGGCGGCGCAGCCACTCCCCGTACGTCAGAAGAGCCTGGGCCCGCTCCAGAGGCCTCCGGGCGAGTGCCGGAGTCGCCAGTGCCGGGGTGAAGTGGCGCTCGGCCTCGTCGGGAGGGGCGAGTATCGCCCGGCTCAGGTGGACCAGGGCCGCCCTGCGGGGTCCGAGGTGGCCCGCGTCCGTGAGGGAGCGCCCGGCCGCGTCCACGGCCCGCGCCGCCACTTCGTGCCGGCCGCAGCGTGCCGCGGCCGACGCGAGGTCCGGCAGCGCCGGGTGGGAGAGGTGATAGTGCACGGGATTTCCCCGGCCGTCGAAGAGCGCGCCGTAGTGGAGGTACGCCGTTTCGGGATCGCCTTCCACGGCGGCGGCGGTGCCCAGCGCCCGGTGGGCGGTGACCAGGACCGAACGGCTCTCCAGGGGGTCGACGAGCGACAGAGCGTGTCGGGCCTGCGCACGCGCTCCGGCCGTGTCTCCCCGCAGGGCGCGCAGCAGAGCGTCGGTGGCCGCGGCGCAGGCGGCGGCGTGGTCGAGACCGGCGGACATCGCGACGGCCGAGAGTTCGGCGCACGCCGTCTGGGCGCGGTCCCACCTGCCGTGGTCCAGATAGGCCCAGGCCGCGACACCGCCCAGCCCGCCGGGAAGCGGCCCCCGGGACGTCCACGAGGTGAAGGCCGTGTCGAAGGCGCGTACGGCCAGATCGGTCTCGTCGAGCAGCCAGGCGGCGACGGCGAGCAGCGTCAGGGTCTCCGGCCGGTCCCGCGACGCCGCGACCAGAGCGGGCAGCCGCAGGGGCAGATCCGGGCCGGCCGCCTCGGGACGCGCGACGACTCCGGCCCACTCGCCCAGGAGAGCCTCCCCGTCACCGATCCGTCGGGCCGTGGAATCGGACGTGGCCGGGATACTGGCGCAGAGCACTTGTTCTGCGGCTGCCGTATTCCTAGCGACCGCCTTGCTAGCGCGTTCGAGGCTGTCGCCCTGTCAGGGAGGTGGCACGCGGGTGCGGGCGCTGAATCGTGGCAACCAGCGCCGTCCGTCGATTCCGCTGATCTACACGTCGACCTGCACCTACAGTGCAGAGGCAGCAGCTGGTGAAACACTCGCGGACATGGCGGAAACGAGGTCGGCGTTTCAATGCAGGTAGCAGTCGAGCATCTCGATATGTCGGAAGACGCGCGCTTGGCTGCCTACAGCGCTGTTTCGACCTCACTCGCCCTGCGAAGTGATCACCGGCTGGCCGAGCTTGTGGACGCGGCCGTGCCGCTCGGCTCCGGTATCGGCGGGAAGTCCGCGCTGCTGGAGGTCGACGAACGGCCGGTCTTTGTGAAGCGGGTGCCGCTCACGGACATGGAGCGGTTGCCGGAGCACGTACGGTCCACGGCCAACTTGTTCGGGCTGCCCAGCTACTGCCAGTACGGCGTCGGTGGGCCTAGTTTCGGTGCGTGGCGGGAGCTAGCTGTTCACACCATGACGACGAACTGGGTGCTCGGAAGGCAGTACCAAGGGTTTCCGGTGATGTACCACTGGCGCGTGCTGCCGGACACGACCGCTCTTCCGGAAGAACTCGCGGACGTGGAGCGGGCCGTGGCCTTTTGGGGAGGCCGACCCGAGGTACGCCGTCGTATCGAGGCCCTTCAGCAGTCCTCTGCGAGCCTCGTGCTGTTCCTGGAGTACATCCCTCAGACGCTCCACGAGTGGCTCACCGAGCAGGTGCAGGCTGGTGAAGAATCTGCCGACCGGGCTCTCTCCCTGGTGGAGCGCGAACTGGAGGCCGGCACGTCCTTCATGAACGCTCGCGGGCTCCTGCACTTCGACGCCCATTTTCAGAACATCCTCACCGACGGCCGTCGCCTCTACTTCACGGACTACGGCCTCGCCCTCTCCTCCCGATTCGATCTGTCACCGTCCGAGACACAGTTCTTCGAACTGCACCGGACCTACGATCGCTGCTACACGGTCAGCTGGCTGGTGAACTGGCTGATCACTGCTCTATACGGATATGAGCGGAACGCACGCGTGGCGCTCATTCACGCATGTGCCGATGGGAAGAAGTCGCCGGGCGGATCGCCAGAGGCCAGGGCGATCCTCTCCCGCCATGCACCGCTCGCCGCAGTGCTGACGGACTTCTACCTCAAGATTCAGGAGGAGAGCAGGGAGAGCCCGTACCCCTTGGAGGCGCTTCACCGGGTCCTCGAAGCGGACAGGTCACGTCGTAGCTGAGCACGCATCAGGAGCCTTTGCGGCTGGCGATGTAGTCGGTCCAGTTGCGCTTGACGAAGTTCGCCCAGTCCGTCGCGTTGTCGATGCTGGTCCCGGTAAGGGCGGCGAGGATTGAGGCAGGAACGTCGGCTGCCAGCGCGAGACGGGCGGTGTTGCGGCCTGCAAGGCCACCCAGTCCAAGGCGCCTGAGCTTCAGGTAGATGTACTGGGACTGAATTGGGCGGGCCGGGTTCAGACCGGCGAACAGCCATGGGGTAGTGCTGGCAGCACGGTTGGACTCCCAGGCGGCCTCGGCGTGCTGAAGGTACTCCAGGACCAGTTGAGCCAGCCGCGGAGGCAGTTGCAGAAGGGTTCCATCGAGCTTCAGCCGGACCGTTGCTTCTTGAACGACGATGTCGTTGGTGGTCAATTCGAGGATGCGCGTGATCTGCAACCCCATGAGAAGGACGAGGCTGCCGATGACGCGGACGTCCAGGGGGAGCGTGGTGTCGTTGATGCAGCGCCGGAGCTGCTGAACGCGGTCGTCGTCCTCAAGGAAGGTGGTCGGGTCTTCAGGGAGCCTGACTGGGACGGTGAGGCTCGAGGTGAGACCTCGTTGATGGGTCCAGAGGACGAAGGCCCTGACGTCCCTTCGATTGGGCGGCCCGCTGTCCAGCCAGCGCTCGAGGTGTCCCTGACTGAGGTGCGGCAGCTCGATGCCTTGCTCGTCGAGCCAGGTCAGCAATTCCAGCGCGCGTCTGATCTGCGAGCGCCGGTGAGCGTCTCTGAGGGCCTGGCCGGCGCGTCGGCGGGCCAGGCGTCGGTGGCGGTGGATGAGGTGCCAGTGAGCGAAAGGGCTCACTATCTGGCGGTGGTGTGCGGGTGCTTCCTTGAGGACGATGTCTGCCCAGCGGGGCAGACGCTCGAGCGTTTCGTTCCTTTGCGGCAGCACCCCCGCTGTGGACAGCAGATCCCTGGCGTAGGAGGTGGTCGAAGTGTCGGGCAGCTCGTCGAGGTCGTGATGCCGGAGTGTGGCTCCGGTTTGCGCGAGCCGGGTCAGGAGTTCGGGGACGCCCTCGTGGTTGAGCCAGTGCAAGATTCTGATGGGGCGGTCGGCACCGCGGAGTGCCGTGTGAACGTTTTGGGTCGTCGGGGCGATCGTGTTCTGGGTCGTGCCGAGGAGCTTGCTCAAGCGCTGGTCCAGTACGCAGCGGGTGCAGTAACCCCGCTGGGAGAACAGGCCGCTGGTGCCGCAGCCGCGGCAGGTATAGGAGCGCTCGCAGCCGGCGCATGGTCCGCAGATCATCGCCCCGTCGGGGCGCTGCCCGATGAGCGGCCGTATCTGTCCGCAGTCGGGACAGGCGCTCGGCGTTCGGCGGACCCTGGTGTAGCAGGTGCTGCAGACGGGGCCAAGCGGCCACTGGGCCTGGACCGGACGGACTCGATGACACCAGGCGCAGGGCTGCGGTGGACGCGGCAGGCATGGTCCGCAGATCGGAGCGTCCGTCGAAGCCCGCAGACATGGCCGTGTGCGGCCGCACTGCGAGCAGGTGGCGGTCGGAAGCCGGTAGCAGCCAACGCAGAGGTCAGGTGTGTTTCCCCTACCCCTCCTGATGATCTTCCGCTGCTGGCCGCAGACGCCGCAGATCCGGGTGGGCGGCCGGTAGCAGCGCCGGCAGACCGGCCCGTCGGGTGTGAGTGCCTGGGCGGGCCGGTCTTCGCCGCACGAATGACACCGGTGCAGTGGCCGGGGCGCACACCCGTTGCATAGGACCGTCCTGTCGGCGAGCCGGACGGCTGGCCGTCTGCGTCGTCCACACCGGCCGCACTCCGTGTGCTGCGTCTTGCCGTAGCAAGTGCCGCACAGTTCGGCGCCCGCGCGTCGGAGAGTGATCCGCATCAGCCGGCCGCATGCGGTGCACTCCGCGCGAGGCGTCTTCGCACGGGCGTAGCAACTGCTGCAGACGATGCGTTCTTCGATCCTGTGGTCAAGGGTGCGGGAGGCACGTCCGCAACGGCTGCACTTGGGCGCCTCGACTCCCCGGATACCGCGGCCGATCAGTGTGTCGGCCAGCCTCACGAGGCTGAAAGGCACCCGGCCCGCGGGCGCCGCAAGAGCATCAGGGTGTTGCTGGAGGTGCTCGTCGAGGGCGAGCGCGGCGCTGCCGCGTACGACTGCGTCGTCGAGTATCTGCTGGAGCACGTCGTCGGACAGCTGCGGGAACTGTGTAAGGAGGTGCTGGCGGATACGGCTGAGGGCTGCGGCCGTTTTGGTCGGCTTGTTCACGTGTGATCGGGGCGTCGGATGGTGGTCCTGCGCGGACGAGGCTGGGACGGGCTGGTCTCGCCTGCTGCTTTGCGGACCTCCGTGTTGACGACCTTGACCTCGATCAGGTCGTTGGGCTGGCAGTCCAGGATGTCGCACAGAGCAGCAAGAGTGTCGGTGGACAGCCGCTGAGGGATCTGGGTGACCAGGCGGAAGACCTGCTCACGGGACAAATCGATACCTCGCTCGGCGAGCAGGGGTTGCAGGGCGGTGGTCTGGAACATGCCCTTCTCGGCCATGCGCAGACGCAAGTGCCAAGCGATGCCCATCTTGCGGATCATGCGGGTTCCTCCCACAGGTCGCTGTGGCGTTCCTTGAGCGAGCGCTCCAGGATCCGGTTGCGGTAGTCGTCCGACACCCCGGTGTAGATGGCCGTGGTGCTGGCGTAGGCGTGACCTACCTGATCTTGAACGAATCGCTCGGGATAGCCGAACTCGATCAGGTGGGTCACGTAGCTGTGCCGCAAGGAGTGAAGGTCGAGTTCCTCTGGGAGGTCGGCATCCTGTCGGGCGCTGTTGAAGGCGTCGTTGAGACGTCTGAGGGACATGCGTCCCCGCCGTTCGGTGACCCACAGGGCGGGGTGGCGGCCCGGTGAGAACGCTGGCCTCACCTCCTGCCAGTACTGCTCGAGTACATCGACACACCAGTCCATCTCGGGCACGGTCAGCACCAAGCGCCGCTTGGGCGGGCCTCCCTTCGACGCCTTGCCGTAGCGCACGAACACTCCGCCGAAACGGCCGTAGGACGGCACCTTGGCGTTCCGGCGCATGTCGGCAAGGTCGAGGCCGCAGGTCTCCTGCCGGCGCAGCCCGTACGCGTAGACGGTCTTCAGAACCATCGCGTCGCGAAGGGCTGCGAGGGAACCCTTGCGGCCGCGCTTACGGATCTTGTCGATCCTGTCGTCGGCAGCATCGAAGAGTTGCTGCACTTCGTCGTACGTCAACGGCCGTCGCCCCGGGCCTCCCTCGTACTCGCTGGTGTGAGTGATCGTGTTCCACTCGTGCAGGATCTGAATAGGCCGTTGACCGAAGCGGTCGTAGCAGACCTTCGGCCAGTCATAGCGCTCGTCGGTGACGTACTCGCAGAACATCCGCAGGGCGTTCTGGTAGTTGCGCGCCGTCGACACCGCGAACGTCGGCCGTCGGGCCCGAAGGTGGTCCAGAAACGCCTCGACCTCGACCGACTGCCATTGCCAGGGGTACTGATTAGAGAACTCCGCGAATCGCTTCAGCAGCGAAAGGCGAGGCTTGATCGTCGCGTCGAAGTTGAGGAACCGCGAGCGTTGTTGCCTTGCCCAGCCTTCCAGCATCGCGTCGAACACGGCGGGCTCGGGATCGAGGTGGACAACCCCCTGAGCCAGAACCAGGCGGGCACTACCCGGTAGCTCCGTCGCATCACTCATGTTGCTTATAATGCAACATCGTTGTGTCTGATTGCCAGCCTGGTCAAGTCCGCTCTTCTACCCAAGGGCCGCCACGTAGAGTGCAGTTCGAGCTGGCAGCAGGCACTTCATCGCCGATGTCGTATGTTGCATCGGATGCAATATGGCCCGTTTCGGGCAGAAGACGTTCGATCTCCCGCAGTTGGGACGGGTCGCCCGAGTAGAAGCGGACCACGGCGGCCGCGGCCAGGGCCTCCACGGCGGCCGTGGGGGCGGTGTCCGCCAGAGCCAGGGCCGCACGCGTCAGCTGTCCGAAGGCGGCGCTGTGCGAGGTGGTCAGCGTCATGAGCCGTCCCACCTGGAGGGCCGCCAGCGCCGCGGCCGTGGGGTCGTCCGTGCCGGCGCGGGTACGGGCGGCCAGTCGCTCGACGGAGCGGAGCCGGCCGGTCAGGACCGCCGTGCCGGCGGCGGCGGCGAGCAGCCGGGTGCTCTCGCCTCGGTCGGGGTGCAGATCGGCGGCACGTTCCAGCAGGTGCGCGGCGGCCGCGTACCCGCTGCGGTGTCGCGCCCGGTCCGCGCTGCTCTCCAACTCGGCGGACACGCGCGCGCTCAGGCCGGACGTGGCGGCGGCGAGGTGCCAGGCGTACCGGTCGGGATCCTGCCCGCGGAACAGCTCGGCCAGCTCCAGGTGCGCCGCCTGGCGTTCTTCGGCCGGGGCCGCCTGGTAGATCGCGATGCGTGACAAGGCGTGGCTGCTGCGCAGCCGTCCCCCGGTCCGGCGGACGAGCCCGGCTTCCTCGGCGGGTGCCCACACGGGATCGCCGATGTCCGGGAGCCAGGACAGCACCACGTGCGGGGGATCCTCGGTGTCCGCCGTGGCCAGGCGTACCACCGCGCGCCGGGTCCCGGCCGGCAGCGCTGTCAGACGGTCCGCGTAGACCCGCTCCAGCCGGTCCGTGACCGGGAGCGGGCCGACGGTGCCGCGGATCGTGTGCGCGTGTTCCACGGCGGCCCTCGCCAGTTCCACCAGGGCCAAGGGGTTGCCCTCCGCCTGGTCGAGGATCCGCTCGCGGGTGAGCCCGTCGGGCACCCGCGGCTGCTGGTCGAGCAGCCGGTTCGCCGCGTCCCGGCGGAGTGGGCCCAGGTCCAGGGTCCGCTGCCGCGCCGCGAGATCCGATAGTACACCGTCGCGGGCGGCCAACAGCATCGTCACCGGCTCGTCGGCCAGTCGGCGGGCCGCGAAGGAGAGCACGTCCAGCGAGGCGCGGTCGGTCCACTGGGCGTCGTCGACGACCAGCAGGAGAGGCCGGTCGACGGCGAGGTCCGACAGCAGCGTGAGGACGCCTGTCCCGATGAGCATCGGATCGGGTGCTTCGCTCTGCTCGGCCAGTCCGAACGCGGTGTGCAGCGCCCTCCGCTGCCTGGGCGGCAGTGTGTCGATGTCCCGGCGGACCGGCCGCAGAAGCTGGTGCAGGCCCGAGAACGCGAGGTCGGTCTCGGACCGGCTGCTGTCGGCTCTCAGGACCCTGCCGCCCGACGCGCCGAAGTGGAACGCGGCCCGTCCCACCAGCGTGGTCTTGCCCGCTCCGGGAGCACCCGTCACCGTCAGCAGTCCGCCCGTGGGCCGCGCCGGGTCGACGGCTCCGAGGAGCTCGTCCAGTTCCGCTCGCCTGACCGCGCGGAGGTCGTACTCGGCGACGGCTCCCGCCGCGTGCTCGTCCACCAGATCTCCAGACGTCGCGGGATCGTCCTGAACCCGGAAATTCACGGACTCCGGTGACTCCGGTGACTCGGGCGAATCCGGTGACTTGGGTGCCCACATCCCGCACATCGACGCTACCAGGGGGTTCCCGGCAGACCGCCGCTGCCGGCCGGAGTTGCCCCCGTCTCACGGCCCCCCCGCAGGCAAGTGCAGTCAGGTGACCGATACCGCCGGGACCGTGCTCGATCCCAAGCTGGGAAGCGTCCGACATCTTCGTCCGACATCTTCGTCCGACACCTTCGAAGGAGAACCATGTCCGCCCTTTCCTCCCATGAATCCGTGAACCGGCAGAGCGCGCGGCCCGACAGCGCCGGGAGGCCGACGGTCAGCACCATCGAGCTCGGTGATGTGCGGATCCACCGCGTCATGGAGTTCTCCGACACGACGCCGATGACGACGGACGTCTTCTTCCCCAACAGCAGGCCCGAGGAGTGGCAGCGCCACACCGAACTGCTGGCGCCCCACCACTGGGAGCCGGAGACCGACCTCACCCGCGCCGCCACCCAGTCCTGGGTACTGCGCAGCGAGGGCAGGATCATTCTTGTCGACACGGGCGCGGGCAATGGCAAGTACCGCCCGTTCCAGCCGATCTGGTCCTACCTGAACACCGACTACCTGGCGAACCTCGCCGCCGTCGGCGTGCGGCCCGAGGATGTCGACCTGGTCATCAACACCCATCTGCACGACGACCACGTCGGCTGGAACACCCGGCTGGAGGGCAGGGACTGGGTGCCGACCTTCCCCAACGCCACGTACCTCATGCCGCAGCGCGACTTCGAGTACTGGAAGCCCGAGAACCTCCACAACACGGTGTTCGGGCGGGGCAACCAGAACGTCTACGAGGACAGCGTCACCCCGGTCGTCGAGGCCGGCCTGGTGGAGGTCTGGGACGAGTCGTACACCATCGATTCCCACCTCCGCCTGGAGCTGACCCCCGGGCACACACCCGGCGCGTCGATCATCCACCTGGAGTCCGCGGGCGACCGCGCCGTCTTCGCCGGTGACCTGCTGCACGGCGCGATCCAGGTCCACGAGCCACACATCAACAGCTGCTTCGAGGAGGACGAGGGCGGTGCCCGCGCCAGCCGAGCGCGGATATTCGCCCACGCGGCCGACAACAACGCCCTCATGCTGCCGGCCCACCTGCCCGGCCACGGCGCCTTCGAACTGCGCCGGCGCGGTTCCGGCTTCGAACTCTCCAACTGGGCGCCCTTCTCCCGGACTTGATTCGGGCGCCTGCCACGCGACGCTGCGGCGGGCGATCGCGTTGGCGACCTCGGGACCGTGTTCCTTGCGCACGATGTGCAGACAGGCGTCGATCCCGGCGGAGGTGCCCGCCGAGGTGACGACGGCGCCCTCGTCCACGTACAGCACATCCGGCTCGACGACGGTCCGCGGAAAGGCGCGGGCCAGCTCCGCCGCGTGCGGCCAGTGACCGGCGCACCGGCGCCCGTCCAGCAGACCGGCGGCGCCCAGCACGAAGACCCCGGAGCACACGCCGATGGTTGGTGACAGTCCTGCCACTGCTTTCCGTCGAGGGGAACAGCGACAGTGGAGCCATGGGCACCTTCCTAACAGTTCTCGCCCTTATCGCCCTGTTCGTCCTGCTGGGTCTGCCGCCGCTGATCTGGCACCTCGAGGACCGGGCGATCGACCGCCAACTGCGCCGCGCCGAGCGCCCGGATCCACCGGAAGGTCCCCGGCCGGCCGTCGGGGACCTCCACCGGCCCGCCGCCGCGCCATCGCCGCGTGCGCGAGCCCCGCGCATGCCGCACCGACCGCGTACCACAGCAGGTCAGGCGCGTTGAAGGTCGAGCCGAGCACCAGCCGCGCGAGCATGCTTCGCGCGGCCAGCTCGGCCGGGACGGCGGTCAGCTGGAGCAGCTCGACGGCGCAGCTGAACGCCAGTGCGCCCGCCGCGGCCGTCAAGGGCCGTACCCGCGGAGCGGCCAGCACGATCAGCGTATGGACCAGCACGGTGTAGAGCGCGTCGCCGCCGTACTTGGCGACGTCGCCGACCCCGACCGCTCTGATTCCCAGACCTGCGGCGACGGTCAGCGCGGCAGCACCACACGCCACCAGGCGCGTACGCGTGAGAGTCCCCATGGGGGTGAACTCTATGCGGGGTACGCGCCTTGCGGGCCTACGGCCCGTCGGGTATCAGGCCGGTACGTCTGCGTAGCCGCTCGCGTACGAGACGAATGCGCGCCAGCCGTCGGCCGGGACCTGGAGTACGGGTCCTTGTACGTTCTTCGAGTCGCGGAGGTGGACTGTGCTGGGGGAGACTGCGACTTCTACGCAGTCTCCGCCGCCCGAACCGCTGTAGCTGCTCTTGAACCAGGCCACCTCTACGCAGTTACCGCCGCCTGAACCGCTGTAGCTGCTCTTGAACCAGCGCAGTTGGGCGGGCCCGGCTGCAACCTGCTCAGTGCTCATGCTTCTCCTGCCACCCGCTCGATCAGACGCGCGGACTCCTCCGCGTTCAGGGCCTGTGTCCGCAGCTTGCCATAGCGCAGCCCGAAGGCACTGACATTCGCGGCGTCGGTGATCACCAATCCCACGTCCTGGGACTCGATACAGCCCACCCGGCGATGCTCCAGGGTCTCCAGAATCACCATAGGTCCGTTGAGACCGGGGTGGAAGCCACGATCCGAAGGCATGACCTGGATCTCGACGTTGCGCTTCGCCCCCTGCGTCAGAAGGTGTTGACGCTGCCCCCTCATCACTTCGTCGCTGCCCACCATGCTGGTCAGGGCCGATTCGCCGATGATGAAGCATGTCTCCACCATGGGTGTGCGCGTCAGCAACTTCTGCCGACTGAGCCTCGCTTCGAGATGCTGCTCAATGATCTCCTCGCTGAGGGGCGGGCAGTGCGCCGAGAACAGTGCCCGTGCGTACTCCTCTGTCTGGAGCAGCCCGGGGATGAGTAGGGGGTCGAAGTCGTATCTGCTCACCGCCTCCGTCTCGATCAACGCGAAGTCCTGGAAGAACGCGGGGAGTTTGGCCAGGTCCACGTCGTCCTGCAACACCGCCAGCGTCCCGCCCGCGTTCAACGTGGTGTCCGCCGAGTCCGTGAACGCGGACTTCGCCGGTCTCCGCCCCTGCTCGATCGAGGCGACCTGCTCGTACGAGTAGCCCACGGCCTCGGCCAGTTGCTGTTGCGTCAGTCCGGCCCGCTCGCGGTGGAGCTTGACCAGTTTGCCGTAGCCGACCCAGATGCCAGGTCGGTCGTCGTCCTTGGGCCGCTGCTTCTTCTGACGGCTGGTTCCCATACGCCTCACACCTCAACGTGTGTGCCGATGCGCGAAATGCTCTTCTCAGGGCAACGCCCGACGCTTCGGCGCCGTCACGGGACGTGACCCGTACAAACAGGGACCCGGCCCGTACACGGGCTGCCGGTACGGTCGTTCGCCCTGGTCACGCTATAGGCGCAACGGGACCGTAACCGTATGAAGTCGGAAATTCCCCCCGTCGCCGTCTCCACCGGCCCGGCTGCCCCCGCCGGACTTGTCGCCCCGCCGCCGCGTTCGCCGCTGTATCCGCCCTCCCGGGTCAAGCTCAGCTCCAGCCACCGGGGCGCCCGCCTGGCTCGGTTGCTCGCCGGGCAGCAGCTCGAAGAGTGGGGGATTCCGCGTACCGGCTCAGTTTCCGCCGTGGTCGTCGCCATCGTCGCGGAGCTGGCCGCGAACGCCGTGACTCATGGCCGTACCCCTGGGCGGGACTTCGAGCTGCGTCTGACTCTCACCTGCGCCGCCGTACGGGTGGAGGTCATCGACACCCGGCCCGACCGCTTTCCGCGCGCACCCGGTGTGTCGGCGCCGCCTCCGCCGGACTCGACCCACGGGCGCGTCTGTTTCTTGTCGCCGCCTACGCGGACCGCTGGGGCTGGGCCCTTCGTGACGCGCGGACCAAGACCGTCTGGGCCGAAGTGGACGCGGAAACAGGCCCGCATGAGAGCTGAGGCCGAGGCCGAGGGGCGATCCCCGCCTCCCGTACCGGAATTCCCGTGACGTGGGAATTCCAGTACAGGAGACCTGCGTGTTCAGGAAGTCGCGTTCCAGGAGTGCGCGACATCGACGGTCAGCCGGCCGCCCGACTGCGTCACCCGGAACGGCAGCACGAGCACCGCCAGCGTGGTTCCGAATCCTCGCGTGCTTGCTCCCATGGATCGAGTTGCCCGAGTTCACAAGACCGAGTGGATCTCGTGGACTTGAACAGCCTGGTGTGGCAAGGAGGTTGCCTGCTATTCCGGCGAGTCCGGGTGGCGGGATCCGGCGGGATCCGGCGCGACTCAGAACTCGTCGTCGAAGCCGACCGTGCCCTCCACCGCGACCTGGTACGCCGACGGGCGGCGCTCGAAGAAGTTCGTCAGCTCCTGGACGCCCTGGAGCTCCATGAAGGAGAACGGGTTCTCCGAGCCGTACACCGTGGGGAAGCCCAGCCGATCGAGGCGCTGGTCGGCGACGCACTCCAGGTACTGGCGCATCGACTCCGTGTTCATACCCGGCAGGCCCTCGCCGCACAGGTCGCGGCCGAACTGGAGCTCCGCCTCCACCGCCTCCTTCAGCATGTCCGTGACCTGCTGCTGGAGGGCGTCGTCGAACAGCTCCGGCTCCTCCTTGCGGACCGTGTCCACGACCTCGAAGGCGAAGTTCATGTGCATGGTCTCGTCGCGGAAGACCCAGTTCGTACCGGTGGCCAGACCGTGCAGCAGCCCGCGCGAGCGGAACCAGTAGACGTACGCGAAGGCGCCGTAGAAGAACAGGCCCTCGATGCAGGCCGCGAAGCAGATCAGGTTCAGCAGGAAACGCCGCCGGTCCGCCTTCGACTCCAGCCGGTCGATCGTCTCGACCGAGTCCATCCACCGGAAGCAGAACTGCGCCTTCTCGCGGATCGACGGGATCTCCTCCACCGCGTCGAAGGCCGCCGCGCGGTCCTCGGGATCGGGCAGATACGTGTCCAGCAGCGTCAGATAGAACTGGACGTGCACCGCTTCCTCGAAGAGCTGGCGGGAGAGATACAGCCGCGCCTCGGGGGAGTTGATGTGCTTGTAGAGCGTCAGCACCAGGTTGTTCGACACGATCGAGTCGCCCGTCGCGAAGAACGCGACCAGCCGGCCGATCATGTGCTGCTCACCGGGGGAGAGCTTGGCGAGGTCGGAGACGTCGGAGTGCAGGTCGACCTCCTCCACCGTCCAGGTGTTCTTGATCGCGTCGCGGTAGCGCTCGTAGAAGTCCGGGTAGCGCATGGGGCGCAGGGTCAGTTCGAAGCCCGGGTCGAGCAGGTTCTTCTCGGTTGTCACGGTCGCGTCTGTCGGGTCGGTGGTCATTACTGGCAGGCCTCGCAGGACTCGGGGTTTTCCAGGGAGCAGGCGATCGCCTCGTCGTCGGGCGTCACCTGCGCGGGTACGGGCACAGGGGCGGAAGCGGGTGAGGGTGCCGCCTTCGACGCCTTCGACCCAGCCGCCTGCGACCCGGCCGCCCTCGCGATCCGCGTCGCCGGGCGCGAGCGCAGGTAGTACGTCGTCTTCAGCCCCTTCTTCCAGGCGTACGCGTACATCGAGCTGAGCTTCCCGATGGTCGGCGTCTCCAGGAACAGGTTCAGCGACTGGCTCTGGTCGAGGAACGGCGTACGGGCCGCCGCCATGTCGATCAGGGCGCGCTGCGGGATCTCCCACGCCGTGCGGTACAGGTCCCGGATCTCCGCCGGGACCCGGGGCAGGTCCGCCACCGAGCCGTTGGACTCGCGCAGCGCCTCACGCGTCGGCCCGTCCCAGATGCCGAGCCTCTTCAGGTCCTGCACCAGATACGAGTTGACCTGGAGGAACTCCCCGGAGAGCGTCTCGCGCTTGAAGAGGTTGGAGACCTGCGGCTCGATGCACTCGTACACGCCCGCGATCGAGGCGATGGTCGCCGTCGGGGCGATCGCCAGGAGCAGCGAGTTGCGCATGCCCGTCCTCGCGATCCGGGCGCGCAGCGCGGCCCAGCGCTCCGGCCAGTTCAGCTCCACGTCGTAGTGGTCGGGGTGCAGCACCCCGCGCGCGGCGCGCGTCTTCGACCAGGCGGGCAGCGGTCCCGACCGTTCGGCGAGGCCGCAGGACGCCTCGTACGCGGCGAGCATGATCCGCTCGGCGATCCGGGTGGAGAGCGCGGCGGCCTCGGGGGAGTCGAACGCCAGCCGCTTCTTGAAGAAGACATCCTGGAGGCCCATCGCGCCCAGGCCCACCGGACGCCATTTCGCGTTGGAGTTCCCGGCCTGCTCGGTCGGGTAGAAGTTGATGTCGACGACCCGGTCGAGGAAGGTCACGGCGGTGACGACGGTCTCGTCCAGCCGCTCCCAGCCGATCTCGCCGGTGGCCGCGTCCACGAACGCGCCGAGGTTGATGGACCCGAGGTTGCAGACGGCCGTCTCGCCGTCGTCCGTGACCTCCAGGATCTCCGTGCAGAGATTGGATGAGTGGACGGTGTGGCCGGGCTCGGCGGTCTGGTTGGCCGTACGGTTCGAGGCGTCCTTGAAGGTCATCCAGCCGTTGCCGGTCTGGGCGAGCGTACGCATCATCCGGCCGTACAACTCCCGGGCGGGGATGGTCTTCCGGGCCAGACCGGCCGCCTCCGCCTCGCGGTACCTCGCGTCGAACTCGCCGCCCCACAGGTCGACCAGCTCCGGCACATCGGCGGGCGAGAACAGCGACCAGACGCCGTCCGCCTCGACCCGGCGCATGAACTCGTCGGGGATCCAGTGCGCGAGGTTCAGATTGTGCGTACGGCGGGCGTCCTCACCGGTGTTGTCCCGCAGCTCCAGGAACTCCTCCAGGTCCGCGTGCCACGTCTCCAGGTAGACACAGGCCGCGCCCTTGCGCCGGCCGCCCTGGTTGACGGCCGCGACCGAGGAGTCGAGGGTGCGCAGGAACGGCACGATGCCGTTGGAGTGGCCGTTCGTGCCCCGGATCAGTGAACCGCGCGAGCGGATACGGGAGTAGGGGAGGCCGATGCCGCCCGCGTGCTTCGAGAGCCGCGCCACCTGGTGGTAGCGGTCGTAGATGGAGTCCAGCTCGTCCAGCGGGGAGTCCAGCAGGTAGCAGGACGACATCTGCGGGTGGCGCGTACCGGAGTTGAAGAGCGTCGGCGAGGACGGCAGGTAGTCCAGGCGGCTCATCAGCCGGTACAGCGCGGCGACTTCGTCCAGCGCGCGGATGCTCGCGCTGTCCGCCGCCTCGGCCGGGCCGGAGTCCGTCGGCTCCTCGGCCAGCCCGGCGGCGACGCGCAGCATGAAGTGCTGCGGGGTCTCGATCACCTGGCGGGTGATCGGGTGGCGGAGCAGATAGCGGCTGTAGAGCGTCCGCAGCCCGAAGTAGCCGAAGCGGTCGTCCCCGGCCGGGTCGATCAGCCGGTCCAGCCGGTCCGCGTGGCGCGTGACGAACGCGGCCGTACGGTCCGCGATCAGGCCCTCGCGGTGGCCCGTCGCGACGGACCCGGAGAACGACACCACGCCCTGCCCCGCCGCCTCCTCCGCGATGGTGCGGGTCAGCAGCCGGGCGGCGAGCCGGGAGTAGGCCGGGTCCTCGGAGATCAGCCCCGCGGCCGCCTCGGTGGCGAGCCCCCGCAACTCGGCCTCGTCCGACCGGGCGTTACGGCCCCGCAGCGCGGCGGCCGCGACCCTGCCCGGGTCGGTGTCCGGCAGATCGGCGGTCAGGTCCGTCAGGGTCCGCAGCAACGCGGTCCCGGGGCCGTCGGTCACCTGCGCGGCGACCTCGGAGATATCGGAAATGCCTGAAGCCGGATCGGCTGGCGCGATGGTCACGTGGTGCTCTCCCTCGCTCGGCTCTGGGCCGTCGGGAGGGAAACGGGGATCGCGGCACGACCGTACGGCCCGGAAACGGGCAGCGCGGCGCGCGGCGTCCACCGGCCCAACCGCGAGGCCCGGACGTCTGGGCATCCGGATCGGTCGAACCGGATGCGCCGTCAGCAGGTGTTCGGACTCGCGGGTATGACAAAGCACACCACAGCACACCGTTGCGGGACAGTTCCGGATTCGCACCGGATTCCCCTGCGGCGACAGCGAGGTCGAGCATACATCTGGGGGCTGGGCGCTGTGTCACCCCCCAGATGTTGTGTCGTGAGCTTGTGGTCACTGACTGTCATACCGCCCCGCTATCGTCTTCGGGACAAGGAGGTTTCCCCATGACGGCCACCGATTACGAGAGCCAGGTCCTCACCGAGGAGTTCGAAGAGGCCACCCGGATACTGGCCCGCTCGACAGAGAGCATCCGGCTGGAACTCATCGACGGGAAGGTCCGGAGCAGCGTGATGCCGGACGGGGACCACGGACGCATCATGGAGTGGCTGACGCGTAGTTGTCTGCGGTCCCGGCCCGAGCTGTGGCTCTGTCCGGTCCGTGGGCTTCAGGTGCAGGCGCGCCTGAAGGGCCGCGCCCGTCCGGACGGCTCGCTCGCGCCGAGTGAAGCCTTCGTCGGCCAGGGCGAATGGGCGGACCCCGCGCCGGTCCTGATGGCCGTCGAGGTGACGACGTACGACTCCGACACCGACCACGGGCACCGGGTGGAGAAGCCGCGCGCGTACGCGCCCAGACCGATATCCCGGTCCATCTGCTGATCGACCGGGACAGCTGCGAGGTCACCGTCTACAGCGAGCCGGACGGGGGCGCTACGAGAATGCCCACACGGTGCCGTTCGGCAAGGAGATCACCCTCCCCCGATCCCGTCGGCATCACGCTGGAGACCGAGCAGCTCAAGAACTGGGTGCGCTGACAACGGACGGGGCGCCCGGGGGGGCCCCGCCCCGGGGGGGCCCCCCGCCCCCCCCCCCCGGCCCGCCGGGGGGGGGGGGGCGGGGGGGGGGGGCCCCCCCCCCGGGCCCCCCCCCCCCCCGGACCCCCCCCCCCCCCCCG
>NZ_JBIUTF010000001.1:268437-602812 GCF_044741745.1 Streptomyces sp. NPDC088116 | reverse complement strand
TCCGGGGGGGCCGCCCGCGGTACCCGGGGCCCCCCCCACCGGGGTTGCGGGTCCAGCGCGGGGGCGGCGGGGTCCCCCTGGCCGGGGGGCACCCGGGCGGCCCACCGAGCCGTACAGAGCGGAGCGGGTCAGCGGGTCGGGGCGCCCTCCGTCGCGGCCGGCAGCTCGACCTGTACGCCCGCGTCCCCGGCGTCCGCCGTGTAGTCGGACGGGCTCGTCTCGTCGATGCCGTCCGGCGCCTTGGCCGCCCGCAGGACGAAGGTCAGCACGACCGTGACGACCACATTGAGGACGAACGCGGTGAGGCCGATGTAGCCGATCTCACCGAGCCCGGGGATCTCGGCGGACGAGCCGCCGAAGTGCTTCTGCGTGGGGCTGGCCACGCCGTACGCCGCCGCCGTGCCGTACACCATGCCGACCGCCCAGCCGGCGAGCAGCGCCCAGCGGTGGAACCAGCGGGTGAACAGGCCGCCGACCAGCGCCGGCATCGTCTGGAGGATCCAGATGCCGCCCAGCAGCTGGAAGTTGATCGCCACCGTCTTGTCCATGGTCAGGACGAAGACCAGCGCGCCCACCTTCACCAGCAGCGAGACCAGCTTCGAGACCTTGGTCTCCTGCGCCGGAGTCGCGTCCGGCTTGATGAAGTCCTTGTAGATGTTGCGGGTGAAGAGGTTCGCCGCGGCGATCGACATGATCGCGGCGGGCACCAGCGCGCCGATGCCGATGGCCGCGAAGGCCACGCCCGCGAACCAGTCGGGGAACATGTTCTCGAAGAGCTGCGGGATCGCGAGCTGACCGTTGTCCACCTTGATCCCGGCGGCGATCGCCATGAACCCGAGCAGCGCCAGCAGACCCAGCATCAGGGAGTACAGCGGCAGGATCGTGGTGTTGCGCCGGATCACCTCGCGGCTGCGGCTGGAGAGCGTCGCCGTGATGGAGTGCGGATACATGAACAGGGCGAGCGCGGAGCCGAGCGCCAGCGTGGCGTAGCCCCACTGCCCCGCCTCGCCCGGTGTGAGGGCGCCCCTCGGCTGGCCGGTCGCCGGATTCTCCTGTGCGAACGCCTCGCCCGCCTTGGCGAAGATGTCGTCGAAGCCGCCCAGCTTGATCGGGATGTAGATGATCGCGACGACGATCACGAGGTAGATCAGACCGTCCTTGACGAACGCGATCAGCGCGGGTGCCCGCAGCCCCGACGAGTAGGTGTACGCGGCGAGCACGCCGAAGGCGATCAGCAGCGGCAGGTCCTTGATGAACCAGTGCGTGTTCTCACCGCCGCCGACGCCCATCACGTCCAGTACGGCCTGGATGCCCACGAGTTGGAGGGCGATGTACGGCATCGTGGCGAGGATGCCGGTGAGGGCGACCGCCAGCGACAGCCCCTTCGAGCCGAACCGGCCGCGGACGAAGTCCGAGGTGGTCACGTACCCGTGCTTGTGCGACACCGACCAGAGCCGGGGCAGGAAGGTGAAGATCAGCGGGTAGACGAGGATCGTGTACGGCACGGCGAAGAAGCCGGCCGCGCCCGCCGCGTAGATCGCCGCCGGGACGGCCACGAAGGTGTACGCCGTGTAGAGGTCGCCGCCGAGCAGGAACCAGGTGACCCAGGTGCCGAACGACCGGCCGCCCAGGCCCCATTCGTCGAGGCTGTTCTCGTTCTCGGCCTTGCGCCACCGCGCGGCCAGGAAGCCCATGGCCGTGACGGCCACGAAGAAGAAGATGAAGACGGCGAGTGCCACGCCGTTCACGCCGTCGTTCATCGCGACGCACCTCCCTTGCGGGAGCGCTGGTCACGCTTCCACAGCTGGAACGCCGTCATGGTCAGCGCGGTCGAGATCAGCACCCAGAGCATCTGGTACCAGTAGAAGAACGGGATGCCGATGAAGGTCGGATCGATCTTCGCGTACGAACCCACCCAGAGCATCGCCACGAACGGTGCGAGGAGGCAGAGGCCGATCACCACTCGCATCGGTGTGACCGTGGGTGGCCGTTTCTCTTCACGGACTTCTGACACGGCGGCTCCGTCCCCTCGTGATCGCCCTGTTGATCGCCATTGATCGTCACGTTGTGACGCGCTGGAAATCTAGGCGAGGGATTCGGCCACCGTCACCCCCGGTCCGCATATCGGTACGACAACGGTATGTACGGGGAGCGGGCGCGACGGCGGGAACCGGGCCCCCGAGGCCCGGTTCCTGGTCGCTCATCCGTTATGCCGTCGTACGGATCATGCCGTGGTGCCGATACGCGTCAGCGGGCCGGGCGCTTCAGCCGTGCCACGAACTTGTAGCGGTCGCCGCGGTACACCGACCGTACCCACTCCACCGGTTCACCGGCGCCGTCCAGCGAGTGCCGCGAGAGCATCAGCATGGGCAGGCCCACGTCCGTACCGAGCAGCCCGGCCTCACGCGGAGTGGCCAGTGAGGTCTCGATCGTCTCCTCGGCCTCGGCCAGACGCACGTCGTACACCTCGGCCAACGCCGTATAGAGGGACGTGTACTTGACCAGCGAGCGGCGCAGCGCGGGGAAGCGTTTCGCCGACAGGTGCGTGGTCTCGATGGCCATCGGTTCGCCGCTGGCCAGCCGCAGTCGCTCGATGCGCAGCACGCGCCCGCCCGTGGTGATGTCGAGCAGTCCGGCCAGCGAGTCGTCGGCGGTGACATAGCCGATGTCCAGCAGCTGCGAGGTCGGCTCCAGGCCCTGGGCCCGCATGTCCTCGGTGTACGAGGTGAGCTGGAGGGCCTGGGAGACCTTGGGCTTGGCGACGAAGGTGCCCTTGCCCTGGATGCGTTCGAGGCGGCCCTCGACAACCAGCTCCTGGAGTGCCTGGCGCACGGTGGTGCGCGAGGTGTCGAACTCGGAGGCGAGGGTACGCTCGGGAGGCACCGGCGTGCCGGGCGGCAGAGTCTCCGTCATATCGAGCAAGTGCCGCTTCAGGCGGTAGTACTTGGGCACGCGTGCGGTACGGGTGAGGGGTCCTGTGTCGGTCTCCGTGCCGCGAGTGCCGCCCCCGTCCGTGGCCATGGCCTGCCTTCCCGACTCCTGTGCTGCTGCCGTCACCGGCTCCTCCGTCTGTCGCGGCTCACATGGTGGCACGGTCCGGCCACGGGTCGTCGCTCTCCCTCGACGCTGGTCCGATAACGGACACGACTGCCCTTCTTATACACCGTTCCCGGTCCGCTGCCCCGACCGATTCCCGCGCCGTCGTGGCCGTCGTACCGGCGTGGCCATCGCGGTGACCCACCCGCAGGCTGGTCTAAACCATTAAAGCGGAGGGGTGGTGTCGGGGGCGGTCGTGGGCGCGTTCTACCGTGCTTCATCCGGGGGAGCGCGGCGCTATTCGATGCCCCCAGATGTCGGTCGGATAACGGACGTGTGGGGGTTCTTGTCAACTCTTGACACCCCATAAAAGTCTAGGCCAAGCTCCACGTACTGGTCTAAACCATTAATGGCCAGGTCTCAGCCCCGGCAGTACTCGTCGTAAGTCTTCACGGTGAGCAGGGGGTTGCGGGAATCCCTGAGGAGGATGGCGTGAAGCGCAAGCTCATAGCGGCGGTCGGCGTCGCGGGCATGCTGGCCGGTGTCGCCGCGTGCGGTTCCGACGACAGTGACGGCAAGGGGGCGGGAGCCGACGGGTTCAAGGGGCAGACCCTGACGGTCTGGGCCATGGACGGCTCCACACCGGACGGCTGGACGAAGGATCTCACCGCCGAGTTCGAGAAGAAGACCGGCGCCAAGCTGAAGATCGAGATCCAGCAGTGGAACGGTATCCAGCAGAAGTTGACCACGGCGCTCTCCGAGACGGACCCGCCCGACGTCTTCGAGATCGGCAACACGCAGACCCCCGCCTACGCCGAGACCGGAGGCCTCGCCGACCTCTCCGATCTCAAGGAGGGGATAGGCGCCGACTGGACGGAGTCCCTCAACAAGTCCGCGGTCGTCGACGGCAAGCAGTACGCCGCCCCCTGGTACTTCGCCAACCGCGTCGTCATCTACAACAAGTCGGTCTTCAAGGAGGCGGGCGTCACCGCCCCGCCGAAGACCCGTGACGAGTTCTTCAAGGCGCTCGACGCGATCAAGGCCAAGGGCAAGGCCGAGCCGATCTATCTCCCCGGCCAGAACTGGTACTTCTTCGACGGTCTGCTGATCGGCAAGGACGCCGACCTGGTGAAGAAGGACGGCGACACGTGGGTGTCCAACCTGGCCGACCCCAAGGTCGGCGAGGCGATGGCGCTCTACAAGAAGTACGCCGACTACTCCAAGGCGCCCAAGGACAAGGACGAGGCCACCCCGCAGCAGGCCGACGTCTTCGCCAAGGGCAAGGTCGGCGCCTTCGTCGGGATGGGCTGGGAGGCCGCCACCGCCATCAAGGCGAACCCGGCCATCGAGAAGGAGATCGGCTACTTCACCATCCCGGGTGAGACCGCCGACAAGCCCGAGGGCGTCTTCCTCGGCGGCTCCAACCTCGCCGTCGCCGAGGGCAGCGAGAAGCAGGAACTCGCCAAGGAATTCCTGAAGATCGCGCTCTCCGACACCTTCGAGGGACAGCTCGCCAAGGAAGGCGGCGTCATCCCGAACAAGGAAGCCCTCCAGTCGAACCTGAAGGGCAACCCCGCCGCCGAGGCCGCCGCTCCGGCCGTCCAGGGCGGTGACACCACCCCGCTCATCCCGGAGTGGGCCGCGGTCGAGAACGCCCCCAACCCGATCAAGACCTATATGACGGCCGTGATGAACGGCAAGTCCCACGCGGACGCGGCCAAGCAGGTCGAGGCCGAGTTCAACAAGCGCCTCGCGCAGAAGCAGTGAGGACACGCCGCCCGGGGCCGGACGCCCGACTCCGGCCCCGGGCGGCCGTTTTCGTCTTTCGTCACCGGCGCCTAGTGAAGAGATGGCGAGCATGACCGTGCAGACCGAACGGCCGCCCCACCGGCCGACGGAGCTATCGAAGCGGACCGACGACGGGCCGGACAGGCCCGCGGCGCGGGGCAGATCCGCGGCCCTCGCGCCGTACCTGCTGCTGCTCCCCGCCGTGGTGGCCACCCTGCTGCTCCTCGGCTGGCCGCTGATCAAGAACGGGATGCTGTCGTTCCAGAACCTCAACATGAGGCAGCTGATCCAGCACCTCACCGAGTGGAACGGAACAGCCAACTACACCGAGGTCCTCGGCAACCCCGACTTCTGGCGGGTCACCGGACGGTCGCTGCTCTTCGCCGCCACCAACGTCGTCCTGATCATGGTGCTCGGCACCCTCGTCGGACTGCTGCTCGCCCGGCTCGGCCGGCGGATGCGCGTCACCCTGCTGATCGCCCTCGTACTCGCCTGGGCCATGCCCGTCATCGCGGCCACCACCGTCTACCAGTGGCTCTTCGCCCAGCGGTACGGCGTCGTCAACTGGGTGCTGGACAGAGCCGGCTTCCACTCCATGGCGGACTACAACTGGACCGGCGGACAGTTCTCCACCTTCTTCGTGATCACGGTCCTGATCGTCTGGCAGTCGATACCGTTCGTCGCGATCAACCTGTACGCCGCCACCACGACCATCCCCAAGGAGCTGTACGAGGCCGCCTCCCTCGACGGGGCCGGTGCCCGGCAGAGCTTCACCTCGGTGACCCTGCCGTTCCTTCGGCCCTTCCTCTACGCGACCACGTTCCTCGAAGTCATCTGGGTCTTCAAGGCGTTCGCCCAGGTCTTCGCCATCAACCAGGGCGGCCCCGACCGGCTCACGGAGATCCTTCCCGTGTACGCCTACATCGAGGGCATCGGCAACCAGCACTTCGGCATGGGATCGGCGATCGCGCTGCTCACCATCGTGATCCTGCTCGTCATCACCTCGTTCCACCTCCGGATCGTTCTCAAGCAAGGGGAGGACGAGCTGTGAACCGCTCACGCCTCGGCCGTATCTGGCCCAACGCGACGGCCCTCGTCCTCGTCGTCGGATTCGTCTTCCCCGTCTACTGGATGTTCGCGACGGCCTTCAAGCCGACCCCGGACATCGTGTCCGAGGACCCGGTCTGGTTCCCGACGGACATCACCTTCGAGCACTTCACGACGGCGGTGAACGCCGACAACTTCTGGACGCTGGTCGGCAACTCGCTCACCGTCACCGTCCTCGCGGTGGTCTTCTCCCTGATGGTGGCGCTGGCCGGCTCGTTCGCGCTCGCCCGGATGCGCTTCAAGGGGCGCCGGGGCTTCGTCATCGGCTTCATGATCGCGCAGATGGCGCCCTGGGAAGTCATGGTGATCGCGATCTACATGATCGTCCGCGACACGGACATGCTGAACAGCCTCGTACCGCTGACGCTCTTCTACATGGTCATGGTGCTGCCCTTCACCCTGCTCACCCTGCGCGGATTCGTCGCCGCGGTGCCCCGGGAGCTGGAGGAGTCCGCCATGGTCGACGGCTGCACCCGCCCCCAGGCGTTCGTCAAGGTGATCCTGCCGCTCCTCGCGCCCGGCCTGATGTCGACCTCGCTGTTCGGCTTCATCACCGCCTGGAACGAGTTCCCGCTGGTCCTGGTCCTCAACAAGGACGCGGAGGCCCAGACGCTGCCGCTGTGGCTGTCGCAGTTCCAGACCGCGTTCGGCGACGACTGGGGCGCCACGATGGCCGCGTCCTCGCTCTTCGCCATCCCGATCCTGATCCTCTTCGTGTTCCTCCAGCGCAAGGCCGTCAGCGGCCTGACCGACGGTGCAGTGAAGGGATAGGTGACATGTCGACACTCGTACGCAGTGCGGACACCCTGACCCGCGACGCTCTCGCGGTCCTCCAGCCCGGCTTCCTCGGCACGACCGCCCCGGACTGGCTGCTGCGGCGCATCGGCGAGGGCCTCTCCTCCGTCGGCCTGTTCGGCCGCAACGTGGCCTCGCCCGAGCAGCTCGCCGCGCTCACCGAACGGCTGCGGGCCGAGCGGGAGGACCTCCTCGTCGCCATCGACGAGGAGGGCGGCGACGTCACCCGTCTGGAGGTACGGCACGGCTCCTCCTTCCCGGGCAACCACGCCCTGGGAGCGGTGGACGACGTGGACCTCACCCGGGCCGTCGCCGGGGAGCTCGGCAGACGGCTCGCCGCGTGCGGGGTCACCCTCGACTGGGCCCCGTCCGCCGACGTCAACTCCAACCGGCACAACCCCGTCATCGGCGTACGGTCCTTCGGCGCCGAGCCGGAGCTGGTGGCCCGGCACACCGCCGCGTTCGTCACCGGCCTCCAGGGCGCCGGGGTCGCCGCCTGTGTCAAGCACTTCCCCGGGCACGGCGACACCGCCGTGGACTCCCACCACGCGGTGCCCCGTATCGACGTGGACCTGGACACCGTGCACGCCCGCGACCTGCTGCCGTTCCGGGCGGCGATCGCGGCGGGTGCCAAGTCTGTGATGAGCGCGCACATCCTGCTGCCCGCGCTCGACCCGGACCGCCCGGCGACCCTGAGCCGGCGGATCCTCACCGGACTGCTGCGCGAGGAGATGGGCTTCGACGGCCTGATCGTCACCGACGGCATGGAGATGCGGGCCATCGCCGCGAAGTACGGGATCGAGCGCGGCTCCGTCCTCGCGATCGCCGCGGGCGCCGACGCCATCTGCGTCGGCGGCGGACTGGCGGACGAGGGCACCGTACTGCGGCTGCGCGACGCGCTGGTCCAGGCGGTACGGGACGGCGAACTGCCCGAGGAGCGGCTGGCCGACGCCGCCACGCGGGTGCGGGCACTGGCCGACTGGACGCTGCGGGCGAGGGCGTCCGCGTCGCCGGGTGCGGCCTCACCGGAGGGGACGGCCTCACCGCAGGGGACCGAGTCCGGCCCGCCGGTCGGTCTGGTCGCGGCCCGCCGCGCGGTGCGGGTGACGGGCACGGCCGAGCCGCTCACCACCGCGCCGTACGTCGCCGCCTTCACCCCCGTCGCGAACATCGCGGTCGGGGACGAGACCCCCTGGGGCATCGCCACCGAGCTGGGGCGCCTCCTGCCGGGTACGGAGACGGGCTCGTACAGCGGCGCGGCCGTCGCGGACACGGCCACCCTGGCCGCGCGGGTGCTCGCGGCGGCGGACGGGCGCACGATCGTCGCCGTCGTACGCGATGTCCACCGGCACCCCTGGATGTCCGACGTCCTGGACGCCCTGCTCGCCGCCCGTCCGCAGACGCTGGTGGTGGAGATGGGCCTGAACGGGGCCGAGCCCAGGGGAGCCCTGCACATCGCCACACACGGCGCGGCGCGCGTGTGCGGACAGGCGGCGGCGGAGGTCATCGCCGGTCGCGGGGAGTAGCCGGGACCGCGCGGCGATCCCCGGCGCCGCCATGCCGTGGGGCCGGGGATCGCGACGCGGTCCGTCAGATGCCCTGCCAGTCCGGCTTCGAGGCGAAGGTGGCCCGGAAGTAGTCGGCGAGCTTCAGTCGCGCCGCCGCAGCCTCGTCCACCACGACCGTGGCGTGCGGGTGGAGCTGGAGCGCGGACGCGGGCACCAGCGCGGCGACCGGCCCTTCGACGGCCTGCGCCACCGCCTCGGCCTTGCCCTCCCCGGTGGCCAGCAGCACCAGGTGGCGGGCCTCCAGAATGGTCCCGATGCCCTGCGTGATGACGTGGTGCGGCACCTCTTCGGGCCGGTCGAAGAAGCGCGCGTTGTCCTCGCGGGTCTGCCGTGTCAGCGTCTTGATCCGGGTACGGGAAGCCAGCGAGGAGCAGGGCTCGTTGAAGCCGATATGGCCGTCGGTGCCTATCCCGAGCAGCTGGAGATCCACCCCGCCGGCCTCGGCGAGGGCACGGTCGTACGCCTCGCAGGCCGCCTGGACGTCCTCGGCGTTGCCGTCGGGGCCGAGGAAGGAACGTTCGCTCAGACCCAACGGCTCGACCACCTCCCGCAGCACCACCGAGCGGTACGACTCCGGGTGGCCGGACGGCAGTCCCACGTACTCGTCCAGCTGGGCGATGCGCGCGCCCGAGACGTCCAGGGCGCCGGAGCGGACCTTCGCCGCCAGCGCCTGGTAGATGGGCAGCGGGGTGGATCCGGTGGCCACGCCGAGCAGGGCGTCGGGCTTGCGGCGCAGCAGGCCGGTGATGCTGTCGGCGATGAGCTCGCCGCCTGCGGCGGCGTCCTGGACGATGACAACTTCCACGCTGGGCCTGCCGATCTGTGGTGAGACGGTAATGACACTCTTGTGGTATAGACCAATTCTATCAGAGGGGGTGCTCCGGCAGAGGAGGTACGACGGCTCCCCGGACAGCGGGGAACGCCCCGGTGGCGGGTGCCCGGCGGGCCGTGGTCGACTGAGTCGTATCGCGAAAGTCCCGCCCGACCCGCGACACCCGGCACGCGCACACGCGGCGTCGCCGGCGACTTGGAGGCACCCAGCATGTCTGCCGCGTTCTCGGCCGGGCTGAGTGAACAGCCCGGCGGCATCCTGGCCGCCGAGGTGGCGGAACAGCCCGCCGTGCTGCGGCGCATCCTGAGTGAGGGCGCGCCCCGCATCCGTGAGACGGCGGCGGCGATCGCCGCCAAGAAGCCGCGCTTCGTCCTGCTCACCGCGCGCGGTACGTCCGACAACGCGGCCCTCTACGCCAAGTACCTTCTGGAGATCAGGCGCGGCCTGCCCTGCGGTCTGACCTCCATGTCCACGACGACGGCGTACGGGGCGAAGCCCGACCTCACCGATGTGCTGGTCGTCGGGGTCAGCCAGTGGGGCGGCTCGCCGGACCTGGTGACCTCGACCTGGGCCGCCCGGGACGCCGGGGCGACCACTCTCGCGGTGACGAACGACCCGGACTCGGCGCTGGCGGCGGTCGCCGAGTTCCACATCGACGTCATGGCCGGCCGGGAGCGGGCGCTGCCCGCCACCAAGTCGTATACCGCCTCGCTGCTCTCCCTGTACCTCTTCGCGGAGGGGCTCGGCGGCGGCGACGGCGCGGCGGCCGGTGTCCTGCCGGACCTCGCCGACCAGATCCTGGCCCGCCGGGACGAGGCGCGGACGCTGGCCGCCCGCTACCGGTTCGCCGACCGGATGGTCGTCATCTCCCGAGGATACGGCTATCCCACGGCCAGGGAGACGGCGCTGAAGCTACAGGAGACGAGCTACATCCCCGCCCTCTCGTACTCCGGCGCGGATCTGCTGCACGGCCCGCTGGCGATGATCGACCCTCTCTCGCCGGTGATCGTGATCGTCCCCGACGGCAAGGGCGGCGAGGCGCTCCAGCCGGTCCTGGGACGGCTGCGCGGCCGGGGCGCGGATCTGTTCGTGGTCGGTACCAGGTCCGAGGTGGACAAGGCGTCGGCGGGTTTCGTCCTCCCCACGGACGAGGTCCCCGAGGAGCTTCAGCCGATCCTGGAGATCCTGCCGCTGCATCTGCTGGCCCGGGAGATCGCCGTCGCCCGGGGGCAGGATCCGGATGTGCCGCGCACCATGGCCAAGACTCCCGAGTCCCGCTGAGCTCAGGGAGGGGGGCGGCCCACCCGCGGGCCGCGGCGCCGCGGCGGGACCCTCAGCCCGCCCGGCACCGCAGCCCGGAGCTGCTACGGCCGACGGGTGTGCGGTCCCGCACGGCCGTGGGAGAGGTTCCGCCGCAGTCAGGGCAGAGAGCGCCGGTACCTCGGTCCACCCTCCTGTGCGGGGAAGGTGGAGGTCTCTGTGAAACATTGTGGACTAGACCATTTCGGCTTGTCCATGGTTCGGTAAAGCCTATGCGCTGCCTACCGTCCAGTACAGACCGCGGACGGACCGTCTTTCCTCCGCGGGTACGCTCGCTGGTGTGCCATCCATGAACGACCTCGTCGCCCAGCACACAGCCCTGAGTGAGTCCGACCTCGAGTGGCTGCATCTGCTGGTCTCGGAGTGGCAGCTGCTCTCCGACCTCTCCTTCGCCGACCTCGTGCTCTGGGTCCCCACCCGGGACGGCACCCGCTATGTGTCCGTCGCCCAGATGCGGCCCAACACCGGCCCGACCTCCTATCAGGACGACATGGTCGGCCATCTCGTCCCGCGCGGACGCCGGCCGCTGCTGGACGCGGCGCTGGACGAGGGGCGCATCGTCAGGGAGGGCGACCCCGAGTGGCGTGAGGAGGTGCCGGTACGGGTCGAGTCCATCCCCGTACGGCGCGAGGGCCGGGTCCTCGGTGTGATCGCCCGCAACACCAACCTCCTCACCGTGCGCACCCCCAGCCGACTGGAGTTGACCTACCTCCAGTCGGCCTCCGACCTGGCCCAGATGATCGCCGCCGGGTCCTTCCCGTTCCCCGGCCAGCAGGTCGACATGGACGCCTCGCCGCGCGTCGGCGACGGGCTGATCCGGCTCGACGCCGACGGGATCGTCCAGTACGCGAGCCCCAACGCGCTGTCCGCGTATCACCGGTTGGGACTCGCGTCCGACCTGGTGGGACACCACCTCGGGCGGACCACCGACGAACTGGCCCCCGCCCGCGGCCCGGTCGACGAGGCCATGGTCAAACTGGCCAGCGGTTACGCGCCCCGGGAGGCCGAGGTCGAGGGCAGCGGCGGAGTCATCCAGCTGCGCGCCATCCCGCTCAAGCCGAAGGGCACCCGGATCGGCTCGCTGGTGCTGCTCCGCGATGTCACGGAACTCCGCCGCCGCGAGCGTGAGTTGATCACCAAGGACGCCACCATCCGGGAGATCCACCACCGGGTGAAGAACAACCTCCAGACGGTCGCGGCGCTGCTGCGCCTCCAGGCCCGGCGGATGGATTCCGAGCGGGCCAGGGAAGCCCTCAACGAGGCGGTGCGGCGCGTCGGTTCCATCGCGATCGTGCATGAGACGCTGTCTCAGAATCTGGATGAGCGGGTCGATTTCGACGAGATCGCCGACCGCGTACTGGCGATGGTCGCGGAGATCGCGCCGGGCCAGATCCTCTGCCGACGTACCGGAAAGTTCGGCATCCTCGACGCCGAAGTCGCAACTCCCCTCTCGATGGTGCTCACCGAGATCGTCCAGAACGCCCTGGAACACGCCTTCGAGCCGGGGGCGCAGGGCCGGGTCGACGTCTCCGCGGTCCACAGCGGGGAAGCGCGGACGAAACGGGGGAAGGGTGTCCGCACCCAGACCCGGCTGCTGATCACCGTCCAGGACGACGGGTGCGGTCTGCCCGAGGGGTTCGATCCGCAGCGCGGCGGCAACCTGGGGCTCCAGATCGTACGGACCCTGGTGGAGGGGGAGTTGGGCGGCAGCTTCGACATGGTGCCCGCCCCGGTGCGCGGTACGCGCGTGGTCCTGGACATTCCGGTGCAGCCGCAGAAGTAGCCGTACGGCAACGGCAACCCGCTCCCGCACAGCAGCGAGCCCCGGACCGTGATGACGGTCCGGGGCTCGGCTCGAAGCTCACTTTGCGATGCGCATCGGGGGGTACTGCGCGCTGCGGTTCAAGGGCGGGGCTGTGCGTACACGCTGTACGCTCCGCCGGCTGAGGCTCGTGGCAGGGGGCTTCAGGCGGTCGCGTTACGCGCCCGGTTGCGAGCGGCCCGGCGCTTCATGGCGCGGCGCTCGTCCTCACTGAGGCCACCCCAGACACCCGAGTCCTGGCCGGACTCGAGCGCCCACTGCAGGCACTGCTCCATGACGGGGCAGCGACGGCAGACGGCCTTGGCTTCCTCGATCTGCAGCAGCGCAGGACCGGTGTTGCCGATGGGGAAGAACAGCTCGGGGTCTTCCTCGCGGCAAACGGCGTTGTGACGCCAGTCCATGGCTGCTACCTCTCTTGGTATGACGTGCATATGTCGTGCAGATTGCTTGTGAATGTGAACGCTTTCACGAATCCCCCGACAAAGGAAGGGACGTCCATCAGCCGGAACCGACGGATCCTTGTGTTCGAAGAGGGGTTCTGGTTCTCAGAGAGGCCGATGTTGCGGGCCGTCCCGATCGCCATGTAGAGATTCGCAAACCTCGGCGGCGGATACAACCCCTTCTGGAAAGTTTTTTTTGATTCCTCGGTATCGACTAGGTCACAGCCGTACTTCCATGGGGTGGATCCCAGCCTAAACGTTCGAGTGAAAGGACTTTGGCCCCTTCCACTCACACAATCACACGCAGTGCCCGGCGTACGCCTGTGAACGTCACGCTCGTACGCAGTCCCAGATGGTCGCCGTCCATCTGGAAGGGGAGGGGCGCCTTGGAATGCAAGGTGAAGTCCGTCAGGTCATGAAGAGACACCGCATGGCGTCCGTGAGGGCCCCGATCGAGGGTCGAAGTGAGCAACTGGGTCGCGTAACGGGCCACGGCCGGCGGGGACAATTTGGTCAGTCCGAGGACGTCCAGGGCCGAGTCGAACGAGGCCTCGGGGGACGCGTACACCGGACGATTGCCCAGGTAGGTCCAGGGGGCGGTGTTGCACACTATCGAGACCACGAGGTCCTTGACCGGGGCCTTGCCCGCGCGCTCCAGGCTGATCATTCCCTGCCGCCGGTGCGGTTCCTCGAAGAACTGGCGCACCACCTGACGCACATAGAGCGCGTGTGTCGAGCGTTTCCCGCGTTCCCTCTGTTGTTCGACCCGCCCGATCACCCCGGCGTCGAAACCGAAGCCGGCGCAGAAGGTGAACCAGCGGGCGGGCACCGCCTCGTCGTCCGTGCCCGGAGTTCCGGCCGCCAGTCCCAGACCGACCGTACGTTCGCTCTTCTGAGCCAGCGCGTCCAGGATCGCTCCGGTCGCCTCCACCGCGTCGTTGGGCAGTCCGAGCGCGCGGGCGAACACATTGGTCGAGCCTCCGGGGACGACCGCGAGGCGCGGCAACCGGTCGGGATCGGGGCCGTTGTGCAGCAGTCCGTTGACGACCTCGTTGACGGTGCCGTCACCACCGAGGGCGACGACCAGGTCTATGTCGTCGGACTCCGCGGCCCGTCTGGCCAGGTCGCGGCCGTGCCCCCGGTACTCCGTCGTCACCGCTTCCAGCTTCATCTCGCTCGCGAGCGCGTGGATGAGTACGTCGCGGGTGCGGGCACTGGTCGTCGTTGCTGCCGGATTGACCACGAGGAGTGCGCGCATGCTCAGCAGGTTACCGGCCGGGCGTCGGGGGCTCGCCCCCGGGCAGCGGGGCCCACGGGGCCACGGATCCGGCCGCCCGAAGCGCTGGGCCCGTGTGTGCGCTGTGGTTACCCTGCTGGGGTGAGCAGCAGTGAGCGGACCAGCCCCGCGCCGACCCCGAACCCTCCACGTCCCCCGCGCCTGACCGTGGCGGCCGCCATCTGCGGGCTCGAAGCCCTGGCTTTGATCGCCGGCGGTGTGTATCTGCTGGTGATGGGGGTACTCGGGCAGCCCGACAGTCCGGAGCAGGCGGAGATGGGAGGGGTCACCCTGATCGTGCTCGGTGTCATCCCGCTGCTCGCCGCACGCGGGTTGCTGCTGTGCCGCGCCTGGAGCCGGGGGCCCGCTGTGATCACCCAGGTGATGGCGCTGCCGGTCGCCTATACGCTGCTGACCTCCATCGGCGGGATGATCCCGGCCGGGATCGCGCTCGCGGTGGCCGCGGTGACGGGCCTGGTCCTGATCGTCAGCGCGACGGCCACCGAAGCCCTGGGTATCACCGGCCCGGCCCGCGACTCCCAGTCGTAACAGTCGTGCCCCGGCCGCGTGGGCCGGGGCACGTAGCGCCGTCTACTCCTCCACCAGCAGACGCTCGCGCAGCTGCGCCAGCGTCCGTGCCAGCAGGCGCGAGACATGCATCTGGGAGATGCCGACCTCCTGCGCGATCTGCGACTGGGTCATGTTGCCGAAGAAACGAAGCAGCAGAATCCGCTTCTCGCGCGGAGGCAGATCCTCAAGAAGCGGCTTGAGCGACTCGCGGTACTCGACACCCTCAAGAGCCTCGTCCTCCGAGCCCAGCGTGTCCGCGACCGCCGGGGACTCGTCGTCCGTGTCCGGGACGTCCAGCGACAGCGTGGAGTACGCGTTGGCGGACTCCAGGCCCTCCAGGACCTCTTCCTCCGAGATGGCCAGCCGCTCCGCCAGTTCGTGGACCGTGGGCGAACGGCCGTGCTGCTGCGACAGTTCCGCCGTGGCCGTCGTCAGGGCGAGGCGCAGCTCCTGGAGCCGGCGCGGCACCCGCACCGCCCAGCCCTTGTCGCGGAAGTGCCGCTTGATCTCACCGACGACGGTCGGCGTCGCGTACGTCGAGAACTCGACTCCGCGCTCCGGGTCGAACCGGTCCACCGACTTGATCAGACCAATGGTCGCGACCTGCGTCAGATCGTCCAGCGGCTCGCCCCGGTTGCGGAAGCGTCTTGCCAGGTGCTCGACCAGCGGCAGATGCATCCGCACCAGCTTGTTGCGGAGTTCGGCGCGCTCGGGCGAGCCGTCCGGCAGCTTGCGCAGCTCGATGAACATCGCCCGCGCCCCGCTGCGGTCATGTGGATCGTGGTGTTGCTCGCTCATAAAGGCCGCCCGCTCTGCCTGCGCCTGTTCCGCCGCGGCCGTCTGGCCGTCAAGTCCGTCCTCCGGGTGGGGACGGGCCTGCTGCTCGGGGATGCCCGCGGGGGCGAGCACCGGCTCCACCGGAGCCTGGTGCCCTCCCCGCGATTCCCGTGGGATGCGCCCCTCGTCACGCACCGGACCGCCCCCGTTCCTCACGCCGGCCCGGGTCCCGCGCCGCGCTGTTTGTAGAGGCTGATGGAGACCGTACGGTCATCGGCGACCGTCGAGTCGACCTTGCCGGCCAGTGCGGAGAGCACCGTCCAGGCGAAGGTGTCGCGCTCGGGCGCGCGCCCGTCGGTCGTCGGGGCCGAGACGGTCACCTCGAGTGAGTCCTCGATCAGACGGAACACACAGCTGAGTACGGAGCCGGGTACGGCCTGCTGAAGCAGGATCGCGCAGGCCTCGTCCACCGCGATGCGGAGGTCCTCGATCTCGTCGAGGGTGAAGTCCAAGCGCGCCGCGAGGCCGGCCGTGGCCGTACGCAGCACGGACAGGTAGGCACCCGCAGCGGGCAGCCGGACTTCCACGAAGTCCTGGGTCCCGGGCTCGCCTGCGATCTGGGACACCCTCACCTCCAAGGTGGCACAAGCTCTTCAGGGCTCCGGGACGGGCAATGTCCCGGGGCCTCGCGGTACGTGTTGGTACGTAGCCGGTCTGGATGGCGACGCTATCGCGATCGACGGTGTTGTGTCGCCGGGACCCCCGTCAGACGACTGTCACTCATGGTAAGCATATGGGCACAGAAAGTGGCTAGGGGTCTGCGGGGCCCAATTGCGAAGAACCGGCGGAGGGTTGACGTACCCAGTCGCCAGGGGGTCGAACCGTCGCTCCGGTCCTCGGCGACCGACTTCGGACGGCCGGATCCGTCCCGCGGACGTCAGGCGGTCGAACCGTCCGCCTTCAGACGACCCAACCGCCCGCCGTCAGACGATCGAACCGTCCACGAAACACCAGCGCCAGCTCTCGCCGGGCTCGAAGCTCCGCATCACCGGGTGCCCCGTCTCCGCGAAGTGCGCGGTGGCGTGCTGGTACGGCGAGGAGTCGCAGCAGCCGACCTCGCCGCAGACCAGGCAGAGCCGCAGCTGGACGGGGTGGCTGCCGGCCGCCAGGCAGGCGGGACAGGTGACCGCGCGCGGTACGGGCTCGGGGCGCGGCAGTTCCGCGATGTGTGAACACTCGCTCATGATGACCAGGTTACGACGCGTGTGAGGACGGTGGGATGGACGTATTGCCGCTGGTGGCGCTGGTGGCGGGCAGCGCGGCGATCGCGGGGGCGGCCCGCAGGACCCCGGTGGCGGCGCCGTTGCTGCTGGTGACCGTGGGGCTCGGCGCCGCGTATGTGCCGGGCGTACCGGATTACACACTCGATCCGCACATCGTGCTGCCGCTGATCCTGCCGCCGCTGCTCTACACGGCGGCGGTGGACAGTTCGTACCTGGATCTGCGGGCCAACATCCGGCCGGTGGCCCTGCTGTCGGTGGGGTATGTCCTGTTCGCGACCCTCGCGGTCGGCTGGTTCGCACATCTGCTGGTGCCCGATCTGCCGCTGACCGCGGCTCTGGTGCTGGGCGCGGTCGTCGCGCCGCCGGACGCGGTGGCGGCCACGGCCATCGCCCGCAAACTGGGGCTGCCGAGCCGGATCACCACCATCCTCCAGGGCGAGTCGCTGGTGAACGACGCGACCGCGATCACCGCGTTCAAGGTGGCGCTGGCCGCGGCCGTCGGCGAGGGCGCGACCTGGGCCGGCGGGATCGCGGAGTTCGCGCTGGCGTCCGTCGGCGGTATCGGCATCGGCCTCGTGCTGATGGTGCCGCTGCACTGGCTGCGTACGCATCTGACCGAGCCCCTGCTCCAGAACACCCTTTCGCTGCTCATCCCGTTCGTCGCCTACGCGCTGGCCGAGCAGGCGGGGGCGTCGGGGGTGCTGGCGGTCGTGGTGGTCGCGCTCTACGTCGGACACCACGCCTGGCAGGTGGACTTCGCGACCCGGCTCCAGGAGGCCGCGGTGTGGAAGATGGTCGCGTTCGTCCTGGAGTCGGCGGTCTTCGCGCTGATCGGGCTCCAGTTGCCGTTCGTCCTCAAGGGGCTCGGGGAGTACGGGGTCGGGGAATCGCTGGCGTACGCCCTGGGCGTCTTCGTGGCGGTGGTGGCGGCCCGCTTCATCTGGGTCTTTCCGGCGACCTTCCTGCCGCGCGCGCTGTTCCCGAAGATCAGGGAGCGGGAACCGGACACCGACTTCAGGGCGCCGCTGATCGTCGGCTGGGCCGGGATGCGTGGGGTGGTCTCGCTGGCGATCGCCTTCTCGATTCCGCTCACCGTGCACGACGACCGGCCGTTCCCGGGCCGCAATCTTGTCCTGTTCCTGACCTTCACCACGGTCATCGGCACGCTGGTCGTGCAGGGGCTCACGCTGCCGCCGCTGATCCGGCTGCTGAAGGTCTCGGGCCGGGACCGGCAGGCCGAGACCCTGGCCGAGGCGCAGGCCCAGAGCGAGGCCTCGGCGGCGGCGGAACAGCTGCTGGACGAACTGCTGGCCGATGAGCGCAACGCGCTGCCACCGCCGCTCGCGGAGCGGCTCCGTACGGTCATGGAGCGCCGCCGCAACGCCGTCTGGGAGCGGCTCGGGACGGTCAACGAAGTGACGGGGGAGTCGGCGGACGACACCTACCGGCGGCTGTCGGGGGAGATGATCGCGGCGGAGCGCGCGGTGTTCGTGGACCTGCGCAACCGGCGGAGCATCGACGACGAGATGCTGCGGACGCTGCTGCGCAGGCTGGACCTGGAGGAGGCGGCGGCGTACCGGGAGGAGGGCACGGACTGAGCCGGCCCGCGCCGCTCAGGGGGCGCTACGGGGACGACGGTTCGGGCTGTCCTGTGATGACGGCGGCGACGGTCGTGCCCGGCCGGAAGGCGCCCTCCTCCACCAGAGCCGTGAGGCCGTAGAGCATTCTGGCGACATAGAGACGTTCCACCGGGAGTCCGTGCCGGTCCTCGAAGTCGTCGGCGAAGGCGTCGAGGACGGGGGAGAGGCGGGCGAAGCCGCCGAAGTGGAAGCGGCCGTCCAGGCTCCAGTCGCCTGCCGGGCCGCCGAACGCGGCGAGTTGGAGGTCCCGTACCTCCCGGTCCAGGAAGTCCCCCTTGAGCACGGGGAATCCCAGGGCCCGCTGCCCTGCGCCGAGTCCGGCGGCGAGCCCCGCGAGCGTCCCGCCGGTGCCGCAGGCGACGGCGACGGCCTCGGCCGTACCGCGCAGCTCCCGGCCCAGCTCCGCGCACCCGCGCGCGGCGAGCGCGTTGCTGCCGCCCTCGGGGATCACGTACACGGACTCACGTCCCAGCCCGGCCCGCGCGAGGACGGCGGACACGACCGCGGGTTCGGTCTTGCGGCGGTACGTCGCGCGGTCCACGAAGCACAGCCGCATCCCGTCGGCCGCGCACCGGGCGAGGGAGGGGTTGAGCGGGCGCTCGGCCAGTTCCTGCCCCCGTACGATCCCGACGGTGGCGAAGCCGAGCAGCCGGCCGGCGGCGGCCGTCGCGCGCAGATGGTTGGAGTACGCACCGCCGAACGTCACCAGCGTGCGCAGATCTCCGGCCGCCGCGGAGCGCAGATTCGGCGCCAGTTTGCGCCACTTGTTGCCGGGCAGCTCGGGGTGGATCAGGTCGTCGCGCTTGAGCAGCAGCCGTACGCCATGACGGGCGAAGCGCTCGTCCTCGGCCGGTCGCAGTGGCGACGGGAGCCGCGGCCGCAGACCGGCGAGGCCGAACGCTTCGGAGCCGGAGCCGGAGCCGGAGCCGGAGCCGGAGCCGGAGCCGGAGCCGGAGCCGGAGCCGGTGTCCGGGCCGCGGCCGGGGTCGGAGCCCGGGGTGGCGTCGGAGCCGGAGCCCGGGGTGGCGTCGGGGGTGGGGGAGATCACTCCCTCATTGTCACTTCAGGCGGTCGTGGACGCGTTCGCGCATCTCCGTCATCGTGAACCCCCGGGGGTCGATCTTGCCCGGCTGCCACTCCAGGTGGCCGATCACCGACCGCGCGCCCCAGCCGTGGTAGCGGCAGATCGCCGCCGCGGCCTTCTCGATGGCCTCCAACTGGGCTTCGGGCCAGGGGTCTTTGCCGTCGCCGAGGTTCTCGCACTCGAAGCCGTAGAAGTGCCGGTTTCCGTCGGTGTTGGCCTCGTTGTCCGGCGGAAGGCCCTTCTCCGCGACGACGGCCCGCAGAACGTCGTCGTCGCCGAGCCCGGCGTGGTTGGCCCGTCCGTAGCCGACGAGATGGACCTTTCCGTCCTTGGTGATGACGCCGTGGCACAGCGGTCCGGGCAGGGACTCGTAGCCGTCTTTGCAGAGACGGACGGTGGTGTCGGTGCCCCTGGTGACGGTGTGATGGATCATCACACCGTTGACCGGGCCCCAGTCACCCTTGTCGTTCCGGTTGTGGGTGCGCCAGTCTCCGACCTGAACGACCGTCAGGCCTTCGTCCCTGAGTGCGTCGAGGAAACTGCTGGCGGACATGGGTGGGGCCATGGCCGGCTCCTAACTGCTCGTGTCCCGCGTGCGGGGGACAGCGGTGGGGAATTCGGCCGTCATGCCGCGGGCCGACCTGGACAGTGTGCCGTCAGGAGGGCCCATCAGGGCGAATTTCGCGTGTCGTACCCAGTAGAACGTGATCCAGTCCCACTCGTTCGTGTAATGGCGGATTCTCGCAATGTGCTGGAAGTGTTTGTCCTCGCAGGTCAGCACATGATCGAAGGGGAGAATTCATGTCGGTCGGTAACGAGGTCCGCGAAGGTCAGCCGCCACCCCAGCAGAGTCTGGGAACGGCCGCCGCGCGGAACCTGGCGACCACCACCAAGTCCGTACCGCAGATGCAGGAGATAACCTCCCGCTGGCTGCTGCGGATGCTTCCGTGGGTTCAGGTACAGGGCGGTACGTACCGGGTGAACCGACGGCTCACTTACGCGGTCGGCGACGGCCGTGTGACGTTCGTGCAGACCGGGGACCGGGTGTCGGTGATCCCCGGGGAGCTGGGCGAGCTGCCGGCGCTGCGTGCGTACGGTGACGAAGAAGTGCTGGCCGAGCTGGCGCGGCGTTGTGAACAGCGGGAGTTCACGGCGGGCCAGGTCCTCGCCGCTTCCGGCGACTCGGCGGACCAGGTCTTCCTGCTGGCGCACGGCAGGGTCGAGAAGGTGGGCAGGGGCCCCTACGGGGACGACGCGATCCTCGGAGTCCTCGCGGACGGCGCGTACTTCGGAGAACAGGCCCTGGTGGACGGGGAGGCCACCTGGGACTTCACGGCGCGCGCGGCGACGGCGTGCACCGTGCTGGTGCTGACACGCAGCGACGTACAGAACCTCGCGGAACGCGAGGAGTCGCTGCGCGGCCACTTGGACGCGCTGGCGTCCGTACCGCGTCAGCGGACCAACAAGTACGGTGAGGCCGCGATCGATCTGTCCGCCGGGCATGTCGGCGAGGCGGCCGTGCCCCACACGTTCGTGGACTACGAGGGGGCGCCGCGCGAGTACGAACTGAGCGTGGCGCAGACCGTGCTGAAGGTGCACAGCAGGGTCGCCGACCTCTACAACCAGCCCATGAACCAGACCGAGCAGCAGTTGCGGCTCACGGTCGAGGCGCTGCGTGAGCGCCAGGAACACGAGCTGATCAACAACCGCGAGTTCGGTCTGCTGAGCAACTGCGACTACGGACAGCGGCTCCAGCCCCACGAGGGCGGTCCCACCCCGGACGACATGGACGAACTGCTCTCGCGCCGCCGTGGTTCGAAGCTCTTCCTGGCGCATCCGCGTGCGATCGCGGCCTTCGGGCGTGAGTGCAACAAGCGGGGGCTGTACCCGGACAGCGTGGACGTCTCGGGCCACCATGTGCCCGCCTGGCGCGGGGTTCCGATCTTCCCCTGCAACAAGATCCCGATCTCCGACGCGCGGACGACCTCGATCATCTGTATGCGTACGGGCGAGAGCGAGCAGGGGGTCGTCGGGCTTCAGCAGAGCGGCATCCCGGACGAGATCGAGCCGAGTCTGTCGGTCCGCTTCATGGGCATCGACGACCAGGCGATCATCTCGTATCTGGTCACGGCCTACTACTCGGCGGCCATCCTGGTGCCGGACGCCCTCGGAGTCCTGGAGAACGTCGAAGTGGGGCGTTGGAGCTGAGGTGACCGACCCCGGGCGGGCCGGCCGGCCGCGCGACCGTACAGCCGTACGGGCGTGAGGTGCGCGACGGCCGGCCCGCCCGGGGTCGGGGGTCCGGGCTCCGGGCCCGGTGTCCGGGCGATCCCCGGGCTCCGGGCCTGCCTCGGGCTCACTCGTCCAGAGGCCGCGACAGGACGTGAGCAGACGCCGGAGGAATGACCATGACCGTGATCAGCAGCACGGATGCCGCCGCCGAGGAGCATGAGGCCGTGGCTCTCCTGGAGCGCACCCGCACCGCTGTCCATCCCGCATTACGTACCGCCGTCGAGTCGTTGCCCGGTTCCGTGCGACGGGTCGCGATGTACCACTTCGGCTGGGAGCAGGCCGACGGCACCCCGGCCTCCGGACCGGCGGGCAAGGCGATCAGACCCGCGCTGGTGCTCGCGGCGGAGCGGGCTCTGGCCTGGGATCCCGGCAGGGATCCGGCCGGTGACCGGCAACACGCAGCGGAAACCCGGCGGATCGCCGGGGAAGGCCCGCACCGGTCGGCCTTGCGGGCCGCTGTCGCGGTCGAGCTCGCCCACAACTTCACACTGCTCCACGACGATGTGATCGACGAGGACCCGACTCGACGTCACCGTGCCACCGCCTGGGCGGTCTTCGGCACCCCGGACGCCATCATCGCGGGCGACGCGATGATGGCCCTCGCGCTGAGGCTCTTCGCGGAGGACCCGCATCCGGCGTCGGCCGCCGCCTCGGCCCGGCTGGCGACCTGTGTCATAGAACTGTGCGCGGGACAGCAGGCGGACTGCGCCTTCGAGCAGCGCGGGCCGCACGAGGTCTCGTTGGACGAGTGTGTCGCCATGGCGATGGCCAAGACGGGCGCCCTGCTCGGTACGTCCTGCGCGCTCGGGGCGCTGTACGCGGGCGCCGGGGAGGAACAGGTCGCCGCCCTGGACGCCTTCGGCCGGGAGGCGGGGCTGGCGTTCCAGCTCATCGACGATCTGATCGGGATCTGGGGAGACCCCGACCGTACGGGCAAACCGGCCGGCGCGGATCTGGCCGCCCACAAGAAGTCCCTGCCGGTGGTGGCCGCCCTGGCATCCGGCACTCCGGCCGCCGAGGAGCTGGCCGAGCTGTACGGGAGCCCGATGGACGACGCGGCGGTCCGGCGGGCGGCCGCTGCCGTCGAACGGGCGGGCGGCCGCGACTGGGCACAGTTCGAGGCGGCCGACCGGATGTCCCGGGCGGTCCACCAGCTGTCCCGGGCGGTCCCCGATCTCTCGGCGGGCGACGATCTGCTGGCTCTGGCGGAGTTCGTCACCCGCCGTACCCGCTAGGTCCTGTCCGGTCGGTTTTGTCGGATCAGCCAGGCGTTCCGGGCCGGCAAAGATCGACCGGACAGGCCCTGGGTGTACGGACCAACTACGGGATCGGCGGCCACGCCGGAAGCGGAGGAAGATACCCCGGCCCGGATACGGCAGGCCTCCGATCCGGACAACGAGTGGGCGGAGCCGGGCGGTCCGGCGGGCCGTCGATTCGTCGATCCGGCGGGAGGCCAGGCCCCTGGGCCGACCGGACAGTCGTGAGAGCCGTTCCCGGGCCGGCCGGGCACGATCGTCTTCCGGCACTCAGGCAACCGCCGGCACGTTCCCGGCCGCACGACGGCGATTCCAGTACGCGACGGTCAGTACGGCCAGCAACGGCCCCCACAAGGCCAGCGGCACGTAGCAGAGATAGAACCAGGCAACCTCCCAGCCGCCGGCCCGGCTCGGGGCGTCGGCCGACAGGACGTCGCCGCGGATCGTGGTGCCCCTGATCTCGGAGACGACGAACAGGACGCTGAACAGGACAGTGAGGATCGTGGCCCCGGTGGTGGCCGGGACGATCGCCGCCTTCATCGGGACCCGGCGGCCGCGCAGGACCGGAATCCAGCGCGGGAACACCTCGCCCCAGCGGGCGATCAGGCCGAACGCGGTAAACGCGAGGACTTCGGACAGGACCGACAGGAAGACGATGTACGCCCGCTCGCCGATGCCGATCCCGTCGTCGAACGCGGCCGGGAGCCGCCAGACGCCGGCAGGCAGGACGGCGAACGGCACGGCACAGGCCGCCAGTCTTATGCGTCGGGACACTCCGTCGACGGGCTCGTGGGCCCTCCGCCATGCGGCGCGGAGTCGTCCGGGGCGGACGGCAGACGGTTCTTCGGCGTGCCGGGAGGGCTGCATGTTCGCTCCTCGGTCCCGTGGGCGGGGGCTGACCCGTTCGGTATTGAAGGTCCCAGTCGCGGGGGCGGCTGACCCGTTCGGTATTGAAGGTCCCAGTCGCGGGGGCGGCTGACCCGTTCGGTATTGAAGGTCCCAGTCGCGGGGGTCGTCGCGAATCGCCCTGCGGGCTGACCCGGCTGCGCAGTTCGGTTTACGGAGAGGTGCGACCGAAGGATGACGGCAGGCAGCGTGCGGCCGTCACGAAGCGCTCTCCCGAAGCCGCTCGGGTGCAAGCCACTTGCACAACCACTACGGCTGGAGCACTATGGCTGGAGTGGTCAAGTGTCCCCCAATGGTGCACCCGGCCGTTCCGTCCGTTTCCTGTCGTTCAGTGCCCCGGAGGTCCGCTTGCGCAAGCTCACTTACTACATGGCCGCATCGATCGACGGATTCATCGGAGATCCCACCGGGGACGGGACGTCCTTCCTGCGGTACGTGGACGAGGAGTTCTTCGCGTTCCTGAAGGCGGAGTACCCGGAGACGATACCGACCCACGGTCGTCAGTCCTTCGGTATCGACCATCTGGAGAACCGTCACTTCGACACGATCATTCAGGGCAGGGTCAGTTACGACATCGCCCTGGAGGCCGGTGTCACCAGCCCGTACGCGCACCTGCGGCAGTACGTCGTGTCGCGGAGCATCAAGGAGAGTCCGGACCCCGCGGTCGAGATGGTCTCCGGCGATGTGGTGGAGAAGGTCCGGGAACTCAAGGCGGAGGACGGCGAGTTCGGGATCTACCTCTGCGGCGGCGCCGATCTGGCCGGGCAGTTGGCCGGTGAGGTCGATGAACTGGTCATCAAGACCTACCCGTCGGTCCTCCGTTCGGGAATGCCCATGTTCGCGGCGGACTTCCATATCGACGAGTTCGCGCTGGACTCCGTGCGGGCCTTCGGGAATGGCGTAATCGTCACCACGTACAGCCGGAAGAAGTGACCCCTGCTGCGGCGGAAGATCTCGTACCGCTACAGTCCGCGCCATGACAGCGGAGTCGGCGGAGTCGACGGATACATGGGCGGGTTGGTACCGGGACGGCCGGGGGGCCGAAGCGATCACCCTCACCGCGGGTGGGCAGCGAGTGCGCACCCACATAAGGGGAGTTGAATACCAAGGGGCGGATTTCGCCACCCTGGCGGCGGTGGAGGCAGGCGAGGTCCTGGCGGCCTGCGTCATGGAGTGGGACATCCCGCTGCCCGTCAGTACGGACGGTACGGCCGAACAGGCCACACTCAGCTGCCTGTTGGCGCTCGGTGAGCGGGAGTCCGAGGGGCCCGTCGGGCGCGCCGAACTGAGCCTGACGCTGCACTTCGGCGGCGCGGCCTACGCGTCGGGCATCGCCGGGGGCGGTTTCGAGGAGGCGCTGGGGCGTATCCGGCGCCAGCTGCCGGCCGGTACGGAACTGGGCGGGAAGCAGTTGGTGGAGGCCTCCTGAGGTTCTGCCGGGACCCGGATCACGTGGGCGGAACCGTGCGGCGCTCGGCATGCGGCGCCCGGTGCGCGACAGTCGGGCCGGGGCCGCGTTCCTGAGCTTTCGAGGACACGGCCCCATGGCTCCGCCACGAAGGACGATGGCGCATCGGGGCCGGTCCGGTTGGGCCCTGTCCGGGCGCCCGGACACCTGGAGTCACCTGTCCGGCTGTGATCCGTCCGACCGTCCCCCGTCCGGTGGTGAATCGTCCGGCGGTGATCCGTCCGGCCGGTCCTCCGGCCGCTGCACGGACTCCTCCGTCCAGCCGTTGTCCACGGTCGGATTGTCGTCGTGGAGGACGAACTCCTCCCGGACGTCGACCGGCCGGTAGCCCGCCGCGATCAGGCTGTCGAGCAGCGCGTCCACCCGGGCGCGCGCCACCGGTCGGCCGACGCGCCGGGCGAGTTGTGTCACGTAACGCTCCTGGACGCCGCCGGGCAGGATGTGGCGCGCGGTGCGCGAGACATGCGCGGAGTGCCGCTCGGCGACGGCGGCCAGCCGTTTCGTGTCGTACGGGATCGGCAGCCGCAGCTTGAGGCGGTGTTCGAAGTGGCAGTGCGCGGGGAACGCAGCCGCCTCCGCGTCGGTCTGCGGTACGCCCTCGTTCCACGGCGCCGCCTCGATCTTGGTCCGTACGACGGTGAACCCGGCCTCCGCGAGGCGCGCGGCACACTCCTCGGCGGCGCGTCGCTGTTCGTCGAGGCTGCCCGTGCCGTACAGGGTGAGCGTCGGCCGGGAGGGCGTCCGGCCGCGGTCCAGGACGGTCGCGGTGAAGGCGAGGCCGTGGTCGGCGGCCCAGTCGCGGAGCGAGACGACCGTGTCCGTGCGGTGGTCGGCCCGTACCGTCAGATGTGTTTCGAAGTCGCCCTCGATGGTGCGGTCAAGAGCGCGGCGGGGTGATGCGCCGGGGTCCGTACTGAAGTCCACCGACTGACGTTACCAAGGGGGACAAGGGAAGGGGCGCCCCCATGATGCGATTTCGGGGCGCCCCTGTCGAGCTGCTGAGGTGACCTGAACCCCGGAGTCGGGTTCGCGGAGGTCAGGTACCCGCAGGTCAGGAAAGCTTGGCCAGGGCGGCCGCGAGGCCGTTCGCCCACAGGGTGTTCACGCGGGCGCGCTCCGCCGAGTTCGGCTGGGCGTTCTGGCAGGAGGTGCCGGGGCCGCCGCCGGACATCAGCTCGCTGCACGGGCCGGTGTAGTGGTCCGGGAGGCCGAGCACGTGGCCGGTCTCGTGCGCGGTGACGCGGGTCGAGTTGTACTGCTGGTTCTGCGCGTAGTCCAGGAAGATGTAGCCCGAACCGTGGCCGTTGGTGCTCGCGTAGGAGCCGCGCGGGTCATTGCCCTCGCGGTAGGTGAAGTCGGCGTTGCTGCCCGCCTGGAGCTTCACGTTGGAGACGGCGCTGTTCCAGATGGAGGTGCTGCTGGCTATCTGGCCGGCGAAACTGGGCGCGGCCGAGGCGTTGTAGACCACGGTGACGGCCTGCACGCCCGGGTTCGCTGCGCGCTTCTCGGCGACCGACTTCAGGACGGCGTCGAAGAAGGCCTTGTTCGCGGCGGCCTCTTCCTTCGAGCCGTTGTACGCGGCGTACGAGGAGGTGGCGTCGGCGCTGGTGGGGGCAGCGCCGGTGGTGGCGGAGGCCGGGGCGACACTGAACGCGGTCGCGAACGCCAGGCCCATTCCGCAGATGGCGGACATCACGGTCTTGGGGTGTCTCATGTGGGGGGCTCCTGCTCGTCCGGTGGAACGGATGGGGATACCGGAGAGTCTCGGGGAGTTCACCTTTGCGCGGATGATGTCAAAAGCCGATAGCACCAACGCATCACTTGGCCGATTTTCTACGAATGCGGGGCCAATTACTGCGTTTTGGGGATCTGGTGCGGCTCAGACGGCGGCTCTACTCTCTGGGCATGGAGCTGGAGGTGAGGCACCTGCGTGCCCTGTGCGCCATTGCCGATACGGGCAGTCTGCACAAAGCGGCCAGGCAGCTGGGGATGAGCCAGCCGTCCCTGACGACTCAGCTGCGGCGCATCGAGAACTCCCTGGGCGCGGAGCTCTTCTCCCGTGAACGCACCGGCTGTCGGCCCACCCCACTGGGCCTGACGGTGGTGAGCCGGGCCCGTCCGCTCGTCTCCGAACTGGCCGCGCTGGTCGCCGAGGCGCGGTCGGCGGCCGGCGGGGCCGACGGTCCGAGGCTACGGATCGGCTCCACCGCGAGCCGGGCCCTCGTGGGCTGGCTGCGCCGGCTCAGACGCCGGCTGCCCGGTACGGACATCTCGCTCCATATGGACGCCTCCGCCAACGCGTTGCTGCGGGCGGTCGCCTCGGGCCGGCTGGACGTGGCCTTCGTGCACGAGGTGGAGGGCTGCCCGCTGACCGTCCCGGACGGACTGGAGAGGCGCGTACTGGTCGACAGGGAACCGCAGTTCGTCTGCATGTCCCCGGACCACCCGGCCGCCGCGCACCCGGTCGTGGAACTCGCGGACCTCGCCGAGGACCGCTGGATGGTCGACCCCACGGTGGACGGTGAATGGGACGCGCTGCGCCGCGTACTGGGCGCGGCGGGGCTCAACCCGTCGGTGCTGCACGGCGATTACCAGACGGCGGCGTCATTGATCGCGGTCGGTGAGGCGGTCGCGCCGTGCCAGCCCACCTCGGGGCCGCGCGACGACATAGCCATCAGGCCGCTGCGGGACGATCCGCTGGCGGTACGGCTGCTGTTGTTCTCGCGGACGGGCGGGGGCGCCGGGGACGAGCCGACGAGCGGAGGGCTCATCGAGGCCGGTGTGTTCGCGGACCTGGCGGAGGCGTACCGGGAGGCGGCGCTGCGGGTGGTCGGCTACCGGCAGTGGCTGACCCGCAACAAGAGCCCGCTGCTGCATGCTCCGGCGGCGTAAGGGGCCCTGAGGGGGCCTTAAGGGTCTGAGGGGCGAGGGGGCCTGAGAGTCCGAGGGCCTTGTGGGCGGGCTCAGTGACCGTGGCGGCTCAGTGACCGCGGCGGTTCACCGCCGTGCGGCCCACCGTCGCCGCCAGTTTGCGCAGCCGCCGCCACTCCAGGGGCGGCTTCACCGCCGGGACGCCCGGCCGGTTCCGGGGGACCCGTACCCGAAGGGCTCCGGGCTCGATGCGACAGCGCACCGGGGTGGGAAGGACCAGCGCCTCTCCGTCGACGCCGACCTCGATCTCCTCCCGGTCGGCGTCCACGGCCACCTGGCGGGTCGTCAGGACTGTGAGCCCGGCCGACTGCGGGCCCCGCAGCAGTCCGGCGGCCTCGGCCGCGCTGTCCACCGTGACGCCCAGGACGCCCAGGACGCCGGAGTCCAGCCGTTCGCGTCGGCCGAGACCCGCCGGATCCTCCGTGCGGTACGGGTTGTTGCTCACCAGCAGGGCCTGGGGCCCCGCGATCGTCGTCTCCCCGGTGTCCGCGACGAGCCGGGCGCCCTGCTGACGCGTCAGCAGATCGGGCAGCAGGTCCAGGGTGGTGCGTACCTTGTCGTCGCGGTAGGACGGGCTCTGCACCACCGCCGCGTACGCGCCGAAGGAGGCGTTGTTCACGAAGGGGTGTTCACCGGCGAAACCGAGGTCGACATGGAGCTCGACACCGTCGGTGAGCGCGTCCAGGCAGGTCGAGGGGTCCTCTCGGTCGAGGCCGAGGTCCATCGCGAAGTGATTGCGGGTGCCCGAGGAGATCACCAGGAAGGGAGTGCCGCACTGCGCGGCGACGGCCGCGACCAGGGCCTGTGTCCCGTCCCCGCCGGCCACGCCCAGCAGGTCGGCACCCTCGGCCACGGCCGTACGGGCCAGTTCGGCGACGTCCTGCCGGTGGTCCGGGTCGAGCAGCACGACCTCAGCGCCGAGCCGTTCCGCCTTCTCCCTGAGACCGAACCTCGCCACCTTTCCGCCCCCGGAGCGCGGATTCATGATGAGGAAGGGGCGCCGGGGAGCGGGCACGTGATGTTCCGTCATCCCCACGGGACGCGCGCCGGTGCTGCTGAGCGCGGCCCGCCCGCTCCAGACGGCCACCACCCACAGCCCGCAGCAGACCAGCACCAGCCACAGCAGATTCGCGGCGTCGAAGAATCCGATCACGCAGACCGGTGCCGCCACGGCCAGCACCGCCGCCGCCACCCGGGCGGCCCCCCGGCGGGTCAGCACCCACCAGACGGCGGCAACCGCGACGGCCATCCCGGCCAGTCCCGCCCCGACCAGGACCAGACTGCCGGTCCCCGCGAACACCAGCGGCAGTAGCATGGCCAGCGCGGCGGCCGCCAACGACACCCGCGCCGACCAGCGCTGCGCCGCATGGGCCCGCTCACCGAAATCCACAACCACGGCTTCTCCCGACGATCACGCAGTCCAGGTGGCCCCGCGGTCGGCCCACGTGATCACACACCCAACAGCCCGACATCGTAGGGCCGCCGACAGCGCCACGGCCATCGGCGTCGCGGACCGAGACGTATGGACATGTACGTCGTACGGCTGAGCACGCGGGGCTCCGCAACCGTACTCAGTGGCAGACAGCTGAAGGAGCGATGAGATGACTCACCGTATGACCGTGCCCGGTCTGTTTCCGCCACCCGACTACGCGCATACGGCGATAGTCGAAACGGACCGGCGTCTGGCCTTCCTCGCCGGGGCCGTACCTCTCGACGGGGACGGCAAACTCGTGGGGCCCGGCGACTTCGTCGCCCAGACCGAACAGGTCCTGGACAATCTGGAGACCGCTCTGGCCGCCATCGGGTGCGGGCCGGCCGACGTCGTCAGCACGACGGTGTACGTGGCCACGTCGGATACGGCGGATCTCAGCCGCGTCTGGGAGGTGGTCCGCGCGGGCGGCCTCACCCTGGGCCCGCACACATCGACGTTGCTCGGCGTCTCGTGCCTCGGGTACACGGGCCAGCTCGTCGAGATCACGGCCGTGGCGGAGGTCCCCTGAGCGTCCGGCCCGTCACATCCGGCGCGTCACATGGGGAGCAGCGCGGTCAGCGGGGCGTCGCCCAGCGCCGGGGCGAGCCTCTCGCGGCCCTTCAGGAAACGTAATTCGATGAGCACGGCCAGGCCGGCCACGGTGGCACCCGAAGGCCGCATGAGGTCGAGCACGGCCTCGGCCGAGCCGCCACTGGCCAGCACGTCATCGATGACGAGTACCCGGTCGCTCGGGGAGAGCGCGTCCTCCTTGAGCTCCACCGTGTCGGTTCCGTAGGCCAGTTGATAGGTACGGGAGCGGACAGCGCCGGGCAGCTTGCCCGCTTTGCGAGCCGGTACGAAGCCGACGCCGGCCCGCGCCGCGGCGGCGGCGCCGAGGATGAAGCCCCGGGCCTCGATGCCCACCACCGTGGTCGCCTCGTACCGGTCGCACAGCGACACGAAGATGTCGGTCAGCGCGCCGAAGGCGACGGGGTCGCCCAGCAGCGGCGTGATGTCCCTGAACAGCACACCGGGGATGGGATATTCGGGTACTTCATGGATCCGCTTACGCAGCAGATCGAGCGTGGCTTCCTCGAAATCGGGACTCGTCGTGGTCATCACGGACTCCTGGTGAGGGAACGCTCCCCTCCGGCCCCCTCCGGCGGTCGCCCGACGCGGTGGCTGGAAGGGAGGCACGAACGGCGTACGGGCAGGAGATCCCAGAGGCCCCTGGAACGCACGGGACTACGGGGTATCACTGGGACACCCGTTACTTCTCCAGGAAGTTACTCCGGTTCTGCCCGAAGACCAGACCGCCGACGCTATTGACATGAGCGACGATCCGTTCATGACGGTCCGTTCACGGTGAATCTCCGGCCGCCACGGCCTTCACCGGTCCGCCTGTCCCGCGATCGCCTCGATGAGCCGTGGGAGTTGTGCGAACTGGCCGGGGTCGGCCAGTGCCGACCCGAGGGACACCGCCGCGGCCCCGGCCCCGAGAAATTCCATGGTGTTGGCGAGATTCATGCCGCCGGTCGCGACGAAGCGCGCCTGGGGGAACGGGCCGTGCATCGAGGCGATCAAGCCCGGACCGAGGTCGGCCGCGGGGAACGCCTTGAGCCAGCCGAACCCGAGGGCCTCGGCCTGCTGGATCTCCGACGCGGTCGCGACGCCCGGCAGGTGCGGCAGGCCCGCCGCGAGAGACGCCTCGGCGACCTCGCGGGAGAAGCCAACCGCCTCAGAAAGCTCGTGACCTCCTGGGATACGTACGACCTCGGCGTGCTCGCGGAGCTGGTCAAGGGCTGGCGGGGTCGGCGATGATGTGTCGGCAGGCACGGTCTTCAACTCGGGTCACCCGGCGTCGAGAAGTTCATGATCTTGGAAGCCATGCCCTGTCACGCTCCGGGCCTCGCCCCTGACCTGACGGTCCACCAGGAACCGAGCGTCACGCGACTACGTCGATGCACCGGACAGGGCCAAGTCGGCCGACTGCTCCGTGTGGTGCCGGCCAGCCGGCCTGGGGGCGAAGCGCACCACGACCTTATTGAACATCGCGCTTGCCTGAACGGCGGACGGGTGTCGTACCCCCGTCGTAGGCTCTTGGATGGCTCGCGGAACTGACAATCCATTGCGCTTGTCGTTGCTTCGTGTAGGTGCGCTGCGCTTCCTTCCCGCAGGAAGGCGATGCATCAGATTTGGGGGTACACATGGCACTGAAAAAGACACTCGTGTGTCTGGCAAATTCTCGCAAACTTTGGGGCCGGTGTGTGGCAGGCATGGTTGACGACGATTCAGGAGAGTGGGTACGCCCGGTCAGCGCCCGCCCGAACCGCGAAGTCTCCGCTCGCGAAAGGCGGTACGAAGATGGAATGGAGCCGAATGTTCTCGATATTGTCTCGGTGCCGCTTCTTCGGCCACAGTCGCACAACTTCCAGAGCGAGAATTGGCTCCTTGACCCCGATTGCTACTGGCAGAAGACCGGCAGGGCCGGGTGGAGAGGATTACTGAGCTTGGAACAGAGCCCCAGTGAGCTGTGGATCAACGGGTCCAGTACCTATCATGGAAATAATGACCACATCCCGATTGAAGAATCTGTCACCCTGTCGGACTCGCTCAAGCTGATACGCGTCACCGACCTGACGTTACATATGCACGTCCCCGGGGCGATGTTCGGAGATAAGAAGCGGGTTCTGCGCGCCCGTTTCTCTTACAAGGGACATGAATATATACTGCGGGTGACCGATCCCGAATATGAGATGGATTATCTGGCCAAGCCGGAAGGGGCCTACGAACTGGGTGAATCTTTCCTTACGGTGAGTCTCGGTGAACCATTTGAAGGCTACGTCTACAAATTAGTGGCAGCCATTATCGAACGAGCGAAGATCCAAACAGGTGGTAGGCGATGACATCTCGTACAGTATTCACTGTCGGCCACTCCACGCACAGCAGCTCAGATTTCCTGAGTCTGCTGCAGAAGCATGGAATCACGGCGGTCGCCGATGTGCGGTCGATGCCCGTCAGTCGATTCACGCCCCAGTTCAACCGATACGCCGTGGAGCGCATCCTGTCCGACATCAATATTAAATACGTCTTCCTGGGAAAGGAACTGGGCGCGCGCACCGAAGACCTCACCTGCTATATCGACGGACGGGTGCGGTACGACCTTCTTGCCCGGACCTCGGATTTCGCCAGCGGCATCAAACGTCTGCGAAACGGTTCGCAGAGCGAACGAATCGCCGTCATGTGTACCGAACAGGAACCACTCGACTGCCATCGTTGCGTGCTCGTCGCGCGATCCCTCGAAGGGGACGGGATCGCTGTCGAACATATTCATGGCGACGGGCACATCGAGGACCATGCCTCGGCAATGCGACGCCTAATGGCTAATTTCGGGTTGGACCAGGAAGATCTTTTCCGGACCTCGGCCGAGCGCCTCCAAGACGCTCTCGACCGTCAGGAACAACGGATCGCTTATGTCGATGAGGAGCTTCGCATCGACGGGACACGGGGAAGATGAAACTTTACACCATCGGGTTTACGAAGAAGTCCGCCGAAAAGTTCTTCGAGCTGTTGCGCGAAGCTGGAGTGACAGCACTGGTCGATGTTCGACTCAACAACGTCTCGCAACTGTCCGGTTTCGCCAAGCGTGATGATCTGAGGTACTTCTTGGGTGAGATCTGCGGTGCGCAGTACACCCACCGTACCGAGCTGGCCCCGACCAAGGACATGCTCGACGCCTATAAGAAGCGGGATGTCGGCTGGGCTGCCTACGAAGAAAGATTCCTCGAATTGATGAAGGTGCGTCAGATTGAGGAAACCATCCGGCGGGAATCGCTCGACAATGCAGTCCTGCTCTGCAGCGAGGACAACGCGCAGCATTGCCACCGCCGACTGGTCGCGGAATATCTCGCACAGCAGTGGGGTGACGTCACAATCGAGCACCTGGCGTGAGCGGAGGCGCTGCGGTCACGAGCCGTCCCACAATCACAGTCGCCTGAGTCGGCGCTGCTGGAGCCGCTCTCCGTAGGCCGTCAGCTCGAAGATGAGCGCCATCCTCAGCCCGTTCACTCCCGCGAAGATCAGGCTTCCTCCCCCTGGTTCCCCGGGGCGAGGAGGGCGGACAGGCACAGATCTTCCGAGCCGTTCACAAGTCAACCGACGTCGAAGTCGCCTTCAAGCGCAGAACATCGCAGCGAGATACCCCCGCCGCTCGGATGGGGCGAGAGATTGAAATCTCTCAGCTGCTTGGCCAGCACGCGCACTACATGCCCATCCTTCGACTCCAACCCTGTAGATGGGTGGCTGGTCATGTCGATGGCGCAGGCTGCCGCAGAGCAACGGCACGACAGTCTGAGCGACCCTGTGCGGCTGCGAGTTAGGTTGCGCCGCCTGGCCGGACGGGCAAGGAGATTGGGCGCTACGCGCGAGGCGCGTATTCCGGTCCCGTACACCCGGAAGTACCTGGCTCAGGTGTTCGGCATCCATGTCTCGGTGCTCGACCGAGCAGTTGTGTTCAGCAAAAGCCGACGGAGCAGTCAGGGCACGGCGGTTGCTCGACAAGAGGTGCCGAGATGGCCGACAGCTCGTCCACATACCGCGTTGGGCGACGTCTCGGCGGATGCGGTGGTGTCGGCAGAGTTTGCCCGGTTCGTCGCGCAGCGCAACGTCGATGAGTTCGTCGTCGAGCAGGTGGAGATCGACGTCGCCCGGCTCGCCCGTGCCTATGTCAGCCACCCGCTGCTGGAGTTGTACGCCGAGATCAAGCGGCTGAGGGACGGGGCGTTCGAATTGCTGCGTGGGCGTCAGCGTTCTCGGCACACGGCCGACCTGTACGTCGCCGCCTCCCGGCTCTGTGGTCTGTCCGCGCACGTCTGTCTGGACCTGGGTGACTACGACTCGGCGGCCACCCACGCCCGAACCGCCAGAGCGTGTGCCGAGACGGCCGGGCACGAGGGGATGCTGGCCTGGGTGCGGGCGGTGGAGTCCCTCATCGCCTACTGGACCGGGCGGTACGAGCAGGCGGCCAGGCTCGCGCAGGCCGGCCGTCAGCACCGGGCGGGCGGCAGCATCGGGGCTCGGCTGGCGAGCCTGGAGGCACGTGCCCTGGCGATAGTAGGCAACTGGGCGGGCGCGGAGGCCGCCCTGGAGGCCGCGGAGCGGTCCCGTGAGGTGATGCCCTGCCATGACGATGTACCGGGGATTTTTTCCTTCCCGGCAGCCAAGCAGTTCGCGTACGCCGGGACGACCCACTTGGCCCTGGGCGGGCGCGAGCACGTCCAGCAGGCCATCGTGAGCGCGGATACGGCGATCCGGCTGTATCGCGGCGTGGAGGACGACGACCAGTCGGTCGGCGACCTGTTCGCAGCCCATGTCGACCTCGCCCGCGGCCATCTGCTCCTCGGCGACCTGGACGGCACCGAGGCGATGCTCGGCTTCGTCCTCGACTCCCCGTCGGAGTGCATGTCGGCCAGTGTCGTGCGGCGGCTCACCGCTCTCGGCCGGGAGTCGGGCGGGCCGCAGTACGGTGGAGCGGCGCAGGCGGCCCGCCTGCGCGAGCGACTTCAGCACACGGCCGTCCTCGCGGCGTTACCCGCCGCCCGTCCTCCGGAGCCGCCGACGTGACCGACCTGTCCGCCGCCCATGATGCCGCTGTCACCGACCGGGGCCGCCTCGCCGGGAGCGCTTACCGCAGTGACCGGGACCTGGCCGCGCGTCAGTCGCTCTATGAGTGGCAGACGCCCCGCCACGACCTGCCGGGCATCGTCGCCGGGCAACTGAGCGGCGTACGCGGGCGCGTGGTCGACACCGGCTGCGGCAACGGCAGGTTCATTCAGCGGCTTCGCGAGGAACGGCCCGATCTGGCCCTTCTGGGTCTGGACATCGCTCCCGGCATCCTCGCCGGTGTCCCAGGCCCGGTCGCCGTGGCAGACGCCACCCGCCTGCCGCTGGCCACGGAGAGCGTCGCTGCCGCATTGGCGCTGCACATGCTCTACCACGTCCCCGACATCGCCCAGGCGGTCAGGGAACTGTCCCGAGTGGTTGCCCGCGACGGGCTGGTGATCGCCTTCACCAACAGCGACCGGGACAAGGCCGAACTCGACGACCTGTGGCAGCGGGCCGCCGGAGATGTCCTCGGCACCGGACGCGGCCCGGCCCGCATCTCGCTCAGCGCCCGCTTCTCCCTGGAGAAGGCCCCGGCCTTCCTCGGCGAGGAGTTCGGCCGCGTGGAGACGATCGCACTGGACGGCACCATTACGGTCCACGATCCCGAGCCCGTCATCGCGCACATGGCTTCCTACCGGGCGTGGGCGGACCAGCACGACGTACCGTTCGACGCGACCATCGAGCGGGCCCGCGCCCTCCTCGCCGACCACATCGCCCGGAACGGGGCATTCGAGATCAACTGCGCGGGCGGCATCCTGGTCTGCCGGCGCTGAGCGGAAAAGACCGCCCCGGCCGAAAAGACCGCACCCGGCCCCCATGGACGCCGTGATCGGCGGCCTGTGGACCGGGTGCGGACAGATGGGCGATTCGACCCGCGAGAGTGCGGGGCAGGCCGCCTGGGCCGGGGTTCAGGCCTTCTTGGTCTCCCAGAAGATGTCGGAGATCCGGCCGATGAGGTCCAGGGCCTTCTGGCCCGTCGCCGGGTCCGTCGAGCCCTTCGCCGCCGACAGAGCCTTCAGGGCGTCGTTGACCAGCTGGTGCAGCTCCGGGTACTTCTCGAAGTGCGGGGGCTTGAAGTAGTCGCTCCACAGCACCGAGACGTGGTGCTTGGCGAGCTCGGCGCGCTGCTCCTTGATGACCGTCGCGCGCGCCTGGAAGTGGCTGTCGTCGTTGCCCTGCATCTTCTCCTGGACGGCCTTGACCGACTCGGCCTCGATGCGGGCCTGGGCCGGGTCGTACACGCCGCAGGGGAGGTCGCAGTGGGCGCTGACCTTCACCTTGGGGGCAAACAGGCGGGAAAGCATGGAGCGGTCCTTCCTCGTGATCGTCTTCTCAGGTGGGACATTACTCCGTGAGAAGCCTGATTCCGCGAGTGCCCCCTAGGGCTTAGGGCAAAAGTCCGGGGTCGGGTGGGACTGCGGGCGGAACGTACCGTGGGATCGGGAGGGTGCCGGATGACGGAGCACGAGCGGGAGCCGAGAGTGCCGTTGGGGATCGCGGAAGTGATGGGTCCGTCCATGTACCCGACGCTCAAGCACGGGGATCAGCTTCTGGTGCACTACCGCGCCCCCGTGAAGCCGGGCGACGTGGCCGTGCTGAAGCATCCGCTCCAGCAGGATCTGCTCATCGTGAAGCGGCTGGTGGAGCGGCGGGACGAGGGCTGGTGGGTGCTCGGGGACAATCCGGGCGCCGAAGGGGACAGCCGGGTGTTCGGCGCGGTGCCCGAGGAGTTGCTGCTGGGGCGGGTCAGGGCGCGTTACCGGCCGCTGGGTGATCAGCGCTCGGCGCGGGCGCTGGTCTCCTGGCTGGTGTCGGCTGTGCGTCCGGTGCCGGCGCGTTCCGTCTCCAGGCGTTTGCGGGCGCGGTAGGCGGCGACGTTGGCGCGGGTCGCGCAGCGGTCCGAGCAGTAGCGGCGCGAGCGGTTGGTGGACGTGTCGAGATAGGCGTTACGGCACGGCGCCGCCTGGCACAGGCCGAGCCGGTCGACGCCGTACTCCGTGAGATGGAACGCCAGGCCCATCGCCGCGGTCGCCGCGTATCCGGCGGTCGCGTTGGAGGGGTGGTCCGCCAGGTGCATGTGCCAGCGCGGGTGGCCCTCGTCGTCCAGGACGTCGTGCCCGGAGATCTGCGGGCTGACCGGGAACTCCAGCAGCAGTGAGTTGAGCAGGTCCACCGCCTGGGTGGCCTCGCCCGCGTCGGCCGCGGCGAAGACCCCGCGCAGCCGGGCCCGTACCGAACGGAAGCGGGTGACATCCGCGTCGGTGGCGCGGCGGGCCGCCTGGGAGCTGGATCCGAAGAGGGCCCGGACCGCTTCGACCGAGGTCAGGGTGTCCGTGCCGCGGGCCGGTTCCTCGGTGTTGACCAGGCGTACGGCGGAGTCCGAGTAAGAGGCCAGTTCCACTTGTAGTCCTTACGGGGGAGCGCTAGGGTCGTTGTCGCGTCGAAGTAATGGCTGCTGATGCTTCTAGGGTATTACGGAGGAGGGTTCCATGACGGGGACAGGGGTGGGGACGGGGAACGGGACAGACACGGCGACCGAGGGCACGGGGGCCGCGGCGGGGACCGGTGCCGGAACGGACTGGGCCGGCTGGCAGGAGAGCTGGGACCGCCAGCAGGAGTGGTACATGCCCGACCGCGAGGAGCGCTTCCGGGTCATGCTGGACATGGTCGAGGCGGCGGTGGGGCCCGCGCCCCGGGTGCTCGACCTCGCGTGCGGTACGGGAAGTATCACGGACCGGCTGCTGCGCCGGTTCCCGGGTGCCACCAGCACCGGCGTCGACCTGGACCCCGCCCTTCTCGCCATCGCCCGCGGATACTTCACCGGGGACGACCGCGTGAGCTTCGTGACCGCCGACCTCAAGGACCCGCACTGGCCGGGGCTGCTGCCGTACACCTCGTACGACGCCGTGCTCACCGCCACCGCCCTGCACTGGCTCCACGACGGACCGCTGACCATGCTGTACGGGCAGGTCGCGGGGCTCGTCAGGGGCGGCGGCGTGTTCATGAACGCCGATCATATGAAGGACGAGTCCACCCCTCGGATCAATGCGATCGAGCGCGCCCACCGGCACGCTGTCATGGACCGCGCCAGGGCGGCCGGAGCCCTCGACTGGGCGGACTGGTGGGACCTCGCGGCCAAGGACCCGGTCCTCGCCGGGCCGACGGCCGAGCGCTACCGGATCTTCGGAGAGCACGCCGACGGCGACACGCCCTCCGCCGACTGGCACGCGCGGACGCTGCGCGGAGCCGGTTTCGCAGAGGTCCGGGCCGTCTGGTCCTCGCCCTCCGACTCCCTCGTCCTCGCGCTCAAGTAGCGGCCAAAGGGGCGACGCGGATATCCGGAAGAGCCGTACGGACAGCCGGAGGGGCGGTACGGACCTCTCCGTACCGCCCCGCACCGCGCCTACAGCACCTTCGACAGGAACGACTTCGTACGCTCGTGCCGCGGGTTCGTCAGCACATCGCGCGGGTGGCCCGTCTCGACCACCACGCCGTCGTCCATGAAGACCAGCGCGTCGCCGACCTCGCGCGCGAACCCCATCTCGTGCGTGACCACGATCATCGTCATGCCGTCCTGCGCCAAGTCCCGCATGACATCGAGGACATCGCCCACCAGCTCGGGGTCGAGCGCCGACGTCGGCTCGTCGAAGAGCATCAGCTTCGGCTCCATCGCCAGCGCGCGGGCGATCGCCACCCGCTGCTGCTGGCCGCCGGAGAGCTGCGACGGAAAGTTGGCGGCCTTGTCGGACAGGCCCACCCGGTCCAGCAGCCGCTCGGCGCGGGCGCGGGCCACCGCCTTCGCCTCGCCCCGTACCTGTACCGGCGCCTCCATGACGTTCTCGATCGCCGTCAGGTGCGGGAAGAGGTTGAAGCGCTGGAAGACCATGCCGATGTCCCGGCGCTTCCTGGCGACCTCGCTGTCCTTGAGTTCGTACAGCCTCTCGCCCCGCTGGCGGTAGCCGACCAGCTCGCCGTCGACCGAGAGCCGGCCGGCGTTGATCTTCTCCAGGTGGTTGATGCACCGCAGGAAGGTCGACTTGCCGGATCCGGAAGGACCGATCAGGCAGAAGACCTCCTGCGGGGCGACCTCCAGGTCTATGCCCTTGAGGATGTGCGCGGCGCCGAAGGACTTGTGGACGCCCTCGGCCTTGACCATGGCTGTCACTGGGCACCTCCCGAGGGACGGTTGCTGAAGGAGGCGAGGTTGACCTTGACGCGCTGGAGCGGGGTGAGCGGCAGACTCCGCTGCGAACCGCGCGCGTACCGGCGCTCCAGGTAGTACTGGCCCACGCTGAAGACACTGGTCATCACGATGTACCAGATCGACGCGACGAAGAGCATCTCCATCACGGCGTACGAGGTCGAGCCGATCTGCGACGTCGAGCGCAGCAGTTCGTTGTAGGTGACCGCGTACACCAGCGACGACGTCTTCAGCATGTTGATGAACTCGTTGCCGGTCGGCGGAATGATCACGCGCAGCGCCTGCGGCAGGACGATCCGGCGCATGGTCTTCGCCTGGGTCATTCCGAGCGCGTGCGACGCCTCCGTCTGGCCCTCGTCCACCGACTGGATGCCCGCCCGGCAGATCTCCGCCATGTACGCCGCCTCGTTCAGCCCGAGTCCCAGCAGGGCGCACATGAACGGCGTCATGACGTCCGTCATCTCGTCCTTGTAGATGAACGGGATGTTGAGGATCGGGAAGATCAGGGCCAGGTTGAACCAGAGCAGCAGCTGTACGTAGACGGGCGTGCCGCGGAAGAACCAGATGTAGAGCCAGGACACCCAGCTGGTCACCGGGTTCTTGGAGAGCCGCATGACGGCCAGCACCACACCCAGGACCACGCCCAGCACCATCGCGAGCACGCTGATCAGCAGGGTGCGGCCGGCGCCCGTCAGCACGCTGCGGTCGAACAGGGTGCCCGAGACCGCGTTCCACTGGATGTTGCCCTGCGAGAAGGCGAAGACCAGCGAGGCGAGCAGGAGGATCACGACCACGCCGCTGACCCAGCGGCCGTAGTGGCGGACCGGGACGGCCCTGATGAGATCCGGCGGTGGGCCCGCGGCCGGGTTCTTCGCGAGCGAGGTGGAGGTGGAGGCGGCGGCGGTCGACGGTGATCCGTCGGCGGGCACCTCGGACGCCTTCGTCCGCGGCACCTCTGCCCGAGGCGTCTTCGCCTGCGGCACCTTTGCCTGGGGCGCCTTGTCAAACTTGTCAGTCACGGTGACTGCCCTTCAAACACGTCGGCTTCGGCGGAGCGTGCGGTCGTGTGCCGCCCGTGCGGTCACTTGCCGCCGTTGACGACGGCCTTGTCGATCGCTCCGCTGGTCGCGCCCCACTTCTCCAGGACCTTCTGGTACGAACCGTCCTTGATGATCGCGTCCACCGCTTCCTTGAGCGCGTCCCGGAGCCCGGTGTTGTCCTTGTTCACCGCGATACCGAAGGGGCCCGCGTCGACCTGCTCGCCGATGACCTCGAACGCCTTGCCGCCGTCCGCCTTGCGGGCGAGGTCGACCGCGACCGGGTAGTCGTTCACTCCGGCGACGGCACCGCCCGACTTCACCCGGGTCTGGGCCTCGGTGTCGTTCTCGAAGGACTGGATGGTGATGGCCTTCTTGCCACCGTCCTTGCACGCCTTCGACTGGTCCTGGAGCGCCTTCTCGTACGTGGTGCCGCGCTGGACGGCGGCGGCCTGGCCGCACAGGTCCTCGATGGACTTCAGGCCCTTCGGGTTGCCCTTCTTCGTGTACACCGCGGTACCGGCGAGGAAATAGTCGACGAAGTCGACGCCCTTGCCGAGCTTCTTGCCCTTGTCGTCGAGTCCCTGCTGGCGCTGCTTCGTGTCCGTAATGGAGGACATGGCCATGTCATGCCGACCGGTGTTGAGAGCCGTGATCAGCCCGTCGAACGAACCGGAGGTGAACGTGAACGTGACTCCCAGCTGCTTGCCGAGCGCCTCGGCGATGTCGGGGTCGACGCCCACGATCTTGCCGCCCTCGACGGACTCCATCGGGGCGTACTCGGCATTCGTGCCGACCTTGATCACGCCGGACTTCTGGTATGAAGCCGGCAGCTTGTCGAAGAGAGGCGCGTTGGACGTCTTCGTGTCACCACCCGTCGACCCGCCGTTCGTCTGATCGCCGCAGGCGGTCAGCAGCATGGCACCCGCGACCGCGATCGCGCCGATCGCGATGCCTCTGGACTTCGCGGCGGCCGTACGACAGGTGAAGCGTGCGGTCATGATCGGGGTCCTCCGGCAGGTGAGCGGGCTGCTAGGTGGCCGAGCACGCGTCTTCGAGTGTCGCGACCTTGTGTGATGAGTGGCATCCTGCCATTTGGACTGGCCCATTCAGGGGACCGGGCATGTCAAAATCGGGTAACGGGACACCCCCCACTTCCAACATGGCGGTACATCAGAACCGGACCATCCGTTGGAATGCTTCCTTCCGGCCGGAGGATCTTCGGCCGATATCCGGTCCTGGACGTGATTCATGCCGAGTGTCCAATGTGTCCGGACATTCGGATATGAGTCATCTCACCGTGCGGACACGGTGTCGTGGCCGGTGCCTTCCGTCAGGTAGGAAGGACGATTACGCCCCTTACCCGGGGGTCAGGGCGCGTGTGCGGCGCGCCCGCGCGTACGTATCCCAATTCGCCGGGCGAGCCGATCGTCCGGGCGGAAAGCCGGGCGGGCCGACCGTCGGGGCGGGAAACGCACGTGGTGCCCACCCACCCCTCCTCGACCAGGAGTGGCCACCCTCAACTGATGCCTTAAGGGGTTACAGACAATGGCAGCGGAGATCGTAAATCCTCTCAGCGACAGCGCTTCCGGCGGAGCGGAGGGCGCCCCCGAGGAGCCCTTCGATCCGGCCTTCGCGCTGCACCGCGGCGGCAAGATGGCCATCCAGGCCACCGTGCCGGTGCGTGACAAGGACGACTTGTCCCTCGCGTACACACCTGGTGTCGCCAAGGTGTGCAGCGCGATCGCCGAGCAGCCGGAGCTGGTGCACGACTACACCTGGAAATCACAGGTCGTCGCCGTCGTGACGGACGGTACGGCGGTGCTCGGACTCGGCGACATCGGACCGGAAGCCTCGCTCCCCGTGATGGAGGGCAAGGCGATTCTGTTCAAGCAGTTCGGCGGCGTCGACGCGGTGCCGCTGGCGCTCGCCACCACCGACACGGACGAGATCATCGACACCGTCGTGCGGCTCGCGCCCTCCTTCGGCGGGGTCAACCTGGAAGACATCTCGGCGCCGCGCTGCTTCGAGATCGAGCGCAAACTCCAGGAGCGCCTGGACATCCCCGTCTTCCACGACGACCAGCACGGCACGGCCGTCGTCACGCTCGCGGCCCTGCGGAACGCGGCGAAGCTGACCGGGCGCACGCTCGGCGAGCTGCGCGCCGTGATCTCCGGCGCGGGCGCGGCCGGGGTCGCCATCGCCAAGTTCCTGCTGGAGGCGGGCGTCGGCGATGTCACCGTGGCCGACCGCAAGGGGATCGTCAGCGGCGACCGCGACGACCTGACCGAGGTCAAGCGCGAGCTGGCCGAAATCACCAACCGCGCGGGGCTCTCCGGCTCGCTGGAGACCGCGCTGTCCGGCGCGGACGTCTTCATCGGGGTGTCCGGCGGTACGGTCCCGGAGGCGGCGGTCGCGGCGATGGCGCCGCAGGCGTTCGTCTTCGCGATGGCCAACCCGGACCCGGAGGTGGACCCGGAGATCGCGCACAAGTACGCGTCGGTCGTGGCCACCGGGCGTTCGGACTACCCGAACCAGATCAACAACGTGCTCGCCTTCCCCGGCATCTTCGCCGGCGCGCTCCAGGTGCGGGCGTCCCGGATCACCGAGGGCATGAAGATCGCCGCGGCGAACGCGCTGGCGGACGTGGTCGGTGACGAACTGGCCGCGGACTACGTCATTCCGTCGCCGTTCGACGAGCGGGTCGCGCCGGCCGTGACGGCGGCCGTGGCCGCGGCGGCACGGGCCGAGGGCGTCGCGCGCCGCTGAGCCGTCCCCGGCGCGGGCGCGGTGGCCGAGCTGCCCGCCCGCGGTGTCGGCGTGGGCCGTGTCGTACTCCTTCTCCTTCGTGAGGGGGTACGGCACGGCCTTCTCCGTGAAGGGGTACCGCACGGCCTTCTCCGTGAGGGGGTACCGCACGGGCCCGGACGCGTGTCACACGCGCGTACGGTTCCGCCGCGTACGGCTCCGGCCCTATCGTCGGGTCATGTTTGCCGCCTATGCCACCAGCCTTGACTTCGCCAACCCCCTCAAGGGCCTTGAGCTGGGTGAACGTCCCGCGCCCGAGGCGCGCCCCGGCTGGACCACCGTCACCGTGAAGGCCGCCTCCCTCAACCACCACGACCTGTGGACGCTGCGTGGGGTGGGAATCGGTGAGGACAAGCTGCCGATGATCCTCGGCTGTGACGCCGCCGGCCTCGACGAGGACGGCAACGAGGTCGTCGTCCACTCCGTCATCGGGCAGACCGGCCACGGGGTCGGGCCGCGCGAGACCCCTTCGATCCTCACCGAGCGCTACCAGGGCACCTTCGCCGAGCAGGTCACCGTGCCCGCCTGGAACGTCCTGCCCAAGCCCGCCGAGCTGACCTTCGAAGAGGCCGCGTGCCTGCCGACCGCCTGGCTGACCGCGTACCGCATGCTCTTCACCAACGCCGGTGTACGGCCCGGGGATTCGGTCCTCGTCCAGGGCGCGGGCGGCGGTGTCGCCACCGCGGCGATCGTCCTCGGCAGCGCCGCGGGGCTGCGCGTGTACGCCACGAGCCGCGACGCGGCCAAGCGGCGGCGGGCCGTCGAACTGGGCGCACTGGAGGCGTTCGAGCCGGGCGCCAGGCTGCCGCATCGCGTGGACGCGGTCGTCGAGACGGTCGGGGCGGCGACCTGGTCGCACTCCATCAAGTGCCTTCGGCGCGGCGGCACGTTGGTGATCTCGGGAGCCACGAGCGGCGACAAGCCGGAGCACGCCGAGCTGACCCGGATCTTCTTCCTGGAGCTCAAGGTCGTCGGCTCGACGATGGGGACCAAGGACGAGCTGGAGGACCTGCTCTCGTTCTGCGCGGCGAAGGGCGTACGGCCGGTGATCGACGAGGTGTTGCCGCTGGACCGGGCGCGGGAGGGCTTCGAGAGGATGGCGGCGGGCGATGTGTTCGGGAAGGTCGTGCTGAGGCCGTGAGGTCTCCGAGTTCTCCGGGTGTCAACTTTGATTGACAGCGGGCGTCTGTCAATGTACGTTGACGCCATGACCGAAGCAACGGATCTCGCACAGCGGGCGGGCGACCGTGACCCCCGGGTCGGGCTGAGGGCGGTCGCCGCGCTGCGGCGGCTGCTGGAGCAGCTCGAATCCGTACAGGTGCGCGGCGCCCGCGAGCAGGGCTGGTCGTGGCAGGAGATCGCGGACGAACTGGGCGTCAGCCGGCAGGCCGCGCACAAGAAGTACGGGAGGCAGTGATGTTCGAGCGCTTCACGCAAGACGCCCGTGACGTGGTCACCGGGGCCATCGAACACTCCCGGCGAACCCGCGCGGACGAGGTGACCGACGAGCACATGCTGCTGGCTCTGCTCGACCAGACGGGCACGCGTGCGTCCTTCGCATTCGCCGCGCTGGGTGTCGGCGACCGTCGGGAGTCCCTGGAAGGCGCGCTCGCCCAGGCGCGGCGCCGGGGCGGCCTGTCGCAGGCGGACGCGGCGGCGCTGGCGGAGATCGGCATCGACGTCGAGGAAATCGTTGCGAGGGTGGAGGAGGCGCACGGGACGGGTGCGATGAAGGCCGGCGGTGCGGGCGGTCCGGGCGGGGGCGACCGGAGGCCGAAGCGGTGGTGGTCCGGGCATCTGCCCTTCACGCCGGCCGCGAAGGCCACGCTGACGGAGTCGCTGCGGATCTCGCGTGGTCGCGGCACCCGCCACATCGGTGGCGAACACATCCTGCTGGCCCTGACGGCGCGTCCGGGCGTGGTGGCCGAGGTGCTGGCGGACCACGGGGTGACGTACACGGCGGTGGAGCGGGCGATGTTCGGCGCGGCGGGCGGGAGCGGCGGGGACTTGGCGCAGGCGGGGTAGCCGGGGCCGTGGAGGGCCGGTGGAGGGCCGAGCGACCCCGCCGTCGGCGTGGAGCACCTGACGGCTGATCCAGCGGCTCGGGCCCGGCGAGGAGCGCGACGGCTTCGGCGATGTCGGCGGGGCGCGAGGCGTTCCTGCCCAAGCCGGCGGCCTTGAACTCCACGATGCCGCTTGGGCTTTGACGGTCGAGGGGAGCGCGGAGCTTGGAGCACGGAGCACGGGCGGAATGTACGGTCACGACCGTCTGGACGTCGGGCGTTTCTCGTTCACCGAGCCGCGACCGGGCCGGCAGGCTCAGGCGGTGATGCCCGCTCGCCCGGGGCCCGGTGCGTCGTCGGATGCCCGTGGCCCCCGTTCCCCGTACCGCCGACGGACGGGGGCCGTACCGTCGGCGGGCGGTGGCTCGTCTCACCCCGTCGGGGGCGTCCGCAGCAGCGCTCCGATGTGGGCCGCCGCCGTCGACAAGTGGCGCCGGGCCTCGCCCAGTTGGGACTCCGTGACGCCGTGGTCCCTCGCCGCGTCGCGGATGTCGTCGCGGAACCGGTCGAGCAGCCGGTCCAGGTCGCGCGCCGGGTCGTCCGTCTCCGGGGTGTCCTTCGCCCAGTCCGCCGCCGCGTCCGCGTTCGCTTCCGCGGGGTCCGGTTTGCTGTACGGCGGCCAGGCCGTAAACGCCAGGCCGCCCAGCTGGCCCGCCAGTTCGGAGAGGCCTTCCCGTACACCCGTCGGCCAGTCGCCCCGGACGAAGTGGTCCTGCACCTGATCCTGGACCTGCTTCGCGATGCGCTGCATCTCCTGACGCGCCGTCTCCTGCGCCTCCTTGGCCTGCCGGCGGGCCTGCTGCGCGTCCTCGCGGGCCCGGCGCGACTCGTCCTTCGCGCGGCGGGCCTGCTCCTTCCACTCCTGCTTCGCGCGCCGGAGCTCCTCCTTCGCCGTGCGCCAGGACTCGTTGTCCGCGAAGGCGCTGTCCCAGTCGGTCCCGGGACCGTCCTTCGAGCCGGAGAAGGCCGAGGACGCGGAGGACTTGCGGGTCTGCGAGGCCGCCGCGCGCATCTCGCTGCGCAGCTGTCCCGCCGCGCCCCGAACGTCGTCGCGGATCTCCGCCGCCAGTTCGGAGACCGACTCGCGGATCTCCAGCTCCAGATCGGCCAGCTCGCCGCTGCGCCCGGCCAGTTCGGCGCGGCCCGCGTCGGTGATCGAGTAGACCTTGCGGCCGCCCTCGGTGGCGTGGGTGACCAGGCCTTCGGCCTCCAGCTTGGACAGGCGCGGATAGACGGTGCCGGCGGACGGTGCGTACAGGCCCTGGAAACGTTCCTCCAGGAGGCGGATCACCTCGTAGCCGTGGCGTGGGGCCTCGTCCAGGAGCCCCAGCAGGTAGAGGCGCAGTCGGCCGTGGGCGAAGACCGCAGGCATGTCAGAACTCCTTCGTGTCGGTCACGGTCGCGTCGGCCGGAACCCGCTCGTGCGGGGCGTCCTCCGAGGGTGGCCTCCTGAGCAGCGCGATCGGTCCGGACACCGTCGACGCCTTGAGCGTGCCCGTGCCCGCACCCAGCGTGCCGGTGATCCTCTTCGCGCCCCACTGCCCGCCGACCCGCAGATCCTCGAACGCGTTGGAGACGGAGCCGCTCGCCGTGTTCGCCTCGACCCGCGCGTCCGCCGGATGCGGCAGCCGGACCGCGATCTGGCCGGCGATCGTGGCCAGTCGGACGTCCGTGGGCCTGCTCGTCGGTTCGAGGTCGACGACCATGTCGCCGGTGACCGAATCGGCCCGTACGGACGAGCCCGCGCCCTCCATGACCGTCAGGTCGCCCGAGACCGAGTTGAAGCGCAGATCGCCGGTGACGGCCTGGGCTTCCAGGCTGCCGGAGACGGTGTCGGCGCGGACCGTGCCGGACAGGCCCACGAGTGTCGTGTCGCCGGTGACCCCGCAGACGTCCGTACGCCCCCGCAGCCCGGAGAGCACGGCGCCGGCGCCGACCACCGCGACCTCGACAGGCGTCCCGGCCGGGACGGTGAGGGAGACGACCGCGCTGCGGTGCCGGCCCTTGCGGTCGAGCCGGTGGTCGAGCCACGTGAGGAAGCCCTTCCAGGGCAGGTCCTCGTAGGCGACCGTGAGCGTGCCGTCGTCCAGGGTCACCACCAGCGGCGGGCCCTCGATGCGGGAGATCTCCAGGCGAGCGCCGCCCTGTTCGGTCAGGGCGGCTTCGTCCGTGCCGACGACATTGACCGTCCCGTTGACGACGCGCACCTGGAGCGCCTTCAGCGGTTCGTCGAAGGTGAGCTTCTCCGGCTCGGCGACTTCCCACGTCGACTTCGCCATGGTGCTGACCTCCTAGGTCGGCCGTGACGCAACATATCGCGTCTTCTCCAGAACACGATATATCGCGGTTTCCCGAAGTCAAGGCCGGGGGGCTCAACTGATGGGTCACCTGGCGGACATAGCGCTCGTATCCGGGTGAAGCGGCCTACTGTGAGGGACATGAACGCGACATCCGTGGGGGCTCTGCTGCTCTGCCGCGCCGAGCCCGCGGTGGTACGGCCCGCCGCCCATCTGCTCCGCGAACGGCTGCTGATCGCCCCGGCGGGCGAGGGCTGGAGCGTGCTCGTTCCCGAGGGCAAGCCCTGGCTGTACGGCAGCGAACCGGTCGACCGGGTGGTCACGGGCTGGGCCGGCGCACTCGCCGTCGGCGCCAACTGGCCGGTTCTCGCGCTGTGGTGGGATGCGGACCGGTCCGGCTGCACTCTGGCGGCCGGCTTCCGCCGTACCGTCGGTTACGTCTGGCTGGCGGACGGTACGCCGGTCGGCGAGGACGAGGCGATGCGTACGTTCGCGGCCCGCCTGAGCCTCGATCCCGTACTGGATCTCCAGGCGCTGGATCCGCTGACCCGTCAGGACCCGGAGTCCGACTCCCGGGCCCGGCTCCTCGCACTGGCCGGGTTCCTCGCCCGTACCGGCCTCATGCTTCCGGCCGGTCTCACCCCGGGGGAGCCGGCCGACCGGCTGCGCGAGGTGGCGCGCGTCCAGCCGGGGGCCGTGCAGATCGAGTGGGCGGGCTGGCGCGATGCCGTACGGGCCGAGCTGGACGTGGTGGAGGACGGTCCTCTCGGCCCGTGGCTCCGAGGCCCCCGGGCCCGGCTGCTCGGTGCCTGCCAGGTCGGGGCCGGGGTCCCGCTGACGCTCTGGGCGGCACGCCGGCGCAGTGGCGGCTGGGCCTTCGCGGGCGCCCTGCTGATCGCCCACGGCGCGCTGGGCCTCGCGTACGACCGCCTGCGCGCCTGACCGCCGGACCAGCCCTGGAACACGTGTCCGCCGTCAGTCAGTCCTCGTCCTCGTCGTCGTCCAGCCGTGCCAGCCAGGTCGCCAGGCGCTCGACCGGGACCTCGAAGTCGGGGTTCAGGTCAACAAACGTACGCAGCTGTTCGGCCAGCCACTCGAAAGTGACCTCCTCCTCGCCGCGCCGCTTCTCCAGTTCCTCGATACCGCGGTCGGTGAAGTACATGGGAATCAGCTTAAGGCCTGGTGACGGCCGTGTGGCCGACGGTAACGAGGGCCGTACCGGGAGCGCAGAACCGTACGGGCGCGAATCACCGTCCTCCGCCATGAACCTCGCATCCGCACCGTACTGGCGCTAGCCTGCGGGGAATTGGGGGAACGGGGGATGGTATGGGTGAGGACGAGGTCCGCATCACACGCATCGAAATGCCGGACGGCACGCCCGTATGGGCACGGATTTCCGGCGCCGAAGAGCTGGCGCGGCCCTCCGGGGGTCTGGTGTATTCGGACACCGGATTCGCCGAGCAGGTGCAGGCCCGGGTGGAGAGTCTGCAAGGCGTGGTGACCAGCGTCGCGCGCTCCCTCGTGGTGCCCTTACGCGCGGTACGGCCCGACGAGGTCAGCATCGAGTTCGGCATCGAACTCACCGCCAAGTCCGGCAAGGTCGTCGGGCTGCTCGCGGACGGAGAGGCCAAGGGGGCGATCAAGGTCACCCTCACCTGGAACGGCGGCGGGCCGCCCGCCGACCTGCTGGCGCCGCCGCTGCTGCCCCCGCAGGCCGCGACCTCGCCGGGCGTTCCGCCCCGCCCCACCGCCGTACCCCCGACCCCGCCTCCGCCGCCCCCACCGCCACCCCCCTCGTCCCCGCCGTCGTCCGGGGGCGCATCCCCCGGCGCACCGGCGCATCCTGACGGGCTCACGCCTCCGGCCGGGAGCGCGCCATGATCGACGGGCTGGGCAGAGGGGCGCCCGGAGGCTCGGGCGAGACCCGGCGTGCGCTCATGGACCTCGTCATGGCGGCCACCGTGCGCATCCATGGCCCGGAGGGCGGGTATGTCCCTGATGGGCCGGGTGGGGCTTTCCTGGGGAGCGGCTTCTTCATCGCCCCGAGCTGGGTGCTCACCTGCGCCCATGTGGCGATGCAGGGGGAGGGGCGGGACGTGACAGTGATCTTCGAAACCGGTCCCGGCAGCGGCGAGTCATCGGTGACGGGCACCGTGGTCGCGGCGCTTCCCGAGCGGCCGGGCGGCGCCCTGGACGCCGGCTCCACCGGCTTCACCGCCTCCACCGGTTCGTACGGCTCCACGGGTTATTCGGCCGGTCAGGATGGTCAGGCCGGACAAGCGGGTCCGGCGAGTCAGGCCGGCTCATTCCGTACGACGGGCAGTTGGCCCGCCCCCGATCTCGCGCTGATCCGGCTCGGCAGGCCCGTCGACCACGCCTGTGTGTACGTCACCGAGCGCCCCGCGGCCTTCTTCGGCGGCGGCGAGGTCTTCTACTCCGGCTGGACCGAGGTGGGAGGCCGGCTGAAGCGGCTCAACGGGCAGTGCTCGGTGCAGGGCACGCTCGGCGGCTGGGCCGATTCCGACGAGCAGATGCGGCTCGGCGGGGACGTGCTGCCACCGGGGGTGTCCGGCGGGCCCACCGTCGACGTGGCCCGTGGCGAAGTGGTCGGTGTGCTCAAGTCGCAGCTGGTCGGCGGCATGGGCGGGACGTCCATCGGCATCGAGCGGCTGCGCTCGCTCCCGGTGCCCGCCGCGATGGCCGGGGCCGAGTCCGACGACGACTACCAAGCGGTGTTCCACGCCCATGACCGCTACCACGCCGACCGGCACATCAACCGGGTCGGCACGGGCCGGACCTGGGCCGATGTGCAGAGCGCCCTCGAAGCGGGCATCGACCGGGCCCTCAGCCCCCAGCAGCGCGTCAACCTCCTCGGCCGCCTCGCCGAGTTGCCGCCCCCCGTCTCCACCCGAGGCCTTCTCGATCTGCTCGTACGGCTGCCCGGTGTGCACTCCGTCGACCGCTATCCCGCGCCGCGCAGCTGGCGGGACGGGCTCGGCGCGCTGTACGAGACCCGGGGCGGCGAGGCCGCGCTCGAACTCCTCCTGCGCTACTGCATGAGCGTCATCTCCGCCGAGCGCCCCTACGTCACCCAGTCCACCGTCGCCGCCGAGGAGGCGCTGTGGAGCTGGGTGAGATGGGTCGCCGACGACCGGCTCTCCCGGGAGTTCCGTAACGAGATCACCCTGCTCTGGTCCGCCGCCCGCCACCGTACGGACCGTGAACAGCGGCGCGCGGCACCGGCGTACGGGGACCGGCCCCTGGACGGCGAGAGCCCCTTCGTCCTGCTGGAGCTGGAGCCGCGCGGCTGGGAGCGCGACAGTTACGACTGGCGGGTCGGCGTCGCCCGGCACACCGGCGAGGTGCAGCCGGTCGGCGAGGACAGCAGGGGCACCCCGGGCCATGCCCTGCCGGCCCGGCTCACCGCCTCGCTGACCGAGGCGTTCCGGCGGTGCGACGAGCCGGACAGCCCCGCGGTCCTCCAGGTCGCCGTCGTCCAGTCGCTGCTCGGACTGGAGGTCGACTGCTGGCAGTTGTCGCCCGACGAGCCGCCGCTCGGTGTCACCCGCCCGGTGGTCGTCCGCCGCTCGGACCACGAGCCGCCGCTGACGGAGGCCGAGACCCGGGAGCGCCGGGCGCGCTGGAGCCGCACGATGAACGAGGCGATGCGGGCCGAGATCGTCGACTGCGACGACGGACTGCGGGTGCCGGTCGCGACCGAGGAGCACCTGCGCTCGCTGGCGTACGAGACCGTGCCCGTGCTCTGCCGGTACGCCGACCGGCCCGACGGCGAGACCACCGCCGGCCTGGCGAGGGTGGTGCGCGGCGGCTTCCACATCGCCCTGCTGCGCCGGGGCAAGGACCGGCCGGACGTGGTCTGCGCGGACTTCCACCGCCGCGCCGCCGACACCGTCGCCGAGGCCAGGACCGCGGATCAGCTGCCACGGAAGATCCAGGAGCTGAGACAGGGGGTGCGCGCGGGCCGTACGGAGACGTACTGGTCGGACGGGGTCGCGCTGTTCTACGACGATCCGCACCATCCGCTGCCCGGTTCCGGCCAGTTGCTGGAGGCGCCGTGAGCCGCTCAGGTTCTGTCCGCCGTCTTCCCACGGGGGCCGGCCGGCCCCTTACCGGGGCCCCGTCGGATCGCTACGGTGAGGCACGTTCGGCGGTTCCCAGCGGACGAGTGATGACGAGGAACGCGCTATGAGTGAATCCAGCGAGTGGCTCATCTACCGAGGGGCCGGCGAACCGCACGACGGCATCACCCAGCTCCCTCCGCCGCCGCCCTGGCGGGATTTCGGCGGCATCGGCGACGGCGCGTGCGACGGCGAGGGTGAGCGCGACGGCAAGGGCGCGGGCGGCGGTGGCGGGGTCGACGGCGATGCCTCGGCCGACCGGCGGCTCGGCGGCTACCGGCATGAGGCGGAGCTGCACCGGCCGGGCGCCGAAGAGCTGGAGATGGTCAACGCGGCGCTCTACCTGAGGCGTCCGCTCCTGGTCACGGGCAGCCCCGGCGCGGGCAAGAGCACCCTCGCGCACTCCGTCGCACACGAGCTGGGGCTCGGCCGGGTGCTGCGCTGGCCCGTCGTCAGCCGCTCCACCCTCCAGGACGGCCTCTACCACTACGACGCGATCGCCCGGCTCCAGGACGTACAGATCGCCGCGCACAGCACCGGGGCCGGCGCGGAGGTCCAGGACCCGTCGGCCGGTATCGGCAGCTATATCCGCCTCGGCCCGCTGGGCACGGCCCTGCTGCCCACGGAACAGCCGCGCGTCCTGCTCATCGACGAGATGGACAAGAGCGACATCGACCTGCCCAACGACCTCCTCAATGTGCTGGAGGAGGGCGAGTTCAGCATTCCCGAGCTGGAACGGATCGCCGACCGGCTGCCGGACGGCGAGGCCGAGGTGCTCACGCACGACGGCAGGAAGGTGACCGTCAAGGGCGGCAGGGTGCAGTGCAAGGCCTTCCCCTTCGTCGTCCTCACCAGCAACGGGGAGCGTGACTTCCCGGCGCCGCTGATGCGCCGCTGTATCCACCTGGAGCTGGGCCGCCCCGACCGTCAGCGGCTCGCGACGTTCGTACGGGCGCACCTCGGCGACGAGGCCGCGCGCGCGGGCGACGACCTGATCGTCCACTTCCTGGAGCGTTCGCGCAGCGAACTGATCTCCACCGACCAGCTGTTGAACGCCATCTATCTCACGGGTGCGGCCGCCCCGGCGGGCCGTGACCGGCTCGCCGACCTGCTCATCCAGCGACTGGACCGGCCGAGGTGATGCGCTGATGTCCGACGTCGCGGCAGGGCGGGACCCGGACGGCGAGCCGGAACCGGGACGTGGGCATGCCGTGCCGGAGGGGCAGGCGGACGGCGCGGCGGGCGGCCCCGAGGACGGTCGGACAGGTGATCGGATGTGGACAGATGACCGGGACGGCGTCGGCGGTTCTTCCGCGACAGCCGCGACAGCCGCGACAGCCGGGGCAGGCGGTCCCACCGGGGCAGGCGATCCTGCCGCCGCACCCGGTCCCGCCGGGACACCCGGTCCCGCCGGGACACCCGGTCCCGCCGGGACACTCGGTGCCACCGGGGCACCGGATCAGGTTCGCGCGGACGGGCCGACTCGGCCGAACAACGTCGTCGACGGCGGCAAGAGCGCGGTCGGGCCGTTACCGTACGACAGTGCTCTGCTGACCGCACTCGTCGTCCGGCTGCGCGAGGCCGGACTCGACCCCGACACCGAACAGCTCTGCGACGCTCTCTGGCTGGCCCGATGGACCGGCCGGGGACAGGAGCAGCGGCCGTCCGGCGAGGACAGCGACGCGGAGCCGCGCACCGATACGCAGCTGAAGGGTCCCGGCCGGCCGGCCGTCGCACCGGCCGTCGGTCCCGACCGTACTCAGGAGACCGGCCCGGTGGACGAGCCAGCAGAGAAGCCGGACCTGGGGCGTGCCGACCGCCGGATCGCCCTCCATCCCGTACCGCGCCACCACACCCGGCGGGTCGGGGCCGGGGGCGCCACCGCTGTCACCCTCGGGGTACCCGCGGCTCCCGCGCTGCCCGCCCCGCTCGAATTCCAGCGTGCTCTACGTCCCATTCAGCGTTACTGCCCGGCCGCGCCGCCGCTGCGACGTACCCTCGATGAGGTGGCGACAGTTGAGCTGAGCGCGCGGGCCGGCGGGCTGATCATCCCGGTCTTCCGCGGGGCGTCCCGGGGCGAGGCGGTTCTCCAGTTGGTCATGGATGCCTCGTCGTCCATGCGCGTCTGGGAGCGGCTCTTCACCGAACTCCATGAGATTTTCGGCCAGTTGGGGGCCTTCAGGGACGTGCAGGTGCGCTATTTGCACCAGGCGCCCGACGGCGCGCCGGCCGTCAGCAGGAGCCCCGACCCGGCCGCCGCGCCGCTGAACTCCGCCGACCGGCTCAGCGATCCGACCGGGCGCCGCGTCACGGTCGTCGTCAGCGACTGCGCCGGGCCGCTCTGGCACAGCGGGCGCGCCCACCGGCTGCTGCACCAGCTCGGCCGCCAGGGGCCCACCGCCGTACTGCAACCGCTGCCGCAGCGCATGTGGAACCGCACCCGGCTGCCCGTCACCTACGGTGTGCTGGCCCGTGGCGAAGGGCTGACCGGGGCCACCGTACTGAAAGTGAGCGGCGAGGCCGCCTCGGCGCCCGCCGCGAGTCCGGGAGCCGTCGCGATCCCCGTCCTGCCACCGGTCGCGGGCGCTCTCGGCGCCTGGGCCCGGCTGCTCTCCGGCACCGGCGCGGGCCGGATCTCCGGCGCGGTCGGCTGGGTGCGCTCCGACCAGCCGGCGGCGCCCGCGCCCCGGGCCGGCGCCCGGATGTCCTCGCTCCAGATGGTCAGCCGGTTCCGCTCGGCGGCCTCCCCGGTGGCCGGGCAGCTGGCGGTCTATCTCGCGGCGGCGCCCCTGTACCTGCCGGTGATGCAGCTGGTGCAGCGGACGATGCTGCCCGACTCGGGACCCTCGGAACTCGCGGAGGTGCTGCTCAGCGGGCTGCTCACGCGCAGCAAGGGCGACGGCACGGACGACGGCCCCTGGTACGAGTTCGCGCCGGGCGTGCAGGAGGCGCTGCTGGGGCCCCTGGGGCGGGACGAGGCGCTGCTGGTCCTCAAGCACTGCTCGGAGTACATAGAGCAGAGATTCGGCAGGGGCGGACCGAACTTCCCCGCCCTGGCCCTCGCGCAGTTGGGCGACGGCAGCCACGGCCCCCTCTACCCGCGCGGTCTCGACGAGGACGACGCGTTCGGCGGCGAGAGAGAAGAGGGCGAGGAGGGCGAGAACGGGCGCAGCGGCGGTCCGGGCGGCGGCGGTCCGCGGGTCCCGCACCCCTTCGCGGAGGTCGCCGCCCGGGTTCTGGAGCGCTTCATGCCGCTGCCGGAACAGTTCGCGCTCTACGGCAACAACGGCGGACCCGACGCCCACACCTCGACCACGAACGCCGCGGTGGAGAGCGCGCGCGGACTGCTCCGCCAGTTCGAGTCGGACAGCATGGTGCAGTACCTGATCGACGCCGTCCAGCTGCTGCGGAGCGCCACCGAACGCGAGGAATCGGCCGCCGGTTCCGGCTCCGACCCCGAGCTGTGGGCGGAGTACGCCCGCTGTCTGCTGCGGCTGTGGGAGGTCCAGGGCGGCGGCGACCTGCTGCACGACGCCCAGCGCGCGGCCGAGCGCTCCGCCGCGCATCCCCGGGCGGTACGTGAACGGGCCGTGCTGGCCCAGGTGTTGCACGCCGCCGCCGACGACCGGCGCAGGCACGGAGACCGGCGCGGGGCTCTGGAACTGCTGCGCCGCGCCGACCGCGAGTACACCGTCGCCTGCGCGGCGCCGGGGCTGGAGCCCGGCGAGGCGCTGCGGCTCACCCTGGAGCGGGTGCGGGCCCTGGAGGCGCAGTGGCTGCTCGGCGGTGACAGCGCGCTGCTCCAGGGCGCGATCGGCATGCTGGAGGCGTTCGCCGACGTCTGGCCCGACCAGGAGAACCGTCCCGCCGGACTGCCCCTGGCCCACGGCCGTACCCTGCTCCGGCTCTCCGGCGCGACCAGCGATGTCGAACAGGCCCAGGTGTACGCGGGACAGGCCGCGCGGTCGCTGCGCAAGGCGATGGCGCCCGGCGGCGGCCAGCACACGGTGGGCACCCACGCCCGGATCCTGCTCGACCTGGTGGACGCCTTGCTGCGGTCCGGCGAAGGTCTGGACGAGGCGGGGACGCTGGTCGAGCAGGCGCTGGCGACCGTACGCGACGAGCGGCTGCTGGCCTCGCTCAGGAGCCGGGCGGCGCGGGTGCGGCTCGCCCGGTACGAACGCTCCGGGGACCCGGCCGATCTCGAAGAGGCCGCCGAGTACTTCGGCCGGGCGGCGCGCGGCACCGCGCGCGACTCCCGGGCCCACGCGGATCTGCTCGCCGAATGGGGCAGGACACTGCTGGTGCGCGCGGAGCTGCCGGACGGAGCCGAGTTCACGGGCGCGGCGGTCCGGGTGCTGCGCGACTGCCGTACGGAAACGGCCACTGGCACCGCGCGGCAGGCCGAACGGCTGCTGATGCTCGGTCAGGCTCTCATGCTGCGGCACCGGTTGAGCGGTGACCGGGTGGATCTGCGGGAGGCCGAGCATCTCTTCGGGCTCGCGGCGCAGGAGGCGCGCGAACCGCTGACCGAGGCCCGCTGCTGGCTGGAGCTGGGCCGCTCGCATCTCGACGCGTCCCGGACGTTCCACCGGCCGGCCCGGCTGGACGACGCGGCCGAGGCGTTCCGGGACGCGGCGGACGCGGCCAGGGTGGCGGAGGCGGAGGCCGACAATGCCGGGCAGCAGCTGGAAGCGGTCGCGCTACGGGCCGAGGCGAACCACTGGCGGGGCACGACCTACGAGGGCGCGGGACGGCCCCGGGCCGCGCGCGAGGCGTACCGGGCGGCCCGTGCGGAATGGCGCAAACTGCCCGACGGCGGTGGCGAGGCGGCCCGGTCGACGGCGGACCGGCTCGCCGAGCTGGAGCGCTGAACGGGAGCGCCGGGCAGAGAGTTGAACGACCGGGAGCGAGGGGGCGGGCGTGAGGGGCGGGCGCGGCAACGCGGATCAATCGGGCACGAGGACCGGGCACGACGGCAGCGGGGAGACGTGAGACGTGATGAGCGACGTGGCGTACAACGAGGAAGACGACGGGCGGGACGGTCCCGTCGGGGGCGGCGCGGCTGAGGGGACCGGCGGCCCCGGTCAGCTGCCGGATCTGCTGGAGCTGGATCTGGCGACGCTGCGGACCCTGGACCACCCGGTGCTGACGGAGGTGGTGGCGGATCTCCGTGGCCGCTCCGAGCAGCCCCGGGAAATGCTCTGGGGTTTCAACAACGCCTTCTGACACGGGAAGGCGGTACGGCTTCGTCGTGCACGCGGGGGTGCCGGGCCGCGCGGTTCACTGCCGTACGGCTTCGTGGTGCATGGGGGTGTACGGGGGGGCTTTTACGGGGGTGTACGGCGGCGCGGCACACGGTGGTACGCCTTCGTGGTACACGGGGGCGTACGGCCGTGCGGTACACGGCTGTACGGCTTCGTAGTACACGGTTTCGGTCCAAGGCGCCGTCGAACAGGACAACCTGGCCCGACACGGGTTTGTCGCCCCGGTGCTACCGGGAAACACGCCCTCGGCTAGGGCGAGTTGTCCGCGTTCCGTCAGACAGGGCCCCAGCCGGCGACGCCGTACAGCATGGGGGTTCGCAGTGTCTCGACGGGCGGTACCGCGTGGTCCGGTGGCACCGGGAATCGCGGGACCGCAGCATATGCCGGTGGCGACAGGTGGCCCGCGAACGGTGCCGGAAGCCTATCTCGCCATCGGTGAACGGCCCGTTCCCTTCGGGCAGTTCATCGTCAAGGTACACGGCCGGTGCAACCTCGCGTGCCGTTACTGCTATCTGTACGCCGGGCCCGACCGCACCTGGCGCGAGCGCCCCGCCGCCGCGTCGCCCGCCGTCCTGGACCGCACGGCGGACCGCATCGCCGAACACACCACCGCCCACTCCCTGAGCGAGATCTCCCTCGTCCTGCACGGCGGGGAACCCCTGCTCGCGGGCGCCGGCCGACTGGCCGCCTTCGCCGGGCGCGTACGCGAGAGGGTGGGGCCCGGCCGTACGGTCCACGCGACCGTGCAGACCAACGCCACCCTGCTCACCGAGGCCCGGATCGCCACCCTCGCCCGGCACTCCATACGTGTCGGCATCAGCCTCGACGGCGGTCTGCCCGCCCACAACACCCTCCGGGTCGACCACGCCGGACGCCCCTCCTGGCCCGCCGCCGCACGCGGCGCCCGGCTGCTCGCCGCGCACCGCCCCGAGGCGTACGCGGGCATCCTCACCGTCGTCGACCCGAGGACCGACCCGGTCGAGATGTACGAGTCGCTGCTGGCGCTGCGGCCCCCCGCCCTCGATCTGCTGCTGCCGCACGGCAACTGGACCACCCCGCCCCCCGGCCTGCCCGGCGGCGTCCCCGACGGCCGGACCCCGGGCGCCAACCACCCCACCCCGTACGGCGATTGGCTGTGCGCGGTCTTCGGCCGCTGGTGGCGGGCGGGCCGCCGGGAGACCCGGATCCGGCTCTTCGAGGAGTGCGTCGCGCTGCTGCTGGGGCTGCCCGGGGCCACCGAGTCCCTCGGTCTCGACCCCGTCAACGCGATCGTGGTCGAGACCGACGGCGCCATCGAACAGGTCGACTCCCTCAAGTCCGCCTACGACACGGCCGCCGCCACCGGTCTCGACATCTTCCGGCACACCTTCGACGACGCCCTGCGCCATCCGGGGGTCGCCGCCCGGCAGGCCGGCGCGGGGGCGCTCGCCGCCGTCTGCCGCGCCTGCCCGCTGCTCACGGTCTGCGGCGGCGGCCACTACGCCCACCGCTACCGCGCCGGACACGGCTTCGCCCACCCGTCCGTGTACTGCGCCGACCTCGACCGGCTGGTCCGCCATGTGGCCGCCGCGCTCGCCGAAGCGGCCACGGCGGCGACCACGGGGACGGCGACGACAGGCAAGACACCCACAGCCACGGCGACCACAGGCAAGACGCCCGCGACGACGGCCACAGGCAGGACACCCGCAACCACACCACCCGCGACCACACCACCCGCGACCACACCACCCGTGAGCACACCACCCACAGTCACACCACCCGCGGTCACGACGGCAACCGCACCAACCGCACCAACCGCAGTCACGACCGCGACCACAACAACCGCAGCCACGACGGCCACGGGAGGTGCCCGGTGACGTCAGTGCCCTTCCTGCCCACTACCTCCTCTACCTCCTTCACCTCCTCGATCCCCTCCATGCAATCGGCGCCCCCACCGGCCTTCCCGCGTCCCGCCGTCCCCGAGGCGATCCTGCGTGAACTCGGCCGCACCGAAGGCGGACCCGACGCCCTGGCCCTGCTCGTGCGCGACCAGTACACCCGCCGTCTCATCCTGCTGCGGGCCCTGCTCGACGCCGCCGAAGCCGCACCGGCGGCCATCTGCCCGCCTCACGCGCGCGAACGCCTGCGCACCGACTGGGCGTTGCTGGAGGCCGCGGAACGCGCCGACCGGGCCGCCGCGCGCGCCGTCCTGCTCTACCCGCTGACCGGCCCCTGGGCCGAACGCTGCCTGCGCAGCCTCACGGCCCGGCCTCACAGCGCGTACCGAGGCGAACTCCGCCTCGAACTCGCCGCGGATCTGGCCCACTTCGGCGCACTGGCCGCCACCGCCGCCATCCGCGCCCGGCTGCCCTTCACCGGGCGCCTCACGGCACACGACGGACTGCTCGTCCTGCCCACCCTGGGCGCCCTTCGCACCGGCGCCGCAAGAGGCGACCTCGCGGGCGTCGAAATCACCTACCACGACAGCAACCTGACGTTACGTCAGACAGATACGGCGCCCGTCACCGTACAGCCGGGCCCGGACGGGGCGTGGTCCGCCGACCCGCGCTGGCTGCCCGTACTCACCCTCCCGCCTCTGCGGGCCGGCGCCATGTCCGTACCGGTGGACGACCTCCACCCGTACCGCACCGCGGGCAGCGGTCTGGAACGGCACGGGCTGTCCGGCGTCAGCCGCCTCGACGACGGCGAACGCGCAGCCTGGGCACAGTCCTGGGCACAGGTCGAGCCCCTGCTCCGTATCGGCGGCGCGCACCGTCCCGCCGAAACGGCGGCCCTGCTGCACTGCCTCGTCCCGCTCTCCCGGCCGCCGGGATCCGCGCCCACCGGCGAGGGCGCGGCACATTGCAGCGGTACGCGGCGCGAGGCCTTCGGCGCGGTCCTCAGCAGCCAGCCCGCCACCCCGGCCTTCCTCGCCTCGACCCTCGTACACGAACTCCAGCACACCAAACTCGCGGCGCTCGCCGCCCTCGCGCCGATGCACCACGAGGACGCGACACCACGGCACTTCGCCCCCTGGCGCTCCGACCCCAGGCCCTTCGACGGGCTGCTCCAGGGCGCCTATTCGCATCTCGCCCTCGCCGACTACTGGCAGCGTTTCGCCCTCGGCGCCGAGCGGCTCTCGCACCGCGACCACGCCTGGGCCGAACACGCACGCTGCCGTGAGCAGGTCGGCGCGGTCCTGCCGGTGCTCGCGGGCTCCGGCGAACTCACCCCCGAAGGCCGCGTCCTCGTCAACGAGATGATCGCGGTGTATCACCGGCTGGCCGACAGCCCGCCCCCGGCCGGACACCTGGCGCGGGCGGGGGCGTACGTACGCACCGCACGGATGATCTGGCGCCAAAGGAACGGAACGTAAAGCGGCGCGCGCCAGGATGGATTCGCGAGGCCCACGGGTATGTTAAAAGGGCGTATGACGACGCAGGGAGACCGTCTAATGCCCGCAGAGCGTAAGCCAGTTGCTCAGCCAGTTGCAGCGACCGGGCCGCGAGCCGTCACCATCAGCTTCGCCGGTTTCAACCGGGCCTGGGCCGCCTGGATCGGGGACCGGCTGGAGCGGCGCGGACATACGGTCGTCTACCAGCGGTGGGACCCTCCCGTGGAGATGCCGCTGGAGGAGTCCCTGCACGATCTGCTGCTCGCTCCCGGACCCGTCCTCATCGTGCTGAGCGACTGGTACTTCCAGCTCGGCCCACGCAGCCACGACGAATGGAACAGGGCGCTGCGCGGGGTGGTGGCCACCCACGCCGACCGGTTCGCCGGTGTCACGGTCACCACATCGGCGCTGCCCGGCGCCACCGCCGTGCTCGCCGCCGCCGATCTGACGACGGTCGGCGAGGCCGAGGCCGAGCGGCGCCTGCTCATCCGGCTCGGCCTGCCCGCCGACCCGCTGTCCGACCCCGGCGACACCCGGCGCGGCCCCCGCTATCCGGCCGACACCCCTGATGTGTGGGGCGGGGTTCCCCGCCGCAACACCCGCTTCACGGGCCGGGAGCCCCTCCTCAACGACGCGTACCACGCGCTCCTCGCGGCCGGCCGCGGCGCCGGTGTCGTGACCCTGCACGGCATGTCCGGGGTGGGCAAGACGCAGCTGGCCGCGGAGTATGTGTACCGCTTCGGCGCGGAGTACGACGTGGTGTGGTGGGTCTCCGCCGACAAGCGGGTCACCTGCCGGCAGAAACTCGCCGAACTGGCCCCGGCCCTGGGCCTGTCCACCGGTGTGGAGTACGGCGAGCGGCTGCGCGCCGCACGCGACTCGCTGCGCCGGGGCGACCCGTACTCCCGCTGGCTGCTGGTCCTCGACGGAGCCGACGAACCCGACCAGATCTGGGACCTGGTGCCGACCGGGCCCGGCCATGTGCTGATCACCGCGCGCAATCCGGAGTGGGGCGAGCACAACAGCATCCTGCTGGAGGTGCCGGTCTACGACCGCGACGAGTCGGTGGCGTTCGTCCGCCGCCGTGCGCCGCGCCTGACCCACACGGAGGCGGACCAGCTCGCCGAGGCGCTCGAAGACCTCCCGCTGCTGCTGGACCAGACCGCCGGCTGGCTCAACGACTCGGACATGTCGGTCGAGCAGTACATCGAGCTTCTCGAGGACGGGATCGACCAGGACGTCGTCAAGGTCTCCGCGGACTTCCCGCTCGCCTTCCAGACCGGCTGGTCGATACTGCTGAACAAGCTCCGCGAGACCGTCCCCGAGGCCGTCGACCTGCTCCGGCTGTGCACCTTCTTCGCGCCCGGCGCCATCCCCGTACGACTGGTGCGCGACCTGCCCGCCGACACTCTGCCGGAGAAGTTGCGCGGCCTGGTCGACGACCCGGTGCGGTGGGCGCGGGCGATCAACAAGCTGCGGCAGTACGCGGTGGTGCGCGCGGCCGGGGTCGGCGAGCGCGAGGTCCATGACTCGGTGGGCGACACCGGCGCCTCCGGCACGGCCGGCGACACCCTCTACATGCACCGCATGGTCCACCAGATCGTCCACCAGGACATGCCGGACGAGGACCACAAGGACTTCATCGAGGTGGTGCGCCGGGCGCTCACGGCCGCGGACCCCGGGCGTCCGACCGACACCCGGCTGTGGCCCCGGTACGCGGAGATCGCCCCGCACCTGAAGTGGGCCGACGTGCTCCAGAGCACCGAACCGGCGATGCACACCCTCGTCCTCAACTGCCTGCGCTACATGTACCTTTCCGGCGAGTACCAGGCGGGCATCAAGCTCGGCCGGCGCGCGCTGGACGCCTGGAAGCTGCTCCTCGGCGACACCCATCCCAGGATCTGGGACGTGAGCTACCACTACGCCAATCTCATGCGGGCCGTCGGCGACTACGCGGGCACCGAGGCCATCGAGCGTGCCGCCGTCCAGCATCTGCGCGCCGAGCGCGGCCCCAAGGACCTGGAGCACCTGCGGGCCTGCGGCGGCCTCGCCGCCGATCTGCGCGGACTCGGCCGGTACGAGGAGGCGTACGAGGTCTCCGGCTGGATCCTGGGCTGCTACCGCGAACTCCTCGGCGACCAGGACTCCCGCACCCTCAACGCCCAGAACAACCTGGCCATCTCACTGCGGCTGCTCGGCCGGTACGAAGACTCCCTGGACCTCAACCGGCGCACGCTGGAGGCCCGGCGGCAACTGCTGCGCCCCCGGCACAGCTGGACCCTCTACTCGGAGATCAACTACGCCACCGATCTGCGGCTCCTGGGCCGCTACAGCGAGGCCGAGTCGCTCCAGTCGCAGAGCGTGCGCGTGCACCGCATCGTGCTGGGCCGGGACAACCCGCAGACGCTGCGTGCCGAACACAACCTCGCGCTCTGCCTGTACCGCTCGGGCGAACGCGGCCGGGCCGCCGCCCTGTTCACCCAGGTCCTGGAGAGCTGCGAACGCGTCCTGGGCGAACGGGACCCGCTCACCATGATGTTCGCGGCCGGCCAGAGCTGCTTCGCCCGCGAACACGGCGACATCGACCAGGCCACGGACATAAGCGTGCAGGTCGTCGAGGGCTATCTGGCCATGCTGGGGGAGAGCCACCCCTACGTCGCGGGCACCCGCGCCAACCACGCCCTGATCCTGCGCAACGTGGGGGAGCGGGAGCAGGCCCATGTGCTGATCGAGGACTCCCTCGTCGACATGGAGCGGGCCGTGGGCGAGACCCACCCCTGGACGCTGGGCTGCGCCATCAACGCCTCCGCGCTGCGCAACATCGTGGGCGACGCGGAGGGCGCCGCCGAGCTGACCAACGAGACGATCGTCCGGGCCACCGAGGTCCTGGGCCGTACGCACCCGTTGACGATCTCGGCGCGCATCGCCTACGCGGCGGACCTGCGGGCGCTGCGGCACGGCCAGCGCGCCGAGAAGGTGGAGGGGGAGGCGCTGGACGACCTGGCGGCGACGCTGGGCGCGCAGCACGTCCACACCGTCGCGGCCCGGTCCCGTAACCGCCCCTACTGGGACTTCGAGCCGCCGATCATCTGAGCCGGTGCCCGTCCGGGCAGCCGTACGCAGGAGAGACATGCCGGAGGGCCCGGTACCGCGAACCTTCGCGGTACCGGGCCCTCCGGGCCGTACAGTCGTCCGACGTCAGGCGTCGAAGACCTCGCTGACCAGCTGCGCCTGCTCCTGCTCGTGGCGCTTCTTGGAACCGACCGCCGGGGACGACGAGTGCGGCCGCGAGATCCGCCGCAGACGCTCGTCATGCGGGAGGTCGGCGCCGACCGCCAGGTCCAGGTGGTCGATCAGGTTGAGCGCGATGAACGGCCAGGCACCCTGGTTCGCCGGCTCCTCCTGGGCCCACAGGTACTTCTCGGCGTTCGGGAACTTCGCGATCTCCGCCTGGAGTTCGGCACCCGGCAGGGGGTACAGGCGCTCCAGACGCAGGATCGCGGTGTCCGTGACGCCGCGCTTCGCCCGCTCGGCCTCCAGGTCGTAGTAGACCTTGCCGGTGCAGAAGACGACCTTGCGGACCGCGCTCGGGTCCACGCTCGCGTCGCCGATCACCGGGCGGAAGCCGCCGGTGGTGAACTCCTCCGCCCTGGACGCCGCCGCCTTGAGCCGCAGCAGCAGCTTCGGGGTGAAGACGACCAGCGGCTTGTGGTGCGGGTTGTGGACCTGCCACCGCAGCAGATGGAAGTAGTTCGACGGCAGGGTCGGCATGGCGACCGTCATGTTGTTCTGCGCGCACATCTGGAGGAAACGCTCGGGGCGGGCGGACGAGTGGTCCGGGCCCTGGCCCTCGTAGCCGTGCGGCAGCAGCAGCGTGACGCCGGAGGTCTGGCCCCACTTCTGCTCGGCCGAGGAGATGAACTCGTCCACGACGGTCTGCGCGCCGTTGACGAAGTCACCGAACTGGGCCTCCCACATGACCAGCGCGTCCGGCCGGGCGAGGGAGTAGCCGTACTCGAAGCCCATCGCCGCGTACTCGCTGAGCAGCGAGTCGTAGACGTTGTAGCGGCCCTGGTCCTCGCCCAGGTACTGGAGCGGGGTGTAGTCCTCGCCGGTCTCCTGGTCGACCAGCACCGCGTGGCGCTGGCCGAACGTGCCGCGCCGGGTGTCCTGGCCGGAGAGCCGGACCGGGGTGCCCTCCATCAGCAGCGAGCCGATGGCGAGGGTCTCGCCCATGCCCCAGTCGATCGTGCCGTCGTCGACCGAGGACGCGCGGCGCTGGAGCTGCGGCATCAGACGCGAGTGGACGGTGACCGTGTCCGGGATGCTGACCTGCGATTCGGCGATCCGCTTGACGACCTCCTGGGAGACCGCCGTCGTGACCGTCACCGGGAACTCGGCCTGGGCGTCCGGGACATGCGCCGGGGCCGGGTGCGAGGTGGCCTCGCGGACCTCCGCGAAGACCTTCTCCAGCTGGCCCTGGAAGTCCTGGAGCGCCTGCTCCGCCTCTTCCAGCGTGATGTCGCCGCGACCGATGAGCGACTCGGTGTAGAGCTTGCGCACCGAGCGCTTCTTGTCGATCAGCGTGTACATCTGCGGGTTGGTGAACTGCGGGTTGTCGCCCTCGTTGTGACCGCGGCGGCGGTAGCAGATGAGGTCGATCACGACGTCCTTGTTGAACGTCTGGCGGAACTCGAAGGCGAGCCGCGCGACACGGACCACGGCCTCCGGGTCGTCACCGTTCACATGGATGATCGGCGCCTCGATCATGCGGGCCACATCGGTCGCGTACATGGAGGAACGCGACGACTCCGGGGCGGCGGTGAAGCCGACCTGGTTGTTGATCACGATGTGGACCGTGCCGCCGGTGCGGTAGCCGCGCAGCTGCGACATGTTGAGCGTCTCGGCGACGACACCCTGGCCGGCGAAGGCCGCGTCACCGTGGAGCGCGAGGGGCAGGACCGTGAAGTCCGTGCCGCCCTTGTTGATGATGTCCTGCTTGGCGCGGACGACGCCTTCCAGGATCGGGTCGACCGCCTCCAGGTGCGAGGGGTTCGCGGCCAGCGAGACCTTGATCTGCTCGCCGTCCAGACCGGTGAAGGTGCCCTCGGCGCCCAGGTGGTACTTCACGTCGCCGGAGCCGTGCATCGACTTCGGGTCGAGGTTGCCCTCGAACTCCCGGAAGATCTGCGCGTACGACTTGCCCACGATGTTCGCGAGGACGTTCAGCCGGCCGCGGTGGGCCATGCCGATGACGACCTCGTCCAGCCGCGACTCGGCGGCGGCGTCGATGACCGCGTCGAGCAGCGGGATGACGGACTCGCCGCCCTCCAGCGAGAAGCGCTTCTGGCCGACGTACTTGGTCTGCAGGAACGTCTCGAACGCCTCGGCCGCGTTGAGCCGGCGCAGGATCCGCAGCTGCTCCTCGCGCTCCGGCTTGGGGCGCGGACGCTCGATGCGGTCCTGGAGCCACTTGCGCTGCTTCGGGTCCTGGATGTGCATGAACTCGACGCCGGTGGTGCGGCAGTACGACTCGCGCAGCACGCCCAGGATGTCGCGCAGCTTCATCATCGACTTGCCGGCGAAGCCGCCGACCGCGAACTCCCGCTCCAGGTCCCACAGCGTGAGCCCGTGCTCGGTGATGTCCAGGTCGGGGTGCTTGCGCTGGCGGTACTCCAACGGGTCGGTGTCGGCCATGACATGGCCCCGGACCCGGTAGGAGTGGATCAGCTCGAAGACCCGCGCGGGCTTCGTGACGTCCTCGTCGTGCGAGGCATCGATGTCCTTGAGCCAGCGGACCGGCTCGTACGGGATGCGCAGCGACTTGAAGATCTCGTCGTAGAAGTCGTTCTCGCCGAGGAGCAGGTTCGCCACGATCCGCAGGAACTCGCCGGAGGCGGCGCCCTGGATGACCCGGTGGTCGTACGTCGAGGTCAGCGTCATGACCTTCGAGATACCGAGCTTGTTCAGGGTGTCCTGCGAGGTGCCCTGGAACTCCGCCGGGTAGTCCATCGAGCCGACGCCCATGATGACCGACTGACCGGGCATCAGGCGCGGCACGGAGTGGACGGTGCCCAGGCCGCCGGGGTTGGTCAGCGAGACGGTGACGCCGGTGAAGTCGTCCATCGTCAGCTTGTTGTTGCGGGCGCGGCGGACGATGTCCTCGTACGCCTGCCAGAACTCGAAGAAGTTGAGCGTCTCGGCCTTCTTGATGCCCGCGACGACCAGCTGGCGGTCACCGTTGGGCTTCACCAGGTCGATGGCGAGGCCGAAGTTGATGTGCTCGGGCTTGACGAGCGTCGGCTTGCCGTCCTTCTCCGCGAAGGAGTAGTTCATCGACGGCATGGCCTTGATCGCCTGCACCATCGCGTACCCGATGAGGTGCGTGAAGGAGATCTTGCCGCCCCGCGCCCGCTTCAGGTGGTTGTTGATGACGATGCGGTTGTCGAAGAGCAGCTTCACCGGGACCGCGCGCACGGACGTGGCCGTGGGCAGCTCCAGCGAGGCGTGCATGTTCTTCGCGACGGCGGCGGACGGGCCGCGCAGCGTCACGTACTCCGGGCCCGCGGGGGCCTCGCCACCGTTCGCGGCGGGCTTGGCCTTGGCAGCGGCCGGGGCCGCGGCGGGCTTGGCCGGAGCCGCCGGCTGCGCGGGCGCCGGAGCGGCGGCCGCGGGCTTGACCGGTGCGGCCGGAGCCTGAGCCGCGGGCTTCGCCTGCGCGGCCGGGGCCGGTGCGGCGGGTGCGGCCGGGCTCGCGGGCACCGCAGCCCCCGCGGCTGCGGGTCCTGCGGGCTTGTCCGCCGTACCGGGCGTACCCGGCTTGTAGTCGGCGAAGAAGTCCCACCAGGCACGGTCGACCGAATTCGGATCCTGGAGGTACTGCTGGTAGATCTCGTCGACGAGCCATTCATTGGCACCGAAGGCAGCGGCAGGGTTCTTCCCCTGCCCGTCTTCGTCGGTCGAGATGCTCGCGTTACTGGGGGACTGAGACGACACGGCGTGAACCGCCCTCTTCCGCTTCACAAGGTGATGGACAGCGGGAATCAAGGCTACGCCTACGAGGCCGAGAGGTGCAGGCCGGGCATGCCATCGTCATGCACGTCACATCTGACGGCGGGTTTCAGCGTATGAAATGGCGGGAAATTAGCCGGGTTCCGCGGTGCCCGGCACCCACAAAGCGCCGGCAGCGCCCCGGTCCGCGGCTTGATGCCCGCCCTCCCCGACTCCGTACCCGGAGATCGTGCGCTTACGGTTCGAACTCTACGTCAACCGTGCGCGTACGGGATTCCCGGAAGGCTGACCCGGATCAGGCAACCGTGTGTTGATTCGGCCACGCCGATCCGCCCGCCGTGCAGGTCGACCGCCCAGCGCGCGATCGCCAGGCCCAGTCCCGTACCGCCGTCGCTGCCGGGGCCGTGCGGGGAGGGCGCCGTACCCCGGTTGAACCGCTCGAAGACGCGGTGCCGCTCCTGCTCGGGGATCCCGGGGCCCTCGTCCTGGATCTCCAGCAGCAGCGACTCGGGATGGCTGCCGCACCGCGCGCGGACGGTGACCCGGCCGTGCGGCGGGCTGTGCTTGACCGCGTTGTCGATGAGATTCGCCACCACCTGGTGCAGCCGCTCCGCGTCCGCGTGCGCGGTCAGCTCGGGCGGTGAGACATCCAGGTGCAGATGGACATCCGTACGGGTGTGATTGCCGGAGCCGGAGACCGCGCCTCGCTGCGAGGACGCCAGATTGGCCTCCTTGAGCACACCCGACAGATACGGCCACACCTCGAAGCGCCGCGCCTTGAGCGGTACGACGCCGTTGTCGAGCCGGGACAGGTCGAGCAGCGTCTCGGTGAGCCGGCCGAGCCGCTCCGTCTGTCTCAGGGCCGTCAGCATCATCTCGGGGTCGGCCGCGGACACCCCGTCCACGACGTTCTCCAGGACGGCGCGCAGCGCCGCGATGGGCGTCCGCAGTTCGTGCGAGACATTGGCCACCAGCTCCTTGCGGTGCCGGTCCACGGCCTCCAGATCGTCGGCCATGCGATTGATCGTGGAGGCCAGGTCGCCCAGCTCGTCCCTGCGGTCCGCCCCGCTCACCCGGCGGGTGTAGTCGCCGTGCGAGATGCCCTTGGCGACGGTGTTCATCTCGTCGAGCGGGGCGGTCAGGCCGTGGGCGACGAACTGGGTGATCAGCAGGGTGGCGATCACCGAGAAGACCGTGATGAAGCGCAGCTCCGTCTCCGTGCGCACGGCCACCATCAGCAGGCCGGTGGTGATGAAGACGGAGACGACGACCAGGGTCCCGAGCTTGGCCTTGATGGAGAAGGGCCGGATCCCGGTCCCGTCCGAGCCACCGGTCCCGAAGAACCAGGGCTCCCTGTCGTCCTCGTATCCGCGGTGGTCGCCCTCGTACCCGCGGTGTCCTTCTTCCTGGCTGTCGCCGCCCCCCGGCCGGGTCATGGAGCGGGGGTCTCCAGCGCGTAGCCGACGCCATGGACCGTACGGATCCGCTCGGCGCCGATCTTCCGGCGCAGCGCCTTGATGTGGCTGTCGACCGTACGGGTGCCCGAGGCGTCCGCCCAGTCCCACACCTCGGCGAGCAGCTGCTCCCGGGAGAGCACCGCGCGCGGGGTGTTCGCCAGGCAGACCAGCAGGTCGAACTCGGTGGGCGTCAGATGGACGTCGTCGCCGCGCACCCGCACCCGGCGCTGCGCGTGGTCGACCTCCAGCTCGCCCAGCCGCAGGATGCCGCTGCGCGGCGTCACCGCGGCGAGCGCCGCGCGCTCCACTCGGCGCAGCAGCACGTGCACGCGGGCCGTCAGCTCCCGCATGGAGAACGGCTTGGTCATGTAGTCGTCGGCGCCGACCCCGAGCCCGACCAGCATGTCCGTCTCGTCGTCCCGGGCCGTCAGCATCAGCACCGGCACCGGACGTGCCGCCTGCACACGGCGGCACACCTCCAGTCCGTCGAAGCCGGGCAGCATGATGTCGAGGACCATCAGGTCCGGTTGCCACGCCTCGGCGGCGTCGACGGCCGCCGGGCCGTCCACCGCCGTCTGTACGAGAAAGCCCTCGGCCCGCAGCCGTGCGGCGATGGCGTCGACGATCGTCGCATCGTCCTCGACGACCAGTACCCGGCGCTGGGCGCCGGGTGTGGCCGCGACGCCGTTGTGGCTGGTATGTGTCTGCTCCATAGCCCCGCCCCTGGTACGCGTTCCGCGATCCTTGTTCCGCGATCTGCATGAAGTTTGCAGATCTGTGTGTCGGGAGCAGCGTAGAGGCAGCGAGAGGCTCCCGGCTACGCAGTGCGAACGGCGAGATGGACCACGTCGGGTACGCCCCGGGCAACCCGGATCTCTTCCGTCCTTACTCCGGTGAATCCGGCATGCCGCAATGCGTCACCAAATGCGGTGGATGGCCGGGCCGACCAAACGGCCAGGACACCGCCTGGTTTCAGTCGCTCTCGGCACGCGGCGAGACCCTCCGGCGCGTACAGATTTCCGTTGCCTTCGGTGACCGTCCAGCCGGGTCCGTTGTCGATGTCGAGGCAGAGCGCGTCGTAACTGTCCGTGGCCGTTCGTACATACGTCACGAGGTCGGCGTGGACGATCTCGGTGCGCGGATCGGCGAGCGCGTCGCCCGAGATCCGGGCGAGCGGCCCGTCGTGATGCCAGTCGATGACGGCCTGTTCCCGCTCTATGACAACGATCCGGCCCCAGCGCGGATCGGCGGCGGCATGCGCGAGCGAGAAGCCCACGCCCAGGCCGCCGACGAGGACGGACGGGCGCTGTCCGGGGTGCCCGGTGGTGCGCTCCGGGGGGAGCGCGGCCAGTGCCGCGTCGATGAGCAGACGCTCCGAGCGGCCGTCGGACGTGTCCATCAGGAAGCAACCGTTGGCGATGATTTCCAGCCGTTCGCCGTGCTGCCGCAGGACGATTTCGCCGTACGGTCCGTTACGACGGTCCAGTGTGACGGGCCCCCTGTCCGCGTCGGGGCCGGGCGCGGGTGTGGGTGCGGGTGCGTGCACGGGTGGGACCTCCTCGGTCGGCGGCTGCTGTCGCGGACATCCTGTCGGGGCGGGGCGGATGGGGACAATTCGTTTCGGCCGTGACGGTGGAGGGCCGGACGCCTTCGAGGTCGTCATGGTTGAGCGATGTGTCGGACTTCACATGCTCGGTGATGCTCGCCGGTGACCCTGTGCCGGTAGGGCGGTGGACCGTGCCGCTGTCCGGTCCTCCTGAGGTGATCGCCGTCGCCCGCCGAGGGCCCCCGCGCGCGAGGCGGAGGGGCGCGGGACCTCCCCGGATGTGATCGCTCAGAGCGAACGCGACCGGGGGAACATCTTCGGACTCACAAGCATTGAGTCGGTATAGCTCAACTTGACTGCCGAAGGGGAGATCATGGCTGCCACTTCCACACCGCTCACGCTTCCCGTGCTGCCGCTCGACGACGAGGTCGTCCTGCCCGGCATGGTGGTGCCGCTGGACCTGTCCGACAGCGAGGTCCGCGCCGCCGTGGAGGCCGCGCAGGCGGCTGCCCGCGTCGGCGACGGCGGCACTGGCAAGGGAGCGGGCAAGCCGCAGGTGCTGCTGGTGCCGCGTATCGACGGAACCTATGCGGGCACCGGCGTGCTGGGCACCGTCGAGCAGGTCGGCCGGCTCTCCGACGGCGACCCCGGCGCGCTCATCCGCGGCCGGGGCCGGGTGCGGGTCGGCGCCGGTACGAGCGGGCCCGGCGCGGCTCTCTGGATCGAGGGCCTCGCCATCGAGGAGATCACTCCCGATCCGCTGCCCGGCTCGGTGACCGAGCTGGTCAAGGAGTACAAGGCGCTCGCCACCGACTGGCTCAAGAAGCGCGGCGCCTGGCAGGTGGTCGACCGGGTGCAGCAGATCGACGACGTGTCCGCGCTCGCCGACAATTCCGGCTACTCACCGTTCCTCTCCCTCCCTCAGAAGGTGGAGCTGCTGGAGACCGCCGACCCGGTGGCCCGGCTGAAGCTCGCCACCGACCAGCTGCGCGAACACCTCGCCGAGCAGGATGTCGCCGAGTCCATCGCCAAGGACGTCCAGGAGGGCGTCGACAAGCAGCAGCGCGAATTCCTGCTCCGGCGCCAGCTCGACGCCGTACGCAAGGAGCTGCGCGAGATCAACGGCGAGGACGGCGAGGACGAGTCCGACGACTACCGGACGCGCGTCGAGGCCGCCGACCTCCCCGGGAAGGTGCGGGAAGCCGCGCTCAAGGAGGTCGACAAGCTGGAGCGCTCGTCCGACCAGAGCCCGGAGGGCTCCTGGATCCGCACCTGGCTGGACACCGTCCTCGAACTGCCGTGGAACGAGCGGACCGAGGACGAGTACGACATCCGGGGCGCCCGGTCCGTCCTCGACGCCGAGCACGCCGGACTGGAGGACGTGAAGGAGCGCATCACCGAGTACCTGGCCGTGCGCAAGCGCCGCGCGGACCGCGGCCTGGGCGTCGTCGGCGGCCGTCGCGGCGGCGCCGTGCTGGCCCTGGTCGGCCCGCCCGGCGTCGGCAAGACCTCGCTCGGCGAGTCCGTCGCGCACTCCATGGGACGGAAGTTCGTCCGCGTCGCGCTCGGTGGCGTACGGGACGAGGCGGAGATCCGCGGCCACCGGCGTACGTACGTCGGCGCCCTGCCGGGCCGTATCGTCCGGGCGATCAAGGAGGCCGGTTCGATGAACCCGGTCGTCCTGCTGGACGAGATAGACAAGGTCGGCTCCGACTTCCGCGGCGACCCGGCCGCGGCGCTGCTCGAAGTCCTCGACCCGGCGCAGAACCACACCTTCCGCGACCACTACCTGGAAGTCGAACTGGACCTCTCCGACGTGGTGTTCCTCGCCACGGCGAACGTCCTGGAGGCCATCCCGGAGGCGCTGCTCGACCGTATGGAGCTGGTCACGCTCGACGGTTACACGGAGGACGAGAAGGTCGTCATCGCCAGGGACCACCTGCTGCCCAGGCAGCTGGAGCGCGCGGGCCTGGAGTCCGGCGAGGTCACCCTGGAGGACGACGCGCTGCGCAGGCTGGCCGGCGAATACACCCGCGAGGCGGGCGTACGGAACCTGGAACGGTCCATCGCCCGGCTGCTCCGCAAGGTCGCGGCCGAGCACGAACTGGGCGAGCGGGAGCTGCCGTTCACGCTCGGCGCCGAGCACCTGCGAGGGCTGATCGGCCGTCCGCACCACGTGCCCGAGTCCGCCCAGGACCCGTCCGAGCGCCGCACGGCGGTCCCGGGCGTGGCCACGGGCCTCGCGGTCACGGGCGCGGGCGGAGACGTCCTCTTCGTCGAGGCGTCGCTGGCCGACCCGGAGACGGGCGGCTCCGGCCTGACCCTGACCGGTCAACTCGGCGACGTGATGAAGGAGTCGGCGCAGATCGCGCTCTCCTTCCTCCGCTCGCGGGGCGCCGAGGCGGAGCTGCCGGTGGCCGACCTGAAGGACCGGGGCGTGCACATCCACTTCCCGGCGGGCGCGGTGCCGAAGGACGGCCCGAGCGCGGGCATCACGATGACGACGGCACTGGCGTCGCTGCTGAGCGGCCGCCTGGTCCGGACGGACGTCGCCATGACCGGCGAGGTCTCCCTGACCGGCCGCGTCCTGCCCATCGGCGGCCTCAAGCAGAAGCTCCTGGCCGCCCACCGCGCGGGCATCACGACGGTCGTGATCCCGAAGCGGAACGAGGCCGACCTGGACGACGTCCCGGCCGAGATCCTGGAGAAGCTGGAGGTCCACCCGGTGACGGACGTCCGCCAGGTCCTGGAGATCGCCCTGTCCCCGGCGGAGGTGAGGATGTCGGCGGCGGCGTGAGCCGGTACGGACAGGCGGCGACTCGGGTCCATACGCTCAGGCGGTGGGCCCGAGTCCGTGTGTCCGGGCGGCGTCCCGGTTCGACGATCGGCGCCACGCAATGTATTGACTCGCGTACTCTGTGTGGCCAACTGCTGTGTGTGGCAGGTGGCTTGACGCTCGGAGTCGGGCCGCAAGGCCCTGCTTGGCGCTCCGCCTGATGGGGCCGCACATTTCCATGATCGGAGGGCCTGACGATGGTTGGACCGATGTGCCGGAACGGGGGTGACGGGGACGGCGGGGACGGTCACCCCGGCCAGCCCTGGACGCCGCCCCCGCCGCCGCCCCCGGACGGTGAGATGCCGCCCGGCGACGGAAGCCACCGCAAGTGACGCTCAGCTCTGAGCGGGACGGCCGCGCCGGCGACGAGCCGGCGCGGTCCCTCCTCGAAGCCGGAGCCCTGACGCCCGCATGGGCGGATGTGTTCAGGGCCGTGCCGCGATCGCTGTTCCTGCCGGATCTTCTCTGGTCGCACGACATGGCCACCGGCCGCAGCGTGCCCGTCTCGCGAAACGGCGACCCCGAGGGGTGGGAACGCGCCGCGTACGCGAACGTCCCGCTCGTCACGCAGTGGGACGACGGAGCGCACACCGGCACCAACCCGGGGAACGTGCCGACCAGTTCGGCGAGCATGCCGTCGGTCGTGGCCGCCATGCTGCGCGACCTGGAGGTGAGCGACGGCACGCGGGTGCTCGAAATCGGCACCGGTACCGGTTGGAACGCCGGACTGATCGCCCGCCGCCTGGGCGGCTCCAACGTGGTCAGCGTCGAGATCGACCCGGCGGTGGTCGAGCAGGCCCGGGGCGCGCTGAAGCGCGCCGGACTCAGCCCCGAGGTGGTCCACGGGGACGGCCGGGACGGCTGGCCGGACGGGGCGCCGTACGACCGCGTGATCGTCACGGCGGGAGTGCGAGCCGTCCCCAAGCGCTGGCTGGAGCAGACACGGCCGGGCGGGATCATCCTCGCCCCGTGGGGCACCCACTACAGCGACCAGGACGCGCTCGTCCGGCTGACCGTGGGGGACGACGGCCATGCGACCGGGCCGTTCCTCCGGATGGTCGAGTTCATGAAGCTACGGGACCAGCGCCTCGACTGGAACCGCTTCCGTGCGCACGTCCCGGAGTTCCCCGGCGATGCCGACGAGTCCAGCACGCAGGCCACGATGGCGGATCTGGGGGACCGCTACGGGTCCGTCCGGTTCGTGACAGGGCTTTGTGTGCCCCACTGCGCCCATGTCGTCAACCGGACCGGCAAGGATGCCGGGAAGGCGTGGTTCTTCGACCTGCTGAGCCGGTCATGGGCCGCCGTCGAGTTCCGCGATGGCGAGCCGGACGCCACGGTCCACCAGTGCGGGACGCGTCGCCTGTGGGACGAGGTGGAGCGAGCCCTGACCTGGTGGACCGAGCACGGCAGGCCGGGCGTCGACCGCTTCGGCCTCACGGTCGCTCCGGACGGAAGCGCCCACCCGTGGTTCGAGGACCCGGCGAAAGCGCTGCCGTTCGGCTGGCGGCCTCGCACATGACGACGCGGCCCCGTCCGGGCGTTCCGTCCGGTCGGGGCCGCGCGCGGCCGGTGAGGGATCAGCCGTTCGCCAGGGCCTGGACGCGGTCCAGGGCGCCGTTGAACCGGTCGTGGTCGCCGACGATCGGGCCCGTCGAGGTGTACTGCCAGATCGTCTGGACGCCCCAGCCCGCCGGCAGCTCGCCCACCGAGGTGTTGTAGCGGGCGATCCAGAGCGGGTTGGTGGAGCCGAAGCCCGCGTAGTTGCCCGTGCAGGTCTTCCACCAGCTGGTGGCCGTGTAGATGACGGCGTCTCGGCTGGTGCGGGCCTTGTACGTGGTGAGGAAGTCGCGGATCCAGGCCACCATCTCGCTCTGCGACTTGCCGTAGCAGGACGCTCCGTACGGATTCCACTCGATGTCCAGGACGCCCGGCAGCGTCTTGCCGTCGCGTGACCAGCCGCCACCGCCGTCCGCGAAGTAGTTGGCCTGGTTGGCGCCGCTGGAGTCGTTGGGGGTGGCGAAGTGGTAGGCGCCGCGGATCATGCCTACGTTGTACGAGCCGTTGTACTGCTGGGTGAAGGAGGGGTTCTTGTAGTAGTTCCCCTCGGTGGCCTTCACATAGGCCCACTTCACGCTGGTGTTCCACAGGGCCGGCCAGTCGACGCTGCCCTGGTGGCCGGAGACGTCCACGCCTTCCGTCTGGACGGCGCGGCCGGAGGAGGGGACACCGCCCTGGCCGTCGTGTGCGATGACGCCCATGCCCATGTAGGCCGAGCCTCGGTGCGGCTGCGGGCCGGCGAGCGGGCCCGCGGACCCACTGGTGGCCGGGTCCGCGGGTGGGTCGGCCGGGGCGGCGGCGTTCGCCGTGCCCGGGTGAGTGAGGAGAAGTGCGAGAGTTGCGAGGAGAGCGCCGGTCGCCGCGGCGTACGAGCGGCCGGTCGTTCCGGATCTGCGCACGGGCATTGCGTGCCTCCGAAGACCTGGGTGGGGGGAACTCCTGACGGGTCGGCATGCGGTGGGGATACGCATACCAGCGTTGACGCTACGCACGTAGACCCGTCCGACGGAAGGCAGCCACGCTGCTGCCGTTGGTATAAACCTGCGAAATACTTGCAGAGCTGCGGCAACGGCCGCGGCAGAAAGAAACCTTCAGGAGCGGAAAAGCGCGCGATGGGTGCTGACGTGCACAGGAGCGATACGGAAAATGAACCTTCCGCCGGTCGGGGGAATGGTGTGGACCACGAATTCCTGGCGCTGGAGCGGGAACTGGCGGTCTTTCTGCGCCGCGCCCGCGCCAACTCCGGCGAGATGGCGCGCGAGGTCCACCCCGAACTGGAGCCCGCCGCCTACGGGCTGCTCGTACGGCTGGAGGAGACCGGCGGTCAGCGCGGCACGGAACTCGCGGGTTACTTCGGGATCGGCAAAGCCACGATGAGCCGTCAGCTGCGCGCTCTGGAAGCTCTGGGGCTGGTGACCCGTGAGCCCGACCCGGCCGACGGGCGGGCCTCGCTCATCCGGATCACCGACGAGGGCCGGGCCCGGTTCCGGCGGGTCCGGGACGCGCGCCGTGCGTCGTACGTACAGAAGCTCGCCAACTGGGACCGTGCCGAGATCGCCGAACTGGCCCGCCTCCTCCACCAGCTGAACGCCAGCGCGGAGAGCTGACGGGCGGGGACGGAAGGGCGGGGGAGGGGCTTCGGTCCGGAGGGCGGCGGGTGCGATCGGCCCCGCCTCACAGCTCCACGTACGTCACCGTCGCGTCGTCGTTCCTCTTCCCCCTGCGAAACCTCAGCCCCTCCGGGTCCGCCGCCTCCGCCGCCCTGACCCGGTCGATCAGCTCCTGCGCGCCGCTCTTGCGCACCAGGGTCGGGCAGTCCGCCCAGTCGCCCTCGCGGAAGATCTCCACCCAGCGGGTCGCGCCGTCGGTCATCGCGAGCAGTGAACGGACCTCCGAGGCCGGTGTGCGGCCCGTCACCGCCTTCACCGCGACCGCCGGGTCCGCCGCCGCCGTGAAGAACCCGCCCTCCGCGTTGCGCAGCGCGTCCGCCGAGCCGACCGTGCGCAGCCGCTCGCGCGGGATGTGGTCCAGCCGGTCGTCCAGCACCGCCCGTACGTCACCGTCCGGCGTCTCCAGCAGCAGGGTGGAATCGGACAGGACCAGGTGTTCGACGGTGCCCCGGTCCCAGCGCGCCAGGACGACCGTCGCCTGCGGTGTACGCACGTGAGAAAGGTCACAGGTTTCGCGATGGGCCTCCGCGGTACGGGCGATCGACGCGGACAGGACCTCCGCCAGAGTCAGATCCCGACGTGAACCGGACAGTTCCGCGAGCGCCCCGCCGAGCCTCGCGGTGAACCACGGGACCCCGTGCACACATCCGTCGTCGCCCGCCGGTGGCGTGACTCCGTCCAGCACGACCAGCGCACCACCCTCGCCGCCCGCTGGTACGGACACGGTCGTCCAGTCCTCATTGGGCCGTACGGCCGTGCCGGGGGCAGTGGCGAGTTCGATGCGCATGCCGACCAGTCTGCACGACCCCACCGGCGGCCCGCATGAATCCTTCACGGGGCCTCCACCCCGTGTCGCGCAAGCCGTACGGCCAGGTCAACCGATGTCATTCGGTCACAGTGGGCGCGGCGCGGCGCGGGGGCGAAGGGCGCGCGGGGCCCGAACGGGCCGTTCCGGGGAGCTGCGGGCGGGCATCCTGCCAAAGCCTCGGCGGAAGGTCCACCCGGCACGCCAGGTTCGGGTGGGGCGGGAGCGGGGAAGACTTGTTGGTCAACTCCTCCGTGATGTTCACTCGTTCAGGTGGCGGGGCGGTCGATGCGCGTCTCCCTCCGAATGGCGCTGGAATGGTCTGAGGCCGTGCCAGGGGTGGCCAGAGGTGGGGTTCTCTCGTTGTGACCGGCCGTCACCTCTGCTTCATGGGCGGACGAGTCGAGAATGCGAGCACCGGTGCAGAAAAAGCGGCCTCGGGGTAACGGTGTCACGCACGGGGAGGCCACCACGGCCGGGACCGGCGAGGCAGACACGAGCCAGGCGGGCACGACCGGGACAGGTACGGCTGCCGGGACGGGCACGGACGGGACAGGCGCGGTCGGAACAGGCACGCCCCGGGCGGGCGCACCCGGTGCGGGCACTGCCGGTGCCGGGTCCGGCAACGTCCCGGGCGGACGGCGGGTGCGGGTACGCAACCGGCTCGTCGCCGGTGTGGCCGTCCTGGGCGTCACCGTCGTCGCGGCGGGCTCTCCCGCCGTACTGAGCGCCTCCACCGAGCTGAACGACGCCCAGAGCCTGGTCAACCTCGCCGAACTCAACCGGCAGGCCGTGACGCTCACCCAGTCCCTCGCGGACGAGCGCGACGAGGTCATCGTCTACATCGCCGCCGGCCGCGACGAGCAGCCGGGCGGGCGGAGCAAGGGCAAGTACCAGCTCTCGGAGACCCGCAGCGCCCGCGTCGACCGGAAGATCGACGAGATCCGCGACGCCGCCTCCGTCTCGCCCGGCCTGCTGCACGACCTCTCCACCGTCCCCTCCATCCGCCGCACCGCCCTCACCGGCAAGGGCTCGGCGATGGAGGCGTACCGCGCGTACTCCGAGGTCATCGCCAAGCTCCAGACGCTCGCCGACGAGCTGGCCGAGAACACCCCGGCCGAAGCCGCCGACGGCAGCCGCGCCGCCGGCGCCCTCGGCCGTGCCGTCGAGCAGGCGTCCGCCACCCGCGGGCTGCTGCTGGCCGCGCTCGCCGTGCCCTCCGGCACCGCCGGGACGCCGACGTTCGACCCGGTCACCGGGCTCCCCGTGACACCCGCCGACAGCGCGGACAGCAAGAAGAAGGACCAGCTCCGCGACGAACTCAGCGCCGACGCCCAGAAGTCGCGCGTCCGTGAACTCGCCGCGCTCGCCGACTTCGACCAGACCGCCAACACCACGGCGCGCGACTCCCTCTCGGCCACGGTCACCGGGCCCGACGTCAAGACCGCCGAGGCATATCTGACGCAGCTCACCGACCGCCCCGAACTCTCCGCGTCCGACCGCGGCGCCAACCAGGAGAAGGTCGAGGCCGCGCTCTCCGCCCGGATCGACCACATGCGCGGCGTCGAGTCCGGCCTCGGCTCCGGCCAGGTGGAGCGGCTGGAGAAGCTGCGCGACGACGCCGTCACCGGCCTGGAGCTGCGGATCGCGCTGCTCGGCGGGTGTCTGCTGATCGCCGTCGGGGTGTCCGCCGCCGTCGCCCGTACGCTCACCAGGCCGCTCGCCGTCGTACGGATCGGAGCCGCCCGGCTCGCCGGGGCGCCCGGGACCGAGGAGCCGATCCGCTTCACCGGGCGCAACGACGAGTTCGCCCAGGTCGTACGGTCCGTCAACAGCCTGCACGGCACGCTCGCCGAACTCTCCACCCGTACCGAGAAGCTGGACAGCGACCGCACCGACCTGATCGGCGCGCGGCAGAAGGTCGCCGACCAGCGTGCCGAACTCCAGGAGCAGGTGGCCGAACTCACCACCCGGCTCGGCCAGTTGCGGCACACCGTCCACCACACCTTCGTGAACCTCTCGCTGCGCACGCTCGGCCTGGTGGAGCGCCAGCTCGGGGTCATCGAGGGGCTGGAGGACCGCGAGCAGGACCCGGAGCGGCTCGCCACCCTCTTCAAGCTCGACCACATGGCCACGGTCATGCGCCGGCACAGCGAGAACCTGCTGGTGCTCGCGGGCCACGACCACGGCCACGGCCCCACGGGTCCCGTCCCGCTCGTGGACGTCCTGCGCGCGTCCGTGAGCGAGATCGAGCGGTACGAGCGCGTCACGATCCAGTCCCTGCCGCCGCACGCGCAGGTGGTCGGCTTCGCCGCGGACGACCTCAGCCATCTCGTCGCCGAACTGCTGGAGAACGCCACCGCCTTCTCGCCGCCGGACGCCGAGGTGCGGCTCTCCGGCTGGCTGATGGAGAGCGGCGAAGTGATGCTCTCCGTACAGGACCAGGGCATCGGCATGTCCGGCGACCGGCTCACCGCCCTCAACGCACGGCTCGCCGACCCGGACACTCAGGGGAACGACGGGGCCGAGGGCGAGGGGCTCGGACTGCGCGTCGCCGCGCTGCTCGCGGCGCGTCATGGCGTACGGGTCGAACTGCGCGAGCACCACAAGGGCGGTGTGGCCGCGGTTGTCGTACTGCCGCAGGCCCTCCTCCCGGAACCGCCGTCGGCCGCCGTGCCGCCCCCGGCCCCGACGGCGAACCCCCTGCCCGCCGCACCCGCGCCCGCGCCCGCCGCGCCCGAGGCCGGAGCCGACGCCCTTCCGAAGCGTTCGGCGTCCGACCCGCTGGTGGCGGCCGCCGAGGCGGCGATCCGCAGGTCGGAGGCGAAGGCGGCGGCTGAGGCGAAGGCGGCCGAAGCGGCGGAGACGCAAGCGGCGGCGGTGACGCAAGCGGCGCAGGCACCGGAAGTCGCCGCCGAGGCGTCGTCCGAGCCGGTCGAGGAGTCCGAGGCCCGGCCCGGCCCGTACGCGATCGGCCCCGACAGCCACGCGCGCGTCCCCGACGGCGAACCGGAGACCACCGGTACCGACCAGGACACCTTCGCCATGCGGCTGCCCTCGCAGCCCCGCGACACCCCGCCCCCGGCCGGAACCACCGAGGTGGCACCGGACACGGGTACGGACGCGGGCGCGGGACCGGACGCCGTGGGCGCGGAGGGACGCGTCACCGACAAGGGTCTGCCCAAGCGGACCCCCAAGATCGTCGAACCCGCCACCGCGCCCACCGGGCGCAGCGGCGGTGTCGACGCCGAGGCGCTGCGCCGCAGGCTCGGTGGCTTCCACCAGGGGGCCAAGGAAGGCCGGCGCGACGTCGAGGCCGAACTGACGGACCAGACGGACCAGGCCGATCAGCCAGACCGGACAGACCAGGCCGATCGGACAGACCAGACCGATCGGATCGACCAGACCGACCGGACCGGGACCACGGGGCAGACCGAACTCACCGACCGGTCCGGCCTTACGCAGCACACAGCGTCGACAGAGCAGACTGATGTACCAACCGAAGCGACGGGGGAGACAGTCGAGGAGGCACGCAGTTGACTGCGACCGGCACATTCGGACTGAGCAGTGAAGCCCGTAACCTGCATTGGCTGTTGAAGAACCTCGTCGAGGAGGTACCAGGAGCACGTTCGGTCGCCGTCGTCTCGTCCGACGGACTCCTCCTGCTCTCCTCGGACGCGGAGCAGAACGCCGAGGCGGCCACCACCGAGCGGCGGAAGGGGCCGCGCGGTTCCAGCGCCGACCTGGCCACCATCGTCTCCGGCATCGGCAGCCTCACCATCGGGGCGGCGAAGCTGATGGACGGCGGCGGGGTCAAGCAGACCATGGTCGCCATGGAGTCGGGCAGCGTCTTCGTCATGGCGATCAGCGACGGTTCGCTGCTCGGGGTGCATGCCACACCGGACTGCGACATGAGTGTGGTGGCCTACCACATGGCGCTCTTCGTGGGACGGGCCGGCCATGTGCTGACCCCTGAACTCCGCGACGAGCTGCGCAAATCGATGGAGAGTGCCTGATGACGGCCGCCGCGGGGTCTGCCCCGCGCAAGCTGCCCATGCGCGGCGGCGACCGCCGCCCGGCGCGGGTCCGTCCGTATTCGCTCACCGGCGGACGTACCCGCTTCGGGCACGTCCTGCTGGTCGAGACGTTCGTCGCCGCGCTCGAAGCGGCCGACGAACGCAGAGAGCTGTCCAACGGTGGGGGAGCGTCCCGCCTGATGCCGGAGATGCTGGCCATCGTCGAGCTGTGCCGGCGCATGCGGACCGTCGCCGAGGTGTCGGCGCTGCTCAAGATGCCGCTGGGGGTGGTCCGGGTGCTGATCAGCGACCTGGCCGACCAGGGAAAGATCCGTGTATATGGAACCGGGCACGGCACCGGCCAGCCCGATCACGCGCTGCTGGAAAGGGTACTGAGTGGACTCCGCCGTCTCTGACGCCACAGGTGTAACCGAGGCCTCCGGCCTCACAGGGACCTCTCGCACTACCCCTGAGGCTTCTCGTACCTCCGAATCCTCACGCGTGTCCGGCGCGTCCGGCTTCTCGACCTCGACGGTGGCTCCCGCGCCGGAGCACGCCGCCGAGCCCGAGCGAGCCGCCGCGCCGGCGCGTGCCGCCGGGCCGGAAAGCGCCGCCGCCCCCGAGCCGGAACCCGAAGAGGCGCTCCAGGCCTGGCAGTTGGACCGTACCCGCGCGCCGATCTCCACCAAGATAGTGATCGCCGGCGGCTTCGGCGTCGGCAAGACGACCTTCGTCGGCGCGGTCTCGGAGATACCCCCGCTCCAGACCGAGGCCATGATGACCCAGGCCAGCGCGGAGACCGACGATCTCAGCGCCACGCCCGACAAGGTCACCACGACCGTCGCGATGGACTACGGACGCATCACCCTCGACGACGACCTTGTGCTGTACCTGTTCGGTACGCCGGGCCAGCAGCGCTTCTGGTTCATGTGGGACGACCTGGTGCGCGGCGCGATCGGCGCGGTCGTCCTGGCCGACACCCGGCGGCTGCCCGACTGCTTCCCCGCGCTCGACTACTTCGAGAGCTGCGGACTGCCGTACGTCGTCGCCGTCAACCACTTCGATGGCACCCAGGCGTTCGAGCCGGCGGATGTGCGGGACGCCCTGTCGATACCGCCGAGCGTCCCCGTACAGATCATGGACGCGCGCCGGCGGCAGACGGCGGTCGACTCCTTGCTCGCTCTGGTACGTCACGCGCTGGCGGTTTCCGCCGAGTAGCCGGGGAGCCGGGGTAGCGTCTGCCTGCGTTGGTCTTCGGTCAACGCCAGTTGTCAGCCGCGCGCGCCAAGCCGCACCACGTACGCAACGGAGAACCCGCCATGCGGAAGATACTCATCGTCGGAGCCGGCCAGTCCGGGCTTCAGCTCGCCCTCGGACTCCAGTCACGGGGGTACGAGGTCACCCTCATGTCCAACCGTACGTCGGACGAGATCCGCTCCGGCCGGGTCATGTCCACGCAAGCCATGTTCGACACCGCGCTCCAGCACGAGCGCGATCTGCGCCTGGACTTCTGGGAGACCCAGGCGCCGACGATCGACGGGCTCGGCGTCTCGGTGGCCGCCCCGGACTCCAGCCGCGCCGTCGACTGGGTCGGCAAGCTCGACGGGTACGGCCAGTCCGTCGACCAGCGGGTCAAGATGGCGGGCTGGATGGAGACCTTCGCTCAGCGCGGTGGCCAGTTGGTGATCCACGGCGCGGCGGTCTCCGACCTGGACTTCTTCGCCCGTACATACGACCTTGTCATGGTCGCGGCGGGCAAGGGCGAACTGGTCTCGATGTTCGGCCGCGACGCCTCCCGCTCCCCGTACGACGCCCCGCAGCGCGCGCTCGCCGTCTCCTACGTCCACGGACTCGGCCCGCGCCCGGAGCACCCGGACTTCGACGCGGTCCGCTGCAACCTGGTGCCGGGCGTCGGCGAACTGTTCATGATGCCCACCCTCACCACCTCCGGCCGCGCCGACATCCTCTTCTGGGAGGGGATACCCGGCGGGCCGCTCGATGTGTTCCAGGGCGTCAAGGACCCGGCCGAGCATCTCTCGCTCACGCTGGAGCTGATGGAGCGCTTCACGCCCTGGGAGTACGAGCGCGCCCGGAAGGTCGAACTGACGGACGCGGGCGGCACTCTGGCAGGCCGGTACGCGCCGACCGTACGGAACCCGATAGGGCGGCTGCCCGGCGGCGGTCTCGTCCTCGGGGTCGCCGACGTCGTTGTCGCCAACGACCCGATCACCGGCCAGGGCTCCAACTCGGCCTCCAAATGCGCCGCTTCGTATCTGGACTCGATCGTGGCGCACGGCGACCGGCCGTTCGACGAGGCGTGGATGCGGTCGACGTTCGACGGTTACTGGGACATCGCGCGGCATGTCACCAAGTGGACGAACGCCATGCTGGGTGTCCCGCCGGAGCATGTCCTGGCACTGATCGGCACGGCGGGCCGGTTCCCGGCGGTCGCCCGCCGGTTCGTGAACGGCTTCAACGACCCCTCCGACTTCGAGAACTTCTTCTACGAGCCGGAGAAGACGTACGCGTACCTGGCGCAGGCCGAGGCGGAGGCAGCGGGCGCGGCCTGACGCGGCCGGCCGGCGCGGCTCGCCGCGACCGATCGCTCTCGGCCCTCGGCCCTCGGCCCTCAGCTCTTCGGATCGGAAGTGCTCTCAGCCGTCAGCTCCCAGCCCTCAGCCCTCAGCCCTCAGCCCTCAGCTCTCCGGGCCGGAAGTCTGGCTGTAGCCCGTGTCCGAACCGTCCTTGGCACCCGGGGGCAGCTCCGGCGGTTCGTACGCCGCCGGAGCCAGGGACGCGGCGCCCGGGTCCGGTCGTACGGCGCCGAGCAGCGGGTTCGCCGCGATGGGGGAGACCTTGACGCGGGTTCCGGGGCGGGGCGCCTGGATCACCATTCCGTCGCCCAGATAGATCGCCACATGTGTGGCCTTGGGGAAGTAGATCACCAGGTCACCGGGGCGCAGTTCGCGCAGTGAGACCCGGGGGAGTTCGCTCCACTGCTCCTGGCTGGTACGGGGGATGGTCAGGCCGGCGTGCGCCCAGGCCTGTTGGGTCAGCCCCGAACAGTCGAAGGAATCGGGCCCCTCGGCGCCCCACTCGTACGGTTTGCCGAGCTGGTCGACGGCGAAGTCGAGGGCTTCGCCGCCGTCCTGGGAGGGCGTCCTGGGCGGCGTCCCGGGCTCCGCGCCCGCCTGCGCATCGGCCTGCGGCCCGGCCGCGCCGGCCGGCTGCTCCCCGAGGGCCCCGGAGGAGAGCAGTTCCCGCTGGGCTCTGGCCGTACCGGCCTTCTCCAGCGCGGCCACCGCGGCGATCTGCTCGGCGCTGAGGGAGGCGAGCAGTTTCTCGACCTCCTGGAGCCGGGACCTGACCATGTCCCGCTGCCTCTGCTGCTTGACGGCGAGCTTCTGCTGGGCGTCGAGGGCCTCCCGGGACGCCGCCGCCAGAGCGTCGGCACGCTTCTCCCCGCCCGCGAGCCGGGACACCGTCGCAGCCCGGCCACGCGCGGCGTGCTCCAGCAGATACCCCTCGTCCAGGGCGTGCTGAGGGTCGCGGGCGAGCAACAGCCTTAGATAGCCGGAGAGTTCGGACTGCCCCTGGTACTGCTCACGTGCCAGCCGGCCGACATCGTCGTGGCTGCGCGCCAGTGCGGTACGGGCCTGGGTGAGCCCGGTGGAGAGCCTCTTGACCTCGGCGCGCTGCCGGATCAGTTCGGTCTTGGTCGCGTTGTACGCCTCGGTGGCCTCTTCGGCCTCGCGGTAGAGCCGTTGTAGCTCGGTCAGCATCCCGGCGACGGTGACGGGCGGCGAGGCGGCGGGCGCGGCACCGCTGCCGGCCGCGCCCTCGCCGGGCGTCGAAGTGGCGGGCGTCGTAGCGGCGGATGCCGACGTACCGGGTACGGCCGTACCGGGTACGGCCGTACCGGGCACGGCCGTACCGGGCGTCGATGTCCCGGCCGTTGACGTACCGGGGCCCCTGTCGTCGCCCGGCTCCGCGGCGGCGTACGAGGCGAACGGCACCGCCGCCAGTACCGTCACCGTCGCCAGTGCCGCCGTACAGGCGGATCGCAGCACTCTGCCTGACACACCATCACCTCCGGTCGCGGGAAGGGCCGTCCAGTCGGCCCTGGGCCGCCAGCACTAGGTGATGATGGAGTGATATGAGAAGTGAATACCGCATTAAGGGGCAAGCTGGCGCAACAGCATCACCCCTCGGAGGGACGGGCGGGCGGCCTCCGTTACGGCGCGGAGCCGCCGCCCGGCTTGGACCAGGGCCACCTCAGCGTGCGGCGCTCGCGGCCCTCGGGGACGTACTCGTACATCCAGCCGCGCTGGATTCCGAGCCGCTTGGTGTACCCGGCCGGTGCGCGCCGGTAGGTCAGCACGGTGGCCGGTCCGCCGTCCGCGTCGGGCACGGGGATCTCGTACCACTTGGGCGGCTGCCCGGTCGGACCGGTCAGGACGGGCAGGACGCGCCCGTCCATCGGCCCGCCGACAAAGGGGGTCTCCGTGCTGTTCATGACTCCACTCACGACGGGGTCCGGCCGGACGAACCCTGATCATGTACGAGCTGTCGTCCAGGCCCGGTACGCCCGGTACACCTGGCAGTCCAGGCGCCCTGACGACGATAGTCGAGCGGCCATGCCGCCCCCTCACGTCATGGGCGTGAAGGCGGGCAGGGTGAGGGCCGAGTGGGCCGGTCGTCCCTCCCCGGGAGGCATGGCGCCGAGATTGCGCAGCATGTCGTTGCGCTGCTCCAGGGCCCGAGCGGTGGTCGGGAAGAGTGTGGCGTCGCCCTCGCCGACCTGGTCCTGGTTCACGGTCACGAACTCGCGGGTGCTGTGTTCGTAGGCGGCGAAGCCGGCGGCGTGGTCCCGGTCGGCCAGGGAAGAGGCGAGCATGTACGCGCCGACGAGCGCGAGGCTGGAGCCCTGTCCGGTGAGGAACGAGGGTGCGTACGCGGCGTCGCCCACCAGCGCGACCCTGCCGCTGGACCAGCGGGGCATCCGGATCTGGCTGACCGCGTCGAAGAACAGGTCGTCCGCGTCGCGCATGGCGGCGAGCAGGCCCGGGACCTCCCATCCCGCGTCGGCGAACACCGCGGTGACCAGGTCCCGTTGGGCCTGGGGGTTCCGGAACGCTTCGAACGGCGGTTCCGGATGGGCGAAGTTCAGGAGGGCGTGCACCTCGTCGTTGTCCCCCGGGGCGTAGAGCGCCGCGGCCCTGCCCGGGGTGTTCCACATGATGGTCTCGTGGGAGAGCCCGAAGGTGTCGCGCAGGGTGAATCCGGCGAAGCAGTAGCCGAGGTACCGGTGGAACTGTTCTTCGGGGCCGAACAGGAACGCGCGGGTACGCGAGTGCAGTCCGTCCGCACCGCACACCAAGTCGAACGTACGTCTGCTGCCTCCGAGGAAGGTGACGTCGACTCCGTGGCCGGACTGGTCGAGGGTGTCGATGCGGTCGTTGAACAAGAACTCCACGTCGTCACGGACCGCCGTGTACAGAGCGCCGGTCAGATCCCCGCGCCGCACCTCCAGGTCCGCTCCCGCGACACCGCCGGTGACGGTGTGCGGGTCGACCGAGGCCACCTCGCCGCCGTCCCTGTCGAGGAAGGTCAGCCGGCGCAGGTCGATGTGCGCGTCCCGCAGCCCTGGCAGGATTCCCATTCTCCGGACGACCTCGAGTGCGGTACCGCGTACGTCGACGGGGTAACCACCGCCACGAGGCGCGCCCGCCCTCTCGACCACCGTGACCGCGAATCCGTAGCGGTTCAGCCAGAACGCGAGGGCGGGCCCCGCGACGCCGGCCCCGGATATCAGGACCGTGCGCCTCGGCGCGGTACGGATGTCCCTCGACACATCGGTGCCGGTCATTCCCTGACTCCTTTGTTCATGGTGCGGGCGACGAGCAGGGCCGACGCCGTGACGGCGCCGGCTATGACGAAGCCGGTGACGAAGGCCGATTCGGCCGGGACATCCGACCCGGAAGGGGTCCCGGCGGTGAGGATCGCTCCACTGGCCTGCACACCCACGGCGAAGCCGAGCACGCGTGTCACCAGGACCAGGCTGGTGGCGATGCCGGTGTCACTTCGATCGACGGAGGTGGCGGTGCCGGTCACCATCGCCGTGACGCACAGGCCGTTGGCAAGCGCGATCATCGTCTTGCCGATGACGAGGTGCCAGACCTCGGTGTGCACGGCTGCCAGGGCGATCAGGGCGGCGACCATGATGACGATCCCGGCGGTGACCACGGCACGCGAGCCGAAACGCCGCGCCCCCATCCCGCCGAGCGGCCCGGCCAGCGACGCGGCAATGGCGCCGGGCAGCAGGTAGAAGCCGATCTCGGTGGCGCCGGCCCCGAAGCCGTACCCGTCGGCGGACACCGCGAACAGCTGCGGGACGAGATAAACCGGCACCGAGGTGCCGACGCAGATCACGAACGTGAGCACACACGACTTCCACACCGCGGGCCGCGCCAGCATGCGCAGATCGACCATCGGCGAGGCCGCACGACGCTCGACGGCGACCCATCCGGACACAAAGGCGGCCAGCACCACGAGGAGGGCGGCGAGCACGAGCGGCCGCGAGGCGATCTCGGGTGCCAGCGCGAGTACGAGCATGAGCGTGACCAGCGTCCCGCTCAGGAGAACCAGGCCGGGCCAGTCGACCCCGGATTCGTCCGACCGGCCCGGCGGATCATGCGGCATCAGCCTGTTCACCAGCACGGTGGCCCCGACGACGGCCATCGTCGGCAGCGCGAACATCCAGTGCCGGGAAAGCTGTTCCGCCACAGGCCCGGCCGACAGCGTTCCCGCCATCCCGCCCCCCACGAACAACCCGCTGACCACCCCGATGGCCACCTTCGCCTCTCCCGCGGGGAGGTGTTCGCGCACCAGGATGAACGACAGGGGCAGGGCGCCCACCATCGCCCCCTGGAGTACCTGACCGAGCAGCAGCACCGGCAGGTTGGGCGCCAGGGCGGACACCAGGCCACCGGCCGCGACCACTGACATCAGCCGGATCAGGACCCGTTTACCGCCGTACCGGTCGCCGAACTTGCCCGCGACCGGTGTGATGAGCGCGCCGGTGATGAGGAGCATGACGCTGAGGAGAGCCCCTTCGGCGGGACTCATGTCCAGCTCGCGTTGCAGGAGCGGGAGCGTCGGCGTCACCACCGACTCCAAGGCACCGGTGGCGACCGCCAGCGCGCCGAGGGCTCCGACAGCGGCCTTCCCGATGCGGACCGGGGGATCGAGAGTCGTGGGCATGGACGTCCTTTCCGTCTTTGCCGGGCGAGCAAGCCGGGCGAGCGAGCCGGGCGGGCAAGGGGGGCCGGCCGTACGCGTGGCACTGCCGCCTTGCCGGACCCGGCGCGGACACGGCGGCCATGCACGCGCACGCGGGCGCGGTGCGCTTGGTGCTTCGTGGACAGGTCCGACGCCGTCCGGCGGGGCGAACCCGGGGAAGCGGTGACCGAGTTGACGCACGCACCACTCCGCCGGACGAGCGGGTGCACGAGTGCGGCACGCTCGGAACGGAAATTACACTACACCGTGCAGTGCAGAAAGGTTAGGATGTGCTCATGCCGACCACGAAGACACTGCGCGAGGGCTCCACGCGGAAGCGGGCCGCCATCCTCGCGGCGGCCCGGGAACTGTTCCTCGCCGACGGCTTCGACCGCTCCAGCGTCGACGCGGTCGCCGCTCGCGCAGGGGTGTCCAAGCGGACGGTCTACGACTACTTCGGCGACAAGCAGACGCTGCTGCGAGCAGTGGTCGACGGCGTCGGCCAGTCGCTGATCACCACGATCCGGCGCACTCTCGACGACACCCTCACCGACCGCACCGAGGCCGTCGACCTCGAAGACGCCCTGGTCACGTTCTCGATGCGCATCGCGACCGACATGCTCGACTCGGCGGAGTACGCGACGCTGCAACGACTGGTCCGGGCGGAGTCCGGCCACCTGCCGCACCGGGGCTACAACTCCATGGCCGACACCCCCGACGAGGCACTCGCCGAGCGGTTCGCCGCCCTCGCGTCTGCCGGGCTGCTCGACGTCCCCGACCCCCGGCTCGCGGCGGACCAGTTCATCGCGCTGACCTTCGGCGTCGCGCTGGACAGGCTCGGTTCCGCGAACGCCGTGGAGGACACCCGCGTCCGGCCACTCGTCGTCGAGGGAGTACGGACCTTTCTCCGGGCCTACCGAACCAGGTAGGGCTCGGGGGAACCATGTACTGATTCCCCCGGACGGCGGTGTGCGGCAGGGGTGTTCAGAGCGTGCGGGTGAAGGCGAGCAGCCGCTCGGCCACCGACTCGGGCTCCTCCAGCAGCATCGCGTGCGTCGCGTCGATGTCCTCGACGGTGACCGAGTCCGGCCGTTCCCGTACGAGTTCCGCCAGATCCCGGTCGAGTCCCTTCGCATGCGACTCGATCAGCTCCTCGAACCACTCCATCCCCGGCATCGGAGGCTGCGGGCGCCGGCCCCGGACGCACAGCACGGGACACGGCACGCGCCGTATCAGCGCGAGGATGTCGAGGGCGTCCAGCGCGTCCAACGTCTCCAGCGCCTCTTCGCGTAGGGGCAGCGTCTGGAAGCGGCCGTCGGGCAGTTCGCGGACCGCGCCGCGCGTCGCCGCCTCGGCGCGCGCGTACGGGATGCCGAACCTGCCCGCGTAGAGCGCCTGTTGCTCCACGTACTCGGCGGGCGCGATCAGCCCGGCGGTCGACCGCGTCATCTCGCCGATCCGGGCCAGGCCCTCGGTGACGGTCGCATGGTCGAGGTCCGGGTACTGCTCGGGGCGCCCCCACCAGAACCCGTCGAGATTGACGGCGCCAGGACACGCCCCGCCGTGCCGGGCGGTGTTCTGGACGGCGTACTGGAGCGCGATCATGCCGCCCAGCGAGTGGCCGACGGGGACGGCGTGCGGGATGCCGTACGGCTGGAGCGCCCGCTCGATCGCGGTGACGGTCGCCTCGAACGACCACGGTCCAGGGGTCCCGGAGCCGCCTTCGGAGCGGCCGTGACCCGGCAGATCCAGGGCGAGTACCCGGCGGTGGTGGGGGACGAGCAGCGGCGCGACGGTCTCCCAGTCGGCGAGCGAACGCCCGAAGCCGTGGAGGAGGACGAGGGCCGGGCCGTCGCCGTCACCCCCGTGGTCGCGGACATGGAGGGCGTGGGCAGGCAGGGGCAGAGGGGTGGGATTGGGAGTGGGCATGCGCCTACGCTACGGCGCCCGGCGCGCCACGAGATCATTCTGCGGGAGGACGGAATCGGGCCGTGTGCGGGGCCATAATGGATATACGCCGAACACACTGCGGGGATCGGGCGAGGCACGACGGCCTTGATTCCACGGGGAGTTCAAGGCGGGTGACACGCATCCGCGTTCACCCGCGTTCCGCCGCCAGGGCGATGTCCACCAGCGAGAGTTCCGCTCCACGATCGGCCACCAGCTGTAGCCCCACCGGGCATCCGTCCGCCGTGAAGCCGGCCGGAATGCTCGCCGCAGGGTGCCCGCTCAGGTTGAATGCCCAGGTCAGCGCGGTGGAGTAGCGCTCACCCGGACCCTCGTGACCGTGTGGGCGGTTCGGTGTGACCGGGGTGAGCAGCAGCGGCGTGCGGGCGAACAGCGCGTCGAGCCGCCGGTCGTTCTCCGCCCGTACCGCCAGGGCCGGGGTGCCGGTGTCTCCCGGCGGCGCGCCGCCCCGTATCGCCAGCCACGCCTCGCGGGGGTCGAGCAGGGTGAACGGCCTTTGTGTCCGGACGAGTTGTACGATCCCGGCCGCCACCAGCCGCTCCACCGCCGCCCGTACCACCGCCACCACCTCCGGGTCCGGCCCGGCGAATCCCAGGTCGGGGGAGAAGACAGCGGGCACCGGCGCGGGCCCCGGCGCGGGCCCGGGTGTCTCGTCCGAATCGAGGACACACCGCAGATACGCCGCCGCCTGCGCCGCGGACCGGGCCAGCACACCCGCCGAGGCCAGGCCCGTACGGTCCGGTGAGGGCAGCAGCCCGTTCGTCGTCTTCAGGCCGAACACCCCGCACCAGGCGGCCGGGATACGGACCGAACCGGCGCCGTCGCTGCCGGTCGCCAGTGGGACCATGCCCGCCGCGACCGCCACCGCCGACCCCGCCGAGGAACCACCAGGAGTACGGTCGGCGCGGTACGGGTTGACCGTACGGCCGTACCGGCCCTGCCCCCAGGTCTGCCAGTACGTGCCGGGCCCCGGCACCGCCGTCGAACCGACCGGTATCGCCCCGGCCGCGATCAGCCGCTCCGCCGCGTACGACCGGATGCCGGTCGGCCCCTTCACCCCGAACGGCACTCCGGACAAAGGCAGTTGACGGTCCACCGTCCGGGCCCGCTCCAGGGCTTCCTCACCCCAGACCTCGACAAAGGCACACAGCCGTGGGTCGAGCCGTTCGATCCGCGCGAGCGCCCGCGCCACCGCCCCGGTGCCACCCACCGCTTCCGTCTTCCCCGCTGTCCCTGCCAAGAGATCCCTCCAGCTCTCAGTCTCGCAGCGCCTCCTCCATCACCGCCCGCGCGATCGGCGCCGCGTCGCCCCCGCCGCTGATGTCCGCCCTGTCGGCCTCGGCGTCCTCGACCACCACCGCCACCGCGACCGCCGGCCGGACCGCGTCGTCCGCCTGCGCCCAGGCGATGAACCAGGCATACGGCGTACCGGAGTTGCCCACCCCGTGCTGCGCCGTCCCCGTCTTGCCGCCGACCGTCGCGCCGTCGATCGCCGCGCTCGTGCCCGTACCCTCCTCGACGACATCGACCATCATCCGTCGCAACCACTGAGCTGTGGCGGGGTTCATCGCGCGCTGGTAGGTCCGCTCGTGCGTACGGGACTCGACATCGCCGTCCGACGCGAGGATGCGGCCCACCAGATAGGGGTACTTGAGGTCCCCGCCGTTGGCGACCGCCGACGCGACCATCGCCATCTGGAGCGGGGTGGCCCTCGTGTCGTACTGCCCGATCGAGGACAGCGCCAGCTGATCGTCGCTCATGCGGGTGTCGAAATGGGACGCGGCGACCCCCGACGGGATCGTGATCCCGGTGTCGTTGAAGCCGAACTTCTCCACCGTGTCCACCATCCCGGACAGCCCGGTCCGTACGCCGAGTCCGGCCATCACCGTGTTGCAGGACCAGGTGATGGCGTACTCCAGCGACGCCTTGTCGCACCCCTCGGCCTCGTTGGGGAGTGTGGTGTCCGTCCCCGGCAGGACGTACGGCTCAGGGATGTCGGTCGGGGCGCCGGGATCGGTGACCGTCCGGGAGTCGAGCGCGGCGGCCGCCGTCACGATCTTGAAGGTCGAACCGGGTGGATAGGTCTGCCGGATGGCCCGGTCGAGCATCGGCTGGTCGCTCTCGCCGTTCAGCCGGGACCAGGCACCGGTGACGCCGGGGCCCGTGCCCGACAGCTGCCCGGGGTCGTACGAGGGGCTGCTGACCAGCGCCAGGATCTTGCCGCTGGACGGCTCGACGGCCGCGACCGCGCCCCGCCGGCCGGCGAGACCTTCGTACCCGGCGCGCTGCATCGACGCGTCGATGGTGGTGGAGACCTGGCCGCCCGGCTGCCGGCTGCGGGTGATGTCGTTCCAGAAGGGCAGCGGGGCGAGCGTCGAGGCCGTACCGGAGAGGACGTCGTCCTCGGCGCTCTCCAGCAGGGTCGTGCCGTACGTCTGGGAGGCGTAACCGGTGACGGGCGCGTACAGCGGGCCCTGTGTGTACGTACGCTCGTACCGCAGTTGCTGGCCGGTGTCCTTGGATCCGGTGACGGTCCTTCCGCCGACGAGGATGTTGCCGCGCGGCTGGGAGTAACGGGCCACGGTGTCACGGCGGTTGGCGGGATTCCTGTCGAGGGAGTCGGCTTCGATGACCTGGATCCTGGCCGCGTTGACCAGGAGGGCGGCCAGGAGCAGCAGGCAGAAGAAGGCGGTCCGCCGGATGTAGCGGGTCACCGCTCGTCCTCCCGGTTCCTCCGGGACTCCGGGTTTCTTCGGGACTCCGGGTTTCTCCGTGACTGCCCTTGCCTCCCGGGGCCGCCGTTCTCCCAGGGGGGTCCGCTCCTCCAGGGGGCCCCGGCCGTCGGCGCGATGACTCCTGTCTCCACGTCCGCCGGTCGGGGGCTGCGGGCCGAGTGGCTGAGCCGGATCAGCAGCGCCACCATGATCCAGTTGGTGACCACGGACGAGCCGCCCTGGGCGAGGAAGGGCATCGCCATACCGGTGAGCGGGATCAGCCCCATCACGCCGCCCGCGATGACGAAGACCTGGAGGGCGAGGATCGAGGCGAGGCCGACGGCGAGCAGCCGGCCGAAGGGATCGAACAGCGAGAGGCCGGTACGGAACCCGCGGGCGACCAGCAGCGCGTACAGCATGAAGATGGCCGTCAGACCGACCAGGCCCAACTCCTCGCCCGCCGTGGCCAGGATGAAGTCCGACTTGGCGGCGAAACCGATGAGGATCGAACGGCCCCGCCCGAGGCCGGTGCCGAACATCCCGCCCGCCGCGAACGCGAAGAGGGACTGGGCGAGTTGGCCGGGGCCGAGGCCCGCGTCGATGGACGCGAAGGGGTGCAGCCAGTCCTGCACCCGGCTGTTCACATGGGGTTCGAGCGACCCGACGGCGAAGGCGCCGACCGCGGCGAGCAACAGCCCGACGGCGATCCAGCCGGTGCGCCCGGTCGCCACGTACAGCATGATCACGAACAGTCCGAAGAAGAGCAGCGAGGTGCCCAGGTCCCGTTCGAGGACCAGGACCATGACGCTGAGCAGCCAGATCGCCACCAGAGGGCCGAGGACCCGGCCGGTGGGGAGCTGGAGCCGCCAGACCGTACGGCCGGTGTACGCCAGGGCGTTGCGGTTGGCGGCGAGGTAAGCGGCGAAGAAGACCGCGAGCAGGATCTTGGCGAACTCGCCCGGCTGGAAGGAGAATCCGCCGACCCTGATCCAGATCTTGGCCCCGTTCACGGCGGGGAAGAAGATCGGCACGATCAGCAGGACCAGCGCGGTGGCGACCGCGAGGTAGGCGTACCGCTGGAGTACGCGATGGTCACGCAGGAGCGCGACGACGGCGATGAACAGCGCCACGCCCAGTGTGGACCACACCAGTTGGGTGGACGCGGCCCGGTTGTCCGGGGTCTCCAGGTCGAGCCGGTAGATCAGCACCAGACCGAGTCCGTTGAGGAGGACCGCGATGGGCAGGAGCAGCGGATCCGCGTACGGGGCCCGGAACCGGACCGCCATGTGCGCGAGGAGGGCGAGCACGCCCAGTCCGGCCCCGTATCCGGCGGCGTCGGGCGGCAGGGCGTCGTTCTTGCCGAAACCGACGCCGATGTAACCGAAGACGGAGATGAGGACGGCGCAGACGAGGAGCGAGAGTTCCACACCCCGGCGCTTGGCGAGGCGGAGCTCGGGCGGGGGAGAGTCCGCCTTCGGTGCGGTCATGCGCTGAACGTAGCAAGGCGGCATGTGTTATGTCCGCAATGCATGGCAATGCAGCACTCGGTGCGACTTCCGGGTCGGTGTCAGTCCGGCGGGACAGCGGTGTGACCGGCCAGGGTGTGACCGGCCTTCGCGTGGGCGGCGACGGGAGGGGCGGGAGGGCCTAGGCGGGCGGGAGGTACGTATTCGGGAAGCGTCACCCGGGCGAGCGCCCCGCCGTCCGGGGCATCGCCGAACACCAGCTCGGCGCCGATCGCCGCGGACTGCCCGACGGCGATGGTCAGTCCCAGCCCGTGCCCCTTGCCGCCGCTGCCGCTCTCCGTACGGAACCGCTGCGGCCCGTGCTCCAGCAGATATGGCGGATAGCCCGCGCCATGATCGCGTACCGTCACGACCGGGCCGTCCACGGTCAGGACCACCGGGGGCCGGCCGTGCTTGTGGGCGTTGGCGACGAGGTTGCCCAGGACCCGCTCCAGCCGCCGCCGGTCGGTCTCCACGGAGGCGTCCCTGACGACCCGTAGCTCCGTCGTCACGTCCATCGCGGTGTTCGACGCGCGCACCACCCCCTCGGCCAGCGGCGCCAGCGCGTGGACGGCCAGATCGACCGTCTCCGTACGGGCGTCGAGACGCGAGATCTCCAGCAGATCCTCGGTCAGCGTCCGCATCGTCCGTACCCGGTCCCGGACCATCTCGGTCGGCCGGCCCTCGGGCAGCAGCTCCGCCGCCGCGGTGAGGCCGGTCAGCGGGGTGCGCAGTTCATGGGCCACATCGGCGGTGAAACGCTGCTCGCTCAGCAGCTTCCCCTGGAGCGTGGAGGCCATGGTGTCCAGGGCTCCGGAGACCGTGGCCACCTCGTCCTGCGGCCGTGAAGGAACCTTCGTACGGGGGTCGTTGACACGTGCGTCGAGGTCGCCGGCGCTGATCCGGCGGGCCACCTGCGCGGTCAGATGCAGCCGTCGGGTGACACGGGTGACGGCGAACGCGCCGACGAGAAGGGTGGCGCCGATGGCGAGTGCGGAGGAGCCGAAGATCGACCGGTCCAGGTTGGTGATGGTCGCCTGGCTGAGTGTGTAGTCGACCCGGACGGCGAGCACTCTGCCGTCGGCGGGCCCGGCCGCCCACATCGTGGGCCGGCCCTGGTAGCCGGCGACCATCGTGCCGCGCCGTCCGTTCAGCGCGAGCGCGCGCAGCGACTCCGGCAGGCCGTGTGTGTCCAGGCCGGAGAACCGGGGGAGCGGCTGGCCCGCCTCGTAGAGCCCGGCGACGCTGTCCAGCCGGGACAGGGCCTTCTCGCGCGCGGAGTCGACGGTCTGGCGGGTCACCGAGACATGGACGAGTGCGCCCAGGAGGGCGGCGAGGGCGCAGCACATCACCGTGATGAAGACGGCGGCCTTCCAGGTGAGGGTGGCGGTCCAGGCAGGCAGCCGGGCCCCGCGGTGTGCGGTCCAGGCGGGCAGCCGGGCTCCTGGGCGTGCGGTCCAGGCGGGCAGCCGGGACCCGGGGTGTCTCCTCGCGGGGTGCCGCCTCATGAGGTGCCCGCCGCCGGTGGGGTGCGTGACCCGGTGGGGGCCGTTCCGGCGGGGACGATCTCGTCCCGGGCGGGGAGCATCACGCCCTGCCGCGCGTCCCAGGACCAGGCCGTCCGGTACTCGTACCCGGGCATGCCCGCCGAGACCACCCGCACAATCAGATCCCGGTCCGCCAGTTCGACGCCGACGATCTGGTCGGAGGTGGACATGATCCGGGTGAGGCCGCCGTTCTCGGCCGCGTAGCAGCGGACGGCGAGCTGCTGGTCGGGCATTCTGACGCCGACGATCAGCTCGTCCCGGCCATCACCGGTCAGATCGTGGCGGTAAGCCCTCAGAACCGGACACAACGTGGGCTTCGCGGACCGGGACCGTGATGCCGGGGGCCGGGGCCGGGACGAGGTGCCGGGCGGCGGCTTTCCGAGTTCCCGACCGGAGTGTGTCCAGGGGCCGTCCCCCTCGCACTCGGCGAGCCGGGCGGCGGTCTGCTCGGGGAATCCGTCGGGTCCCTCGATGTCGTCCGGGTGGGCGTCGGCCTCCGCCCGGACGACGGTGACGGGACTCAGCGCGCCGATGGCACCGGGCGTGACAGCGATGCCGGGGACGCGTGCCGTGTCGCGCTCCCCGAAGTCGAGAGGCGGCGCGGAGACGCTGGGGAGTCCGGGCCAGAGGCGTACGGGGCCGACGGCGGTCGGGGTGGGGCCGGCGCTCTTGAGTCTGCCCTCGTCGCTGCACGCGGACAGGGAGAGGGACAGCGTGGCGGTGGCGGCCGCCAGTGCTGTGCCGACTGCGGCGCGGTGAGGGGACAAGGTGCTCCTGGAACGATCGGTCGTTCCATCACCTTATGGGGAGATAAACCGGTTTCTCGGCCTTGTGGACCGCGAGGCTCAGTGCTGGTACGGGTTTTTCCGCTGCCCGTTGCCCGGTCCGGAACCGGGTCCGTTCCCGTGGCCCTGTCCAGCCCCCTGCCCGTACTGCTGTCCGGCGCTCTGCCCGGCGTTCTGGGCGAGCAGCTGGTCGGCCTGATCCTTGGTCAGTTGCTGCTCCGACCCGCAGAAAGTGCACTGCGTCGCGTACTTGGTGGAGAACGGGAAGAGCGGCACGAAGAACAGGGTGAATTTGCTGACGCGCTTCTTGAGGGTGTGTGCCGACGGGTTGCCGCACTGGCCGCAGATCAGCGTCAGTATCGCCAGTTGGTAGAGATAGCCCTTGGTGCCGAAGATGATCATGTGCGGGGTTCCTTCCGTGAGGGGGACCCTGGGGGCCCTGGGAGGGCGGTGGGCCCTGGGGAGAGTGTGCCGCACGGGGGTGACGGGAGGGCGGGCCGTGCGGGAATTCCCGCGCTGTCGCCGAACTGTCCGGTGCTTGTTCCGATGGTCCGCACGGCCTGCCTGGGCCCAGCTCCCCGCGCCTGTGCCGGATCAGGGCAGCGGCCCGGCACTGCCGGGATCGAGGAGCGGGCCGAGGAGGTCTCCGTACCGCTCCAGTCGGCCCGCGATGTCCTCCAGGCGGAAGACCAGCTGCTCGGCGGCCGTACAGCTCTCGATCTCGTCCCAGGTCACAGGCGTGGAGACGGTCGGTTCGGCCCTGGCCCGCAGCGTGTAGGGCGCCGCCGTCGTCTTCGCGGCGGCGTTCTGGCTGTGGTCGACGAAGACCTTCCCCGGCCGCAGTGAACGGCGCATCCGGTGCACCACCAGCTCGGGCAGCGCCGCCTCGGCCTCGACGGCCAGGCCCTTCGCGTACGCGGAGACCTCGGCGCAGTCGGCGCTCACCAGCGGCACGAGGACATGCAGGCCCTTGGAGCCGGAGGTCTTCGCGTACGCGTCGAGACCGTCCGCGCCCAGCCGCTCCCGCAGCCAGAGCGCCACGCGGCAGCACTCCACGGCGGTCGCCGGTGCCCCGGGATCCAGATCGAAGACGAGCCGGTCGGCACGGTCCGGCGTCCGGGCCCGCCACTGGTGCGTGTGGAACTCCACGACCAGGTTCGCCGCCCACATCAGCGCCGCCAGCTCCTCCACCACCACCTGTTTGCCGGTGTCGGCGGTCTTTCTGGGCACCTCGGCGATCCGTACCCAGGCGGGGGTGCCGGGCGGCGGATTCTTGGTGAAGAAACGCTGGCCGTCCGGCCCGTCCGGATAGCGCAGGAAGGAGACGGGGCGGTCGGCGAGATGGGCCAGCAGGGGGCCCGCCGTCCGGGCGTAGTAGTGCAGGATCTCACCCTTGGTGGTGCCGGTGGCCGGGTAAAGGATCTTGTCCAGATTGCTGAGCGACAGGCGCCGCCCCTCCACCACTGTGATCGGCGTCATACGATGAGAATCCCATAGATTCCATGGATATCGGATGAAAGGGATGAAACGTGCGATCCATCTGGAACGGTGCGATCTCCTTCGGGCTGGTCAGCATCCCGATCAAACTGGTGAACGCCACCGAGAACCACTCGATCTCCTTCCGGCAGATCCACAAGGAGGACGGCGGCCGTGTCCGCTACCGCAAGATCTGCGAGCTGGACGACCAGGAGCTGACGGCGGCGGAGATCGGCAAGGCGTACGAGAGCGAGGACGGGTCCGTCATCCCGATCAGCGACGCGGACCTGGCCGCGCTGCCGCTGCCCACGGCGAAGACGATCGAGATCGTCGCGTTCGTCCCGGCGGACTCGATCGATCCGCTCCAGATGGACGCGGCGTACTACCTCTCCGCGAGCGGCGTCCCCGCGGCGAAGCCGTACACCCTGCTGCGCGAGGCGCTGAAGCGCAGCAACAAGGTCGCCGTCGCCAAGTTCGCGCTACGGGGGCGGGAGCGGCTCGGGATGCTGCGCGTGGTCGATGACGTCATCGCCATGCACGGCCTGCTCTGGCCGGACGAGATCCGCGCCCCGGAGGGCGTCGCGCCGGAGGCGGACGTCACCGTACGGGACGCCGAACTCGACCTGGCCGACGCCCTGATGGACACTCTCGGCTCGGTGGATCTCGCCTCGCTGCACGACGACTACCGGGAGGCCGTCGAGGCGATGATCGCAGCCAAGGCGGAGGGCGAACCGGCACCGGAGCGGACCCCGGCGGAGGCCGGGGGAGGCAAGGTCATCGACCTGATGGCGGCGCTGGAGAACAGCGTGCGCGCGGCGAAGGGGGCGCGCGGGGAGGAAGGGGGCGCGGAGGTCACACACCTCCCGGAGCGGAAGCGGAAGCAGGCGGCGAAGAAGACGACGGCGAAGCAGGCCACGGACAAGCAGCCGGCGAAGAAGGCCGCGACGGCCAAGAAGTCCGCCTCGGCGAAGAAGACGGCCTCGGCGAAGAAGGCCGCTCCGGCGAAGAAGACCGCCTCGTCAGGGCGGAAGCGCGCGTCGGCGTGAGCCGGGGCGCGGACATCGGGCGGCGGACATCCGGGCGGCGGACATCCGGGCGGCGGACATCCGGGCGGCGGGCATCCGGGCAGCGGGCATCCGGCCGGCGGACCGGGCCCGAGACTGCCGCGAGATGCGAGTCCCGAGCCGGAAATACCTGTTCACAGCCACCCCGTCGAAGCTGGTAAGGTTTCCTTCGTCGCCGAGCAACACAGCGATACGCCCCCGTAGCTCAGGGGATAGAGCATCGGCCTCCGGAGCCGGGTGCGCAGGTTCGAATCCTGCCGGGGGCACCTTGTAAGAGGTGTCCGAAGGTCCTGGCCTCAGCGGAAACGCTGAGGGCAGGACCTTCTTTTTGTGTGCGGCCGGACGCGGCGCCGAGCCGTTGTCCGTCGGTGGTCGCGGCGTATTCGTCGGCGGCCCGGTTCGGGCCCCTCGATGTTTATTTCGGGCCCCTCGATGTTTATCGGGAACGGCTCGCGATCAGCTGGGTGAGGCCGTCCAGGATGCGCTGGAGCCCGAAGCTGAAGGCGTGTTCGGGGTTGTACGCGCCCTGGTGGGCTTCGCCCGCCGCACTTCCGACCCGGGCCGCGAGGGGGAACCGGGCGGGGTCGAAGACCCGGGCCAGAAGTGGCGCGTTGGCGGCCCACCACTGTTCGTCGGACATGGCGCTGTCGCGTGCCGCGGCCTGGGTGTCGAGGTCGGCGCGGGCGACGGACTGGACGAAGCCGAGCAGGAAGGTGAGGGCCGCGTCCATCTCGACATCGTCGAGCCCGAGGCCGTCGAACGCGGCCAGTTCGTGTTCGTACTTGGCCATGAGCCCGGGACCGAGCGGCGGGCGCGTAGTGGGCACAGTCGCCACCCAGTGATGGCGCCTGAACAGGTCGCGGTTCTCGTGTGCGACGGCCTCCACCCTCGCGCGCCATGGGGCGGCTGAGTGATCGGTGCGCGGCATCCGCAGATAGGCGGAGTCCAGCATCAGGGCAAGCAGCTCCGCCTTGCCCGGGACGTACGTGTAGAGCGTCATCGGTGTCACCCCCAACTGCTGGGCGACGCCGCGCATCGTCAGGGCGTCCAGCCCGCCGGAGTCGGCGAGTTCGATGGCGGCCCGGACGACAGCGTCGACCGACAAGCCCTGCTTGGGGCCGCGTCGGCGGCCGCCCTGTCCGGACTCGCGCCACAGCAGTTCCAGGGTGCGGGCCGGGTCGCCCGCGCCGCTTCGTCCCTTGGTCACGCGCTCGCTCCATGTTCACCGGAGGCTTTGCCGCCGCACCCCTCAACTCTGTACGGTGTATACCGTACAACGTACAGAGATGAATCTCGAACCTTCGGAGAAGCCATGCAGATCACTTCCACTGCCGTCTCCCTGACCGTCGACGACGTCCCTGCCTCCGCCGCGTTCCTGACCGGGCACTTCGGTTTCCAGGAGGTCATGGCCACCGAAGGCTTCGCCTCCCTGGTCCGCGAGGACGCCCTCAACGTGATCTTCCTGAAGCGCGGCATCGAGGTCCTGCCCGAGGGGGTCAGGGACCAGCACGCCGCGGGCGTGATCACCGCGTTCACCGTGGCGGACCTGGACGCCGAATACGAGCGACTGCGGGGCGAAGGCGTCGCCATCACCATGCCGCTGCGCGAGGAGCCCTGGGGCGAGCGTCTCTTTCAGGTCACCGATCCGAACGGTGTGATCCTTCAACTCGTCGCCTGGGCCTCACCCGGCAACGAGTGACGGCTTTGAGGCCGATCACGGAGGTGGCGGTCGCCCCGTGATGTGAGAAGCGTCGTCCTGGTCGGGCGAGTCCGGGGCGGGCGGGGCCGAGTCGTCATGATCGATGAGCGGAGTTCTCGCCCGGTCCACATCCTTTTCCTCTTTCCGGCGCCTTACGGGTCCCGTGCGGCCCGTCGACCCCGAGGGCTCCCATTTCCCTGACCTGAACTCCCTTTCCAGGAACGGCTTCAGCCGGTATGCGGTCGTGACGCCGATCGAGTTCTCCGGGCATCGTCGGTCATCCCATTCCATGGGGCGATCTCCGTCCATGGAGCCGGATGTCCTTGGATACGCGATGACCGCACCACATGTTCAACGGGCGAGCGTCCGGACGGGGTTCGCGCCCGGAACCCGTCGCCCGCGCCGACTTGTGTGGGGGCGGCGGGGGCCGCGACCGGCCGACGCGTGCTCACACGTGTCCGCGTGTGGCGCGGCCGTTGCGGACCCGTGCGCTCCGCGCCAATCCGGGGGCCCCCGGAGCCCCCGCCCGCCCGTCCGCTTTCCCTCGTCGGCCCTATGCCGCCTGAGCTCCGGCTCTTCATCGCCCGTGCTCGCCGACGGGAAGCCAGCCGCCGGATCCGGACAATCGGCGTCCGCGTTCTACTCCCCGCCAGACCGGTGTGTTCAAATGCTGAGGCGGCGCATGCGGGCGAATTATTCTTAAATGTCCCGTAGTTGCGATGATCCACACTGCGGAGGTAAGTGGATGGTGGAGCGACAAGTTTCCACAAGGGCATCATTCGGCTTGTCTCTCCGGCTCTTACGCAAGGAGCACGGTTTATCCCTGGGTGACTTGGCTCGGCTGGTCAATTACAGCAGAAGCCACCTGAGCCGGGTGGAGACCGGGAAGAAACGGGCTACCGACGGGTTGGCGCGACGGTGCGACGAAGTCCTGGGGGCGGAGGGCGGCCTGCTCGATCTGCTCGTACGGCCGCCCCGGCGGCAGAAGGGGCGAATAAATCCCGCTCAACTTCCCCGGAGTGTCGCCGACTTCACGGGACGCGCCGACGTGCTGGAGAAATTGGACGCCACACTCGCCGAGGTGGACCGTCAGCACGACGGTCAAGCCGTCGTCACGGTGGTCGACGGGGCGGCGGGGGTGGGAAAGACGGCCACCGTTGTGTACTGGGGGCACCGCGTCCGGGCGAGTTTTCCCGACGGTGTGCTGTACGCGGACCTTCAGGGATTCGGCCCGGGGCAACGGTCCGCCAGTATTCAGGAGGTATTGCGGAGTTTTCTGAGGGCTCTGGGTGCCCCGTCCGATTCCCTGTCGACGGAGTTGGGGCATTTGGCCGCCAGTTATCGCAGCATGTTGATGGGAAAGCGTTTGCTGATCGTTCTCGACAATGCCCTCAGCGCCGAACAGGTCCGTCCGCTGCTGCCGGCCTCCTCCGGGTGCATGACGGTGGTCACCAGCCGGAGCCGCCTCGCCGGACTGGTCGCGCGGGACGGCGCGTACCGCGTCACCGTGCCGCTTCTGACCGAGGCCGAATACGACGGGCTGCTGGCCCGGCTCGCCGGCCCGGCGCTGCCCGGGAAGGTGAACGCGATATGCGGTTACCGCTATCTGCCCCTGACGATTCGTATCGCCGTGGAACGGATGGAGACGGTCGGCGGCATCGAAATGTATGAGCGATGCGACCCGGACACGCTGCTCCAGCATCTGTGCACGATCAATGACGAGACCAGCAACCTGTACACCGTCCTTTCCTGGTCCTACCGCTGTCTCCACCCCGAAGCCGCCCGCGGGTTGAGGGTGCTCGGTTCGAGGCCCGGCAGCACCGTCACCGTTTCCGGGGCGGCGAAGATTCTGGGGATCGATGCCGTGAACGCCCAGAAGGTGCTCGACTCCCTGACGGATATCCATCTGCTGGAACTCGCCTCCCGCAACGAATACCACTTCGAGGGAATAGTGAAGGCTTTCGCCCGTGAGTGCGCTCGACGGGAGGGGCATCTCGCCGTGCGGGCGGGATAGGGCCGCCTCCACGGCCGTGCGCGGAGCGCACACCATCCGGAGAAGCGGTGAGCGACGTGCGGCGAGCTACGTGTGCCGCGCACCGGGCGGCGGGAGCCGGGAGGCGGTCCTTCGGTGCCGTGTCCGCCGTATCTCGGTACGCCGACGCCCCGGCCACGGTCGTGGCCGTGATGTGCCTGCGACGGAGCCGAACACACCATGGCTCCAGCCAGTTCGGCGAACTTCCCAGCAGGAGGGTTACATGACCTTTCGGATCAGCAAGGAGTTCCACTTCTCCGCCAGCCACCAGCTGGACGACCTGCCCGACGGCCACCCGTGCGGCCGGATGCACGGCCACAACTACGTGGTGGAGCTGGAACTCTCGGCGCCCACCGACGGATTGGACAAGACCGGCTTCGTACGCGACTACGGCGAGCTCAAGCAGTTCAGCCAGTGGCTGGACGCCGAGGTCGACCACCGGCACCTCAACGATGTGCTGACCGACCGTAATCCGTCGGCCGAGAACCTGTCGCAGTGGCTGTACGAACGGTGGCTGCCGCAGTTCCCGGAGCTGAGTTCGGTGCGGGTCTCCGAGACCAACAAGACGTGGGCGGAGTTCAGGCCGTGACGCCCAGCCCCACCCCGGGGAAGGCCGGCATTCGGGGAGGTGATGCCGTAGTGGGTCCGAAGCTCGTCGTGAACGAGATCTTCGGCCCCACTTGAAGGCCGTGCAGGGAGAAGGACCGTCCGCGGGCCGGCAGTGTGCCTTCGTCCGCCTCGGCGGCTGCAACCTGTCGTGCCGCTGGTGCGACACCCCGTACACCTGGGACTGGACCGGCGTGGGTGACAGCGGAGTCGCCCATGACCCTCGCCGGGAACTGACCCCGATGCCCTGGACCGAGGTGCGGGACCGGCTCCTCGGCTACGGCGTGCCGCTGATCGTGATCTCCGGTGGCGAACCCCTCAGCCAGCAGCGCCGGTTGCTGCCTCTGCTGCGCGCCCTGACAGCGGCCGGAAAGGCCGTCGAGATCGAGACGAACGGCACCGTGGTCCCCCAGGCCGAGGTGATCGAGCTGGGCGTGCGGTTCAACGTCTCGCCCAAACTCGCTCATTCGGGCGACCCCGAGTCGCGCCGACTGGTGCCGGAGGCGCTGAGCGCGTTCGCGGCGGTGCCCGGAACCGCCTTCAAGTTCGTCTGCCGAGGCACGAGCGACCTGGACGAAGTGGCGTCCGTCGTCGACCGGTACGGGACGAACCCCGTATGGATCATGCCCGAGGGACAGCTGCCGTCGGAGGTGGCCGGGCATCTGGCCGCCCTCGGGGACGAGGTCGTGTCCCGCGGCTGGAATCTGACTACTCGACTGCATGTCGCCGTGTGGGGCGACAGGAGAGGCGTGTGAGTACCGTGAGCGGAACAACGGATCTTGAGCCGGCTGTCACCGACGAGGGCCGGGAGACGGCCGATCCCCTGGAGGACATCGCGCGCAAGCTCCTCATCGAGATCGGTGAGGACCCGGACCGCGACGGGCTCAAGGAGACCCCGGCGCGCTTCGCCCGCTGGTGGCGGGAGTTCTCCAGCTACGAAGCGGGGAACGTGGACACGATGTTCCCGCTCCGGACCCAGGGGCAGATCGTCCTGATCCAGGACATCAAGGTGTGGTCGCTCTGCGAACACCACCTGCTCCCGTTCTCCTGCTCGGTCACCATCGCCTACCGGCCGCACGGAGATGTGCTCGGGCTGTCGAAGTTCGCCCGGATCACCCAGCGCCACGCCCACCGGCTCCAGGTGCAGGAGCGGCTGGTGCGGGACATCGCTGACGAGATCACCAAGGTGACCGGCTCCAGCGATGTCGCCGTCATCGCCACGGGCGAGCACCTGTGCATGAGCATGCGCGGCATTCGCACCCCGGCGGCGATGACGTCCTCGGTCTTCTCGGGGATCTTCGAGGAGTACGGGCCGGCCCGCCAGGAGTTGGTGGCGACGGTCTTCCAGTCCCGCAAATGACACCAGTCCCGCACATGACGCCGGTTCGGCACATGTCAGTGGTACGACGGCCGGGCGGCGCGGCAGCGGGACGGTCCGGCGGTACGGCGACGCGGCGGTACGCCGATGTCGCCGTACCGCCGGGCGTCCGGGCCGCGCGACGCGGCCGTCCACGATCGGAGGAGGAGTACGCACGTGACAGTTCGTGAAATCCGCACCGGGCTGAGCCTGGAAGATGTGCTGCTGGTGCCCCGGCGCACCTCGGTGGTGAGCCGTTCGGCGACCGACATCAGCACCGAGCTGGCGGCCGGCATCCCGCTGCGGGTCCCGGTTCTCTCCGCCAACACCCCCTGGTGCACCGGGCAGCGGATGGCGGTCGCCATGGCCCTGTTCGGCGGCCTCGGCGTCGTCCACCGGATGCAGATGGCCGGGGCCCAGGCCGCCGAGGTCGCCGCCGTCAAGGCCTCGCCCGTACCCGGCGACGCGGCCCACGCCACCGTCGACGGGCGGGGGCGGCTGCGGGTCGGTGCCGCCGTCGGCGTGACCGACGACTATCTGGAGCGGGCGGCCCAGCTGGTCGAGGCGGGCGCCGACGCACTGGTCACCGATGTGGCGCACGGCCACGCCGACTACGTACTCGACGCCGTCGAGAAGCTGAAGGCCCGCTTCCCCGAGACCGCCCTGATCGCCGGGAACGTGGCCACCGCCGCCGGCACCCGGGACCTGATCGACGCCGGCGCCGACGCCGTCAAGGTGGGCATCGGCCCCGGCGGCATCTGCACCACCCGGATCGTCGCGGGCAGCGGGGTGCCACAGCTGACCGCCGTGCTCGACTGCGCGGAGGAAGCCTCCCGTACGGGCATCCCGGTGATCGCGGACGGCGGCATCAAGGCACCGGGCGATGTGGTCAAGGCCCTTGCGGCGGGCGGGCATTCGGTGATGCTCGGCAGCGCCCTGGCCGGCGCCGAGGAGAGCGAGGCCAAGCTGGTCGAGCGCGACGGCAAGCGCTTCAAGGTCAGCACCGGGTTCGTCACCTTCGGCATGAAGCTCACCCTCAAGCGGGCGCGCGGCGAGTCGGTCAGCCGCGAGGAGCTGGAGGAGTACACCCCCGAGGGGGTCGAGGCCACCTGGGCGCACTCGGGCTCGGCGGCCTCCACCCTGCGGCCGTTCATCGGCGGCCTGCGCTCCGGAATGAGCTACTCCGGCGCGCACACCCTGGCCGAGCTGCGGGAGAACGCGGAGTTCATCCGCGTCACCCCCGCCGGGCTCTCCGAGAACCGCCCGCACGCGCTGGAGCGTACGCAGCAGGTCGTCCTGGACTACTCCGTGGAGGCCACCGAATGACAAGTCCCGAGACGGGCCCGGAAGCAGGGCCGGGGAGCCCGCCGGCCGCGCCGCCACCGGCGCCCGCACAGTCGAGCACCCAGTCGAGTCCCTGGGTCAACGGACGGTACGGCAGCGAGCGGATGCGCCACCTCCTCGGCGACCTCAACCGCTACCAGCTCTTCGTACGCGTGGAGGGCGCGCTGGCCGCCGTACAGGGGCGGCTGGGGGTGATTCCCGCCGAGGCGGCCGAGGCGATCGGCGAACGGGCCCGCGAGCATGTGTGCGACCTGGACCGTATCGCCGCCATCGAGGCGGTCAGCAGGCACGAACTCTACGCGGTGGTACAGGAGTTCGCGGAGAGCTGCGCCCCGTACACCCGCTATGTGCACCACGGCGCGACCAGCAGCGATGTGATCGACACGGCCCTGGCCCTGCAACTGGACGACGCGATCGGCCTGCTCGGCGAACGGCTCGGCGCGCTGATGGGCGCTCTCCAGAAGCAGATCGAGAAGGAGGGGCGGCAGGTGATGATCGGCCGTACCCACGGCCAGCACGCCCAGCCCGTCACGCTCGGCTTCAAACTCGCCGTCATACTCGACCAGTTGACGCGCTGTCTGGAACGTCTCGAACAGCTGCGGGGACGCGCCGTCATGGGCAAGATGGCCGGCGCCGTCGGCTCGCTGGGCGGCCTGGGGCCGCAGGGGGCGCGCGTCCAGAGCGAGGTCCTGGCCCGGCTGGACCTGCCGGAACCCCAGATCTGCGCGCAGGCCGTGGCGCGGGACCGGATGGCGGAGTTCGTCTGCTGGACGGCGCTCACCGCCGCCTGCCTGGAGAATCTGGCCACCGAGATCCGCAACCTCCAGAGGACCGAGATCGGCGAACTCGCGGAGTCCTTCGCCGAGGGCGACCAGATCGGCAGCTCCGCGATGCCGCACAAGCGCAACCCGGTGCGCAGCGAACGGATCTGCAGCCTGGCCCGGCTGGTCAGGTCGCTGGTCGGACCGGCCCTGGAGAACGTGGTGACCTGGCACGAGCGGGACCTGGCGAACTCCGCCAACGAGCGCTTCACCCTGCCCGAGGCCTGCGTCCTGCTGGACGAGATGCTCATCACCGCGACCGCCGTGATGGAGGACCTGAGGGTCTATCCGCAGCGGATGCGGGAGAACCTCGACCGCTCCCGCCACAGTCATCTCAGCGAGGCGGTCATGCTGGCGATGATCGACCGCGGTACGGACCGGCTCGACGCCTACCGGATCCTGCAACGCGCCAGCGCGGTCGCGGCCCGGGACGAGCGCGACCTGGTGGAGGTGCTGGCGGACGACGAGCGGGTCACCGCCGCCCTGCCCCGGCACGAACTCATGGCCCTGGCCGAGGCCGCCGCGGACATCGGCTTCTGCGAGGAGCTGACGGAAGAGACCGTACGACGGTCCGAGGAGGCGCTCGAAGAGGCGTCGCAAGGAGGCCTGACATGCCTGGCACGGTGATCGTCGGCGGCCAGTGGGGCGACGAGGCCAAGGGGAAGATCTCCAGCTATCTGGCGGTACGGGACGAGCCCGCGGTGGCCGTCCGGGCCGGCCTGGGGCCGGGCGCCGGACATACGGTCGTGCACGACGGACGCACCCTGAAACTGCGGCAGTTGCCCAGCGCGGTGATCCATCCGGGCACCCGGCTGCTGCTGGGCGCCGGGGTGCTCGTACGGCCCGAGGTGCTGATCGAGGAGATCGAGGGACTCGGCGCGCGGGGGCGGGTCGGCGTGGACTTCCGCGCCACCGTCATCGATCCCGGGCATGTGAGCGCGGAGGCCGCCGACCAGGTCCTGCGCGATCGCGTGCGCAGTACGGGCAGCGGGCACGGCCCGGCGCTCGCCGCGCGGGCCATGCGCTCGGCCCGCAGAGCCGAGGACGTACCGGAACTGGCCCCCTACCTGGCGGACACCGTCAAGGAGGTGAACGACGCGGTCGACGCGGGCGAGCGGATCCATGTCGAGGGCACCAACGGCTTCGGCCTGTCGGTGCTGTACGGCAGCTACCCGTACACCGTCGGGAAGGACAGCACGGCGAGCACGGCGGCCGCGGACGCGGGGCTGGGGCCGCTGGCGGTCGACGAGGTGGTGCTGGTCTTCCGGGCCTACCCGACCCGCGTCGGCGCGGGCCCGTTCCCCACGGAGATGGAGGACCGGGAGGCGGAGCGGCTGGGGATCGTGGAGTACGGCACGGTGACGGGACGCCGGCGCCGCAGCGGCACGTTCGACCTGGACCAGGCGCGGGAGGCGGTACGGGTCAACCGGCCCTCGCGGGTGGCGCTCACCTTCCTCGATCATGTGGACGCGGCCGGACTCGGCGTGCGTACGGACGCGTTGCCCGAGGCGGCGGCGGCGTTCGTGGCGATGGTCGAGGAGGGGCTCGGCCTTCCGGTCGACCTGATCGGTACCGGCCCGGACACCGCCGATGTCATCGACCGGTGGAACGGACGGCCGCCCGCCGGCACCGGACGCAATGTGCCGATCGGCATCGGTGGCCGGGGCGGCCTGGGTACTGTGGGAGGCGACCGATGAAACCCGCACCGGTATGGCGCCGGGACCGACTGCTGACCATCAGCTGGGAGGCCATGGGCCGGATGCTCAGCACTATGGCGAAGGACATCGAGGCGAGCGGCTTCGCGCCAACGGTGGTGGCGGGCATAGCGCGTGGGGGACTGCCCCCCGCCATCGCCCTGTCCAATCTGCTGGCCGTCGAGGACTTCCGTATCCTCGGTATCCCCCGCAACACCTCCAACTCCCGTTACAGCGAGCGGGGTGAGGCGGTGCTGGACTACGTGGTGCCGGACCGGCCGCTGACCGGGGCCCGGGTGCTGCTGGTCGACGACATCATGGGAGACGGCGGGACCATGGCCCTGGCGGTGAGCACCGCGCTCTCGCTCGGCGCGGCCGAGGTCCGTACAGCCGTGGTGGTACGGAACCTGGGGGCGGCGAACGCGGCCGACTACACGGCGGCCGAGGTGGACGACTGGACGGTGTTCCCCTGGGAGGCACCGCCCGCGGCCGACGAGAACGCCGTACCCCTGCCGGGGGCGCGGTGACGGGCGGGGGCGGCGGGAGCGCACCGAGCGGCGCACCGCGGTCCGGAGCCGAGTCCCGGACCACCGTCATACTGGACCGGGACGGCACGCTGCTGGACTTCTACGAGATGTTCCACCGCTTCGTCCTCGACCTGCACGAGGAGCAGGGCGCGACGCCGCCTCCGCGCGAGGAGATCCTCGGCTTCGCCTACTGGTCCGCGATCACCAGCGGGAAGCTGCACATCGGCTCCGTACGGGTGCTGGACCGGGTGGACGAGGTCGCGCGCCGGTACATGCCGCACGGAAAGCTGTATCCGGGCGTGGTCGAGATGCTGACCGCGCTGTCCGGGGCGGGCGTCCGGCTCGCGCTGGTCAGCTCCTGGGTCGGCACCGACCCGACCGTCACGCTGCTCGAACGCTACGAGGTACGGCACTGCTTCGGGCCGGTGCTCACCCGGGACGACCTGGCCGCCCGGAGCGAGGGGGCCAGTGACGCCGACAGCAAGGTCGAGCTGGCACGCCGCGCGCTGGAGGAGATCGGCCACCGGCCCGGTGACCGGCTCTATGTCGTGGGTGACACCGCCTCCGACATCGCGCTGGGCCGCCGGCTGAGCGCCGCGGTCGTGGGAGTGCGTACGGGCAACGGAGGATCGATGGCGGCGCAGGGTACGCCCGAGGGACCGGATGTGCTGCTGCCGTCGGCCGCCGAGCTGGACACGCTGGTGCTCGGCGGCCAGTAGCCCCGGGATGCGACGACGACGGGCCGGGCTCCCCTTCCAGGAGGGGAGCCCGGCCCGTCGTCGTCGGTCACGGCGGGGCGCGCGGCATGTGGTGCGGCACATGGCGCGGCCGGCCGGATCGTGCCGCCGAGCGGCGAACTCGCGTCGCGCGGCGGCGACTCGGCCGCCTTGCGTGGCGGCGACTCGGCCTACGGGACGGCGAACTCGGTCACGTCGTCGAGGTAGTCGGTCGGGTCGGACACCCCGGCGTTCTTGAAGGCCTCCCGGCGTTCGTAGCACGTTCCGCAGGTACCGCAGTGCCGGTCGCCGCCCTTGTAGCAGGACCAGCTGACCTCCAGCGGGGCACCGAGGCGCGTCCCGTGCGTGGCGATGTCGGCCTTGGACCAGGTGATGAACGGCGCCTCCACCCGGGGGGTGGCGAACCCCTCGTTGGCCACCGTGACCAGCTCGCGCAGCGCGCTGATGAACGGCGGCCGGCAGTCGGGATAGATGAAGTGGTCGCCCGCGTGCATGCCGAGCGCCACGATCGCGGCACGGTGGGCCACGCCCACCGAGACCGCGACGTTCGCCAGCACCGCGTTGCGGTTCGGCACGACGGTGGCGCGCATCGACTGCTCCGCGTAATGCCCGTCGGGCACCTCGACCTGATCGTTCGTCAGCGCGGAGCCGTGCAGCAGCGAGCCGAAACCGCGCAGGTCGACCACGTGGTGCTGGGCCTCGTAGTGGGCCGCGATGGCCCGCGCCGAATCGATCTCGCGGTGGTGCCGCTGCCCGTAGTCGATGGTGACGGCGATCAGCTTGTGTCGCAGGGCCGCGTAGTGCGCCATGAGCGTCGTGGAGTCCATGCCTCCGGACAGCACCACCACTGCCGTGAACGGATCGGGAAGCTTGTCGTCCTGGTCCATCGGAAACCTCCGGATGGGGAGTAAGGGGGAGTAAGTGAGCGCGCGGACAACAGCCGAGAGGGGAACGGCCGGTTGGCCGAGCGCGTGAGGTCATCGTGGCGTCGGCCGGGCCCCGGGGGCATCACGGGCTATGCCGTAGGGCGTCGAGGCAGGTACCGAGATACGCCGGACGGGATCCCGAAGACACCCCCGGGGGTCCGAAGGAGCCCCCCCGGGGGCCGGGACCCGGCGGCGGACGTGTGCCGCCGGGTCACGCGCGGTCCGAGCGGTTCAGGCGAGCGATCCGGTGTCGACCAGCAGCGGCCACAGCCCCGCCGTACGGAACAGATTCGGGAAGTCCTTGCGCCCCGTGATGCCGAGCTTGCGGTAGGCGCTGGACAGGTGGAGTTCCACCGTGCGCCGGGTGATGTGCAGGGTCGTCGCGATCCGCTCGTTGGTCAGACCGCGCACGGCGTCGATCAGGATCTGCTTCTCCCGCTTGGTCAGGGTCAGCACACCGCCCAGCGGCGAACGCTGCGAGGCGCGCCCCTCCGCCGCCGCCAGCCGCTGGCGCAGCCGCATCGCGAGCGGGCGTGCCCCGCACCGGTCGGCCATTTCGAGCGCCGTACTCAGCTCCACCACCGCCTCCTCGTGGCGTCCCTCGTCGAACAGGAGGCAGGCCAGGTCGGCGGCGGCCTGCGCGAGATCGAACTCGGCGCCGGTCTCCGTCAGCAGCAGGACCGCCTCACGCAGCGGCTTCTCCGCCTCCACGCCCTTGTGCACGGCTCCGAGGACGCGCAGCGCCACGCCGAGTTCGCGCGGCGCGTTGACGGCCTCGGCGGACCGCACCAGCTCCCGCGCCATGGAGCGCGCGTCCTCGTCCTGTCCGAACTGCGCCAGCAGATCGGTGCCGTACACGTACCAGTGGACGCCGCCGGTGGCACCGGCCGGGGTACCTCCGCCGACGGCCGGGGCGCTCGCGATGCCGGCCGGTACGTCCCGGCCGTCGGACGCGGCACCGGGGCCGTGGGCCGGTGAGCCCCGGCCGTGACCGCGCGCCGGGGCGCCGCTCTTCCAGGCTTCCGTCAGATCCCGGGAGGCGCCCGCCAGATCACCGCCGCCGGCCCGCAGCCGGGCCCGGGTGACCAGGAGGTCACGGTAGAGCCAGCCGGGGGGCAGGCTGCCCAGGCACCCGTGCTCGCGCAGCAGGGCGCGCGCCTCGCCGTCCAGCCCCATGCTGATCTTGACATCGGCCAGCATCCCCACGACCCAGACCAGGATGGGGTGTTGGTAGCGCGTCTCGTAGCGGACCAGCGCGTCGAGGCATTCGCCGAGCTCGTCGTGGGCCGCGCGCAGCCGGCCCCGTACGAGGGCCATCCGCGCGGTGACCGGCAGCAGGAACGTCCGGTGCATCGGATGTTCGGGGCAGAGCGCGCAGTCCTGATGGCGCCGCAGATGGGCGGCGGCCTCCTCGTCGCGCCCGTTCCAGACCAGGATCATCAGGGCCGTCATCGTCAGGAGCGGGTAGAGGCACAGCCCCCGGTCCGTCCTCAGCGCCTCCTGGGCCTGGCGCACGGCGTCGTCCGGGCTGTACGAGCCGTCCTCGCCCAGGTGGCTGCGGAGCGCGCCCACCACGGTGGCCGCCGCGCGTATCTGACCGGGCCCGCACAGGTCGGCCCCGAGAGCCGCCGCGTCGCCTCCCGGTGTGTGCCCCTTCGGTACGAGGAGCTGCTCACCGGGCTGGCTGGAGATCAGCGGCGGATAGTCCTGGAGGTAGTCGAGTATCCGGTGCAGCAGGGGCCAGCCGGACAGCCGGCTGCGCGCCAGGACCGTCGTGGTCGCCGCCCGTACCCCTTCCCCCGGCTGGGCGCGCAGATACAGCGCGGTGCTGACGCGCGCCAGCAGCGGGAAGCGGATGTCGTCCCCGGCCGGTCCGCCGGCCGGCCCGGACATGGCGGAGTCCTCGGCCGTCCTCGTCGCCCTCGCGCTCTCCGCGGCCTGTGCCGCCTCCGCGGTCCCGGTGGCCTCCTCCAGCACCCTGACCGCCTCTTCGAGACCGCCCACCAGGTCGATCCGCATCCTGGCGTCCGTCAGGTCGAGGAGCGCGGACCGGCGTTCGGCGCCGGACGCCACCTGGACGGCGCGCTCCAGGTAGGCGCGGGCCCGCTCCGGCTCCCGCGCGGCCAGGGCCGCCCGCCCGGCCAGCAGCAGTACGGGTACGGGCCAGGGGTCGTCCAGTGCGACGGTCGAGGCGGTCAGGTGATTGGCGATCTGTTCCACGGGGGCGTGTTTGTCATGAAGGTAGGCAGCGGCCGAGAGATGGGCGGCGTTGCGGCCCATAAGGGTCATACGGCCGAGGAGAGCATTACGCATGACGTGATGGCGCAGAAAGAGTTTGTCGTCGTCCTCCACGAGTCGGGTACGGACCAATAAGTCGGCCGCGGCGAGGGTTTCGTGCAGGGACAGTCCGCTGAGATGGGCGACGAGCAGCGGGTTCGCGGCGGAGTTGCTCGCGGCGATCGCGATGGCGGTGGCCACCCTTACCGCGTTCGGGTCGATCTTGGCGAGCCGCGCCCCTATGAGATCCGCGACGGGGGAGGGCGCCATATCGCCGACAAGTGTGCGGCCCTGGGTATCCGACGGCTGATCATGTATCAGGCGTGCGACTTCCATGAGCATGAACGGATTTCCGGCGCAGACCCGGTGGCATTCGGTGACAAGTTTAGGAGCGGGCGCTCGTTGAAGTGCGCGCCTTATCAGGGTGGCGGTCTGTGTCCGGGTGAGCCCTTCCATTCGTAGCCGCCGCGCACCGGCGAGCAATTCGTACAGCTGTCCGGCCTCCTCTCGGCTCTCGCCTTCCTGTACCGATGCCACCAGCAGTAACCGCGCGGCCGGAGGAGAGAGAAGAGCGTGCCGGAGGAATTCCAGTGAGGCGTTGTCGGCCTGGTCCGCGTCGTCCACGGTGACGACCAGCGGCATGGTGGTGGTCAGACCGGCGACAGTGGCCCGTACGTCGGACGGGGAGGGTGTCCCGTCGGCCGGCGGGACCGTTCCGAGAGCGCCGTCGCGTTCGGCCGCCGGTAGCCGAAGAGAGGCGAGTTCCCTGACCAGTTGGCGGGCAAGACTCAGCGGACGGTCACGTTCCCCGGGCGCGCACACGAGGTCGACGGTGAGGCACCCTTTGGCGCGTGAGGACGCCGAGAACGCGCGGAGCAGCGTGGTCCGCCCGATGCCCGGCTCGCCGGTCACGAGGCGGCGCACCGGCCCGCCTCGCTCGGAATCCTTCAAAGCCTGGCGGAGCAGCCCCATCTCCGTTTGACGGCCCGTCATGAACAATCGGTGTCCGTTGTCTTTGCGTTGCATGAAGTTCCTCCGTCGCGGATCACTCCCCCGTTGTTCGAAGCACCCTCTGTCTGCTCGTGCCGGAGGTCATCCGAAACGGATTCGTGTGTGCCTTTACGAAGAGGCAATCGGGGCAACGCGGTCCCGGCCGGGACGACCGAACCCGGTGGACGGGATTTGGTATGGACCCCACGTCGGCATAGGCCCGGAAGGGAAGTCGGCTCCGGAAGGGAGCTGGACCCGGAAGGGAAGTCGGCTCCGGAAGGGAGCTGGGTCCGGAAGGGAGTTGAGCGCGGAAGCGAGTCGGGTCCGGAACGGAGAGGGGTCCGGAGGGAGGCGGGAGCGGAAGTCGCGAGAATCATGGAAATCACGGGGAGATGGATGCGACAGTGGATTTCGACGACGGGTTTCGGCGGCGGTCCGCGGTCTTCGCGGTCACGGTGGCGGGACAGTCCCGGCGGACTGCCCCGCACACCCTTACCTTTCCCTTCCCCCTCACGCACCCCTGCCCACCCCCATGAGGCAGGTGCGCGTGCGGTCATGGGGACCGATACCGCGAAGAGCGGAGGGTCCAGCACCATGACTGGAGAAACGCTATCGCCGGAGGCCTTGGACGTGTGACGGTCAAACGACCGACAATTGGTGAGGGACTGCGACGGGTGAGGCGCCGAGTGCCGAACGAGCGGGACGAGATGACCACCGGGCTCGCGGGGGAGTCTTCCGCCGTCGAGCCCCCGGAAACCGGCGTACGGTCGGAACCGGGCGTTCCGCAGGGCGCGGGCGACGGCCCCGCGGGTACCGCCGGCGGTCCTCCGGGCACCGGTGACGGCTCTCCCGCCCCTGGTCACGCCCCTTCGGGGGCCGGCGCCCCGGGTCCGGCCGAGCGGGAGTTCGTCCGGTTCGCCTACCGCTACGCCTACCGGATCCGGGTCGTGGTGGTGTGCTCGTGCGCCGTTCTCGCCGTACCGGCGATGCCCGTCGACAGCATGGCCGTCACCTCGGCCGTCTGTGCCGTCGTACTCGCCTGGAGCGCCCTGCACTACCGATGGGGGATGGCGGGAACCCGCCCCCGACTGCTTCTGGCCACGGACCTGGCCGTGCTGACCGGACTCTGCCTCACTCAGACACTGACGATTCCGGACACCCAGACCATGTACGGCAGCACCTGGCTGCTGGTGGTGGTCAGCATCGTCGCGGTCGGCTACCAGTTGATGTACCCGCCGGCGCTCGCGGTCGCCCTGGCGCTCCTGCTGGCCGTCGCCGACCTGGCCGGTGTCGTGCTGGACCGGCCTCAAGGGTGGAACTACGCGCTGCCGAACGTGAGTTGGCTGCTGGTGCAGACCGCCCTCTCCCAGGGCATGTACCAACTGGTCCTGCGCGCCAGCAGAACCGCCGACGCCGTCGGCTCGCAGACCGCCTCCGCACGACGGCGCCACGAGGTGGCGCAGGCGCAGCGGTCGGCCGAGCGCGAGCATCTGGCGACGCTGCACGACACCGCCTGCGCGACGCTGCTGATGGTCTCGGCCCACGGCCGGTCCATCCACCCGCACATACTGCGGACCCAGGCCGGCAAGGACCTGCGGCGCCTGGCCCCGGAGCGGGTGACGTCCGGTGAGACGAATGTGGCCCAGGAGCTGCGGGCGGAGATCGGCGACCATCCCCTGTCCGTACGGGCCGAGTTCGACGGCTCGCTCGGCCTGATGTGGCGGCCGGCCGCCGTGGCGCTCCGGGGGAGCCTGGGAGAGGCGCTGCGCAATGTGGCCCGGCACGCGGGTGTCGGCTCGGCGACCGTGACGGCGAGCCGGGAGGGCGACACCGTCACCGTCACCATCAGCGACGACGGCGTCGGTTTCGATACGGCCCAGGTGCCGCCGCACTGCCAGGGGCTGGCGCGCTCGGTCGTCGAGCGGATGGCCGCCGTCGGCGGCAGGGCCACGGTCGACTCCGGGCTCCGGCGGGGCACGGCCGTACGGCTGGAGTGGCCGCATGTCTGATGCGCGCGGGCCCGATGCTCCGAGGGACGCGAGAGAGCTGAGGGACGCGAGAGAGCTGAGGGACGCGAGAGAGCTGAGGGACGCGAGAGACACGACGAATCAGAGCAACGCGACGGATCAGAGCAACGCGACGAATCAGAGCAACGCGACGGATCAGAGCAACGCGACGGATCAGAGGTACCCGATGGCTCCGACGGAAGGGGGAGTGGCCAGAGAAACGGATGAGGACAAGGGCGCGGACGGGGAATCCGATCCCACGACCGACCGGATCGCCGACAGCATGCGCGGTGCGCTGCGGCTGGCCGGACTGATCATCCTCTCGGCGATCCACTTCGGACTGGCGCTGCCCGCGCTCCTCGCCAACCTCGGCAATTACCGGCACGCCTGGGTGCAGCTCACCGCGTTCGGGCTGCTGACGCTCGTCATCGTGGTGGACGCGCTCCTCGGAGCGGCCGGCCGCCGCAGGCCACGGTGGTGGGTGGTGGCGGGCCTGGTCTCCGCTCTGGCGGTGGCGGTCGTCGCCACGAGCCAGCTGCCGGGCACGTACTTCCTCGCGACCCCGCACTGGACGTTCCTGGAGATCGGCTGGTTCGGCGTCCTGCTGCTGTTCGACGCCGGACTGAACGCGACGCTGCTCTTCGTCGGCGGCCATGTCGCCGTCACGCTCGTACAGTTGCTGCTCGCCGGGACCCCGTCACGCCAGGTCGCGGCGGGGATGGCCGTCAGCGCCCTGGCCATCTGCGCGTTCCAGATCGCGGCCGCGGTGATGGCGAGGCTGCTGCGGGACTGCGCGGCGACGGCCGGTGCCACGGCGCGCGAGCAGGAGCGGGTCCGTACGGAAGCCGCGATCTCCGCCCAGGTCCATGCCGACCAGCGGTCGCGCTACCGCGAACTGGGCCGCTCCGTACTGCCGTTGCTGACCGGGCTGGCCGACGGGTCCCTCGAACCGGGGGACGAGCGGGTCCGGCGCCGGAGCGCCTTCGAAGCCGCCCGGCTGCGGCGGCTCTTCGCCGAACGGGACCACGCGGCCGACCCGCTGATCCATGAACTCCGGGCCGGTATCGGTGTCGCCGAACGCCACGGCGTCGATGTGCAGCTCGCCGTACGGGGAGCGTCGGCCCCGGTGCCCCGGCACCTGCGCCGCGCGCTGACCGAGCCCGTCCTGGCCGCGCTCGCGACGGCGCGCCACAGCGCGCGGGCCACTGTCGTGCGCGGCGGCGGGCTGGTACGGGTGAGCGTGGTGACCGACGCGCCCGGGACGGACATCCCGGAGCCCGCCGAGCCCGGCATCCGCGTGCGTACGGTACGGAGCCAGGGACGGCTCCTGGTCGAGGCGTCCTACGCGCTCCACATGGAGAGCGACCCCCTGGGCGAGCCCAGGACCGCATCACCGCCCCTGGCCCACACCCGGCCACAGGCCCAGACCCCGTCCCAGGCATAGGAGCGGCGACGATCCCGTCCTGGCCCCTCGCCCGTCGCCCATCACGTCACCGCTAGGGCCTGTCCGGCGGACAGGCCCTACAGCTCGTCCAACGACGTCAGTCCGTCCTGAATGGCCCGCGCGACCAGATTCGCCTTCGTCGTCGCCGGCCGCCCCGCGTTGGCGTACTTGATCCGTACCCGCTCCAGGTAGGTGTTCACCGTACGGACGGAGAGACCGAGGCTCGCCCCGACCATGGCCTTGGACTCCGACTGGAACCACTCCAGGAGCACCTCCACCTCACGCGGGGTCAGCGCGGGGCGGCCCTTCCTCGCGTCGCTGCCGAAAGCACCGGCCAGTGCCGGGGGCGTGTAGGGACGGCAGTCGGCCGCCGCCAGCGTGGCCGCCATGAGGTGGTTCTCCCCCTCGGCCTTCGTCAGATACGTGAAGGCCCCCAGGTCCAGGCAGGTCAGCGCGGTCTCCTGACTGTCCTGCATCGTGTAGACGATCACTTGCCGTTCCTGCGCGACCAGTTGCTTCAGCTCGGGGTACGCGGGCACCCCGTGGGAGAGCTGAAGGTCCAGCACCACCACGTCCGCGTCCCGGCCGGCCCCGCTCATGGCCACCGAGAGGCAGGGCCCCTTGGCGGTCACGGTGATCGGCCGCCGCGACGCGGCGTACCAGGACTCGATCCCGGCGAGGACGACAGGATGGTCGTCGATCAGCACGACGCTCACTGGCTCGTTTTCCGGCATGTCCCATAGTCCCTCCGACCGGTGCTCCGGCGGACCCGGCCGAGGCCGAAAACCTCCTGTGATAGCTTGCCGAGGCCAGTCGAACCCATGTACGTGGGTCAGGGAATCCGGTGCGAATCCGGAACTGACGCGCAGCGGTAAGGGTGACGGGCGCGGCATCGGCCACTGGACAGTTGAGCTGTCCGGGAAGGCGTCTCGCCCGGGGGATCCCGAGTCCGAAGACCTGCTGGCGGCCTCCGCCCTCGTCCTGTGGCGGGGGAGCACCGTACGACTGGGCTCCGCGCATGGGCCCTCGACGCAGAGGAACTGCCGTGCCGCTCGCGCGCCCCGCCCGTGCCCGTACCTCCGTTCGCCACACCATCCTCTTCCTTGCCGGGGCGGTGCTCCTGACGGCCTGCGGCGGCGGGGGCTCCTCCGGGAAGGCGGCCGATTCCGGGACGTCCCCATCCGGCGGTGCGGCCACCGGATACCCGCGCACACTCGACAACTGCGGACAGAAGGTACGGGTCGACGCGCCGCCGCGCCGTGCCGTCTCGCTCAATCAGGGCACGACGGAGATCATGCTCTCCCTCGGTCTCGCCGACCGGATGGTGGGCACCGCCACCTGGACCGACCCGCTGCTGAAGGGGCTGGAGAAGCCCAACGCCGGCGTGAAGCGGCTGGCGGACAACGCCCCCTCCTTCGAGAAGGTCCTGGACACCGAGCCCGACTTCGTGGCCTCCTCGTTCGAATCGACGCTGGGCAAGGGCGGTGTGGCCACGCGCCCGCAGTTCGAGGAGCTGGGCGTACCCACGTATGTCTCCCCGTCCGACTGCACCAAGGACAACAGCGGCGACGGCGACGGAGTCCGTACGACCTCGCTCACCATGGACGACGTCTACGGCGAGGTACGCGACCTGGCCAAGGTCTTCGGCGTCGAGGAGCGGGGCGAGAAGGTGGTCGCCGGGCTCAAGGGCCGGATGGCGAAGGCCACGGCCGGGATCGACGCCGCGACGGGCGGGAAGTCCGGGAAGGCCCCGAAGGGCGCGGAGGGCGGGACGGCCGGAAAGGCCACCCTCCTCTACTGGTTCGCCAACTCCGAGTCGCCGTACATGGGCGGCTGCTGCGGCGCTCCCGGCATCATCACCAACGCCGTCGGGGCGAAGAACGTCTTCGACGACAACCACGAGGAGTGGCCCCAGATCAACTGGGAGACGGTCGCGGACCGCAACCCTGGCGTTCTGGTGATCGGCGACCTCACCCGTAAGTCGGAGACGGCCGAGACCGCCGAGAAGAAGATCGAGTTCCTGGAGTCCAATCCGGCCACCCGGAACATGGACGCCGTCAGGCACAAGCGCTACGTCCTGCTCAGCGGCCAGGCCATGAACCCGACCATCCGAACGGTCGAGGGCGTCGAGAAGGTCGCGGCGAAGCTGCGCGAGATCGCGCCCGCGAAGTGACGGTCGAACGTACGGAGCGGCCCCGGGAGGCTACGGCGGCTGAGGGGGTTCCTGAGGTGTCGGGGTCTCTGGAGGCGTCGGGGGCATCGGAGGCCCAGGAGGTACGCGGTCCGGGCCCGGATGGTCCAGGCGTACACGGCCCCGGCGTACGCCGGTTGCGGCACGGCCTCCTCTGGGCCTGCGGGGTCGCCGGGCTGTTCCTCTCCGTCGCCGTCGCGATCACCATCGGACCCGCGAACATCCGCGTCGGCGACGTCTGGTCCGTGGTGGCCACCCATATCGGATGGGGCGATTCCGGCCTCACACCGATCCGGGACGGGATCGTCTGGAACCTGCGGCTGCCCCGCACCCTGCTCGCCGCCGTCTGCGGCGCCGGACTCGCGGTGTGCGGGGCGGTCATGCAGTCCCTGCTCCGTAACCCGCTCGCCGACCCCTTCGTGCTGGGAGTCTCCTCGGGGGCTTCGACCGGCGCGGTCGTGGTCGTCGTGCTCGGTGTCGGCGGCGGGGCGCTGTCCATCTCGGGCGGCGCGTTCCTCGGCGCCCTGTGCTCGTTCGCGCTGGTGCTGCTGCTCAGCCATACCCTCGGCGGCACGGTGGACCGGGTGGTGCTCTCCGGAGTCGCCGCGATGCAGCTCTTCTCGGCCCTGACCTCCTTCATCGTGATGACGGCGGCGGACGCGGAGACCACCCGGGGCGTGCTGTTCTGGCTGCTCGGATCGCTCAGCGGCGCCGGGTGGACCGATGTGTGGGTCTGCCTGGCGGTGCTCGCGGTGGCGCTGCTGGTGTGTCTCGGGTACGCGCGGACGCTCGACGCGTTCGCGTTCGGCCAGGACGCGGCGGCGACGCTGGGCGTCTCGGTGGCCCGTACCCGTGTGGTGCTGCTGTGCGTGACCGCGCTGCTGACGGCGGCGCTGGTCAGCTCGGCCGGGGCCATCGGCTTCGTCGGCCTCGTACTGCCGCACGCCGCCCGTGCGCTGGCCGGTCCCGGCCACGGCCGGCTGCTGCCCGTCACCGCGCTGACCGGAGCGGTGTTCCTGGTCTGGGTCGACACCCTGGCCCGTACGGTGCTCGACCCGCAGGAGGTGCCGGTGGGCGTGGTGACCTCGCTGATCGGCGTACCGGCGTTCGTCCTTGTCCTGTACCGGGGCCGGAGAATCCGATGAAGCGGACCACGGACACACGCACGGGTACGGATACGGATACGGATACGGATGCGGTGACCGGCTCGGGCCTCCGCGCCGACCGTGTCTCCCGGACCGCCGGCGGACGCCTGATCGTGGACGGGGTCAGTCTCGCGCCGCCGCCCGGATCCATGGTCGGGCTGCTCGGCCCGAACGGCTCGGGAAAGTCCACCCTGTTGCGCCTGCTCTCCGGCGTCCTCGCCCCCGCCTGCGGCGTCATCACCCTCGACGGCCGCCCGCTCGCCGAACTCGGCCGCAGATCGCTCGCCCGCCGCGTCGCCGTGGTCGAGCAGCAGGCCGACACCCAGGTCGAGTTGACCGTCCGCGATGTCGTACGGCTCGGCCGCGTCCCGCACCGCCGCGCCTGGTCGGCGGCGGCCGCCGGGGACGACGAGGCCATTCGTACCGCTCTGGAACGCACCGGCCTGACGGACCGGGCCGGCCAGTCCTGGCACACGCTCTCGGGCGGCGAGCGCCAGCGGGTCCAGATCGCCCGCGCGCTCGCCCAGGAGCCCCGCGAACTCCTGCTGGACGAACCGACCAACCACCTGGACATCCAGCACCAGCTCGACCTCCTGAACCTGGTCGCCGAACTCCCGGTGACCAGCGTCATCGCGCTGCACGACCTGAACCTGGCGGCGATGTACTGCGATCAGCTCGTCGTGCTGAAGCAGGGCCGCGTCGTGGCCGGCGGCAGTTCGTGGGACGTCATCACCGAGCGCCTGATCGCGGATGTGTACGGGGTGCGCGCCGCCGTCACCCAGGACGGGCCCGAGGGCCGTCCGTACGTACGGTTCCTCGGCACGGTGCCCACGGCCTGAAGCGGCCCGGTCGTCATCGCGGCCACCGGGTCCGGCCGCCACCGCCCCGCCGAATCCCCGTGACCCTTGTTGCCTATGATGTGCAAGTGCGTACCTACTGCATCCGAACCGCGACCCCCGGCGACCTCGACACCGCCCGTGCGGTGATGCTCGACACCGTCTACCGCGACTTCGGTACGGGGTACGTCCCGCGCTGGCACGCGGACATCATCGATCTCGCGGGTGCCTATCTCACCCCCGCCCGTCACACCCTGCTGGTCGCCGTCGAGGAGAGCACGGGCGTGGTCGCCGGGACCGCCGCGCTCGATGCCCGGGGGCCGCTCCATCCGCCCAACCCGCGCTGGCTCGCCGAGCGTTACCCGTCGGGGGAGACCGCCCAGCTGCGCCGGGTGTATGTGCGCCCCGGCCATCGCCGCCAGGGGCTGGCCCGCGCTCTGGTGCGCGCACTCCTGGACTTCGCCGCGACGGAAGGCGGCTACCGCTCGGTCTATCTGCACACCGATCCCGCCGTTCCCGGCGCCGAGGCCTTCTGGCGGGCGACGGGGAAGATGGTGTGCGATGAGCGCGAGGAGTCCGGCGGTGGGCAGGGGATCGTCCACTTCGAGGTCCCCATGGCTTGATGGAAATCATTTTCATGTAGTCTCTCGTTCCGCCCCCACGTCAGCCCTGCCCATCGCGTTCAGACGCGTAGAGACGAGAACGAGGACCATGGGATCTGTCCGTCGCCGCCGGTTCGTCGCCGGCCTGCTGCTCGCACCCCTGCTCACCGGTTGCTTCGCTTCTGGCGGCAGCTCCGACGGCGCGTCGTCCCCGGGCTCCGGCAGTGGTGGACGGCTGCGGATGGCGCTGGCCTTCCCGCCCACCGAGAACTTCTCCCCGTACGGCGCCGACGCCACGCTCCTGAGCCGGCTCGGCGTCACCGAGGGGCTGACCCGTCTCGACGGCAACGGTGCCGCGAGCCCCGCGCTCGCCGAGTCCTGGAGCCGTGAGAGCGACGGCAGTTGGCTGTTCACGCTCCGCGAGGCCCGGTTCCAGGACGGTACCGAGGTCACCCCGGAGTCGGTCGCCGCCGCCCTCACCCATGCCGCGAGCGCCACCCCCGTTCCCACCGCGCTCGCCGAGGTGAAGCTCACCGCGACCCCGTCCGGAGACCACCGGGTCCGCGTCACGACCGCCGAGCCGGACCCCGCACTGCCCTTCCGGCTGGCGGGCCCCAGCATGGCCGTCCTGTCCCCGAAGGCATACGCGAAGGACGCCGAGGGTGGGAAGGACGCCGAGGGCTCCAAGGACGCCGAGGGCCCCAAGAGCAGCGCCTCCAAGACCGACGGCTCCACGAAGCGGGGCGCCGTCAACCCCGTCGGCACGGCCACCGGCCCCTTCGAACTCACCAAGGTCACCGGCTCCACCGGCGCCACCCTCGACCGTTTCGACGACTACTGGGGCGGTCGGGCCCACGCCTCCGGTATCGACGCCAGGTTCATCGCCGACGGTACGGCCCGCGCCAACGCCCTGCGCAGCGGCGAGGAGGACATCGCCGAGGCGATACCGGTCGCGCAGGCCGCCTCCCTCGCCGAGGGCGCCGCGCACGAGGTGTCCACCACCCGCAACACCAGCCTCCACCTCAACACCCGGTCCGGCCCGTTCAAGGACCCGCGGTTCCGGGCCGCCGCCCGCCGGGCCATCGACACCTCCGTACTCGCCGAGAATGTCCACGAAGGGCACGCCGACCCCGCCCAGGGCATCTTCGGCCCCGCGCTGACCTGGGCGAAGGGCAAGCGCGCGAAGCCCGTCGGACGTGCGGAGGCCGCCCTTGGCAAGGACGTCAAGGGCACCACCCTCACCATCGCCACGTACGACAACCGGCCTGAGCTGCCCGAGGTCGCCCAGGTGCTCCAACAGCAGCTGGAGAAGGCCGGGTTCACGGTGAAACTGACGGTCCGCGAGTACGCGCGCATCGAGAGCGACGCGCTGGCCGGGAAGTTCGACGCCTTCGTCTCCGCGCGCAACACGATGCTCGACACCGGCGACCCCGTCTCCGCCCTCTCCACCGACTTCACCTGTGACGGGAGTTACAACCTGGCGCTGCTCTGCGACCGGGGCGTGGACCGGGCCGTCGCCACGGCGGACTCCCTCGTGGACCCCGGCAAGCGGCAGGACGCGGCGATGGCGGCGGAGGCCAGGATCCTCGGTACGGACGCGGTTGTACCGCTGGTGCACCAGCGGATCATCGTGGGTGTCGCTCCGGCGGTACGGGGCGTGACCCTCGACCCGTACGAGCGTGCCCTCGCCACCGCGAGCACCCGGCGCTGATCCCCGCATGGACCGCCCGGCCCCCTCGCATCGCCCGGCCCCTTCCTCGTACCGCTCGGCAGCCGTGCGACTCGTGCGGCTCCCCGGCCTGACCACGCTCTGGCGCGCCGCGCTCGCGGCCCTCCTGCTCTGCGGCATCGGCCTGCTGCCCTGGCTCTCGCGCACCGACCCCGCGCTCACCGTCCTCAAGGCGCGCTCGGCCGAACGGGAACCCACCGCCGAGGCGTTGAACGTCGTACGGGACCAACTCGGCCTGGACGCAGGTCCCGTGAGCCTGCTCGGGCAGTGGCTCGGCGGGCTGGCGCGCGGTGACGCGGGGGAGTCGTGGATATCCGGCGCCGCCGTACTGCCCTCGGTCGTCCAGGCCCTGGGCATCTCGCTGCTGCTCATGGCCGGGGCGATGGCGGTCGCCCTCGTGACGGCCGCAGCGGTCTGCGCCCGCCCCCTGTGGCTCGGCTCGCGGCGACGGTTCCGCCCCCCACGCGCGGGGGGCGCGGCGGCGATGCTCGCCGCGCTGCCCGAGTTCCTGACCGCGTCCGTCCTGGCCACCGTGGTCGGCGTACAGCTCGGCTGGCTGCCCGCCCTCGGCTGGTACGGGCCCCGCTGGATGGTGCTGCCCGCGCTCTCGCTCGGCCTGCCCGCCGGGGCGCTGCTCGGCCGGCTGCTCGCCGACGCGCTGCCCGGAGCCTTCGGTGAACCCTGGGCACTGGCCGCCGCCGCGCGCGGACTGACGGGCCGGCGGATCGCCCGCCAGGCGCTGCGGCGCTGCTTCCCCGGCCTGCTGCCGAACCTCGGGCTGTTCGTCGTCGGTCTCACCGGCGGCTCGGTCGCCGTCGAGCAGATCTTCGACATACCCGGGCTCGGCCGGCTCACGCTGCAAGCCACGACCGCCCAGGACCTGCCCGTACTCCAGGCGGGCACACTCGCCCTCGTCCTGCTCGCGGCTCTAGCGGGAGGGCTCGCCAGGGGCGTGGCGCAGCTGATGCTGGGCCCGGCCCTGCGTGACGGCGCGCTCCAGTCCTCGCACCGGCCGGCGCCGCCTGCCCACCGGGCACAGCCCCTCGTGTACGGGCTGCCGCTGCTCGGCGTCGTCGTGTCCGGCCTGGTCCGCGATCCGCTGGGGCTGGACACCGCCGCCCGGCTCCGACCCCCGTCCTGGGCCCACCCGTTCGGCACCGACGCGCTGGGCCGCGATGTGCTGGCCCGCGTCGGGCACGGCGCGCTCACCACCCTCGCCCTGGCGCTCGCGGTGACCGCCGTGGCCCTGCTGGCCGGAGTCCTGCTCGGGCTGGTGCCGAAGGTGTCGGGCGCCGCCGTCGACACCGTCAACGCCGTACCGCCGGTGCTCGCCGGGCTCCTGGTCGCGGGGATCGCGGGCAGCGGCCCGTACACCCCGGCGCTCGCCGTGGCGGCCGTCGCCTGGGCGCCGCTGGCCGCGCACGCCTCCGCCCTGCTGGAACAGGAACGCGCCACCACCCACCTCGTCGCCACCCGCGCGCTCGGCGCGGGCCCCCTGTACGTCCTGCGGTACGAACTGCTGCCCGCCGTGATCCCGCCCGTCGCCCGGCACGCGCTGCTGCGGCTGCCCGGAGTGGCCCTGGCCCTGGCCGCCCTGGGCTTCCTGGGGCTCGGCGCCCAGCCGCCCTCCCCGGAGTGGGGCCTGCTGCTCTCCGAGAACCTCCCGTACGCGGAGCGCGCGCCCTGGGCGGTCCTGGCACCGGCCGCCGTACTCGCCCTGCTGGGAGCGCTCGCGGTGTCGGCGGCCGGAGGGGTGCGCGGGCGGCGGCCCGTATCGCGGGAGCGGGCACGGCTGCCGCAACCGCCGACGGCGCGAGAGCGGCCCGAGCCAGGGGCGCGCGAACCGGCGAAGGCCGGCAGCGCCGCCGGCTCCCCCCACTCCATGGCGAGGGACTCCCGATGACCGAGCCGTGTACGCGGCGCGCCTCCCAGCCCCCGTCCGGCGAGCAGTCCCGGCCCCGGGCCCGGTCCGGTCTCGGACAGTGGGCCGAACTGTCGCCGCTCCTGCGCCTGTTGATCCTCACCCAACTCGCCTTCAACGTCGGCTTCTTCGGCGTCCTGCCCTTCCTCGCCGAACACCTGGGCACGGCGATGGGCATGGCCGGCTGGCTGGTCGGTCTCGTACTGGGACTGCGAACGTTCAGCCAGCAGGGCCTGTTCGTGGTCGGCGGCGCCCTGGCCGACCGGTACGGCGTACGCCCGGTGGTCCTGGCGGGCTGCGCGCTGCGGATCGCCGGATTCGCGTGGCTCGGTTACGCGGAGCGGACCTGGGCGGTCATCGGTGCCGTCCTGCTGATCGGCTTCGCGGCGGCGCTGTTCTCGCCCGCCGTGGAGTCCGAGGTCGCCCGCCAGGCGGTGGCCCGGGAGGAGGCGGGCGGGGGCCCGCGCACCGGCGTACTGGCGCTGTTCACCGTGGCCGGGCAGGCGGGCGCGTTCGTCGGCCCACTGCTGGGCGCGCTGCTGCTCGGGGTGGATTTCCGTACGGTGTGCCTCGCCGGGGCGGGGATCTTCGTACTCGTCCTGGCCGGACACTGGTGGCTGCTGCCCCAGCACATCCCGGGCCGGACCCGCGTCAGCGGCCCCGGCGCCGTCCGGAACCTGCTGCGCAACCGGCGCTTCCTCGCCCTGTGCCTGGCGTACGGGACCTACCTGCTGGCGTACAACCAGCTCTACCTCGCCCTCCCGGCGGAGGTCGAGCGCGCGGCGGGCTCCCAGGCCCCGCTGGCCTGGCTCTTCGCCCTCTCCTCGCTGCTGGTCGTGACCACCCAACTGCCCGTCACCCGCTGGGCGGCGGACCGGCTCGACCTGCGCCGCTCCATGGCGGCCGGACTGGTGCTCCTCGCCACGGGCTTCGCCGTCGTGGCGGCGGCCCGCCCCGCAGACCTGACCGGAACCACGGGCCTGTTTCCGGCGGCCGCCTTCGTCGTCCTGCTCACCCTCGGCCAGATGCTCATAGCCCCCGCCGCCCGAGCCTGGGTCCCCGACCTCGCGGAGGAGGGTCGGCTCGGCCTCTACACCGGCGCACTCTCCTCGGCCTCCGGCCTGATCGTCCTGGCCGGCAGCGCGGCGAGCGGCACCCTCCTCGACGCACACCTCCCACCCGCCGCGCCCTGGCTCGTACTCGCCGCGATCCCGCTGGCGGCGATCGCGGTACTGCCGCGCCGCCCGTAGCGGACCGTGAACGGCAAGACCATCCGCGTTAGAGGATTCGCGGTAGGATAAGGGGCATGAGCGAGCCTACCCAGAAGTACTCGATCACCATGCCGAGGGACATCGCGGAAGACGCTCGGGCCCGTAGTGGCCCTTCGGGGCTCTCCGCGTATGTAGCCGCAGCTGTCGCCCGTCAGGTCGAGCGCGACAAACTCGCGGAACTGATCGCCGTGGCCGAGGCTGAGCACGGTCCGGTGACCGAGGAGGAGATTCAGGCCACACTGGATCAATTGCAACGCGCTCGCGACGAGCAGCACCCCACGCGCCGGACGAACGCCGCATGACACGCTCGCGCCCCATCACGGGGGGCACGATGGTGCTGGACAGTGAGGGGCTGGCAAAGGCCGTGCTGCGCGACCGCGACGTCACGAGGTGGCTGGAGACCGCGCGTGTGGTTGACATGCGGGTGATCACCAGCGCTGCCACTCTCGTCGAGGTTGTCCACCCGAGGATCAACCGCCCTGCCCTCGAATGGTCCCTGTCCCGCATCGTCATCGAGCCTGTCTCGGAATCCATCGCCCGCCACGCGGGTGCCCTCTTGGCCGATGCGGGCGTGCACGGCCACAAGTACGCCATCGACGCCATGGTCGGCGCGACCGCGCTCGCGGCGCCCGGCCCGGTCACCGTGCTCACCTCGGACCCCGAGGATCTCACTGCCCTGTGCGGCAGGCGCGTCACCGTCATCAAGATCTGAGGGGCCCCGGCCTGACCGATGCCCGTCGAACCGCAGTCGTGCGGCCCGGTCGGGCCGGACGTCACGCGTCGTCGCTCGGGCGTGACATCCGCAGTGCCAGCTCCCGCAGGAGTTCCTCCGAGGTGATGTCCGTACGTCCGGCGTCGTGGACCTCGGCCAGCTCGGCGAAGACATAGGTGAAGGCGCCGATCAGCTGCATGATGGCCGGCAGCGAGGCCTCGGTCACCGCGTGCGCGGCCTCGAGCGGGGTGGCGTCGGGGGAGACCTTGAACGAGGGGAAGACCTCGGCGAGGAGCGAGCCGATCTGGCCCCGGCCCGAATCCCTGCCGGCCGACCGGTCCCCCTGCCCGTCGCCCTGCCCGTCGCCCTGCCCGTCGTCCTCCCGGAGGCCGTCGTCATTCCGGTCGGCGCTGCGGATCCACTGCGCGGACTGCGTGAGAACGCCGATGGCCCTGAGGATGACTTCGTTCTGCTCCATGCCGAGAGCCTAAGCGCTGTCCCGAGGGCGAGTTCGGAGGGAGAGTTCCGAAGACGACAGGGGGCGCACTCGTGCCGACCGCGCCGGGGGTAAGTGGGCAAAACCGGGACGCGGCACCGGAGTCGGACCTACTCTCGAGTTGTGTCCGCCGCATCGGGCCGGGTGCTCGTTGTCGACGACAACAGGGTCATCCGGCAGCTGATCAGGGTCAATCTCGAACTTGAGGGGTTCGAGGTCGTGACCGCGGCCGACGGTGCCGAATGTCTGGACGTGGTCCATGAGGTCAGGCCCGATGTGATCACCCTCGATGTGGTGATGCCCCGCCTCGACGGACTGACCGCCGCCGCCCGGCTGCGCGCCGATCCGCGGACCAGCCGGCTGCCGATCGCGATCATCAGCGCCTGTACGCAGTACGAGACGGAATCCGGCGTCGCCGCCGGCGTCGACGCCTTCCTCGCCAAGCCCTTCGAACCGTCCGAGCTGGTCCGGCTCATACGACGGCTGACCCACCGGGAGGGCCCGCCGCCCGTGGAAGGCAGAGTGGACGGCAGACAGGGCGCCGGGCGGGCGGAAAGCGCCCGGGGCTGACCGCATCGCGAAACCGGTTCGCTAAGAGGTACCCCTCCTCCCATACGCTGGTGCCGTGACCCCCGCCGATCTGTCCCGCACCGTGTTGGACGCCGTACGCCGCGCGGTCGAGGACGACACGCTCCCGGGGCCCGTGCCCGAACGGGTCGTGGTCGAGCGTCCCCGCCCCGGCGGTGTCGGCGACTACGCCAGCAATGTCGCGCTGCGCATGGCCGGGCGTACCGGGTTCACGGCCCGCGAGGTCGCCGGGATACTGCGCGCCGAGATCGTGCGCTCCGGGGCCCTGCACCCGCGTATCGCCCGGGTCGAGGTCACCGGACCCGGCTTCCTGAACTTCACCCTCGCCGACGACAGCCACGGCGAGCTGGTCCGTACGGTGCTCAAGGCCGGTACGGGCTACGGGCACGGCGACGCGCTCGCCGGAACCACCGCTGCCTTCGCCCCGGCCGACGAACTGCGCGCCGAGGTCTGGACGGAGACCGTCGTCCGGCTGCTGCGCTCGCAGGGCGCCACGGCGGCCGTGATACCCGGCGGCACGGAGAGCTGCCGGCCCGTGCCCGTCCCCGCCGCCGACGGCTTCGCCATCGGCGGCCTCTTCGCCCGGCTCGGCCCCGACGCCGCCCGCTGGGCGCTGCTGCGGGCCGCCGCCCACGATCACCCGCACACGGGCGACGAGCTGCTCGTACAGCGCGAGAGCAACCCGTTCTTCCGGGTGCGCTACGCGTACGCCCGCACCCGCGCCCTGGCGCGGAACGCGGCCCGGTTCGGCATCACCCCCGATGAGGCCGAGCACACGGGGTACGAGGAGTACGAGGAGCACACGGCGTACGCGGAGTACGAGGCGTACGCGACCCCGCACGCCGCCACCACGACCGCCATGCTCCTCACCGCCCTCGGTGATCACCCCGCCGCTCTCGAAGCCGCCGCACGGCTGCGCGCGCCCGACCGGCTCGCCCGCCATCTCGAGCACACCGCGGAGGCCTTCCTGCGCTTCCAGGAGACCGCCAGTCCGCTGCCCGTCGGTGACGAGAAACCCTCGGCCGCCCACCGTTCCCGGCTCGCGCTCGCCGAAGCCGCCGGGGCGGTGCTGGCCGGCGGCCTGTCCCTGCTCGGCATCGACGCGCCAGAACACCTCTGAAAAGAACCAAGAGAGCCAAGAACATGAGCCGTTCCGCACACCCCGCAGGCCCCCGTCACGCGGATGTCTACCCCGAGGGGCACTACTCCGCCCCCGCCGCCGACCTCAACGCCCTGGACGAGAAGGTCTGGTCGCGTACGGTCCGCCGGAACGGCGACGGCGTGGCCACCGTCGCGGGCATCGAAGTGACCCGGCTGGCCGAGGAGTTCGGCACCCCCGCGTACTTCCTCGACGAGGCCGACTTCCGCGCCCGCTGCCGCGCCTGGGCCGATGCCTTCGGCAAGGACGCGGACGTGTTCTACGCGGGCAAGGCGTTCCTGTCCCGGACCATCGTCCGCTGGCTGCACGAGGAGGGGCTCAATCTCGACGTGTGCTCCGGCGGCGAACTCGCCACCGCGCTGGCCGCCGGGATGCCCGCCGAGCGCATCGCCTTCCACGGCAACAACAAGTCCACCGAGGAGATCGAGCGGGCCGTCTCCGCCGGCGTCGGGCGGATCGTCCTCGACTCCTTCCAGGAGATCGTGCGGGTCGCGCACATCGCGCGGCGGCTCGGCAAGGTCCAGCCCGTCCAGATCCGGGTGACCGTCGGCGTCGAGGCCCATACGCACGAGTTCATCGCCACGGCCCACGAGGACCAGAAGTTCGGTATCGCGCTTGCCGACGGGCAGGCCGCCGAGGCCGTGAGGCGCGCCCTCACGCTCGACGGCATCGAGCTGACCGGCATCCACTCGCACATCGGCTCGCAGATCTTCGACATGGCCGGTTTCGAGGTCTCCGCCCGCCGGGTCGTGCAACTGCTCGCCGAGGTGCGCGACGAGCACGGCGTGGAACTGCCCGAGATCGACCTCGGCGGCGGGCTCGGTATCGCGTACACGTCCGAGGACGACCCGCGTGAGCCGCACGAGATCGCCAAGGCGCTCAGCGACATCGTCACCCGTGAGTGTGAGTCCGCGGGGCTCCGCACCCCCCGTATCTCCGTCGAGCCGGGGCGCGCGATCGTCGGCCCCACGGCCTTCACCCTGTACGAGGTCGGCACCATCAAGCCGCTCGAAGGGCTGCGTACGTATGTCAGTGTGGACGGTGGCATGTCCGACAACATCCGTACGGCCCTGTACGACGCCGAGTACTCCGTCGCGCTCGTGTCGCGCCGCTCCGACGCGGAGGCGATGCTGACGCGCGTCGTCGGCAAGCACTGCGAGAGCGGCGACATCCTCGTACGGGACGCGTTCCTGCCCGCCGACCTGGCGCCCGGCGACCTGCTCGCCGTCCCCGCCACCGGCGCGTACTGCCGCTCCATGGCGAGCAACTACAACCACGCACTGCGCCCGCCCGTCGTCGCGGTCAACGACGGTGCGGCACGGGTGATCGTCCGGCGTGAGACGGAGGAAGATCTCCTGCGTCTCGATGTCGGGGACTGAAATTCATATCTCGCGATCTGGACAGGGGACAGAAACTCCCGTCCATTGCGTGAGACTGGTTGGCATTCATGCTTTTAACGGCTGGGTTCAATGAAAGGCATAGGTCGGATGATGCGTACGCGTCCGCTGAAGGTGGCGCTGCTGGGCTGTGGTGTGGTCGGCTCAGAGGTGGCGCGCATCATGACGACGCAGGCCGACGACCTCGCCGCGCGGATAGGCGCCCCGGTGGAACTGGCCGGGGTCGCCGTCCGGCGCCCCTCCCGGGTGCGCGACGGCATCGACCCCGCGCTGATCACCACCGATGCCACCGCCCTGGTCAAACGCGGTGACATAGATGTCGTGGTCGAGGTCATCGGAGGCATCGAGCCCGCCCGTACGCTCATCACCACCGCGTTCGAGCACGGCGCCTCCGTGGTCTCCGCCAACAAGGCGCTGCTCGCCGAGGACGGCACGACCCTCTACGAGGCCGCCGCCCGGCACGGCGCGGATCTGTATTTCGAGGCGGCCGTCGCCGGCGCCATCCCGCTGATCCGGCCGCTGCGCGAGTCCCTCGCGGGTGACACGGTCAACCGCGTGCTCGGAATCGTCAACGGCACGACCAATTTCATCCTCGATCGGATGGACACCGCGGGCGCCGGCTACTCGGAAGCGCTGGACGAGGCCACCGCCCTCGGCTACGCGGAGGCCGACCCCACCGCCGACGTCGAGGGCTTCGACGCCGCCGCCAAGGCCGCCATCCTCGCCGGGATCGCCTTCCACACCCGCGTACGCCTCGACGACGTGCACCGCGAGGGCATCACGGAGGTCACCGCCGCCGACCTCGCCTCCGCCCAGCGCATGGGCTGCACCGTCAAGCTCCTCGCCATCTGCGAGCGCGCCGCCGACGGCCGGTCCGTCACCGCGCGCGTCCACCCGGCGATGATCCCGCTCAGCCACCCGCTCGCTTCGGTGCGCGAGGCGTACAACGCGGTCTTCGTCGAGGCCGAGGCGGCCGGGCAGCTGATGTTCTACGGACCCGGCGCGGGCGGCGCGCCGACGGCCTCGGCCGTGCTCGGCGACCTCGTCGCCGTCTGCCGCAACAAGCTCAACGAGGCCACCGGGCCCGGTGAGTCCGCGTACACGCAGCTGCCCGTGAGCCCCATGGGCGAGTCCGTGACGCGCTATCACATCAGCCTCGACGTGGCCGACAAGCCGGGCGTTCTCGCCCAGGTGGCGACGGTCTTCGCCGAACACGGCGTATCCATCGATACCGTCCGTCAGAAGGGAAAGGACGGCGAGGCAGCCCTCGTCGTCGTCACCCACCGCGCGCAGGACGCAGCCCTCTCCGGGACCGTCGAAGCACTGCGCGAGCTCGACACCGTCCGCGGTGTCGCCAGCATCATGCGTGTTGAAGGGGAGTAAGGGACCCATGACCAGCATTGGCACCCACCAGTGGCGGGGCATCATCGAGGAGTACCGGGACCGCCTCCCGGTGACGGACACGACGCCGGTCGTCACGCTCCGCGAGGGCGGTACGCCGCTCGTGCCCGCCCAGGTGCTGTCCGAGCGGACGGGCTGTGAGGTGCATCTCAAGGTCGAGGGCGCCAACCCGACCGGCTCCTTCAAGGACCGTGGCATGACCATGGCCATCACCCGGGCCAAGGAGGAGGGCGCCAAGGCGGTGATCTGCGCCTCCACCGGCAACACCTCGGCCTCGGCGGCGGCGTACGCCGTACGGGCCGGAATGGTCTGCGCCGTCCTCGTGCCCCAGGGCAAGATCGCGCTCGGCAAGATGGGCCAGGCGCTGGTCCACGGCGCGAAGATCCTCCAGGTCGAGGGCAACTTCGACGACTGTCTGACACTGGCCCGCTCGCTCTCCGACAACTACCCGGTGGCGCTGGTCAATTCGGTCAACCCGGTCCGTATCGAGGGCCAGAAGACCGCGGCCTTCGAGATCGTGGACGCGCTGCGCGACGCCCCGGACATCCATGTGCTGCCCGTCGGCAACGCCGGCAACATCACGGCGTACTGGAAGGGGTACACCGAGTACGCCGCCGACGGCATCGCGTCCCGCACCCCGCGCATGTGGGGCTTCCAGGCCTCCGGCTCCGCGCCCATCGTGCGCGGCGAGATCGTCAAGGACCCGCACACCGTCGCCACCGCGATCCGGATCGGCAACCCGGCGTCCTGGCAGTACGCCCTGGCCGCCCGTGACGAGTCCGGCGGCTTCATCGACGAGGTGACGGACCGGCAGATCCTGGCCGCCTACCGCCTGTTGGCCTCTCAGGAGGGCGTCTTCGTCGAGCCCGCCTCGGCCGCCTCCGTCGCCGGTCTGCTCAAGGCCGCCGACGAGGGCAAGGTCGACCCCGGCCAGCGCATCGTCTGCACGGTCACCGGAAACGGCCTCAAGGACCCGGACTGGGCGGTCGCCGGAGCGCCCCAGCCGGTCACCGTGCCGGTCGACGCGGTCACCGCGGCCGAGCGCCTCGGCCTCGCCTGACCTCGGCGTTCCGGCACGACCCGGGCCCCGTCCACCGGTCTTCGCGGCCTCCCGCGAAGACCGGTGAGAGCGCCCCGCCCCGTCGCCGGAACCGTCCGGACGTGTCCGTACGGGGCCGGTGAACGGGCCCCGGACCCGCGCCCCGGGCGAAGCGGGGACAAGGCAGACATCGGCGCACGTGAGGCATGCGACACGCATCGTGCGCCTCCTGTGCGCCCTATGTCGCCACGCAACCTTCCTTCGATAGGCTGTACCTCACTCGCCCGCCGCATATGCCGCGGTGTTGTCGCCCACGTGGCCCTCGGGTGTTCCGTACCTCCTCGAACATCTCGCAATCACCACATTTCGCAGTCAAGGAGAGTCGTCAGAGCGATGGCCGGTCCCGCGTTCCGCGCCGCCGCCGTACGGGTGCGCACCCCCGCCACCAGCGCCAATCTCGGTCCGGGCTTCGACGCCCTCGGCCTGTCGCTGGGGCTCTACGACGACGTGGTCGTCCGCGTCGCCGATTCCGGCCTGCACGTCGACATCGCGGGTGAGGGCGCCGAGACGCTTCCCCGTGACGAGAACCACCTGCTCGTGCGCTCCCTGCGCACGGCCTTCGACCTGCTCGGCGGACAGCCGCGCGGCCTGGAGGTCGTCTGCGCCAACCGCATCCCGCACGGCCGTGGCCTGGGCTCCTCCTCGGCCGCCATCTGCGCCGGGATCGTCGCGGCCCGCGCGGTGACCATAGGCGGCGACGCCCGGCTCGACGACGCGGCACTGCTGGAGCTGGCCACCGAGATCGAGGGTCATCCCGACAATGTCGCCGCCTGTCTGCTCGGCGGTTTCACCCTGGCCTGGATGGACGGGGGAGCGGCCCGCGCCATCAGGATGGAGCCCGCGCGTTCCGTCGTTCCGGTGGTTTTCGTCCCCGGGAAGGCCGTCCTCACGGAGACCGCCCGTGGACTGCTGCCGCGCACGGTCCCCCATGTGGACGCGGCGCTCAACGCGGGTCGCGCCGCCCTGCTCGTGGAGGCCCTGACCAGGCGTCCCGAACTGCTGCTCGCGGCCACCGAGGACCGTATCCACCAGGACTACCGTTCCCCGGCGATGCCGCAGAGCCTCGCGCTGGTCAACCGACTGCGCGCGGACGGCGTCCCCGCGGTCATCTCCGGTGCGGGCCCCACGGTGCTCGCGCTGGTCGAGGACGGTGTGGCCGACAAGGTCGCACGGCTGGCGGGCGAGGGATGGGCGGCCAACCGGCTCTCCCTCGACGCCGCGGGAACGAGCGTTCTGCCGCTCGGTTCGTAGCCACACGGGATTGCCGGTGAGTGAGAGGGGGAATGTTTGTTGGAGCCGGTAGTGTTAACCTCAAGTCTGCACCCGACGTCTTTGAGGCGCGGTGCTTCGTGTCCCACATCGGGACCACCCTTCTTCCGGGAGCCTCCTCAACTGCCTGAGCAGCCTGCCTGAGCAGTTTTGAGCACGCACCGGAACCGGCACGACACCCCCCGTTCATTTCCACGGAGGGCCGAGCAGGGGGACCTCGGGCCGGACCCATTGCACGTCCGCATGTTTCTCCGCCGTACCCGGCGGGACCACCGCCCCGGCACGGTCCACAAGATGGGATCGCAGTCGGACAGCACAACCGGTCGCCGAGCCAGAAGGCCGACGTCCGCTCCAGGGAAGGACCCTTCGTGAGCGACACCACCGATCTGATGGGCGTGACTGCCGACAGCAACGTCGACAGCGCCGCGCCCGCCGCAGGTGCTGCCACTGGCACCACCGCACGGCGCCGCCGCTCCGGCACCGGCCTCGAGGGCATGGTCCTGGCCGAGCTGCAGCAGGTCGCGTCCGGCCTCGGCATCAGGGGCACCGCGCGGATGCGCAAGAGCCAGTTGATCGAGGTAATCAAGGAAGCGCAGGCCGGCTCCTCGTCAGCGCCCAAGAGCGCCGAGGCGGGCGGCTCCGACGCCGCCGAGACCAAGCCCAAGCGCCGCGCAACTTCCAAGGCCCGTACGGGTGAAGGCGCCGCCGAGGACAAGCCGGGCAAGGCCGAGAAGGCCGCGTCCCAGCAGCAGATCGACATCCCCGGCCAGCCCGCGAGCGACGACCAGCCCGCGGGCGAGCGCCGTCGTCGCCGGGCCACCGCGCAGGCGGGCAGCCCCGACACCAAGACGGAGACCAGGGCCGAGGCCCAGGGCGACGTCAAGGTCGAGGCCCAGCCCGACACCAAGGCCGAGACCGCCGTGTCCGCGTCCGGCACGGGCACCGCCCAGAGCGACACCGACGGCCGGCGCGGCGACCGCCAGGACCGCGGCCAGCGGGGCGAGCGCGGCGACCGTGACCGCGGGGACCGCCGGGACCGGCAGCGCGACCGCCGGGGCAAGGGCGACGACCAGCAGGGCGGCCAGGGCGGCCAGCAGCAGGGTGGCGGCCGCCAGCAGCGCGACAACCGCGGCGGCGGAAGCCAGAGCGGCAATCAGAACAACGGCCCGCAGGACGACTTCGACGACGAGGCGGGCGGCCGGCGTGGCCGGCGCGGACGTTACCGGGACCGCCGCGGCCGTCGTGGCCGCGACGAGTTCGGCCCCGGCGAGCCGCAGGTCGCCGACGACGATGTGCTGATCCCCGTCGCGGGCATCCTCGACATCCTCGACAACTACGCGTTCATCAGGACCTCCGGCTACCTGCCGGGCCCCAACGACGTGTACGTGTCCCTCGCCCAGGTCCGTAAGAACGGCCTGCGCAAGGGCGACCACACCACCGGCGCGGTGCGCCAGCCCAAGGAAGGCGAGCGCCGCGAGAAGTTCAACGCGCTGGTCCGCCTCGACACGGTCAACGGCATGGCGCCCGAAACCGGCCGCGGCCGCCCGGAGTTCCAGAAGCTGACCCCGCTCTACCCTCAGGACCGGCTCCGTCTGGAGACCGACCCGGGCGTGCTGACCACGCGGATCATCGACCTGGTCGCACCGATCGGCAAGGGCCAGCGTGGTCTGATCGTGGCCCCGCCGAAGACCGGCAAGACCATGATCCTCCAGTCGATCGCCAACGCGATCACGGTCAACAGCCCCGAGTGCCACCTGATGGTCGTCCTCGTCGACGAGCGGCCCGAAGAGGTCACCGACATGCAGCGGTCGGTCAAGGGCGAGGTCATCTCCTCGACCTTCGACCGCCCGGCCGAGGACCACACCACCGTCGCCGAGCTGGCCATCGAGCGCGCCAAGCGCCTCGTCGAGCTGGGCCACGACGTGGTCGTCCTGCTGGACTCCATCACCCGTCTGGGCCGTGCGTACAACCTCGCCGCGCCCGCCTCCGGACGCATCCTGTCCGGTGGTGTCGACTCGACCGCGCTCTACCCGCCGAAGCGCTTCTTCGGTGCGGCGCGCAACATCGAGGACGGCGGTTCGCTGACCATCCTGGCCACCGCGCTGGTCGAGACCGGCTCGCGGATGGACGAGGTGATCTTCGAGGAGTTCAAGGGCACCGGCAACATGGAGCTCAGGCTCGACCGGAAGCTCTCGGACAAGCGCATCTTCCCGGCGGTGGACGTGGACGCGTCCAGCACCCGCAAGGAAGAGATCCTGCTCGGCAGCGACGAGCTCGCCGTGGTCTGGAAGCTGCGCCGGGTGCTGCACGCGCTCGACCAGCAGCAGGCCATCGAGCTGCTCCTGGACAAGATGAAGCAGACGAAGTCGAACGCGGAGTTCCTGCTCCAGATCCAGAAGACGACGCCCGGCGCCGGCAGCGGCAACGGAAACGACTGATCCGGATCGTCCCGGAACCGCCCCGTCGCCCAGGCGACGGGGCGGTTCTCGCGTTACGGCGCCACCATCCAGGCGCATCGCGCCCCGGTCCCGCCACATCGAGCCCCGCCGAGACGTTTGCCACACCCTCCTGGCCGGGCTCAGGGGCGCCTGTCGTGGCCCCGCAGGACCGAAACCCCAGGTGAAACGGCAGAACGGCCACCGAGGTCCGTACCGGCCCGTCTGCGGTGCCCGCGGTGAGCGGCACAGAGTGCTGTGCCACCCTGCTTGGTGCTTCACTGTCTGTACACGTGTCAATGAGGGCGTGTTTCAACATCACGGCAGGAGGTAGCGGGAAAAGGACTACGGAAAAGGGAGATCATGACCGACCGGAGCAACAGCCGAATACGTGGCAGCGGCAAGCGCCGCAGGGCGCCCGGCAAGCGCAGCCGCGCCACCACTGTCGCCGCGTGGTCCGCAGCGGCCCTGGTACTCGTCGGCGGGTCCGGACTCGGCTACGCGTACTTCAAGCTCGACGGCAATCTGAAGGGCGTCGACATCAACGCCCAGCTCGGCGGGGACCGCCCGGCGAACACCGACAACGGCTCCGAGGACATCCTCGTACTCGGCTCGGACTCCCGCGCCGGCGCGAACGCGAAGTACGGCGAGGACGGGGGCGGCGCCCGCTCCGACACGGCGATGATCGTCCACATCTACAAGGGCCACAAGAAGGCCAGTGTGGTCTCCGTACCGCGCGACACCCTGATCAACCGCCCCGCCTGCACCGACTCCGACGGCAAGACCGTCTCCGGTGAGCAGGAGGCCATGTTCAACACGGCGTACGAGGCCGGCGGCCCGGCCTGTGCGGTGAAGACCGTCGAGAAGATGTCCGGCATCCGCATGGACCACTACATCGAGGTCGACTTCACCGGTTTCAAGACGCTCATCAACGACCTGGGCGGCGTCAAGATCACCACCACGGAGTCGATCAACGACCCGAAGAGTCATCTGAAGCTCGCCCCCGGCACCCACACCCTCGACGGGGAGAAGGCCCTCGGCCTCGTGCGGACCCGCCACAGCGTCGGCGACGGCAGTGACCTCGGCCGTATCCAGCTCCAGCAGGCGTTCATCAAGGCGCTGATGAACCAGGTCAAGAGCGTCGGCGTGTTCAGCAACCCCAAGAAGCTGTACGACGTGGCCGACACCGCCACCCGCGCGATCACCCCCGACTCCCAGCTCGACTCGGTCAACAAGCTGGTCGGTTTCGCCGGGGGACTGAAGAACCTCGGCACCGACGACGTCAAGATGATCACGCTCCCGGTGCAGTACGACCCGAACGACGGGAACCGCGTCCTGCCCCTGGAGAAGGCGTCCCAGCAGGTCTGGACGGCCCTGCGGCACGACAGGCCGATCCCCGCCTCCGCCACCAAGGACTCGGCCGGGGACAAGGGCGACGCGGACCGCGTGGTCACGAACCGCTGAACCCTCCGCGAGGCCGGGGCGGCAGAGGCCGGGGCGGCATTCGCGAGGCCGGGGCGGCCGGAATAGATCCGGCCGCCCCCTCGTTTTGGGAGATACGGCCGGTCCTGGCAGACTGGTCCGTCGGCCCCGGTTCACGTACGAGCAATCCGCGCGTACGACCCGGCGCCCTCCCGAAACTAGGAGAATCCCTTGAAGCGCGACATCCACCCCACGTACGTCGAGACCCAGGTCAGCTGCACCTGCGGTGCGTCGTTCACCACCCGGAGCACCATCGAGTCGGGCACCATCCGCGCCGACCTCTGCTCCGAGTGCCACCCGTTCTACACGGGCAAGCAGAAGATCCTCGACACCGGTGGCCGTGTGGCCCGCTTCGAGGCCCGCTTCGGCAAGGCCGCCGCCGCCAAGAAGTAGCGAGTCATCTGCGCCGGTTCTCGGCGCCCCTTTTCCGGGGCGTCGAGACCGGCGCTTTGCCGTGGCCGCGTTTCCCGAAGCACCTTCGTACGAAGAACCCAGGAGCCCCCGATGTTCGAGGCGGTCGAGGACCTGATCGGCGAGCACGCCGATCTGGAGAACAAGCTCGCGGACCCGTCGGTCCACGCCGATCAGGCGAACGCGCGCAAGCTCAACAAGCGTTACGCCGAGCTCACCCCGATCGTCTCCACGTACCGCTCCTGGAAGCAGACCGGCGACGACATCGAGACCGCCCGCGAGTTCGCGGCCGACGACCCCGATTTCGCCGCCGAGGTCAAGGACCTGGAGAAGACCCGCGAGCAGCTCACCGAGAAGCTCCGGCTGCTGCTCGTACCGCGCGACCCCAGCGACGACAAGGACGTGATCCTGGAGGTCAAGGCGGGCGCGGGCGGCGACGAGTCCGCTCTCTTCGCCGGCGACCTGCTGCGCATGTACCTGCGGTACGCGGAGCGCGTCGGCTGGAAGACCGAGATCATCGACGCCACCGAGTCCGAGCTGGGCGGCTACAAGGACGTCCAGGTCGCGGTGAAGACCAAGGGCGGCAACGGCGCCACCGAGCCCGGACAGGGCGTCTGGGCCCGGCTGAAGTACGAGGGCGGGGTGCACCGCGTGCAGCGCGTGCCCTCCACCGAGTCCCAGGGCCGCATCCACACCTCGGCCGCCGGTGTGCTCGTCACCCCCGAGGCCGAGGAGGTCGACGTCGAGATCCACGCCAACGACCTGCGCATCGACGTCTACCGCTCCTCGGGACCCGGTGGCCAGTCCGTCAACACCACCGACTCCGCCGTCCGCATCACGCACCTGCCGACCGGGGTCGTCGCCTCCTGCCAGAACGAGAAGAGCCAGCTCCAGAACAAGGAACAGGCTCTGCGTATCCTGCGCTCACGACTCCTCGCCGCGGCCCAGGAGGAAGCGGAGAAGTCGGCCGCCGACGCGCGGCGCAGCCAGGTCCGTACGGTCGACCGGTCCGAGAAGATCCGTACGTACAACTTCCCGGAAAACCGGATCTCGGACCACCGGGTCGGTTTCAAGGCGTACAACTTGGACCAGGTGCTCGACGGTGAGCTGGACTCCGTCATCCAGGCCTGCGTCGACGCCGATTCCGCCGCGAAGCTCGCCGCCGCCCAGTAACCCCCCAGCAACCACTCTCGCAGTCCGGAGGAACCAGCGTGCAGCCACATTCTGGGGGGCACAGCGACCCTCAGCGGCTCCGCCGCGGGCCCGTCCCCCGCAGCCTGCTGCTCGCCGAGGTGGCCCAGGCCACCCAGCGGCTGGCCGACGCGGGCGTGCCCTCACCGCGCTTCGACGCGGAGGAACTCGCCGCGTACGTGCACGGCGTCAAGCGGGGAGAGCTGCACAACGTCAGGGACGCGGACTTCGACGCCCGTTACTGGGAGGCCGTCGCCCGCCGCGAGGCCCGTGAACCGCTCCAGCACATCACCGGACGCGCCTTCTTCCGCTACCTGGAACTCCAGGTGGGCCCCGGGGTCTTCGTACCGCGCCCCGAGACCGAATCCGTCGTCGGCTGGGCGATAGACGCGGTCCGGGCGATGGACGTCGTCGAGCCGCTCATCGTGGACCTGTGCTCGGGCTCCGGCGCGATCGCGCTCGCCATGGCCCAGGAGGTGCCGCGCTCCCGCGTGCACGCCGTGGAACTGTCCGAGGACGCCCTGCACTGGACCCGGAAGAACGCCGAGGGTTCCAGGGTCACCGTGCACCGGGGCGACGCCCTGAGCGCCCTGCCCGACTATGACGGCCAGGTCGACCTGGTCATCTCCAACCCGCCGTACATCCCGCTGACCGAATGGGAGTACGTCGCCCCCGAGGCCCGTGACCACGATCCGGAGATGGCCCTCTTCTCCGGCGAGGACGGCCTCGACACGATCCGCGGCATCGAACGCACCGCGCACCGGCTGCTGCGGCCCGGCGGCCTGGTCGTCATCGAACACGCGGACACCCAGGGCGGACAGGTCCCGTGGATCTTCAGCGAGGAATCCGGCTGGGCGGACGCGGCGGACCACCCCGACCTGAACAAGCGGCCACGGTTCGCCACGGCGCGCAAGGCGATGCCGTGACGGCGCGGACGGTCGTCGCGTTCGCAACACGCCCTGGGGCGGGGGCCGGTGCCCGGTCCGTTTTGGGTGCGCCGCCGCTTGCCCCGGCGGCGACGGCGTTCGGTGCCTGTTCCGGCCTGGGTGCCCCGCTTGCCCCGGCGAGTGAGCCGAAGGGGCGCGCCGCTGTCGTAAGGGAGAGCGCGCGCGGGTTTGTGAGGAACGAGCGAACCGAGCACGGTCGACCGTCGACAGTGGCTTGCGGCGCCCCGGAGGCGAACCGAGCCCTTAAAAAAAGAGGAGTCAGGCTGATGGCACGGCGATACGACTGCAACGACGCGACCGACCGCTCCACAGGTCTGCGCGAGGCCGCGTCGGCCGTACGCCGCGGTGAACTGGTCGTGCTGCCCACCGACACCGTGTACGGGATCGGCGCGGACGCCTTCAGCTCCGAGGCCGTGTCCGACCTGCTGGACGCCAAGGGCCGCGGGCGCAACATGCCCACCCCCGTCCTGATCGGCTCCCCGAACACCCTGCACGGTCTGGTCACCGACTTCTCCGAGCAGGCCTGGGAACTGGTCGACGCGTTCTGGCCCGGCGCCCTCACCCTGGTCGCCAAGCACCAGCCGTCGCTCCAGTGGGACCTCGGCGACACCCGCGGCACGGTGGCGATCCGGATGCCGCTGCACCCCGTGGCCATCGAACTCCTCACCGAGGTCGGCCCGATGGCCGTCTCCAGCGCCAACCTCACCGGGCACCCGTCCCCCGAGGACTGCGACGCCGCCCAGCAGATGCTCGGGGACTCCGTCTCCGTCTACCTCGACGGCGGCCCGACGCCCGGAATCGTTCCTTCCGCGATCGTGGACGTCACCGGCGAGGTCCCGTTGCTGCTGCGGGCCGGCGCCATCGACGCGGAGGAGCTCCGCAAGGTGGTCCCCGACCTCGAGGTGGCCAATTGACCGCCCCTGAGGGGCGTGGCATAGCGGAGACCACACACACCGGCAGCACCTTCCGCATCCTCCACGTCAGTACCGGCAATGTCTGCCGCTCGCCCATCACCGAGCGGCTGAACAGACATGCCCTGACCGTCCGTCTCGGCGAGCGCCTCACGGGCGGCCTGATCGTGGAGAGCGCGGGCACCTGGGGCCACGAGGGCGCCCCCATGGAGTCCAACGCCGAGGCCGTGCTCAGCGACTTCGGCGCCGACGCGTCCGGCTTCGTCGGCCGCGAACTGCTCGACGAACACGTCATCCGCGCCGACCTGGTCCTCACCGCGACCCGCGACCACCGGGCCCAGGTGATCTCCATGGGCCACTCCGCCGGGCTGCGCACCTTCACGCTCAAGGAGTTCACCCGGCTCGTACGGGCCATAGACCCGGCGACGCTGCCCGACCCCCTCGACGACGGCGTGGTCGAACGTGCGCGCGCGCTGGTACGGGCGGCGGCGGCGCTGCGGGGGTGGCTGCTGGCCCCCACGGTGGACGCGGACGAGGTGTACGACCCGTACGGGGCGCCGATCACGTTCTTCCGCTCGATCGGCGACGAGATCCATCAGGCGCTGGATCCGGTGGTCACGGCGCTCACGGGGGTCTCGGCGTAGCGTCTCGCCTCCCGGCGGGGGCCCGGTCCGGGGTGCGGTGCGTTGTCGTCCGGACATGTGCCTCCGGAGGTGCGTGTCCGGACTGCATGATCTGCGCCGCGTGCGGGTTGTTTTCCGGGTGCGGGCCGGGTCTGCGGCACACATCACGCTTTACGTCCGGACACGTCACCTCCTGCGGCCCGGCCCCCTCCCGCCGGATCTCCGTCCGTCCGTTGCCGGGCATTCGTTCTCGTAGCGGCCTACATTTGGAGAGGCACCAACCTTCGAGGTCCGGAGCTCGTCATGCCGGTCGTCAGCGCAGCCCAGTCGCCGGACACCCTGCTCCGGCAGGATCCCGAGATGGCCGAAGTCGTTCTCGGCGAGGCCAACCGGCAGGCCACCTCCCTTCAGCTGATCGCCGCCGAGAATTTCACCTCGCCCGCCGTCCTCGCCGCCCTCGGATCCTCCCTCGCCAACAAGTACGCCGAGGGGTATCCCGGCGCCCGGCACCACGGCGGCTGCGAGTTCGCCGACGCAGCCGAGCGGGTCGCGATCACGCGGGCCACGGCGCTCTTCGGCGCCGAGCACGCGAACGTACAGTCGCACTCCGGCTCCTCCGCCGTCCTCGCCGCCTACGCGGCCCTGCTGAAGCCCGGGGACACGGTGCTGGCCATGGGGCTGCCGTACGGGGGGCATCTCACGCATGGCGCGCCCGTCAATTTCTCGGGGCGCTGGTTCGACTTCGTCGGGTACGGGGTCGTACCGGAGACGGGGCTCATCGACTACGCGCAGGTCCGCCGGCTGGCGCGGGCACACCGGCCCACGGCGCTCGTGTGCGGTTCGATCTCGTATCCGCGGCATATCGACTACGCCGCGTTCCGGGACATCGCGGACGATGTCGGCGCGTATCTGATCGCGGACGCCGCCCACCCGATCGGGCTGGTCGCCGGGGGAGCGGCGCCCAGTCCGGTGCCGTACGCGGATGTCGTGTGCGCGACGACACACAAGGTGCTGCGCGGGCCGCGGGGCGGCATGGTCCTCTGCGGCGCGGAGCTGGCGGAGCGGGTGGACCGCGCGGTGTTCCCGTTCACGCAGGGGGGCGCGCAGATGCACACGATCGCGGCCAAGGCCGTCGCCTTCGGCGAGGCGGCGGCTCCGGCGTTCACGGCGTACGCGCATCAGGTCGTCGCCAACGCGCGCGCTCTCGCGAAGGCGCTGGCGGCGGAGGGTTTCCTGATCACCACGGACGGTACGGACACTCATCTGATCACCGCGGATCCGTCACCCCTGGGGGTGGACGGCAGGACGGCCCGCGGCCGGCTCGCGGCGGCCGGGATCGTGCTGGACACCTGCGCGCTGCCGTACGTGGACGGGCGCGGCATCCGGCTGGGGACCGCCGCCGTGACCACTCAGGGCATGTCTGAGGCGGAAATGACGAGGATCGCGGCTCTCTTCGCCTCGGCGTTGCGCGAGGGCGGTGACGAGGCGCGTGGCGTCCGCGACGGGGTGCGGGAGCTGGTGGGGCTTTTTCCGCCGTATGGGACCGTTTCCTGACTGCGGGGGACGGTTGCGGGAAGCCGTGAAACCATGGCGCTCGGTCGGTCGTCCCTGTTCATATGGCGACTCGGTTTCCAACAGGGGCTCTCGCGCGGGCTAGTGTGTGGGGCTGAGATGGCCAGCGATTCCTGTGGGGCAGCCCGTGCGTGATTACCTGCTGACGCTCTGCGTGACGGCTGCGGTGACTTATCTGCTGACCGGTCCGGTGCGGAAGTTCGCCATCGCGGCCGGAGCGATGCCGGAGATCCGCGCACGTGACGTTCACCGCGAACCGACGCCGAGGCTCGGCGGCATCGCCATGTTCTTCGGCCTGTGTGCCGGACTGCTCGTGGCCGACAACCTGCAGAACCTCAACGGGGTCTTCGAGCTGTCCAACGAGCCGCGCGCGCTGCTGTCCGGCGCCGCGCTGATCTGGCTGGTCGGTGTCCTGGACGACAAGTTCGAGATCGACGCGCTGATCAAACTGGGCGCGCAGATGATCGCCGCGGGTGTGATGGTCATGCAGGGTCTGACGATCCTGTGGATCCCGGTGCCCGGTATCGGCATGGTCTCGCTGACCGACTGGCAGGGCACCCTGCTGACCGTCGCGCTGGTCGTGATCACCATCAACGCGGTCAATTTCGTGGACGGTCTCGACGGTCTCGCGGCCGGGATGGTCTGTCTCGCCTCCGCGGCCTTCTTCCTGTACGCGTACCGGATCTGGTACGGGTACGGTATCGAGGCGGCCGCCCCCGCCACGCTCTTCGCCGCCATCCTGATGGGGATGTGCGTGGGCTTCCTGCCGCACAACATGCATCCGGCGCGGATCTTCATGGGCGACTCGGGATCGATGCTGATCGGTCTGGTGCTCGCCGCGGGCGCGATCTCGGTGACCGGGCAGGTCGACATGGACGCCCTGGCCGTCTTCGAGGGCTCCACCCGGCAGGCCACCCACGCGGCGCTGCCCGTCTTCATCCCGCTGCTGCTGCCGATGACGATCATCGCGATCCCGTTCGCGGACCTGGTGCTGGCCGTCGTACGCCGTGCCTGGAACGGCAAGTCGCCGTTCGCCGCCGACCGGGGCCACCTCCACCACCGGCTGCTGGACATCGGGCACTCGCACAGCAGGTCGGTCCTGATCATGTACTTCTGGTCGGCGCTGATCGCGTTCGGAGTGGTCGCCTACTCGGTGCACTCGGCGTCGATGTGGATCCTGCTGATCGTCGTCGGGCTGAGCGCGGTGGGCCTGGTGCTTCTGCTGCTGCCGCGCTTCACACCGCGGGCCCCGCTCTGGGCGCAGTCCATCGTGCCGCCGCGGTACCGGCGCCGCCGGGTCGCCGAGGTGCCCGAGGCCGTCGGCGGGGAGAGCGTTCCCGAGGCCGTCGGTGCGCCGTGCGGGCCGCAGGCGCTGCCGGCGGAGCCCGGGGAGCGTACGCCTGTTCCCGCCGGCGTCAACGGCGCTACCGCGCTGGGCGCCCGTTCGCGTGTTCCCGACCGGTGGAAGGCCGGTTTCCGTAATTGACCGGCAGGTTATTCTTCGCGCCGATGGTCATTACCAGACAAAGTGTCGCGCCGCACTGCACACACGCGCGCGTTCACTCTCATGTGTGACAGTTAGCACACCGCCATGGTAAAGACCTCATCAAATAGTTTGTGATACTGTTCACGAGACCCGGCGACAGAGCCGAAGGACCGTAGTGCGACGGTCCGTTGGCCCGAGAATCTTCCTCTCGGACCGGGCCTACTCTCGTCCATGACGACGCCATCTGCCCCACTGCCCCACCCATTCAGCGGAGCTGCCGCCATGCCGTCCAACGACGTCCGGAACCTCCTTCACACCGCCGTACCCACTGCCGCCGTCGGCGTTGTCGCCGCCGTGGTCAGTGGTGTGGTCGCGGGTGGGAAGGGAGCTCTGGGAGCCGCCGTCGGCACGCTGGTGGTCATCCTCTTCATGGGTATCGGTCTTGTGGTCCTCCAGCGGACGGCGAAGTCGCTCCCGCAGTTGTTCCAGGCGATGGGGCTGATGCTCTATACGGCCCAGCTGCTGTTGCTGTTCATCTTCATGGCCCTGTTCAAGAACACCACCCTGTTCCACCCGAGGGCGTTCGCCATCACCTTGATCGTGGCGACCGTCGCTTGGGTTTCCGCTCAGGCGCGTGCACACATGAAGGCCAAGATCCTTTACGTCGAACCCGAGTCTTCGACCGCCGGTAAGGCCGAGAAGACGGGGTCGTCGGCGTGAGAGGTAGGGCCGGGATAAGTACCCGCACGGGACCCTGCTATCGTCCGGTTTCAACTGCGGCATTGCGGGCGCGGGCATCTGAGCTGACGCCTGTTCTCACGCGAGGCTTGAAGCCCGAGAGCTGCCGCTCCCACACCTGTAAGACCTGTCCGGTGCCGAACCGCGGCCCTGCGCCGCACCGACACAACGAGGTTGCCGTACCTATGCGCCACTCTGAAGGAGCCCGCGGTGAGTGCTGACCAGACGACGCTCGCCTTCGACTGGAGTTGCCGCATTTTGGCCGACAACGGCTGCGGCTTTCCGGCTCCGGGCCTGCACTCCTTCCTCTTCAAGCCGATCGCCGAGGTCGGCGGCTTCTACTTCAACAAGACGATGCTTCTGGCGCTGCTCGCCTCGATGATCGTGGTCGGCTTCTTCTGGATGGCTTTCAACAAGCCGAAGTTGATCCCCGGCAAGGTCCAGATGATCGGTGAGGCCGGTTACGACTTCGTCCGCCGCGGCATCGTCTACGAGACGATGGGCAAGCGCGAGGGCGAGAAGTACGTACCGTTCATGGTCTCGCTGTTCTTCTTCATCTGGATCATGAACATCTGGTCGGTCGTTCCGCTCGCCCAGTTCCCGGTCGCCTCGGTCATCGCCTACCCGGCCGGTCTCGCGATCATCGTGTACCTGATGTGGATGTCCGTGACGTTCAAGCGCCACGGATTCGTCGGCGGACTCAAGAACGTCACCGGCTACGACAAGTCGCTCGGCCCGGTCCTGCCGCTCGTCGTGGTCATCGAGTTCTTCTCGAACGTCCTCGTCCGGCCGTTCACGCACATGGTCCGGCTCTTCGCCAACATGTTCGCCGGTCACCTGCTGCTCGTGATGTTCACCGTCGCCAGCTGGTACCTGCTGAACGGCTTCCTGATCCCGGCCGCCGGCGTCTCGTTCGTGATGACCATGGGCATGATCGTCTTCGAGCTGTTCGTCCAGGCCATCCAGGCCTACGTGTTCGTACTCCTGGCCTGCACCTACTTGCAGGGCGCAGTCGCCAAGAGCCACTGAGCCCGCTCCACACTCACCCCCTGTCGTCCGGTGGCCAACCCCCACCGGTCCGTGAAAGAGAAGGAAGAACCGGCATGTCCGCTCTCTCGAACCTCGCCGCTCTTACCGGTGACATCAACAAGCTCTCGGCCCTGGGCTCCATCGGTTATGGCCTCTCGGCCATCGGCCCCGGCGTCGGCGTCGGCATCATCTTCGGTAACGGCACCCAGGCGCTGGCCCGTCAGCCCGAGGCCGCCGGCCTCATCCGCACCAACCAGATCCTCGGCTTCGCCTTCTGTGAGGCGCTCGCGCTGATCGGCATCGTCATGCCGTTCGTCTACAACGGCTGACGTTCTGGGATTCATAGCCCATTACGACGAAAGGCACTGATGTGAACGCGCTGGTATCCCTGGCGGCGGAGGAGCAGCAGAACCCGCTCATCCCGCCCGGACCGGAGCTCCTCGTCGGGCTGATCGCCTTCGCCATCGTCTTCTTCTTCCTCGCCAAGAAGCTCCTCCCGAACATCAACAAGGTTCTGGAAGAGCGCCGCGAGGCCATCGAGGGTGGCATCGAGAAGGCGGAGGAGGCCAAGACCGAGGCGCAGAGCGTCCTGGAGCAGTACAAGGCCCAGCTCGCCGAGGCCCGCCACGAGGCCGCCCGTCTCCGCCAGGAGGCGACCGAGCAGGGCACCGTCATCATCCAGGAGATGAAGGCGGAAGGTCAGCGGCAGCGGGAAGAGATCGTCGCCGCCGGGCACGCCCAGATCGAGGCGGACCGCAAGGCCGCGGCCAGCGCGCTGCGTCAGGACGTGGGCAAGCTCGCCACCGATCTGGCCGGCAAGCTGGTCGGTGAGTCCCTCGAGGACCACGCCCGGCAGAGCCGTACCGTCGACCGCTTCCTCGACGAGCTCGAGGAGAACGCTTCGACGGTTGAGGCGGCCCGATGACGATGCACGGAGCGAGCCGCGAGGCGCTGGCTGCCGCGCGCGAGCGTCTCGACGCGCTGACCGACAGTACGTCGGTCGACGCGGCGAAGCTCGCCGACGAGCTGGCCGCCGTCACCGCGCTGCTCGACCGCGAGGTGTCGTTGCGCCGGGTCCTGACCGACCCGGCGCAGGCCGGCGAGGCCAAGGCCGAGCTGGCCGGACGGCTGCTGAGCGGTCAGGTGGGCGGTCCCGCCGCGGACCTGGTCTCCGGCATGGTCCGGTCCCGCTGGTCGCAGCCGCGCGACCTGGTCGACTCGGTGGAGGAGCTGTCCGCCACCGCCGAGCTGACCGCCGCGGAGCGGTCCGGCACGCTGGACGACGTGGAGGACGAGCTGTTCCGGTTCGGCCGGATCGTCGAGTCCAGCACCGGACTGCGTGCCGCGCTGACCGACAGGTCGGCCGTGGTCTCCGCCAAGACCGAGCTGCTGCACAGCCTCCTCGGCGGGCGGGCCAACCCGACCACCGAACGCCTGGTCGTGCGTCTTGTGACGCAGCCCCGGGGACGTAGCCTGGAAGCGGGTCTCCAGACCCTGTCCCGGCTCGCCGCGGCGCGCAGGGACCGGATGGTCGCCGTCGTCACCTCGGCGGTGCCGCTCACCGAGGGCCAGAAGCGGCGCCTCGGCGCGGCCCTGGCCAAGCTGTACGGCCACCCGATGCATCTGAACCTGGACGTGGACCCCGAGGTCCTCGGCGGGGTGTCGGTGCGGGTCGGTGACGAGGTCATCAACGGCACGGTCGCGGACCGTATCGACGAGGCGACCCGGCGGCTCGCGGGCTGACGGCAGGCGCAACGCCGGCGGCAGGCGACAACGCCGACGGCAACAGAACAAGAAGACCAGCGGCCCGGTTGGGCCGTGCAGAGATTGCAGAAGATTCCTGGGGTCATCCCCAGACCCCCAAAGAAACTTCGGGCCCAACAAGGAGAGCAGGGAACCCAGATGGCGGAGCTCACGATCCGGCCGGAGGAGATCCGGGACGCGCTGGAGAACTTTGTCCAGTCGTACAAGCCGGACGCGGCCTCGCGCGAGGAGGTCGGTACGGTCAGCGTGGCCGGAGACGGCATTGCCAAGGTCGAGGGTCTGCCCTCGGCCATGGCGAACGAGCTGCTGAAGTTCGAGGACGGCACCCTTGGTCTCGCCCTCAACCTCGAGGAGCGCGAGATCGGTTCGATCATCCTCGGTGAGTTCAGCGGTATCGAGGAAGGCCAGTCGGTCACCCGTACCGGCGAGGTCCTCTCGGTCGCTGTCGGCGAGGGCTACCTCGGTCGCGTTGTCGACCCGCTCGGCAACCCGATCGACGGCCTCGGCGAGATCGAGACCGAGGGCCGCCGCGCCCTGGAGCTTCAGGCTCCGGGCGTCATGGTCCGTAAGTCGGTCCACGAGCCGATGCAGACCGGCTACAAGGCTGTCGACGCCATGGTGCCGATCGGCCGTGGCCAGCGTCAGCTGATCATCGGTGACCGGCAGACCGGCAAGACCGCTCTTGCCGTCGACACGATCATCAACCAGCGCGACAACTGGCGCTCCGGCGACACCAAGAAGCAGGTCCGCTGCATCTACGTCGCCATCGGCCAGAAGGGCTCCACCATCGCGTCCGTGCGCGGTGCGCTGGAGGAGGCGGGCGCGCTCGAGTACACGACGATCGTCGCCGCCCCCGCGTCCGACCCGGCCGGCTTCAAGTACCTGGCGCCGTACACCGGTTCGGCCATCGGCCAGCACTGGATGTACGAGGGCAAGCACGTCCTCATCATCTTCGACGACCTCTCGAAGCAGGCCGACGCCTACCGCGCCGTGTCCCTGCTGCTGCGCCGTCCGCCGGGCCGTGAGGCCTACCCGGGCGACGTCTTCTACCTGCACTCGCGTCTCCTGGAGCGCTGCGCCAAGCTCTCCGACGAGATGGGCGCCGGTTCGATGACGGGTCTCCCGATCGTCGAGACGAAGGCCAACGACGTGTCGGCGTTCATCCCGACCAACGTCATCTCCATCACCGACGGACAGTGCTTCCTGGAGTCCGACCTGTTCAACGCCGGCCAGCGGCCCGCGCTGAACGTCGGTATCTCGGTCTCCCGAGTCGGCGGTTCGGCCCAGCACAAGGCCATGCGCCAGGTCTCCGGCCGACTGCGTGTGGACCTCGCCCAGTACCGCGAGCTGGAGGCGTTCGCGTCCTTCGGTTCCGACCTGGACGCGGCCTCCAAGGCGTCGCTGGAGCGCGGTAAGCGCATGGTCGAGCTGCTGAAGCAGCCGCAGTACGCGCCGTTCCCGGTGGAGGAGCAGGTCGTCTCCGTCTGGGCCGGCACCAACGGCAAGATGGACGACGTACCGGTCCTCGACATCCGTCGCTTCGAGACCGAGCTGCTGGAGTACCTGCGCCGCGAGCGCAAGGAACTGCTGACCAGCATCGCCGAGGGCGCCAAGATGTCGGACGACACGATCCAGTCCGTCGGTGACGCCATCGCCGCCTTCAAGCGTCAGTTCGAGACCTCGGACGGCAAGCTCCTGGGCGACGACGCTCCGGCCGCCAACGTCTCCAAGTGACGACGGAAGGGACCTGACTCATGGGAGCCCAGCTCCGGGTCTACAAGCGTCGCATCAAATCCGTCACCGCGACCAAGAAGATCACCAAGGCGATGGAGATGATCGCCGCCTCGCGCATCGTCAAGGCGCAGCGCCAGGTGGCGGCCTCCACTCCGTACGCGACCGAGCTGACCCGCGCGGTCACGGCGGTGGCGACGGGGTCGACGACCAAGCACCCGCTGACCACCGAGGCGGAGTCACCGACCCGTGCCGCGGTCCTGCTCATCACGAGCGACCGCGGTCTGGCCGGCGGCTACTCCTCGAACGCCATCAAGGCGGCGGAGCGGCTCACCGAGCGGCTCCGCGGTGAGGGCAAGGAAGTCGACACGTACATCGTCGGCCGCAAGGGTGTCGCCTACTACGGCTTCCGTGAGCGCAAGATCGCGGAGTCGTGGACCGGCTTCACCGACAACCCGACGTACGCGGACGCCAAGCAGGTCTCGGCGCCGCTGATCGAGGCCGTCCAGCAGGACACGGCCGAGGGCGGCGTGGACGAACTCCACATCGTCTTCACCGAGTTCGTGTCGATGCTGACGCAGACGCCGGTGCAGAACCGGCTGCTGCCTCTCAGCCTTGACCAGGCGGCCGAGGAGTCGGGCACGAAGGGCGAGATCCTTCCGCTGTTCGACTTCGAGCCGTCGGCGGAGGACGTCCTCGACGCCCTGCTGCCGCGCTATGTCGAGAGCCGTATCTACAACGCGCTGCTCCAGGCCGCCGCTTCCAAGCACGCTGCCACCCGCCGCGCGATGAAGTCGGCGACCGACAACGCCGGGGACCTCATCAAGAGCCTCTCCCGGCTTGCCAACGCGGCCCGCCAGGCCGAAATCACCCAGGAAATCAGCGAGATCGTCGGTGGCGCGAGCGCCCTGGCCGACGCGACCGCGGGGAGTGACAGGTAAATGACGACGACTACCGAGAACGCTGTGGCCGCAGCCACGGGCCGCGTCGCCCGGGTCATCGGCCCGGTCGTCGACGTGGAGTTCCCCGTCGACGCGATGCCGGACATCTACAACGCGCTTCACGTCGAGGTCGCGGACCCCGCCGAGGAGGGCAAGCTCAAGACGCTGACCCTCGAAGTCGCCCAGCACCTGGGTGACGGTGTGGTCCGCGCTGTCTCGATGCAGCCCACCGACGGCCTGGTCCGCCAGGCCTCGGTGACCGACACGGGCAACGGCATCACCGTCCCCGTCGGTGACGTGACCAAGGGCAAGGTGTTCAACACCCTCGGTCAGATCCTGAACGAGCCCGAGGCCGAGTCTCAGATCACCGAGCGCTGGCCGATCCACCGCAAGGCCCCGGCCTTCGACCAGCTCGAGTCCAAGACCGAGATGTTCGAGACCGGCCTGAAGGTCGTCGACCTGCTGACCCCGTACGTCAAGGGCGGCAAGATCGGTCTGTTCGGTGGTGCGGGCGTCGGCAAGACCGTCCTCATCCAGGAAATGATCATGCGTGTGGCCAAGCTGCACGACGGTGTTTCCGTGTTCGCCGGTGTCGGCGAGCGCACCCGTGAGGGCAACGACCTCATCGACGAGATGACCGACTCGGGCGTTCTGGACAAGACCGCGCTGGTCTTCGGACAGATGGACGAGCCGCCGGGCACGCGTCTTCGCGTCGCGCTCTCGGCGCTGACCATGGCGGAGTACTTCCGCGATGTGCAGAAGCAGGACGTGCTGCTCTTCATCGACAACATCTTCCGCTTCACCCAGGCCGGTTCCGAGGTCTCCACGCTGCTCGGCCGTATGCCGTCCGCGGTGGGTTACCAGCCGACCCTGGCGGACGAGATGGGTGTGCTCCAGGAGCGCATCACCTCGACGCGTGGTCACTCGATCACCTCGATGCAGGCGATCTACGTCCCCGCGGATGACCTGACCGACCCGGCCCCGGCCACGACCTTCGCGCACCTCGACGCGACGACCGTGCTGTCGCGTCCGATCTCGGAGAAGGGCATCTACCCGGCGGTCGACCCGCTGGACTCGACGTCCCGCATCCTGGACCCGCGTTACATCGCGCAGGACCACTACGACGCGGCCAGCCGTGTCAAGGGAATCCTGCAGAAGTACAAGGACCTCCAGGACATCATCGCGATCCTCGGTATCGACGAGCTGGGCGAGGAGGACAAGCTCGTTGTCCACCGTGCCCGTCGCGTCGAGCGCTTCCTGTCGCAGAACACCCACGCCGCCAAGCAGTTCACCGGCCTGGACGGTTCGGACGTGCCGCTCGACGAGTCGATCGCCGCGTTCAACGCGATCTGCGACGGGGAGTACGACCACTTCCCCGAGCAGGCGTTCTTCATGTGCGGTGGCATTGAGGACCTCAAGGCCAACGCCAAGGAGCTCGGCGTCTCCTGAGCCGCCCGGTTCCTGTGAGGGGGGCGGGTCTGTCCCGCCCCCCTCCGACGCTCTTATCGAGACCCCATAGAATTGAAGCCAACACCCGGCGATACGGCCGGGTGGTGACCCGAGGAGCCACCCTTGGCTGCTGAGCTGCATGTCGAGCTGGTCGCCGCTGACCGCAGTATCTGGTCCGGCGAGGCCACCCTGGTCGTCGCGCGCACCACGTCCGGCGACATCGGCGTCATGCCCGGTCACCAGCCGCTGCTCGGTGTGCTGGAGTCGGGCCCGGTGACCATCCGTACGAGCGATGGTGAGACGGTCGTCGCCGCGGTGCACGGCGGTTTCCTGTCGTTCGCCGACAACAAGCTTTCGCTGCTGGCGGAGATCGCCGAGCTGGCGGACGAGATTGACACCCAGCGCGCGGAGGTCGCGCTGGAGCGTGCGAAGTCGGGCGAGGACGATGCCGCGGAGCGGCGCGCCGATGTCCGGCTGCGTGCGGTGGCGGCGCGCTAGCGCACCACGACGATAGCGATAGCGTTACGGCTGTGCTCCTGGCCTCACGGCCGGGGTCCGGAGTTTCCCTCCGGGGTTCGGAGACCGCTTCCCGGCTTGTCGGGGGTCGTCCTCGGTGCCCGGAGGGAAACTCCGGAAGGCACGGCTTCCTCAGCCGCGGCTCGTTCCGGACTCTCCGGACCGGGTCGCGGCTGAGGCGATGCGGGTGCGGTTCTTGTTCCGGTACTGGATGAGGCGAGGAGGTCGGTGTTGATGGTCCTCGCTCTGCTTGTCTGCGCACTGGTCGTCGTACTGGTTGCGGTGGGGCTCTTCGTCTTCGGCCTGCGCCGGCGGCTGATCCAGCGCTCCGGCGGTACGTTCGACTGCAGTCTGCGCTGGAACGTGCCGGAGGAGCCCGACCTCTCCGGCAAGGGCTGGGTGTACGGCGTCGCCCGCTACAACGGCGACCGGATCAACTGGTTCCGGGTCTTCTCGTACGCTCCCCGTCCGCGCCGCACCCTGGAGCGGTCCTCGATCGAGGTGCTGGCCCGCCGGGCGCCCGAGGGCGAGGAGGAGCTGGCACTGCTCTCCGACGCGGTCATTCTCGGCTGTGCGCACCGCGGGGTCCGGCTGGAACTGGCGATGAGCGACGACGCGCTCACGGGCTTCCTGGCCTGGCTGGAGGCGGCGCCGCCGGGACAGCGCGTGAATGTGGCCTGAGGTTTTCGGGCAAGGTGAAGGGGGCGGCGCCGTGAGCGCCGCCCCCTTCATTCATGCGCCGTGCCGGTCTCGTTATCCGAGCCCGCTGTTGATCGCCGTCACCAGCTCACCGTTCGCGGTGTCACCGGTGAAGTCCCAGAAGAAGGCGCCTCCCAGGCCCTGCTGGTTCGCCCAGGCCATCTTGGACGTGATCGTGGCCGGGGTGTCGTAACTCCACCAGTTGCTGCCGCACTTGGCGTACGAGGTACCGGCGACGGTGCCGGTGGGCGGGCAGGTGTTCTTGAGGATCTTGTAGTCCTCGATGCCCGCCTCGTACGTACCGGGAGCCGCGCCCGTCGCGGTGCCGCCGGGCGTCGTCTGTGTCACTCCGGTCCAGCCGCGCCCGTAGAAGCCGATACCGAGCAGGAGCTTCGCGGCCGGTACGCCCTGCGCCTTGAACTTGGCTATCGCCTCGGCCGAGTTGAAGCCCGCCTGGGGGATGCCCGGGTACGAGGTGAGCGGGGAGTGCGGGGCGGTCGGGCCCTGTGCGCTGAAGGCGCCGAAGAAGTCGTATGTCATGACGTTGAACCAGTTCATGTACTGCGCGGCGCCCGCGTAGTCGACCTTGTCGATCTTGCCGCCGGCCGAGGCGTCCGCCGTGACGGCCGCGGTGACCAGGTTGTTCGTACCGAACTTGGCGCGCATGGCCTGCATCATGTTCTTGAACGCGGCGGGGCCGCTGGTGTCGCAGGACAGCCCGCAGGCGTTCGGGTACTCCCAGTCCAGGTCGATGCCGTCGAAGACATCGGCCCAGCGCGGGTCCTCCACGAGGTCGTAGCAGGACTGCGCGAAGGCGGCGGGATTCTGTACGGCCTGGCCGAAGCCGCCCGACCAGGTCCAGCCGCCGAAGGACCACAGCACCTTGATGTTCGGGTACTTGGCCTTGAGCTTGCGCAGCTGGTTGAAGTTGCCGCGCAGCGGCTGGTCCCAGGTGTCGGCGACGCCGTCGACGGCCTGGTCGGCGGTGTACGCCTTGTCGGTGGCCGCGAAGCTGTCGCCCATCGCGCACTTGCCGCCGGTGACATTGCCGAACGAGTAGTTGATGTGCGTGATCTTGCCCGCGGAGCCGGACGTCACCAGGTTCTTGACGTGGTAATTCCGGTCGTAGACGCCCCACTCGGTGAAGTAGCCGAGCTTGACCTTGCCGCCGGGCACGGAGCCGCCGCCGGTGGTGCGGACCGCGCGGGCGCCGCTGACCGGCCCCGTCTGGTCGGCGGTGTCACGCGCCTGGACGGTGTACGCGTAGTCGGTGCCGGCGGTCAGACCGGTGTTGGTGTACGTCGTACCGGTGACCGTGGCGACCTTCGCGCCGTCCCGCAGGACGTCGTAGTTCTTGATGCCCTTGTCGTCGGTGGCCGCCGTCCAGCTCAGGGTGACCGAGGTGTCGGTGATGCTGCCGGCGGTCGGAGTGCCGGGAGCGGAGGGCGGGTTGTCGCCGGGGTTGCCCGGCCCGCCGTCGCACGAGGCGCCGTTGAGCGTGCAGCCGGTGGGGGAGCCGCCGCCGCTGCCGTTGAAACCGAAGGTGAGGGAGGCGCCGGGGGCGAGCGTGCCGTTCCAGGCCTTGTTCTTGGCGGTCCAGCGGTTGCCCGAGCCGGTGATGTCGGCGTCCCAGCCGGAGGTGACGGCCGTACCGGAGGGGAAGTCCCACGCCACGGTCCAGGAGCTGAGGCTGGTGGTACCGGTGTTCTTCACCGTCCACTTGCCTTCGAAGCCCGTGCCCCAGTCGGAGACCTTGGTGTACGTGGCGGTCGCGGAGGTGGCGGCCTCGGCGGGGGTGGCCAGGGCGACGAGGGCGGCGAGAGGAAGCAGCAGGGCGGTCAGTCCCGCGACGGTTCTTGATCGAAGTCTGTTTCCGGAGCCGGAGCCCGAGCCAGGTCTGAGTCCGGATCCGGATCTGAGTCCGGGTCTGAGTCCGGTTCTGTGGAGGGCGAGTTGGGAGATCACGAGTGCTCCTCAGGTGAATACCCTGCGACAGCTCACCGCAGTGTGTGCGGTGAGAGTAGGAAGGTCTGGACCACTCGTCAATAGGTCCAGACCAAAGAAGCGGAGGTGCGCGAACGCCCGGCGGCGGGGCGGCCCGGGGGCCGTTCAGATGCCCAACTCCTGGGCCAGGACAGCGGCCTGCACCCGGCTGCGCAGCTCCAGTTTGCCGAGCAGCCTGCTCACATGGGTCTTCACGGTCGCCTCTGCCATCTGGAGGCGCACCGCGATCTGCGCGTTCGACAGCCCCTGGCCCAGGCAGGAGAGCACCTCGCGTTCCCGTCGCGTGAGGGCGTCCAGCACCGACAGGCCGGGCCCGTCCTCGGGGCGTACGGGCTTCGCGGGGCACGCGAACTCGGCGATCAGGCGGCGGGTCACGGCCGGGGCGATCAGGCCCTCGCCGCGCGCCACCGTCCGTACCGCGGCGAGGAGGTCCCCGGCCTCGGCGTTCTTCAGGAGGAAGCCCGACGCCCCGGCGCGCAGCGCGCCGAAGACGTACTCGTCCAGATCGAAGGTCGTCAGCACCAGTACGTCCGCGAGTCCCTCCGCGACCACCCGCCGGGTCGCCGACACCCCGTCGAGCCGGGGCATCTGCACATCCATCAGCACCAGATCGGGGCGCACCTCCCGGGCCAGGGCAACGGCCTCCGCGCCGTCCGCGGCCTCCCCGACGACCTCCATGTCCGGTGCGCTGCGCAGGATGAGCACCAGGCCCGCCCGTACCGCGGACTGGTCCTCGGCGACCAGAATCCGGATGGTCCCGTCGTGCTGCCTCCTGCCGTCCCGCTCCGAGTCCGCTTGCCCCGTGCCGTCCCGTTCCACGTCGCCGCGCCCGGCACCGTCCCGTGTCATGCCGTCTTCCGTCCTTCCACGACGGGCAGTTCGGCCCGTACCCGCCAGATCTTGTCCCGGTCACCGGCGGTGACAGGGCCCGCCTCGAACACGCCGTCCAGCAGCTCGACCCGCTCCCGCATCCCGACCAGACCGGCGCCGGAACCCGGTGCGCGCGGACCCGGCCGGTCGCCGAACGGGCTGTCGACGCAGACCGTCAACGCCCTTGCCGAACAGTCCAGTTCGACGGTGACCGTGCCGGGAGCCGCGTGCTTGAGCGCGTTGGTCAGCGACTCCTGGACGATGCGGTACGCGGCCAGTTCCACCGGCGCGGGAACCCCGGGGGCGGTGCCGCGCCGGTCGTCCAGGGTGGCGTCGAGCCCGCTGGAGGCGCCGTTCGTACGGGCCTGTTCCACCAGGGTGTCGAGCGCGCCGAGCGTCGGCGCGGCGGTCGGCTCCGTATCGTCCCCGGGGTCCCGCAGCAGCCCGATCAGCCGGCGCATCTCGGCGAGCCCCTCGACACTGTTCTCCCGGATGACGGTGAGCGCGTCGCGGGTCGTGCGCTCGTCGTCCAGCGAGAGCGCGGCGGTCGAGTGGATCGCGATCGCCGAGAGATGGTTGGCGACCATGTCGTGCAGCTCCCGGGCCATCCGGGCGCGCTCGCTGGTCACCGCCTGGACCCGGTCCATCTCGGCCAGCAGCGTGGTCTGTTCGGCCCGCAGCCGGGCCGACTCGGCGGCGTCGCGGTGGTTGCGTACGAGGACCCCGGTGGTGGCCGGGGCAAAGCTGACCAGCCCGGTGACCACGCCGATCAGCAGCGCCTCCGGCCGCTGGAACCAGGCGACGAAACCGATCGTCACCCCGACCGTGATCAGCGCCGTGGTCCAGGGGATACGGCGGGCGGCGGCCGGGGTCCCGTACAGCACGGCCGCGTACATGATGTCCGTGAACATCAGCACCGTCGCCAGGCTGCCCGAGGTGAACTGGTCGGCGATCAGGAAGGGCGTCGCGACGACGAGGGCGAACTGGGGCGCGGCCCTGCGCAGCAGCTCCAGTCCGGCCATGACGGTCATCGGCAGCAGTGCCCACGCCCCGGCCAGCGGCCGGCCTCCCTGGGTGTGCAGGCCGACGGCCCACAGGGCGAGGCCACCGAGCAGACCGGCGAGGGCGATCAGGGCGTCGTCACGGTGCGGGCGGAGAGCCCGGGACGGCCGGAGAGCCCGGGACGGCCGGAGAGCCCGGGACGGCCGTGGATACCGGAGAGAAGCGATCACTCGTCCATCAAACACGTCCCGCCGCGCACGGTCCTCCCCACGCCGGGGGAGGGGCCGCTACATCGAAGGATGCAGTCACGGTTCGTCACTCGTGACGACGTGACACGGCGATACGGACGGGAGGCTGGAGGCAACGGAAGGAGAGTGCGGTGATCGTCACGCTGATCATCATCTGCGAGGTCGGTTTCTGGGTACTGCTGGCCGCCGGGCTGGCGCTGCGCTACCTGGCGAAGAAGCCACGCGTGGGTGCGGCGGTGCTGCTCCTGGAGCCGCTGCTGGAGGTCGTCCTGCTGGTCGTCACGACCATCGACCTCAAGAACGGCGCGGAGCCGGACTGGAAACACGGCCTGGCCGCGATCTACATCGGCTTCACCGTCGGTTACGGCCACTACACGATCAAGCGGATCGACGCCTGGGTCGCCCACCGCTTCGCGGGCGGCCCGCCCCCGGTCAAGCCGCCCCGCTACGGCATGGCCCGCGCCCGGTACGAGGGCAGGCTGTGGCTGCGTACGGTCGTAGCCGCCGCGGTCGCGGCCACCCTGCTCCAGCTCGCGATCTGGTACGTGGGCGACGCGAGCGGTACGGAGTCGCTGACCGGCTGGCAGTTCACCGCGCTGCGGGCCGCCGGGATCCACGGGGTGATCGCCCTGACGTACCTGCTCTGGCCGAAGAAGGCCCCACCGGAGGACGGACCGACCCGGGTGGAACAGACGCGGGTGGAACCGACCCGGGTCGAGCGGCCGCCGTCGGTCACCAAGCGCTGAGCGGTGCGCGGCGGCCGGGCTGGTGGATCGCCCACAGCCCGGCCGCCGACGGCACCTCAGGGTTTGATCAGACGGCCGTCGAAGCCGGCGGCAAGCAGGGATTCGTACGCGGCGTGCACAGCCTCCGGGACGTCCTGCTCGATGGCGAAGCCGAGCTTCGGATACTCGATCACCCGCTGGAGGTCGCCGACGAGCATGTCCAGGACGAGTTTCTCGTCGCCGATGCTCTTGAGGTAGTCGTCGAACTCCAGCGGCTCCGAGGCGCAGACGATCTCAACTCCGGGCCACAGCTTGCGGGCTGTGGCATAGGAGCGCCGTTCCATATAGGGCTTGGAGACCAGCAGCACTGATCGCGGAGTGATTCCGGCGGCGGCCAGGACTTCGCGCGAGAAGGTGATGTTCTGACCGGTGTTCCCCGCGTTGGGCTCAAGGAGGATCGCGTCGTCGGGCACGCCCAGGCCGAGCGCGTGCCGACGGTAGTGAACCGCCTCGCCACGGGGAAAGCGGGCCACCGTGGTCGGGCTGTTCCCGCCGCTGAAGACGAGCACCGGCACGAGCCCGGCAAGGTACAGCTCAGCTGCCCGCGTGGCCACACCGAGATCATGGCTGCCGAGACCGATGGCCGCCGAACACGGCCGTGGCGCGTGCCCCATCAGCTGGTAGTCCCAGATGACTCTGGCCGCGCACCACTGGTCATCGGTGATCCCGTACTGCTCACGGTCCGACACTCGCGCTCCTGGTCGCATCCTCGCTGACGACATCCTTGGCCGGCGCGGAGGCGTCAGCGCTCGCCGCCCGGGACCCAGAGCACGTCCCCGACCTCCTTGTTCGCCGTACGGGCCAGAATGAACAGGAGGTCGGAGAGGCGGTTCAGATACGTCGCCGTCAGCTCGTTCATCACCGCGCCGTGCACCTCGAACGCCGCCCAGGTCGAGCGCTCCGCGCGCCGCACTACCGTGCATGCCTGGTGCAGAAGCGCCGCGCCGGGGGTGCCGCCCGGGAGGATGAAGCTGCGGAGCTTGTCCAGATCCGCCAGGAAGTGGTCGCAGTCCGCCTCCAGTTTGTCGATGTACGACTGCTCGACGCGCAGCGGCGGGAACTCGGGGTTCTCCACCACCGGTGTGGACAGGTCCGCGCCCACGTCGAAGAGGTCGTTCTGGACGCGGACGAGGACCTTCACCACGTCCTCGGGCAGCTGTCCCAGGGCGATCGCCGTGCCGATGGCGGCATTGGCCTCGTTGGCGTCGGCGTACGCGGCGATCCGCAGATCGGTCTTCGCGGTACGGCTCATGTCGCCGAGCGCCGTCGTGCCCTTGTCGCCGGTGCGGGTGTAGATACGCGTCAGATTGACCATGTGGCCAGCCTAGGGTCTTTCGTTTGGATCAGGCCGGAACAGGGAGTGCGAGAACGTGCGCAAGTACGCGGCGCGCGGCGCCTGATGAGCCGCCAGGGCGCCCCAGGCGAACCGTTGAGGCACCCTTGACAGATGGTCCGAGTGCTGTTGATGCGCCGCCGGCGGGCCGTTCCGGTGTGATGTCCGTCATGTGAGACGTGACGCGCCTCTCTTCACCGTTACATCGCCCGCCCTCGGCCGCTAATCTCCGGCAGAGAGGGCAGAAGTAAACAGACGTTAAGCCGATGACCGTTGAAGAATTTCAAGAATCATGGGGTGTGCAGTGGCCGGGAAGCTTGCCGTCATCGGGGCCGGACTCATGGGGTCCGGCATCGCGCAGGTCGCGGCCCAGGCGGGCTGGGACGTGGTGCTGCGTGATGTCACCGATGCCGCGCTGGTCCGGGGGACGGCCGGAATCAGAGCCTCGTACGGCAAGTTCGTCACCAAGGGCAAGCTGGAGGAGGCCGACGCCGACGCGGCCCTCGCCCGGATCACCACGACCACCGATCTGGACGCCGTCGCCGACGCGGACATCGTCGTCGAGGCCGTCTTCGAACAACTCGACGCCAAGCACGAGATCTTCCGTACGCTCGACAAGCTCGTACGGGACGAGACCGTCCTCGCCTCCAACACCTCCGCCATCCCGATCACCAAGATCGCGGCGGTGACCGGCCGTCCGGAGCGCGTCGTCGGTACGCACTTCTTCTCGCCGGTGCCGATGATGCGGCTCTGCGAGCTGGTGCGCGGTTACAAGACGAGCGACGAAACCCTTGCCACCGCACGGGAGTTCGCCGAATCCGTCGGCAAAACCTGCATTGTCGTCAACCGCGATGTGGCAGGCTTTGTGACCACACGGCTGATCTCCGCGCTCGTTGTCGAGGCCGCCAAACTCTACGAGTCGGGCGTCGCGTCGGCAGAGGACATCGACACCGCCTGCAAATTGGGGTTCGGTCACGCGATGGGCCCGCTCGCCACCGCCGACCTGACCGGTGTCGACATCCTTCTCCACGCGACCGGCAACATCTACGCCGAGTCCCAGGACGAGAAGTTCGCGCCGCCGGAGCTGATGCGCCGGATGGTGGACGCCGGGGACATCGGCCGTAAGAGCGGGCAGGGGTTCTACAAGCACTGAGCCGCCCCGACCCGGCCGGTCTCACCCCTCCGGGTGAATTCGGTATCGGTTCGCTCACAGACGGCAACTTCTTCGGCCGCGCGGCAGTCAGTTGTTGAAGGACAGAACAGACTACGGAGCACAGAAGAACTCTCGGGGAGCATATATGCACATCAGGGGCGACCACGCCGAGCTGGTCGTCGGGGGCCGCCTCGACGTACGCAGCGCGGCGGACGCCCGTACGGTCCTGCACTCGGCCGTCGACGACGGAGCCGGCGATCTGGTGCTCGACCTGACCGAACTGGACTCCTGGGACGCCACCGGACTCGGCGTCATCATGGGAGCCCACCGACGCGCGGGGCGGTGTGGCCGGAGGCTTGTGCTGCGCGGCGTTCCGCCGCAGATGCAACGGTTGCTGGTGGCCACCCGGTTGCACCGCATCCTCGCCATCGAGGGCGGAATCGCCGCAGAATCGCTCCCTCGGGTCTGACCAGGCACTCCTCACAATCCTCATGAGACCGTGATGTTCTGGACGGCGTGGGACCCCGGCTCTTCGTAGATACTGGACGGAGGTCTAGGGTTCGGCGGTGTCCGCAGATCGTACGGACCACAGAGCAGGCGCCGGACCGGAAGCGACAGATGGGCGTGCGAGGCCGGGGAGGCAATGGCACGCCACGATCTGGGGGGCTTTTCATCATGGACCCGACAAGCCGGGGATCCGAGGAGTACGGCTACGGCGACGAGCGTCATGACGACCGGCGTCCCGAGGGCGCTCGTCACGACGGCGAACGGTACGCCATCGAACGGTACGCGGGTGAAGGCCACTCGGGCGACGGCACCCGTCACGCGCGCCCCGACGGCGAACGCCGCGACAGCCGGAGTCGCGACAGCCAGAGCCCCGACGGTGAACGCCCCGGCGCGAGCGCGGCCTCGCAGTACACGGATTCACAGCACGCGGACTCCCAGTACACGGATTCACAGCGCGCGGCAGACCCCGAGCGTCCGCCGCGCGTTGTGATCGTCCCCGGCGTCACACCCGCGACACTCCCCGCGAACACGCCTCCCATCACCCCCGCCCTGGCCCACATCAAGGGCGCGGGTCCCTCCACGCCTCCGCTCGCCCGGACGCTCCAGCTCATCTCCGGCGACCTCCTGCTGACCGTGAACCCCGTCGACGGCAGCGAGATCGAACTCTGCCCGCCCGGCAGACGGCCCCCCGCTCCCGTCCGGCGCACCGCCGAGGAGCGCGCCGACCTCCAGCGCGCGGGCCGACCGCCCGTACCGGCGGGGCCCGCCGCACCGGCCCTCCCGCTGCTGGAGCGCCGGCAGGAACGCGAGCGGCTCACCGGACTGCTGGGACGCGGACGCTCCGTACTCCTCACCGGAGCCCCGGGCTCCGGACGCACCTCGCTGTTCGACGCCGTCGCGGCGGACTGCGCGGACCTCGCGCCCGACGGAGTCGTACGACTCTCCGGGCACCACCGCACCACCACCGAGCTGCTGTACGAGCTGTACGCGACCGTCCACCGCTCACCTCTCCGGCGGCCCGACCGCGCGGCGCTGCTCGAACTGGTCCGTGACATCGGCGCCGTCGTCTTCCTCGACGACCTGGAGCTGGGCGGGCAGGCGCTGGACGAACTGCTGGCCGCCACCCCCGAATGCGCGTACCTGATCGCCGCGACCCCCGACGCCGATGTGACCTCGGAGGAGGCGAGCCTGGAAGAGGTCGTCCTGCGAGGGCTGGGCCGTGGCGCCTCGCTGGACCTCCTGGAGCGCGCCGTGGAACGGCCGCTCACCGACGAGGAGGCGAACTGGGCGGGTGACCTCTGGTTCGAGTCCGAGGGGCTGCCGCTGCGTTTCGTCCAGGCGGGGGCGCTGCTGCGCCAGCGTGACCGGCTGCGCGCGGGCTCCGAGGCCTCCGACGAGTTCGAGCCCTTCGAACGGCCGGTGGGCGAGACCGCGTTCACCACGCCCGACGGATACGACATCCCGCTGCCCAGCCTCGGCGAGGGCGCGGCTCCCGCCGCGCTGCTCGCCTCCCGGCTGAGCGAAGCCGCCCGTGCCACCCTGCGCTTCGCGGTCGCGCTCGGCGGTGAGGTCCCGCACCAGGCGCATCTGCCCGCCCTGGTGGGCGACACGCACGCGGACGCCGCGCTCGGCGAGCTGACCAGCTCCGGCCTGCTCACCCCGGTCGGCCCGCGCTACCGGCTCGCCCCGGGAGTCGCCGCCCAGCTGGAGGCGCACGGATACGCCGACGACGCGGTGGCCCACGCGCACACCGCCGCCCAGCACTACGCCTGGTGGACCGGGCACCCCTCGGTCACGCCCGAGCGCGCCGCCGCCGAGGCGGACGCCATCCTCGCCTCGATGGGCGCGCTGCTGCCCGGCCGGGAATCGGGCCACCCGAGCGCCGCCGTACTCCTGGCCCGCAGCGCCGCGCCCGCCTTCCTCGCCGGCCTGCACTGGGGGGCCTGGGAACGGGCCCTGCGGTCCGGCTCCGAGGCCGCCAGGCTGGCCGGAGAGGTGGCCGAAGAGGCGTACTTCCACCACGAGTTGGGCGTTCTCGCGCTCTGCGTCGGGAACCTGGACCGGGCCCGCGCCGAGCTGGAGGCGTCGATCGGCATGCGCGGCGCGGTCGCCGACAAGAGCGGTACGGTCGCGGGCCGCAGGGCACTGGCGCTGGTCATCGACCGCGAAAGCGCGCTGTCCGGCGGACCGGCATCCCCGAGCACGGCCGTGGCCCTGGCCGCGGAGGCGTCGACCGTACGGTACGAGGCGCAGGCCCGGTCCGCGCCGCTCGCGTTGCCGGCGCCGCGCACTGTGCCGGGGCCGCTCGCCTTGCCGGGGCCGTCGCACACCGGTGCCGGCGCGGGGCACGTCCCGAACTCCCGCACGGCCTCCGCCGAGAGCGCCCCGCTGGTCGCCCGGCACGACACCCCGGCGTCGTACCCCACCCGCGTCTCCGCGGCCGTGCCCGCGAAGCACGGGCGCCGAACCGTCCTCGGCGGGGCTCGCCGCAACCTGGTCGCGGCGAGCGCGGGCGTGGCGCTCGCGGCCGTACTGGGCACGGTGGTGACCCTGGGCACGACCTCCGGCACCGACAACGCGCCCGGCGACAAGATCCGTACGGAACAGTCCACGGATCCGGACGACGACACCCCCGGCCTGCCGGCCGAACAGCCCGTCGACGACTCGTCGTCGGCCCCCGGCGGCCTGCCCGTACCGGGCACCTCCGGCAGCCCCAGCCCGTCGGACAGCGTGAGCCCGTCTGACTCGGCGTCGCCGTCGGGCACTCCGTCGGACAGCGCTTCGTCCCCGGACGACGACTCCTCCGCGCCGAACACCCCGTCGGACACCCCGACGGACCCGCCGTCGTCGCCCGACCCCACCAGCCCTTCGGGCACCCCGACCTCCCCCTCGTCCCCGCCTACCTCCCCGACGGATGAGCCGACGACCGAGCCGACGGAGGAATCGGAACCGCCCCCGTCATCGCCCAACACCACGGCGAGCGACACATCGCCGAGCGTGTCCACCGGTGCGACAGGGTCGGATCCCGGGGCGGCGTAGTCCGAACTTGACCGCGAAACCGACGGAACGTGGAGCCGTCGGAACGCGAAACGGGCGCAACACGAAATCGTCGGAACGTGAAACCGTCGCAACGCGAAAGCGACCGATCGTGAAACGGTCGGAACGTGAAAAACCGCCGGACGGCGATTGCGTCCGGCGGTCGGCGGGCGGCGGTGAGATCGGTCGGAACAGCCGGATCTTTCGGACCGGCCGGATCCGTCAGAACAGCCGCAGCTTGTCGTCCTCGATGCCGCGCAGGCCGTTGTAGTCCAGCACCACACAGCCGATGCCACGGTCCGTCGCCAGTACCCGCGCCTGCGGCTTGATCTCCTGCGCCGCGAACACGCCCTTCACCGGCGCCAGGTGAGGGTCGCGGTTCAGCAGGTCCAGGTAGCGCGTGAGCTGCTCCACGCCGTCGATCTCGCCGCGGCGCTTGATCTCCACGGCCACCGTCGCGCCGTCCGCGTCCCGGCACAGAATGTCCACCGGACCGATCGCCGTGGGGTACTCACGGCGGATCAGGCTGTAACCCTCGCCAAGTGTCTCGATCCGGTCCGCCAGAAGCTCCTGGAGGTGTGCTTCCACGCCGTCCTTGATGAGGCCCGGATCGACGCCCAGTTCGTGCGAGGAATCGTGGAGAACTTCCTCCATCGTAATGATCAATTTCTCGCCCGCTTTGTTCACGACCGTCCAAACACCGTCATCCTCACCCGCGCCTTCCTTCAGCGTGCACGGCGGAGACATCCAGTTGAGCGGTTTGTACGCCCGGTCATCGGCGTGGATGGACACGCTGCCGTCGGCCTTGACCAGGATCAGACGGGGAGCGGAGGGCAGGTGGGCGGTGAGCCGGCCCGCGTAGTCCACGGAGCAGCGGGCAATGACGAGACGCATGGTCGGCAACGCTACTCGACCACCGGCTCCGCGCGCGATTCGCCCCGGAAGCCCCGTTCGTTATTGGCCGGTTGTGTTCCCATTCGCCTGGTGCGGTCCGGACAGCGCGCATAACGTGGAAGCAGGAGGTCGCCGGTCGTGCACGCTGCGTCGTCGTCGCCTCCTTCCCTGCCCGTAAGGCCCCACCTCCGGGGTCGCGAGAGGAGAACCCCATGTCGCTCGACGTCTCACCGGCACTGTTGGAACAGGCCGAGCGAGGCGAGGTTGACGAAGCGGCTTTCGTCGACTGCGTCCGGACCTCCCTGCCCTACGCATGGGAGATGATCAGTTCTCTGGTGGCACAGCTGAAGGTGGACGGTGGCCAGTTCGCCGACAACCAGACGCCCCCGCCGGACGAGCAGGCACGCGGGCAACTGCTCCGTGCGCTCGCGAGTGATGCGATTCGCGGCGCGTTACAGCGTCACTTCGGAGTGCGTCTCGCATTCCAGAACTGCCACCGCGTGGCTGTGTTCCCCCTGGACTCCTCGGTCGATGAGAGGCTGGCCCGTTTCACCTCGGTAAGGGGCCAGTTGCTCAACCAGTCACCGCAACTTCGGGACTGCTGACGTATCTTGCTGCCGCTCCGCATCGCCAAGGCACCATGGGTGCCGGAGCGGCAGCCTAACGACACCGTACGGACTGTCCATGCTCCTACCGGATGCCAGTCGATGGGCGTCAGCCGAGCAGGGGCAGGACCTCGGCTCCCAGGCGGCGTACGTTCTCCTCCGTCGCCGCGAGGTCCCCGGAGCCCTCGACGAGCAGAGCGAAGCGCGTGATGCCCGTGCGTTCGGCGGTGGCGGCGAGCCGGTCGGCGGCCAGGCGGGGCGTGCCCACCGGGTGCAGGCCGCACAGCAGTTCCGTATAGGCCACCGGGTCGCGCATCGGCCGGATCCGGCCGTCGACCGTCACATGGGCGCCGAGCCCCTGGCGCAGCCAGCCGGGCATGGTCTTGACGAGCGTCTCGGCCGCCTCGGACCGGCCGTCCGCGATCTGTGCCACCCCCGCCGACACATGCGCGGTGTCCGCGATCTCCGTGGCGGGGCGGCCCGCGGCGCGTGCGTGCGTACGCCACAGGGCGACCATGTCCGCCTTCTCCTCGTCGCCGCAGTGCATCCCCAGCAGCATCGGCAGGCCGCGCTCGGCCGCCATCTTCACACTCCGCGGCGAGGTGCACGCGAGGACCGTCTCGGGGCCGTCCCCCGCGCGGCCGCCGACCGCCGTGGCGTCCCTCGCACGGCCCCTCGCACCGCCCCTCGCGCCGTCGGTACGTGCGTTGAAGAGCCGGTCGTACCGTCCGCCGTGCAGCCCGTCGTGCAGCTCGTCCGGGCGTGGTACGACGGGGACTTCGCGGAAGCTGAAACGTTCGCCCGAAGCCGACACGCGCGGTTCGCGCAGCCAGCGCATCAGCAGATCGAGCGATTCGGGGAAGTCCTGTTCGTAGGCGCGCAGTCCGGTGCCGAAGACCTCCAGATCCACCCAGGGACCGCCCCGGCCCACGCCGAGCGTGAACCGTCCGCCGGAGACGAGATGCAGGAGCGCCGCCTGCTCGCCGAGCGCCACCGGATGGACGTTGGGCAGCACACTGACCGCCGTACCCACCCGGATCCGACGGGTCCGGCCGAGCAGCAGGGCGGCCAGGGTCACGGCCGACGGGCAGACCCCGTACGGCACGAAGTGGTGCTCGGCCAGCCAGACCGAGTCGAGTCCGCACGCCTCGGTGAGATCGGTGGTACGCACCGCCCGATGCAGCGCTTCTCCTTGTCCCTGACCGGGAAACTGGGCGGCCAGTACAAAAGCTCCAACACGCATCGCCTTCTGCCTCCTTGCGGCCGACGCGACTCCCCCTACCGGCAACAACGCCTGACACGTGCCAAAGGCACGGCCCGGTCGTGAAGTTCTTGCGATTGTCCGGTAAGTACCTTCTGTGCGTGTCGATCCCTTGCCCCGCACGGGGCGTCTGCCCCCGAGAACGGGCCGTAGGCTGGTGGAGAACCGTGCTGTCTGTCCCGTGAGGTGTCCTGTGTCCCCGCGCCGCAACCGCCCCAAAGGTGGCGAGAAACCGACCGAGCGAGCAGGCGGCGACGCGGGGGACCGGTACGGCGGATTCCAGCGGTCGGAGACATGGCAGGGCGAGGAGTGGTCGATCCGCCATGTCGCCGGGGCGAGCGCCGCCGGCAAGCGGTACCGCTGCCCGGGGTGCGACCAGGAGATCCCGTCCGCCGTGCCGCACGTGGTGGCCTGGCCCGAGTACGGCGGTGTGGACGACCGGCGGCACTGGCACCAGGCCTGCTGGAACGCGAAGGACCGCCGCACCACGCGGGTGCAGCGGTCCCGTAACGGGCCGAAGTACTGAACCGAGGAGACTCGCAGGGGCCCTCGGCGAGGGGACCGGCTCGATCCCGCCGCTCAGGCGCCCGCCCGGACCCCGTAAGCCCGGACCCGGTAAGCCCGGACCCGGTAAGCCCGGACCCGGTAAGCCCGGACCCCGAAAGGTCCCGGCCGCTCACACATCGCGCTGGTTGAGCGCGGCCAGCGCGCCCGCCATCGCGACCGCCGTCACGCCGAGCATGATCCACAGCGGGTCCCAGCCGGTCGGTCCCCCGGGGACGATGCCCTCGTCGCCGTAGAACACCACGAGCTGGTTCGGAATCGAGTACTGGAACATGTAGTCGCGCACGGTGACGAGCGACTCCGAGGCCATGAACATCGCCAGCACCAGCGGCGCCAGAACCACACCGATCATGACCGTGATCGCACCCGCAGAGTGCCGGATCAGCGCGCCGACCGCCAGCGAGAGCAGTCCGAGCATCGCCAGATAGAGCCCGACGCCGACCGTCGATTTCAGCCACTGGTCGTTCGTGGGCGAGGGCGCGTCCAGGATCGAGGTCTGGAGCGCGCCGACGATCGCCGTGGTCGCCGTCGTGATCGCGAAGACGAGCAGGAAGAAGACCACCGACTTGGCGGCCAGCACCCGGACCCGGCTGGGGCACGCGGTCAAGGTCGTACGGATCATGCCCGTGCTGTACTCCGAGGCGATGGTCATCACCCCGAGCGTGATCACACAGATCGAGCCGAGCAGTGTCCCGAAGAAGCCGAGGGTGAGGACACCTTCCCGCGAGATGGCGGGGTCCCCCGCGGAGATGATCAGCGCCACGAGCAGTCCGATGCCGAGCATCAGCGCGATCATGACGCCGAGGGTCCACACCGTGGAGCGTACGGAACGGAGTTTGGTCCACTCGGAGGCCAGGGCGTCGCCGAGATGGGCCGGCCGGATCGGGATCGGCGAGGTGTAGCCGCCGGGCCCGCCCTGCCACTGCCGGCCCTGCGGGGCCTGCTGCGCCTGCTGCGCCTGCTGGGCTCCCGCGTACGGCGCCTGTCGCGCCGGCGGCTGCGCCTGCGGGGACTGCTGGTACGGGGTCGTCATCGGCCGTCCTCGCTGCTGTCGCGCTTCGTCATGTCCGTGGCGGGGGCCGCCGCCGGGGGAGTGGGGGCCGCCTGCGGTACGGGACCGGCCGGAGCCGCCGGAGCCGCCTGCGGTACGGGAGGTGCCTCAGGCACCGGAGCCGGGACCGGAGCCGCCGGGCCTCCGCTCGCGTACGGGTTCGCTCCGGGCGGCGGCGGGGCGTAGAAGCCCTGGTGCGGCACCTCCGGGACGACGGGCGGCTGGTATCCCTGCGGGCCGGGACCGTACCCCTGTGGGCCGTAGCCCGGCTGCTGGGGCGGCTGGAAGCCGGCCAGCGCGTCGGCCGTCGAGCGGTAGTCCACGGCACCCTGCGTCAGCCGCATGTACGCCTCCTCCAGCGAGGCCTGGTGCGGCGACAGCTCCCAGAGCCGTACGCCCGCCTCGTGCGCCAGATCGCTGATCCGGGGCAGCGGCAGGCCCGCGACCCGCAGGGCGCCGTCCGGCTCGGACAGCACCTGGCCGCCCGCCTCGGCGAGCGAGGACGTCAGCTTCTCCCGCTCGTGCGGCTCGGTCCCCGGGGTGCGTACCCGGGCGAAGTCCGCGGAGTTGGCCGAAATGAAGTCCTTGACACTCATGTCGGACAGCAGCTGCCCCCGCCCGATCACGATCAGATGGTCGGCGGTGAGGGCCATCTCGCTCATCAGGTGCGAGGAGACGAAGACCGTACGGCCCTCGTCGGCCAGCTGCTTCATCAGATTGCGGACCCAGAGGATGCCCTCCGGGTCGAGACCGTTGACCGGTTCGTCGAAGAGCAGCACCTTCGGGTCGCCGAGCAGCGCGGCCGCGATGCCGAGCCGCTGCCCCATTCCGAGCGAGAAGCCCTTGGAACGCTTCTTGGCGACGTCCTGGAGGCCGACGACCCCGAGTACCTCGTCGACCCGGGATGCCGGGATGCCGGAGAGCTGGGCCAGCGAGAGCAGGTGACTGCGCGCGCTGCGGCCGCCGTGCACCGCCTTGGCGTCGAGCAGCGCGCCGACCTGGCGCGGTGCGTTCGGCAGCTGCCGGAAGGGATGTCCGCCGACCGTCACCCGGCCCGACGTCGGGCGGTCGAGCCCGAGGATCATCCGCATGGTCGTCGATTTGCCGGAACCGTTGGGGCCCAGGAACCCGGTGACGTGTCCCGGTCGTACCTGGAAGGAAAGGTTGTAAACGGCCGTCTTGGCGCCGTAGCGCTTCGTCAGGCCGACTGCCTCGATCATTCTCCAGCCCCATCGACAGGTCAGGTAGTCGGGGCAGTGGCCGTTCCGGACCTAAGGCCCCCGTAAGAGTTAAGAGGATATCCACGGGTTGACGGTTCCAGCCAAGTCGTTCCGCCGGGGCGTCGCACAGGAATACGAGGACATCGCACGGGAACAGTCAGGGGCTCCGCCACTCGTCGGCCCGTTGCCGACACCTGTCATCCTCGCCGCGGGCACTCTCCGAGCCTTCCCGGAGCGTCCCGTGAGCTGGCCCTACGCGTCCCGCTTCTTCATCACGACGTATCCGCCCACCAGGGCCGCCACCACCCAGAGAACCATGATTCCCAGCCCGGTCCAAGGCCCGTAGGGCGCCTTGTCCGGGCTGAGGGCGTCCGGGACGACTCGCATGATCTTGGAACCGGCCTGGTCGGGGAAGTACCGCGCGACGTCCTTGGCCACCGGGACCGCGGACAGGATCTGCGAGACCAGGAAGAAGAACGGCATCAGAATGCCGAGCGAGAGAATCGAGCTTCGCAGCATCGCCGCGACGCCCATCGAGAACACGGCGATCAGCGCCATGTAGAGACCGCTGCCGATGACCGCGCGCAGCACGTTCGGCTCGCCGATGTCCGTACCGTGGTCACCGAGCAGCGCCTGGCCGAGGAAGAAGGCCAGGAAACCGGTGACGAGCCCGACGACCAGCGCCAGCACCCCGGCCACCAGGATCTTGCCGAAGAGGAAGGTGCCACGCTGCGGGACAGCGGCGAGCGAGTTGCGGATCATGCCCGAGCTGTATTCGGAGCCGACCACCAGCACACCGAAGACCACCATCGCCAGCTGTCCGAGGACCATCCCGGAGAAGCTCGTGTACGTCGGGTCGAAGGTGAGCCGCTGGGTCGGCGACAAATCGCCGAACGTCGAGTTCAGCAGCGCCGAGAGCGCCGCTCCCAGGGCCACGGTCACGACCAGCGCGCTGATCAGCGTCCAGCTCGTGGAGGAGACCGTACGGATCTTGGTCCACTCCGACCGGAGCACCGCCGGTATCGATGCCATGTCAGGCCCCCTCGTCCCGCCGGTTCGGCCGCCGGCCCCGCTCCGGCCGGGGCGGCTGTCCCCAACCGGGGCCCGCGGGACGTTCCTCACGGGGGACCGCGTGGGAGTGGTACTCGACCGACTCCGCCGTCATCCCCATGAAGGCCTCCTCCAGCGAGGCACGTTGGGAGCTCAGCTCGTGCAGCACGATCCCGTGCCGCGCGGCCAGCTCTCCGAGTTCCTCGGTGGCGGCCCCGTCGATCTCCAGTACGCCGCCGGCCGTCTCGGCCGCGGTGAAGCCCGCCGCGTGCAGGACGTCCTTCAACTGCTCCTGCTGCGGGGAGCGCAGCCGCGCGTAACTGCGGGAGTTCTCCCGGATGAAGTCCGCCATTGACGTGTTCGCCAGTAGTCTGCCCTGACCGATCACGATCAAGTGGTCGGCGGTCAGGGCCATTTCACTCATCAGATGGCTGGATACGAAGATCGTCCGGCCGTCCTGTGCGAGAGCCTTCATAAGATTGCGGATCCAGTGAATTCCCTCGGGGTCCAGACCATTCACCGGTTCGTCGAACATCAGGATCTCCGGATCGCCGAGCAGAGCCGATGCGATACCGAGTCGTTGGCCCATCCCGAGCGAGAAGCCCTTGGTCTTCTTCTTCGCCACCGCGGTCAGTCCGACCATCTCCAGTACTTCGGAGACCCGGCTCGCCGGGATGCGATTGCTCTGGGCCAGGCAGAGAAGATTGTTGTACGCGCTGCGGCCGCCGTGCATGGCCTTGGCCTCCAGCAGTGCCCCGATGTACTTGAGGGGTTCCGCCAGCTCCCGGTAGTGCCTGCCGTCGATCCGGACCGAACCACTGGTCGGGTTGTCCAGGTCGAGCATCATCCGCATCGTGGTCGACTTGCCCGCGCCGTTGGGGCCGAGGAAGCCCGTCACCACACCGGGTCTCACCCGGAAGGAGAGACGATCGACCGCGACCGTGCGGCCGAAGCGTTTGGTGAGCCCCTCGACCTCGATCATGCGGCCAACGTAAAGCGACACAAAGCCCCCCGCCACCGGAGTGACGGGGGGCCTGCGGGATCGTTACGCAATCGAACTGACGGAACGCGTGCGACCGGACGACCGAGTCGGCTCAGTGGGCCGTGCCGGCCCGGTGGAACCGTCGGCTCAGCGGGACTGCTGCGCCGGCACACCACGCGAGATCGGCTCGTCGTCGGCCGGGGAGCCGGCGGCGGCCACCGCGGCACCGGTCAGCGTGGCCAGCATCTCGCGGACGTTGGTCAGCTGCGCGTTGATCGAGTCGCGGCGGTTGGTGAGCGCCGCCAGCTCGCGCTCCGACTCGCTGCGGATCCGGTCGGCCTTGGCGTTCGCGTCGGCCACGATGTCCTCGGCCTGGCGCTGCGCCGTCTCGACCGTCTGACGGGCCCGGCGCTCCGCGTCGGTGCGCAGCTTCTCGGCCTCCAGACGCAGCTGCTCGGCGCGGTGCTCGATCTCCGCCAGGCGCTTCTCGGCCTTCGCCTGACGCGACGCCAGGTCGCGCTCCGACTGCTCACGCCGCTTGGCGAGGTTCGTCTCGAAGTCCGCGGCGGCCTGGGCGGCCTTGGCGCGGGTCTCCTCGAAGAGCGCGTCGGCCTCCTCGCGCTTGGACTGCGCGTCCTTCTGCGCTTCCGAACGGAGGGTCTGGGCGTCGCCCTTCGCCTTCTCGACGATGCGGACGCCCTCGTCCTCGGCCTTCGCCTTGCGCTCCGAGGCGAACGCCTCGGCGTCGTTGCGCACCTGCTGGGCCGCCGACTCGGCGAGCTCACGGTGCTGCTCGGACGCGCGGCGGGCCTCCTCGCGCAGGTCCTTGGCCTCCTCCTCGGCGAGGCGGAGGATCTTCTCGACGCGGGCGCCGAGACCGGCGTACGACGGCTCGGCGTCGTTCACCTGAGCCTGTGCGTTCTGCGTCTCGAGGTGGAGTTCCTCGATGCGCTTCTCGAGAGCGGTGATGCGGGCCAGGGCACTGTCACGGTCGGCGACGAGTTTGGTAATGCGGTCGTCCACCTGACCGCGGTCGTAACCACGCCGCACGAGCTCGAAGCCGAATGGGGAGGAAGTGTCGCTCATGGGGTTCCTGTCGAATGAGACCGGTGAGGTGATAGGGGGAATCCTAGGGGCCTAAGCGGCGTGTCATCGAGCTGATGTCGGTTTGATCTGGAGAATGTCCAGCCTTTTGGGTGCCGAGTGACCCTCCCGGCAACCCTTTCCCCGCCACGACGCCGAGTACGCGCACTCCTTGACGGACAAACATGACCGGTCGAGTCCTCGTTTTGGCTAACTGTCGGACGTTTTTCCACCCGAACGAGTGTTGCCCGCTGCGGCGCCCGCCTTGACGGGGCTGTCCTTCGCGGGCGCTGAGGGTGTCTCAAATGACTCCAACGCTTCGAGTACGTCCTGCACACGGGAGATTTCGGCCTGAATGTCCTCGCGTCTGCGGACCAGGACATCGAGCTCGCGCTGGCCCTCGTCGACCGTACGTTTCGCCTCCGCGGCGGCGTCGGCGAGCAGCTTCTCGGCCTCCCGGCCCAGTTCGGCCTTCTTCTGCTCGGCTTCCTTGAGCAGCCCGTCGGCCTTCCTCACCGCGGCGATCCGGACCTTGCTCGCCTCCGAATTGGCCTCCGCGATCAGCTCCTTGGCCTTCGCCTCGGACTCGACCCGCTGCTCGTCGGCGGCCTTCATCAGATTGTCGACACGCTCGCCCGCGGTCCTCAGCTGCTCGGACGTCTCACGCCGGGCCCGCTCGTGCAGTTGCTCGACCTCGTTCTCCGCGCGCTCCCGCAGTTCCTCCGCGCGGGCCCGGATGGCCGTCGAGTCCCGGCGCGCGCCGACGAGCAGCTCGTCCGCGTCCGTACGGGCCTTCTCCACCAGAGAGTTGCCCTCGACGGTCGCGTCCGAGGTGATCCGGCCGGCCTCCTTACGGGCGGCCCCCACCAGGGCGTCCGCCTGGGTCTCGGCCTCGGTGGCGACCCGAAGGCCCTCCTCCCGCGCCTTGTTGATGAGCTGGTCGGCCTGCTCGGCGGCGTCGGAACGGCGCTTGGCCGCGTCCTTGCGCGCCTCGTCCAGGAGCCAGTCCGTCTCCTCCTGGGCCTCGTTCCGCAGCCGCTCCGCGGCGGCCTCGGTCTCCGCCTTGAACCGCTCGGCCTCCGCACGCAGCCGCTCCGCGGCCTGCTGCGCGGAACCCACCGTCTCGGCGGCCTCGGCGCGCATCCGTTCGGACTCGCTCGTGGCCTCCCCGATGAGCCGGTCCGCCTGGCCCGCCGCGTCACCACGCATACGGTTGGCGTCCTCGCGGGCCTGCGCACGCGTACGGGACGCGTCCTGTTCGGCCGAGGCGAGCGAGTCCGACGCCTCGGTCCGCAGCCGCTGCGCGTACTCCGAGCTGTCGGCGCGCAGCCGCTCCGCCTCCGCGATCGCCTCGCCCACCGTCCGCTCGGCGAGGGCCTGCGCGGCGTCGGCCTCCTCCTGGGACCTGAGCCGGACCCGGTTGGCGTCCTCGGCGGCGCGCTCCCGCTCCGCGTACGCGTCCGCCCGTACCCGGTCGGACTCCTCCCGCGCCTCGGACTTCGTCTGCTCCGCGGCGTGTTCGGCCGCCGAGCGCAGCCCGGCGACCTCCTGCTCGGCCTCGTCCTGAAGACCGGCGACGGAGTCCCGTACCTGCTGGGCACTCTGCTCGGCGGCGGAGACCATGTCCGTGGCACGGCGGTCGGCCTCCTCGACCAGCCGCTGCGCCTCGGCCTGTGCCTCCTCGACCCGTTTACGGGCCGAGGCGAGCAGCTCCTCGCTCTGCTCGCGGGCCCGCTCGCGCTCCTGGTCCGCCTCCGTACGGGCGGCCGTCAGGGTCTCGTCGGCCTCGCGGCGGCGGCGGCTCGCCTCCTCCTGCGCGGCGGCCAGCGCCTCGGCCGCCTCGGTGCCGACCCGCTCGGCGGCGGCGGCCGCCTCGGCCCTGATCCGGTCGGCGCTCTCCTGCGCCTCGCTCTTGAGACGCTCCGCCTCGTTGGAGGCCTCGGAGCGCAGCCGTACGGCCGCGGTCTCCGCCTCGGCGCGGTACTGCGAGGCATCGGACGCGGCCTCGGTCCGCAGCCGCTCGGCCTCCTGCTCGGCCTGCGCCTGGAGCGTACGGATGCGCTCGGCGGCCTCGGTCCGCAGCCGCTCGGCCTCCTCGGCGGAGTCACGGCGGAACCGCTCACCCTCGGCGCGGGCCTCGGTGAGCGCCTCCTCGGCGCTCGACAGGCGCTGCTCGGCCTCCGTATGAAGGCGGGTCAGCTCGTCGGCCGCCTCGGCCTTGCGGGACTCGACGCCGCGCTCGGTCTCCTCACGCAGCTCCGCCGCGGCCTCTTCGGCGGCGGCCTTGGTGGCCTCGGCCTGCTCCTCGCCCTCGGCGCGCAGCCGCTCGGCCTCGGCGCGGGTGCGCTCCAGGGTCTCCTCGGCCTGCCGGCGCAGCGTGGTGGCGCGCTCGATGGCCTCGGTGCGTACCCGCTCGCTCTCGGTGGCGGCGCCGGAACGCAGCTCGTCGGCGTCCGCCTTGGCCTTCGTCAGCAGTTCCTCGGCGGACCTGGCCGCCTCCTCGATCTGCTGGACGGCCTCCCGGCGGGCCTCGCCCCGGATCCGCTCGCCCTCGGCGACCGCCTCGGACCGCAGCTGCTCGGCCTCGCCGCGCAGCCTGCGCGCCTCCTCCTGGAGCTCGGTGGTCTTGGCGCGGTACTCCTTGGTGTCGTCCTTGGCCGCGCCCTTGAGCTGATCGGCCTGCTCGGCCGCCTCGCCGCGCAGCCGGTCCGCCTCGGCCTCGGCCTCGCGGCGGATCCGGTCGGCCTCCTCGCTCGCGGACCGGGTGGTGGCCTTCGCGTCGTCGGACGCCTTGGTCAGCACCTCCTCGGCGGTACGGGCCGCCTTGGCGAGCTGGGCGGCGCTGTCCTCGGCGGCGACCGTACGGGCCTTCTCGGCGGCGTCCGCGACCAGTTTCTCGCCCTCGGCGCGGGCGTCGGCGAGCGCCTGCTCGGCCTCGGCCTTGGTGGCCTCGGCCTCCTTCGTCGCCTCCCCGACCAGCCGGGCGATCTCCGACTTGGCCGTACGGGTGCGCTGTTCGTTCTGCGACTCGGTGCCGGCCAGCTGCTTGGCCGCGCTCTCCTTGGCCTCCGCGACGACCTTCTCGGCCTCGGCACGCGCCTCGCGCAGCCGCTCCTCGGCCTCCTGCATCCGCTGCTCGGCGGCGCGGGTCAGCTCGGTGGCCTGCTGGCGGGCCTGGTCGGCCTCGGCGGAGGTGGACGTACGCAACTGCTCGGCGTGGCTGTTGGCCTCCTGGGCCTGCGAGGACGCGGCGTTCAGCAGCCGCTCGGCGTCCCGGCGGGCACGCAGCAGGACCGTCTCGGCCTCGGAACGGGCCGCTTCCGTCTCCGAACCGAGCCTGCGCCGCGCCTCCTCGGCGACCCGGGCGGCCTCCGCGCGGGCGGCGGCCAGCGACTGCTCGGCCTCGGCGCGCGACTCGTCGAGCAGCCGCCGGGCCTGAGCCTCGGTACGGGCACGGAGCTGCTCGGCCCAGGCGACGTTCTCGTTGACATGCGATTCGACGGTCTGCCGGCGCTCCGACAGCTCCTGGTCGAGCCGCTGGCGCCGCTGGACGGCCTCGGCGTGCAGCTCGGCCTGGAGCCTGGCCTGGTGCTCGGCATGCTCCTGGAGGATGCGCTGCGTCTGGGCGCGGGCGTCACGCAGCTCGCGCTCGGCGTCCGCGCGCATCTGCTCCGCCTGCATCTGGGCGTTACGGAGGTGCTGTTCGGCCTGGTAACCGATGTCTGAGGTGTCGTAGGACGGCCGGGTGGCCAGACTGCGGCGTGCCTCATGGAGCTTGGCGCGCAATACCTCGACCTGGTAACCGAGGTCCTCGGCGTGCTGGACGGCCTTCTCCCGCGCGGTCTTCAGCCGGTCCATCTCGGCTTCGAACCGCGAGAGGTGGTCGTCGTCAGCTCGGTGGCTCTCCTGGCGTTCGTAGCCCCGCACTGCGCGGTCCCATCCGTCCCCTGGTCGCAACTGCCCAATTGAGCACCGTTCGCGGCGAACGGCCCCCCGGGGAATGGTGACAGATCAACGGCAGGGGCGCGGCCCCGGCCCGGCCCCGGCCCGGAGCGCCCCACTGTACCGGGCCGGGAATCCTTGAGGGGGCCTTGCGGAACGGCCGACCGGCTCGCGACGCCCGGCACCGCACCTCGCCGCGTTGCCGGAGTCGTCCGAGTACATCCGGTACACGGACGATCCTCCGCCTCGCGAGGCACGGCACCAGACGCCCAGAGCTGTCGTCCGCCCATTCGCAAGGACCCCTCAGGTCAGTGCTCCGAGGCGGACGTGACGAGTTCGGTGAGGACTCCGTGGCAGTCCTTGGGGTGGAGGAAGGTGATGCGGGAGCCCATGGAACCCGTCCGCGGCTGCTCGTAGAGAACCCGTACGCCCTTGTCGCGCACCGCCTCCGAGTCCCCGTCGACATCGGCGGTCCCGAACGCGATGTGATGGACACCCTCGCCGTTCTTCGCCAGCCACTTGCCCACGGCGGAATCCTCCCGGACTGATTCGAGGAGCTGGAGGTAGGAAGCCCCGCCGTCCGACGTCCCGTTGATCCTGATCATGGCCTCGCGGACCCCTTGCTCCTCGTTGACCTCGGTGTGGAACACCTCGAAGCCGTACGTGGCCCGGTAGAACTCGACGGTGGCGTCGAGGTCGAAGCAGGCGATTCCGATGTGGTCGATTCGCGTCAGCATGCTGACAGTGCAGCGCCCCGGCGCCGGTTACGCAACGTGCCCGCCGTCACACACACCGCCTGGTGACCCGTCGTCCTACCGCTCAGTACGCTGGCAGTACACCTTCTGTTCGGGGCGTCTCCCCAACTATTGGGGCGCCACCCCCGTCCCGTTCACTCCTCAAGCTTGTACGCAAAGGGGATCGCGTCTCATGTCTGGAACGAACACCACCACATCCGTGATCGTCGCCGGCGCCCGTACCCCCATGGGACGGCTCCTCGGCTCGCTGAAGCCCTTCTCCGGCGTGGACCTGGGCGGGTTCGCCATCAAGGCGGCGCTGGACCGGGCCGGGATCACCGGCGAACAGGTGCAATACGTGATCATGGGGCAGGTGCTCCAGGCCGGCACGGGCCAGATCCCGGCCCGCCAGGCCGCGGTCAAGGCCGGCATCCCCATGAACGTCCCCGCGCTCACGGTCAACAAGGTCTGTCTCTCCGGACTCGACGCGATCGCCCTGGCCGACCAGCTGATCCGGGCCGGCGAGTTCGACATCGTCATCGCCGGCGGCCAGGAGTCCATGACCAACGCCCCGCACCTGTTCCCCAAGTCCCGCGAGGGCTACAAGTACGGCGCGGTCGAGATGCTCGACTCGATGGCGTACGACGGACTCACCGACCCGTTCGAGGACATCGCCATGGGCACCTCGACCGAAAAGCACAACACGCGGCTGGGAATCGCCCGTCCCGAACAGGACGAATTCGCGGCACTCTCCCACCAGCGGGCCGCCGCCGCGCAGAAGAACGGGCTCTACGACGCCGAGATCACCCCCGTGGAGATCCCGCAGCGCAAGGGCGACCCGGTGCTCTTCTCACAGGACGAGGGCATCCGCGCCGACACGACCGTGGAATCCCTGGGCAAGCTGCGCCCCGCGTTCGCCAAGGACGGCACGATCACGGCGGGCACGGCCTCGCAGATCTCCGACGGCGCGGCGGCGGTCGTGGTGATGAGCAGGGCCAAGGCCGAGGAACTGGGCCTGGACTGGATCGCCGAGATCGGCGCGCACGGCAACGTCGCCGGCCCGGACAACTCGCTCCAGTCCCAGCCGTCGAACGCCATCCTGCACGCGCTGAAGAAAGAGGGCCTGCGCGTCGACGACCTCGACCTGATCGAGATCAACGAGGCCTTCGCGGCGGTCGCCGTGCAGTCAATGAAGGACCTCGGGGTAACCCCTGAAAAGGTGAACGTGAACGGTGGCGCCATCGCCCTCGGACACCCCATCGGCATGTCGGGCGCCCGGCTCGTCCTGCACCTGGCGCTGGAGCTGAAGCGGCGCGGCGGCGGGGTCGGCGCGGCGGCACTGTGCGGCGGCGGCGGCCAGGGCGACGCGCTGATCGTGCGCGTGGCCAAGTAGGTACGGACGGGAACAGGAGCTGTGATGCGGGACGTCCCCGAGCTGGTGGCCCAGGCACGCGAAGGCCGGCCGCGTGCCGTCGCCCGGCTGATCTCCCTGGTCGAGGGGGCGTCCCCGCAACTGCGCGAAGTGATGGCGGCGCTGGCACCGCTCGCGGGCAACGCGTACGTCATCGGCCTCACCGGACCCCCCGGAGTCGGCAAGTCGACCTCGACGAACGCCCTGGTCTCCGCGTACCGGCGAGCGGGCAGGCGGGTCGCCGTCCTGGCCGTCGACCCGTCCTCCCCCTTCTCCGGCGGAGCACTGCTCGGCGACCGCGTCCGGATGTCCGAACACGCCTCGGACCCCGGCGTCTACATCCGCTCCATGGCCACCCGCGGCCACCTGGGAGGCCTGGCCTGGGCGGCCCCACAGGCGATCCGGGTCCTGGCCGCGGCGGGCTGCGACGTGATCATCGTGGAAACCGTCGGCGTCGGCCAGTCGGAAGTCGAGATCGCCTCCCAGGCCGACACCTCGGTGGTGCTCCTGGCCCCCGGCATGGGCGACGGCATCCAGGCCGCCAAAGCCGGAATCCTGGAGATCGGCGACGTCTACGTGGTCAACAAGGCGGACCGGGACGGCGCCGACGCGACGGCGCGCGAACTCAACCACATGCTCGCCCTGGGCGAGTCCCGCGCCCCCGGCGACTGGCGCCCGCCCATCGTCAAGACGGTCGCCGCGCGCGGCGAGGGCATCGACGAGGTCATGGAAGCGCTGGAGAAACACCGCGCCTGGATGGACGAACACGACGTCCTCACCGACCGCCGAGCCCGCCGCGCGGCCCGCGAGGTCGAGACGATCGCGGTCACGGCCCTGCGAGAACGCATCGGAGACCTCCACGGCGACCGCCGCCTGGGCGCACTGGCCCAACGGGTGGTGGCGGGCGAACTGGACCCGTACGCGGCGGCGGACGAACTGGTAGCGGGAATCACGGGTCGCTCTTCTTAGGGCTCGGTTCGCCTCCGGGGCGCTTCAAGCCCCTGCCGACGGTCGACCGTGCTCGGTTTGCTCGTACCTCACAAACCTGCGCGCGCTCTCCCTTTCGACAGCGGCGGGCCCCTCCGGCTCACTCGCCGCCGGACGACGGAGCCTGAATCGTCCCCTCACCACCAACCCCAGAACGGGTGGCCCTGCGTAACCGAGAGGCGGCCCGCAGACGAGGGACCGGCGGGAGGGGGCGGGGGTGCAGGAGGTGCGTGTCCGGACACTGAAGCGTGATGTGTGGCGCAAGCCGGCCCGCACCGAACAACAAACCCGCACGCGCCGTAAATCATGCCGTCCGGAACATGCGCCTCCGAAGGCCCCGACCCCCGCACCACAACAAACCGCACCCGCACCCGCACCTCGCCGGACGGCGACAAGGCGTCAGATCAGTCGTCGTCACCGTCGTCGTCGCCGCTGTCGTCACCGTCGTCGTCACTGCCCGCCGTGACCTTGCCGGTCTTGGCGTTGACGTTCAGCTCGTGCGAACGGCCGTCCGTGCCCCGGACCTCGACCTCCCACCGGTTTGTCAGGTCGTCGTCGATCTCGATGGACGTCACGGCCCCGGGCACGGACGCCAGAGCCGCGGACGCCGCCTTCTGGGCATCCACCGTGGCGGCGCGCAGCGCGGCGCGCTCATCGCCGTCGCCCGCATCGTCATCGCCGTCGTCGTCACGGTCCACGCTCACACTGCCGGTGGCCGCGTCGACCCTGAGGTCGCGCCAACGGTTGTCCTTGCCGAGCAGGTCGACCTCCCAGCGGTCGGCGCGGTCGTCGTCCCGCTCGACCGAGGCCACCGCACCGGGGTACTCGGCGAGCGCCGCGGCGGCCGCCTCGCTCGCGCTCAGGCCCTTACGGTTCTGTACGGGACCACTGTCGTCCTGGGAGCCGGAGCCGGAGCCGGAGCCACCCGAGACCCCCGAGCCGTCGGAGTCATCGGCGTCGTCCGAGTCGTCTGTGTCGTCAGTAGGGCCGGGCGCCGTCGGGCTGACCGTCATCGAGTCGTCCGACGACCCGCTCTGCGAGGGGAGTTGGGGCAGCGTCGCCGACGCCTCGGCCCCGGCGCCGTCCTGGCCTCCGGCGCCACTGACCGCGACCGCGGTGCCGCCGCCGATCAGAGCCGCCGCGGTGATGGCTGCGATGACGAGGTTGCGCTTCATGGGGTCCTCCCGAGTCGGTCGTGCGTTTCGAACAACTTCAATGTGCCGGAGAGAAGCTGAAGCCACCCTGAAGTCAGCTGAAGAGATCTTCAGGTTCCGTTTGGGAAGGTGGGCCCATGCGCTTGTTGATCGTGGAGGACGAGAAGCGGCTCGCGGTGTCACTCGCCAAGGGCCTGACGGCCGAGGGTTTCGCCGTGGACGTCGTCCACGACGGCCTCGAAGGGCTGCACCGGGCGAGTGAGGGCGTGTACGACCTGGTCGTGCTCGACATCATGCTGCCGGGCATGAACGGCTACCGGGTCTGCGCCACCCTGCGCGCCGCCGGCCACGACGTGCCGATCCTGATGCTCACCGCCAAGGACGGTGAGTACGACGAGGCGGAGGGGCTCGACACCGGCGCCGACGACTATCTGACCAAGCCGTTCTCGTACGTGGTGCTCGTCGCCCGGGTGAAGGCGCTGCTGCGCCGCCGGGGGTCGGCCGGGGCTTCGCCCGTCCTGCGGATCGGCGCGCTGAGCGTCGACACGGCGGCCCGCCGCGTCTTCCGGGACGATACGGAAGTGGCGCTCACCGCGAAGGAGTTCGCCGTACTGGAGCAGCTGGCGGTCCGGGCGGGCGAGGTGGTCGGCAAGCCGGAGATCCTGGAGCACGTCTGGGACTTCGCGTACGACGGTGACCCGAACATCATCGAGGTCTACATCAGCACTCTGCGGCGCAAGATCGGTGCCGCGTCCATCCAGACGGTGCGGGGCGCCGGATACAGGCTGGTCAAGTCATGAGCCCCAAAAGCCCAGAGACCCCCACCAACCCCGCAGCCTCCACCAACACCACAAGCTCCTCCAACACCGCCAGCTCCACCAGCCCCGCCGGCGCCCTCGCCGCCGTACGGCGCCGCTTCGCCTCCGTACGGGCCAAGGCCACGCTCGGCACGACGGCCGTGGTGGCGGTCGCGCTGGTGGCCGCCGGAATCGCGGTGCTCCTGTCGCTGCGATCGAACCTCACCGGCCAGACGGACCGGGAGGCCGATTCGGCGGCGCGCGAGGTCGCCCTGGACATCGCCTCCCAGGTCCCGGAGAAGACCTCGTACGCCGGTCTCGATCTGCCGGACGACGAGGACCATCCGGTACAGGTCACGGACGAGAGCGGCCGGCTGATGGTGGCCAGCAAGGACCTGCAACGGATCAGCGGCACCGGACTGTCCGCGGTCACTCCGCCGAAGAGCCCGTCCCCGTCCCCGTCGGCGAGCGCGACCGCCGGGTCGGACGACGATGACGACGGCGGGGACGACGGCGGCGACGACAGTGGTGGTGACGACGACCTCGGCAGTGACGACGATCCCGAGATCGGTCAGATCGGTGGCATCTTCGATCACACCTCGGGCACCGCGACGGTCGACGGGCGGACCGGGGACTACCGCTTCGCCGCCATCGACGTGACCGACCGCAAGGGCCGGACGGTCATCGTCCACGCGGGCGCGTCGCTGGCGGCCCGGGAGAACGCGGTCGGCACGGCCGCCGTGTCGATGCTGGCGGGCCTGCCGGTCCTGCTGCTGGTCGTCGGGGGAGCGACCTGGCTGGTGACCCGGCGGGCGTTCCGCCCGGTGGAGGGCATCCGGAGCGAGATGGCGGCCATCACCGCCTCCGCCGACCTCTCCCGGCGGGTCCCGGAGCCCGCCACCCACGACGAGGTGGCCCGGCTGGCCCGTACGACCAATGAGACGCTCACCGCGCTGGAGGTCGCTGTCGACCGGCAGCGCCGCTTTGTCGCGGACGCCTCGCACGAGCTGCGCAGCCCCATCGCCTCGCTCCGTACCCAGCTCGAAGTGGGCGAGGCGCACCCGGAGTTGCTGGATGTCCCGGGCGCGGTCGCGGACACCGTACGGCTTCAGCACCTCGCCGCGGATCTGCTGCTGCTGGCCCGCCTCGACGCGGGCGAGGGGCCGGGGAGCGCGACGCTGGATCTGGGGGTGATGGCCCGCGAGGAGGTCTCGCAGCGGACCACGGACCGTATCCCCGTGTCGCTGGACATCGGGCCGGGGGAGGGGGCCGGGGCCGAAGTCGCGGGTTCGCGCGGCCAGTTGGCGCGGGTGCTCGGCAATCTGCTGGACAACGCCCAGCGGCACGCCGGCGCGACGGTCCACGCGACGGTCGTCCGGACGCGTGGCCAGGTGGTGCTCACGGTCGCCGACGACGGCTCAGGGGTGCCGGAGGCGGAGCGGGAGCGGATCTTCGAGCGGTTCGTACGGCTCGACGACGCCCGCAGCCGTGACGACGGCGGCGCCGGGCTGGGGCTGGCCATCGCCCGCGATGTGGCCGAGCGTCATGGCGGCACACTCACGGTCGGACGGGCACCGGCCGGCGGCGCCCTGTTCGAACTACGCCTGCCGGCGGCGGACGGCACCGACTGACCCCGGCACCGACTGACCCCGGCACCGCCTGATCCCGGCACCGGCCTCACCGCGGACGGCACCGACTGACCCCGGCGCCGCTCTCACCGCGTCTGCCGGGCCGCGACCGGTCGCTCACGGACCGGGCCGCCCGTTCGTCAGATCTTGCCGCGCCGACCGCGCAGATGTTCCGCCACCGGCATGAGCGATGCCCGCAGCTCCGCCAGCGCCTCCGGCGAGAGCAGGTTGATGAAATGCCTGCGCACGGACTCGACGTGGTGCGGTGCGACCTTGTGCATGGTCTCCATGCCGTGGTCCGTGAGGACCGCGTACAGGCCACGCCGGTCGGATTCGCAGTTCTCCCTGCGGACCAGACCCCCGGTCTCCATCCGGGTGATCTGATGGGAGAGCCGGCTCTTGGACTGGAGCGTGGTGCCCGCCAGGTCGCTCATCCGCATCCGCCGGTCCGGGGACTCGGAGAGATTCACCAGGATCTCGTAGTCGTTCATGGTCAGGCCGAACGGCTGAAGGTCCTTCTCCAGCTGGTGCGTCAACAGCTTGTTGACATCCAGGTGGGTGCGCCATGCGCACTGTTCCGCGTCGCTCAGCCAGCGAGTGGCCGTCTCGGTCTCCATGTATGGATTCTACCTAAGAAGTTGAATTCTGGACGAAGCCTGCGGGTGTGGAGCGCGACCGGCCCGGCCCTGGAGGGGGGCAGGCGTTCGACGTCACACTCCGCAGACTACCGCTCACAGCCCGAAGCGACGCTGGAGATCCCCCAGTTGACCGGGCATTCGGGGAGTGGCTCCCTGCTGCCCCCCGTGTCCGGGCGCCGGACCACCACCGCCGGGCACTCCCGGCTCCGGTGCCACCGCGCCGGTCGGCTGCTCCGCCATCAGCATCTCGGTGGACTGGAGCAGGACCGTACCGGCCCCGACGAACTCGAACTGGTGCTCCTCGCCCGAGGTGCCCCCGATACCCGTCAGGGACCGCAGGCCGCCCAGCACCCCGGTCAGATAGCCGTGATCGTAGTGGTGACAGGGGGAGGGGCAGTCCGCCCAGCCCACCAGTGCCTGGGGATCCACCCGGATCGGCGGCTCCATGAAGACCACGGGTCCGTTGGACGCCGCGACGAACTTCCCCGTACCGATCAAGGTCAGGAAGCCCGGCACGATCGACTGCTTCAGCGCCAGCGAGGGCTGGTACGCGAGCAGGTTCCCGGAGCGGACCGTCAGATTGCCGTCCTCCAGATCGAACGAGTTGACGTCGAAGGCCCGGTCCGCGAGCAGCATCTTGCCGCTGCCCGCGGCGACCACCCAGTCGGCCGCGTGGAGCGGCGAGTGGAAGCTGCTGCGCACCAGCCGCTCGAACCGGCCGTGGCCGATCCCGTCGAAGTCGACCTGCCCGTAGTAGGCGATCATCTTCCCCTTCTGGAGGAACCACTGGCTCCCTTTGAGTTCCACGCAGAAGGTGTACGCGTTGACGTTGTCGTCGCTCGGCAGCGTCGACGGGTCGAAGATCACGGGGGCGCTCACAGCTTCTCCTCCGACGCCTGGACGTACACCGCACCGTTGCCGCTCAGCTCCAGCTGGAAGGCCTCGCCCGAGCCGCGGCCCACCATGTCGCGCCAGCCGAGCGCGGTGGAGAGCTTGTTCCTTACGTCGCCGTGGTGGGCGACATAGGCCTGCGGGTCCACATGGACGTCCCGGCCCGGGACGATGGGCACCTCGATCACTCCGCCGTGCGCCATCACCGCGACCGAGCCATGCCCCTTGAGGGTCGTGGTGAACAGGCCCTGGCCCGTCACCTGGCCGCGGACCATGCCCATGACCCCACCCTGCGAGCCCATGAACATCGTGCCCTGCTGGAGGGTCCCGTCGAAGGCGAGCAGCCGGTCCGCCTCCACGTACAGGGTGTCGCCGGCGAGGGCGATGACCTGGATGTGATGGCCGCCGTGGCCGAACATCACCGTGCCGCTCCCCTCGACCGTCATCAGCGGGGTGGCCTCATTGGCGACCCGCCGGCCGATCATGGACATCAGGCCGCCCTGGCCGCCCTGGATGTTCGGCGTGAAGCTGACGTCCCCGCGGTACGCGAGCATCGCGCCGCGCTGGCTGAACATCTTCTGGCCGGGCACCACCGTCGCCTCGACCATCCGCGCATTGAGTTCACGGAACGGCATCACACATCACCCCCGATCGTGTTCCGCTCGCTCGGCTGTACGTAGACGAGCCCGTCGCCCTCGAAGCGGATCTGGAAGGCCTCGCCCGAGCCCTCGCCCATGAACGTCCGGAAGTTCACCCCGGACTGGAAGTGCTGCTGGAGGCGGCCCTGGTGCGCGATGTACGCGCCGGGGTCGACATGGAGCGGGTACTGGGGGGTGACCCGGAGGATCACCGCCTGGCCGTCCGACGTGAGGGCGGCCTGGCCGGTCCCCTCGACGGTGGTCGTGAACAGGCCCTTTCCGCTCGCCCCGCCCCGCAGTCCGGTGAACGACGTGCCGGTCCGCAGCGCGGCGTCCGTGCAGAGCAGATTGCTCGCCTCGACATAGAGCGTCTCGCCGCGCAGCGAGACGAGGTTGATCTCGCTCGCCCGGTCGGCGAAATAGCAGGTGCCCTGGCCCTTCACCTCCATCACGGTCATCTGTTCGCCGGTGATGCGGCGGGTCACCATCCCGCGCAGACCCTCACCGCCGCCGGACATCTTCTTGAACGCCATCCGGCCGTCGTACGCGACCATCGAGCCGTTCTTCGCCTTGACGGCATCGCCGGTCATGTCGACGGCGAGCACCTTGCTGCCTTGCAGTCGGAACTGAGCCACGGGATCGACGGTAACCGGCGGCACCGACAGCCGACAGGGCTCCGTTCCCCGAACAGTCCCCGAAACGGTCCCCGAGCGGCCCCCGAAACGGTCCCCGAAGGGTTTCCGGAGCGTCCCCGACGGGCCTCCTGACGGGACCCTGATAACGGTCGGGCAAAGCCGTGCTGCCACAATGAGGCAGCGCTTGTGCACGCATTCACAAGATCACGTCTGCCCCCGATGACGAAGGTGCCTCCTCGTGGACATCAAGACCGCCTCCTCCCTCCACCGACTCCGCCTGGTCTCCGCGCCCGAGGCCGTGTCCTTCCTCCTGCTGCTGGTCTGCTCGGTGCTCAAGCGCACGACGGAGTTCAACGCGGTCCCCGTCATGGGCGCGGTCCACGGCCTGCTCTTCGTCGTGTACGTGCTCTTCTGGCTGGACGCCTGGAACCGCACCAAGTGGTCCTTCGGCACGGCGGCCCTCTACTTCGTGCTCTCCGTCCTGCCGGCCGGCGGCTTCTTCGCCGAGCGCAAGCTCAAGCGTGCCGCCGAGGACGAGGTCATCGCCTCCCGCGCCCGCCGCGAGGGTACGGTCAGCGCATGATCGTCGCCTTTTCCGTCTCTCCGCTCGGTGTGGGGGAGGACGTCGGTGAGTACGTCGCCGACGCCGTCCGGGTGGTCCGCGAATCCGGGCTGCCGAACCGTACCGACGCCATGTTCACCTCGATCGAGGGCGAATGGGACGAGGTGATGGACGTGGTCAAGCGTGCCGTCGCCGCCGTCGAGGCGCGCGCCGGGCGCGTCTCGCTGGTCCTCAAGGCCGACATCCGGCCCGGCGTCACGGACGGCCTGACCTCGAAGGTCGAGACGGTGGAGCGCCACCTCTCGGCCTGAGTGCCTGCCTGGGCGCCTATGAGGGCCGCGCTCTGACGCCCCGTATCCCCGGCCGTACCCGTACCCGTACCCGCGTCCGGGGGCCTGACGGCCCGTACGCTCCGCAACCCGTACGCAGTAACCCGCGAGCGTAAAAACCGCTCGCACGGACGCTTCCAGTCGACACGCCGGTGAATGTCCCCTTCTGTGGTGATATCTACCTCGCGTATCGGCTGGAGGCACCGTGCGGCCTGATGGCTACGACTACGACGGCTACAGCTGTTTGGCCGGTCCTCTCAAGGAGCCGGACCGGACCGTGCCGTACCGGGTGCGGTACCGGAGCCTGCTCGCCCGGGAGACCCGCCGAATACGGGCCGTCCTCCTGATGACCCTGGCGCCCGCCCTCTCCGGCGTCCTGCTGGTCTACCTGGTCTGGCCCACCCACCGGACCGAGCGGGAGGGCGGCCAGCGCTGGCTGATCGCCTTCGACCACCTGATGCTCGGCTCGATCGGGCTCATAGCCTTCTTCATGCTGGTCAACGTCGCCTCGGTGGCCCACGCCACGATGGTCGCCAGGGATCCCATACCCGTCCCCGCCGAGGTCGGCACCCGCGTCGCGTTCCTCACCACGTACGTACCGGGCAAGGAACCGCTCACCATGGTGCGGGCCACGCTCGAAGGAGCCGTCCGGCTGCGCCACTGCGGACCGCTGGACATCTGGCTGCTCGACGAGGGCGACAGCGACGCGGCCAAGGAGCTCTGCGAGGAGCTGGGGGTCCGTCACTTCACCCGAAAGGGTGTGCCGGAGTGGAACCGTGACGAGGGCGTGCACAAGGCACGCACCAAGCACGGCAACTACAACGCGTGGCTCGCCATGCATGGCCACGACTACGACTTCTTCGCCTCCGTCGACACCGACCACGTCCCGCTCCCGAACTTCCTGGAGCGGATGATGGGCTACTTCCGTGACCCGGACGTCGCGTTCGTCGTCGGACCCCAGGTGTACGGCAACTACACCTCACCGGTCACGAAGGCCGCCGAGTCGCAGCAGTTCCTCTTCCACGCGCTGATCCAGCGGGCCGGCAACCGCTACCACGCCCCGATGTTCGTCGGCACCAACAATGCCGTACGGGTCAGGGCGCTGCGGCAGATCGGCGGACTGTGCGACTCGATCACCGAGGACATGGCCACCGGCTTCGAACTGCACCGCAGGAGGAACCCCCTCACCGGCCGGTTCTGGCGCTCCGTCTACACCCCCGACGTGCTGGCCGTCGGCGAGGGACCCGCGTCCTGGACGGACTTCTTCACCCAGCAGCTGCGCTGGTCCCGGGGCACGTACGAGACGCTCTTCAAGCAGTACTGGAAGGCACCCTTCCGGGTGCCTCCGGGGCGGCTGCTCAGCTACTCGCTGATGCTCGTGTACTACCCGATGACCGCCGTCAACTGGTTCCTCGGCATCCTCAGCTGCGTCCTCTACCTGTGGCTCGGAGCCTCCGGCACCCAGGTCTCGTCCTCGGTCCTGCTGATGCTCTACAGCGACGCGGCAGCGCTCCAGATCGGCCTCTACCTCTGGAACCGCCGCCACAACGTCTCGCCCCACGAGCCCGAGGGCTCCGGCGGCCTGGCCGGTATGGCGATGTCCGCGCTCTCCGCGCCGATCTACCTGAGGTCGCTGGGCTCGGCGCTGCTGCGCACCGACGGCCGCTTCGTGGTCACCCCCAAGGGCGGCGCGGCCAGCCCCGACCGGCTGATGACCTTCCGGATCCACATCTTCTGGGCCGTCGTGCTGGTCACCTCGCTCATCGCGTCCCTGTACCTCGGCCACAGCCACGCGGCGATGCGCACCTGGGCCGTGCTCGCCCTGGCGATCGCGCTCGCCCCGATCGGGGTCTGGACCTTCAGCACGCGTCAGGAGCGCGCCGTCAGGAGGGGCGTCCGCAGCACCGTGGCCACGGCCGGCGAGGAGCAGGAGCCGGCGTTCGCGACGACGACAGGAGGGAACTGAGTCATGGCGAAGCGGAACCGGTACCGGCCGTCGAAGACGTTCAAGAGGAAGCTGCTGGGCGGCGGGGCGCTGGTGGTGCTCGTGGGCCTCAACGCACCCGCCGTCGTCTCCTTCGCCGCGGAGAAGTACCACGCCTACAAGATCGCGCAGCCGGGCTACAAGCAGCGGTACGGCTCGTGGGAGACCCTCGACGTCCCGAAGAAGTACCGTACGAACGCGATCCACGCGGCCCTGCTGCACTCCGGCAAGGTCCTGATCATCGCCGGCTCGGGCAACAACCAGAAGAAGTTCGACAAGGGGTCCTTCGACACGATCCTCTGGAACCCGGCAGACAACAGCTTCCGGAAGATCCCCACCCCGGAGGACTTCTTCTGCTCCGGACACTCCCAACTCGCCGACGGGCGGCTGCTGGTGGCGGGCGGCACGGCACGCTACGAGGTGCTCGACGGCGAGGTCGACCGGGCGGGCGGCCGGATGCGGGTCAAGAACGAGGACCCGGACCGGGCCCACACGTTCAAGAAGGGCACGCGCTTCCGCGCCCCGTCGGGCGTGGAGTTCGTCAGCAAGTTCGATGTCACCGTGCCCAGGGCGAAGAAGGACTTCAAGGTCTCCTACGGGCAGGGCGGCCGGATGCTGCCCTGGAAGACCAAGGTGACGCCGGGCGAGGCGCGGGTGTTCGTGGAGGCGGCCGAGAAGGGGCCGCAGGGGCTGCGGACCCAGGCCGCGCAGTACGAGATCGTCGGCCTCAAGGGCAAGGACGCGGACAACCTGTACGGCATCGCGCAGAAACTCACCACCGAGAAGCAGGACTTCCAGGGCATCAGGTCCGCGTACGAATTCGACCCCAGGGCCGAGAAGTACATCCCCGTCGACCCGATGGAGGAAGCCCGCTGGTATCCCACGCTGGTGACCCTGGACGACGGCAAGGTGCTCGCCGTCTCGGGCCTCGACGATGTCGGCGCGGTACTGACCGGCGACAACGAGCTGTACGACCCGAAGACCAAGAAGTGGTCCAAGGGGCCCACCCGCTACTTCCCGACGTATCCCGCGCTCTTCCTCACCAAGGGCGGCAAGCTCTTCTACTCCGGTTCCAACGCGGGCTACGGTCCGGCGGAGAAGGGCCGGAAGCCGGGGCTGTGGGACCTCAAGGCGAACACGTTCTCCGAGGTCGGCGGGCTCACCGACCTCGACCAGACCGAGACCTCGGCCTCGGTGATGCTGCCGCCGGTCCAGGACCAGCGGGTGATGCTGCTCGGCGGTGGTGGCGTCGGTGAGTCGTCCAAGGCCACCGGGCGTACGGCGATCGTCGACCTGAAGCGGGACAGCCCGGCGTTCCGGGACGGGCCCCGGCTGCCGCAGGGGACGCGTTACCTGAGCAGTGTGCTGATGCCGGACGACTCCGTGTTCACCACCGGCGGGTCCTCGGACTACCGCGGGCGCAACGCGAGCGACATCCTCAAGGCGCAGTTCTACGACCCGAAGAGCAACACCTTCCGCCGGGCCGCCGACCCCACGGTGGGGCGCAACTACCACTCCGAGGCGCTGCTGCTGCCCGACGGCCGGGTGGTCACCTTCGGCTCGGACCCGCTCTTCGGCGACGCGGACAACACCAAGCTCGGGACCTTCGAGCAGCGGGTGGAGATCTACACGCCGCCGTATCTCCAGGGCGACAAGGGCCGCAAGGAGAACCGCCCCGCGCTGGGGGCGGGCCCGCGGGAGGTCGGCCCCGACGGCCGGGCGACCTTCCGTACGTCGCGCCCCGACCGGATCGCCAAGGCGCGGCTGATGCGGCCGAGCGCCGTGACGCACACGACGGATGTCGAGCAGCGCTCGATCGACCTGAAGCTGAGCAAGGGCACGGGCGCGCGCCGGGACTCGGTGACGGTGGAGGTGCCGAAGGACCGGGCGATGGTCCCGCCGGGCTGGTACATGCTGTTCGTCACCAACGCCCAGGGCGTTCCGTCCGAGGCCAAGTGGATCCAGGTGAAGTAGAGCCTGTTCGGTCTCGGCTTCCGCCTCAGCCCTTCGTCTTGCGGGCGAGGCCCAGGGCGTAGTCGGGCCACCACTTGCCGGCGGCCGGACCGCCCCGGCACGGGCCGTCCGACTCGCCGGGCCGCTTGATCCACAGGAACGCGTCGACCAGTTCGTTGCCCGTGTTGGTGGTCGGCGGTGTGCCGAGCGCCCGTCCGGGCGGGTTGCACCAGGCCTCGTCCCGGTCGCCCGGCAGCGGGCCCTGGCCGTTCCTGCTGGTGTCGATGGTGAAGTGGGCGTCGCCGAGCAGCCCGGAGAGCTGGGTGCCGTACGACTTGGCCGCGTTGTTCGTCTGGAAGTTGGACACATTGAGTGAGAAACCGTCGGCCGTCTTGACGCCCGCCCGCCGGAGCGGTTCGGCGAGCTTGGCGGGGTCGGAGATCCAGTCCGGGTTCCCGGCGTCCAGATAGACCCTGGTCCCCGGCTGCTTCTTCAGCCGGGCGATCGCCTGGGAGAGCAACTCGTAGCGCTCGTCGTGGTGTTCGGCCGGCGTGCAGCCGTCCGCGAGGTGCGGTACGGCGTCCGGCTCCAGGATCACGATGGCCGGGGCATCACCGATGGCGCCGGCGAAGGCATTGATCCACTCGCGATACGCCTGGGCGTCGTGGGCGCCGCCCGCCGAGTAGAGACCGCAGTCGCGGTGGGGGATGTTGTACGCGACGAAGACCACCGTGCGTCTGCCGGCCGCCGCGCCCCGTACGGCCCGGCTGATGTCCGGCTCCGGATCATCCCAGGCGGGCCACTCGGCCACCGCGCGCTCGGAGATCCGCTTGAGAGCCTTCGCGTCGTCCTTGCGGCCCTCCTTCTCCCACTGTTCGACCTGGCGTGCCGCGTCGCTCGCCGGGTCGACCCAGAAGGGGGAGGCGGCGGTGGCCTCGGTGACGGCGTCACCGGTCCGCTCGGCGGAACCATGGTGAGACCTGGCCGACGAGGGCGAGGACGAGCCCGAGGAGCATCCGGTGGCGGTCAGCAGGAGAACGGTCGCGGCGACGGCGGCGGCCGTGAACGAGCGCGGCAGGACCTGGGGAAGAGGAGTGCGAGACGCGCGATACAGGCGATGCGGGTGGTGTGGTCTGCGGCCGGACATCCAGCCCCCTCGGGCGACGACTGGGAAAGGGAAGGAGAAGAGCACAAAAGGAATTTAAATGATAAGACCGGCATATCGTGGCACAACGGCCCGTCGGTGCTCGGCTACGACACCGCGAGGTCACTCAGGGCCCGCTTATGTCCGACCTGGACCGAAGTGCGAGACGGGGGCTGACGGCCAAATGCCCTGTGGGTAAGGTCGGGGCCGTGTCAAAGCCGCTCAGTCTGCCCTTCGACCCGATCGCCCGTGCCGACGAACTCTGGGAGAGGCGCTGGGGTCCCGTACCGGCCATGGGCGCGATCACCTCGATCATGCGCGCGCATCAGATCCTGCTCGCCGGCGTCGACGCGGTGGTGAAACCGTACGGGCTGACCTTCGCCCGTTACGAGGCGCTGGTGCTGCTGACCTTCTCCAAGGAGGGCGAGCTGCCGATGTCCAAGATCGGCGAGCGGCTGATGGTCCACCCGACGTCGGTCACCAACACCGTGGACCGGCTGATGACCTCCGGCCTGGTCGACAAGCGGCCCAACCCGGCCGACGGGCGCGGCACCCTCGCCTCCATCACGGACAAGGGGCGCGAGGTGGTGGAGGCGGCCACCCGCGACCTGATGGAGATGGACTTCGGGCTCGGGGCGTACGACGCCGAGGAGTGCGCGGAGATCTTCGCGATGCTGCGCCCGCTGCGGGTGGCGGCCCAGGACTTCGCCACGTAGGTCAGGGTGCGCGTGGGCCAGGACGCGTAATCAGGACGCGCGTCATCAGGAAGCACGTGAGCCAGGACGCGCGCAGGTCGGGACTTCGACGCGCGGGGTGCTTCGGCAGGGCGCCGGAAGATCGCCCGTTGTGCCCCGTTAGGCTCGGTGCCATGAAGTCGAATGTGCTGTCGCGCTACCGGGTGATGGCGTACATCACCGCCGTATGGCTGCTGGTCTTCACCGTTGCGATCATCATGAAGTACGGGTTCGATACCGGCGACACGATGCTGATCTCCCAGATCCACGGCGTGCTGTTCATCATCTACGTCGTCTTCGCCTTCGATCTGGGCTCCAAGGCGAAGTGGCCGTTCGGGAAGCTGCTCTGGGTGCTGGCCGCCGGCTGCATCCCCGCCGCGTCGTTCTTCGTGGAGCCGAAGATCACCCGGGAGACCCGGCCGCTGATCACCGACCGGGACCCGGAGACCGTCGAGGCGTAACCGCCGTACTCCGCCGGAGTCGGCCGTCCGGCAGGCTCTCCAGGGTCGTGCCGCCCCTCCCCATGCCGCCCGCACGATGTGCGGGCGGTTTGCCGTTCGACATTTAGTTGGACGTCCTAGTAAATTTGTCGCATGGACGGTGGAGGTAGATACGGCATGGACGCTGACGCCATCGAGGAGGGCCGCCGACGCTGGCAGGCCCGTTACGACGCGGCCCGCAAGCGGGACGCGGACTTCACCACGCTCTCCGGCGACCCGGTGGAGCCGGTCTACGGGCCCCGGCCCGGTGACGAGTACGACGGCTTCGAGCGCATCGGCTGGCCCGGTGAGTACCCGTTCACCCGCGGGCTCCACCCGACCGGCTACCGGGGCCGTACGTGGACCATCCGCCAGTTCGCCGGGTTCGGCAACGCCCGGCAGACGAACGAGCGCTACAAGATGATCCTGGCCGCCGGTGGCGGCGGGCTCTCCGTCGCCTTCGACATGCCGACGCTCATGGGCCGGGACTCCGACGACCCGCGCTCGCTCGGCGAGGTCGGCCACTGCGGCGTCGCCATCGACTCGGCCGCCGACATGGAGATCCTCTTCGGTGACATCCCGCTCGGGGATGTCACCACCTCGATGACGATCAGCGGTCCGGCCGTCCCGGTCTTCTGCATGTACCTGGTCGCCGCCGAGCGGCAGGGCGTCGACCCGGCGGTCCTCAACGGCACGCTCCAGACCGACATCTTCAAGGAATACATCGCGCAGAAGGAGTGGCTCTTCCAGCCCGAGCCCCATCTGCGCCTGATCGGCGACCTGATGGAGCACTGCGCCCGCTCCATCCCCGCGTACAAGCCCCTCTCGGTCTCCGGCTACCACATCCGCGAGGCGGGAGCGACGGCCGCGCAGGAGCTGGCGTACACCCTCGCCGACGGCTTCGGCTATGTGGAGCTGGGACTGAGTCGGGGCCTGGACCTGGACGACTTCGCCTCCGGGCTGTCCTTCTTCTTCGACGCGCATCTCGACTTCTTCGAGGAGATCGCCAAGTTCCGTGCCGCGCGCCGGATCTGGGCGCGCTGGATGAAGGAGGTGTACGGCGCGAAGACGGACAAGGCGCAGTGGCTGCGCTTCCACACCCAGACAGCGGGCGTCTCGCTCACCGCGCAGCAGCCGTACAACAACGTCGTACGGACCGCGGTCCAGGCGCTGGCGGCGGTCCTCGGCGGGACGAACTCCCTGCACACGAACGCGCTGGACGAGACCCTCGCCCTGCCGAGCGAACAGGCCGCCGAGATCGCGCTCCGCACCCAGCAGGTGCTGATGGAGGAGACCGGCGTCGCCAACGTGGCCGACCCGCTCGGCGGCTCCTGGTACGTCGAGCAGCTCACCGACCGGATCGAGGCCGACGCCGAGAAGATCTTCGAGCAGATCAAGGAGCGGGGTCTGCGGGCCCACCCGGACGGGCGGCATCCGATCGGTCCCGTCACCTCCGGGATCCTGCGCGGGATCGAGGACGGCTGGTTCACCGGGGAGATCGCCGAATCGGCGTTCCAGTACCAGCGTTCCCTGGAGAAGGGCGACAAGCGGGTCGTCGGCGTCAACGTCCACCACGGCTCGGTCACCGGCGACCTGGAGATCCTGCGGGTCAGCCATGAGGTTGAGCGGGACCAGGTGCGCGTCCTCCGGGAGCGCAAGGGCGCGCGGGACGACGCCCAGGTGCGTACGGCACTGGAGGCCATGCTGGCGGCGGCCCGTGACGGCTCGAACATGATCGAGCCGATGCTGGAGGCGGTACGGGCGGAGGCGACGCTGGGCGAGATCTGCGACGCGCTGCGGGACGAGTGGGGGACGTACACGGAACCGCCGGGTTTCTAGGGCTGCCGTCTCTCCCGGGCTCGCGGGTGTTTTGAAGAGTTTTTGAGGGGTGTGTGGTGGTCCGCGCCTGGTGAATAGCTCTGAGTGAGAGCTAAAATCGGTGGTATGGCCACGGAGGAGTTCCCCGACTCGCTCGCCGATGTGCTGGCAGGCATCCAGCGCATGGTCCGGCGGCGGCTGCGCGGGGAACTGGCCTCCCCGCCGTTGCGCGGCGCGCAGGCCGAGCTGCTGCGGCTGGTGGCGGCCCGCCCCGGGATCCGGGTGTCGGACGCGGCCAAGGAGCTGTATCTCGCGGGCAATTCGGTCTCCACGCTGGTCAATCAGCTCGGCCGGGCCGGCTATCTGGTCCGCCAGACCGACCCGGACGACCGTCGTTCCGCGCTGCTGCTGCCCACCCAGGCGGCCGAAGCGCGGCTGAGCGACTGGGCGGCCCGGCGTGGCGAGCTGGTGCGTGCCCAGGTGGAACGCCTGACGCAGGAGGACCGCGCCGCCCTGGCCGCCGCCCTCCCGGCACTGCGCGAGCTCGCCCGGAACCTGCACGAGGAAGTGGAGGGGACATGACGGACGAAGCGACAGCCGGCCCAGTGACAGCCGAGGGCCCGGACCGTACCGGACCCGACGCCGTCTCCTGCCGCGGGCTGGACTACGCGTTCGGCGAGACCAAGGCCGTCACCGACCTCGATCTCTCCGTCCGCGAGGGCGAGGTCTTCGGGCTGCTCGGCCCGAACGGCGCGGGCAAGACGACCGCGATCCGCTGCATCACCACGCTGCTGCCCGTTCCGGCGGGCATGGTGCGGGTGTTCGGGCACGACGCGGCGAAGGAGAAGATGGCGGTGCGCCGCCTGCTCGGATACGTACCGCAGCAGCTGTCCGCCGACGCCGCGCTGACGGGCCGCGAGAATGTCACGCTGTTCGCCCGCGTCTTCGACGTCTCCCGCCGGGAGCGCTCCGAGCGCGTCGCACAGGCGCTGGAGGCGGTCGGCCTGAACGGCGCGGCCGACCGGATGGCCAAGACGTACTCCGGCGGCATGATCCGCCGTCTCGAACTCGCGCAGGCGCTGGTCAGCGCGCCCCGGCTGCTGATGCTGGACGAGCCGACGATCGGGCTCGACCCCATCGCCCGTACCAGCGTGTGGGAACACATCAACGCCGTACGCGACGCCACGGGCATGACCGTCCTGGTGACCACGCACTACATGGACGAGGCCGATCAGTACTGCGACCGGGTCGCCCTGATGCACCACGGACGCATCCACGCGCTCGGCACCCCCGGCGAGCTGAGAGCCGATCTGCGCGAGCGCCGAACGGCCGTGAGGGTGTCCGGCGGGCAGCCGGGCGCGCAGGAGCCCCTGCCGACGCTGGAGGACGTCTTCAGGGACGTGGCGGGCAGTGGCCTGGACGAGGAAGGGGGCGACTTCCGCGATGTCCGGAGCACCCGTCGCACCGCGACCCGCGTCGGCTGAGGGCGGCGGCCCCGGCCGGCTGGACCTGCTGCTCGTGGCGCCGCGCGCCCGAACCGGCTGGCGGGTCCTGCCCGCCCGGGTCGTCGCGATGTGCGTGGTCGAACTCCAGAAGCTGCGGCACGACCGTACGGAGCTGTACACCCGCGCCGTCCAGCCCGCCCTGTGGCTGCTGATCTTCGGGGAGACCTTCACCCGGATCAAGGCGATCCCGACGCAGGGCATCCCGTACATCGACTTCCTCGCGCCCGGGATCATCGCCCAGTCCGCGATGTTCATCGCGATCTTCTACGGGATCATGATCATCTGGGAGCGGGACGCGGGCATCCTCACCAAGCTCCTGGTCACCCCGACCCCCAGAGCCGCCCTGATCAGCGGAAAGGCGTTCGCCTCCGGGGTGAAGGCGCTGATCCAGGCGGTGGTGGTGATCGTCATCGCCGCGGCCCTCGGTGTGGGGCTGACCTGGAATCCGCTGAAGCTGCTCGGCGTGGCCGTGGCGGTGGTCCTCGGCTCGGCCTTCTTCTCCTGCCTGTCGATGACGATCGCGGGCATCGTGCTGACCCGTGACCGGCTGATGGGAATCGGGCAGGCCATCACCATGCCGCTGTTCTTCGCGTCGAACGCGCTGTACCCGGTGGCGATCATGCCCGGCTGGCTCCAAGTGGTCAGCAAGATCAACCCGTTGAGCTATCAGGTCGACGCCCTGCGCGGCCTGCTGCTCGGTACGCCGTCCCATCTGCTGCTCGACTACGGCGTACTGCTGGGGGCCGCGCTCCTCGGCATCGTGGCGGCCTCGTCGCTGCTGGGACGCCTGGCCAGATGACGGCGGCGCGGGCCCGCGGGCGCCGTCACGGCCGCCGCCCCGTCACCGCGACGACGCCACCGCGACCAGGCCGCCCAGCAGCAGCCCCGTGAAGGCGTGTGCCCAGTCCTCGTCCACCGGCTCCCCGCTGACCAGGGCGCGGTGGACCACCGCGCCGGCCAGCACATCGAAGATCAGGTCCACCTGACGGGCCGCGCTCCGGGCGTCCGGATCGCGGGGGAGTTCACCGCGCTCCTGCGCGCGCTCGCGCCCCAGCACCACCAGCCGCTTCTGGCGCTCGACGATCGAGGTACGGATGCGCCGCCGCAGCGCCTCGTCCCGGGTGGACTCCGCGACCAGCGCCATGAGCGCGGTCTTGGTCTCCGGCCGCTCCAGCAGCCCCGCGAACTGGAGCACCACGCCTTCGACGTCGGCCATCAGGCAGTCGGAGTCGGGGAGTACCAGCTCGTCGAAGAGGACCGCGACCGCGTCCACCACCAGCTCGCTCTTGCTCGGCCACCGCCGGTAGAGCGTGGTCTTGGCGACGCCCGCACGGCTGGCCACATCGCTCATCGTCAGTTTGGACCAGCCCAGCTCCACCAGGGCGGCGCGGGTCGCCTCCAGGATCGCGGAGTCGGCCGTGGCGCTGCGGGGGCGGCCCGTACGCGTCGTGCGGGCGCCGGGCGCGTGGCTGTCGGGTGCGCCCGGTGCGGTCGCACCCGGGTCGGGGGAGCGCGCGTCGTGCGTACCCGCGTGGGGTGGACCCGCGTCGGCGGGGCGGATGGGGCGGCACATGACGGCGACCATATCGGCCGGCGGGCCATGTGCTGTGATCCAGTTCACCGGATTTTTTTCCCCCCGTCACAGAGCCGGAAGTTACGCTACGACCCGTAGCGAAAGCCGGACACGGCTCGTCGCGACGACCACATGGCGTACGGGTGGGGACCCGGCGCCGGCCTTCGGACAGTGTCCGTCCGTACGCCCCGCGCACCGGCGAGGGCGGCGGATGGTCCGATTCCGGTACGACGGTGTACGCACCGCTTTTCTGAAGTGTGCGCGGAAGGGGGAGGATGTACTCATGCAGCCTAGGAACATGTCCATGAGCGGCGTCGTCGACCTCGCCGCGGTGAAGGCGGCCGGTGAGGCCAAGGTGAAGGCGGAGCAGGCCCGCGCGGAGTCGGCGCGCCAGGGCGGCACCGACGCCGTGCCCCCGTCCAGTCTGGTGATCGATGTCGATGAGGCGGGCTTCGAACGCGATGTCCTCCAGCGCTCCAGTGAGGTCCCGGTCGTCATCGACTTCTGGGCCGAGTGGTGCGAGCCGTGCAAGCAGCTGAGTCCGGTACTGGAGCGGCTGGCGCGGGAGTACAACGGCCGGTTCGTTCTCGCCAAGATCGACGTCGACGCCAATCAGATGCTGATGCAGCAGTTCGGGATCCAGGGGATTCCGGCGGTCTTCGCGGTGGTGGCCGGCCAGGCGCTGCCGCTCTTCCAGGGCGCGGCCCCGGAGACCCAGATCCGGCAGACCCTGGACCAGCTGATCCAGGTCGGCGAGGAGCGTTTCGGCCTCACCGGGATCGCGGTCGACGCGGAGGGGGAGCCGGGCGCGGAGTCCGGCGACGAGGAGGCCGCGGTGCCCGCCGGGCCGTACGACGCCCTGCTGGAGGAGGCCGTACGCGCGCTGGACGCCAATGACTTCGGCGGCGCCGCGCAGGCGTACCGCAACGTGCTCTCCCAGGACCCCGGCAACTCGGAAGCCACCCTGGGCCTCGCGCAGGCCGAACTGCTCGGGCGCGTGCAGGGGATGGACCAGCAGCAGGTCCGCAAGGACGCGGCGGAGCGACCGGAGGACGCCCAGGCGCAGATCGCCGCGGCCGACCTCGATCTGGTCGGCGGACATGTCGAGGACGCCTTCGGCCGGCTGGTCGAGACCGTGCGCCGTACCGCCGGTGACGACCGGGAGGCGGCGCGGGTACGGCTGCTGGAGCTGTTCGACGTCATCGGCGGGGACGACGCCCGGGTGACGGCGGCGCGCTCGGCCCTGGCGCGCGTTCTCTTCTGACGGTGCGAGACTTGACGCTCCGGGGCCTGACGGTCTGACACCTCGGGGGTCACGCCGCGGTTTTGGTGACACTGCGACAACGGCGGCCATACTTTGCCAAAACTTGGCAAACGTGGCCGCTGTTACTCGCAGTAAATCAACTCCCTTGCTCTGTCCCGCTTTGGGTGTCAATCACTGCTTCTGTCGCTCCAGGGGGTGGCACCCTGTGTGGCTGCGTGGTATCACGGGGTCAACCCCTGGTTATCAGGCCGTTACTAGTCAGTAACGAGCCCCTTGTGCCAGGGGCTCGAATGCACCACGATCGGCGACGCTCGGTCCAATTGACCGCATCCGCACGGCAGCCAGCCGCGCCGTCGGTCCTGGGTCCCCACCGGGCGGTCCGGCGGCACTGGCCGCCGGCCGGACAGGGGGGTTCCTGCCCATCGGCAGGGCCTGTCCAGAGGTTGCGCGAACGCGTGGCCAGTGGTTGTCGCTCGGGGGTGATCGCCGGTGCTTTCGGACGCAGTTCGCGCCTCCGGGGAACAGGCGCTCTCCTTCCCGAGGACGTAGCACTTCTCCCATCCCAGGACGGGCTCCGGCCCGATCCGGAGATGTACGTCCGAGAAGGAGGAAATTCATGGAGTCCCAACTACGTGGCGGGACCAGATGGAAGCGGTTCGCCGTCGTCATGGTGCCCAGTGTGGCCGCGACGGCGGCGATAGGTGTGGCACTCGCGCAGGGGGCGCTGGCCGCTTCGTTCAGCGTGTCCGGCCAGAGCTTCAAGGTGAAGGCCGACAAACTGGTCGGTCACGACTTCGTGCAGTACGGCGGAGTCGCCGAGGGGGTTGACTCCGAAGGCAAGAAAGCCATGCACCCGGTCGCTGTCTCCGGGTTCAAGTCGGCCGAGATCACCAGTATGTGCCAGTCCGTGGTCACCCCGCTGCCGATGCTGGGCACCAGCGTGACGCTGGTGCTCAACGCCGGCAACAAGGGCAGGGACATCGCGGCGGAGAACCTCTACCTCGATGTCGAATCCCTGGACGCCGACGCGGAGTTCAAGAACATCAACATCGGTGTCGCGGCCGGTGCGAACAAGTCCCCGGGCATCCAGCCGGGTACGAAGGCGGACCCGAACGGCTTCGCGCAGGAGGCCGAGACGGCCACGCTGAGCAACGTGAGGCAGACGGCCTGGGCCACCACGGCCGGTACGTTCAAGCTGCCGGACCTGAACCTCAGGCTCAAGGTCGGCGATCCCAAGAAGTACGAGTGCTACTGAGGGGTGTCGCGAAGGTGGCGCCGTCCGCCCGCAGGGTGTTGCGGGCCGGGCGCGACGTTCGCGGCATGCCCTAGGCACCCTTTCGGGCGGGGCGGGCGGTTCCAGGACTGTTCGGCCCGCCCGGCCCCCTGTCTCTCACCGTAATACCGCATTCCAGGGAGCTGTTTTCCATGAGCGCCGAGTCCACAGGTTCCCGCGGATTCACTTACTGGCGGCTTCGGTTCCGCGCCTGGCGGGGCACCCGGCCGTTCTGGGCGGGCCTGTTCACTCTGCTCGGTGGGCTGCCCATCGCCTATTTCCCGTACGCGCAGCTCCACCTCGGCAACCTGACGCTGGCCATGTCGACGACGGCCGGTGCGGGTTCGCTGATCATCGGTGTGCTGCTGGTGACGCTGGGACTGACGATGTGGTTCCACAGCATCGTCCGCGTCTTCGCCGGAGTCGCGGCCATCCTGCTGGCCCTGGTGTCGATCCCGGTCTCCAACATCGGTGGCTTCCTGCTGGGCTTCCTGCTCGCCCTGCTCGGCGGCGCGCTCTCGATCTCCTGGGTCCCCGGCAGGCCGCCGGCCAGATCGGCGGTGGGGCGTGAGGCTCCCCGCCGGGCGCCGGAGCCCGACGACGGTGATCCCTTTCTCCCCGCTCCGCGCGAGGGGGAGAACCCGAACGTGACGGATACGACTGCCCATGCCAACGGCGGGAGGAAAAGTGCGGGGTGACGACACGCACGAGATCGCGGCCGGAGGCGATGCTTCCCCGGTACGAAGAGGGCCGCGTCACGCGGCCCCCAGGAAGTCGCTCCTGACCAAGCTCCACATACCCGCCGGCAAGGCGATGGCTCTGGCCGCGATGCCGACGGCGGTCTTCGTGGGCATGGGGCTCACCCCCAGGCTCGCGCTGGCCGACGACAACAAGGACATCCCCTTCGCGCCGGGCCCGTGCGTGACCCGCTCGGACGACCCGGACGCGTCCCCCTCGCCCTCCACGTCCGCGTCGCGGAGCCCCGGGCCGGACTCGTCCGCGTCGGCGACGCCGGGCGCCTCCGCGAGCGGTGCGGCGGGGGACGGAGCGGCTCAGGGCGGCAAGGGCGACGAGCCGGAACCGTCGGCGAGTTCGGACGCGGGGAAGACGGAAAAGCCGGAGCCCGGCGCCTCTTCGTCACCCACGCCCACGCCGACGCCCACCCCGACCGAGTCCAAGTCCAGGAACCCGCTGGACCCGCTGGGTGTGGGGGACGCGCTCGGAGACCTGCTGGGCATCCCCGGCAAGGACGGGACGGCCGCCCCGACACCGAGCGCCTCCGCCTCCGGGAAGCCGGAGGCGGACGCGTCCACCGGGTCCACGCCGAAGCCCTCCAACTCGAAGCCCGCCGTGTCGGATCAGGCCGACACGGCGGACGACAAGGACACGGACAAGGACAAGGAAAAGTCCGAGGACAAGAACAAGGGCAAGGAAGCAGCCGAGGACGGCGAGGCGGCGGACCGTACCAAGAAGGCCATCGAGGACGCGGCCAGGAAGGCCGGCGCCACGGTCGAGGAACTGGACGAGGACGCCAAGGGGCTCAAGGCCCGCAAGGACGACGACATCCCGGCCGGCGCCTCCGGCAAGCCCGGCTACCCCTGCCCGACCGCGGACCCCGACGCCCTCGCCAACGCCGAGCAGGAACAGGGCATTCCGCTCCTGCCCGACGACCCCTGGATCCTCAACAGCTCGAACCTCCAGCTGTACGGCCTCAAGTACCACGGCATCGTCGAGGTGAAGACGTACGGCGGCGAGGTCAAGAAGGCGCTCAAGTTCACCGCCACCTCGGTGGACATCGAGAACCTGCACCAGACCGTCGTCTACCCCATGGGCAGGACCGCCCATGTGCGGGGCCGCGACGGCTCCACCTCCACGATCCGCGACACCCCGGTGACGATGTACACGGAGCAGCTGAAGGGCAACCTCTTCGGCCTCATCCCGGTCACCTTCTCTCCGCAGACCCCGCCGCCGCTGGACGTCCCGTACGCCTCTTTCACGGACGTACAGGTGACTCAGGCGGGCCAGTTCGGCGGCACGCTGACGATCCCCGGTCTCCAGAACTACCTCACGGGCTGAACGACCGCCCGCACGGCCCGAATCGCACTCCCGGGAGCCGCGGGAAAAGCCGTGGCCCACACCGACCGGTCGGTGTGGGCCACGTTCGTTGCCGACGGCGTCGGGCCTCAGGCCTTGTTGCCGCCCAGGTGGTGCACCCGGACCATGTTCGTCGTGCCGGCGACGCCGGGAGGGGAGCCCGCCGTGATGATCATGGAGTCGCCCTCGCTGTAGCGCTGGAGCTTGAGCAGCTCCTGGTCCACCAGGTCGACCATCGCGTCCGTGCTGCTGACCCAGGGGACGATGAAGGACTCCACGCCCCAGCTCAGGGCGAGCTGGTTGCGGGTCGACTCGTCCGTGGTGAAGGCCAGGATCGGCTGGGCCGCGCGGTAGCGGGAGAGGCGGCGGGCCGTGTCGCCGGACTGGGTGAAGGCGACCAGCGCCTTGCCGCCCAGGAAGTCCGCGATCTCGCAGGCCGCACGGGCCACCGAACCGCCCTGCGTACGGGGCTTCTTGCCCGGGACCAGCGGCTGGAGGCCCTTGGAGAGCAGCTCCTCCTCGGCCGCGACCACGATCTTCGACATCGTCTTGACCGTCTCGATCGGGTACGCGCCCACCGAGGACTCGGCGGAGAGCATGACCGCGTCCGCGCCGTCCAGGATCGCGTTCGCGACGTCGGACGCCTCGGCGCGGGTCGGGCGGGAGTTGGTGATCATCGACTCCATCATCTGGGTCGCCACGATCACCGGCTTGGCGTTGCGGCGGCACAGCTCGATGAGCCGCTTCTGCACCATCGGGACCTTTTCGAGCGGGTACTCGACGGCCAGGTCGCCGCGGGCCACCATGACGCTGTCGAAGGCCGCGATCACGGCCTCCATGTTGTTGACCGCCTGCGGCTTCTCGACCTTGGCGATGACGGGGACCCGGCGGCCCTCCTCGTCCATGATCTTGTGCACGTCCAGCACGTCGTGCGCGTCCCGGACGAACGAGAGCGCGACCATGTCACAGCCCATCCGCAGGCCGAAGCGCAGGTCCTCGACGTCCTTGTCGGACAGCGCGGGGACATTCACCGCCGCGCCGGGCAGGTTGATGCCCTTGTGGTCCGAGATGACACCGCCCTCGATGACGATGGTCTTGACCTGCGGCCCCTCGACCGCGATCACGCGCAGTTCGACGTTGCCGTCGTTGATCAGGATCTGGTCGCCCTTGGACACATCGCCCGGCAGGCCCTTGTACGTGGTGCCGCAGATGGACTTGTCGCCCGCGACGTCCTCGGTGGTGATGGTGAACTCGTCACCGCGCACCAGCTCGACCGGGCCCTCGGCGAAGGTCTCCAGGCGGATCTTGGGGCCCTGGAGGTCGACGAGCACACCCACGGCGCGGCCGGTGTCCTGCGCGGCCTTCCGCACGCGGTGGTACCGCTCCTCGTGCTCCGAGTGGCTCCCGTGGCTCATGTTCAGACGGGCCACATTCATTCCGGCCTCGATGAGCGACTTCAGCTGCTCGTACGAGTCGACGGCGGGGCCCAGTGTGCAGACGATTTTGGAACGGCGCATGAGGCGGATCCTATCGGTTTGTTTCGATGCGGAATATTCCGTCTGGCGGAAAGTACAAATGGGCGGAAGGGTGCTCAGGCGTTGGGCGTTCAGGCGTGATTCCCCGTCCGGCCTTGCCGAATTCAGGCCTTTCCGACCAGCGCGAAGGTCTGCTGCGCGATCTCCAGCTCCTCGTCGGTCGGGACCACGGCCACCACGGTCCTGGCGGTGTCCGGTGAGATGATCCGCGGTTCGCCGGAACGTACGGCATTACGGTCCGGGTCCACGGCCAGGCCCAGTGCTCCCAGGCCCGCCACGGCAGCTTCCCGTACCGGCGCCGCGTTCTCGCCCACACCCGCCGTGAAGGCCACCGCGTCCACCCGGCCGAGCACCGCGCTGTAGGCACCCACGTACTTCTTCAGCCGGTGGATGTAGATGTCGAACGCGAGCGCCGCCCGCTGGTCGCCCGCGTCGACCCGGCGGAGGATCTCCCGCATGTCGTTGTCCCCGCAGAGGCCGACCAGACCGCTCTTCTTGTTCAGAAGTTCATCGATCTCGTCCACGGACATTCCGGCCACCCGCTTGAGATGGAACGTGACCGCCGGGTCGATGTCGCCGGAGCGCGTGCCCATCACCAGCCCCTCCAAGGGGGTCAGCCCCATCGAGGTGTCCACGCACCGGCCGCCCGCGACCGCCGACGCCGAGGCGCCGTTGCCGAGGTGCAGGACGATCACATTCACCTCGGCCGGGTCCTTGCCCAGCAGCTCGGCGGTCCTGCGCGAGACATACGCGTGCGACGTGCCGTGGAAGCCGTAGCGCCGGATGCGGTGGGCGTCGGCAGTCTCGACGTCGATCGCGTAGCGCGCGGCGTGCTCCGGCATCGTCGTGTGGAACGCGGTGTCGAAGACCGCGACCTGAGGGAGGTCGGGGCGCAGCTCCTGGGCGGTACGGATGCCCGTGAGGTTCGCCGGGTTGTGCAGCGGCGCCACCGGCACCAGGCGCTCGATCTCTGCCAGAACGGCGTCGTCGATGACGGTCGGTTCGTGAAACTTCAGCCCTCCGTGTACGACTCGGTGGCCGATGGCCGCCAACTCGGGGGAGTCGAGCCCGAGTCCGTCCCGCGACAGTTCCTCCGCGACCGCCTCCAGCGCCGCCGTGTGGTCCGCGATCGGGCCCGTACGTTCACGCTTCGCTCCGCTCCCTGCGCCGGGGCCGGCGGCCAGCGGGGAGTGCGCCAGCCGGGAGGTGTCCTCGCCGATGCGTTCGACCAGACCGGCCGCGAGCCGGGAGCTGTCCCGCATGTCCAGCAGCTGGTACTTCAGCGACGAGGAACCGGAGTTGAGGACGAGGACGCGGGTGGCGGGAGCGCCGGAAGCGGCAGGGGCGGCGGGGGTGTGCGCGGTCACGGGCTGACGGCCTTCTGTCGGGGTGTGCGTGGAGGGTGTGGCAGGTGTGCTCTGCGGGGTGCCGGGGGCGGAACTCATGCGTTCTCGTCCTGCGCCTGGATCGCCGTGATCGCGACCGTCGTCACGATGTCCTGGACGAGTGCGCCGCGCGACAGGTCGTTGACCGGCTTGCGCAGCCCCTGGAGCACCGGGCCCACGGCCACCGCGCCCGCCGAACGCTGCACGGCCTTGTAGGTGTTGTTGCCGGTGTTCAGGTCCGGGAAGATCAGCACCGTCGCCTGGCCCGCCACCTCCGACTCGGGCAGCTTGGTCGCCGCGACGGACGGTTCGACCGCCGCGTCGTACTGGATCGGGCCCTCGATCCGCAGATCGGGCCTGGCCGCGCGCACCAGCTCGGTCGCCTCGCGCACCTTGTCGACATCGGCCCCCGAGCCCGAGGTGCCGGTGGAGTACGAGAGCATCGCGATCCGCGGCTCGACCCCGAACTGGGCCGCCGTGGCCGCCGCCTGGACGGCGATGTCCGCGAGCTGCTCGGCGTTCGGGTCCGGGTTGACCGCGCAGTCGCCGTACACCAGCACCTTGTCGGCGAGGCACATGAAGAAGACGGAGGACACGATCGACGCCTCCGGCTTGGTCTTGATGATCTCGAAGGCCGGGCGGATCGTCGCGGCCGTCGAGTGCACCGAACCGGACACCATGCCGTCGGCCAGGCCCTCCTCGACCATCAGCGTGCCGAAGTAGTTCGCGTCCGACACGACGTCGTACGCCATCTCCACCGTCACGCCCCGGTGCGCTCGCAACCGCGCGTACTGCTCGGCGAAGCCCTGGCGCAGCTCGGAGGTGACCGGGTCGATCAGTTGCGTGGAGCTCAGATCGATACCGAAGTCGGCCGCCTTCTTGCGGATGACGTCGGTGTCGCCGAGCAGGGTCAGCTCGCAGACGCTGCGGCGCAACAGTACGTCGGCGGCGCGCAGCACCCGCTCCTCGGTGCCCTCGGGGAGGACGACCCGGCGGCGGCCGGCGCGTGCCCGCTCCAGCAGTTCGTGCTCGAACATCATCGGCGTCACATGCCCGCTGCGGGCCACCGACATCCTGGCCAGCAGATCGGCCGTGTCCACATGGCGCTCGAACAGGCCGAGCGCGGTCTCCGCCTTGCGCGGGGTGGCCGCGTTCAACTTCCCTTCCAGGCCGAAGAGTTCGGTGGCGGTGGGGAAGGAGCGGCCCGGTACGGAGACGACCGGTGTGCCGGGTGCGAGCCTGGCGGCCAGGGTCAGGACGGAGTCGTCGGGCCGCTCGTCGAGCGTGAGCAGGACGCCCGCGATGGGCGGGGTGCCCGCCGAGTGTGCGGCGAGGGCTCCCACGACCAGATCGGCGCGGTCCCCGGGGGTGACCACCATGCAGCCGGGCGTCAGCGCGCCCAGGAAGTTCGGCAGCATCGCGCCGCCGAAGACGAAGTCGAGCGCGTCCCGGGCCAGTCCGGAGTCGTCGCCGAGCAGCACCGTGCCCCCCAGGGAGTGGGTGATCTGCGCGACCGTGGGGGCGGCCAGGGCCGGCTCGTCGGGCAGGACGTAGCAGGGGACCGGGAGCTGGGACGTGAGGCCCTCGGCGATCGCCCCGCGGTCCTCGGCGGCGACCCGGTTGACGACCATGGACAGTACGTCGCAGCCCAGGACCTCGTAGGCGCGGTGGGCGTTGCGGGCCTCGGCCCGTACGGACTCGGCGCTCTGGTCCTTGCCGCCCACCACGGCTATCACCGAGGCGCCGAACTCGTTGGCGAGCCGTGCGTTGAGCGACAGCTCGTCGGGGAGCTGGGTGGCCGCGAAGTCCGTGCCGAGGACCAGCACGACGTCGTACTCCCGGGTCACCCGGTGGAAACGCTCGACCAGCCGGGACACCAGCTCGTCCGTACCGCGCTCGGCCTGGATCGCGGCCGCCTCGTGGTAGTCGAGCCCGTAGACGGCCGACGGGTCCTGGGACAGCCGGTACCGCGCGCGCAGCAGGTCGAAGAGGCGGTCGGGGCCGTCATGGACCAGCGGGCGGAAGACCCCGACCCGGTCCACCTGGCGGGTCAGGAGTTCCATGACTCCAAGCTCGACGACCTGGCGGCCGTCGCCGCGATCGATCCCGGTCACGTACACGCTGCGCGTCACGCGTGCTCTCCCGTCGTACTCGTGGACGCCCCCGCGTCGGGCACGTCCGAGTGAACTCATGGTGGGAACTTATGTTTGTACAAAAATTCCCGTTAGGGTGGCGTTGCGCCCTTGACAATACCTCCGTGGGTGATTAGGGCCCCCGTGGGATTGGCCGGGAAGCCCAGGGGGTCGGAGGTTCTGGTCCGGGTATCCGACAGCCGTCCGCTCAAACGGTCGGCGGATACGGGGTCCCGACCGCCCGTGGGAAGATCGGGAGGACCGGACTCGGCTCACGGGCGGAGGGCCGAAGCCCTGTCGGGGAGCCCTCGGGAGCCGAACCCCTCGGGAGCCGGAACCCGTCGGGCCGATACCCGGCTGGGGGGCGAAGTCCGCTCCCTCGTTTCGTTCATTACGTTCATCCCGTCCGTCCCTGTCCACCCCGTAACCCCGGGAAAGCACAGCACTAGCGAGCAGGAGATACAGCACGATGCGTATCGGAGTTCTCACCGCAGGCGGCGACTGTCCAGGCCTGAACGCAGTGATCCGGTCGGTCGTGCACCGGGCCCTGACCGGGCACGGAGACGACGTCATCGGGTTCGAGGACGGCTTCAAGGGGCTGCTCGACGGGCACTTCCGCCCACTCGACCTCAACGCCGTCAGTGGCATCCTCGCCCGCGGCGGTACGATCCTCGGCTCGGCCCGGCTGGAACGCGGCCGGCTGCGCGAAGCCGCCGAGAACTGCGCCGAACTGGCCCGCCGTTACGGCATCGACGCGCTCATCCCGATCGGCGGCGAGGGCACGCTGACCGCGGCCCGGCTGCTCTCGGACGCGGGGATGCCCGTCGTCGGCGTACCGAAGACCATCGACAACGACATCCACTCCACCGACCGCACCTTCGGCTTCGACACCGCCGTCACCGTCGCCACCGAGGCCATCGACCGGCTCAAGACCACCGCCGAGTCGCACCAGCGGGTGATGGTCGTCGAGGTCATGGGGCGGCACGCGGGCTGGATCGCGCTGGAGTCCGGCATGGCGGGCGGCGCGCACGGAATCTGCCTGCCCGAGCGGCCCTTCGAGGTCGACCGCCTGGGCAAGATGGTCGAGGAGCGCTTCTCCCGGGGCAAGAAGTTCGCCGTCATCTGCGTCGCGGAAGGCGCGCATCCGGCGCCGGGATCCATGGAGTACGGCAAGGGCGAGATCGACCAGTTCGGCCACGAGCGGTTCCGGGGCATCGGGAACGTGCTCGCGGCGGAGCTGGAGCGGCGGATGGGCAAGGAGGCCAGGCCGGTCATCCTCGGGCATGTGCAGCGGGGCGGCACACCGACGGCGTACGACCGGGTGCTGGCCACGCGGTTCGGGTGGCACGCGGTGGAGGCGGCGCACCGGGGCGAGTTCGGGCGGATGACGGCGCTGCGGGGGACGACGGTGGAGATGGTGCCGCTGGCGGAGGCCGTGACGCAGCTGAAGACAGTGCCGGAGGACCGGATGTTCGAGGCGGAGTCGGTTTTTTAGCTGCGGGTGCGGGTGCGGGTGCGGGTGCGGGTGCGTGCGTGTGCCGTGGGTGGTGCGGGGGACGGCGTGTGCCGTGGGTGGTGCGGGGGCCGGGGGCTCCGGAGGCGCATGTCCGGACTGCATGATTTACGGCGCGTGCGGCTTTGTTCTTGGGTGCGGGCCGGCCAGCGCCACACATCACGCTTCACGTCCGGACACGTCACCTTCTGCGACCCCGGCCCCCTCCCGTCGAATTCCGTCCGCGGGCCGGTTGTGGTCTGCTGCCGTTCCCCCTTTTATCCCTTCACCGCGCCCCCCAGGGCGAATCCGCCCCCCAGCCGTCTTGAGATCAGGATGTACAGCACCAGCACCGGTGCCGAGTACAGGATCGAGAACGCCGCCAGCTGCCCGTAGATCACCGATCCGTAGTTGCCGAAGAAGGTGAAGATCGAAACCGAGGCCGGCAGCTGGTCCGGGGTGAGCAGCAGCATGAACGGTACGAAGAAGTTGCCCCACAGCTGGATGAAGGTGTAGATCGTCACCACCGTCAGCCCCGGCCCCATCAGCGGCAGCACCACCCGGGTCAGCGTCTGGAGGTTCGACGCGCCGTCGGTCCACGCCGCCTCCTCCAGGACCGTCGGCACCGAGTCCATGAAGTTCTTCATCAGCCAGATGGAGAAGGGCAGTTGGGACGTGGCGAGGAAGAGGGACGTGCCGTACATCGTGTCGATCAGATCGACCTGCACGAACAGGCCGTACACCGGCACCATGATCGCGGTGATCGGCAGGCAGGTGGTGAAGAGGATCGTCAGCAGGTACGGGCGGTTGAAGCGCGAGCGGTAGCGGGAGAGCGGGTACGCCGCCAGTGCCGCGCACACCACCGTCAGCAGCGTCGCGCTGCCGCACAGCAGCAGGCTGTTGAGCATCGGCGTGAAGGTGATCTCGTCGGTGAGGACCGCGTCGAAGTTGTCCGTGGTCAGCGACGAGGGGACCCGTACGCGCATGTCCGCCTCGGCGTCGGCCGACGCCAGCACCAGCCAGATCAGGGGCAGCGCGAAGGCCGCCGAGGTCAGGAGGAGGGCGGCGTCCGCCGCCAGGCGCGCCCGGGTGCGGCGGCTGAGCGCGGGCCTCATCACACCTCGACCTTCATCAGGCGCAGATAGACGATCGAGAAGAGCGAGCCCACCAGCAGCAGAAGCAGCGCCACCGCCGTGCCGTAGCCGATCAGGCTCTTGAGGAACGCCTGGTCGTACATGAACACCGGCAGGGTCTGGCTGCGGTTGCCCGGACCGCCGCGCGTCATCGCCCAGATGAGGCCGAAGACGGACAGCGTGGACAGGGTGTTGAGCATCAGGTTCGTGCCGATGGAGCGGCGGATCATCGGCAGCGTGATGTGCCACAGCCGCCGTACCCCGCTCGCGCCGTCGACCTGTGCCGCCTCCGTGACGTCCTGGGGGATCTCGGAGAGCGCGGCCGAGTAGATCAGCATGGAGAAGGCCGTACCGCGCCAGACGTTGGCGAACGACACCGCCAGGATCGGCAGCGTGAACAGCCAGTTCTGGGACGGCAGATGGAGCCAGTCCAGAATCGCGTTCAGGGTCCCCTCGCGGCGGAAGAAGGCGTAGAGCAGAAACGCCGCGACGATCTCGGGCAGCACCCACGCGGCGATCACCAGGGAGCCGGTGAGCGTACGGAGCGGCCGGGAGGCGGCGCGCATCAGGGCCGCCAGAGCGAGCCCCAGGGAGTTCTGACCGAGGACGGACGAGACGAAGGTGAAGACCAGGGTCAGCCAGACGGCGTTGCGGAAGTTCTCGTCGGACAGGGCGCGGCGGAAGTTCGCCAGGCCGACGAAGTCCGAGGTCGAGGAGCCGGTCAGCTGGGTGTTGGTGAACGCGATCCAGACGCAGTAGCCGATGGGACCGGCCAGGAAGAGCAGCAGGAGGGCGGTGGCGGGGGCGAGGGGCAGCCAGCGCCACAACCGGCGGCGGCCTTCGACGGGGCCCTTCCGGGGACGGCCATCGGGCGTCTGAGCCGGGGCCTGCGCCGGTCCCGGGGCGCCCACGGGGCGCGGTGGTCCCGGGACACCCACCGCGTCGGCCGACGTCACTTGGCGACCACCGCGCCGTCCACGATCGTCCTCAGCTGCTCGTCGTACTCCTTCGCCGCCTTCTGCGGTGACCCGTCACCCGTCGTCACCGTCTCCATCGCCTCCCCGATCGCGGTCGACACCTGCGGATAGACCGGCAGCGCCGGGCGGTAGTGCGTGACCCCCACCAGCTGGGTGAAGAAGTCGATGCCCGGCATGGACTTCAGGTACCGGGGATCGGCCGCCACGTCCTTGCGTACGGCGATCTGCGCGTCGACCACGGCCCACTCGACAGCGTTGTCCCGGGTCTGGAGCGTCTTGAGGAAGTCCCAGGCCAGATCCGGGTTCTTGGACTTCTGCGGGATCGCCCACGTCCAGCCGCCCGACATCGACACCTGGCCCGGCGCCTGCCCGTTCTGCGTGGGCATCGGCGCCTGCGCCAGCTCCTTCGACCAGTCCGGCCACTCCTTCGGGCCCTTGTTGATCCAGTTCTGGCCCATCCAGGAACCGTCCAGCGAGATCGCCAGCTTCCCCTGCGGGAACCACTCCGTGGCGACATGGGTGGTGATGTTCGGATCGAGCGCGTCGGACACGTCGGGGCCGAGCTTCTCGCCGTACACCGTCCGTACAAAGCGGAGCGCGTCCCGGAAGCCCCGGCCGCCCGTCACCCACTTCTTCGCACCGGTGTCGTACAGCGGGTCCGTGCCCGTGCCGTACAGCAGCATCTCGAAGCCCTGCATCACCGCCACCTCGCCGGGGGCCTTGCCCGTGTAGACGTTCAGCGGGATGACGCCGGGGACCTTCCGCTTGACCGTACGGGCCGCGTCCAGGACCTCGGCCCAGTTCTTGGGCCGCCAGTCGGCGGGCAGGCCCGCTTGCGCGAAGATCTTCTTGTTGAACCAGAGACCGCGGGTGTCCGTGCCGTCGGGGACGCCGTACGTCTTGCCGTCCTCCGCCTCGGCCGCCGCCTTCGCCGTGTCGACGAACTGGTCCCAGGCGCCCCACTTCGCCAGGTAGTCGTCCAGTGGGCGCAGATAGCCGGCCTTGATGTCGGCGTTGATACGGAAGGTGTCCTCGTAGACCAGGTCCGGCGCGGTCTTGGGGGAGCGCATCATCTGCTGGGCCTTGGTCGCGTAGTCGTTGTCCGGCGCCTGGATGGGGATGAGCTGGACCTTCTTGCCCGGATGTGCCTTTTCGAACTGCTTCTTCACGGCTTCGAGATGGCGGTCCTTGAAGCGGATCTTGTTGTCCGTGGACCGGTTGTACGCGACCTTGACGGTGTCCGGGTCGCTGCCGGAACCGCCGCCGCACGCGGTGAGTGAACCGGCGGCGAGGACGGCGACGAGGATCAGGGCGGTGGGGCGCACGGGCACGACCTCCTCATGAGCCGCTGAGGGCTGCCCGGCGACCGTAGGACTGGGCCAATACCAAGGTCAATCCCCTTGCAGGGGAGAGTAGTTGGCGCCCCCCGGCTCGCTGGGGCGCGTTCGCACGCGCGGGGCCGACCGGCCCGGTGGTGCCCGCCCGCACGGGCGGGGTCCGCTTGTCCTGTGGGGTGGCCCGGCCCGGTGGGGCCTGCTGGGCCGGGGATGTCCGGTGGGGCCGGTCGGGTCAGTGGGTCGCCGCGATCCAGCGGTACTGGAGTTCCGGGCGCCCGACCTGCCCGTACTGTGGACTGCGCTCGGCGCGTCCGTTCGTGACCAGGTGTTCCAGATAGCGACGCGCGGTGATGCGGGAGATCCCGACCTGGACACCGGCCTCGGCGGCCGTCAGGCCGGTGTCGGAGGCGCGCAGCGCCCGGGTCACGGCCTCCAGGGTGGGGGCGCTGAGCCCCTTGGGCAGCGAGGACGGCTGAGGGGCCCGGAGGGCGCCGAGAGCCCGGTCCACCTCCTCCTGGCCGCTGGCCTCGCCGGCCGCCGCCCGGAACTCGGCGTACCGGGTGAGCCGGTCGCGCAGCGTGGCGAAGGTGAAGGGCTTCAGTACGTACTGGACGACCCCGAGGGACACGCCTTCCCGTACCACCGTGAGATCGCGCGCCGAGGTGACCGCGATGACGTCCGCGTGATGCCCGGCCGCGCGCAGATTGCGCAGCAGCTGGAGCCCGTGCCCGTCCGGGAGGTACAGGTCGAGCAGGATCAGATCGATGTCCGTACGCTCCAGCACCCGGCCGGCCTCCACCCGGGAGTGGGCGACGCCCGCGACGGCGAAGCCGGGCACCCGGCCCACGTACAGCGTGTGGGCGTCGGCCGCGACCGGATCGTCCTCGACCACCAGTACCCGGATCGCCGGGCCGACCGAGTCCGTGGCGTTCATGGGGTCGCCTCCGTGTCACCGGAAGTGCCCGAGGAGTCACCGGAAGTACTCGTGTCACCGGACCTGCCCGAGTCACCGGACGGACGCGCGTCCGTCGTGCCCGCGTCCGTTGTGCCCGCGCGCCCAGGGTCCGCGTCCGTGGTGCCCGCGTGGCTCGTGTCAGCGCCCCTGGCGGCCGTACCGGTGTCGCCCGGCCCATTCCCCAGCGGCAGCCGTACGGTGAACTCCGCGCCGCCCTCAGGGCCCCGCGTCAGCCGCACCGTGCCGTGCGCGCGGTGCACCGCCTGCCGTACGAGTGCCAGCCCGAGCCCGCGCCCCGGCCCTCTGGTCGACCAGCCGCGCCGGAACACCTCGTCCATGTCGCCGGGCTCGACCCCGGCGCCGGTGTCCCGTACGTCCAGCAGCAGCTCGTCGCCCTCGACCAGCGCGGCCACCATGACCCGCGCGCCCTCGCTGCCCTGGGCCGCGTCCATGGCGTTGTCGATCAGATTGCCGAGGATGGTCACCAGGTCGCGCGCCGGGAGCGACTGGGGCAGGACGCCGTCGTCGATCCGGCTGTCCTCGGTGAGCTCCAGCTCCACACCGCGTTCGTTCGCCTGGGCCGCCTTGCCCAGCAGCAGTGCCGCGAGGACGGGCTCGCCGACCGCCGCGACAACACGGTCCGTGAGCGCCTGGGCCAGTTCCAGTTCCGCTGTCGCGAACTCCACCGCCTGCTCCACCCGTTCCAACTCGATCAGCGAGACCACTGTGTGCAGCCGGTTGGCCGCCTCATGCGCCTGTGAACGCAGAGCCTGGGTGAAACCACGTTCCGAGTCCAGCTCTCCGGAGAGCGCCTGCAGCTCGGTGTGGTCGCGCAGAGTGATGACCGTACCTCGCCGCTCGCCACCGACGACCGGCCGCGTATTGACCACCACTACCCGTTCGGATGTCATGTGCACCTCATTCGTACGGGGCGTCGCGGAGAGCAGCGCTCCGGTGAGCGGCACGGGCAGCCCCAGCTCCGCCACAGGGCGGCCCACCGCGGAGTCGTCGAGGCCGAGCAGCTCCCGGCCGCCGTCGTTCATCAGCGCGATCCTGTTCGCGCCGTCGAGCATCAGCAGCCCCTCGCTCACGGCGTGCAGCGCGGCCTCGTGGTAGTCGTGCATGCGGCTCAGCTCCTCGGCGTTCATCCCGTGGGTGTGCCGCCGCAGCCGGGCATTGACCACGTACGTACCGAGGCCGCCGAGCGCCAGCGCCCCGCCGGCCATCAGCGCCAGCGCCTGGACCTGCTTGGTCACCTGCGAGGAGACCCGCTCGACGGTGATGCCGACGCTGACGAGACCGACGATCCGGTCGCCGTCCCGCACCGGGGTGACCGCCCGGATCGAGGGGCCGAGCGTGCCCGTGTAGGTCTCCGTGAACGTCTTGCCGTGCAGCGCCGGTGCCGTACGGCCCAGGAAGGGTTTCCCGATCCGCGACGGGTCGGGGTGCGTCCAGCGGATGCCCTTCGGGTTCATGATCGTGATGAAGTCCAGGCCGGTGTCGTGCCGTACCCGCTCCGCGTACGGCTGGAGCGTGGTCGTCGGATCTGACGTACGGATCGCTGTTTGTACAGAGGGCGAATCGGCCATGGCATGTGCCGTGGCGACCACTTCTTTGCGCGCGGTGTCGTCGGCCTGGGCGCGTCCGGTGATGTACGCGAAGACCGCGCACCCCGCCACGACGGCCGCGACCAGCACGACCTGCATGGCGAAGAGCTGGCCGGCGAGGCTGCGCGGTCGGGGCAGATGCATGGAACAAGAATGCCTGGCCTGATTCACATGAACGAAATGAACATAAGGGTGACCAGCGTCACAGCCGTGGTGGATAGTCACCGGGACCCCTCGAGACAGGGACGGGGGAACGCAGGGACGAGTCAAGGAGGACCCGTGGCCGCAAAGCGGGACCGTACCCACTTTCTGTACATAGCGGTGATCGCAGCCGTAGTGCTCGGCATCACGGTGGGCTTCGCGGCCCCCGGAGTGGCCGTCGAGCTGAAGCCGCTCGGTACCGGCTTCGTGAACCTCATCAAGATGATGATCTCCCCCGTCATCTTCTGCACGATCGTGCTGGGCGTCGGATCGGTCAGAAAGGCCGCCAAGGTCGGTGCGGTGGGCGGACTCGCCCTCGGCTATTTCATGGCCATGTCAACGGTGGCGCTGGCCATCGGTCTGGTCGTCGGCAACATCCTGCACCCCGGTGACGGTCTGCACATCTCCGAGGCGGCTCGCAGCGCGGGCGCGGCGCAGGCCGAGGGCGGCGGCGAGACCACCGCGGAGTTCCTGCTCGGCATGATCCCGACGACCATGGTGTCGGCGTTCACCGAGGGCTCGGTCCTCCAGACGCTGGTGATCGCACTGATGTCGGGCTTCGCGCTCCAGGCCATGGGCTCGGCGGGTGAGCCGGTGCTGCGGGGTATCGGGCACATCCAGCGGCTGGTCTTCCGGATCCTCGCCATGATCATGTGGGCCGCGCCGGTGGGCGCCTTCGGCGCCATCGCGGCGGTCGTCGGCGAGACCGGGCTGGACGCCCTGAAGTCGCTCGCGATGATCATGATCGGCTTCTACATCACCTGTGCGCTCTTCGTCTTCCTCGTCCTCGGCGCGCTGCTGAAGCTGGTCTCGGGCGTCAACATCTTCTCCCTGCTGAAGTACCTGGGCCGGGAGTTCCTGCTGATCCTCTCCACCTCCTCCTCGGAGTCGGCGCTCCCGCGTCTGATCGCGAAGATGGAGCACGTGGGCGTGAGCAAGCCCGTCGTCGGCATCACCGTGCCGACCGGCTACTCGTTCAACCTGGACGGCACGGCCATCTACCTGACGATGTCCTCGCTCTTCATCGCCGAGGCCATGGGCAAGCCGCTCGCGATCTCGGAGCAGATCTCACTGCTCCTGTTCATGATCATCGCGTCGAAGGGCGCGGCGGGTGTCACCGGAGCGGGTCTGGCGACACTGGCGGGCGGTCTCCAGTCGCACCGGCCGGAGCTGGTGGACGGCGTCGGCCTGATCGTCGGTATCGACCGCTTCATGAGTGAGGCGCGTGCCATGACGAACTTCGCGGGCAACGCGGTGGCCACGGTCCTCGTCGGTACCTGGACGAAGGAATTCGACAAGGAGCGGGCGGAGCAGGTGTTCGCCGGGAAGCTTCCGTTCGACGAGAAGACCCTGGTGGACGACGGCCACGGCGGCGGGTCCGGCGACGACGACAGCGACGGCGCCGAGCCGCAGGCCGGCCAGACGCAGGAGCCGGCGCCGAGCCTGGAGAAGGACGCCGTGAAGGCGCGCGGCGGCGACAAGGCCGCGGTCTGAGCCCCTTGGGTCCGCCTCCTGGTCCGTGATGGGTCCGACTCCTTGGTCGACCCTCAGGGGTTCCTTGGAAGGGTTCTCGAAGAGCCCTTCCAGGGAGCCCCGCAGGCCTTTGGAGCCCCGCAGGCCTTTGGAGCCCCGCAGGCCTTTGGAGCCCCGCAGGCCTTTGGAGCCCCGCAGGCCTTTGGAACCCCCAGCCCAACAGCCCCAGGCCGGGGCTTCTCCCCCCATTGCCCCGGCCTGTTTCTGAGCCCCAGGCCGGGGCCTTCCCTCTCAAACCCGGCCTGGGGCTCCCGCCGTTCGGCAACCGTGTGGAGCATGCCGACTGCGGTACCCGCACGTCGTGGAGGAGCGGCCCCGGTCAGGTGCCGACGTACGCCGCGAGGTGCTCCCCCGTGAGGGTGGAGCGGGCGGCGACCAGGTCGGCGGGGGTGCCCTCGAAGACGATCCGGCCGCCGTCGTGGCCCGCGCCGGGGCCGAGGTCGATGATCCAGTCGGCGTGCGCCATGACCGCCTGGTGGTGCTCGACGACGATGACGGACTTGCCGGAGTCGACGAGCCGGTCGAGAAGGCCGAGCAGCTGCTCCACGTCGGCGAGGTGGAGGCCGGTGGTCGGCTCGTCGAGGATGTAGACGCCGCCCTTCTCCGCCATGTGCGTGGCCAGCTTGAGCCGCTGCCGCTCGCCACCGGACAGTGTGTTGAGCGGCTGCCCGAGGGTGAGGTAGCCGAGCCCGACGTCGGCGAGCCGGTCGAGGATCCTGTGGGCGGCCGGGATGCGCGCCTCACCCGCCCCGAAGAACTCCTCGGCCTCGGCCACCGACATCGCGAGCACCTCGCTGATGTCCCGGCCGCCGAGACGGTACTCCAGCACCGACGCCTGGTACCGCTTGCCCTCACACTCCTCGCAGGTGCTGGCGACACCGGCCATCATCGCCAGATCGGTGAAGGTCACACCGGCGCCGTTGCAGTTGGGGCAGGCGCCCTCGGAGTTGGCGCTGAACAGCGCCGGCTTCACGTCGTTCGCCTTCGCGAACGCCTTGCGGATCGGTTCCAGCAGACCGGTGTATGTCGCCGGGTTGCTCCGCCGCGAGCCGCGGATCGCGCCCTGGTCGATCGACACCACACCCTCGCCGGCGGCCCCCGACAGCCGAGGCAGCGACCCGTGCACGAGCGAGCTCTTGCCGGAGCCCGCGACACCGGTGACGACGGTCAGCACCCCGAGCGGCACGTCGACATCCACATCGCGCAGGTTGTGCGCCGTCGCGCCGCGGATCTCCAGCGCGCCGGTGGGTGTACGCACCTTCTCCTTGACGGCGGCCCGGTCGTCGAAATGGCGGCCGGTGAGGGTGCCGCCGGCCCGCAGCCCCTCGACGGTGCCCTCGAAGCAGATGGTGCCGCCCTCCGTACCGGCGCCGGGGCCGAGGTCCACGACATGGTCGGCGATGGCGATCGTCCCCGGCTTGTGCTCCACCACGAGCACCGTGTTGCCCTTGTCCCGCAGCCGCAGCAGCAGGCCGTTCATCCGCTCGATGTCATGGGGGTGCAGCCCGATGGTGGGCTCGTCGAAGACGTACGTGACGTCGGTGAGCGAGGAACCGAGGTGCCGGATCATCTTGACGCGCTGCGCCTCGCCGCCCGACAGCGTGCCCGCCGGCCGGTCGAGCGAGAGATAGCCCAGCCCGATCTCCACGAACGAGTCCAGAGTCTGCCCCAGCGTCGCGAGCAGCGGCGCCACCGACGGCTCGTCGAGGCCGCGGACCCATTGGGCCAGGTCGCTGATCTGCATCGCGCACGCGTCGGCGATATTGATCCCGCCGATCCGCGACGACCGGGCCGCCTCGCTGAGCCGGGTGCCGTCGCACTCGGGGCAGGCGGTGAAGGTGACCGCCCGGTCCACGAACGCCCGAATGTGCGGCTGCAACGCCTCCCGGTCCTTGGAGAGGAACGATTTCTGGACCTTGGGTATCAGCCCCTCGTAGGTGAGGTTGATACCGCTGACCTTCACCTTCGTCGGCTCCCGGTGGAGGAAGTCGTGCATCTCGGTCTCGGTGAAGTCGCGGATCGGCTTGTCCGGGTCGACGAAGCCCGACTCGGTGAAGATCCGCAGCGTCCAGTGGCCGTCCTTCGTGTAACCGGGGACGGTGATCGCGCCCTCGGCGATCGACTTGGAGTCGTCGAAGAGCTGCGCGAGGTCGATGTCGGAGACCGTGCCCCGGCCCTCGCAGCGCGGACACATGCCGCCGGTGCGGGTGTAGGTCTGCTTCACCGTCTTGCGCGCACCGCGCTCGACCGTGATCGCACCGCTCGCCCGGACCGAGGGGACATTGAAGGAGAACGCGGGCGGCGGGCCGATGTGCGGCTGCCCGAGCCGGCTGAAGAGGATGCGCAGCATCGCGTTGGCGTCGGTGGCGGTGCCCACCGTGGAGCGGGCGTCGGCCCCCATCCGCTGCTGGTCGACGATGATCGCGGTCGTCAGCCCTTCGAGTACGTCGACCTCGGGCCGCGCGGGCGTCTGAAGGAAGCCCTGCACGAAGGCGCTGTGGGTCTCGTTGATCAGCCGCTGCGACTCCGCGGCGATCGTGCTGAACACCAACGAGCTCTTGCCCGAGCCGGAGACACCGGTGAACACCGTCAGGCGCCGCTTCGGGATCTCGACGCTGACGTCCTTGAGGTTGTTCTCGCGCGCGCCGTGCACGCGTATCAGATCGTGGCTGTCGGCGTCGTGCGGGGCAGGCGACCGCGTGTGGTCCGTGCTCGTGGCCATGCTTCTCGTGTCTCCGTATCTGTGGGCGGAGCCGCCTTCGCGGTCCCCGTCGGTGTCGCCTGGCTCGATCCGGACAGCTGTGAGCGGTACGTCTGGCCCGCGAGCAGTACGTCTGGTTCTTCTCCGCCGTACGTCCCCTGTACGTCCGCCGTACGTACGGCGGACAGTCGCGCGTCCGTCGGCGCGGTCACGGCAACGGTCCGCGCTCCACCTGAGGGCGGTGTCGGCCGGGGCCGCGCCCGGTGCGAGGCGCGGGGTTCGCCAGCAGGGTAGCGCCAGGGTGTGTCGTGAAAGTAGCGCCGTCCTCGCGGAGGGCGTCGCAGGCCAGGCGGGACTCTCGCGACACACCCTGGCGTCGTGGGACCGGAACTCACTGCCCCCGGGGCTGGGTGAAGCGCAGCATGTTGCCCGAGGGGTCGCGGAAGGCACAGTCGCGGACGCCGTACGGCTGGTCGATCGGCTCCTGCAACACCTCGCCGCCGGCGGCACGGATGCGTTCGAAGGTGGCGTCGCAGTCGTCGGTGCTGAAGATGACTCCGCGCAGCAGCCCCTTCGCCAGCAGTTCCGCCATGGCCTGCTTGTCGGCGGGGGAGGAGTTCGGGTTCGCGACGGGCGGTTCGAGAACGATGTTCACATCGGGCTGCGACGGCGCGCCGACGGTCACCCAGCGCATCCCCTCCCAGCCGACGTCGTTGCGGACCTCCAGGCCGAGAACGTCCCGGTAGAAGACGAGCGCCTTGTCATGGTCGTCGACGGCGATGAAGCACTGTGAAAGCTTGATGTCCATGCGTTTCACGCTACGGGCGGGGTGCGGGTTTCGCTTCTCCGTTCCTGACCGGTCCGTTCCCGACCGGTCAGTCTTGCCCCGTCGCTTCGTGCCCCGTCCGCTCCGGCCCGTTCCTGACCGGTCGCGTGTGGATCTTGGCGATGCAGGCCGGGATGGCGGCGCCCTCGTCATGACGGCGGGCACGGTACGAACTCGGGCTCTCGCCGACCAGCTCGGTGAACCGCGAGCTGAACGACCCCAGCGAGGTGCAGCCGACCGCGAAGCAGACCTCCGTCACCGTCAGGTCACCGCGCCGCAGCAGCGCCTTGGCCCGCTCGATCCGGCGCGTCATCAGGTAGCTGTACGGCGTCTCGCCGAAGGCGGCGCGGAAGCTGCGGGAGAAGTGGCCCGGCGACATGAGGGCGTCGCGCGCCAGCGCCGGAACGTCGAGCGGCTCCGCGTAGTCGCGGTCCATCCGGTCACGGGCCCGGCGCAGCCGGACGAGATCCTCCAAGGTCACACGACCACCCTCCCACGGCCCGTACCGCGCGGGTGTGGGCTCGGTACGGGCCGGTCCGCTCAGGCGCGGGGAAGGCTTTCAGGCACGGCTGTTCGGGGGCGGGAACTCCCGGGCCAGCTCCTTGCGTGAGGTCTCGTCGAGCTGTACCGACGCGACGGTGAGGTTCTCGGCCAGGTGTGTGCGGGTGCGGGTGCCGGAGATGAGCAGGATGTTGGGTGCGAAGTCGAGCAGCCAGGCGAGGGCGACCTGTGCCGGGGTGGCCCGCAGCCGCTCGGCGACGGCGGAGAGGACGGGGTTGGAGAGGATCCGGTTCTGCGCGTCGCGCGGCCACCCGAGGGGGCAGAAGGGCACGAACGCGATCCCTCTGCTCGTGCACTCCTGGAGTACGTCGAGGGAGTGCTGGTCCGTGAGGTTGAACAGGTTCTGGACGCAGGAGACCGGCGTCTGCTCGACGGCCCGCAGCAGGTGTTCCCGCGAGATGTTGCTGAGGCCGATGCCGTCGATCAGCCCTTCGTCGCGGGCTCGGACGAGCTCCGCCAGCTGGGCGTCGAAGCGTTTGCCCGGCGGGGTGGTTCCGTCCATGACACGGAGGTTCACCGCGGCCAGGCGGTCGACGCCGAGCGTGGCGAGGTTCTCCTCGATGCCCGCGCGCAGCTGGTGCGGTTCGTCGTAGGGCAGGACGGCACCGTTCTCGTCGCGCCGGGCGGCGACCTTGCTGACGATGGCCAGGTCGTCCGGGTAGGGGTGCAGCGCCTCGCGGATCAGTTCGTTGACGACGCCGGGGCCGTAGTACTGGGCGGTGTCGATGTGGTTGACGCCGCCGGCGACCGCGGCGCGCAGCACGCGCAATGCCTCGTCGCGGTCGTGGGGCGGACCGAAGACGTTCTCGCCGGCCAGTTGCATCGCGCCGTATCCGATCCGGCGCACCTGCCAGGAGCCGAGGGCGTACGTGCCTGCGGACGCGAGGGAAGAGTTCTGTTCGGGCATGGTGTCTCCAGTCGTCAGTCGCGCAGTGTCTTCATCGCCGTGGACCAGGCCTCGACGCCGTCGAAGAGCTTCGTGGCCGTGGCGTCGTGGTGCTCGGCGGGCTTGAAGAGCGAGAAGTTCTCGAAGTCGGTGAGCAGGGAGAAGGCGAGTTGCTGCCGGATGTGGGCGAGCTGGACCTCGCTGGCGATGGCGCGCAGGTGCTCGACGGCGCGGATGCCGCCGAGGCTGCCGTAGGACACGAAGGCGGCGGCCTTGTTGTTCCACTCGGCGTAGGCGAAGTCGATCGCGTTCTTCAGCACGCCGGGGATGGAGTGGTTGTACTCCGGGGTGACGAAGACGTAGCCGTCGAACTCGGCGACCTTGGCGGCCCAGGCCCTGGTGTGCTCGCCCTGGTACTGCCCCATGGACGGCGGTATCGGCTCGTCCATGAAGGGCAGCGGCCAGTCGGTGAGGTCGACCAGCTCGTACTCGGCGGCGGTCCGCGCGCCGGCGCGGTCGATGATCCAGTCGGCGACCGCCTTGCCGTTGCGGCCGGGGCGGGTGCTGCCGAGAATCACGGCGATCTTGAGAGTGCTCATGCTGTTCACTCCTTCCGCGGCCCGGCCCTCAGGCCGGGCTGCCGTCGGTGCGGTGGGCGCGGACGGTCGCGGTCAGCAGCAGGTGCCGTCCGGCGTCGGTGTTGCGGTGGTCATGAGGGCCTTCATGTGGCTTGAGTGTTCAAGTCAAACGTTAGCCCTGTGACCTTGAATGCTCAAGTGAGGCATTCGTCGGTGGGTCAGGCGAGACCGAGCTGGGCGGCGATGACCGTACCGGAGGGGTAGCAGTCGAAGCGCTTGATCTTTCCGTCGGTCAGCTCGAACACATCGCAGCAGGGGGCGTCCATGCGCTTGCCCGTGGGCGGGACCGTCCCGGCGGGCAGCTCCAGCGGGCCGAGATGGGTGCCCTGCAGTCTCAGCTGCACGATCACGAAGTCGCCGGTGAGGTAGAACCGCTCGAGTTCGCGGTGCATGTCGGGAAAGGCCTTGGCGTAGACCTCGACCGTCTTCCCGAGTTCGTCGGCGCCGCGATAGGTGTGCGGGACCGACATGTCGGTGAAGGTCCCGTCCTCGGTGAACGCCGCGACCCAGCCGGCGATGTCCCGTTCTTCGGCGACCCGGTACGCGCTGCGGATGATCTTCTCGTTGTCGAGTGACATCTCGACTCTCCTCTCGCAGTAAGGGAACCTTGTGTATTAACTTTAACATTCAAGTCAATGTCGAGTGCAAGTCCTGAGGTGGACGAGCGCAGGTCCTGAGGTGGAGTCGAGTGTATCTGGCAGGAATTAGATGATCACTTGATGTGTCAAGTCAGCGCGCGGGTGAGTCGATGCGCTGGAGGATGCGCTCGGCGTCCTGGCCGAGGCGGCGCAGGCGCTCGCCGGAGAGGTTGTCCACGACCAGGTGGCGGACGTGGGCCACGTGTGCCGGAGCGGCGGATTCGAGCTTGTCCATGCCGGCGGGCAGGAGGATGGCGTTGGTGAAACGCCCGTCCGCGGGGTCCGGCTCGCGGCGGACGTAGCCGCGGCTCTCCAGTCGCTTGACCATGTGCGAGAGCCGTGACAGTGACGTGCTGGTGTTCTCGGCGAGCGCGCTCATCCGCAGGGTCCACTCGGGGGCCTCGGACAGCATGGCCAGGGTCATGTACTCGACCATGCTCAGGTCGGCGTCGCGCTGCAGCCGCGCGTCGATGGCCCATGGCAGGCGGGTCATCAGGCGGACCACCGACAGCCAGGAGGCCAGCTCGCCGGGGTCGAGCCACAGGTCCGCATTTTCGTCGGACGGTGGCTGGGGCGGATTGTCCTGGGGGGTCACGCTGGGAGCGTATCAGCCGCGCCGTGAGGATGACACGGGTAGGACTTGGGGGTGCCTTGACAGCAAGAATAACTTGAACGTTCATGTCATGGCCCGTACGCTAGATGTTGAATATCGAACGATCAACATCGAGAGAGGAACCCGATGCCCGGACTGCTGACACCCATGGTCGAGGTGCGACGGGCCGGCGAGCGGCAGTCGAGCCAACTGTCGTGGCTCGACTCCAGGCACTCGTTCTCGCTCGGCACCGGTCGCCCGGATCCGGCCAACACGCACCACGGCCTGCTGCTGGTCAACAACGAAGACCTGGTGCGGCCCGGCGCGGGCTTCGAGACGCACCCTCACCGGGACATGGAGATCGTCACCTGGGTGCTCCACGGCTCGCTCGTCCACCAGGACTCCGGCGGCCACTCCGGCGTGATCTACCCCGGCCTCGCCCAGCGGATGAGCGCCGGAACCGGCATCCTGCACTCGGAGAAGAACGACACCCACCGGCTCACCGGCGAACACCCCACCACCCCCGCGCACTTCGTCCAGATGTGGGTGCAGCCCGACGAGGCGGGCGGCACGCCCGGCTACGAGCAGCTGGAGATCGACGACGAGCTGCTCAGCGGGTCGCTCGTCACCGTGGCCTCGGGCATGGACCGGCACCGGGACGCGACCGCGATCCGGATCCACAACCGGCATGCCGCCCTGCACGCGGCGCGGCTGCGCCCCGGCCGGCGGGTCACCCTGCCCGAGGCGCCGTACCTGCACCTCTTCGTCGCGCGCGGATCGGTGGACCTCGAAGGCGTGGGCGTCCTCACCCAGGGCGACGCGGCCCGCTTCACCGCCACCGGTGGCCAGAGTGTCGCCGCCGTCGAGCCGGCCGAGATTCTCATCTGGGAGATGCACGCCACCGCCACCGTCTGATGGACGAACACCCCGGGATCGGCTGAACAACCCCCGCACCGGCTACGGAGAGCCACTTGTCACCTCGCGGCGGCTCCGCGAGCGGGGCCCAGTACCGTAGGTCACTGACCAAAAGGCAACTGGACGGTGGAACCTCCCGGCCCCGGCTCGGCCCCGGGGCGGTGGACAGGTCGCGGGACCCGTCCGGCGGTTGAGGACGGGCCCCGCGACGTGGCGGGCGGCTACCAGGCCACCGGCAGCTCGCACGGGAAGCGCCGGATGGTCTCCGTGTCCCACCGCAGCTCCTCGGCCGGAACCGCCAGTCGCAGCCGCGGGAACCGGGTCAGCAGACCACCGATCGTGGCCTCCAGCTCCGCCATGGCCAAGGGGGCCGCGATACAGCGGTGTCCGCCCCAGCCGAAGGTCATGTGCGGAGTGTTCGGCCGGTGCGGGTCGATGTCGTGCGGGGTGGTGAACCTGTCCGGGTCGCGGTTCGCCGTCAGGTACGACACATGGACGAAGTCGCCCGCCCGGATCGTCACCCCGTCCATCTCCACGTCCTCCAGGGCGACGCGCGGGATGCCCACGCCTTTGCGGAACGGGATGTAGCGGAGGAGTTCGTCGAGCACCGGCGTCAGCGACTCGGGGCGGCTCCGCAGCAGGTCCATCAACTCGGGGCGGGTGAGCAGGAGGTAGGCGATGTTGCTGATCTCGCAGGTCGCCGTGTCGTGGCCGCTCAGCATGAGGGTGAGCGCCATGACCGCGAGGTCCTTGTCGTCGAAGGCGTCGTCACCGTCCTTCGCGGCGGCCAGGGTGCTGATCAGGTCGTCCCCCGGAGTGCGCCGCCGCTCGGTCACCAGCGCGCCGAAGTAGTCGCGCAGTTGCGCCTTCGCGTCCGCGGCCGCCCGGCGGGTGTCCGGGGCGGTGGACAGCATCTGATGGGCGTACATCTGCATCCGGGGCCGGTCGTCCGGGGCGATGCCCAGCAGCTCGCAGATGGTGTGCTGGGGGAGCTTGTCCGACAGGTGGTGCGCCAGGTCGGCCGGGGAGCCGTGCTCGGCCATCTCGTCGAGGAGCCCGTCGACGATGCCCTCGATGGCGGGCCGCATCCGGTCCACATGGCGCTTGGTGAACGCCTGTGAGGCCAGCTGTCGCAGACGGGTGCTGCGGGGCGGGTCCATCACGTTGATCGACTCGGGGGAGACGATCGGCTCCGGGGTCAGCCGCGGGTAGTTGTGGCCCATGATCCCCGCTCGGCTGAACCGCTGGTCGGTGGTCACCTGCCGCACCCCGTCGAACCCCGTGACCAGCCAGGCCTCCGCGTCGCCGTAAGGCAGCCGGATCCGCGAGATGGATCCCCGGGACATGAGCCCGGCGAGTGAGGGATCGAACTCCAAGGCCTCACTGAAATCGAACGGACAGGTGGTTGATTCGCCAACTTCGGTCATCAAGTACTCCAGGACGAACGCGAACGGTCATCCGGCCAGTGGGGCGGACGGTGCGAGCCAGGTCCTGTCCGGTCGATCTTGCCGGATCGGCCCGGGGCGCCTTGCGAGGTGCCGTGCCAGGCGTTCCGGGCCCGGCAGAGATCGGCCGGACAGGGCCTAGGGATAATTACCTCCCTCATTTCTCACATATGCCTGTCCTGCGGCAAATGGCGACGACTCGTCATTTTGTTCGTATTGAAGCGCTCCCGATGGAGGCTCCCGACGCACGCGATACTGCCGCTGCCGGCACTCGATCCGGCCGCCTCGACGATGCGGCGCGGCGGTCTCACCTATGACCGGTGCCCGGGATCGACTCCACGGGTCCGGTCAGAGGCGCCGGACCCGGTGGCGGGTGCGGATGCGGCTTGTGCCCGTGTGAGGGCGTCGTGGAGGGCCTTCGGGTCGTCCGCGTGCAGTCTGATCACCTGGACGAGGCGGGGCGCGCCGAGGAACTTCGGCGCGCTGACCGGTTCGGTCAGTGCGAGGGTGATGGAGGTCTGTGAGCCGATGGGCAGGTTCAGCTCGTCGTTCTTCTTCTCGTGGGTGAACCGTGCCTCGCGCCGGATGGAGGCGATCTGGCCGAGGGGCACGTGGACGTCGATGTGGGCTGCCTGCCTGACGCGCAGGGTGCCGTCGGCCAGGACGTGCGGCCGGGTCACGGAGGCCGCGTGAAGGCCGAGGACGAACACGACGGTGTAGACGTCGATCACCAGGAAGACGGTGTGGACGACGGGCCAGTCCGCGAGCAGGTACGACAGGGCGACGGTCTCGACGACGCAGGCGAACGCGAGTCCGTACATCATGACGGCCTGGTCGCCGCCGTGTGAGAAGACCGCGTCGGCGCCGTTGACGCCGTGCCGGCGGCGGGCTGCCCACCGGACCAGGCTCGCCATGATCCGCAGCTCGTGCTTGACGAAACGCAGCACGGACCGGGGCAGGAGCGCCCCACTCTCCGGAGTCGTCAAGATGGTCCTTCCTGTCGTTCCGTCACGAGTTCCATCGCCCGCCGGACGGCAGCCGACTGGGCCGGCGCCAGGTCCGCGAAGATGCCGTCCGCCAGACCGCCGGCGTCGTTGCCGGGGAAGTGCGCCGCCAGGCCGTCGGGCAGCAGGGCCGCCGGCGCCGCCGCGGCCCGGTCCACCCGCGGGGCGTCCGGCTCCTCGTCGGCGAGGGCGTCCAGCAGGCCGTACACCTCCCCCGCGTGCTCCCTCATCCCGTACAGCGCCGTCATCAGCGAGCCCCGCTCCTCCTCGGGTGCCAGGGCGTCGAGGAAGGCGAGGTGCTCCCGGTCCCGCACGGCGCTCGGGGAGTCCGGCACCTCGCCCAGACTCACCAGCAGCCGGGCGAACTCCGGCGACACCGGCCCCTCGGCGGGGAACCGCCCGGCCCGCGCGTCGGCCAGCAGCGGGGCGAGCCGGGCCGCCGCTCCCGGATGGCCGCCTCCTGCCGTGCGAGGTCTTCGTCCAGCTCCTCCAGCACCTCCACCAGCTCCCGCGCACTGTCGTCCGCGAGGACGTCCCGCACCTCCTCGAGCCCGAGCCCGAACTCGGTCAGCCGCCGGATCCGGGCGAGCTGGACAGCTTCCCGGATGCCATAGTCGCGATAGCCGTTACCGCGCCGTACGGGCTCGGGCGACAGCCCGAGATGGTGGTAGTGCCGCACGGCCCGCGGGGTGACCCCGACGAGGGCGGCGATTTCGCCGATTCGCATGAGCCCAGTACAAACCCTGACGTTGCGACAAGGTCAAGGGCGCCCTTGACCGGCGGCCTTTCACGGCACGACCACGGCGGGGGCGGCACGGGGAGTCCGTGACGGTTTGACCTTGCCGCGACATCGGGGTTTCTACTGAGTGGCACCCGGCCCGGATCAATCACCGAGCACGCGGGTCGATCCCACCCCAGGAGTTCGAGGCGACGGGCCGTCAGGTCAGCTACCGGAGCGTCGAGGTCTACCGCCTGGAGGGTGACCGCATCGCGGAGGAATGGGTCGCTCCGGACATCCTCGGCCTCATGCGGCAGATCTCGCCGACCCGGGCCGACCACTGACGTCGGCGGGTCGCCGGCCGCGGAACCCGGGTCAGAAGCGCCGTCCCCAGTTCACGGTCGCGGAGGCGCGGTCGTTCCAGCCGAACTGGCTCAGGTGGAAGTAGGTCCGCCCGGCCGGCAGGTAGAGCTGCGAGCCCTGGTAGTTGATGTTCTCGTACAGGGAGATATCCCAACGGCACCAATTGACCGAGGAGATGAAGTCGTTCCAGTTGCCCGTGTGCAGGAATCCGCGCGGTACGCGGGTGAGGTCGCTCCAGGCCCGTGCCGGGCCGTTCTGCAACCAGTCTCCGCCCGCGTCGTCGTTCTCGTAGTAGTACGAAAGCTCCGACAGCGAGTCCGGGTTGGTCGTGCCGACATCATGGAACGGCCTCGCCAGCAGGTGTTGATTGAGCCCTTCCAAGGACGTGAAGCTGTACATGACGGGGTTCTTCTTCGCGTCGAAACCCGGCGTCGAGTACAACGCCTGCCCGTCGAATTGGTGCACTGTTCCAGGCTCGTTGGTCTCGCCGTCGATCACTACCTTCATCTCGGGCGGTTGATGCGGCTTCGGCGACGGCGGGGCCTTGGTGCCGAGGCCGATCATCATGAGGTGGTCCTCGTGCGAGAGCGGAGCGGAATCCGCGAAGCGGTCCACTATCGCGTCGAACGAGTCGATGCCGGATTCCGCGAGGCTCGCGCGTACTCGCGCGGCCATTTTCTTGTGGCTCGGGTCAGTGGGCCTACGGCTCAGTTGCTCGGTCATGGTTCTCACCTCTCTTGACGGACATGGTCGCCAACCGGCGCCAGCCAAAAGGAGGTTGAACATGAGAAAAACCGGCGCCCTCATGTGGCGATACGGCAGCCACGCCTCTGACCGGCGCCGGGAACCGGCACTGGGCCCGATCAGGGCGGGCACATCCCGGGCCGTGTGGCGTATTCATGTGGGCGTATTCGCGCCGCGGACATGCGCCGCCCGGGTGAATCCCCTTTTCTCACCAGCGTAGGTGTCCCCATGACGGCACGCCAGCCGGACAGGCCCTAAGGCTTGAGCGATCGGCGTACGCCGAATGGGCGCTCTTTCCGACGACCGCGCCCGGACTTATTCCCGGGATACCTTCGTCCGTCGGCGGACTTGCCCTCGTATGGGTCAATACCTTCCGATGATCGCCATGGCGGGTGTGATCAGGGTTCAACGTTTCCTCACCTACTCGGGAGAAATCATGCGTATTCGCACGTCCCTCGCGGCCGCCGCCCTGGCCGCGTCCGCCATCCTCGCGGGCGCCGGTCCGGCTGTCGCCGACGCCGATGCCGACGCCATCGTCGCCAACTCCCCCGGCGTCCTGTCCGGTAACGCCATCCAGGTGCCGATCCACATTCCGGTCAACGTCTGCGGTAACAGCATCAACATCATCGCGCTGCTGAACCCGACGTCCGGCAACGTCTGCCTCAACGCGGACGGTGGCAGCCACGCCAAGAAGGGCCACGGCCACCACGGGGGCTGATCTCACGAGTCAGGCTCACCGGCGCGGCGGCCATGTGGCTTCGGCGCCGGTGAGCCTGACGGCACCCCTCACCACCCCGTCCGCGACGGGGAACGCGCTCTACCGGTCGAGGTCCTCCGGCATCTGCCGTCGGTGCTGTTCGTAGAGCGTGGCGAATACGCGGGTGGCCGCGGCCAGTGCGCGCATGTGGTCGTAGGCGTGGCCGGGGGAGTGCGCGGGGTGGGCTGGGCGTTGCGGTCGAGCAGGCCGTACGCCGTTCTGTACAGAGCCACATAGTGCGGGGAATCGGTGTCGCCCAGGTCCTCACACAGAAGCAGAGCGAGCTGGCCCCGGAGCTTGAGCGTGGTGATGTCCGTCCAGTCGCGCTCGGGGAGCGTGAGCCGGCGGGTGAGGGCGGCGGCGACGGTACGGTCGATCGACATGAGGTCCACGGGATACGACGCCTGCTGAGCGGTCCCGACGATGCCCGCACTTCCCGCCTCACGGCAGGTGGCTCCGGGCGCGGGGAAGGACGGCAACCGTTCGAGTTCACGCAGACGCCAGCGGCCCAGAGCGGCGAGCAGGCGGTGCAGCGTCTCCGTGTCCGTGGTGTATCTCGGCGCCCGCCAGGGCCAATGGAGGCCCGGAATCCGGCGGTTGACGGTCATCGGACACCCACCTCGTACGAATTGAGGGCCTGCGTGCCGACGGTGCACCAGGTACATGTCCCGCGCCGTCCCCAGGCGCGGGCGAGCGTGGCGACGAGCGACATGCCCCGGCCGTGCTCCTCCTCCGGCCCGGGGTGTCCGACGACGACCCGGGCCGGGGAATGGTCGTCCACTTCGATCAGCACCTCGTCCGTCTGGTCGTACGAGAGCGAGAACAGGACACGCCAGGAGCTTTGATGCCGATCACATACAGGGCTGACTCGCTGACCGGTGCCCACTGGTTCAAGTCGAGCTACAGCGATGACCAGAAGGGCATGTGCGTAGAGGGCGCCCGTCTCGACGGCGATGTCATGGCTGTACGCGACTCCAAGGATCCCCACGGCGCCGCGTTCGTTGTCACCGGCCGGGCGTGGACGGCGTTTGTCGACGCGGTCGGCGGGGAGGGCCGCCCGTAGGGCTCGACTTCGTACGCCACTGTGGGCCGCTCCCTTCCCGGGAGCGGCCCACAGTCGTCAAGGCTCATCGCATGCGCTGGTTGGCATTGAAGCGCGCCTTCTTCTGGCGGTTCCCACACGTGTTCATGTCGCACCATTTGCGGGTGCGGCTTTGGCTGGTGTCGAAGAAGGCGGCTTGGCAGGTCGGTGATGCGCACAAGGCCAATTTTCCGTCTCGTTCGCCCGCGATGATGCTGATCGCGTCGGCGGCGATCACGCTGAGGGCATCTTCCACGCAGGAAGCCGAGCTGAGCTGCCATCGCCGCTTGCCCTCGGGCGTCAGGATCGCCGCGGCCCGACCCTGAGCGCTGCGGTCATTGATGACTTGGACGGCAGACGCAGGGAGAGCGTCCTGGAGCGCGGCCGCTGTCGCGGCGGCGTGAATCGACTCCCTCAGTTCCCGGGCGAGGTCGAGCTGGGCGGTGGTGCAGGACGCCACGGCCAGGCCGTACACCGCCAGCCAGTCGACGAGTCGGTGCGGCACGGGAATGCGCTCGACCGCGTTGCCATGACGCTCCGACAGAGTCCCCGTGAAGCTGGTCGCCAGCACGCTACCGAGGCGGAAATCAGGGAACCCAGCAGGCATGGAACCACCTTAGCAGGTTGCGCGCAGACCTGGAGGCCTGCTAGAACCGTCTAAGCCGGTTCGCGATGAATTTCAGCCGGTTCCGCAATGACCAGGAGGTGCGACATCCCATGAACCGTCCAACCAGCGACGTGCAAGCATTCGAAGCCCACGCGGCTGACGCCGACCTCGACGATCTGCGCGCGCGACTGGCCGCGGCGCGGCTGCCGGAGGCTGAGACGGTCTATCGCGCCGCGCCCGACCCTCGCCGATGGGAACAGGGCGTTCCGCTCGCCGACCTCGTCGATGTCGTGAACTACTGGCGCACCGGGTACAACTGGCGGTCGTTCGAAGAGCGCCTCAACCGCATTGGCCAGTTCCGCACGACCATTGACGATCTGGGCATCCACTTCCTGCACCGCCGATCCGCGCGCGCGGATGCCACTCCTCTGATCGTGACGCACGGCTGGCCGGGCAGCATTGCTGAATTCATCGATGTAGTGGACGAGTTGGCAGATCCGAAAGACGCGGACGCGCCGGCGTTCCATGTCGTGGTCCCGTCGCTACCGGGCTTTGGTTACAGCGACAGGCCGGCCACCACCGGGTGGGGAACCGAAAAGATCGCGGCCGCGTGGGTGGAACTGATGGGGAGGCTCGGCTACAGCAAGTTCGTGGCCCACGGCGGCGACTGGGGAGGCAATATCACCACGGTTCTCGGCGGCAGGTTCCCGGCGCACGTTCTCGGCATCCACACAACGTTCGCGGAGGCGCCGCCCGGGTTGACAACGGACGGGCTGACGGCGGTCGAGCGCCAGTGGACCGAGGAAACCCGCGATTTCTGGCGCCACCGCGCGGCGTACGCGAAGCAGCAGGCGACCCGACCGCAGACCATCGGCTACTCGCTCGTCGACTCACCGGTCGGGCTTCTTGCCTGGATCCTCGACAAGTTCGCCGAGTGGACGGACACCGAAGACAGCCCGTTCGAGACGATTTCCATGGACCGCGTTCTTGACAACGTCACCCTGTACTGGCTGACGCGGACCGGTGCATCGTCGGCCCGTATTTACTACGAAAGTCACAACTCGCTGGACCCCGAACTTCGGGTCGACGTCCCGTCGGCGATCAGTATGTATCCCCGCGACATCGAGAAGAGTCCGCGCCCCTGGGCGCAGGAGCGGTACCGGAAAATCGTCCGATGGAGGTCGCCCGAAAGCGGGGGACATTTCCCCTCGCTGGAGGTCCCCGAGTATTTCGTCAAGGATCTGCAAGAGGGCCTCGGGGCAGTGCTGGCCGCTCATCGGTGAACGCGACCCGGCGACCCGGCGCCCGATCACCGCCTGATCCGGCTCAAGACGTTGCGGACGGCTTTGCAGTCGCCCCGGTCCAGGCCGTGTTCTGGGCAGCGGGTGAGTCTTGGGCGGACAGTTCTTCGGCCAGTTCCATACAGCGCAGGCGGGCCGGGGAGAAGTCGTAGGGCATCTTGCCGATGGCTTCGAACGCGCTCATGGAGTCGGCCTCCCGCCGGCCAGAGCTGAGGTCGGCCTCGTCCTCGCCGTCATCGGCGGTGGCAGGGTGCAAAGTTTCCCAGGCGTCGAAGAGGGCATCGTCGTCCTTCTCCAGGCCGGACTCCTCGATGACAGCTTGCAGGACGCTTTCGAAGGCGTGCCGCTCGACAGCCACTTGAGCCACCCGTGGATCATCGACGGCGACGCTGTCATCGAGTGCCTCCTCGGCGTCGTCGATGCGGTCGGAATCCTCTCGCAGCGTGGGATGCGTGGCCAGGACGACGAAGCGGGTGGCCTGGACGGCCGCGCCGAGCGGGCCGAAAATCCGCTCAGTGACCAGCAGGCTGTCCAGGTCCGCCTGACGCAGGGAGCCCTCGGGCAGGCTCTTGAGGCGGTCGGTGACGAAGTCGGAGAGCAGGCCCATCCGGCTGCCTTCGGTGCGCATCCGCTGCACGGCGGTCCGTTGCCGCCGCGATTCCGCCTCCTGCTCGGCGAGGGTTTCCTCCAACCGCTCCAGGATGCCCGCGATCTCTTCAGCGCTGTCCGCACCGGCGGAAGCCGTGCCGGTGGTGAAGGCGTCACGGATGTCGTCCAGGGCGATCCCGGCGTCGGCCATCCTGCGAATCCACAGCAGGCGGATCATGTCCTCGTACCCGTAGCGGCGGCGGTCATCGCCGCCCCGCTCAGGCTCGGGGAGCAGGCCGATCTCGTGGTAATGGCGAATCGCCCGTGGCGTGCTGCCGGCGAAGGCCGCCGCGTCACCGATCTTGACCTGGCGGGGTGGCATGAAGGACGAATGCATGAGCGGGGACCTTTCCTCAAGGGATCGGGACGTAAGTCCACCGGACCACATGCCGCTACGGAAGGTGCAACCTCATACACACCGCTCCGCGCCAATGCGAGGAAGCGCGTCCTTCTTCCGTGATGACCGCAGGGCCGTCTTTTCCTGCTGAAACATGGCCCAGGTCCGGTACGCCGTCGCCCCCGCCCGGCGCACGTCACATCCGCGTGGTCGGGCGGCGCCTGAGCTGCTCGGTCACCGCGAGGTTCCCCTCTCACTGAAAAGTGCGTTCTTTCTGCGTAGAGATCGCTTCCTTGCGGTGATCGAGTAACTGGAAGTGACCAGCTCGAGCAGAGTCTCGAGCAGAGCGAGGGCGATACGCATGTACGTGCACGACCACCTCGGGCGTCCGCTGACCTCGGCGCGCATGTCCGTGAACGGCACCCGTCTCCACTACCGCGCGGAGGGTGAGGAAGAGACCGTGGTGCTCCTCCACGGTGCGCCGAAGGCCAGCTGTCACTGGCGGGATGTCGTACCGCACCTGACGCCCCACTACACCGTGATCACGCCCGACCTGCGGGGACTCGGCGATTCCGACCCGGCCGCCGGGGGCTTCGACACGGTGACGCTCGCGGAGGACATCGCCGGGCGCGAGCGGCCGTTCATCGACCACTGGATGTCCCGGGAGGCCCACCATGTCGACGCGCTCGCCTCCGACTTCCTCGACGAATACGTCCGGTGCTGCACGCTGCCCGGCCGGCTGCGGGCGATGCTCTTCATCTACCGCGCCACTCTTGAGGACGCCGAGGTGAACCGGGCCGCCGCCCGCGCCCCGCTGCCGATGCCCGTCCTCGCGGTCGGCGGGACGTACGCCGTGGGCGATGACCCGGCCCGGCAGATGCGTGAGGTCGCGACCGACGTGCGCGAGGTGCTGCTCGACACGGGGCATCACCCCGCCCAGGAGGCGCCGCGCGAGACGGCCGAGGCCTGCCTGGGGTTCTTCGCCGGCGACCGCTGACCGGCATCGGCGGCGGAGTCCGGGCGGGGGCGCTTCAGGGGTGACACGGGGGGTGTTTCGGGGGTGTTTCACGGGGCGGCCCGAGGGCTGTGAGCAGGCGTTTCGCGGTGACGCGGGGGTCAAGTGTTTCGGCTTTCAACATGTTGATACCGTGATTTCTGGGGTGCCATCCGCCCCGTGAAGTGAACCCTCAGCAAGGAATCTGCCATGAAGAGCGACCCTCTCTCTGAAGCGAAGGAAGCCGACCCAACCTCCTCCGTCATCCAGGCGACACGATGGGATCCCAGCGGCGACTCCTGGGAGACCACCTCCCGCGGGCGCGCCGTGCTCAGTGACCCACGGCTCAACAAGGGCACCGCGTTCACCGATGGCGAGCGCCGCCGTCTCGGGCTCACCGGCCTGATCCCGGCCCAGGTGATGACCCTGGACCAGCAGGTGATCCGGGCCTACGGGCAGTACCGGGCCAAGGCCACGGACCTGGACAAGAACGTGTATCTCCGGTCCCTCCAGGACCGTAACGAAGTGCTGTTCTACCGGCTGCTCGGACAGCATCTGAGCGAGATGCTGCCGATCGTGTACACGCCCACCGTCGGCACCGCGATCGAGCGCTACAGCCATGAGTACCGGCGCTCCCGTGGCGTCTACCTCTCCGTGGACTCCCCTCAGGACATCGAGCCGGCACTGCGTGCGAGCGGTCTCGGCCCCCAGGACGTCGATCTGCTCGTCGCCACCGACGGCGAGGCCATCCTCGGGATCGGCGACTGGGGTGTGGGTGGCATGGACATCTGCATCGGCAAGCTGGCCGTGTACACGGCGGCGGCAGGCATCGACCCGGCGCGTGCGGTGCCGGTCGTCCTCGATGTCGGCACCAACCGCCAGGAGCTGCTGGAGGACCCGCTCTACCTGGGCAACCGTCATCCGCGCGTGGACCGTGAGACGTACGACGCGTTCATCGCCGAGTACGTCGCCGCGGCCGGCCGGGTCTTCCCCGACGCGCTGCTGCACTGGGAGGACTTCGGGTCCTCCAACGCCCGCCGCATCATCGACACCTACGGCGACCGGGCCCTCACGTTCAACGATGACATCCAGGGCACCGGTGCGGTCAACCTGGCGGCCGTCCTCTCCGGCGCCCGGGTCACCGGGACGCCCCTGCGTGACCACCGCGTGGTGATCTTCGGCGCCGGTTCGGCCGGACTCGGGATCGCCGACCAGTTGCGCGACGCCCTGATCGCGGACGGCCTCGACCCCCAGGAAGCGTCGGACCGGTTCTGGTGCATCGACCGGTACGGCCTTGTCGTGGACGATGCCGAAGGACTGGACGAGCACCGGCTGCGGTACGCCCGCAAGGCGGCCGACGTCGCCGACTGGGAGCGCGACGCGCAGGTCGGCGGCATCACGCTCGCCGAGGTCGTCCGCCGCGCCCGTCCCACCATCCTCATCGGTACCTCGGGCCAGGGCGGTGCCTTCACCGAGGATGTCGTACGCGAGATGGCGGCACACACCGAGCGGCCCGTCATCCTCCCCATGTCCAACCCGACGCCGCTGGCCGAGGCCAAGCCCGAGGACCTGGTCCGGTGGACCGACGGACGGGCCCTGATCGCGACCGGAAGCCCGTTCCCGGCGGTGGAGCACGGCTCCGTCACCCATGTCATCGGCCAGGCCAACAACGCTCTGGTCTTCCCCGGACTCGGGCTCGGCGCGATCGTGGCGCGTGCCACCCGGATCACCGAGGGCATGTTCCTCGCCGCCGCCCAGCAGATCGCCGCCATGGTCGATCCGACGACCCCCGGGTCGCCCATCCTTCCCCTGGTGGACCGCCTGCGCGAGACATCCACCGCAGTCGCCGTGGCCGTGGCCCGCGCCGCGGAGCGTGACGGTGTGGCGCGCGCGCCCATCGGCGACGACCTCGAGACCACCGTAAGAGACGCCATGTGGAGCCCGGACTACAGCCCGGTCAAGCCAGTCTGACGCCCGTAACAGCAGACGCAAGGGAAAAAGACTGTGAGCTTCTCTCATATCTTCACGATCATCGTGCCTGTCTTCCTCGTGATCGCCCTCGGTTACGGGGCCGGGCGAGGACAGGCCTTCAGCGGGGACCGCGGCGGTGCGCTCACGGTGCTCACGATGCAGTTCGCCCTTCCGGCGGCACTGTTCCTGAGCATCATGAACACCCCGCGCCAGACTCTGCTCAGCCAGGGGCCCCTCGTCGGGATGCTCGCACTCGGGCTGCTCGGCCTCTACGTACTGATCTTTATCGGACTGCGGACGATCGGGCACCTGCCGACCGAGAGGGCGGCGATCCTGACGCTGGCGTCCGTCCAGCCTCAGTACGCCTTCATGGGCGTCACGATTCTGGGCAGTCTGTTCGGCGCGGCTGCTGCCGCGATCCCGATCGCCATCGCCGGCATCATGGTGAATGTCATCCTCGATCCTGCCGTGCTGATCCTGATCAGTCTCGACCGGAAGAGCGCGGACGCGACGGAAGCGACAAAGGAGTCGGACGCGTCGGCACATGCCTCGGTGCCCGGAGCCCGGAGCGGGTCCCGGCGCGTCCCGGTGCCGGCGACTGTCGGGGGTTCCTCCGCCGGGACCGGATCGTCGAGCGGCGAATGGCCGGACGACGAAACGCCGGACGGTGCCGGAGGGCATGCCGACGCACCGTCATCCGACGGCGGTAGCGCCAAGCCCAAGCCCACCTGGCTGCGGATTCTGGAGCCCCTGCGCAAGCCCTTCGCCTGGGCTCCGCTGCTCGGTCTGGTCTTCGCGCTGACCGGGATCCACACACCCGAGATGATCAACTCCTCGCTCAACCTGGTGGGACAGGCCGCCTCCGGGGTGGCGCTGCTGTCGGTGGGCGTGACTCTCGCGCGCGTCGGCAGGCCCCAGCTCAGCGCCGGAGCGTTCGCCATCGCGCTGTGCAGCGTGGTGGTGCTGCCCCTGCTCACCTACGGCATCGGCCTGCTGCTGACCACGCAACAGGTCGCGGCGCAGGCGGCGTTGATCGTCGCCTTCCCTGTTTCGCCCGTACCGATGATGCTTGCCTCGCAGCACGTCAAGAGCGAGGAACACCGCATCGCCTCGGCCGTGATCATTAGCATTGTGCTGGCTTTCGTCACACTGCCGCTGATGATCAACCTGACCGGCTGACCTGACGCTCGATGAGCTGACCGGGAACGGGTGAGCGCGAAGGGGCGGGCCGGAAGTTTCGGCCCGCCCCTTCGCGCTCGGCCGCCGATGAGTTTCGGGCGGCGCGGGGGTCGGTATGGGTGAAGACGTTCTCGCACAACTCGCACGAGGAGGCCCGCGTGGCTACCAAGGGATTTACCACCTGCCTGTGGTTCGACGGTCAGGCGGAAGAGGCGGCGAACTATTACGCCTCGATTTTCAAGGACTCCAAGGTCGGCCGGATCGTCCGGCACACCGAGGCCGGATCGGGGCCCGTCGGATCCGTGCTGACCGTCGAGTTCGAGGCCAACGGCCAGAAGTTCGTGGGGCTGAACGGCGGGCCGCTGTTCACCTTCAACGAGTCCATTTCGTTCCAGATCCACTGCGACAACCAGGACGAGGTGGACCACTACTGGCGTCTGCTCTCCGAAGGGGGCGCGGAATCCGACTGCGGCTGGGTCAAGGACAGGTACGGAGTGTTCTGGCAGGTCGTCCCCAGCGGACTCATCGACATGATCAGTGACCCGGATCCGGAGAAGGCGGGCCGGACCATGGAGGCGATGCTGTCGATGCACAAGCTCGACATCGCCGCACTGGAGAAGGCCTACGCGGGCGAGTAACGGCGCCGGCCGCCATCAAGTGTGGAGGATGACGTGCCGGGCTGCCACCAAGCGTGGAGGGTGACGCGCGGGCTGCCGTGAAGCGCCGGATCAATGGGTCGGGGGATCGATGATCCGGCGCTTCACGGATAGGTCACCGCAGGGTGCGACAGTGGCCGCGGCTACTGGACGGACTCGTCAGAGCCTGCACTCCGGTACGCCACTCGCGCTGACCCAACGCGCCGAGACGTACTTGCCGATCTGTCCGGAGAGGCGGTACCACTTGTGGTTGCCTTCGACATTGCCGCCCCGCACGAAGCAGTCCAACCGGACCTTGCGATCCGAGTTGATCCGGCCCCACTCCTTGGCGCTGACCCTCGGCTCCTCACGGATGGCCACAAAGTCTCTCGCGGTGACCGTGCCCGTGAAATTCACTGCCTTCACGTCCGACGGCGATGCCATGGCGGGGGTGGCCGTCACGGCTCCGGTGCCGGCGACCATGAGTGCCGCGAGGACCGCGATGCCCCTGGCCTTGTTGCGCAGTTCGTACATGGATTCCTCCTTCTGTGCGGGCGAATTGCCTTGTCCTTTATGGCACTTCGAGCGAGGCAGCGGCCAGAAGGATCGGAGATCCTCACCCGTACGGGGGCGTGGTACAGGCAAATGGGCTGTGTTCGTGTCGTATCGGCGCCAGCTTGCATGGGGCCGGAGTATGACCAATGGCGTTTACCTGCCAAAGGGTGGCTGCGCCTTTTCGTCGCGACTAAAGTCAGTCGGCAATTCGTTTGTGCGCAATACGATTTGACTATGAGTGGGAAGCCGGAGGTTCGACGGCTCACTCCCCGAGTCCCCGAGCGCTCATTGCCTGAGGTGTGAGCAACGGGCACAGCCGGTGCGGATGTCCGCGCTCGGCAGACACTTCGGACACGGGCGGCTCTGCGAGATCGGCTTCGGACCCGGGTCCGGCGGACGTTGGTGAGAGCCGATTCGTTCACACGTCGGGTGAGGCCGGTGCCCCGCGAGTGACGTCGGCCGGGGCCGCGGCGATGACGTCGTCGAGCGCGTCCATGGAAGCCTGAAGGTCGCTGATGACCTGAGCGATGCGGTCGCGCTCCTGGTGGAGGCCGGCGAGCAGGTCCGAGCAGGTGGGGACGAGACGGTCGCCGCCGTCCCGCAGGCACGGCAGGACCGTGGTGATCGTTGAAGTGCCCAGGCCGGCGGCCAGCAGGCCGCGGATGCGGCGGACGACGGCAACGTCCTCTTCGACGTATTCCCGGTAACCGTTGGGGCGCCGCCGCGGGTGGAGCAGACCCTGTTCTTCGTAGTAGCGCAGCAGGTGCACGGCCACGCCGGTCCGCCGGGACAGTTCACCGATGCGCACACGGACCTCCTGATGGTCGCGCGGGCTTTGCCCGTTCGTCTTGACTCTCATACCGGTGTGAGACTTTAGCGTCTGCGTCATGAAGGTGAACAAGGGGTTCGCGACGCTCGCCGCACTGTGCGCGAGTGTCTTTGCCGTGGGTACGTCGGAGTACCTGATCGCTGGGTTGCTGCCGCAGGCCGGCGAGGATCTGGACGTCTCCGTGGGCACCGCCGGACAAGCGGTGACCGCATACGCGCTCGGAGTCGTGGCCGGAGGGCCGCTCATGGCCCTGCTGACCTCGCGTCTGCCGCGCAAGGGGCTCGCCGTCGCGCTGATGCTGCTGTTCGCGGCGGGCAGCGCGATCAGCGCCGTGGCGCCGTCGTTCGGCCTGCTCCTGGTGGGCCGCGTGGTGACCTCGCTGAGTCACGCCGCGTTCCTGGCGCTGGCGCTGGTGACGGCGACCTGGATGATCCCGGTCGAGAAGACGGGCTCGGCCATCGCCACCGTGGCCTCCGGCTTCACCGTGGCCACGCTCCTCGGAGTGCCCCTGGGGGCACTGCTCGGGCAGGGCGCCGGATGGCGGGCCCGTTCGCCGTGCTGACCGTTCTGTCCCTCGTGGGCACCATGCTCCTGGCCGCCGTACTGCCCCGGCAGGAGACACGGTCCACGCGACTGCGGGACGAGATACGCGCAGTGGCACGTCGGCCGGTCATGCTCGCCATCGCCACCACCGTGGTGGGCTTCTCCGGGGTCGCCACGGTGTTCACCTACATCGTCCCGCTGCTGACCGGCGTCTCCGGCTTCTCCGCCGCCGCGGCCTCCGCTCTGCTGCTCGCCTACGGCGCGGGCAGTTTCCTCGGCAACCTCACCGCCGGAAAGCTGACCGACAGGTCGATGAGCGCCACCGTACGCGGGGTCTTCGGCGGGTTGGCGGAGACGCTCCTGCTCGTCCCGTTCGCCATGGTGTGGCAGCCCACCGCCGTGGCAGCGGTCCTGGTCCTCGGCCTGCTCGCCACAGCGACCATCGCCCCGCTTCAGGGACTGATCCTGCACCACGCGGGCGCCGCGCCGAACCTGGCGGTCTCCGTCAACGTGGGCGCCTTCAACCTCGGAGCCGCGGCCGGCTCGGTCATCGGCGGCGCGATCGTCGCCGCCGGCGCTCTGCGGTGGACCGGCCCGGCGGGCGCCGTACTGAGCCTGATCGGACTGGCCCTGGCCTATCTCGTCCTGCCCCGGACACGGACGTCGGCGAAGGACGCCGGACACGAAGCCCCGATCGCCGCCTGATTCCCCGTCCACTCACCTCGCAAAGGAGGTCGCCATGCACGCGATCCGAATCGCTCGTCACGGCGGGCCCGAAGTCCTGTCCGTCCGGGAGGTTCCCCCGCCCACTCCAGGACCCGGCGAAGTACTGATCCGTACCGTCGCCAGCAGTCTGAACCCGGTGGACTGGAAAACCCGCGCATGGGACGTCGGGCCCGAACTCCCCGCCACCTTGGGGTGGGATCTGGCCGGAGTCGTCACCGCCGCCGACCACCCCGGCTACCGCCCCGGGGACCAGGTGATCGCGATGTCCGCACAGATCGCCACCGGCCGCGGTACCTGGGCCGAGCAGGTCGCTCTGCCCGCCCGGCTGCTGGCGGCCGCACCCACCACACTGCCGCCGGCGGATGCCGCGGCACTGCCGCTGGCCGGAGTGACGGCGCTGCAAGCCCTGAACCGGGCGGCGGTCACCAGCGGAGACCGCGTTCTGATCACCGGCGCGGCCGGTGCGGTGGGCGGCATCGCCGTCCAGCTCGCACGCAACACCGGGGCTACGGTCGATGCCCTGGTCTCACGCCCCGAGCACCTCGACGCGGCCCGGGAACTCGGCGCCGAACACGTCTGGCACACCCCGGCCGACCTCCCCCGCCGTATCTATGCGGCCGTACTGGACACCGCGGGCATCGACGCGGGCCAAGCCCTCGCGCCAGGGGGACGGTACGTCTCCATCGCCGACCACCCCCTGCCCGACATCCCCGGGGCAGCCAAGAGCTACGTCCAGGAGGACCAGGATCACCTCGCCCAGCTCGTGGCCCTCGTGGACAGAGGCGAACTCCGGCTGCGCATCGCGCACCGTTACCCCTTCCACGAGGTCCGCAGAGCCCACGAGCGGTTCGAAGCAGGCGGAGTGCTCGGCAAGATCCTGCTCACCTTTTGAAAGACGCACGTGCATGCCCCTCAGCGGTCCCGGACAGAGCGCCTGGGCGTAGCCGTCCGGGGGAGGGGCGAGGCCCGGCCGAAGGGCGCTGTTCGGCGGAGGGGTGCTGTCCGCAGACGATCCGGGCGAGGTTCTCCAGGGGTACGGAGCCCGGCTTCAGGTAGTCGCTGTGACCGCCGTCGCCCGCGGCGAAGACCCGGGCGCCGAACTCCGGCGAGACCGGGTCCGTACCGAACCCGACGGTGGTGAAGGGGAGGCGGAGCCGGGTGTGCGGCACATCGGCGATCCAGTCGTCGGCGCCCTGGCCGGCCCAGACGGTGGCCCGGGTACGGAGCGCGGCGGCGTTGCCGACACCGGCGCCGGGGCTCCCGAACAGGGCGATGTCCGCGACCTCCAGCCCGGACGCGGCCCGTCCGCAGACCACGGAGCCGTAGGAGTGGCAGAGGAGGGAGATCCGGGCGGTGGGCCTGGTCGCGGCCAGCTCCCTGACGAAGCGGCGGAGCCCGGGGGCGGCGTCGTCCGCGACGCCGGGCGTCAGCGCTTCGGGGCTCACCGTGCCGGGTGTTCTGTACCCGAGCCAGGCGACCACGGCGGACGCGTCCCCGGGTTCCCGCTCGCTGTCGTGCAGTTGATGTCGCAGGGCGATGGCGCCCGCCCGGAAGCGCGGGTACGTGTCCAGGCCGGTGTCCGATCCCGGGACCAGTACGGCGATCCGCCCGGCCCGGGACAGGTCGCCGAAGACCTCGGCGGTCCGGCCGCCGTCGCGGCCGTCGAAGGAGAGGAAGTGACGCGTCCGGCCCGCCATGGTGCGCAGCGCGGCGGCGCGAGCGCGGTCGCCATGTTCGGCGGCCATCCGCTCGGCCGCCCGGATGCCCGCGCGGTTGACGGCGTACCGCTCGGCCAGGGCGACGGGGTCCGCTGCCCGCAGCGGTGCGAGCGCGGCCCCGGCCGGAACGGGCGCCGCGACCGCCGCGGGGCGGGCCGCACCCGACACCGGCACGGCCACCGATCCGGTGACGAACGCGGCGAGCAGGGCGTGGCGCAGGCGGCTTCTGAGGGGGCGGGACGCCATGGCGGGTGGTCCTTCCGTACCGGAACTGTGTCGTGCTGCCGGAACGGAATCTATGAGTCACGCCTCGTGGTCGGCGTCCCGCTCGGGAGGGCATGCCGTACGTAGCTCTGAAGTACTACGGGTAGGGAGAGCCGATCAGCGGGTACGGGGCCGCCATGCGTGGGGCGGGGCGGGTGCTTCGCCGTGCCCTGAGTGACGGCGGCGCGGGCCGTTGAGCCGAGATGACCGAGGTCCAGGTGTTATCAGCGGCCGAGTCGGACCATCATGTCCTATATGCAGAGATCCCGGACTCGCTGCCCCGAAGAATCTCAGGCGGGAAAGGCGCTGGCCAGAGCGCCTACACGTGTCAATTCTGCCTCTGTATACAACATTCGGAGGCATGGAATTTTCGGTCTTGGACAGCGATGGGCTGAGGCGCGTCGGCTCCAGAGACCCGGAGCATGATCCTTTCGGGGTGCCGCGTCAGGGCATGTTTTCTCCACAGCTGAAGGGTTCCCAGCACTGTGCAACAGGTCCAAGAGTTTGGTGACAACCCTGTTGAAGTACGAGAAACCGGACACTACACCGAGGAATACGTCCCCAGCTTCGTCGAGAAATGGGACTCCCTCATAGATTGGGAGAAACGGGCGGCGAGTGAAGGAAATTTCTTCATCGACCTGCTCCGCGAGCGGGGCGTGAAAAGCGTGCTCGATGTCGCGACGGGCACCGGATTCCACTCCGTCACGCTGCTGGCGGCCGAATTCGATACCGTCAGCGCGGACGGTAGCGCGGACATGCTTGCCATGGCCTTCGAGAACGGAATGAAGAGGGGCGGTCATATCCTGCGCGTGGTCCAGGCGGACTGGCGCTGGCTCAACAGGGACGTCCACGGGGAGTACGACGCCATCGTCTGCCTCGGAAACTCCTTCACCCACCTCTTCTCGGAGCGCGACCGGCGCAAGGCGCTGGCCGAGTTCTACGCGATGCTCAAGCACGACGGAATTCTCGTGCTGGACCAGCGCAATTACGATGCGATGCTGGACGACGGGTACAGCAGCAAGCACAAGTACTACTACTGCGGCGAGGACGTCAGCGTGGAGCCGGAGCACGTCGACGAAGGACTGTGCCGCATGCGGTACACCTTCGCGGACGACTCCGTGTACCACCTCAATATGTTCCCGCTCCGAAAGGACTACACCCGTCGGCTCATGTCCGACGTAGGATTCCAGCGCATCGAGACCTTCGGAGATTTCCAGCACACCTACCGAGGTGACCAGCCGGACTTCTTCGTACACGTGGCGGAGAAGGAGTATCTGGTGGAGGACGAGGAGAAAGAGCGGTACACCGGCGCGGTCAGTACCGCCCGCAGTTACTACAACTCACCCGACGCCGACGCCTTCTACGCCACGGTGTGGGGCGGTGAGGACATCCATATCGGGCTCTATGAAAGCCCGGCGGAGCCCATCGCCGACGCCAGCCGCCGGACCGTCGAGCGGATGGCCTCGAAACTGGAGCTGACGGAGCAGTCCGTGGTGCTCGACCTCGGCTCGGGCTTCGGCGGCTCGGCCCGGTATCTGGCCGAGACATACGGCAGCCGGGTTCTCGCGCTCAACCTCAGCGAGGTGGAGAACGAACGCAACCGGGAGCTGAACTCGGCGCGCGGTCTCTCCGAGCGGATCGACGTGGTGGACGGGTCCTTCGAGGACATCCCGTACGGCGACGCCCAGGTCGATGTCGTCTGGTCCCAGGACGCCTTCCTGCACAGCGGGAACCGCGTCCGGGTGCTGGAGGAGATCGCCCGGGTGCTGCGCCCCGGCGGCCACCTCATCTTCACCGACCCGATGTCGGTGGACGGCTGTCCCACCGGAGTGCTGCGGCCGATCCTCGACCGCATCCACCTGGACGACATGGGGTCGCCCGGCTTCTACACGCGCGAGCTGGCCAGGCTCGGCTTCACCGCCGCCGAGGGCGGCTTCGAGGAGCATCGCGAGCAGTTGGTGAGTCACTACGCGCGGGTGCTCGAGGAGACCAGGCACCAGGAGGCCGAGGGGCTGACCAGGAAAATCAGCCACGACTACCTCACCCAGATGAAGAAGGGCCTCGGCCACTGGGTCGACGGCGGTCGGGAGGAGTACCTCACCTGGGGCATCTTCCACTTCACGCTCGGCGATACCGGGCGGTAGCGCCGCCCCGGTCCTTCTGGACCCGTCCGGGCCGGGTGAGGTGTACCCGGCCCGGACGGGTCCCTGTGACGCGCGTGCCCGGACGGCACCCGTGACGTGCGCCCACCCGTACCCGTGACGCGCCCACCCCTGCCCGTGGCGTTCGCCCATCCGTATCCGCGACTCGCGCCCACCGGCGACCACGAAAACGCCGCCTGCTGCCGCACCCTGGGTCTTGCCGTGCCATCCAGGGGCCGGAACAAGCGCCGGACGCCCCGGGTTGGCAGGACCAATGGCCGGACCCGGACGGACCCGGCCGGATGCCGAGGGTACGAAGGAGACAGGACGATGGTCGCTCTGAAGGACGCGGTGGGCCGTTACGGGATCTGGAGCGGGGAACTGCGTTCCGAGAAACCCGCCCTGCGCGCGGAGATTCCCGAAGCGGCCGCCGAGCTGGAGGAGCTGGGCTTCGGAGCCGTCTGGCTCGGCGGCAGCAGCGGAGTCGAGCACGCGCGGCCCCTCATCGGGGCCACGTCACGGCTCACCGTCGCCACCGGCATCCTCAGCATCTGGCAGTACGAGGCGCCGGATGCCGCCGCCCGCTTCCTGGAGCTGGACGCCACGCACCCCGGCCGTTTCCTGCTCGGTATCGGCGCCAGCCACGCCAAGCTCGCCGCACAGTACCGGCGGCCCTACTCGGCGATGGCCGGCTACCTCGACGGTCTGGAAACGGCCGGTGTGCCGGCCGGGCGGATCGTCCTGGCCGCCCTCGGCCCGAAGATGCTCGCACTCTCCCGGGACCGCGCGGGCGGAGCCCACCCGTACCTCGTCACCCCCGAACACACCGCGCAGGCACGTGAGTTGCTCGGCTCCGGCCCGCTCCTCGCGCCCGAGCTGAAGGTCGTGCTGGACTCCGATCCGGGGACCGCCCGCGCCACCGCCCGTGATTACCTCGCCATGTACCTGACCCTGCCGAACTACACGAACAGCTTCCTGCGGCTGGGCTTCACCGAGGACGACTTCGCGGACGGTGGCAGCGACCGGCTCGTCGACGCCGTCTGCGCCTGGGGTGACGACGACAGCGTCCGCCGGCGCATCGACGCCTTCCACGCGGCGGGCGCGGACCATGTCGCTCTCCAGATCGTCGCTCCTGGCAGCGCTCCGGGTGCTCCCGCAGCGCTGCCCCGTACACAATGGCGTCGGCTCGCCGAGCTGCTGGCCTGACGGCCCTTCCTTTCCGCCACCGCGACCGCCATTGCCACCGCCACCGCCACCGCCACCGCCACCGCCTTCGTCCTCCGTCCCCGTCCCGTTCGTGTGTCAGTCGAACGGGACGCGGACCACCGACTGATTGCCGATTCCGAGCGTGCCGGCGCCGTTGCCGATGGCGTTCCAGACCTCGATCCGCACCTTGCCGTTCACCAGATCGCCCTGCGTCCCGGTGGACGACTTGAGCCCGCGTGCCTGCGTGTAGTGCTCGTAGCCGGGGAGCGGATCGGTCGCGAAGTACTGGTACGTCTCCGTCCGGTCCCAGGTGCCGTCGCCCGTACGGTCGTAACTCACCCTGACCTGCGACCCGTTGCCGACCACCGTGCCCGCGTCCACGAACAGGTCGAACTGCGTGGAGCCGCCGTTGTACTTCCGGGTGATCCCGCCGGAGGTGAAGGTGGCCGGGTTGTGCGGATCACCGTCGTGGTTGGCACCGCCCGCCGTGGCGAGAGCGGCGGTCGCGGACGAGCCGGTGGAGTCGCCGAGGGCGGCGCCCGTCCGTGCGTACAACTGCGAGGAACCCGTGGGCGGATCGGTGGGCTCCCCGGTCGAGCCGCCGCGCGTCCACACGGCCACGTAGTCGACCAGCATGGGCCGTCCGGGAACCGTCTCGGCGGTCGGCGTCCGGCCTCCGAGCGCGTCGGGGAAGGCGCCGCCGATCGCCACGTTGAGCAGGATGAAGTACCCGGCGTGCTCGGTCATGTTGGACCAGGTGGCGGCGTCGAACTGGTTCTGCCGGAGGCTGTGGAAGACCTGGTCGTCCACGTACCAGCGCAGCTCGTTGGGGCTGACGGAGCGGTCCCACTCGAAGCGGTACGTGTGGAACGCGGACTGGCAACTGGAGCCGGGGCAGGCGCGGTTGGCGCCGAGACCGGTGGTCTCGTTGCACGGCCCTCCGGGGTTGACGCCGCAGTGCAGCACGCCCCAGACCGAGTTGATCCCGTTGACGTTCTCCATGATGTCGAACTCGCCGATGCCGGGCCAGTTCCAGTAGTTGCCGCGATAGGGAGCGCCGAGGGCCCAGAAGGCGGGCCAGTAGCCGAGCGCGGCGTTTCCTGTCACGTTCGGCATCTGGATGCGGCTCTCGATGCGCAGCGTGCCGCCCGCCGGAGCCTTGAAGTCGGAGCGCCGGGTCTCGATCCGGCCCGAGGTCCAGTTGCCCGCGCCGTCCCTGAGCGGGGTGATACGGAGATTGCCGCTGCCGTCCAGGCTCAGGTTGTCAGGGCTCGCGGTGTAGTTCTGGATCTCGCCGGTGCCCCAGTTGCCGGGCCCGCCCGGATAGCTGTGACCGGTGTCGGTCTGCCAGTTGGCGGAGGACGGCAGGGTACGGTTCGCGCCCTCGAAGTCGTCGCTCCATTGCAGGTTCCAGCCGGGCGCGGGCGGCATGGCGCCCCGCGCGGTATCGGCACTCGTGATGCCGACGAACCCGGCGAGGGCGACGGCGGTGGCCAGGAGTGCCGCGAGGAGAGGCGTGCGGGGGATGCGGCGGGATGTGCGTGTGGCGCTGCCTGTACGTGTGGCACTGCCTGTAGGCGTGGCGTGGCTCGTACGTGTGGCGCGGCTCGTACTTCTGATGCGGATCGGTCTCAAGGGAACACCTCCGTTGAGGTGGTGCCGAGGGGGTTGAGAGCGCTCTCAGTAAGTCTTGTAGCCGGAGCCGGAAGGACCGTCAATGGCTGCGCCTCGGGCCGCCGGCACAAGGGGGGGGGGTGCTCACCTGCCCGGGACGATTGCCTTGACGTCGGCGTCAAGCCCTACGGTCGAGGACATGCGAATCGGCGAGTTGGCGGAGCGGGCCGGGACGACCACCCGGGCACTGCGCTATTACGAGTCCCGTGGGCTGCTGCCCGCCCGGCGCGCGGTGAACGGCTACCGCACGTACGACGAGAGCGATCTGCGGCTCCTTCGGCAGATCAGGACCCTTCAGAACTTCGGGTTCGGCCTTGAGGAGACGCGGCCGTTCGTCGAGTGCCTGCGTGCCGGTCATCCGGCAGGGGACTCCTGTCCCGCCTCGCTCGCCGTGTACCGCCGCAAGCTCACCGAGCTGGACGGCCTGATCGATCAGCTCCAGTCGGTACGTGCCCAGGTCGGGTCCCAGCTCGCACGGGCGGAAGAGGCACGGGCCGGGCTGGCGGCCGGAGCGGATGTGCCGGGCGGTCCTGAACCACGGTGTGAGCTGACGGCATACGCACTCAGCGACGAGAGCCATGGAGGCGAAGAAACATGATCGAGGCAGCAGGCGTCGGAACGGTGACGGCAGCGGCGACGGCGGCGAGGACCGTGCCGACGGCGGTAGTCATGGAGGTGACGGACGCGGACTTCGACCACGAGGTGCTGAAATCCGAGCTCCCGGTTCTGCTGGAGTTCGCCGCCGACTGGTGCGGACCGTGCCGCCAACTCGCCCCGGTACTGAGGGCCTTGGCCGAGGAAGAGGCCGACCGGATCAAGGTCGTCCAGCTCGATGTGGACAGCAACCCGGAGGTCGCGATGCGGTACGGCGTACTCGCGATGCCGACGCTCATGGTGTTCCGGGCGGGGGAGCCGGTGATGTCGGTGGTCGGCGCCCGCCCGAAGCGCAAGCTGCTGGAAGAGCTGGCGGACGTGCTCTGACGCTTCTCGAGTCAGTTCGGCAACGGTGTGGGAGCGGCCAGGACGGGGGCCGAGGGGGCGTCGCCGGGCGTTGGCGCCCCCTCGGGATCCCCGTGGTTCCCGGCCCGCGAAAGGTCAGCCGATCGGCTTCGGCATCGGGACCACGTCGTACGCCAGGTCGATCGTGTCCCCGGTGGCCGGGTCGCTCAGCTCGACGCGCCAGCGCTCGGCGAACTGGTCCACGCCCTCCGCCATGGGGATCGTGCCGGAGATCAGGACCGTACCCGGCACCAGGTCGCCGCGCTCACGCAGTACGTCGGCCCAGTAGCCGGGGGTGAGCAGCTCGGCCAGCGTGCCGTCCTGGATGAGGGTCTCCTTGCCCTCCTGGGTCACCCAGGCACGCAGCGTCAGACCGTCGAGCCGCTCCTCGACGTCGGCCAGGCGCCAGGCGCGGCGGGCGAGCACGTCGGGGCTCGCGTTCTTGCTCCACGCCACCCCGTGCACCTCCAGCTCGCGGTCGGTGTGGTCGCAGGCGGCCGTCAGCAGCAGCTCGCCGTCGCCGTCCACCACCAGGGCCCACTCGGCCTCGCCCGAGGTGCGGCCATGCTGCACACTGACCTGATCGGTGTGCTGGGCGAGGTACGGGGAAACCGGGTAGAGCGCGGGTGTCACGGACGGCGCGGGCACGCCCAGCTCGGCGAGTTCGGCGACATGCGCGGCCACGTCGGCCTGGCTGCGTCCGGCGTAGCCGGCGTTGAGCACCTGGACGACATCGACCCGCCGGGTGGTGCCATCGGGCAGTTCGAAGGTCAGCAGCGCCATGAGGGTCTCCACATCGTTCGCGGTATCAGGGAGGTTAACTTTGCGCGGAAGGCTTGCGCATACGACCTGTATACAAGAAGTATGCCGGAAGGTCGATAGCGTGCCTCACCCGAGAACGGAACGCTGCCACCCCAAAAGCCCGGAACGTGCCCACCCCAAGGACGGAAGTCGTGAACCACACCACGAGCACCGAAAAGCCCCCGCCCGGCGGGTCCGCGGTCCGCCGCGCCTTCTTCGCCAGCCTCACCGGAACCGCCTTGGAGTGGTACGACTTCGCCATCTACTCCGTCGCGGCCGCGCTGGTCTTCGGCGATGTCTTCTTCCCCTCCGAAGACCCCGCCACCGGCACGCTGCTGGCCTTCTCGACGTACGCCGTCGGCTATGTGTCCCGGCCTCTGGGCGGGTTCGTCTTCGGCCGCCTCGGCGACAAGATCGGCCGCAAGAAGGTCCTCATCGCGACCCTCGTACTGATCGGGGCCGCCACCCTGATGATCGGTCTGCTGCCCTCCTACGCCACGATCGGCGTGACCGCGCCCATCGTCCTCGTCATCCTGCGCTTCGCCCAGGGCGTCGGCGTCGGCGGCGAGTGGGGCGGAGCCGTACTGCTCTCCAGCGAGTTCGGCGACCCCCGGCGGCGCGGTTTCTACGCCTCGGCCGCCCAGATCGGCCCGCCGGCCGGCAACCTCATGGCCAACGGCGTCCTCGCCGCCCTCGGCGCGCTGCTCACCGAGGACCAGTTCCTGAGCTGGGGCTGGCGCGTGGCGTTCCTGCTCTCCGGAGTGCTCGTCTTCTTCGGCCTGTGGATCCGGGCCAAGCTCGAGGAGACCCCGGTCTTCAAGGCCATGGAAGCCGAGAAGAAGCGCCCCGAGGCGCCGATCCGGGAAGTCCTCACCACGCACCCCCGCGCCCTGACGGCCGCGATCCTCAGCCGGGTCGCGCCGGATGTGCTGTACGCGCTGTTCACCGTCTTCGTACTGACCTACGCGACCGGCGAGCTGGGCATGTCACGCGGCTCGGCGCTGGCCGCCGTCCTCATCGGCTCGTCCCTCCAGGTCTTCCTCATCCCGCTCGCCGGAGCCCTGTCCGACCGCGTCAACCGGCGCCTGGTCTATGGCGTCTCCGCCCTGGCGGCCGGCATCTGGCCGTTCCTGTTCTTCCCGATGATCGGTGGCGGGAGCTGGCCGCTGCTCGCGCTCGGTGTCGTGGTCGCGCTGGCCCTCCACTCGCTGATGTACGGGCCGCAGGCGGCCTTCATCGCCGAACAGTTCTCCCCGCGGCTGCGCTACACGGGCTCCTCGCTCGCCTACACGCTCGCCGGTGTCATCGGCGGTGCCGTCGCGCCGCTGCTGTTCACCGCGCTGCTCGACGCGTACAACTCGTGGATCCCGCTGGCCCTCTACGTGGCGGTCACCGCGGCCGTCACGATCATCGGGCTGTGTCTGGGCCGCGACGGCACCCACGCGGACGACGAGGACCTGGGCGGGGACGAGACCGACGCGGCCGGCACGGACCGGCCGGTGGGCTCGCAGACCGCGTAGACCGCCTGGGTCCTGTCCGGTCGGTCTTGCGGGCCCGGCGAAGACCGACCGGACAGGACCCAGACCCCCGGCAACGGCACCCGCACCCCGTACCCGCACTCGCCGAAGGAAGCGCCCATGCGCATCGCACTGAGCCAGATCACCACCGGCCCCCGCCCCGAGCAGAACCTCGGACTCCTGCGCGAACAGGCACGTCGCGCGGCCGAGGCGGACGCCCGCGTCGTCGTCTTCCCCGAGGCATCGATGGCCTGTTTCGGGACCCCGCTGGGCCCGGTCGCCGAACCGCTCGACGGCCCGTGGGCCACGGCCGTCCGCCAGATCGCGAAGGACACCGGGCTGGTCGTGGTCGCGGGCATGTTCACCCCGGCCCCGGACGGAAAGGTGGCCAACACCCTGCTCGCCACCGGCCCCGGGGTCGAGGCGTCCTACGACAAGATCCATCTCTACGACGCCTTCGGGTTCGCCGAGTCCGACACCGTGGCGCCCGGTTCCCAGGTCGTCACCATCGATGTCGACGGCACCCGCATCGGTCTCGCCACCTGTTACGACGTCCGCTTCCCCGAACTGTTCCGGGCGCACGCGGACGCCGGAGCGGTCGCGTCGCTGCTCCTCGCCTCCTGGGGCGCGGGCCCCGGCAAGCGGGAGCAGTGGGAGCTGCTGACCCGGGCCCGCGCGCTCGACGCCACGCTCTGGCTCGCAGCCGTCGGCCAGGCGGACCCGGCGGCGTCCGGGACCCCCACGACGTCGAAGGCGCCGACCGGGATCGGCTACAGCGCGGTCATCGGGCCGGACGGATCCGTACGGCAGAGCCTCGAAGACGCGCCGGGGATGCTGATCGCCGATCTGGACCTCGACGAGGTCGCCTCGGTGCGCCGGGCCATCCCGGTGCTGGCCAACCGCAGGCTGTCCCCGGCCGGGGGCCCCGCCTCGGACTGAGCGCCGCAAGCGCACGCCGGGCGCGGGCCTTTGGGGCCGACATACGGTCGGCCCCAAAGGCCTAACCGGCGAGCAGTACCTTGAGCGTCGTCTCCAGATGGCTGTCGATCGCGGTGTGCGCGGCCCCCGCGTCACCGGCGGCGATCGCGTCCACGATCGCCTGATGTTCGGTCAGTACGGACTTCTGCCGTCCGTACTGGTTGTACAGCGCCACCACCCCGGCCCGGATCTGCCGGCTGCGCAGACCGTCGTAATGCCGGTTGAGCAGCGCGTTGCCCACCGCCGACACCATCGTCGCGTGGAAGAGGTGATCCACGGCGATGAACTCCTTGGCGTGCTCGGGCCCGCTGAGCGTGCGCTGGCGTTCCAGGAGCGCGGACAGCTCGGCCACGGGCGCCTTGCCCTCAGGGATGATCTGCTCGGCCGCGTACCGCTCGACGATGCCGCGCAGCTCCATCAACTCGGTGATCTCGCGCCCCGACAGCGGTACGATCTGCGCCCCGCGCTTGGGGACGAGTCGTACGAGATCCTCGGCGGCGAGCAGCAGCAGCGCCTCGCGGATGGGGGTACGGGACACGCCGATGCGGTCGGCGATCTCCTGCTCGGAGAGGAAGCCGCCCTGCATGTCCGGGTCGGTGAGGACGTTGTCCTTGAGAAACGCGTATGCCTTCTCCCGGCCTGATGTCACGACTGCCCCCACGGTTGCATACAACGAGTATACAGATCCGATACGCCCCGTGGTGCGGACCCGTGAGGTCCGGACACAAAAAATCCCCGGAACCGAATTGACGGCCGGGGTGTTCGTCTGCGTATATTGAATGTTTCCATGTCCTGATTTAATGAGGGCATGCATCAGGCGGCTAAGAAGTAGCGTATCGAACAGGGGCTGAATTGTCAAACGAGGAATTGCGGGAATTGCGGAACGAGCAGCAATTCGTCTCCCTCCTCTATGAGCGCCTCGATGCCCTCAGGGAGCAGGCGGAGGCTGCCGTGGACGCGTCGGCCGCTCAGGTCAGCACCGTACGGCAGGCCCGTGTCGAACGGGACATCAGCGTCGCGGAGCACTCCGGCAGGGTGGCCTCACTGAATGCCGTCGAGTCCGGGCTCTGTTTCGGCCGGATCGATCTCGCGAACGGGGAAACCGCGAATGGGGAAACAATCGGTGACGGGAAATCCGGAGCTGTCGGAACCGTCGACGGCGATCCCGGTCCCGGCACGAGTCATCACATCGGACGCATCGGAATGCGGCGGGACGATCAGCAGCGCACCCCGCTGCTGATCGACTGGCGGGCCCCTGTCGCACGCCCCTTCTATCTGGCCACCGGCTATTCCCCGATGGGGCTGCGCCGACGCCGTCACATCACCACCCACGGGCGCGAGGTCACCGCGCTGCACGACGAGATCATGGATCTCAGCGACACCACCCGCACCGGCTTCGAGGACCCGGACGGCGACGCCGTGCTGCTCTCCGCGCTCAACTCCGCCCGTACGGGCCGGATGAGCGACATCGTGCAGACCATCCAGGCCGAGCAGGACCGCATCATCCGCGCACCCCACCGCGGGGTACTGGTCGTCGAGGGCGGTCCGGGCACCGGGAAGACCGCCGTGGCGCTGCACCGCGCGGCCTACCTCCTCTACGCGTACCGCGAGCAGCTGGCCCGCCGCGCCGTGCTGATCGTCGGTCCGAACCCCGCGTTCCTCGGCTACATCGGCGAGGTGCTGCCCTCGCTCGGCGAGACCGGCGTGCTGCTGGCGACGACCGGGGAGCTGTTCCCCGGAGTGCGCGCCACCGGTACGGACACCCCGGAAGCGGCCGAGATCAAGGGCCGGGCCCGGATGGCGCGGGTGCTGGCCGAGGAGCTGCGCGACCGGCAGACCCTGCCCGACACCGCCATCGAGATCGCGCACGAGGACCACGGCACGCTCCTGCTCGACCGGGCCATGGCGGACGAGGCCAGGCAGCGTGCCCGGGACACCGGGCTGCCGCACAACCTGGCCCGGCCCACCTTCGCCTTCCGGATCATCGACGCGCTGACCGAACAGCTCGCCGACCGGATCGGCGCCGACCCGCTCGGCGGGCCCAACCTCCTCGACCCCACCGACATCGCCCAGCTCGGCAAGGAGATCGCCACCAGCCCCGAGGCGCAGGCCGCGATCGAGTCGCTGTGGCCGGGCCTCACCCCCGAGGGGTTCGTCTCCGAATTCCTGGCGGAGCCGGGCCGGCTCGGCGCGCGCGACGCCGCCGCCGTACGGCGCCCCGGGCCCCGGACCGGGACCGACGCGCGGACCGACTGGACGCCGGCCGACGTGCCGCTGCTGGACGAGGCGGCCGAGCTGCTCGGCGAGGACGACACCGCGGCCCGCGCCGCCGCCGCGGTGGCGCGGCAGGAGCGGATCGACTACGCCAAGGGCGTGCTGGAGCTGTCGTACGGCTCCCGTACGCAGGAGTTCGAGGACAAGGACGACGACGAGTCGGAGGTCCTCGCCGCGCACGACATCATCGACGCCGAACGGTTCGCCGACCGGCACGAGGAACTCGACACCCGCAGCGCCGCCGAACGGGCCGCCGCCGACCGTACCTGGGCCTTCGGCCATATCGTCGTGGACGAGGCGCAGGAACTGTCCGCCATGGCCTGGCGGTTGCTGATGCGCCGCTGCCCGAGCCGTTCCATGACCCTGGTCGGCGACCCCGCCCAGACCGGGGACGCGGCCGGCTGCGACTCGTGGCAGCAGATCCTCCAGCCGTACGCGGGGGACCGCTGGGAGCTGACGAAGCTCGGCGTCAACTACCGTACGCCGACGGAGATCATGGAGGTCGCGGCCGAGGTGCGGCGGCTGGCGGATCCGTCCTTCGAGCCGCCGACGTCCGTACGCTCGACGGGCACCGGCCCGGTCGTACGGGCGGTGGAGAGCGCCGCCCTGGCACGTACCGCGGCCGAACTGGCCGCGGAACACGCGAGCGAGGGCCGCGAGGGGCGGGTCGCGGTCATCGCCCCGGCCGCGCTGCTGCCCGCGCTGGCGGCCGAACTGCCCGACGCCTCCTGGGGAGCGACGCCCGACCTCACCCGCCACGCGGTCCTGCTCGACGCCCGGCAGGCGAAGGGCCTGGAGTTCGACACGGTGATCGTGGTCGATCCCGAGGGGATCCTGGACGGCTCACCGCGCGGTGTCAACGACCTGTACGTGGCGCTGACGCGGGCAACTCAGCGGCTGGGGATCGTACGCGACGAGGCGGTCCCGGCCCGGCCGGCGTCACTGGCGACGGGCCGCGACGCCTGAGGCGTGGGCCGTTGGCACTGAGGAGGGGCCCGGAGCCAGTGCTCCGGGCCCCTCGACGTGCCGTGCCGACCAGTGGTGACCGGGTGAGTGGTGATCAGCCGTTCACGGTGATCGACGCCCCGTCCGGGTACGCCGTGGCCCCGCCGGAGAGCGGATCCGGCGGGGCCACGACTGCGTCTGATGGTACGTCAGAAATGTGCCTGATGGTACGTCAGGAAGGCCGTAGCCAGAGCGTCGCCAGCGGTGGCAGTGTCAGCTGGATGCTCGCCGGACGGCCGTGCGCGGACACCGACTCCGGCTTCAGCGGGTCCTCGTTGCGCACATCGCTGCCGCCGTAGCGCCCCGCGTCCGTGTTGAGGACCTCGGTCCAGGCCGAGAACCCCTCGGGGACACCGATGCGGTACTGATGGCGGACCACCGGCGAGAAGTGGGAGACCGCCAGCAGGGGTGAGCCCGCCGCGTCGAACCGCAGGAACGCGAAGACGTTGTCCTCACCCGCGTCGCCGTCCACCCACGCGAAGCCCTCGGGTTCGGTGTCCCGCTGCCAGAGCGCCGGTGTAGCGCCGTACACCGTGTTCAGTTCGCGGACCAGATCGCGCACGCCCCGGTGGTCCGGCTCCGCCTCGTACGACGGATCGAGCACCCACCAGTCCGGCCCATGGCTCTCCGACCACTCCGCACCCTGCGCGAACTCCTGCCCCATGAAGAGCAGTTGCTTGCCGGGGTGCGCCCACATGAAGCCGAGATAGGCACGTTCGTCGGCGCGCTGCTGCCACCAGTCGCCGGGCATCTTGGAGACCAGCGCGCGCTTGCCGTGCACGACCTCGTCGTGGGAGATCGGCAGGACGTAGTTCTCGCTGTACGCGTACACCATGGAGAAGGTCATCTCGCCGTGGTGGTACTTGCGGTGGATCGGCTCCTTGGAGACGTACTCCAGCGAGTCGTGCATCCAGCCCATGTTCCACTTCAGGCCGAAGCCGAGCCCGCCGAAGCCGTCGGCGCCCACATGGTGGGTGGCGCGGGTGACACCGCTCCACGCGGTGGACTCCTCGGCGATGGTCACCACGCCGGGGCAGCGGCGGTACACCGTGGAGTTCATCTCCTGGAGGAACGCCACGGCGTCCAGGTTCTCCCGGCCACCGTGCTCGTTCGGGGTCCACTGGCCCTCCTCGCGCGAGTAGTCGAGGTAGAGCATCGAGGCGACCGCGTCGACGCGCAGCCCGTCGACATGGAACTCCTCGCACCAGTAAACGGCGTTGGCGACAAGGAAGTTGCGTACCTCCGTGCGGCCGTAGTCGAACTCCAGCGTGCCCCAGTCCGGATGCTCGGCCCGCTGCGGGTCGGCGGGTTCGTACAGCGGACGGCCGTCGAACTCGGCCAGCGCCCACTCGTCCTTCGGGAAGTGCGCGGGCACCCAGTCGAGCAGCACCCCGACACCCGCGCGGTGCAGGGAGTCCACGAGATACCGGAAGTCGTCCGGCGTGCCCATCCGGGACGTCGGCGCGAAGAAGCCGGTGACCTGGTAGCCCCACGAACCGCCGTAGGGATGCTCGGCCACCGGCATCAGCTCGACGTGCGTGAAGCCGAGATCCTTGACGTACGCGGGGAGTTGAGCGGCAAGCTGACGATACGTCAGGCCCGGCCGCCAGGAGGCGAGATGCACCTCGTATACGGAGAACGGAGCCGCGTGCACGGGGCGGTCGGCGCGGTGCGCCATCCACTCCTCGTCGTGCCACACATGGTGCGACTCGGTGACGATGGAGGCCGTCGCGGGCGGCACTTCCGTGCGCCGGGCCATCGGGTCGGCGCGCAGTGTGCGCGACCCGTCCGGGCGTGTGATGTCGAACTTGTAGAGCGCGCCCTCGCCGACCCCCGGCACGAACAGCTCCCACACCCCGGTGGCGCCGAGCGAGCGCATCGGAAGGCTGGTGCTGTCCCAGTACGTGAAGTCACCGGTCACCCGGACGCCCCGGGCGTTGGGCGCCCAGAGCGTGAAACGGGTGCCGGTCACCCCTTGGTGAACCATGGGCCGGGCGCCGAGCGCCTGCCACAGCTCCTCGTGCCGGCCCTCGCCGATCAGATGCAGGTCCAGCTCCCCGAGGGCGGGCAGGAAGCGGTACGGGTCCTGCACCTCCAGCTCGTCCAGCTCCTCCGTGACATCGCTGTAGCGGACGAGGAGGGAGTATTCGGGTACGGCGCGCAGCGGCAGGACACCGGAGAAGAAGCCGTCGCCGTCGTCGTTCAGCGCGGCTCTCACGTTGACGCCCTCGGCGATGACGGTCACGGCGCGCGCGTACGGCCGCAGCGTCCGGAAAAGGACGCCGTCGGGCACCGGGTGCGCGCCCAGCAGCGCGTGCGGGTCGTGGTGCGAACCGGCCAGCAGCCGCTCCCGGTCATCGCCGGCCGGGGGCGGCGCCGCCCGGACCGTGCGGGCCTCGCGGCCGGCGGCGGCGCCGGCCCGCGTCCTGCCGCCGGCGGCCTTGCCGGGAGCCTTGCGCGGTCTGGGTGCGGCGCCCGACGAGGATGCCGCGCCCGCGGCCCCCGCCGCTGCCGAGGTCCCCGTCGGCGCCCCCGAGGCCTTCGGGTGTTTGCGGCGCGTCGGCTTCTTCTCGGCGGCGGGCGCGGGGACCGGCGCCGGGAGGGCGGTCGTGGGGCGCTCGGGCTCGGGTGGACGGTTGGACGGCGGACGGGGGGTCACGGGGGCTGCCTCCTCGGCGGACTTCACTGCTGGTCGGAGCGAGTGTGAGTGCGGGGACGGGTGCGGATGCGGCGGGTGCTACGGGGCGCGGGAAGGGGGACGGGAGTCGTGGGGAATTGCGTGTGGGGGGAGCGGGGGGAGTGGGGGGACAGGGACCGTCGTGCTGCCGGTCCCCGTGCCGTCGTCGCGCCGGACCATGAGGCGGATCGCGAGCGGTCCGGGGACGGTGCCCGCACCGCTCGGCCGTGACGGGGTGACGCCGCGTCAGACGCCACCCGCCAGCCGGCGGATCGCCGCCATCGGCACCGGCAGCCAGTCGGGGCGTTGCCTGGCCTCGTACAGCACCTCGTAGACCGCCTTGTCGGTCTCGTACGCGCGCAGCAGTTCGGGTTCGGCACGCGGGTCGGTGCCCGAGACCGCCGCGTACCCCTCGCAGTACGCCGCGCGGCAGCGTGTCGCCCAGTCCGGGCGCCACGGCTCGTGGGAGCGGGCCGCGTAGTCGAAGGAGCGCAGCATGCCCGCGACATCGCGGACCGGCGGCTGCGGGCGGCGGCGTTCGGCGAGCGGCCGGGCGGGCTCGCCCTCGAAGTCGATGACCGACCAGCTCCCGTCCGGCGTGCGCAGGGCCTGGCCCAGGTGCAGATCGCCGTGCACACGCTGGGCGGGCCGGCCGCGCCCCGCCTCGTCCAGCCCGGCGAGCGCGTCGAAGGCGCCGCGCAGCCCGGGAGCGTACGGCGCCAGCGCGGGCACCGCCCGCGCCACCGCGTCCAGCCGCTCGGCCATCCCGGCCGCCAGCTGCCCGGTCTGCCGACGGCCCAGGGTGACCGTCGGCAGGGCGGCGGCCAGCGCGATGTGCACCTCGGCGGTGGCCCGCCCCAGCGCCCGCGCCTCGGTGGTGAATTCACGGTCGTCGGCGAGCGCGGCCAGCGCCAGCTGCCAGCCGTCCTGGGAGCCGCGCAGATACGGCTGGAGCACCCCGAGGGTGAGGGAGTCGCCGCTGCCGGACGGGTCGTCCGCCTCGAACCAGCCGACGGGCGCGGGAACCCGCCCGCAGCCCTCCGCCGCCAGGGCGAGCGGCAGTTCCAGGTCCGGGTGGGGGCCGGGAAAGACCCGGCGGAGGATCTTCAGGATGTACTCGTCCCCGTACACCAGCGAGGAGTTCGACTGCTCGGCGTCGAGCAGCCGGCCGGCGAGTCCGGACGGGACGGAGTCGGCGCGGTCGAACCGCAGCGTGCCCAGTGCGCCGGGTGTGCGCAATCGTTCCAGCAGCAGTTCGGCCAGGCGCGGATCGTGCAGGCCCTCGTAGACGGTACGGCCGGCCAGCGGGCCCTGGGTGGCATGGCCGACAAGGGCGGGCGCCAGGTGGGGCGGCAGTGCGTCGCGTACGCCGAGCAGCAGCTGATAGCAGTCGTCGGCCGGTGCGGGAGCCGAGGGGGCGGAGGGGGGAATCGACGGCGGCGGCCCGGCGGCACCGCGCTGTTCGACCCGAACCAGAAGGTGCAGCAGCCCCGGATCCCCCGCGTCCGACGGCAGCAACTCGGTGACCGTCACCGGTACGAAGCCGGTGACCGGACGGCCCTTGCCCGCGAACCAGCGCTGGTGCGGCAGCCAGTCGTGCAGTATCGGTGCGAGCGAGCCGACCAGCTCTCGCGCGTCGACCGGCGACAGCGAGGGGGGTACGGCGGACGGGGGAGCGGGTGGGACCGTGGGCGAGGCAGTGACGAGGCGTGGGGTAGTCCAGGTGGATGCAGCCTTCGACATGGCATCGCGTCCTTTCCCCGGGCACACCACAGGATGCGCAGAGTGTCCCGGATTGCGGCAATGGCTGTCCGGCTGTGCGGGACGTGTCGGGTGAGGATGATCCGAACGGATCGTTTTCGTACGAACTCGATCGAACTGGATGTTTGGGAGACTGCCCCGTGCGGGGCGACGGAAACCGCCTCGCACGGGGGCCACGCGTTAACGCCGGGTCACGGGTCAACGCGTGGTCGAAGGACGGCAGAGGACGCCATCACGCCGTACGCCATCACGACGCCACGCCATGGCAACGTCACGCCATCACGACGGCGAGACGTCCTTCCTGAGGCGGAACCAGTAGAAGCCGTGCCCCGCGAGAGTCAGCAGGTAGGGCCATTCGCCGATGGCGGGGAAGCGCACACCGCCGATCAGCTCCACCGGATGACGCCCGGCGAAGGCCTTCAGGTCCAGCTCCGTGGGCTGCGCGAAGCGCGAGAAGTTGTGTACGCACAGCACCACATCGTCGCCCTCGCCCTGTTGGGAGGGGGCCTCGCGCAGGAAGGCGAGCACGGCCGGGTTGGACGACGGCAGCTCGGTGTACGAGCCGAGCCCGAAAGCGGGGTTCTGCTTCCGGATCTCGATCATTCGCCGGGTCCAGTGCAGCAGCGAGGACGGTGACGCCATCGACGCCTCGACATTGGTGACCTGGTAGCCGTAGACCGGGTCCATGATCGTCGGCAGGTAGAGCCGGCCGGGGTCGCTGGACGAGAAGCCCGCGTTCCGGTCGGGGGTCCACTGCATCGGGGTTCTCACGGCGTCCCGGTCGCCGAGCCAGATGTTGTCGCCCATCCCGATCTCGTCCCCGTAATAGAGGATCGGGGACCCTGGCAGCGACAGCAGCAGAGCGGTGAACAGCTCGATCTGGTTGCGGTCGTTGTCCAGCAGCGGGGCGAGCCGGCGCCGGATGCCGATGTTGGCACGCATGCGCGGGTCCTTGGCGTACTCCGCGTACATGTAGTCGCGTTCTTCGTCCGTGACCATTTCGAGGGTCAGCTCGTCGTGGTTGCGCAGGAAGATGCCCCACTGGCAGCTCGTCGGGATGGCCGGGGTCTTCGCCAGGATCTCCGAGACCGGGTAGCGCGATTCGCGCCGTACGGCCATGAAGATCCGGGGCATCACCGGGAAGTGGAACGCCATATGGCATTCGTCCCCGCCCGCCGCGTAGTCGCCGAAGTAGTCGACGACGTCCTCCGGCCACTGGTTGGCCTCGGCGAGGATCACCGTGTCGGGGTAGTTGGCGTCGATCTCCTTCCGTACGGCCTTGAGGAACTCGTGGGTCGCCGGGAGGTTCTCGCAGTTGGTGTTCTCCTGCTGGTACAGGTATGGCACGGCGTCCAGCCGGAAGCCGTCGATGCCCAGGTCCAGCCAGAACCGGAGCGCGGAGACGATCTCTTCGCGTACCGCCGGGTTCTCGTAGTTGAGATCCGGCTGGTGGGAGAAGAAACGGTGCCAGTAGTACTGCTTGCGGACCGGGTCGAAGGTCCAGTTGGACGTCTCGGTGTCGACGAAGATGATCCGGGCGTCCTGGAACTGCTTGTCGTCGTCGGCCCAGACGTAGTAGTCGCCGTACGGTCCGTCGGGGTCCTTGCGGGACTCCTGGAACCAGTCGTGCTGATCGCTCGTGTGGTTCATGACGAAGTCGATGATCACGCGCATGCCGCGCTGGTGCGCGGCGTCGACGAACTCCACGAAGTCGGCGAGATCACCGAACTCGGGGAGCACCGCCGTGTAGTCCGACACGTCGTAACCGCCGTCGCGCAGCGGCGACTTGAAGAACGGCGGCAGCCAGAGGCAGTCCACTCCGAGCCACTGGAGATAGTCCAGTTTGGACGTGATGCCCTTGAGGTCGCCGATGCCGTCGCCGTTGCTGTCCTGGAACGAACGCACCAGGACCTCGTAGAAGACAGCACGCTTGAACCAGTCGGGATCGCGGTCCTTGGCCGGGGTGTCCTCGAACGTGTCGTGGACAGGCTCATTGACGATCATGATGTGGGTGACCCTCCGATCGGCGGGGACGGTCGCAGAACCACGATGTGCGCGGGCGTGACGCCCGGCTCTAGGCGCACATAGTTGGCTCTGCCCCAGTGATAGGTCTCTCCGGTGAGCTCGTCGCGCACCGGGACGGTCTCGTGCCGTTCGAGGCCGAGCCGCTCCATGTCCAACGAGACCGTCGTCTCCTGGGTGTGGTGAGGGTCGAGGTTCACGACCACCAGAACGATGTCCGTGCCCGACCGTTTGCTGTACGCGATGACCGCGTCGTTGTCGGCGTGGTGGAAGTGGATGTCACGCAGCTGCTGGAGCGCGGGATGACGCCGTCTGAGGCGGTTGAGCGTGGTGATGAGGGGGGCGATCGTGCGGCCCTCACGCTCCGCCGCTTCCCAGTCCCGGGGCCGCAGCTGGTACTTCTCCGAGTCAAGGTACTCCTCGCTGCCGGGCTTGGCGGGGGAGTTCTCGCAGAGTTCATATCCCGCGTACACACCCCACGTCGGGACCATCGTCGCGGCCAGCACGGCCCGTACCTCGAAGGCGGGACGGCCGCCTTCCTGGAGGTAGGAGTGCAGGATGTCAGGCGTGTTGACGAAGAAGTTGGGCCGCATGTACGCGGCGGACTCACCGGAGAGCTCGGTCAGGTAGTCGGTGAGTTCCCGCTTGGTGTTCCGCCAGGTGAAGTACGTATACGACTGCTGGAAGCCGATCGCGCCGAGCGTGTGCATCATGGCGGGCCGGGTGAAGGCCTCGGCCAGGAAGATGACATCGGGGTCGGTGCGGTTGATGTTCGCGATGACCTTCTCCCAGAAGAGCACCGGCTTGGTGTGCGGATTGTCGACGCGGAAGATCCGTACGCCGTGGGACATCCAGTGGCGCAGGACGCGGGTCGTCTCCCGGACCAGGCCGCGCAGATCCTTGTCGAAGGCGATCGGGTAGATGTCCTGGTACTTCTTCGGCGGATTCTCGGCGTACGCGATGGAGCCGTCCGCGCGGTGGTGGAACCAGTCGGGGTGCTTGGCGACCCAGGGATGATCGGGGGAGCACTGGAGCGCGAAGTCCAGTGCGACCTCCATGCGCAGGGTGCGCGCCGTCTCCACGAAGTGGTCGAAGTCCTCGATCGTGCCCAGGTCGGGGTGGATCGCGTCGTGCCCGCCGTCGGCCGAGCCGATCGCCCAGGGCACACCGACATCGTCGGGGCCGGGCGTCAGGGAGTTGTTGGGGCCCTTGCGGTGGGTGGTGCCGATGGGGTGGATCGGCGGCAGATACACGACGTCGAAACCCATCGCGGCGACGGCGGGAAGCCGTTCGGCGGCGGTCCTGAACGTGCCGCTGACGGGCGGCTTGTGCTTGCCGTCCTTCCTCGATCCGCCGTTCGTACGGCCGCCGTTGGGGACCACCGCGCCTTGGGGGACGACCGGGCCCTTGGGCACGATCGCGCCCTCGGAGCGCGGGAACAGCTCGTACCAGGAGCCGTACAGCGCGCGCCGGCGCTCGACCAGCAGGGGAGCGGGGCGCGAGGAGCTCACGAAATCGCGCAGGGGGTGGCGGGCGAGCGCGGCTTCGGCCTCCGGGGCGAGCGCGGCGTCGAGCCGGGCCGGGGCGGACAGCGACTCGTCGCGCATCGCGTCGGCGGCGGCCAGCACGGCCTCCCGGCCGTCGCGCTTCGGCACGCCGGCGGCGGCCCGTTCGTACAGCTCGGCGCCCTCCGCGAGGACGAGCGCGATGTCGGCCTCGTCGGTGGCCGCCGGGATCTTGATGCCGGCCGCGTGGCGCCAGGTGGCGACCGGATCGCTCCATGCCTCGACGGTGTAGGTCCACCGGCCTTCCTCGGTGGGGGTGACCTCGGCGCCCCAGCGGTCCGTGCCGGGGGCCAGTTCACGCATCGGGGTCCAGGGGCCGGGGCGGCCGGCGGGGTCCATCAGGACGACGTTGGCCGCGACGGCGTCATGGCCCTCGCGGAAGACGGTGGCGGTGACCTGGAAGGACTCACCGTTCACCGCCTTCGCGGGGCGTCTGCCGCAGTCGACGAGCGGACGTACGTCCAGGACGGGAATGCGGCCAATCAGTGGTTTCACTCGATCACCTGTGGGCTGTGCGGGCGTGACAGGCAGGGCAGGTGGAGCAGGTGGAACAGGTGGTGAAGCAGGTGAGGCAGGTGGCGCAGGCGAAGCAGATTGATCGTTTTGGGCGCCTTTATGAGACTTTTCGCGAGGTTTGGGTGTTCTTTGTAGCTGCTCGGTAGACGACTGGGACGCTGCGAGCATGGCCGCTCCTGTCCGCGTTCACTCGAATAGCGCTGGAATCATGTGGAGACGCGCTCGTATGCCGTACATATGAGCCGCGCATGTGCCGTGCAGGTGTGCGCCGTACATGTGTGGCGTGCATGTGAGTGGTGCGCATGCGTGTGCGGGTGCGTCCTGAGCGTGCGCTGAGCCGTGCGTACCGCAGGAGCCTTCCCACTCTTTTCGGGTGGGCAATCCGGCGGTTTGTTAACTACTCGGGCGTACGGCGAACCGCCCGTGCGACTGCCCGTGTAACTGCTTTGGGCGTACGGACAGCGGCCCGGGACGACAGGCGCGAACAGGAGCCTCTTCCTTGTCGGTTGCCCCGACGGGGCGCGGACACCCGGGCGTGAGTGCGCGAATGCGCCGTGGTTGCGCAGGGCGGGGTACGGCTAACGTCGGACGGACGGTGGGCCGCACAGCGTGGTGCGTCCCGCCGGTCCGGTCGTCCGGTCCGGTGTCCGGCCCGTACTTCCGGCTCGTATGTCTGTGGTTTGTCCGCTGCGGCTCGTACGTCCCCTGCGAAGGTGGAAGCGTGAAGGCAATCCGTCGGTTCACCGTCCGCCCCGTCCTGCCCGAACCCCTCCGACCGCTGGGCGATCTCGCCCGCAATCTGCGCTGGTCCTGGCACACCGAGACCCGAGAGCTCTTCGAGGCCGTCGACCCCGCCGGCTGGCGGGCCGCCGACGGCGACCCCGTACGGCTGCTCGGAAGCGTGTCCGCCGCCCGCCTCGCCGAGCTGGCCGGGGACCGTCCCTTCCTGGAGAGACTGGCCGCCGCCGCGGCCGATCTCGACACCTACCTGCACGGCGAGCGCTGGTACCAGGAACGCGACGGCCAGGGCGCGGAGCTGCCCGAGGCCGTCGCGTACTTCTCGCCCGAGTTCGGGGTGACCGCGGCACTGCCGCAGTACTCCGGCGGGCTCGGCATCCTCGCCGGTGACCATCTCAAGGCCGCCAGCGACCTCGGCGTACCGCTCATCGGCGTCGGGCTGCTCTACCGGCACGGCTATTTCCGCCAGTCCCTCTCGCGGGACGGCTGGCAGCAGGAGCAGTATCCCGTCCTCGACCCCGACGAGTTGCCACTGACGCTGCTGCGCGAGGCGGACGGCACACCGGCCCATGTCGTCCTCGCCCTGCCGGGACACCGCTCGCTGCGCGCCCGCGTCTGGCAGGCGCGGGTGGGCCGGGTGCCGCTGCTGATGCTCGACTCCGACGTCGAGGAGAACGGACCGGGCGAGCGCGAGGTGACCGACCGGCTGTACGGCGGTGGCAGTGAACACCGCCTGCTCCAGGAGATGCTGCTGGGGATCGGCGGGGTCCGTGCGGTGCGTGCGTACTGCCGGATCACCGGGCACCGGGCGCCCGAGGTGTTCCACACCAACGAGGGGCACGCGGGGTTCCTGGGGCTGGAGCGCATTCGTGAGCTGGTGAGCGGTGGCGCCGATGTCGGTGCCGACTCCGGTTCCGGTTCGGCCCCTGGGGGCTCGCTCGGCTTCGAGGCCGCTCTGGAGACTGTACGGGCCGGGACGGTCTTCACCACCCACACCCCCGTGCCCGCCGGGATCGACCGCTTCGACCGCGCGCTGGTCGCCCGTCACTTCGGCGACGACGGCGAACTGCCCGGCGTGGACGCCGAGCGGGTCCTCGGCCTCGGTACGGAGAGCTATCCGGGCGGCGACCCGAGGCTGTTCAACATGGCCGTGATGGGGCTGCGGCTCGCCCAGCGGGCCAACGGCGTCTCCACCCTGCACGGCGCGGTCAGCAGGGAGATGTTCGCCGGGCTCTGGTCCGGCTTCGACCCGGACGAGGTGCCCATCACCTCCGTCACCAACGGCGTGCACGCCCCTACCTGGGTCGCCCCCGAGATCGCCCGGCTGGGCGCGGGTCCGGCAGGTCCGGCAGGTCCGGGAGGCTCGGGCTGTTCGGGGGACGCCCTGGCGGCGGACTCCGGGGACGGATCGCCGCGCCGGGACGCCATCGCCGGGATCCCGGACGGCGAGATCTGGGGCGTACGCCGGGCCCTGCGCGAGCAGTTGGTGACCGAGGTACGCGAACGGCTGCGCGCGTCCTGGCGGCTGCGCGGCGCGCAGGACGCCGAACTGGGCTGGATCGACGGGGTGCTCGACCCGGACGTCCTCACCATCGGCTTCGCCCGGCGCGTCCCCTCGTACAAACGCCTGACGCTGATGCTGCGCGACCGCGGCCGGCTGACGGACCTCCTGCTCGATCCCGAGCGGCCCGTCCAGATCGTCGTCGCGGGCAAGGCGCACCCGGCGGACGACGGCGGCAAGCGGCTGGTGCAGGAGTTGGTGCGGTTCGCCGACGATCCGCGGGTGCGCCACCGCGTCGTCTTCCTGCCCGACTACGGCATGGCGATGGCGAAGAAGCTCTACCCGGGCTGCGACGTCTGGCTGAACAACCCGCTGCGCCCGCTGGAGGCGTGCGGCACCAGCGGGATGAAGGCCGCGCTCAACGGGTGTCTCAACCTGTCGGTGCTGGACGGCTGGTGGGACGAGTGGTTCGACCCGGACTTCGGCTGGGCCATCCCGACGGCCGAGGGCCTGGCCGCCGACGAGAACCGCCGGGACGACCTGGAGGCGAACGCACTCTACGAGCTGATCGAGGACCGGGTCGCGCCGCGTTTCTACGACCGGGGCGCGGACGCCCTGCCCGGCCGCTGGATCGAGATGGTCCGCAGCACACTGGTCACCCTGGGACCGAAGGTGCTCGCGGGACGGATGGTGCGGGAGTATGTGGAGCGGCTGTACGCGCCGGCCGCCCGCGCCCACCGCGCCCTGGACGCCGGTACGGCGACGGAGCTGGCGGCCTGGAAGTACCGGACGCGCACGCTCTGGCCGTATGTGTCGGTCGACCATGTGGAGGCGGTGGCGGCGAGCGGCACGGGCGGCGCCGCCGAGCTGGGTTCCACGCTCTCCCTGCGGGTGAACGTCGGTCTCGGCGAACTCCGCCCGGACGATGTGGAAGTGCAGGCGGTCGCGGGCCGGGTCGGCTCGGACGACGCGATCGCGGACGCGGTGACCTTCCCGCTCAAGCCGGCCGGCGGGCCGGACCTGGAGGGCCGCTGGGTGTACGAGGGACCGCTGGCCCTGGACCGTACGGGCCCGTACGGCTACACGGTGCGGGTACTGCCCGCGCACCCGCTGCTTCCCACCGGTGTGGATCTGGGGCTGGTCACACTGCCGACGGAGATGACGGGCGAGGGTGCGGGAGTGCTGATGCGCTGACGCGTGGGGCGCGACGCGCGGGGCGCGAGTGGTGCGACAGGCGGTCTTCGAGGGCCGGGTGGCGGTGGCCGCCCGGCCCTCGACGTGTGCGGGACGTCCGTGCCTTTTCGTTCGCACAGGGATCCCTATTGGTCCAGACCTTGACGCGCTCGCGGGTTGGTTCTACGTTCCCCTTCCGTGCAGAGTTCACAACCCCGCTCAATGTTCATATGAATGAACCGAGTTGGGGTTGAGGAACGCCCAACGACCGGAAGGGCACCCCCACATGCGCCCCGGATCCATCTCCCGCGTGCTCGCTCTCTCCACAGCCCTGGCGGGCCTGACGGCCGCCGCCTTCGTCACACCGGCGGCGGCCGAGAAGGCGCCCGCGGCGGACAGGGCCCCGGCCCCGTCCGCCGCGGCCGCCCCGCAGAACTTCACCCACCCCGGTGTGAACCTCAACACCGCCCAACTCGACTTCGTGCGCGGCAAGGTGCAGGCCGGCGCGCAGCCCTGGAAGGGCGCGTACGACCAGATGATGGCGAGCAAGTACGCCTCCCTGTCGCGTACGGCCAAGCCTCGCGCGGTCGTCGAGTGCGGCCCGTACTCCAACCCGAACTACGGCTGCACCGACGAGCGCGAGGACGCCATCGCCGCGTACACCGACGCGCTGGCCTGGTACATCACCCGCGACGACCGGTACGCGAAGAAGTCGATCGAGCTCATGGACGCCTGGTCCGGCACGGTCAAGGACCACACCAACAGCAACGCCCCGCTCCAGACCGGCTGGGCCGGCTCCTCCTGGCCCAAGGCCGCGGAGATCATCAAGCACGTCTACGCCAACGGCTCGGGAAGCTGGGCGAACTCCGCGCGGTTCGGCACGATGCTGCGCACCGTCTATCTGCCCGAGATCATCAACGGGTCCAATTCCAACGGGAACTGGGAGCTGACGATGATGGAGGCGGCGGTGAGCGTCTCCGTCTTCCTCGACGACAAGGCGAGTTACGACAAGGCGATCGGCAAGTACCTGGTCCGTGTGCCCGCGTACATCTACCTGTCCTCGGACGGCGATCTGCCCAGGACCGTACCGAGCCAGAACCTGGACACCCGCGCCAAGATCGTCAGCTACTGGCAGGGCCAGGGAACCTTCGTCACCGGTCTCACCCAGGAGACGTGCCGCGACTTCGTCCACACGGGTTACGGCATCTCGTCCGTCGGCCATGTCTACGAGACCGCGCGCATCCAGGGCCAGGACCTGTTCCCGCAGGTCGGCGAGCGGCTGCGGCAGGCGCTGGGCTTCCAGGCGAAGTACGAGCTGGGGGCCGAGCCCGTACCGGCGTCGCTGTGCAAGGGGACGGTGACGCGTGGCCTCGGCCCGATCACCGAGGTCGGCTTCAACGCGCTGAACACGCGGCTGGGCTACTCGATGACCAACACCCAGCGGCTCACCGAGCAGGGGCGGCCGGCGGGGACGAACAACCTGTTCGTCGCCTGGGAGACGCTGACGAACGCGAGCAACCCGAACTGACGGTCGTCGCGGAGGGGTGCCGGACACGGGTGGTGCCCCTCCGCTCCGCGACCGTGACCGTGTGTGTCCACAGCGGGCCGTCGACGGCCCGCTGTGGACGGCCGGGATGCGGGCCGTGCGCGGGGCGACGGATAATAGGGACATCGGGGGGCTCGTTCCGGGTGCTCCGGGCTCCGCGTCGGCAGGGCGTGGGGGCGGTCGCCCCGTGGGCAGGGAGGCGACTTCCATGAACCAGGGCAGCGACGGCGTACCGCATCTGTCGCCCCAGGAGCGGGCCGGCCGGGGCAAGGCGGCCCGGAGGAAGGTGCCGAGGTCCAGCCATGCCGGGTTCACGCCCGCCGGGAAGCGGCCGGATCCGGTGGCGGTGGTCGAGGAACAGTCGGCCACGCGGGTGCCGGAACTCATCCCCATCCGCTACGCGCGCATGACGGAATCGCCGTTCCGTTTCTACCGGGGCGCCGCCGCGATCATGGCCGGCGACCTGGCCGCGACTCCGCGCTCCGGCATCACCGCCCAGCTGTGCGGAGACGCGCACCTGCTGAACTTCCGGCTGCTGGGTTCCCCGGAGCGGCGGCTGGTGTTCGACATCAACGACTTCGACGAGACCCTGCCCGGCCCCTGGGAATGGGACGTCAAACGGCTCGCCGCGAGCCTGGTGATCGCGGGGCGGGAGAACGGTTACTCCAGGAAGGAGCGCGCCGTCATCGTCCGGGCCACCGTACGGTCGTACCGCGAGCGGATGCGGTTCCTCGCCGGGCTGGGCAATCTCGCCGTCTGGTACGAGCACGCCGACATGGAGGAACTCCAGGCCCTGGCGAGCCGGCGGCTCAGTGGGCGCGGTCGTGGGCGGGTGTCCAAGGCGATGGCGAAGGCGCGGACAACGGACAACCTGCGGGCGTTCGAGAAGCTGACCCGGCTCGGCGGCGGACAGCGCCGGTTCGCCGCCGATCCGCCGCTGATCGTGCCGCTCGACGACATGGTGGCCGGCGGCGAGCGGGACCGGATCGCCCGGGGACTCGCTGATCTGATCGAGCGGTACGGCCAGAGTCTGTCCACGGACCGGCGGCATCTGCTCCGGCAATACCGTCTGGTCGACATCGCCCGCAAGGTGGTCGGTGTGGGCAGCGTCGGCACCCGCTGCTGGGTCCTTCTCATGCTGGGACGGGACGACGAGGACCCGCTGATCCTCCAGGCCAAGGAGGCCGACCGGTCGGTGCTCGCCGCGCACGTCGGCGAGAGCGCGTACGACAACCAGGGGCAGCGCGTGGTCGCCGGGCAGCGGCTCATGCAGGCGACCGGCGACATCTTCCTCGGCTGGGACCGGGTCGAGGCAGGGCTCGACCAGCGCCAACGGGACTTCTACGTACGCCAGTTGCACGACTGGAAGGGCATCCTGGTGCCCCAGATCATGGTGCCGAACGGGATGCGGGTGTTCGGCGAGTTCTGCGCCGCCACCCTGGCGCGGGCCCATGCCCGCTCGGGGGACCGGATCGCGATCGCCGCCTATCTGGGCTCCGGTGACACCTTCGACCGCGCGCTGGCGGAGTTCGCCGAGAGCTACGCGGACCAGAACGAGCGGGACCACCGGGCCCTGGTGGACGCGGCGCGCGCCGGCCGGGTGGCCGCCGCTGCCCCCGCGTGACGTCCCTGGCGTGGTGCCGGTGAACACCCGTGGTGGGGCGGCGCTCGCAACGGACGCCGCCCCACCACGGGTGCGTCAGGCGAACACGGGGCTGGGGCGGAACTCGTGCGTATCGGCGGGGAGATCGCCGAAGTAGGAGGACTCGACGTCCCCCGTCAACAGCACGCCCTCCAGGAACTGACCGCACGTCACCGAGTGACGCTCCCACTCGGGCCCGCGCCCCTCATTGAGGATCACGGTCCAGTCCTCGGGGTCCTGACCGGGCCGGACGAGCCAGTACAGGTACATCCCGTTCTCGGTCAGCGCCCAGGGGATGACGCGGACGCCTTCCTCCGCCAGCTCGGGCGGCTTGGGTTCGCCCATCGACCAGAGCCGCTGGAGTATCTCGGGGCGCTCCTTGTTCTCGGTCACGAGGTCGTAGTACCTGTTGGCGCACCACGGCTCCAGGAGCCAGATCGAATCGTCGAAACTGCCTCCGCCGTAGGCATCGACGAGTTGCTTGTAGTCCTTCGGCAGAGACGCCCCGACCTGGCTCTCTACCTGTTGCCAGTCCTTGGGTTGCGGGGTGGTGGCCGGCGGAATGGCCTGGACCAGGTGTGCGACTGATGAGTTCATCGGGTTCTCCTTTCGTGCCTGGTCAAGCTACGTGACGAGGCCATCACCCGAAACAGCGGTGTGCCGCCCGGGGCGGGGGGACCCCGGGCGGCACGCGCGGTCAGGACGGCAAGCGGCCTGACGGCTCAGCAGGTGCGCACGGCTCGGCGGACGAGCCGATCGGACATCGAGCGCAGGTCGGAAAACGAGCGCAGGTCGGAAAACGAGCGCCGATCGGCGGACGAGCGGATCAGAAGGTGAGCTTGAAGCTGTTGATGGTGCCCGTGTCCTGGGACGCGGTGTCCTGCACCTTCAGCTGCCAGGTGCCGTTGGCCACCTCGGCGGAGGCGTTCACCGTGTACGTCTCGACCACGTCGTCCGCCGAGTCGCTGCCGCTGGCGCTCTTGAGGCGGTACGAGGTGCCGCTCGGACCGACCAGGTCCACGACCAGGTCACCGCGCCAGCTGTGCGAGATGTTCACGTCCACCGGGAGGGCGGCCGGGGCGTTGCCGGTGATTCCGGTGACGGCGAGCGAGGAGGTGACCGCCGCGCCGTTGTCCGGGATGGCGATGGGCGTGGTGCTCTCGAAGGCCGTGCCGCCCGAGCCGCCACTGCCCGGGCGGGCGCCGACCGCGATGCCGGCCCAGGCGTCCTGGACGGACTTGTACTCGGCGCTGGTGGTGCCGTACAGCTCACCGGCGACCGCGAGCGTGCCGGTGCGGGCCGCCGCGTAGTTGGTCGTGGAGGTGAACTTCGTGGCGAGCGCCTTGAACCAGATCTGCTCCGCCTTCGCCCGGCCGATGCCGGTCACCGGCAGGCCGTCGGAGGTCGCGGAGTTGTAGGAGACGCCGTTGATCGTCTTGGCGCCGCTGCCCTCGGAGAGCAGGTAGAAGAAGTGGTTCGCCGGGCCCGAGGAGTAGTGGACGTCGACACCGCCGATGCCGGAGTACCACGAGTCCTTGGACGCGCCGTCCTTGCTCGGCTTGTCCATGTACCGCAGCGGAGTGCCGTTGCCGTTGATGTCGATCTTCTCGCCGACCAGGTAGTCGCCCGGGTCCTGCGGGCTGTTGGCGTAGAACTCGACAGCCGCGGCGAAGATGTCGGAGGTCGCCTCGTTCAGGCCGCCGGACTCGCCGCTGTAGACCAGCTTGGCGGTGTTGGCGGTGACACCGTGGGACATCTCGTGGGCGGCCACGTCGATGGACGTCAGCGGCTTGGCGTTGCCCGAGCCGTCGCCGTACGTCATGCAGAAGCAGCTGTCCTGCCAGAAGGCGTTGACGTAGCCGCTGCTGTAGTGGACGCGGGAGTACGCGCCGACGCCGTCGCCGCGGATGCCGGTGCGGCCGTGCACGTTCTTGTAGTAGTCCCAGGTCAGACCGGCGCCGTAGGCGGCGTCGGCGCCCGCCGTCTCCAGGTTGGACGCGGCGCCGTTGCCCCAGACGTCGTCGGCGCCGGAGAAGAGCGTGCCGGTGCCCGAGGTGCCGCGGTTCAGGTTGTACGTCCTGTGGTTGCCGCGGCCGCCGTCGGTGAGGTTGTACGTCGAACCCGACTGGGTGGAGCCGAGGGTGACCGTGCCGCTGTACTGGGTGTTGCCGACGCCGTTCTCGACGGCCTGCCATTCGTACAGCTTCTTGCCGGTGGCGGCGTCGGTGACGACGTGCAGTTCGTTCGGGGTGCCGTCGTGCTGGAGACCGCCGACGACCGTCTCGTACGCGAGGGTCGGGGAGCCCTGCGCCATCCACACGACCTTGCGCGGCGCGCGGTCGGCCTCGGTCTTCTTCGAACCGTCCGCGGCGGCGGCGCTCAGCGCCTGCTTCTCGGCGGCGGCCGGGGCGATGTCCGCCGTGGTGGCGACATTCTTCAGGGCGGAGCGGGACGCCTTGCTCACCGAGCGGGTGGCGCCCGCCTTCGACGCGGCGACGACCAGGTCGCCGCCGAGTACCGGAAGGCCCTGGTAGGTGCGCTCGTAGCGGGTATGGGTGGTGCCGTCGACGTCCTGGACGACATCACGGACGACGAGCTTCTCCTGCGCGCCGAGGCCGAGATCCTTGGCGGTCTCCGCCTTGCCGGCGTCGGCCTCGCGTATCAACGCGGCGCGCTGGGCGGGGGAGAGACTCCGCGGCAGCGCGCCGGGATCGGCCTTGCCCGCGACGGGGGCCGCGGGTGCGCTGTCGGGCTGTGCGGTGGCGGTGCCGGCCTGCACACCTACGGTCAGCAGGGCTGCTGCGGCGATCAGAGCGCCGGCGGCGGTGGCGCGCCGGCTGGGCGTGGGTCTCACGCGAACTCCTTCTGCGAGGGGGATCGGACAGCACGGAAGGCCGTCCGGACAGTGCACGCGGAGCAAGTGGTGCGGAGAACGGGGGAAGAGTGTCAGGTGCGATGCTTTTCTGTCAGGAGCGCGTCAACAAGTTGGCCGGAAACCGTCCGGTGCCCAAAATTGCGGGTTCGTTAAACGGACGTTTCGGCGATCATTACGGCGAAGCCGTCGCATGTTCGCCGCAGCCCCAATTCAAAGAGCCGGTCGAGAGCGAATGCGCATGTGTCCCGTGTGAACAGGGCGTTGAGCAGGGAATGGACGCCGCTCGCCGTGGTCGCGTCGAACTGTGGCTCGATCCGCTCCATCCACTCCCCGCCCAAGGGGCCGGTGTCCCGCCGGGCCGGAGTCGCCAACTCCGCGGCCATGGACAGCCCTTGGACATAGGCGAGAACTGTGAGGTGGCTGTGGAGCGTCTCGTACGGTGTGAGCCCGGTGCGCCGGAGCGCACTGTGCGGAAGTCTGCGCGCCGCTCGGCCCGGGAGCGTCAGGTGGTGGCCACCAGCAGGTCCTCCCCGCTCGACGGGCGCAGGCCGTCGGTCCGATCGGCGAAGTAGCGTTCGGCGAGGGCGGTTCCCGGCACGTGCCGGACGTCTTCGAAGCCGGCGTCGCGGGCCAGTGCCAGCATCTCGCGCGGGGTGTAGAAGCTGATGAACGGCGTTCCGTCCGCCCGCGCCTTCGGCTTGGTCGCCTCAAGGGCGGGCCGGTCGGCGGCGTCGAGAAGTCCGGTCGGCAGCATGAACGTCATGGCGAGGGTCGAGCCGGGCGCGAGTCCGGAGAGCAGGCGCAGGGTGGCCGCGGTGGCGTCCTTGGTGAGGTACACGCTGACGCCGGTGGAGACGACGACCGCCGGCCGGCCGGGATCGAAGCCGGCGGCGGACAGCTGCTTCCACCAGTCCCCGCTCGCCTCGAAGTCGACCGGCACCAGGCGCAGCCGGTCGGGGACCCCGTAGCCGAGCTCGGTCAGACGTCGGCGCTTCCAGGCCTGGGGGCCCGGCCGGTCCACCTCGAACACCCGTAGCCGGGCGGCGATCTCCGGCCTGCGCTGGGCGAAGGTGTCCAGTCCGGCCCCCAGGACGACGTACTGGGCGACGCCACGGCCCGCCTGCTCGACGACCAGGTCCTCGATGAAACGGGCACGGGCCACGATGGCCGCCCGGAACGCGCCGGTGGCGCGCGGGTCCATGTCCGGGCGCCCCCGCCATCCGTCGTCTGGGTTCACCAGGCGCAGGCCGACCTCGTCCTTGAGGACGTGGGGCGGCGGATCGACCCGTACGTGCATCGCCCGCCAGAGGGCCACCCGTACCGCGGTGCTGTCCGGTGCCTCGTGCCGCTCGCCTGTCATGGGGCTCTCCTTACGGTCGGTTCCCGGCCGGAGCGCGGCGGCACGGGCCGGACCTCGTCACCCGCCCGCGGCCACGACCCTCAGTTCGTCGAGCGACTCCCGCAGGAAATCCGCCAGGGCGCGATCCCCGCTGTCGCCGACCCAGCGCTCGAAGCCGACCTTGAAGACGGCGATGCCCGCCTCGGCGGTGAGGGTGGCGGCCGGGTCCTTGACGCCGCGTCGGCGCAGTGTGGCGGCGAGCGCCGCGGACAGCGACGCGAGCTTGATCAGCTCGCGCTCGCGCAGCTCCGCGTTCGCCATGATCACGGCCTGGCGCTGCCGGGAGTGCTCGTGGCGCTCCAGGAAGATGGCGGCGACGGTCTCCAGCGTCGAGGCCATCGCCTCGATCGGCGCGGCCGTGTCCGGGGTGCCGGCGAGGGTGTCCACGAATATCTGCTCCAGCGTGTGCGCACCCCCGAACAGCACCTCGCGCTTGTCGGCGTAGTGCCGGAAGAACGTCCGCTCGGTGAGCCCCGCGCGTTCGGCGATCTGCGCGGCGGTGGTCTGCTCGAAACCGCGCTCGCTGTAGAGGTCCAGCGCCGCCTGCTCAAGGCGCCCGCGCGCGTTCGGTTCCCATCGGCCCATGCCCCGATCCTACGTGATGGCAGTCGCTGACATCAGGTGTTACGGTTGATGACAGTTGCTGACATGGTCTCGTTCGCCGCACGTCCCGCGCCTCGGTATCCCCCGTGCTCGGCACCACCCGAGGCGAGGGCGGTCGGCCTGCCCAGGAGGTTCTCCTCATGCGTGTGTTCATCACCGGCGCGTCCGGCTGGATCGGCTCGGCCCTCGTTCCGGAGCTCATCGGCGCCGGCCACCAGGTCGTCGGGCTCGCCCGCTCGGACGCCTCGGCCGCCGCCCTCATCGAGGCCGGCGCCGAGGTGCGCCGCGGCTCGCTCGACGACCTCGACACCCTGCGCGGCGCGGCCGCCGAGTCCGACGGCGTGATCCACCTCGCCTTCAAGCACGACATCGCGTTCAGCGGCGGCTTCGAGGAGGCCGCCGACGCGGACCGCCGTGCCATCGACGCCTTCGGCGAGACGCTCGCCGGCTCCGGCCGCCCGTTCCTCATCGCCTCCGGGACGCTCGGGCTGGCGCCGGGGCAGCTCGCCACCGAGCGGGACGGCCAGGCATCCGGCCAGGTCGGCGCCCACGCGACCGGCGGCCCGGCCAAGCGGCTGGCCAACGCGCAGGTGACGGCCGCCCTCGCGGAGCGCGGCGTCCGCTCGGCGGTCGTACGGCTTCCTCCGACCGTGCACGGCGACGGGGACCACGGCTTCCTCGCCACCGTGGTCGCCATCGCCCGCGAGAAGGGCGTCTCCGGCTACATCGGCGACGGCGCCAACCGCTGGCCCGCCGTGCACCGGTCCGATGCCGCGCACCTCTTCCGGCTGGCTCTGGAGAGCGCTCCGGCCGGCTCCACGCTGCACGCGACCGCTGACGAGGGCGTACCGATCCGTACCGTCGCCGAGGTGATCGGGCGGCACCTCGGCCTGCCCGTGGCCTCGCTCGCCCCCGACGAAGCGGCCGGGCACTTCACCTGGCTGGCCGCGTTCCTCGCCATGGACAGCCCCGTCTCCAGCGCGTACACCCGCGAGCTGCTGGGCTGGCAGCCGACCCGGCCCGGACTGATCGACGACCTCGAAGAAGGCCACTACTTCGCCACCCCGTCCGCCTGACCTGCACGGAGTCCAGGCGGGTCCCATGTCGGAGGCAGGGGCTAAGGGCTGTCCCGCAATCCCGGCGGGCGCACGACGACAGCTACGGCGCCTCGCCGCGTTGTCGGAACGTCCACATGCATCCAGTGTGCGGACGCCTCTCCGCCTCGCGATGCACCGCATCTGGCGCCGCACGCTGATCCACCAGGGATTACGGGACGGCCCTTAGCCTCGTCACCGAGGACCAGCGCCAGCACCCGGAGGGCAGCACCATGGCTTCGATGCCACAGAAGATCACCACTTTCCTCATGTTCGAGGGCAGGGCGGAGGAGGCGCTGACCTTCTACACGTCGCTGTTCGAGGACGCCGAGGTCGTCGACATCTACCGCTACGGCGCCGACGGTCCCGGCGAGGAGGGTACGGTCCTGCGCGCCACGTTCTCGCTCGCCGGACAGCGGTTCATGTGCATCGACAGCCACGTCAAGCACGAATTCGGGTTCACTCCGGCGGTATCGCTTTTCGTCGAATGCGACACCGAGGCCGAGCTCGATCGTCTCTACGGCGCCCTCGCCGAACAGGGAGCGGAACTCATGCCGCTGGGCTCGTACGGCTTCAGCGCCAAGTTCGGCTGGGTGAACGACCGCTTCGGTGTCTCCTGGCAGCTGAACCTGCCCGAGTGACGGTGGTAAGACGCGGACAGCCGCCCCTGTTGGCTCCACGACTTTGCGAGCGGTAGTTCCTGGGGCGATGCCGAATTCCGGGTTGTGTGAGCACGGTCAGTGTTGTCCGGCGTGAGTAATCTCATCCTCCGGGTGGCCGGTGGAGGTCACGGGCCGTGCAGGTGCAGGCCCTGTTCGGGGGCTCTGGTCGGCGGGCTCGGCCGCCTCCCGCCGGCACCCCGAGCGGGAGGCGTATCCGCGCGAACGTGCCGTCTTCGTCCTTGCGCGAGGGAATAGCGGGAATGAGGTGCTTGCATGCGGGAAGGAGGTGCTTGCGCGGCAGATCGCCGGGCACGGTGGTGCAAGCCACGCCGTCGACCAGCGCACGCGCCGAAGGAGAGACGGTCTATGACACAGGTCGAACCGGCCACCAGGAACCCCGACAAAGGTTATGTAGCGCTTCTTGGCTGGAGTCTCAACGCGGTGGAAGCCCTCGACCGGTTCGACCGGCGATACGTCGTCGTGGCACCGGAGTGGGCCGAGAAGTACTGCGTCGACCACGACATCCCCTACCTGCCGTGGAATTTCGAACGGCTCAACGACCGCTCCTTGGAGATCGCCGAGACTCTGCAGAACGAGGGTGTCGACGTCGCGATCCCGCTGTTCGAGGAAACGGTGGAATGGGCAGGGGCGATCAACTCCGTTCTGCTGGGCAACCCGCGTTTGTACGGTCAGGCCATGCTGCTGCGGGACAAGGCGCTGATGAAGCGCCGCGCGCAACTCGGCGGCATCCGGGTCGGAATATTCGAGGAAGCCCACGACCGGGACGACGTGATCCGCTTCCTCAAGCGCGTTAATCAGACCCTGCTCAAGCTGGACGGTGACCCGAACGACCCGATCCATCTCAAGGCATTCGACAAGGCAGGATGCCTCGGGCACCGCGTCATCCGCACCCCGGACGAGGTCGACATGATTCCGGAAGAGGAGTTCCCGGTTCTCATGGAATCCCACCTCGATGGCTGGGAGTTCGCGGTCGAGGCGTGGATACACAACGGGAAGATCAAGTTCCTCAATATCTCCGAATACGTCACGCTGGGATATTCGGTGTTCATGCCGGCGACCCCGGAACTGGAGCGGTACCGCCCGCAGATCACGGCGCAGATCGAGAAGCTCATCAAGGCGTTCGACATCGAGTTCGGATTCGTGCACCCAGAGTATTTCGTCACCAGTGACGGCGAGATGTACTTCGGCGAGGTCGCCTACCGGCCACCGGGCTTCAAGGTGTTCGAGCTGCTGGAGCGGGCGTACGGGTTCAATGCCTACCATGGGCTGGTGCTGGCCTTCGACCCGAAGACCACCGAGGAGGAGATCGACGCCTTCTTCCCGCGCGAGGTCGTCGACGCGTCCGGGGTCGCCGGCTGCTTCGGTGTCTACCCGCGCCGCCGCGTCGTCAGCGACCTGGAGATCCCGGAGGAGACCGCGGACGACGACTACTACGAGTCGCACGACCTCTCGAAGCCGCTCGAGGAAACCGTCACCAAGAGGACCGCGTTCGGCACCCACTGGGGCCTGCTGTACTTCTTCGGTGAGGACCCCTACCGGATGCGCGACCTGTTGAAGAAGCAGGAAGAGCTCGACTTCTACGTCTGACGACCCCGTGGACGCAGGAGACCTACCCGAGGAAACCCTTTGAAACCGACCGTCGACGTCAGCGATGAGGCCACGACGCTGGACAAGCGCGTGACCTCACTCGACGACGCCATCCAGGCCATGGCCGAAACCCGCGACTTCGGCAAGCACACGAAACTGCGGCGGGTCCTGGAAGCATTGCGGCGGGTGCTCATGCAGCCGGGCGGCGCCGCGGCGGTCCAGGCCAGGGCGCAGGCCCTTGAGGAAGCCGGGCTTTTCCAGGAGACGGACTGGGCGTCACCGGAGATCCTTATTCCGGCGCTGGTCAGCCCGAGCCTGCACAGCGGAGACGCGGACACCGTTGTCATGGAGGCGACCAGCGAACTGCGGATGCTCGCCGTCGCCCGCGGCGACTTCGCGCACCCGACGTTGCCCGCCGAGGACGCCCGCCAGTTCCTGTCCCAGGTACTGGCAATGAACCTGGAGCTGCTGTTCACCGCGCCCAGCGAGGCGGAGCGAACCCAGCAGGGCCGGACCGCACAGCTCATCCGGGACCTGTTCCGCCGCCTCGCCGACGAGATCGGTTACGAGAGCATCCTCGACAACCTGGTCGACGAGATATGGCGGATCCTGCGCCAGCGTCCGATCCAGGTCGAGGCGGTGCAGTCCCTGATCACCCGGATCGCGGTCTACCGCGAGGACCCGGACGTCGCTCTTGGCGTGTCGTCAGGGCTGGGCATCGACCGGCTCATCACCAGCCTGTTCGGGACCACCGAGGCGTGCCGGGACGACCCGGGCATCGACGTCTTCCGCTCCCGGCTCGAGGCGATGGACGCCGGCGGCCTCCAGTACGAGGCGACGGGGTTCGCGCGAGCGATGCACGACACCGGCCTGGTGTCGCCGTACCACGCGGAACTGCTCCGGTTCCTCCTGCGCGAGAGCGACTACCTCGTCGGTGAGGCGCTCGGGCTGTCCGACACCGGCCGGAACTGCCTGCTGCGCTACAGCCAACTGGTGCACCGGCTGATCGAGGTGGCCGTGCATCCGCAGACCGCGCAATGCATCTACGGGCTGGCACTGCTGCTCGACCGCGGCATCCTTTACGAGCGGCCGGTGGTGCCCGCGCTCTGGCGCCAGCTGGCGCTCGAGCTCTCCCCGGTCGCGCGGGAGCGGTTGACGACGGTTTTCGGCGAGGTGCCGGGGCCGCAGGCGCGGCTGGTCGCGGGGGTGCTCTCGATGCTGGGCCAGCCGCTCGGCGTCGGTCAAGGCGACAACCCCACCTGCCAGTCGGCCCGCGCGCTGTCGATGTGGTCCTACAACGACCCGGACTACCTGTTGCAAATGGTGGTCTGGGCGGCCCGCGACGACGAGATCCTCATGCACTTCGAGGGTCAGCCCATCTCGTCGAAGGACAGCGCGAGCGGAGTCGCGAGCACGCTGCCGATGGACCTGGAACCCGTGTCGCTGCTCGTGGTACCCCACTTGGACCGGATCTACGCCGAGATGGGGCGGCGCTGCGCCGAGCGGCCAGGGGACCCGCACCGGTGGATCAACCCCGAGTTCCACGGCTGGTGGGCGGCCCGTGGGTTCCACATCAACGTCGACGTCGCGACGGGAAATCTGGTCGACCTCGATGAGTTCCTGCGGCAGTTCCACGCCGGCTACCACCCCTCCTACAACGGTGAGCAGCCGCTGATCCATCCGCAGCCGGCCGGTGTCGCCGTCACCGACAGCGCGGCCCGCTACGTCGGCTGGCACGCGATCACGATCCTGCGGGTCGCCCCGGACCCGCAGGACGTCATGCGGGTGTATTTCTTCAACCCGAACAACGACAGCGGCCAGGACTGGGGCGACGGCGTCGTCGTCTCCACCGCGGGCAACGGCGAGCGGTTCGGCGAGGCGTCACTGCCGTTCGACCAGTTCGCCTCGCGGCTCTACATCTTCCACTCCGATCCGCTCGAGCACGGCGAACCGGAGCGGGTGCCCGCCGAAGACGTCGCGCGGATCATCGGCTACATCGAGCGCAGCTGGGGCAACGACCGGCTACCCGCGGGGACGCTGCAAGCCCTCGGAAGGACCACGAGCTTGTGAGCCCGGTACTCCAGCAGGAGTTCGCTGTCTGACCCGTGGGTTCGCCGGGCGGCCGGAGCGTGGCGGGCCGTGGAGTGGTCAGGGCGGTTTCACGGAGAGCGTCCGGCCGTGGACGGACGAAAACTCCGCCACGGCACCGACCAGCCCGGCGCGTCAGGCCAGCCCGGCGCGTCAGGCCAGGCTGTCGCGCCAGGCCCGGTGCAGGCCCGCGAAGTGGCCGGTGCCACCGATCAGTTCGTCCGGTGTGCCGTCCTCGACGACGCGGCCGTGTTCCATCACCAGCACCCGGTCCGCGATCTCGACCGTCGACAGCCGATGGGCGATCACCATCGCCGTACGGCCGTGCAGGACCGTGCCCATCGCGCGCTGCACCGCGCGTTCGCCCGGGATGTCCAGGGAGCTGGTCGCCTCGTCGAGGATGAGGACCGCCGGGTCGGCGAGCAACGCGCGTGCGAAGGCGACCAGTTGGCGCTGGCCGGCGGAGATCCGGCCGCCTCGCTTCCGTACGTCCGTGTCGTAGCCGTCCGGCAGGCCGCTGATGAAGTCATGGGCGCCGATCGCCTTGGCGGCGCGCTCGATGTCCTCGCGGGAGGCGTCCGGGCTGCCGATGGCGATGTTCTCGGCGACCGTGCCGGAGAAGAGGAACGCCTCCTGGGTCACCATCACCACCCCGCGCCGCAGTTCCGCCGTGTCCAGCTCGCGCAGATCGACTCCGTCGAGCAGGACCCGGCCTTCCGTCGGGTCGTAGAAGCGGGCCAGCAGCTTGGCCAGGGTGGACTTGCCCGCGCCCGTCGAGCCGACGACCGCGACGGTCTGGCCGGCCGGGACCGTCAGGTCGAAGCGGGGGAGGACCTCGCCGCCCGTGCGGTACGCGAAGCTCACCCCGTCGAAGGCCGCCTCGCGGCCGGGGAACTCGCCCCTCGGCGCGGGCAGCGCACGCGGCTCCGACGGCTCCGGCACCGTCGGCGTCTGGGCCAGCAGACCCGCGATCTTCTCCAGTGAAGCGGCGGCGGACTGGTACGAGTTGAGGAACATCCCGAGCCGGTCGATCGGGTCGTACAGCCTCCGCAGATACAGCACGGCCGCCGCGAGCACCCCGAGGGCGAGGGTGCCGCTCGCGACCCGGTAGGCGCTCCAGAGCACGATCCCGGCGACGGCGGCGTTGGCGACGAGCCGGGAACCGAACACATACCGGGCCATCTCCAGGATGGCGCTGCCGTTGCTCCGTTCGTGGTGGTGGTTGAGCGTGTGGAAGTCCGCGTCGTTGGCGCGCTCGCGCCGGAACGCCTGGACCGGCCTGATGCCGTTCATCGTCTCCGCGAACTTCACGATGACGGCGGCGATCGCGGTGGAGCGCTCACCGAAGATGCGGCCCGCCCGGCGCTGGTAGAGCCGTACGAGCAGATACAGCGGCACGAAGGAGACCACGGCGAGCGAGCCGAGCCCCAGGTCGAGGTAGAGCAGCATCGCCGAGATGTAGACGAAGGCCAGGACCACACCGATGAGTTCCTGGAGCCCCTCGCTCAGCAGCTCGCGCAGGGACTCCACGTCGGTGGTCGACCGGGAGATCAGCCGGCCGGAGGTGTACCGCTCGTGGAAGTCCACGCTCAGGGCCTGTGCATGGCGGAAGATACGGCCGCGCAGATCGAGGAGCACGTCCTGGTTGATCCGGGCGGCGGCACGGATGAAGGCGTACTGGAACACGCCCGAGGCCACCGCGCAGAGCGCGAACCCGGCGCCGACGGCGATCAGCGGACCGTTGTCGCCGCGCCGGAAGGCGGGCACGCCACTGTCGATGGCGTACGCGACGATCAGCGGACCCGCCTGGGCGGCGGCCTGCTGGAGCAGCAGGAGCAGCCCCGCCACGAGGACCCTCCTACGCCGGGCGCGCAACAACGACCGCAACAGGGCGCCGGTGGCGCCAGGGGGCGCGGGCAGCGCGTCCTGGCCGAAGGGGTCGTCGGGTGGTGCGAGCCGGCCGGACGAGGTGGGGCCGGTCCCGGCGCCGCCCGCTTCGTTCCTGACATCGGTCCCGGTATCCGTACCGGTATCGGTCCCGGTATCGGTCCCGGTATCGGTCCCTGCCCCCGTCCCCGGTCCGGGCCCGTCCGTGCCGCTGTCCGTGGTCGTGGATGTGGTCATCGGACGCTCTCCTCAACAGCCCCGGAGGCAGCCCCGGAATCGGCCCCGGAGGCAACCTCGGGATCGCTCGCGCGACCGGCCTCCGTTCCCTTCCCGGAATACGGTTCCCTGGCCCCCGTACCGCCCGTACCGTTCGCACCTTCCGTACCGGACATCAGCCACGCGTACTCCTCGCTGCTGTACAGCAGCTCCTGATGGGTGCCCACGGCGGCGATCCGTCCCCGCGAGATCAGCGCCACCCGGTCCGCGAGCATCACCGTCGACGGCCGGTGCGCCACGACCAGCGCGGTCGTCTCCTTGAGCACCCGCCGCAGCGCCGCCTCCACCAGCGCCTCCGTGTGCACGTCCAGCGCCGACAGCGGATCGTCCAGCACCAGGAAACGTGGCCGCCCGACCACCGCCCTGGCCAGCGCGAGCCGTTGCCGCTGGCCGCCGGAGAGGCTGAGCCCCTGCTCGCCGACCTCGGTCCGTACACCCTGCGGCAGGTCGTGTACGAAACCGGCCTGCGCCACCTCCAGCGCCCGCCGCAGCGCGTCCTCGCCGGCGTCCCCGCCGCCCATCAGGACGTTCTCCGCCACGCTCGCCGAGAACAGCGTCGGCTCCTCGAACGCCACCGACACCAGCTCCCGCAGCCGCTCACGCGGCATCAGGGCGATGTCCTCCCCGTCCAGCGTGATCCGGCCGCCGGTCACTTCGTAGAGCCTCGGTACGAGCGCGGTCAGCGTGGTCTTGCCGGAACCGGTGGCGCCGACCAGGGCCACGGTCTCGCCGGGCCTGATGTGCAGATCGACGTGCGCGAGGACGGGAGCGGAGTCCGCCTCGGCGTCCGGATACCGGAACGAGACCCCCTCGAAGCGCAGCCCGCCGACCGGCCCCCTCGCCCCGGTCCTGGTCTCGGCCTCGGTCCCCGTCCCGGCCCCGGTCCCCGTCCCGGTCTCGGCCTCCTCGCGTACGTCCATCACCTCGAAGTACCGATCGGTCGCCGTCGCCGCCTCCTGGCTCATCGCCAGCAGGAACCCGATCGACTCCACCGGCCACCGCAGCGCCAGCGCCGTCGACAGGAACGCGACGAGCGTGCCCGCCGAGAGTCCGCCGTCCGCCACCTGGATCGTGCCCAGCACCAGCGCCGCGCCGATCGCCAGCTCCGGAACGGTCATGATCACGGCCCAGATGCCCGCCAGCAGCCGCGCCTTGCCCAGCTCCGTCGTGCGCAACCGCTCGGCGAGCGCGCGGAAGGCGAGGGACTGGCTGCGGTGGCGGCCGAAACCCTTGACGATCCGGATGCCGAGCACACTCTCCTCGACGACCGTCGTCAGATCGCCGACCTGGTCCTGCGCCCGGCGCGCGACGAGTGCGTACCGCGACTCGAAGAGCGAACAGAGGATGACCAGCGGCACGGCCGGTGCCAGGAGCAGAAGCCCCAGCGACCAGTCCTGTATCAGCAGGATGAGGAAACCGACCAGGATCGTGACCGAGTTGACCAGCAGGAACGTCAGCGGGAACGCCAGGAACAACCGCAGCAGCATCAGATCCGTCGTGCCGCGCGAGAGCAGCTGACCCGACGGCCACCGGTCGTGGAAGGCCACCGGGAGCCGTTGCAGATGCCGGTAGAGATCGGACCGCAGCGCCGCCTCCACCCCGGCCAGCGGCCGGGCCACCAGCCAGCGCCGGAATCCGAACAGCGCCGCCTCCACTATCCCGAGCACCAGCAGCATCAGTGCCCCGAGCCAGACACCTCCGGGGTCCCGGTCCGCGACCGGCCCGTCCACCATCCACTTCAGGGCGAGCGGGAACAGCAGACTCATACAGGACGCGACGATCGCGACACACGCCGCGCTGAAGAGACGCGTGCGCACCGGGCGTACGTACGGCCACAGGCGCAGCAGTGAACGCACGGCGGACCGGCCCTCGGTGACCTCGGGGGTTGCGTTTGTGGTGGACATCAGAGCCGAGCCTACGGTTCGCCACTGACAACCGCCCAGGTGTTTTCCGCCGGACGACGCAGCCCCCGGCCACCGGCTCCGTCGGCTCCGTCCGGTTCTGTTCCCTCTGTTCCGGCCGCTTGGTTCCGTCAGCTCCGTATCCTCCACAGCAGCACCGACCGCGCCGGGACCGTCACCGTCGTACCCCCCTCGTGCACGGTCCCCGGCGCCTGGGCCTGGTCCTCCCGCGCGGTGTCCATCACCAGCTCGTACGTCCGGGCCCACGGCGGCCCCGGCAGCATGAACTCCACCGGCCGGTCCGCCGCGTGCAGGACCGTCAGGAAGCTGTCGTCCGTGATCTTCCGGCCGTGTGCGTCCCGGCCCGGGATGTCCCGCCCGGAGAGGAACAGTCCGAGCGTCGACGTCGGCGCGTACCAGTCCCGTTCCGTCATTTCCGCGCCCCGCGCGGTGAACCACGCCAGATCCCGCAGCCCGTCGGCAGCCTGCGGCCGGCCGGAGAAGAAGGCCCGGCGGCGCAGTACGGGATGGGCGTGCCGCAGGGCGAGCAGCCGCGCGGTCAGCTCGTGCAGAGCGCGCGGGCCCGGCTGCTCCAGCAGCGACCAGTCGAGCCAGCTCACCTCGCTGTCCTGGCAGTACGCGTTGTTGTTGCCGCCCTGCGTGCGTCCCATCTCGTCGCCCGCGACCAGCATCGGCACCCCGGTCGACACCAGCAGTGTGGTGAGCAGATTGCGCAGTTGCCGCCGCCTCAGGGCATTGACCTCGGCGTCGTCGCTCTCGCCCTCCGCGCCGCAGTTCCAGGCGCGGTTGTCGTTCGTCCCGTCCCGGTTGCCCTCCCCGTTGGCCTCGTTGTGCTTCCGCTCGTACGACACCAGGTCGCGCAGCGTGAATCCGTCGTGCGCGGTGACGAAGTTGACGGAGGCGTACGGCCGGCGCCCGCCCCACGCGTACAGATCGCTCGACCCGGACAGCCGGTATCCCATCTCCCGTACGTCGGGCAGGGCGCCGCGCCAGAAGTCCCGTACGGCGTCGCGGTAACGGTCGTTCCACTCCGTCCACAGCGGGGGGAACGCCCCCACCTGATAGCCGCCGTTGCCCACGTCCCACGGCTCGGCGATCAGCTTCACCCGGCGCAGCACCGGGTCCTGGGCGATCACGGCGAGGAACGGCGAGAGCATGTCGACGTCATGCATGGAGCGGGCCAGGGCCGCCGCCAGGTCGAAGCGGAAGCCGTCGACGCCCATCTCGGTGACCCAGTAGCGCAGCGAATCGGTGATCAGCCGCAGGACCTGGGGCTGGACCACATGGAGGGTGTTCCCGCAGCCGGTGTAGTCGGTGTACCGGCGCGCGTCGGACGGCAGACGGTAGTAGCCGCGGTTGTCGATACCGCGCAGGGACAGGGTCGGACCCAGCTCCCCGGCCTCCGCCGTGTGGTTGTAGACCACGTCGAGGATGACCTCTATCCCGGCGGCGTGCAGCGCCCGCACCATCCCCTTGAACTCCTCGACCTGCTGCCCCCGGGAGCCGCCCGCCGCGTAACCGGCGTGCGGGGCGAAGTAGCCGATGGAGTTGTAACCCCAGTAGTTGCGCAGTCCGCGCCGCAGCAGATGGTCCTCGTGGGCGAACTGGTGTACGGGCAGCAGCTCGACCGCCGTCACGCCGAGCCGCCGCAGATGGCCGATCGCCGCCGGGTGCGCCAGCCCCGCGTACGTACCGCGCAGCTCCTCGGGCACCCCGGGATGCAGTTTGGTGAATCCCCGCACATGCAGTTCGTAGATGACCGAATCGGCCCACGGGGTCTTGGGGCGCCGGTCGTCGGTCCACTCGTCGTCGGGCGCGCCGTCGTGGACGACGACCCCTTTGGGGACGTACGGAGCCGAGTCCCGGTCGTCGCGCACGGTGTCCGCGACACGCTGCTCGGGCCAGTCGCGCACATGCCCGTAGACCTCCGGCGGCAGCCGGCCGTAATCGTTTCCGCCGGCCCCTTCGGCCGCGTCCACGGCGCGGGCGTACGGGTCGAGCAGCAACTTGGCCGGGTTCCAACGGGCACCCGTCCAGGGGTCCCAGCGGCCGTGGACCCGGAATCCGTACCGCTGTCCGGGGCGGACGCCGGGCACGAAGCCGTGCCAGATCTCATGGGTCAGTTCGGCCAGCGGGAGCCGCGTCTCGGCGCCCCCGTCATCGAAGAGACACAGCTCGACGGCTTCCGCACCGCCCGCCCAGAGCGCGAAGTTGGTGCCGGCGATCCCGTCGGGGCCGACCCGGTAGCGCGCGCCCAGCGGGGTGGGAGCACCCGGCCAGACCACCCGGCCCGGGGTGTCCGGGGCCGGGCCGGGCTCCTGGCGACGGCCGTTGAGCCCGGACGCCGGAAGAGGGCCGGGGCGTACGCCCGCTCCTTCCGGGGCCTCGCGTACCCGCGTCTCCGTGACCGCGTGTGTGCCTTCGCCCGTGACCGTGTGTGCGCCTTCGCCCGCGACCGCCCGCGCCCGCTGTTCGCCGATCGCGTACGCCCGCTGTTCCCCGACGCCACATGCCCGCTCCTGCGCCCGCTCGCCCGGCCCCTCGTCCGTGGCCGCCTGAGCCGCTCGCGCCGTTCGCGCGCCCCTGTCCGCCCGCGCTCCCCGGTCCGCTTCCGTGCCCCATTGCGCTTCCGCGCCCTGTCGAGCCCCCTTCTTCCCGTCCTCCTCCGGAGCCTCCTCCGCCGACTTCCGCACTGCCTTCTGCTCGGCTGCGCTCGCCACCTGACCGGCCTCCCGCGGCTCGTGGGCCTCGCGGATCGGTGCGTACGGCGTCCCGGCCGTCGCTCTCCTCGCGTGGTCCTCCCACCTGTTCTGCCCGCAAGAGGGCCCGCCCTCACGTTTCCCCCGGAGGGGGGTGGTCGTTGGGCGGGGCGTGAGACACGTACTGAAGCGCGCAGGGACCGGCACGGCCGCCTTCCTGACATGGGCAGGACTGATGGCCGGCGTGGTCGGCCTGACGGGATGCACCGGCGAGGAAACCTTCATGGAAGGCAAGGCGCGGGCGCCGGGGGACACGATCCGGATCACTCCCGAGGACGGCGCGAAGGGCATCGGCCGCACGGACCGGATCGAGGTGAGGGTGCCGGACGGCCGGCTGGAGCGGGTGGAGGTGACACAGGTCGAGGACGCGACACCGACGGAACTGCCCGGGGAGATCTCCGAGGACGGCCGCTCGTGGACCCCGGAGAGGGGCGCGACGGTCGCGCTGGCCGCCAAGTACAGCGTGGACGCCGTCGCCGTGGACGCCCGCGGCCGCCGCTCGGCCCGCCACACCACCTTTACGACGACGGTCCCCACGCACCGGTTCATCGGCTATTTCTCCCCGGAGAACCGCTCCACCGTCGGCACCGGCATGATCATCTCCTTCGACTTCAACCGGAAGATCCGCGACCGCGCGGCCGTCGAACGCGCCATCAGGATCACCTCGCAGCCGCCGGTGGAGATCGTGGGCCACTGGTTCGGCGACGGCCGTCTCGACTTCCGGCCGCAGGAGTACTGGAAGCCGGACACCAGGGTCGGGATCGAGCTGAACCTCCGGGACGTCCAGGCGGCGCCGGGGGTGTTCGGCATCCAGCAGAAGACCGTCGGCTTCACGATCGGCCGCTCCCAGGTCTCGCTGGTCGACGCCGAGGAGCACACCATGAAGGTATGGCGCGACGGAGAGCTGGTCTCCACCGTGCCGATCACCGCGGGCGGCCCCAAGACCACCACGTACAACGGGAAGATGGTGGTCACCGAGTTGTACGACGTCACACGCATGGACGGCAGGACGGTCGGCTTCGGCGGTGAGTACGACATCAAGGACGTGCCGCACGCGGTACGGCTGACCACCTCGGGCACCTTCCTGCACGGCAACTACTGGGCGCCGCGGGACACCTTCGGCTCGAAGAACGTCAGCCACGGCTGTGTCGGTCTGCGCGACATCAAGGGCGGCGGAGCGGACACTCCGGCCGGCTGGTTCTTCGACCGGACACTGATCGGCGATGTCGTGGAGGTGGTCAATTCCCGTGACCGCGTGGTGGCCGCCGACAATGGTCTGGGTGGCTGGAATCTGAACTGGGAAACCTGGAAAGCCGGTTCGGCACTCCGCTGAGTCCCCGCGCCTCGCTCCCTCGCCCTCGTACCCGGCGCTCTTCCCCCGCACGGCCTCACGGCCCGTACAGCCCGTATGACCTGCACCGTCCCGGGACTTGCCCAGGGCCTGTTGGGACGGAACGGTGACATTCGCGAGCTCTCCACCGAGCGCGCGGTGTGATTATCTTGCGCCATGCGCGTGCACTACCACGCGCGTGCGGGAGTGCGGGCCGTGGCGGGGCCAGGCCGCGCGAGGGGAGACGACCAATGGTGAACGGGCTGCCGATATCGGGGATATCGGAGATGACGGCCGCGTCGGACCGGGGGCCGCAGGGACGGCGACCGGTACGGCCGGGGGGACGCAGGGGAACGGGCCTGACGGCCCTGATGACGGGGGCGCTGCTCCTGCTGGTGACCGCCTGCGGCGGGGGAGGGAACGCAGCGGACGACAGCGGCAAGGGGGACAACGGCGCGAACGGGGTGAAGAACGCGGCGTCCGCCGCCGTGCTGACCGTCGCGCCGAAGGACGGCGCGAAGGGGGTCGCCACCACGGGCGCCCTCAAAGTCACCGCCGACAAGGGCAAGCTGGCCAAGGTCACCGTCCAGGACGACAAGGGCAACCCGGTCGAGGGCAGGACGGCCGCCGGTGGCGCGAGCTGGGAGCCGCTCCAGCATCTGGCCGCCGGCACCAAGTACAAGGTGCACGTGGTCGCCAAGGACGCCGACGGCCGGGCGTCCGCCAAGGACACGAGCTTCACGACGCTCGTCCCGAAGAACACGTTCATCGGCCATTACACGCCGGAGGACGGTTCGACGGTCGGTGTCGGCATGCCTGTCTCGATCAACTTCACCCGGGGCATCACCGAGCCCGAGGCCGTGGAGAAGGCCATCAGGGTGACGGCCGTTCCCTCCGTACCGATCGAGGGCCACTGGTTCGGCAACGACCGGCTGGACTTCCGGCCCGAGAAGTACTGGGCCGCGGGTACGAAGGTGACCGTGAAGCTCGACCTGGACGGCGTCGAGGGCCGCCCGGGGGTGTACGGCAAGCAGGCCAAGACGGTGAAGTTCACCGTCGGCCGCAGCCAGGTCTCCACCGTCGACGCGAGCGCCAAGACGATGAAGGTCGTACGGGACGGCAAGCAGATCAAGAACATCCCGATCACGGCGGGCGCCCCGTCGACCACCACGTACAACGGTCAGATGGTCATCAGCGAGAAGTACGCGGTGACGCGGATGAACGGCGCGACGGTCGGCTTCGGCGGTGAGTACGACATCAAGGACGTGCCGCACGCGATGCGTCTGTCGACCTCGGGCACCTTCGTCCACGGCAACTACTGGGCCTCTTCCGGCACTTTTGGATCGGCGAATGTCAGCCACGGCTGTGTGGGGCTGCGGGACATACGAGGCGGCGGTGACAACGGCACCCCGTCGGCGTGGTTCTACAACTCCTCGCTCATCGGCGACGTCGTGATCGTGAAGAACTCGAACGACAAGCAGATCGCCCCGGACAACGGCTTGAACGGCTGGAACATGCCCTGGTCGGAGTGGACCAAGTAGGCCTGCCTGTACGTACGTACGTGGCGTGAGCCTCGCAGGCGGGGATCTCCGTACGCGGAACCTACGTCCGCAGGAAGTCCGGTACGGGGGATCCCCCAGGCGAGAGCTTCGTACGCGAGAGCCTCCGTACGGAGGCGACGCGGTCCACGACGGACCCGGTGCACGGTGACCCCGTGCGCCGGGTCCTTTGTCGTAAGCGAGCGTCAGGGCCGACCGGCGATCGAGGGGGGCGGCGTCGCGGGGTGGGCACGCGCATCCGCGGCGTTGCCGTCCCTCACCAACGCTCCGCGTCGACTCGGTCCTCCGCCTCGCATCTGCACGCACCCACCCCCGCTCCTTCTCCCCCCCCCGATCGCCGGTCGGTCTAACCTGCCTCGTATGACCCATGTGACCCTCGAAGTCTCCGGCGGTGTCGGCACCATCCGTCTCGACCGCCCTCCGATGAACGCGCTGAACGCCTCCATCCAGGACCGGCTGCGGGAGCTGGCCGAGGAGGCGGGCCGGCGTGACGACGTACGTGCCGTGATCCTGTACGGCGGCGAGAAGGTCTTCGCGGCCGGAGCCGACATCAAGGAGATGCGGGAGATGGACCACGCGGCGATGGTCGTACGGTCCAGGGCGCTCCAGGAGTCGTTCACGGCGGTGGCCCGTATCCCCAAGCCCGTCGTCGCGGCCGTCACCGGCTACGCGCTGGGCGGGGGCTGCGAGTTGGCGCTCTGCGCCGACTTCAGGATCGCCGCGGCCGATGCCAGGCTCGGGCAGCCCGAGATCCTGCTGGGCCTGATCCCCGGCGCCGGCGGCACTCAGCGCCTCGCCCGGCTGATCGGCCCGTCCAGGGCGAAGGACCTCATCTTCACCGGCCGTCAGGTGAGGGCGGACGAGGCCCTGTCGATCGGCCTGGTCGACCGGGTGGTCCCGGCGGCGGAGGTGTACGAGCAGGCCCGCGCCTGGGCCGAGAAGCTCGCCCAGGGGCCCGCGCTCGCGCTGCGGGCAGCCAAGGAATCGGTCGACGCGGGGCTGGAAACGGACCTTGAGACCGGCCTCACCGTCGAACGCACCTGGTTCGCGGGTCTGTTCGCCACCGAGGATCGCGAGCGGGGCATGCGGTCCTTCGTGGAGGACGGGCCGGGCAAGGCCACATTCCTCTGATCACGTTCGCCGGCTGCCGCACCGGCCTCACGGGGCCGTTCCCGGGGACGTCCGGGCGACCTCGCGAGGCGGTTCCCGGGGTCGCGCGCATGCCTCGCGCCGGGGGCTCGTGGGGGTTTCCGCCGGACACGGAGAGTCGCCGCGTCAACCCGGTGCATGGCTTAATACAGCCTTAAAAGAGCGTTAAGATAATCACCTTGATCGCTCTTGGTGATCATTGAATCACTCGACGTATGTGCAGGTCAGGACGGTCGTTCGGGCGCATCCCCTGCCCGGGGCATATGCCACTGCGCCCCCTGGAATGATTCATTCCGGTGAGGTCGATTACCTGGGAACGGCCCCGGGAAAGGCTCCTGGCGGCCATGATGGGGGCATGGCGGGCCTGGAGGGTGTGGAGCAACCGCGGCAGCGCGGGAACGCGACCGCTGCGCGGTGGATACCGTCCGGCGAAGACGAACAAGCGCTCAGAGCGCTGGAGTTGTACGGCAATCCGACGGACGGCGAAGTGAGGCTGCCCTCCCGCCCGGAGTCCGCCTCCGCCGCCCGCCGGATCACTCACTGTGTGGTGCTGCGCCAGTGGGCGCTCTCGCCGCAGACGGCGGAGTACGCGGTGCTGCTCGTCTCCGAACTCGTCGGCAACGCCGTACGGCACACCGGGGCGCGGGTCTTCGGGTTACGCATGCTGCGACGGCGCGGCTGGATCAGGATCGAGGTGCGGGACCCCTCGCGGGGGCTGCCGTGTCTGATGCCGGTGCAGGAGATGGACATCAGCGGGCGCGGGCTGTTCCTGGTGGACCGGCTCTCCGACCGCTGGGGGGTGGATCTGCTGCCGCGCGGCAAGACCACCTGGTTCGAGATGCGGGTCGCCGACCGTCAGACTCCGTGAGTCGGGTGGGCGGACTCTCCTGGGCCGGGACTCCTTGGGCCGGGAGCGTCGGGCCCCTGTCCGGTGCTCGGACTCCTGGGCCGGGCGGACGGATTTCCCCGGGCCCGGCGACGGGTCCCCTCGGCAGCCTCCCCACGTCCGGCGACGGCGTACGCAGGTAACGACCCGTAAGCGCCCCTCATCGGGTCAATCATCACCTTTCACCCACTTCCCCCCTTAAATGGGGGCGTGATCCCGATCGACCGTCGCAGTGCACTGCGCGCAGCAGCCGGCGCGGCCGTCACGGGCGCCCTCGCCACCGGTTGTACGGACGGCGGCCGCGCCGGGCCCGCCGCCGTACCGTCGGGGTCGGACGCCCCGTCCACCGCCCCGTCCACGCCACCGTCCACGTCAACTTCCTTACCACCGACCGGATCCGCCGCGGGAAACGCGCGGCGGGCCGCCCGTGACGCGCCTCCGCCCCGCCGCTTCCCCGGGCAGCCCGCCGAGATCGCCCACGGCCCCCGTAACCATCCCCGGGTGGCTCTCACCTTCCACGGCCAGGGCGACCCCGCCACCGCCACCGCCGTCCTGAGCGAGGCCGAGCGCGCCGGAGCCCGGATCACCGTCCTCGCCGTGGGCGGCTGGCTCGACGAACACCCGTCCCTCGCCCGCCGGATCCTCGACGGCGGCCACGACCTCGGCAATCACACGCTGCACCACACCGACATCTCCACGATGGACGAGGCGGAGGCATACGCGGAGATCACCGGCTGTGCCCAGCGGCTGCGCCGCCTCACCGGCTCCATCGGCAGCTGGTTCCGCCCGTCCCGCACCCAGCACGCCACCCCGCTCGTCCAGCGACTGGCCCGGCGGGCGGGTTATCCGCATGTCCTCTCGTACGACGTCGACTCGCTCGACTACACCTCACCCGGCGCCGCGGCCGTCACCCGCACCGTCACCGGACAGATCCGCAACGGCTCCGTGGTGAGCCTGCACTTCGGGTACGCGGACACGGTCGCCGCGCTGCCCGCCCTCCTCGACGCACTGGAACGCCGCGGCCTGCGCGCGGTGACGACCACGGAGCTGCTGACCTGATGCACCGGATGCCTTCCCGCCCCGCGCGGACCACCGCCCCGCCCGCCGCGCGGACCGCCACCTCGCGAACCGCCATCGCGCGAACCACGGCCCGGCGAACCACCGTTCCGTTCAGGCCTGTTCGGTTCAGGCCTGTCCCGCTCACCACGCGGACCGTCGCGCTCCTCGCGACGGCCCTCCTCGCCCTGCTCGCGGGCTGTGGAGGCCCCGACGCCCAACAGCCCGAGCCGCGCGTCACCAAGGCCGCCGTGCGCGCCGTCGCCTCCGCCCCCGCCCGGCCCGCCGGGCTGCCGGGCATGCCGCCGGTGCGGAACCCCAAGGACATCTACGCCGCCGACCGGCCCGGCCTGCTCTCGCCCGTCGTGAAGGGCTTCCCGTCCCGGGTGTACGTCCCCAACACCCACTCGGACACGGTCTCGGTCATCGACCCCGCGACGTACAAGGTCATCGACACCATCCCGGTCGGCCGGCAGCCGCAGCACGTCGTGCCCTCCTGGGACCTCAAGACCCTCTGGGTCAACAACAACCGCGGCCACACCCTCACCCCCATCGACCCCGCCACGGGCAAGGTCGGCGAACCGGTCGACGTACACGACCCGTACAACCTCTACTTCACGCCCAACGGCAAGTACGCGATCGTGATGGCCTCGCTCGACCGGGAGTTGGTGTTCCGCGACCCGCACACGATGAAGGTGATGAAGACCGTTCCGGTCACCTGCGCGGGCGTGAATCACGCCGATTTCTCTGCGGACGGGCGGTACTTCATCGTCTCCTGCGAGTTCTCCGGCGAACTCCTCAAGGTCGACACGGCGAAGATGAAGGTCCTCGCGCAGCGGAAACTGCCCTTCGAGGGCGCCATGCCGCAGGACGTGAAGATCTCGCCCGACGGCAAGACGTTCTACATCGCCGACATGATGGCCGACGGCATGTGGGTGCTGGACGGCGAGAAGTTCACCACGCCGAAGCTGCTGGCCACCGGCAAGGGCACGCACGGGCTCTACGTCAGCCGCGACTCCAAGGTGATGTACATCTCCAACCGTGGCGAGGGGACCGTCTCCGTCTTCGACTTCGCCCGCAAGCACCTCGCCAAGAAGTGGCGGCTCCCGGGCGGCGGCAGCCCGGACATGGGCGGTGTCTCGTCGGACGGCAAGGTCCTGTGGCTGTCGGGGCGTTACGACTCCGAGGTGTACGCGATCGACACCGCCACGGGCAAGGAACTCGCCCGGATCCCGGTCGGCGGCGGACCGCACGGACTCGCGGTCTACCCGCAGCCCGGCCGCTACTCGCTCGGTCACACGGGAGTCTTCCGCTGACGACCGGAGAACCGGACGGCTGGGGAACCGGCCGGCCGACGTACCGACGCCGGCCTGCGGCCCGCTATTTGGCGTCAACTCGCCATTCCTGACGGCTCTTGAGGCCATGTAGGGCAGGGCGGCGGTCTGACACGCCCCTGTTCGGGTGAGGATCCCCGGCCCGTCGTCGTGCAGCGTGGAAGGTGCTCCCCATGATCACTCCTCGCTCGCGGCGACGGGCCGCAGCTGTAGCCCTGTGCGTCGCCGCCGCATTGATCCCGGCCGCCGCCACCGAGGCCGCGCCCGCGCCGCCTTCGGCCGCGGCCGCCTCCCTCCGGCCCGTCCCGGTCAGGCCCACCCCGGTCGAGCCCGCCGCCGCCAAGCCCTTCGAACACTGTCCCGCGGTGGCCGACCCGATGTTCGCCGCGGCGGACCACAGCGTCGAGGTGGACCGGATCACTCCGGTGCCCTCCTGGCGCACCGACTGCAAGCAGCTCTACCGTGCCGACAGCCGACGGCCGGAGCTCATCTTCGAGCAGGGCTTCCTGCCCAAAGCGCCGCTGGGCGGCCAGTACGACGTGAAGAAGTACGTCCTGGTCGACCAGCCCTCGCCGTTCGTCTCCATGTCGTACGACCACGACCTGTACAAGCGGTGGTCCAAGAACGGCTTCAACTACTACGTCGACGCCCCCGGCGGCATCGACGTCAAGAAGACGATCGCCGACCCGCGGATCCCCGCGGGGGCGGAGGAGGTCGCCTTCCCCGGTGGTGTCTCGCGGGAGCGCATCGTCGGTGCCTGCCCGGTCGACGAGCACAAGAAGACCGAGATCATGTCCCAGTGCGTGGACAACCCGCACTACGAGCCGTGGCGCGGCTGACATCCCACCGGTCGGCGGCCCACTCTCCGTAAGCCCACTCTCCGCAGAGCCCGCTTTCCGTAAGCCCGCTCTCCGTAAAGCCAGTTCCCCGTAAAGCCAGTTCCCCGTAGAGCCAGTTCCCCGTAGAGCCAGTTCCCCGTAGAGCCCGCTCCCCGGGACGCCGTTCACCCTCCGGGCCGCCGCCGCTTTCCGGCCGCCGCCCATTCTCCGGAACGCCCGTGCGCCGCGGGCGTTCCCCAACGACAGCCGGACCCGGATCACCCGGTCCGGCCGCCCCGCCGCTCACCCCCTTGTCCCCGCCCTGTCTCCCCTCCGTACGCCCACGATCCGTCGTGGTCCCGGGTTGCCGCCGAACGAGTGAACGCGAACGGATAATCTGACCCCTGTCATTACGGCTCCACGGAGGGACGGAAACAGTGGCGGACATAGACGAGGCGCGCAAGGCGTTCGACCGGTTCGACGCGGACGGCGACGGGCGCATCACGGCGGCCGAGTACAAGAGCGCGATGGCGCAGCTCGGTGACTTCCATGTGACCGAGACCGTGGCGCAGGCCGTGATCAACTCGCACGACGTGAACGGTGACGGGCTTCTCACCTTCGACGAGTTCCTGGCCTCCCGCACCGGGAACTGACGCCGCTCCTCCTGACGCGGCTCCATTCCTGCGGCGTCCGGCGCACGGGGCACCCGGTACGCATCCGGGTTCCCTCCCGCCGCGTCGGCCCTACCGCGTTCGCCACAGTCGCGTTGCCGCGTCCGGCGCCCGGTAGGGATGATCAGAAGGTGATACTTCCGGGTCCGTCCGAAGACGGCACCAGCGGTTCCACCGTTCGCAGCCCCGCCCTGACGGCGGGGCTGGTCGCCGGGGGAGTCCTGGTCGCCCTGCTGGTCGCGTTGCTGGGCGTGGGTATCGCGGCGCGTGGCACCGGAGAGCTGGGGATCCCCGGCGCGGGCGTCACCACCGCACTGCGGGTGGTCGTCTTCGCGGCCCTCGCGCTCCACCTGGGCGAACTGTCCGGCCACCGGCTCGCCCGTACGGACCCCGTGCCCCGCAGCTGGGCGGTCGCCGCCGCACTGGCCGGGGCGACCGCCTCGGCCGGACAGATCGGACTGCTCGCCTTCGTCAGCGGTCTCAAGATCACCGCGGTGTACGGCACCGTGGACGGTCGGCTCCTGCTCGTCATGGCCAACGGGTTCCTGGTCGCCGCCTGGTGCGCGGCGACGAGCCGGCCGATATCGGCGGTGGCCCCGCTGGCCGTGGTCGTGGGCGCGGAGGCGCTCCGCGCCCACCCGGAGCAGTACACACCGCTGCTGGGCGCCGCCCTCACCGTTGTCCATCTGACGGCGGCCTCACTGTGGACCGGCAGCCTGCTCTACATAGTGCGCACGATGTGGCTGCGGCGGGACGACCCTGCCGCCGCCAGGGACGTACTGACCCGCTACGCCCGGATAGCCGGCTGGCTCTTCGTCGCGCTGGCCGCCACGGGGACGGTCTCCGCCCTGCGCCGACTCCCCGCCGATGTCGTTCTCACGACGGCGTACGGACGCGTACTGATCGCGAAACTCATATTGATCGCGCTGGTGAGCGGCCTGGCCCTGACAGCCAGGCGCAGACTGCGCCGCGGGGGAGACATGGTCACGCCCGTGCGCCGAGAACTGGCGGCACTGGCGGTGGTCGTTCTGCTCTCGGCGGTCCTGACCGTGGTCCCGGACCCGCACTGGATCAGTACGCGGTAGTCACGCCGCGCAGGGCTGCCCCGCGTATTCGTACCGGCGCGCAGGGGTGCACCCGCGCTTAGCCGGCCTTCCGAGCGCGCCGCGCCGAAGGTCGCGGTACTTCCTCTGAACGCCCCGTGAGTCACGGCCGTAATACACGGCATGCTGCCGGGCCGCGAGGTCACCGGGGCCCGCCGAGGAGGTCTGTCACGGATGATCCGCCACCGTATTTCCGCCGCCGCGCCCTTCGCAGCCGTCGTGCCACTCCTGCTCGCCGGGCTGACGGCGTCGATCACACTGACGGCCGGACCGGCGTACGCGCACGGCGCACCGACGGACCCCGTCAGCCGGGTCGCCGCCTGCGGTCCGGAGGGGGAACAGCGCGCCCGGTCCGCGGCCTGCCGCGCGGCCGTCGGCGCCAACGGCGGCCGGCCGATCGGCGCGTGGGACAACCTCCGTATCGCCGACGTCAACGGCCGGGACCGCCAGGTCGTCCCGGACGGACAGCTGTGCAGCGGTGGCCTCGACGCGTACAAAGGTCTGGATCTCGCCCGTACGGACTGGCCCGCCACCACACTCCGTGCCGGGGCCGCGTTCACACTGACCTACGCGTCCACGATCCCGCACGAGGGGACGTTCAGCCTCTACCTCACCCGCGAGGGGTACGACCCGGGCAAGGCGCTGACGTGGGACGATCTGGACCCGCAGCCGTTCATCACGGCCAAGGACCCGCGGTTGGAGAACGGCGCGTACCGCATCACGGGCGCGCTCCCGGACGGACGGACCGGGCGGCACGTGCTCTATACGGTGTGGCGGAACTCCAGCACCCCGGACACGTACTACTCGTGCTCCGACATCGACTTCACCGGGAGCGACACCGCCGACCAGGACCGGACCCCGCAGAACTCCGAACCCCCGTCGGCCTCCCCGCCCGACGACGCGGATCGGGCCTCGGCGCCCGCTCCCGAGGCCCCGGCCCCGGAACCGTCCGCCCCGGAAACCTCCGCCCCGGGGGCCGCTGCCCCAGTACCTTCCGCCGCTGAGTCCTCGCCCGCGACGTCCGCTCCGCAGTCCGTACCGGTACCGGCCGGATCGCAGTCCGAGCCCGCCGACTACATGCCGATGGCGGCGGCGGGCGGTGCGGTGATGGCCTCGGGCATCGTCGTACTGGTGGCGCGCAGGCGGCGCGCACGCTGATCGCCGAGAGCCGCCGCCACCGGCGAGCCCCGAACTCCCTTCAGGCGCCGCGTACTTCCGTGCCCCCGTCCCCTCACGCACCTCCCGGACGCACCGACCGTAAGGAGACCTCTGTCATGTCCCAGCCCCCTGAAATGGGCCTTCTGCGCAGTGCCGCGCACAGTCCGTCCTGGGCCATGCTGAGCCGCCTGTCGCCGGGCACCCCGGCGGAACACCCCGAGCCGTCGGCTCAGGCCGATCCGTACGCCAGGGCCCAACCGGCGCAGCAGCGGGTCGACTTCTGCATACCGTGCAACCCGTACTTCCCCACCCCGGACATGTTCGCCCGGATGCGCGGCTCCCTGGAATCGATCCTGAAGTACTACCCGAGCGACGCCGACACCGTCACCGCCGAACTGTGCGCGGTGCTCGGCCTCAACCCGCAGACCGTGGCGATGGGCAACGGCTCCACCGAGCTGATCACCTGGATCGATCATCTGCTCGTACGCGAGAGCCTGGCCATCCCGATCCCCACCTTCGGGCGCTGGACGGACCAGCCCCTGGAGACCGGCAAGCGCGTGGACATGTTCCCGCTGCACGAGGACCAGGACTTCACCCTCGATCTCCAGGAGTACGTCCGCTTCATCCGCCGGCGCGGTTCCCGGGTGGCGGTCATCTGCAACCCCAACAACCCCGACGGCGGCTACCTCCGCCGACACCAGGTGCTGTGGCTGCTCGACGAACTCTCCGACCTCGACCTGGTGGTGGTCGACGAGTCGTTCATCGACTTCGTCGATGCCGAACGGGCCCCGTCCGTCGCCGACGAGGCGTCTATCCGGTCGAATGTGATCGTGCTGAAGAGCCTCGGCAAGAACTTCGGACTGCACGGCATCAGATTCGGCTACCTCGTGGCCAACCCCGCACTCGCCGCGACCGTGCGCAAGGCGCTGCCGAAGTGGAACCTCAACTCCTTCGCCGAGAGCGTGGTGTTCATGCTCAAGGAGTACGGAGTGGAGTACCACCAGAGCCTGGCCCTGCTCGCGCGGGACCGCGCCAACATGGCCCAGGCACTGGCCGCGCTGCCCGACCTCATCGTCTTCCTCTCCCAGGGGAACTTCCTCCTGGTCAAGCTGCCGGACGGGGTCGACGGCGCCACCTTGCGCGACCGCCTGCTCACCGAGCACGGCATCTTCATCCGCGAATGCGGCAACAAACTGGGCAGCAGCAGCCAGTTCCTGCGCCTGGTGGTGCGCCCGCACGAAGACGTACAGCGCCTGCTCACCGCTCTCCAGACCTGCCTCCCCACAGGCCCCACGGGCCTCGCCCGTCACCCGGAGCCGGCAGCTGCCCCCGCCTCACACCTCCCGGCGTTGACTCCTGCCCGCTGAGTACCCGGCACGATGCCGCTTGTCGTCGCCAACCACTCAAAAGCCCTCTCGACGTAAGTACCTGACGCTGTCGGGGATCTTGAAACTCGGCGTGGCTGATCATGCTGGGCGAGTCATGTGAACGATGCGTTTCAACTGGTCAGATGGCAGCTCAGCGGGCTGGTCGGCGGTCTGGAAGTCTCCTGCGGCCCTGGTGGCCGTTGGATGAACGGAACGTTCGTGCCCGGTGATGCTGGCGTGGGGTGTGTCGATGAGGGTTCACCCGTTCGTGGTGAGCGTCCCGAGAATGACGGATCTGATGGCCGGTGCGGGTGGCACGGTTGGGGCCCGCGACTTCGGAGGCCCGAGATGTGCGTTCGCTCCCGTACCGGCTGTGTCGTTCCCGAGCTGACGGTGCGCGTGGCTCGGGCGTGCAACCCGCGCGGCACCACCGCCATGGCCATCCGCGACCACCTCAACGGTTTGTGGAGCGATGAGGACTTCGAGGAGTGGTATCCCGGGACGGCAAGCCGGGCTTGTCGCCTGCTCAGTTGGCCACGGTGTCGGCCTTGCAGTTCCTGCTGGGGCTGTCCGACCGGCAGGCCGCCGAGTCCGTGCGCAACCGCATCGACTTCAAGTACGCCCTGGACATGGAGTTGGAGGACTCCGGTTTCCACCACAGCGTTCTCACCGACTTCCGCGAGCGTCTGGCCGAGGAACGCCGGGCGGACAGGCTGCTCGACCTCGCGCTGGAGAAGATCCGGGCAGTCGGCCTGGTCCGGGAGCGTGGCCGGCAGCGCACGGACTCCACTCACGTCTTGGCCGCGGTCCGTGACCTGACCCGCCTGGAGTTGGTGACGGAGGCCATGCGCGCGGCCCTTGAAGAGCTGGCCCGCCGGGCGCCGCACGCTGGCGGAGTGCCGGAGGTCGTGGAAGCGGATGCGGCGGAGCCCAGCGTTGCGGCGGAGCGCGGCGAATGTCCGGGTGCACTGACAACGTTGCGCTGACGCCCCAGTGTGGTGCTACGGCTGCCCGGCGGTGGGGAGTTGGAGGACCATGACGTCGTAGACGGGCTCCTCCGCCCATGGGCGGGATACGCCGACTTTTCGGTACCCCCACGCCGCATAGGCGGCCTGGGCCGGGGCAGCCGTCGGCTCCGGCCGCATCGTGAGCGTGACCCGTTCGGCGTCCGGGCCTTCGACCAGGGCTGCGTGCAGACTGGCGGCGACGCCCCGGCGTCGCCACTCCTTCCGCACCGCGAGTTCGATGATCACATACGTGCGAGTGCCGTCCTCCCGCGTGAAGTCGGCGGGCAGCGGCTCCTGGAGGTTGCTCCACCAGCGGGTGTCAGCCGGCAGGAAGTAGCCGAACGTGAAGCCGATCACCCCGTCGCCGTCGCGGGCGAGGACCAGGCGCATGCCGGGGCGCTTCGCCTGGAGCCGGTAGCGGTTGACGAACTCGGCGACGTCGCAGGGGCCTTCGCAGTACGGGGGCTCGACGTACACCTCCTCGTAAGCGGGAAGGAACACGTCGAGCTGAGCGCAGGCCTCCTGGCCCTCGTACCGCTCGAATGTCACCTCGTGCATCAGCTCTGTCCCTTCGACCGCGCGTACTCCGTCAACTCCTCGGCGGCGCCTCGGGCGCGGGCAGTGTCTACGCCGTTCAGCAGGTTCGCCACCTCGGCCAGTCGCCGCAAGACCGGCCGGAAAATCTGCCTCATCCGAAGTGGATATCTGGCGAGCATCATGTGCCGAGGACGTCCATGAGGTGGTCATCGAGGTCGGCCACGAAGTCCTCACGCCGCCAAGGGCGCAGCTCCTGCCGGGCCCGGCGGAGCCGGATCGAGGGGACCCTGCCGCCGGTGGAGGTGGCGGCGGTGATGCATTCATGAAGCAGTTCGGCCGCAGCCTGAGCATCGTCCATCCGGATCCTGGCGAGAGCCTGGTCCGTGGTGACGATTGCGCGCTGTACCTGCTCGCGCGGTGCGGTGAGAGCGGCGGCCGATCGCGCGAACCGGTCGTGTGCTGTGGATGGATTGCCCACATACAGTTCGCGTACCCCCTCGAAGCCGCGGAGATGGCCGGAGGAGAACGACTCGGCTGCCGGATCGTCGGACTGGTTGCTTTCGATGTCGTACCAGCTCAGTGCGAGGGCGGCCTGAGACGCCCGCTCTTCCCCTGCTCGTGCTGCGATCTCGGCCTGAAGAGCGTGGGCGCGTGCCCGCACGCGTGCGCTTTCGCCGGTCCGCGCGGCTCGTACAGCCTGATTGACCAGCGGCCTGGCGTTGTCGATTCCATGAGTGGAGTACAGGGTGACGAGGGCGTGGCTCATGTACACGTTGGCCTGGCGCCAGGGCTGCCCCAGGAGCGCGGCCTCGCGGTTCGCCTCCACGTACAGGGCCCGAGATGCGGCATCGTCCCGCGTCTCGAAGGCGATGCGGGCGGCCAGCGCTGACGCGGCAACAGCGGCCTTCCGCAGCGCGGGAACGATCGGCCCGGGGAGTGGGCCCGCCAGGAGGCGCCGGCACGTTTCGACTGCGGGGGCGAGCATGAGTTGCAGTCGTACGAACGGCAGCGAGCCCACCTGGGCGTTGACGTCAGCTACGACCGACGACAGGGTGGCGGCCGTCGCGTCGTCGGCTCGGGAAGGGTCGACGAGTGCGTCGGCGAGAATGGTCTGTGCTCCGGGAGACATGAGCGCGAGCATGCCGCCGCCCGCGTCGGTAGCGGCCCGTAGGAGCGTGGTGCGCAGTTCGGCGATGCGCCTCTCGCTTTCACCGAGTTGTCCGAGCGCGTCCAGGTATTCGGCAAAGTCGGTGCCGGCCCCAAGTGCCAGGTCGCCGGAAGGGGTATGCGCGTACAGGTGAGCCATGAGTAACTGGTATCGCTCGTCCGGCATCGTAGGTGCCGCCGACTCCCAGCGCGCCACGGACCGTTGCACGCTCGCCACTGCGGGGAGGCGTGGATGACGCAGGTCTTCCGCGTACTGGGTGAGTGCTCGTGCCGTGTCTGCCAGGGAGAGCCCGCGTCGTCGTCGTGGTCGCTTCAGCGCGATGGCCCCCGCTGCTCTGCCGTCCATGTCCGCCATGGTGACGCGGAATGGGGTTACACGGGCACGATCAGCCGAGGTTTCCCTTGATCGGCTGTGTAGTTCAGAGTCTGCCAAGTTCCCGTCGGCGGAGCACCTTCCCTAGGAAATCCGATCGTCATATCGGAATGGTCGACCATCCACCGGTTGCGGGCGAAGTAGGAGGGGGTCCGTAATTCGGCGGCGGCCAGCTCGACAACTTGGCTGATTCGGGCGCGTGCGTGCGCGATCGCCTGGCGGGCCTCGTCCGGCTGCTGGTCGACGGTGCCGGGAGCGACGACGGTGATCCGCGCGGTGGTGTTTGCGGCGAGCCACAGCAGAGACAGGCTGTCGATTCCTTTTGCCCCACCGATGAAGAAATGTGAGGGGGCCGCGGCAAAGGGGCCGATGTAGTCGGCGAAGATTCGCGCGTACTCAGCGGAACTCCGGTGTCCCGTGTCGCGAGTGCCCGTTATCGCCACAGATCGCATGATCGACTTCGTGTCATAGGTTGTCATATCCCACAGAAACTCCCGCCCTGAGACCGTCAATGTGTGAATACCAACGGCTTGCGAAAACTCGCCGGTCACCTGCGGGACTCCGGGCTCACCGTCACTGAGACGGATGCCGGGCACCACCTGCACGTGACCAACCTTCCGCACGGCGCCGAAGAAATCCTCTCGCATTACGGCCGGCCCGTCACCTCGTATGACTACGAGGTCGGCGAGCGGGGCCGGGAGGAGGACTGGGTGACACGCATCGCCCGTCTCCTCACGATTCCCGTACGGTTCGCGCCCGCCTTCGATGCAGACCTGGAGCCCACCCGGTGAGCCCCGCCAGCGGTACCCGAGGCGGAGTGCGGCCGGAGAAGGCCATCGCCCGATGGCTGGTCTCCACCACCCGACACCCCGACATCGCCGAACAGGACTGGGCGGACGGCCGCCCGGCGATTCTGCGGACGGGCATCTTGTACGACGCCGTCCGTATGCCCATGGAGTTGGTCCACGCCGCCGTCTGGAGCACTGTCCCGGCCGTCGTGAGTGGCGCGCTGGCCGAGGTCCTCGACGGTCCGGTGGTGTGCCACCCCGGGCACTGGTACTACGCCCTGGTGCCTCCCGGGACGTGCGAGGTGTGGCGGTCTCCGGTCGCCGTGGCCCGTGGTCGGGGTGGATGGCTCGGCATCCCGAGAGTGGACCGTACGGAACCCGCCCCGGTCGATCCCTACTGGGCCGTGCCAGTGGAGCGAATCGACCGCTTATGCCTGCCGGCCGCTGTGAACGAGTTGCTGCGCGTCGGACGCGAGCGGTGCGAACACGACCCGGGCGCGGCCCACTCGGCGGCGTACGTCGCTGTGCTGGAGCACACGGAAGAGTGCACCGCGTGCGCCACGGAGACCTCGGTCTGCGCCGTCGGCGCGCAGTTGCGTAAAGCGGAGCGGCAGGCCCGCGGGTGACCAGGGAGGGCGCCCCGGAGCCCCTGTGCGGCTATTGCGGTCACGCCCACGACACGCTCATCGTCGTCGGCGTCGTCCACTCGGCGAGCGGTCCCGGGCGGACGCTCCGCGCCTGCCCACCGTGCCGTACCGCGCGCCGCCTCGTTCCCCTGGCCGAGCACCCCGCCGACAGTCCCGGGCTCGTACTCGTGGAACCACGAACCCCCGCTCGTCACTGACCACACGCGGCGAGCGGGCACCACGCCCCGGTCGCCCCCGCCCGCCCTGGCTGGGGCACGCCGCCGCAACCGGCCAGGAAACGCCGGCGGTGTACTCACGGGCGTCAATTGTCGTTGATGCCCAGTGACGCATAGTTGTAGCAATCGCCGTACGCGTCAGTCGTATAGACGTTGGTCAGCCGGGAGTTGCGCCAGGTGACGGATTTTTCATAGACAAACGGCAGATAGTAAGCCTTCTCCGATGCCCGGTGGTTGATCTGCCGGTAGATCTCGTCGGCTTTCTCCGGCGCGGCCTCGGCTGCGGCCTTGTCGAAGAGTCTGTTGATTGTCGGGTCGTTGATCTCACCGAAGTTGAAGTTGGAACTCGGTGTGATGTAGCGGCCGTCGACCAGTGGTTGCAAGAAGCCCAGCCCGGTCGGGAAGTCGGCCACCCAACCTGTGATGATGATGCCGTAGCCCTTGTCCTTCACGACCTGCGGATCACCGGTGACGCTGCCGAACTGCGTCGTGTCGATTGTTTCGATCCGTGCCTTGATGCCGGCCTTGTTCAACGAATACCGCAGTGATTCCGCGCTGCTCAGGTCGACAGGGGTGTTGCGTACCGCGATGGTGGTGGAGAAGCCGTTCGGCCGGCCGCATGCCTTCAGTTCCTCCTTGGCCCGGGTCAGGTTCGGCTCACCGCCGTTCTTGAGTACGCCGTACGGGTCGAAGGTGGGTTCCGCCCCTCTGATGCTCGGCGGCAGCATGTTCGGGGCGATGGCACCGCCGGTCTGGGGGCCGCCGCGCGCTGTCTGTAGCGACTTCTTGTCCGTCGCGTACGCGATCGCCTTACGGCAGTGGATGTTGTCCAGCGGCTTGACCGACTGCGGAAAGGCCGCGTAGCGGACGACGCCGGTCTCCGGATTGTCCAGGTTCTTTTTCAGATCCGCGTCGGCCAGCGTCTTGGTGATGCCGGGCTTGCTCAGGCCTGTGGCATTGAGGTCGAGGTCGTAGTCGCCCTTGAGCAGGCGGAGTTCAAGCTCGGCGGGGTTGGTGGTGATGGTGACCGTGATCTTGTCCGGCAGGGCCGCACGGATCGGGTCGGACGACTTGTCCCAGTGGGGATTGCGTACCAGCACCAGGGACTGGTTAGGACGGTATGACTGGAATATGTACGGGCCGCTGGAGAACGGATCCAGCCCATATTTCGACCTGGTGTCCTTCGCGGCCTTGACCGGGGAGCCGGAGGGCATCGCGAGCATCTGCTCGAAGTCGGCGTTGGGCTTGGGCAGCTTGAAAACGATGGTCTTGTCGTCGGGTGTCTCGATGGCTTTCAGAGAGGTGTCCTTGTACGGGCCCCGGTAGGTCATTTCGGGGTCGAGAGCCTGTTGCAGGTAGAGGGGGCCGCCGGAGATGACGTCCTGGGCCCAGATCCGCTCGATGCCGTACTTGATGTCCGCGGAGGTGATCGGCGACCCGTCCTCCCACGTGACCCCGTCGCGCAGCGTGTACGTGTACGTCTTCCCACCGTTGGAGATTTTCGCCGTCGACGTGGCCAGGTCCGGCACGAGTTCGGCGCCCTTGGGGCCCGGTTCGGGTGCGTAGGTCACCAGTTGGCGTGTGTAGTAGCGGGCGAAGTTCCACATGAAGGTCCGGTAACCGCGTTGCGGGTCCCACGAGTCGGCGTCTTGGGAGCCGATGAACTTCAGAGTGCCGCCCTTGGTGTCCGACGCGTTGACCACACTGCTGGTTGCGGCGTCGAACCCGGTGCGGGAGGCGCCGTCCTTTTGGCCGGCCGAGTCTTCTCGCCAGGAGAGGGCAATCGGGATCCCCACAGCCAGGAGGCCCAGAACTGCCGCAGTGCCGACCATGACCCTTGCGGCGCTGATTTTCCCGCGGCGTTCGCCAGGGACGATGACAACGGCTTCGGGCGCCGCCTCCTGCCGGAGCGGAGGGTTCGGGCTGTGCTGCTCGCCGACTGCGGCGGGGCTCTCTTGCGACGGACCGTTCACCGGGGAAGCGGCGCGCGCTCGGGAGGCGGGCCGTGGAGGGGACGCGGGCCGCGACGGGAAGGCGGGCGAGGAATCCGACGGGGGAGCGGGCAGCGGGGGCTGCGCGGCCCGCGAATCCTGGCTGTCGGAGAAATGGGTCCGGTTGCGGGCCAGTGCGATCAGCCCGCCAGTGTTGCGATTGCGCTGCTGGGGCAGGGGTCGGGCCTTGGCCGCCAGAGTGGCGTACAGGTGCCGGTAGAGAGTGTCCATGTCCAGCAGGGGCGGGCCGTCGGCGATGCCATCGGTCAGGACGGTGATCAACTCGCCGGTGAACGCGGTGAATTCCTCACCCGGCGGGGACAGCGCCCTACGCGTCTCCGCCGAGGCCGCCAACAAGCAAGTGCCTTCGATAAGAGCCTGGTCGGCGACCTGGTCAGTGCCACTCATTCCACCCAGCAGAGCCCGCCCGCTGTAGCAGCAGTCCAGGATCACCACCTTGCGCCGGGCCCTGACCCGCGGATGAAGCACGGCCCGACGCAACCACTCGTAGGGCAGCGTGGTGTACATGCGTTCCTGGTCCGAGCCGGGCAGGGCCAGATACAGCTCATCGCTGTGAGGGTCGGTGAGTCCATGGCCGGAGTAGTAGACGATCAAGGTGTCGCAGGCGCGCGCGGCGACGCCGCTGAGAGTGTCGAGAACCGCCTGGGCGCTGTGTGGCTGAGGCAGCGTTACGCAGTGCGAAGGGGGCAGCCCCCACAAGGACTGATCGGTGAACGCCCGCGTGAGTCCGGCCAAGTTGTGCTCGACGGCGGGCAAGTCCTCCAAATTCTCGTAGGTATGGACGCCGATGAGCAGTGCCTGTGAGGCATCGGGGTCGGGCAGGGTTCCCATGGCCGCTGTTATTCCGTTCTGCCTTCGCCGGCCTCCGGCTCATGCCGCTCCAAGGCCTCCACGATGCGGTTCACCGTGTCCGGTGAACCGTCCTCGACAGTGATCGTCACTTCACCTCGTTGGATGCGTACTGCCGGGGCCGCGGGGCGGGCGGCACGCCAGGTGGCGCAGGCCACCGCCAGGCCGCCGAGGGCGATTCCGTTCGTGACGACCGCATTGATCACCTCGAGCGCGCCACCCATCTCCCCGGGCCCGGTCTGTCGAGGAGAGAGGGAAACCCTCGCCTGATATCGCACATCCGGGTCCTGCGCCAGCCAGCGATACAGGGACGTCAAGAATTCGTCGCTGCCTTCGCCGTCAACGATGATGTCGACCTGCATTCTCCCCGTTCCCCCTCCTCGGGCCTGGGCGCGCAACCGGCTGCCTGCGGCCCGAGCGTCGCCAGGATTGCCGATCCTAGTGCCGACACACTCGAGTTCGGGTGCGGTTGGAAAGGGCCGGGTCCGCGACGTTCATTTCTGGATCCTTTCAACGGCTCATAGGCATATCGGCTCGGTTACGCGCATGAGGTGCGCGTGGGGCGGTGGGTCGACCGACCCTGAACTCGGGGCAGGTTCACCACGGGAGGGTCCCGGACCGGTCGATGAACTGTCCCGTCGGCCCATCCGGGCCGATCGTCGCGAGGGTCACGATGGACTCTGCGCCGTCGGTGACGCTGTGTCCGAGGCCACCGGTGAAGTCGGTCGCGGTCTGCCCGGGGTCCGCGGCGTTGACCTTCACGTTCTTCAGTTCCTTGGCGTACTGCGTCGTGAGCATCGTGACCGCGGCCTTCGAGGCGCAGTAGAGGGGCAGGGCATACCGCGACTCGATCCGCGCCGGGTCCTGGGTCAGGCCGAAGGAGCCCATCCCGCTGGACACGTTGACGATGACGGGGTTCGGCGACTTGCGCAGCAGCGGGAGGAAGGCGTGCGTGACGCGCACGATCCCGACGACGTTCACGTCGAGCACGGCACTCACGTCGGCCGCGGTGTACTCCTCGACCGGGCCTACCTTGCCGAGGACGCCGGCGTTGTTGACCAGGACGTCGATCGTTCCCTCGTGCGCGGCGACATCCGCGGCCGCGGCCTGGACCGAGGCGTCGTCGGTCACGTCGATCCGAACGAACCGGGCGCCGAGCGACTCGGCCGCGGCCCGACCGCGCTCACGGTGGCGGGCACCGAGGAGGACGGTGTGCCCCGCCTCGACGAGGCGACGAGCGGTTTCGAAGCCGAGGGACTTGTTGGCCCCGGTGATGAATGTGGTGGTCATGCTGGCTCCTCCAGGTCCGAACAGCACGGTCGTGCGCTGCTCGCGCATTCCATGCTGGGGCCCCGGGAGGGCCGGCGGGAGCTACGAAACTTCCTGGTACCGCGCGTACCACCCAGCAGCCTGGTCCACCGGACGAGGCGGACGCGGGCCTTCATCCCTGACGCGGGCCCTCATCCCTGAGGAGACATCCTCTGGACCCCGATGGCCGCGAGGAATTCGAGTTTGCCGCGGGCGTCGGTGCCTGGCTGCGGTGTGTACACCACGAGGCGCAGGTTCGTGTCCTGGGTGTTGAGGATGTCGGAGTTCATGGCGATGTCTCCGACATCCGGGTGCCGGACGAGTTTGTGCGCGCTCTGGTGACCGCCCACCGCTCGGCGGCTCCACAACTCGCGGAACCGTGGGCTGAGATTCAGCCTCGATACCAACGCCGCGAGGTCGGGATCGGAGGGGTACCGGCTCGTCGTCGCGCGCAGGTCGGCGACGAGGGACTCCTCGAACGCCGCCCGTTCGGCCGCCGTCTGCCGGACCCGGGGCAGCTCACCCAGGAACTGCCAGACCAGGACGTTGCGATCTCCCGCACCGTGGACCGTGGGATCGCCGAACGTGGCCGCGAACAGCGGATTCCAGTGCAGCAACTGCCAGGTGGCGTCGTAGATCGCCAACGGGTTGCCGGCGAGCTGGTCCACGATCCGGTACAGGCTCCCTGGGATCATGCGCGGAACCCGGCCCGGATCCGCTGCGTGACCGGCCATGCGCAAAAGGTGAGAATGTTCGTCGTCGGACAGGTGCAGGGCGCGAGCCAGGGCCGAGCAGACCTGCGCCGAGGGCGTCGCCACCCGTCCCTGCTCCAGCCGGACCACGTACTCGACCGAGATGCCGGCCAGCGTCGCCAGCTCCGCGCGTCGCAGACCGGGGACCCGACGGGGTGAGCCGTGTGCGAAGCCCACCGTGGCGGGATCCAGCCGGTCCCGCCACGCCCGCAGTGCGGCACCGAGTTGATCCATGCACACCATCCTCCCGCACACCCGATGCCCATGGCCGGTCGTTCTTGTGTGGTGGTTGGGGTCGGTCAGCACTCGATGATGTTCACCGCGAGCCCGCCGCGCGCCGTCTCCTTGTATTTGACCGACATGTCCGCGCCCGTGTCCCGCATCGTCTTGATGACCTTGTCCAGCGAGACCTTGTGGTTGCCGTCGCCGCGCAGTGCCATCTTGGCCGCCGTGACCGCCTTCACCGCCGCCATGCCGTTGCGTTCGATGCACGGGATCTGTACGAGGCCGCCGACCGGGTCGCAGGTCAGGCCCAGGTTGTGTTCCATGCCGATCTCGGCGGCGTTCTCGACCTGTTCCGTGCTGCCGCCCAGGACCTCCGCGAGGGCGCCCGCCGCCATGGAGCAGGCCGAGCCGACCTCGCCCTGGCAGCCGACCTCGGCGCCGGAGATGGAGGCGTTCTCCTTGAAGAGCATGCCGATGGCGCCGGCGGCCAGGAGGAAGCGGACTACGCCGTCCTCCTTTTCCGTCTCGGTGGCGCCGCCCGCCGCGAAGTTCATGTAGTAGTGCAGGACCGCCGGGATGATGCCCGCCGCGCCGTTGGTGGGGGCGGTGACCACGCGGCCGCCCGCCGCGTTCTCCTCGTTCACGGCCATCGCGTAGAGCGTGATCCACTCCATGGCGTGGGTGCCCGGGTCGCCCTCGGCGCGGAGTTGGCGGGCCGACTGGGCGGCGCGGCGGCGGACCTTGAGGCCGCCGGGGAGGAGGCCTTCGCGGGCCATGCCCCGGGAGACGCAGGCCTGCATGACGCGCCAGATCTCCAGCAGGCCGGCCCGGATCTCGTCCTCCGTACGCCAGGCCTTCTCGTTCTCCAGCATCAGCGCGGAGATCGACAGGCCGGTCTCACCGGACAGCCGCAGCAGTTCGTCACCGGTGCGGAAGGGGTGCTTCAGGACGGTGTCGTCGAGCTTGATGCGGTCCTCGCCGACCGCGTCCTCGTCCACGACGAAACCGCCGCCCACCGAGTAGTACGTCTTCTCCAGGAGCAGGTCGCCGTTGCTGTCGTACGCGAAGACCGTCATGCCGTTGGCGTGGTACGGCAGGGTCTTGCGGCGGTGCAGGACCAGGTCCGTATCGACGTCGAAGGCGATCTCGTGCATGCCCAGGAGCTGGAGCCGGCCGCTCGTGCGGATACGTTCCGCCTGGTCGTCGGCGCTCTCGACGTCCACGGTGCGCGGGGAGTTGCCCTCCAGGCCCAGGAGGACCGCCTTGGGGGTGCCGTGGCCGTGGCCCGTCGCGCCCAGCGAGCCGTACAACTCGGCCCGTACGGACGTGGTGTGGGCGATCAGGCCCTCGTTCTTGAGACGGCGCGCGAACATGCCGGCCGCGCGCATCGGGCCGACCGTGTGGGAACTGGACGGGCCGATTCCGATCGAGAACAGGTCGAAGACCGAGATGGCCACGGTGATGACTCCTTGCTGGGTGGCTGAGGTGACGCCGTTGTCCGCGGGGGTGGTGCGGTCGGGACGGCGTACATGGAGCGGGGCACCGCGCCGCACGGTCCAGTGTGCGCGGTGCCCCGTGGCTCAGGCCGTGGATGGCAGGCCGTACGGATGACTGCTACAGGCCCGGGTACAGCGGGTGCTTGTCCGCCAGCGCCGTGACCCGGCCCGCCAGCGCCTCGCGGTCGAACTCCGGCTTCAGCGCCGCCGCGATGATGTCCGCGACCTCGGTGAAGTCCTCGGCGGTGAAGCCGCGGGTGGCCAGCGCCGGGGTGCCGATCCGCAGACCCGAGGTGACCATCGGGGGGCGCGGGTCGTTCGGGACGGCGTTCCGGTTGACCGTGATGCCGACCTCGTGCAGCCGGTCCTCGGCCTGCTGGCCGTCCAGCTCGGAGTTCCGCAGGTCGACCAGGACCAGGTGGACGTCCGTACCGCCGGACAGGACGGAGACGCCCACCTCGGTCACGTCCGGCTGCACCAGACGCTCGGCGAGGATCCGGGCGCCGTCCAGGGTGCGCTGCTGGCGCTCCTTGAAATCGTCCGTGGCCGCCACCTTGAAGGAGACCGCCTTGCCCGCGATGACATGCTCCAGCGGGCCGCCCTGCTGGCCGGGGAAGACCGCGGAGTTGATCTTCTTCGCCAGTTCCTTGGTGGAGAGGATCACACCGCCGCGCGGGCCGCCGAGGGTCTTGTGCGTGGTCGTCGTGACGACATGCGCGTGCGGCACCGGGTTGGGGTGCAGGCCCGCCGCCACCAGACCGGCGAAGTGCGCCATGTCGACCATCAGATACGCGCCGACCTCGTCCGCGATCCGGCGGAAGGCGGCGAAGTCCAGCTGGCGGGGGTACGCCGACCAGCCGGCCACGATCAGCTTCGGACGGGACTCCTTGGCCAGCCGCTCGACCTCGGCCATGTCGACCGTGCCGGTCTCGTCGTCGACGTGGTACGCGACGACGTTGTAGAGCTTGCCGGAGAAGTTGATCTTCATGCCGTGGGTCAGGTGCCCGCCGTGGGCGAGGTTCAGACCCATGATCGTGTCGCCGGGGGAGAGCAGCGCGAACATCGCGGCCGCGTTCGCCTGGGCGCCCGAGTGCGGCTGTACGTTCGCGGCCTCGGCGCCGAACAGCGCCTTCACGCGGTCGATGGCGATCTGCTCGATCACGTCGACGTGCTCACAGCCGCCGTAGTAGCGGCGGCCGGGGTAGCCCTCGGCGTACTTGTTGGTCAGTACGGAGCCCTGCGCCTCCATGACCGCGACCGGCGCGAAGTTCTCCGAGGCGATCATTTCGAGGGTGGACTGCTGGCGGTGGAGCTCGGCGTCGACAGCGGCGGCGACATCCGGGTCGAGATCGTGGAGCGAGGTGTTGAGAAGCGACTTCGAAGACATCACAGTCCCTGGGGTCTCTTGTTGCTGGGGCACGTCAGTTGCCGGAAAACTCCGTGTACTCGTCGGCGGAGAGCAGGTCCTTCGGCTCCTCCGCGACGCGGACCTTGAACAGCCAGCCGCCCTCGAAGGGGGCGGAATTCACCAGCGAGGGGTCGTCCACGACGTCCTGGTTCGTCTCGGTGACCTCACCGGTCACCGGGGCGTACAGGTCGCTGACGGACTTGGTGGACTCCAGCTCTCCACAGGTCTCGCCGGCCGTCACCGTTTCACCGACCTCGGGGAGCTGGGCGTACACGACATCACCGAGGGCGTTGGCCGCGTACTCCGTGATACCGACCGTCGACACGCCGTCCTCGGCGGTCGTCAGCCACTCGTGCTCCTTGCTGTAGCGCAGCTGCTGGGGGTTGCTCATGACCTGAATTCTCCTGTACGCGGGGGTGTGGTGGGGAACAGCTGTCTTGCGGACCGAGACGCGGGCCGGGACCCGATCCGGGAAGCGGGCCGGGACGGGGATACCGGTAGGCCGGTGCCGGAAGGCGTCCGTGTCACTTCTGGCGCTTGTAGAAGGGCAGCGCGACGACCTCGTACGGCTCGTGGGAGCCGCGGATGTCGACACCGACGCCCGTGGTGCCGGGCTCGGCGTGCGCGGCGTCCACGTACGCCATGGCGATCGGCTTGCCCAGGGTGGGGGAGGGGGCGCCGGAGGTGACCTCGCCCACCACCGCGTCGCCCGCGACCACCTGGTACCCGGAGCGCGGGACGCGGCGGCCCTCGGCGATCAGGCCGACCAGCTTGCGCGGCGGGGAGGCCGCGGCGAGTTCGGCGGCGGTGGCCAGCGCCGCCCGGCCGACGAAGTCGCCGCCGTTCGATGTCTTCTCGAACTTCACGACCCGGCCGAGGCCCGCGTCGAACGGGGTGAGGGCGGGGGACAGCTCGTTCCCGTACAGCGGCATCCCGGCCTCCAGCCGCAGCGTGTCGCGGCAGGACAGGCCGCAGGGCACCAGACCGACGCCCTCGCCGGCCTCGGTCAGTGCCTGCCACAGCTGTTCGGCGTACCGGGGCTCGACGAACAGCTCGAAGCCGTCCTCGCCGGTGTAGCCGGTGCGCGCGATCAGCGCGGGGACCCCGGCGACGGTGCCGGGCAGGCCCGCGTAGTACTTGAGTCCGTCCAGGTCGGCATCGGTGAGCGACTTCAGGATGCCGGGGGACTCGGGGCCCTGGACGGCCAGCAGCGCGTACGCGTCACGGTCGTCGCGTACGTCGGCGTCGAAGCCCGCGGAGCGGGCGGTCAGCGCGTCCAGCACGGTCCGGGCGTTGGAGGCGTTGGCGACGACCATGTACTCGTCGTCGCCCAGGCGGTAGACGATCAGGTCGTCCAGGATCCCGCCGTCCTCCTGGCAGATCATGGTGTAGCGGGCGCGGCCCACGGCCACGGCGCCGATATTGCCGACCAGCGCGTAGTCGAGGAGCGCGCCGGCCGCCGGGCCGGAGACGGTGATCTCGCCCATGTGGGAGAGGTCGAACAGGCCCGCCTTCGTACGGACGGCGTTGTGTTCGTCGCGCTCGCTGCCGTAGCGCAGCGGCATGTCCCAGCCCGCGAAGTCGGTCATGGTGGCGCCCAGCGTGCGGTGCACGGAGTCGAGCGCGGTGAGGCGAGGGGCCTCGACGGAGGCGGTGGGGGTGCTGCTCGGGGGGACATGACTCATCGGTGTGGCTCCCAGGGCATGACGGCGAGGACGATCCTCCCCATCTGTCATCGGAACCTGAGAGGTTCATCACGACCACTCGTACCGAGGGTCATGACTTGCACCTTGGGTGGAGCCGCAGAGCTGCGGCACGCTTTTCAGATCTGCCTCATCCACGCGGTACGGGGCCTGAGAGATTCAAGGGAGGAACTTGCTCCTTCGGCGCCCGGCACACTCGGTGACCGGGACTCTCCCGCGCGGATTCAAACGGCCGGTATGCAGTTGGCGGGCACATCATCGCACGGGTGGTGCCCGAGTGGGGCGGCCCGGTCCATAACGCGCCTCACACCATGAAAAGCTTGTGGGGCATTGCCATTTCTTTACACTTTGTGGGCAGGGTTCATGGGACCAGGCCGACTGAGCTGACAGGGGGACGGCGATGACGTCGCAGAGGTCCAGCGCATACGTGACCACCGCGGGCAGTACGGCCAGTGCCACCGGGAGTGCGACGGCGAGCGCCGTCGGGAGTGCGACCGCGAGCGCCGTCGGGAGCACGACCGGGAAGCCGGCCGGATCCGGGAAACCGGGCCCGCCCACCAATCAGGGACCACCCGCGAACACCGACCCGTCCGTACCCGCGAAACCGGGCCCGTCCGCGCGGGCGGCCGCGACGCGTGGCGTGCCGGTCGTCCGGGATCTGCGGGCGCGAGGCGGCCGGGGGCCCGGACGGCTGGTCTTCGCGGCGGGGGACGTGGTGGTGGTCTCCGGGCTGCCGGGCAGCGGCAAGTCCACCCTCATCCGGCGGGCCGCCGAGGGCGGCGGCATCGACTCGCAGGACACCAGGGACCGCTGGGAGCGGCGGCTGCCCACTGGGCTGCCGTACGGCGTCTACCGCCCGCTCGTCCGGATCGCGCACTACGCGGGGCTGTGGCGGGCGCTGAGATCCGGCGCGAGCGTCGTCGTCCACGACTGCGGTACGCAGGCCTGGGTACGGCGCTGGCTGGCCCGCGAGGCCCGTGCCCGCGGCCGGCTGCTCCATATCGTCCTGCTGGACGTCCCGCCCGAGGTGGCCCGCGAGGGCCAGCGCGAGCGCGGCCGGGGAGTCTCCGGCTACGCCTTCGCCCGCCACCTCCGCGCGGTCGGCCGCCTCCTCACCGGCGTCGAATCGGGCCGTCTTCCGGACGGCTGCGCCTCGGCGGTGCTCCTGGACAGGGACGCGGCGGGGGCGCTGGACCGGATCGCCTTTCCGGCGGCGCGGGGGGAGTGAGGGAGGTCCATGGAGGACCCCACCCTCTTCGGGACCCGCACGTGTCCCCTTCCCGAACCCGCACGCCTGCCCCCTTTCCGAACCCGCCCGCCGCATCGTTCTCGTAACCTGCCCGGCGCAGCGTCCGGCCTGCGGAGTTAGGGTGCTGCCGCAGGGTCGAGGGTGGAGGGAAAGACAGTGAACACAGCATGGCCGGGCAACGAGCTCGAAGAGGTGCTTGCCGCCTCGCTCGGCGTCGACGGGGCGGGCGGACGGCTCGTCGAAGTACTGGGACGCAGCGAAGTCTGGGTTCCGTTGCCCAACGGGGGCGGCCCCGGCAGCCCCAACCTCGATCTGCCGACGATGGAGATCGAGGGCTCCGCGTACATCCCGGTGTACAGCTCCGAGCAGCAGTACCTCCAGTGCGTCGGCGCCCATATGCCCTTCACCGTCGCCCCGGCCCGTGAGTTCGCCCGGGGGCTGCCGCCGCAGCTCGGCATCGCGGTCAATCCGGGCGGCATGGTCGGGATACCGCTGCCGCCCGCCGCCGTCGCCGAGCTGTGCCGGGTGGGCCGTACGCCGCTCGACGGTCCGGCGAGTGGGGGACGCGTCCGGCTCTTCGAGCCGGACTGGCAGGAGGAACCGGTCGATTTCCTCGCCGCCGCCGCCGGGGAGTTCGAGGAGTCCGGCGTGGTGCTCTCCGCCCGGCGCGCGCTCGCCAGTGTCGAGGGCGAGTCACCGGTTCTCTTCGTCGGGGTCCAGCTCTCCTCCTGGGAGGGGGCGGACCGTAACGCCCCGATGGACGCGCTCGGCCGCGCGCTGCACCGGGTGCAGGTCGGCTGGCCGGTCAATCTCGTCCTGCTGGACGTGGCGCAGGACCCGGTCGGAGACTGGCTGTTGGCGAAGGTGCGGCCGTTCTACGAGCGCCGTCACGCGTAGAAGTCACGCGTAGAAGTCACGCGTAGAAGTCACGCGTAGAAGTCACGCGTAGAAGTCACGCGTAGAAGTCATGTGGAGAGGTCACGTGGAGAGGGCACGCGTAGAAGTCGCGTGGAGAAACGGTTCCGCGTAGAAACAGTTCCGCGTGGAAGCGGTTCCGCGTGGAAACCGGTGGCCGACGGGCTCGTCGGGCCGGTCGTCGGCGGCTCGTCGATATCGGTACGGGTACGGACGCGCGCCCGGGGTACGTCTCCTGGGGTACGTCCGGAAAGGACCGGTCCCGCTCGCCTACGCGGAGGGCGCACCGGTCGTCAAGTCTGTGTCGGAGCGGCCGCCTAAGCTGGTTTGATGGCAGGGGCGCCGCGGTCGTGCGGCGTTTCCGGCCAGAGGCATGGTGGCTGCCGTCGGCCGTGGGTTTTCCGTAGGTTCCCGGGGCCGCCGCATCGTGTGTCCCGAGGCCCCTCCACCGTGGGCCGGCGGGGGACATCGGGGGAGCCGGGCGAATGGTGGATCGAACGAGGGGCGGGACCCAGAGTGAGCGCGTCAGGCACCGCGGCGGCCGGGCAGGTCGAGAACATGCTGCGCCAGGTGACCCCAGGGCGCTATGACGCGTACGAGGCACTCCTGCACGCCATCGCCGACGGCAGCGTCTGGATGCTGCTCTGGCACGGCCAGGCCGGTTCGCCCGACGCCCAGTACGGCAACATGGAGATCGACGGCCTGGGCTACGCCCCCTGCGTCACCTCCGCCCAGGAGCTGTCCGTCAGCGGCTGGACCCGCGCGCATGAAGTGGTCACCGGCCACGACGTCGCGCACGCCCTCTACCCCGACCGCTGGGGAATCTGGCTCAATCCGCATGCCCCCGGCGGCGGTGTCGGCATCCCCTGGCTCGATCTGCGCCGGATCGCCACCGGCCTCGACCGGATGCCGGCCGGACCGCTGCGGCTGTCCGAACCGGCCATCGCGCTGCCGCAGTTCTACGCGATGCTCACGCAGAACGCGCACCGCACCCCCGCCGTCCGCTCGCTGCGCCGCGCGTGGGTGCAGCCGGCGCTCGGCGCCCCGTACCTGGCGATCGGCCTCGACCTGTACGACACGAGCGGGCCCTCCGTCGACTCCGTGCGCACGATGATGCGTCAGTCGGTCACGGCCGTCCCCGACGGGCTTCCGGTGTCCACCGTCGCGATGTCCGACGAGTACGACCCGGTGGCGATGTGGCTTCAGGTCAACTCCCGGCCGTTCTACGACCGTGAGGCGCATGTGGCTCCCGCGCCGGCGGGCGGTTACGGCTACCCGCCGCCGGCCTCGCGCGCGTACTGACCGTCCCCCTCCGGCGCATACGTTCCGCCCCCGGCACACGTTTCACCGGCCTTCCGGTCCGACCGGACCTCGCGCTTTTTTGGCCGTCGCGTGGCGCGCGTGGCGTGTCCGGGCGAAGCCGGGCCCTGCGGCATGCATAGGACACCCACGGTTCCGAAGCGCTGACCAGGCGTCACATCGTGGCCCTTCGTGCGCCCGGATGTGCCCCTGTTCTCGACCGTATGACGCCAGTTGGGCGTGATGTCGGATGTGGAGGAATAGTGGACGAGTTGGTCCGCTGACGTGATCCCCGCGTTCGCATAACGGTAATCCTTTGATCGCATCACGGTTGGGCAACCATTCCCCGAGAGGGCTGGCGGGTGATCGTGAAGTAGCAGAAGACTCCGTGCAGCAAGTTGTCTAGGCCTGTGTGCGGCGCGCTGACAGAAGCAGCTCCCGTCGCGGCACGGCCACTTGCGACATGTGATCTGAACGAGCCGCTACAGCGGCGGTCATGGGCCGGCCACCGTCGGCCGAGAGGGGTCTCCAGCGCAATGACGGCACCTATCGAGACCACCGGTTCGGCGGCGCAAGCACCGCCGGAAGCGGTGCTGAAGGGCGCCGGGGGCAAGCAGATCGAGGGCCGTTCGCTCGGCCGGATCGCGTGGACGCGCTTCAAACGGGACAAGGTCGCCATGGCGGGCGGCGTCGTCGTGATCCTGCTGGTTCTTGTCGCCGTACTGTCCAAACCGATCCAGTCCGTCTTCGGGCTGGACCCCAACGCCTTCAACCAGGACCTGGTCGATCCCACCCTGCTCGCCCCGAAGGGCAGCTTCGGCGGCATCAGTTGGGACCACCCGCTCGGTGTCGAGCCGCAGACGGGGCGCGACATCCTGGCCCGCATCATCGAGGGCTCCTGGGTCTCCCTCGTGGTCGCCGCCGGATCCACCATCCTGTCCGTCGTCATCGGCGTCGTGATGGGTGTCGTGGCCGGCTTCTACGGCGGCTGGGTCGACAGCGCCATCAGCCGCCTGATGGACACCTTCCTGGCGTTCCCGCTGCTGCTCTTCGCGATCTCCATCTCGGCCTCGCTCCAGGGCAACGCGTTCGGCCTCGAAGGGCTGCCGCTGCGTATCGCCGTCCTGGTCTTCGTCATCGGCTTCTTCAACTGGCCGTACATCGGCCGGATCGTGCGTGCGCAGACACTCAGCCTGCGCGAGCGCGAGTTCGTGGAGGCGGCCAGGTCACTGGGCGCGCGTGGGCCGTTCATCCTCTTCCGGGAACTGCTGCCCAACCTGATCGCACCGATCCTCGTCTACTCGACGCTGCTCATCCCCACGAACATCCTCTTCGAGGCGTCCCTGAGCTTCCTCGGCGTCGGTATCGCCCCGCCGCAGTCCTCGTGGGGCGGCATGTTGTCCACCGCGGTCGATCTCTACCAGGTCGACCCGATGTTCATGATCATTCCCGGCATGGCGATCTTCATCACCGTGCTGGCCTTCAATCTGCTGGGGGACGGGCTGCGCGACGCACTCGACCCTCGTGGCAAGTAATCGCGGGCTCTCACCGCACCGGTCGATCGAGGGGGCTTTTCCTCAGCATGAACAGCAGAAAGACGGCATCAGCGATTGCTGTGACGCTCGCGGTGGCACTGGGTGCTACCGCCTGCGGTGGCGGCGGCAACAGTGACGGCAACGGAGGCGGCGACGCGAAGGCCGACGCCGGTCTGAGCAGCATCGTCAACAAGAGCGACAAGAAGGGGGGGACGGTCACGTACGAGCACGCCAGTGGCCCCGACTCCCTGGACCCGGGCAACACGTACTACGGCTGGGTACAGAACTTCGCCCGCCTCTACGCGCGTTCCCTGGTCACCTTCAAGCCGGCCGCCGGCAAGGAAGGCCTCCAGGTCGTCCCCGACCTGGCGACCTCGCTCGGCAAGGCCAGCCCGGACGCCAAGACCTGGACCTACACGCTCCGCAAGGGCGTGAAGTACGAGGACGGCACCGAGATCACCGCCCAGGACGTCAAGTACGCCGTCGAGCGCAGCAACTTCGCGCCCGAGGCCCTGTCCAACGGTCCGACGTACTTCAAGGCGTACCTCGACGGCGGCGACAAGTACAAGGGTCCGTACAAGGACAAGTCCGCCGAGGGACTCAAGTCCATCGAGACGCCGGACAAATACACGATCGTCTTCAAGCTCAACAAGCCGTTCGCGGACATGGACTACCTGGCTGCCTTCTCGCAGACCGCTCCGGTGCCGCAGAAGGCAGACAAGGGCGCCGAGTACGTCAAGAAGATGGTCTCCTCGGGGCCGTACAAGTTCGACTCGTACAGCGAGAGCAGCGGCGCGACGCTCTCCCGCAACCCCCAGTGGGACTCGAAGACGGACCCGATCCGCAAGGCGCTGCCCGACAAGATCGAGCTGAAGCTCAACGTCAACGCCCAGACCATTGACGAGCACCTGCTGACCGACGCGATCACCGCGGACATCGCCGGTACCGGTCTTCAGTCCAAGACGCAGCCGAAGGTCCTCCCCAAGCCGGCGGAGAAGGCCAAGACGGACAACCCGTACGCGGGCGCCACCCAGTACCTGGCGATGAACGTCAACGTCGAGCCGTTCAACAAGCCCGACTGCCGCAAGGCCGTGCAGTACGCGGTCGACAAGGTCGGCATGGTCAACTCCATCGGCGGCTCCGTCAAGGGCGACCCGGCCACCACGCTGCTCCCGCCGTCGGTGAGCGGTTACAAGAAGTTCGACCTGTACCCGTCGGCGGGCAACAAGGGCGACGCGGCCAAGGCCAAGGAACTCCTCACCAAGTGCGGTAAGCCGAACGGCTTCAAGACCACGCTGACCGCGCGCGCCGACCGTCCCGACGAGGTCCAGGCCGCCACGCAGCTCCAGGAGAGCCTGAAGAAGGTCGGCATCACCGCCGAGATCAAGACCTTCCCGGCGGACAAGTACTTCACCGACTTCGTGGGCGTTCCGGACTGGGTTCACAAGAACAAGGCCGGAATGATGATGATGGCGTGGGGTGCTGACTGGCCCACCGGCTTCGGCTTCCTCGACCAGATCGTCAACGGTTCGGCGATCAAGCCGTCCGGTGGTCAGAACCTGATGGAGCTGGACGACCCGAAGATCAACAAGGCGCTGACCGACGGCATCGGTATCGTCGACGACGCGGCCCGCCAGGCGAAGTGGGGCGAGGTCGACAAGCTCGTCCTGGAGAACGCCTCGGTCGTCCCGCTCTTCTACAAGAAGAACCTGCTCTACCGGCCCGAGTCCGCGACGAACGTCACGGTCGCCGAGTCCTACCTGGGCATGTACGACTACGTGCTCATGGGTTCGAGCAAGTAGCAGGTAGTACGAGCAGGTAGTACGAGCACGTCGTACGAGTAAGCAGGTCGTACGCGTGAGCAGTACGAGCACGTCGTACGAAGCACCACCTGGTCCGACCTGGTCGCGTCCGCCGCGTTCACCGCGCGGACGCGGCCGGGGCCAGTAAGGACCCTCACACCTGTACATCAACAAGCACCCCCCTCGAAAGGCAGGTGAAGGTGTCAGGCCGGCCGGGCGCATCCCGTCCGCACGGCCCGGCACCGCACGGCTGTGGCTGCGTACATCATCCGACGCGTCTTCGCCGCGGTGTTGCTGCTGCTGGTGGTCAGCGCAGTCACGTTCGCGATCTTCTTCCTGGTGCCCCGCCTCGGCGGGCAGACGACCGACTCGATTGCCGCCCAGTACGTCGGCAAGAGCCCGGACCCTGACGTCATCGCCGCCGTCAAGAAGAACCTGGGGCTCGATCAGCCCCTCTATCTCCAGTACTGGAACTTCATCAAGGCCATCGTGGTCGGCGCCGAATACAACTTCGGCCCCAACCCCTCGGTGTGCAACGCCCCGTGCTTCGGCTACTCGTTCAAGACGCACGTCGAGGTCTGGCCCGAGATCGTCCAGCGCATTCCGGTGACCTTCTCGCTCGCCATCGGCGCGGCCGTCATCTGGGTCGTCACCGGTGTCGCCATCGGTGTGCTCTCCGCGCTCAAGCGGGGATCGATCTTCGACCGGCTGACCATGGGCATCGCCCTGGCCGGTGTCTCGCTGCCGATGTTCTTCACCGGTCTGGCGTCCCTCGCGCTGTTCAGCTTCAACTGGCCGATCTGGGAGAACCTCCAGTTCGTACCGTTCGAGGAGAACCCCGCCGAATGGGCCTGGAACCTGGTCCTGCCCTGGTGCACGCTGGCCTTCCTCTACTCGGCTCTCTACGCGCGCCTCACCCGTGCGGGCATGCTGGAGACCATGGGCGAGGACTACATCAGAACCGCGCGGGCGAAGGGCCTCAAGGAGCGCAAGGTGGTCGTCAAGCACGGCCTGCGCGCCGCGCTCACCCCGCTCATCACCATCTTCGGGATGGACTTCGCGCTTCTCCTGGGAGGCGCCGTCATCACGGAGCGCGTCTTCTCCTTCCAGGGAATGGGCGCGTACGCCATCCAGGGCGTGACCCGAAGTGACCTGCCCATCGTGATGGGTGTGACACTGGTCGCCGCCTTCTTCATCGTTCTCTGCAATCTGCTGGTGGACCTCGTGTACGCCGCGATCGACCCCCGGGTGAGGCTCTCATGAGCGACGTGCGCAAGACGGACGCGAGCGAGGGCGTGGCCGCCGAGGCGGCGGCCACGACGGCCACCACGGCCTCCGCCTCCGCCGAGAAGTTCCTGTCCGTACGGGACCTCCGCATCCACTTCGACACCGACGACGGCCTGGTCAAGTCCGTCGACGGGGTCAGCTTCGACCTCAAGGCCGGCCAGACCCTGGGCATCGTCGGTGAGTCCGGCTCCGGGAAGTCCGTGACCTCGCTGGGCATCATGGGGCTGCACAGCTCCGAGCGGGCCCGTATCTCGGGCGAGATCTGGCTGGACGGCGAGGAGCTGATCGGCGCCGGACCGGAGCGAGTGCGCAGGCTGCGCGGCCAGAAGATGGCGATGATCTTCCAGGACCCGCTCTCCGCGCTGCACCCGTACTACAGCATCGGCTCGCAGATCGTGGAGGCCTACCGCGTCCACAACTCCGTCGACAAGAAGACCGCCAAGAAGCGGGCCGTCGACATGCTCGACCGGGTCGGGATCCCCGAGCCGGCCCGGCGCTACAACGACTATCCGCACCAGTTCTCCGGCGGTATGCGCCAGCGCGCGATGATCGCGATGGCCCTGGTCAACAACCCCGAGCTGCTGATCGCGGACGAGCCGACGACGGCGCTGGACGTGACCGTCCAGGCGCAGATCCTCGACCTCATCCGGGACCTCCAGAAGGAGTTCCACTCGGCGGTCGTCATCATCACCCACGACCTGGGCGTCGTCGCCGAGATCGCCGACGAACTGCTGGTGATGTACGCGGGGCGTTGCATCGAGCGCGGAACCTCCGAGAAGGTCTTCTACCAGCCCCAGCACCCGTACACCTGGGGCCTGCTGGGCTCGATGCCCCGCATCGACCGGGACCAGACCGACCGGCTCGTGCCGGTCAGGGGAACACCGCCCAGCCTCATCAACGTCCCCTCCGGCTGCGCCTTCCACCCGCGCTGCCCGTACGCGGACGTGCCCAAGGACAACATCACCCGCACTGAGCGTCCGGAACTGCGGCAGATCACCGACGGGCACTTCTCCGCCTGCCACATGTCGCCCGCGGAGCGGGAAAAGATCTGGACCGAAGAGATTGCGCCGAAGCTGTGACTGAGCCGAACACGAAGATTCCCCAGCAGGGGTCGGAGCAGGGGGCACCCGAACCGCTCCTCAAGGTCACCGGCCTGGTCAAACACTTCCCGATCACCAAAGGCGTACTGAAACGCAAGGTCGGCGCGGTCCAGGCGGTCGACGGACTCACCTTCGACGTGCGCCCCGGCGAGACCCTGGGTGTCGTCGGCGAATCCGGCTGCGGCAAGTCGACCATGGGCCGGCTGATCACACGGCTGCTCGAACCGACCGGTGGAAAGGTCGAGTTCGAGGGCCGGGACATCACGCATCTGTCCGCCGGCGCCATGCGGCCCATGCGCCGCGACGTACAGATGATCTTCCAGGACCCGTTCGGTTCGCTGAACCCGCGCCACACCGTCGGCGGGATCATCAGCACCCCCTTCAAGCTCCAGGGCATCAAGCCCGAGGGCGGCCTGAAGAAGGAGGTCCAGCGGCTGCTGGAGCTGGTGGGTCTGAGCCCCGAGCACTACAACCGCTACCCGCACGAGTTCTCCGGTGGCCAGCGGCAGCGCATCGGTATCGCCCGCGCGCTGGCGCTCAACCCGAAGCTGGTCGTCGCCGACGAGCCGGTCTCGGCGCTGGACGTGTCGATCCAGGCGCAGGTGGTGAACCTGCTGGACGACCTCCAGGACGAACTGGGTCTGACGTACGTGATCATCGCGCACGACCTCTCGGTCATCCGCCATGTCTCGGACCGGATCGCGGTGATGTATCTGGGCAAGATGGTCGAGCTGGCGGACCGCAAGTCGCTGTACGAGTCGCCGATGCACCCGTACACCAAGGCGCTGCTGTCGGCCGTGCCGGTGCCGGACCCGAGCAGGCGCGGCGGGAAGAGCGACCGGATCCTGCTCAAGGGCGATGTGCCGTCGCCGATCTCGCCGCCGAGCGGCTGCCGGTTCCACACCCGGTGCTGGAAGGCGACGGAGGTCTGCAAGACGACCGAGCCGCCGCTGATCGAGCTGGCGCCGGGCCACCAGGCGGCGTGCCACCACCCGGAGAACGCCCCGGACCAGCGTCCGCAGGACACGGTGTCGGTGGCGGACCGGGAGACGGTCGAGCTGGCGGAGGCGCCGGCGAAGACGGCGAAGACGGCGAAGACGCTGTCGGCGGAGGCTTCCGGCTCGAAGGACCAGGGAGCCGTCACCAAGGAGTAGACGGGGCCCGTTCCCGTCGGTTCACCGCCCGCCCGGGACCCGTTCCGGGCGGGCGGCACAATGTCGGGGTGTTCCACGACTTTTTCACGCCCTCCGTCCAGCACGCGCTCGACCTCGCCGGAATCTTCGTCTTCGCGATCTCCGGCGCCCTGCTCGCCGTACGCAAGAACTTCGACGTCTTCGGCATGGCGGTGGTGGCCGAGAGCACCGCGCTGGGCGGAGGGCTGATCCGTGACCTGATCATCGGAGCCGTCCCGCCGGCCGCCTTCACCGACCTCGGCTACTTCTCCATGCCGCTGGTGGCGACCGCTCTGGTGTTCTTCCTGCATCCGCAGGTGGAACGTATCCAGGGCGCGGTCAACGTCTTCGACGCGGCGGGGCTCGGGCTGTTCTGCGTGACCGGCACCACCAAGGCGTACGAGTACGGCCTCGGCCTCACCTCCTCGGCGGTGCTCGGTCTGACCACGGCGGTCGGCGGCGGTGTGCTGCGTGATGTGCTCGCCAACGAGGTTCCCTCGCTGCTGCGTTGGGACCGGGATCTGTACGCCGTCCCGGCGATCGTCGGCGCCACGATGGTGGCGCTCTGTATCCGCTTCGACGCGCTCAACGGGCTGACCAGCGGAATTGCCGTACTGGCCGCCTTTGTCCTACGGCTGTTCGCGATGCGCTTCCACTGGCGGGCACCGCGCGCCTGGAACCGGCGCTCGGACGCGGCCGAGGAGAGTCCGTCCGCTTGAGGACGTCCGTTTGAGTCTGTCTGTTTGAGTCCGTCCGTTTGAGGGCGGGGCCTCGGAGAGAGGAAGGGACGTTACGGACATGTTACTAAGCTACCGCTCAGTAGAGCCTTGTTGTACGGTTGGGCCGCATGGCAGCAGAGGCAACCAGCACGCATGTGTCCACCGGAAACGCGCAAGTGTCCATCGGGAACAGCGAGTTCGACCGGGGCACCGCCGTCATCCGCCGTGGTCGTGAAGAGGGCGCCTACGACGCGCTGCTGGCCCCCGGCTGGACGGTCATGAATGTGGTCAACGGGGGCTATCTGCTGGCGGTGATCGCCCGCGCGCTCGGTGACGCGCTGCCGCACCCCGACCCGTTCGCGGTCTCGGCGCACTATCTCGCGCCGTCGGCGCCCGGCCCCGCCGTGGTGCGTACGGAGACCGTGCGGACCGGCCGTACGCTCTCCACCGGCCAGGCCTCCCTGTACCAGGCGGGGATGGACGGCGGCGAGGTCGAGCGGATCCGGGTCGTCGCCTCGTACGGCGATCTGGACGCGCTGTCCGATGACGTACGGACGGCGGCGAAGCCACCGGAGATCCCGCCCCTGGAGCGCTGCGTCAACACCGCCGAAGCACCCCGCCCCCCGGGCGACTTCGCGCTGACCGACCGGCTCGCCCTGAAGCTCGACCCGGCCACGGTCGGCTGGGCCATCGGCGCGCCCTCAGGCCGGGGCGAGATGCGCGGCTGGTTCGATTTCGCGGACGGCCGTGACGCCGATCCTCTCTCGCTGCTGCTCGCGGTGGACGCGCTGCCGCCGACATCGTTCGATCTCGGTCTCCAGGGCTGGACCCCGACCGTCGAACTGACCGCCCACGTCCGCTGTCGCCCGGCGCCGGGCCCGCTCCGGGTGGCCATCACCACCCGTAACCTCGCGGGCGGCTTCCTGGAGGAGGACGCGGAGATCTGGGACAGCGCGGACCGGCTGGTGGCCCAGTCCCGTCAGCTGGCCCGCGCCCCACGCGGCTGAGCGGGGGGAGCGGCTCGCGGGGCAGCCGTAGCCGTTGGCGCGGGTGCGCCGATGCGGGGAGCGCGCCCCCGGGGCTTCCGGGCCTGCCCGTACGGAATCCTGGGGCGGGTGAAGTCCGACCGCCTTCTGTCGATCCTGCTGCTGCTCCAGACCCGTGGCCTCGTCCCGGCCACGGAGCTCGCCGAGCGTCTCGAAGTGTCCGTACGGACCGTCTACCGCGATGTCGAGTCGCTCTCCGCCTCCGGTGTCCCCGTCTACGCGGAGCGCGGCCGGCACGGCGGGATCGCGCTGCTGCCCGGCTACCGTACCGATGTCACGGGCCTGACCGCCGACGAGTCCCGTGCCCTGTTCGTCCTCGCAGCCCAGGGCGCCCACTCAGCGCTCGGGCTCGACCAGGCCCTCGGCTCCGCCCTGCGCAAGGTGATGGCCGCGCTGCCGGAACCGCACCGCCCCGCCGCCGAGTTGACCAGTCGGCGGATCCTGGTCGACCCGGAGCGCTGGATGCGCGCGCCGAGGCCGCCCGTCGACCTGGACCAGTTGAGCACGGCGGTCTTCGCCGACCGGCGGCTGCGATTGCGCTACCGGCACAGTGGCACGACCGAGCAGCGCGCCTACACCGTCGATCCGTACGGTCTCGTCGTCAAGGCGGGCGTCTGGTACCTCGTCGCCGACCACCGGGGCGCGCCGCGTCTCTTTCGCGCGGACCGAGTCCAGAGGGCAGTCGCGTCCAAGTCGCCCGTGCGGCGCCGGGAGGGGGTGGAACTGGCGGACGTCTGGGCGCTGCTGCGCCGGGAGGTGGAGGTGCGGCCCACGGATGTGTTCGTCCGGGCCCGGGTGCGGATCTCGCGCCTGGACATGTTCCTGCGGATCCAGGGCGTGCAGCTCACCGAGGAACCCGTGACCGAGGCGGACGGGGAATGGGCACGGGTGCGGCTCGCCTATCCCCTTCTGGGCGCCGTGCGTTCACTTCTCGCCTTCGGCGAGAACGTGGAGGTGCTGTCGCCACCGGAGGCCCGGCAGGAGATGACCCGGGCGGCGGCCGCCGTCATGGAGATGTACGGGGCGGGGCAGCCGGGGACGGAGTCGCGGGTGGGAGCGGAGCGGGCGGGAGCGGATTCGGGGGCGTCGCCCGCGGGCGGTCGACGCCCAGGAAACGGCTGACGGCCACGGTGAGTTCCGCCGGGGCGTCCTCCTGGACGAGATGGCCGGCACTCGCCAACAGCCGCAGTTCGGCGCCCGGAACCAGCCCGGCGAGTTCCCGGCCCTTGTCCGGCGGGATCCAACTGTCCTCGGCGCCCCAGCAGATCAGCACCGGCAGGTCCAACTCTGCGTAACGGTCCTGGATCTCGTCCGTGAACCGCTGGTCGTTCTGCTCGATCTGCCGGAAGAAGGCGGGCTGTCCGTCCTCTCCGCACCACGGCTCGACCAGCCGGTCCAGGACGTCCGGCCGCAGGCCCTGGTGGCTCGCGGAGGAGACGTACTCCCGTACCAGCGCCCGGTGCAGAGCGGGCGGCAGTCGCTCGAAGACCTCGCGGTGGCCGCCGAGCAGCCGGTAGGCCGGCGAACCCCAGGGCGCCAGCGCCACCGGGTCGACGAGCGCGAGACGTTCGTAGCGGGCGCCGTGCAGGAGGTGGGCGCGGAGCGCGACACAGCCGCCGAAGTCATGGGCGACGACGGCGGGCCCCTTCGGATCCCGGCCCCCGCCCCCGTCCTGGTCAGCGCCCAGGTCCCAGTGGGCGAGCAACTCCGTGAAGACCCGCGCCTGCGCGGCCAGAGACACATCCTGCCCCGCGCTCTTCTGCGAGGCGCCATAGCCGGGCATGTCCCAGACGAAGACCTGGTGGTCCTGCGCGAGGGCCCGTGCGACGGCGCGCCAGACATACGAGGAGAAGGGCGTCCCGTGCAGCAGCACGACCGGTGGCAGGCCGGGTGAACCGAGCGTGGCCCACCGCACCTCGCCGGAGGAGCTGGTGAATGTACGATCGAGAAGCCAGTCTGTCATGACCATAAGGCTATACGCTCCTGTCGCCGCCAGGAAAGGATGCGGGGTGTCCGACCCGGTACGGCCCGAATCCGGCCCGAATCCGTACCGAATGCCCCGCGATCGCGAACCGGCTGTGCACCGGCTAACCGGAGCCCGCGTCCGGCTCGTAGAATCGACCGCACCATGGCTTACCTCGACCACGCCGCGACCACTCCGATGCTGCCGGAGGCGATCGAGGCGATGACCGCCCAGTTCGCCCTCGCCGGCAATGCCTCCTCGCTCCATGCCGCCGGGCGCCGGGCCCGCCGTACCGTCGAGGAGGCCCGCGAAACGCTCGCCGAGGCCCTCGGCGCCCGGCCCAGTGAGGTGGTCTTCACCTCGGGCGGCACGGAAGCCGACAACCTCGCCGTGAAGGGCCTGTACTGGTCCCGCCGCGACGCCGACCCGGCCAGGACCAGGGTGCTGGCCAGCCCCGTGGAGCACCACGCCGTCCTCGACGCCGTGGAGTGGCTCGGCGAACACGAGGGCGCGACCGTCGAGTATCTGCCGGTCGACGCCTACGGCCGGGTCCTTCCCGGGACGCTGCGCGAGGCCGTCGAGCGCAACCCGGACGATGTCGCCCTCGCCACCGTCATGTGGGCCAACAACGAGATCGGCACGATCCTGCCGGTCCGTGAACTGGCCGACGTAGCAGCGGAATTCGGCATCCCGCTGCACTCCGACGCCGTCCAGGCCTTCGGCCAGACGGAGCTGGACTTCGGCACCTCGCAGCTCGCCGCGATGACCGTTTCCAGCCATAAGATCGGAGGCCCGTACGGTATCGGCGCACTGCTGCTCGGCCGGGAGTACACCCCCGTACCCGTACTGCACGGCGGCGGCCAGGAGCGCCATGTGCGCTCCGGCACCCTCGACGTCCCCGCCATCGCAGCCTTCGCCGTCGCGGGCCGGCTCGCCGCGCGACGGCGCGAGGAGTTCGCCCGCGAGATCGGCGCCCTGCGGGACGAACTGATCGATGCCGTACGCGCGGCGGTCCCCGACGCGGTCCTCGGCGGCGACCCGGACAACCGCCTCCCCGCCAACGCGCACTTCAGCTTCCCGGGCTGCGAGGGCGACTCCCTGCTCCTGCTGCTGGACGCCCAGGGCATCGAGTGCTCGACGGGATCGGCCTGTACGGCGGGGGTAGCCCAGCCCAGCCACGTCCTCCTGGCCACCGGCAGCGACCCCGACCTGGCCAGGGGCACCCTGCGCTTCTCCCTCGGCCACACCACCACCAGGGCGGATGTCGAGGCGGTCGCCAAGGTCATCGGTCCCGCGGTGGACCGCGCGAGGAACGCGGGACTCAGCTAGGCCCTGTCGTTCGGGCGGGGTGGCCCAGGCCGGGACCCGTACGTCCGTACGTCCGTACGTCCGTCAACAGCGCGCCGCGAAGGGCCGGATTTCTGTCGCTCTTCCGGGGGATGGGCGGTCGGCCCGGGGCGTTGCCACAATTTTCAGCGGGTCGGGGGGAAGCCGAACGCCGAGATCGCGGAGACCGTGCGTCCGTACGGTCGTGCGGCCGTGTCGCTGCGGGGCCTGCGTGTGTGCGTTCCTTCCTGTCTCCCGGACCGTGGTCGACGAGACTCAGGAGCGCGCATTGAAGAAGACCGGACGGCTGTCCACCCTCGGCGTGATCGTGGCGATCGGCTCCGTACTGCTCACCGCGGGCACGGCGGACGCGGCACCGGCGAAGTGGGCCAAGCACGATCAAGCGGCGGCTCAGTTCAGGAAGGCGGGCATCACGTCCTCCTCCAGCGGAGGCTGTTCCGACTGGAACAAGAAGACCTGTACGTCGTTCACGAACATCAACAAGGCGACGGTCTCCGGCGCGATCGCGTTCAAGAAGGTGAGCCGCTGCAAGGTCGTCATCACCGGCGGTACCGAAAGGGGACACGCGGCGGGGACGTACAGCCACCGGAACGGCTACAAGGTCGACATGAGTGTGACCACCTGCCTCAACAAGTACATCACCGGTAAGGCCGGCAAGTTCACGTACGCCGGCAAGCGCAAGGGCGACGGAGCCAAGATGTACAAGTCCCCGGCGGGGAACGTCTACGCCCGTGAGGGCAGCCACTGGGACGTCACGTACTACAACAGCAAGGCGTAAAGGTCACCGGTGTGGGGGCCCCGCCGGCCGGGGGGGGGGGCCCCCCCCCCCCCCCCCCCCCCCCCCCCCCCCCCCCCCCCCCCCCCCCCCCCCCCGCCGCCCCCC
>NZ_JBIUTF010000001.1:0-268430 GCF_044741745.1 Streptomyces sp. NPDC088116 | reverse complement strand
AACAAACGCCGGGGGGGCTTTTAGCCCCGCCGGCGGTGGCCCCCCCCGGGCACAACACCAAAAACAACCCCGCCCCCCCCCCCCCGGCGGGCCGCCCCCCCCCGGGGGGGGGGGGCCCCCCCCCCCGCGCCCGCGACACCGCGCCCGCACGGTCCGCGCACCTCGCCCGCGCCCGGACCGGCTCAGGTGGCGGTCTTCTCCTCCTCGGCCTTCCGGGTGTCCAGTCCCGCGCGCGCCTCGCCCACGAGCTTCAGATACCGGTCCCAGTCCCAGTGCGGCCCCGGGTCCGTGTGGTCGGTGCCCGGCACCTGCGCATGGGTGACGATGTGCTCGCGGTCCACGGGTATCCCGTACCGCGCGCAGATCCCCGCGGTCAGCCGCGCCGAGGAGCGGTACATCGCGTCCGTGAAGGATTCGGGCTTGTCCACCCAGCCCTCGTGCTCGATCCCGACCGACCGCTCGTTGTAGGCGCGGTTCCCCGCGTGGTACGCCACGTCCAGCTCGCGGATCATCTGCGCCACCTGGCCCCTCTTACCGACCACATAGTGCGTGGCCGCGCCATGGGCCGGGTTGCGGAAGACCTTGAGCGCCACGTCGTAGCTGCCCTGGACGACATGGATCACCACACGGTCGATGGTGAAGTCCTCCGGGCGGTCCGCGCGCCGGTAGTTCGCGGGGGAGGCCGCGACCCAGGTGGCGCCCGCGTGATCCAGTTCACCCTCCTTGCGGGGCTTCTGGACGCCCGGCACCTGCCACCAGAGCCTGCTGATCTCGTCCCGCGCGGCCAGACCGCCGCCGAGCACCGCGGCGGCGCCGCCGATCAGTACGACCCGCCGCCCGATCCGGCGGCCACCCGCCCGGTCGCCCGTTGCACGGGCCTTCGCGCGCTTCCTCCCGCCGTCGGCGGGGCGGGTCCCGCCGTGCGACGCGCCCTCCGTCCGGCTGCCCGGTACGCCCTCCGTCCGCCCCTCCGGCCCGCTGCCCGTCGAGTCGTCCGGTCGGCCGTCCGTGGGAACGCGCCGGCGCCGGCCCCCGCCGCTGCCCGTCGTGTCCCGCGCTTTTTCGTTCATATGATCGTCAACGCCAACTCGCGCGACTCTGGTTCCCACCGGGCCGTACCCTGGTGGAGCTATGACTCAGAATTCCCAGCGCCCCCTCCGCGTGCTCGCCGCCATGTCCGGCGGTGTGGACTCCGCCGTCGCCGCGGCCCGAGCCGCGGAAGCGGGCCATGACGTGACCGGAGTGCATCTCGCGCTCTCCGCGAACCCGCAGTCCTTCCGTACCGGGGCGCGCGGCTGCTGCACCATCGAGGACTCCCGCGACGCGCGCCGCGCCGCCGATGTGATCGGCATCCCGTTCTACGTATGGGATCTCGCGGAACGTTTCCGCGAGGACGTGGTCGACGACTTCGTCGCGGAGTACGAGGCCGGCCGCACCCCGAACCCCTGCCTGCGCTGCAACGAGAAGATCAAGTTCGCCGCGCTGCTCGACAAGGCGCTCGCGCTCGGTTTCGACGCGGTCTGCACGGGCCATTACGCGACGGTCGTCACCGGCCGGGACGGCTCCCGCGAGCTGCACCGGGCGAGCGACATGGCCAAGGACCAGTCGTACGTCCTCGGAGTCCTGGACGAGCGCCAGCTCGCCCACGCCATGTTCCCGCTCGGCGACACCCTCACCACCAAGGACGAGATCCGCGCCGAGGCCGAGCGCCGGGGCCTGGCCGTGGCCAAGAAGCCCGACAGCCACGACATCTGCTTCATCGCGGACGGCGACACCCAGGGCTTCCTGGCCGACCGCCTCGGCCGGGCCGAGGGCGACATCGTCGACGAGTCCGGTACGAAGGTGGGCCGCCACGAGGGCGCGTTCGGCTTCACCATCGGGCAGCGCAAGGGCCTGCGCATCGGCCACCCGGCCGCCGACGGCAAGCCGCGCTACGTCCTGGACATCTCGCCCGTCGACAACACCGTGACGGTCGGCCCGGCCGCCGCGCTGGACGTCATGGCCCTGACCGCAATCAAGCCCCGCTGGTGCGGCACCGCGCCCACCGGCCCCGGCGACTACACCGCCCAGCTGCGCGCCCACGGCGGCGAGACGACGGTGACGGCTGAGCTGACGGACGGCACGCTCCACGTCCGTTTCGACGAGCCGGTCCGCGGCGTGGCCCCGGGCCAGGCGATCGTGCTGTACGACGGCCCGCGCGTGGTCGGCTCGGCGACGATCGCGACGACGGAGCGGCGTACGGGAGTGCTCGCGCGCTGAGCCTGTCCGCCTGCCGTACTCGCTGAGCCCGCCTGCTGGATCCGCCGAGCTGACGGGCCAGGTCCGGCGGGCGGGTCGGCGGCGCCGTCAGATCCCCGGCACTACGTCCGGCCGCCCCGCCAGCGACCGGGCCAGCAACGGGGCCCCGACGGCCACCACGGCGACGAGTACGAGCACCGGCCCCGGCCCGAACGTCTCGAACACCGCGGCGGCGATGTCCCGTTCCGGAGTGGGGGACAGGCAGATGGCGACGTTCCTGTTCTCCGGCGCCGAGCATCCGAGCCGAACGCCTTGCAGGCGCGCCGCCCACGTCCACAGCAGCGCGAAGACCCATCCGCCCACCACGCACACCGAGGGCACGGCCAGCGCCAGGAACCGGGGCATGCGCTGCGCGCGCGGGTCGCGCCGGTGCCAGACCGTACCGAGCGCGGCGATCCAGCCGCAGAGCAGCAGCGTGCCGCAGAACAGCGCGGCCAGGAGCGACGGGGCGAGAGGGGCCCCGGCCTCGCTGAAGAGCGAGACCTCGGTGTAGAGCGCGATACGGGTGCCCGCCACCACGCCCACGGACAGGACCACCGCGCTCACGGTGAGACGGACGGGGCCGGTTCCGCCCGCGTACCAGTGCTGGCGCCACAGCCCGAAGGCCAGGAACAGCGTGAGCGCCGTCCCCACGGCCACTCCGCAGAGGATGGGTGTCGCTCGCTGGGTCTCCCCGTCGGTGATACGCCGCAGCATGTCCTGGAGCGTCTCGAACAGCACACCGGCGACTGTCGCCCCGAGGAACAGCCGCCCCGGGGAGGACGCCAGAATCCGGCCCGGCGCCTGTGCCACCCCCAGCCGCTCCGCGCCCAGCGGATGATGACGCAGCCAGGCCCCGAGTCGCCCGGTGGCCGCGCCCGCCGTGCCCGCACGCATCGCGGTGATCAGCGCGTCCCGGTCGGCCGTCCCCCCGCGCAGGTCGGCGTGGTGTTCACGCAGGCGCAGGAAGGCGCGGGCGATCAACTCACCGAGCGTCATGAGAAGGAGAACCCGTACCACGACGAGGAGGAGCTCGGTTCCCGAGACGAAGCCGTTGCCCAGGTCGAGCGTCAGGGCGAAGACCATGAAGAGGCCGGCGTACACGTTCGACCAGCGAAGCAGCGTCATCAGGAAGTACAGCGAGATGTCCTTGGCCTGGAGATGCGCGATCTCGTGCCGCACCACCATCTCGAACACCCTGCGCGGCTCCCCGCCCTTGTCGTGCAGCGCCAGCAGCTCGGGCCCCAGGACGAGGCTGGGCCGCGCGGGCGGGCCCGCGACGTGGGCCCCCGACCGCAGCCGCCGCCCCACCAGCAGCTTCGGAGCGCGGCGCAGTCCCGCCCCGCCGACCAACTGCCGTACGGTCCGCGTCGCTTCGCGGAAGGGGGTCTCCTCCAGCGGTACGCACCGTCTGATCCGGAGCCGGGAGACGAGCGCGAACGCGAGAAGCCCGGGGGCCACCACCTGGTTCAGGTTCGACAGGGTGCCGAAGACCTCACCGGTCCCGGCCGGGGTCCCGAGGCTCGCGAGCCAGTAGGCGAAGAAGAAGTCGTTGGTCAACACGCTCGCCGCCAGCAGGGCCAGGAGCAGGGAGAGTTCGGACGGGAAGGCGCGTACGTCGACGGGCGCGGTGCTCCTCCCGCTCGCCGCGTTCTCCCGCATGCCGCTCTCGCTCATGACCGTGGTGGCTCCTGTCGCTGCTCCCCCTGTTGTTCCTGGGCGCCGCTCAGCAGAGCCAGTTCGCCGACGACCGCGTCCGCGAGCACTCCGGCCTGCTCGGGGGAAAGGCCGAGGGCCAAGGCCTTGCCCGTCACCGAGGCGCGCACGGCGGTGAGTTGCCCGGGGTCCGGTGCCGTGACGACGGTCGCCCGGACGGCGCCCGACCGCCTGCGGAACCGGTCCAGGAAGGCGCCGGTGAGCCTCGTACCCCTGCTGGTCAGCTCCGCCGCCGCGCCCTGCGCGAGCGCCGTGATCGCCCAGCCGCTGGCCACCACGACCGTCGGGGTGAGCGCCCCGGCCAGGTCGAGGCCCGACGCCAGCGGCCCGCTCCGGCGCGGCGCGGCCCTCTCCCCGTGGGTGGCATCGGCCAGATACGGCTGGGCGATGAGGTCGAACGACGCCGCTTCGTCAGGAGCGAGCCGGGCCACGACCCGGCGGGCCAACTGGTCGTGCGAGATGACGACCGGTTCGTCACTCATCGGCAACTCCTGGGAAGCGGCGGGGCGGTTGGAGCGCCCGGCGGACGCGGGAGGCATAGGGCTCGGATCGTAGTGACCGAGAGCCCCTCAGGTTCGGCTCTCCGGTTACTTGCCCCAATTGAGCGCTTCCTGACCGTCTGTGAGCGATCCTGATGCTCGCGAGGCGACCCAGGCCGACGGGTCGCGGCTCAGCCGAGCTTGAGCAGTAGTTCGGTCAGCTCCGCGGGCATGGTGACCATGCAGTCGTGGCCGGTCGGCAATTCCCATACCTGTGAGGGGGTTCCATCGGGCTGCATCGCGGGGACCGGGCGCCGGACAAAGCCTTCCGGCCGGCCGACGACACAGTCGATGTGCGTCCTGAGGATCGTGTCCATGGCCGGGTTGTCCAGCCGGACCGGTTGCTGGAGGCAGCGCACCGACTGATCCGACAGCATCGTGCGCAGCCAGGCGACGTCCGCCGGGTCGGTGACCCCGAACAGACCGAAGGGCGGCGGCATTTCGGGCAGCGGCGGAACCCGCCAGCCGGTGTCGGACCTCGCAGCGCGGTCGATCAGGACCTGGGCCGCGGGCATGACATCCGCCGCGCTCTCGCCGTCCTCCGGAACCATCGCGTCGAGGTAGACCAGATGTGCGATCCGATCCGGGACCTGGTTGGCCGCGGACGAGATGACCATCCCGGCGTAGCTGTGTCCCACGAGTACGACCTCGGTGAGGTCTTCCTCGATGATCAGCCCGACGATGTCGTCGACGTGCGTGTCGAGCCCTACCTCGCGGCTGAGCAGGTGCGTCGTGTCGCCGTGGCCGGTCAGTGACGGCGCGAGCACCCGATGCCCGGCCGACGCCAGCAACGGGACTACCCGCTCCCAGGCCTGTCCGCTGTGCCAGGCGCCGTGTACCAGTAGATATGTCGACATTGCTTTGCTCCTTGCTGCGCGTGTCCTGCTGTGCTTTCCGCGCTGACGGGAAGGAATGGGGGCCACCGGCCACGCTGGCGCGCGGGCTCCGCCCCAGCCAGGGCCCCCGCGATCCTGGGGGTGACAGGACCAGGCGCGCGTGCGGCCGCGCTCATTACAGTCAAGGGATGACCGACCAACCGAACCTGCTGGGCGATTACGTGCGCGCCCGCCGCGAACTCGTCACTCCCGAGCAGGTCGGTATCCCCGTTCTCGGGGTACGGCGTGTGCCGGGCCTGCGCCGGGAGGAGGTCGCCATGCTCGCCGGCATCAGTGCCGACTACTACCTGCGCCTGGAACAGGGCCGCGACCGCAACCCTTCCGTGCAGGTCCTCGAATCCCTCGCCCGCGTGCTGCGGCTCGACGACGACGCGACGGCGTATCTTCTGCGCCTCGGCGCCGGCAAACCCCGGCGGCGCCGGCGCCGGCCCAGGAAGGAGACCGTCCCTCCGGGCATCGCCAAGCTCATCACCACGCTCCCCCTCCCCGCATGGGTCGAGGGCCGTTACCTGGACGTCCTGGCCGCCAACGCCCTGGCGACCGCTCTGTCACCCCGCCTCGCGGTGGGAGCCAACCGTTTGCGGGACGCGTTCCTCGACCCCGCCGAGCGGGCCCTCCACCCGGACTGGGAGGACTCCGTCGTGGGCCTGGTCGCCGGCTTCCGCGAGTCCGTCGGCACCGACACGGACGACCCGCGATTCATCGAACTCGTCGGCGAACTCTCCCTCGCCAGCCCCCGCTTCAGCCGGCTCTGGGCCCGCCACGACGTAGCGGCGTGCGAAGGCGAACTCCAGGACATCGACCACCCCCAGGTCGGTGGCCTGCGGCTGAACTGGGAGCGGCTGGCCATCGGCGGCACGGCGGGCCAGATGCTCGTCATCTATCACCCGGACGCGGGCACGGACAACGCCGACAAACTTGCGCTCCTCGCCTCCGCCATACAGCCCCCGGTCGCCTCCGCCACGCAGACACCACCGGCCGCGCCCCAAGACACAACCGCCGCCGAACGAGCACGCGCGGGTGCCGGCCGCGGTGAGGCCGCCCGCCGAGCGGTGACCGACGACGATCGATAGTCATATCGAGGAGAGGGGCGCTCGTCCGGGACCCGGGACCCGGGACCCGGGAGTCGCTCGCCGCCCGACCTGTACCCGGGAGGCTCACGCCGCGAAGAACTCCTCCAGCACCGGCGCCAGCACCTGCGGCGTCACCTCGTGCGTCTGGCCCGTCAGGGTGCGGTGGCGGCCGCGGGGGAGGGCCGTGGCCACCGCCTTCGCCGCCTTCCGCAGCGGCGCGGGGCTGCAACCGCCCTCCGTGATCATCGCCCGTGTCCTTATCGTCGCCAGCCGCTCCGTGGGGACCAGCCCCGATCCCATCACCGCGTTGTCGTACGCCAGCGTGTGGGCCAGCGCCGCCAGGCCCGGCCACATCGGCGCCCGCCGCATCCCCGCGATCGACTCGGGTGGCGTCTCCGACACCGACAGGTACAACTCGACCGCGTCGTCCCGCCGCCCCCGCGCCAGCAGGTCGGTCAGCCGCTCCGTGTATTCCGCGCTCTCCGGCAGGACCGCCGGATCGGTGACGTACGGGGGCTCGTACAGGGCGAGTTGAGTGATCGGCAGCCCGGCGGTCGCCGCCTCCAGCACGAGGGCCGCGCCCGACGAGATGCCGTGGAGAGAGGCGCTGCCGCCCACCGCCGCGATCAGGGCCGCCAGGTCCTCGACCTCTCGGCGCACCAGGTACGGCGCGGTGTCACCGCTGGCGCCGCGCCCGCGCCGGTCATAGGTGATCACTTCGAAGCGCGGCGCGAGTAACTCCGCCAGCGGAGCCTCCGACTCCGCTGTACTGAACGCGCCGCCCACCAGAATCACCGGGCGTCCATGACCCGACCGCCGGTAGGCGATCGGGGTGCCGTCAGCGGATTTCACCTTGCATACGTTGTCCATGCCGAGGTAGACCGGCGCGTCCGCCACAACTCATCGCTCCGCGGCGGAAGTTTTTCTCAGTCGCCGACGACCTCCGTGTCGTAGAAGCAGAAGTGCCCCTTGACCTGGGCGACTTCGGACTTGGGCTCGGGGTAGGCCCAGACCAGATCCGGGGCGTCGGGCAGCGACCAGTAGGAAGCGTCGCCCTTGAACGGGCAGTGGGTGCTGCTCTCGGAGGGCGTCAGCAGATCGGTGCGTACGTCCTCGGGCGGGAGGTAGTAGCGGACCGGGCAGCCCGTCTCGCGCAGCAGCAGCGGGCGGCGGCTGTCCGCCAGGACCTGCCCGTCGCGTACGACGCGTACGTGTTCCGTGCCCTGTTCGACCGTGATGCGATGTCCGGTGGCCATGGTCATGCGTCCTTTCGGAAGTCATCTCTCACCTGCCTTATACCGTTCAGCACCGATCCGCCACGCCGTCTTCCCGCTCCCGCCACCGCCCGTACCGTAGACCCATGGATATCTGTGTCTTCCTCTCCGCCGCAGACCTCGACGAGCGCTACACCCGCCCCGCCCGCGAATTCGCCGAGCTGCTCGGCAAGGGCGGCCACACCCTCGTCTGGGGCGGCTCCGACAGCGGGCTGATGAAGGTCGTCGCCGACGGTGTGCAGCAGGCCGGCGGGCGGCTGGTCGGGGTCTCGGTGGAATTCCTCGGCGCCGTGGCCCGGCCGAACGCCGACGAGATGGTGGTCGCCAAGGACCTCGCCGAGCGCAAGGCGCTGCTGCTCGCCAAGTCCGACGCCGTTGTGATCATGGTCGGCGGTACGGGGACGCTGGACGAGGCCACCGAGATCCTGGAGCTCAAGAAGCACGCCCTGCACACCAAGCCCGTGGTGCTGCTGAACACGGCGGGCTTCTACGACGGGCTGAAGCAGCAGTTCCAGCGGATGGAGAGCGAGGGCTTCCTGCCGCTGGCGCTCACCGACCTGGTCTTCTTCGCCGAGGACGGCGTGGGCGCCCTGGCCTACCTGGAGGAGTCCGTGGGCGTGCGGTGATCGGTGCGCGGTGATCGGTGCGCGACCGCACGTGCGGTGACCGGCGTCGGGCGACGCACGTGAGGTGACCGGTGCGCGCTCACCGGCATGCGGTACCTGGTGTGCGATCACCGGCGTGCGGTCACCGGTGTGCGGTACCTGGTGTGCGATCACCGGCGTGCGGTGATGCGACCATGACCGCATGGCTACCCATCTGATCACCGGTGCCGGCTCCGGCATCGGCGCCGCTGTCGCGCGCCGGCTGCACGAGCGCGGCGACAACCTGCTGCTCTTCGCCCGCGACGCCGGCCGCGCCAAGGAGATCGCCGCGGGCTTCCCCGGCGCCCGTACCCTCGTCGGCGACCTCGCCAACCCCGACCGGCTGTCCTGGGCGCTGTCCCACCAGTCCCTCCCCGACCGGCTCGACTCCGTCCTGCACATCGCGGGTGTGATCGAGATGGGGCCCGTCGGGGAGCTGACCCCCAAGGCCTGGCACAGCCAGCTCAATGTGAACCTGATCGCCCCGGCCGAACTGACCCGGCTCGTCCTGCCCCAACTACGGGTCACGAGCGGGCAAGTGATCTTCGCCAACTCGGGCGCCGGGCTCACCGCCAACGCCGAGTGGGGCGCGTACGCCGCGTCCAAGCACGGCCTCAAGGCCCTGGCCGACGCGCTGCGCCAGGAGGAGAAGCCCAACGGCATCCGCGTGACCTCCGTGTATCCGGGCCGTACGGCGAGCCCCATGCAGGCCAAGGTGCACCAGCAGGAGGGCAAGGAGTACGACGCGTCCCGCTGGATCGACCCCGAGTCGGTGGCGACATTGATCCTCACGGCGCTCGACCTGCCCCGCGACGCGCAGATCGACGACCTGACCGTACGGCCGGGCCGATGAGCGACGACCGGATCAGCGACCAGGGGACCGGGGACGGCGGCCGGGCCACGCATGAGGACCTGACCAGGGACAAGGACAGCGAGCGCCGCCTCTGGGGCCCCGCCACCGGCGTCGGCTCCATGCCCGGCGGCGACGCCCGCGAGAGCGCGCGTGCCGTTACCGGGACCTTCGAGGACTTCCCGTACCTGCCGGAACTGCCCGCGCGGGGCCCCGGCGCCGACATGATCGGCCGGACCACCGGGCTGCTGGCCGAGGTCTACGCGCGCGTGGAGCCCAGCGGCTGGCGGATCGGTGACCGTCCCGGGCGCGACACCAGGCGGGCGCGCTCCTGGCTGGGGGAGGACCTCGACGCGCTGGAGGAGTTCACCCAGGGGTACGAGGGCCCGCTCAAGATCCAGGCCGTCGGGCCGTGGACACTGGCCGCCGCGCTGGAGCTGCGCAACGGCGAGTCGGCGCTGAGCGACCCCGGAGCCTGCCGGGACCTGACCGCGTCGCTGGTGGAGGGGCTGACCGGGCACCTCGCGGAGGTACGGCGCCGGGTGCCTGGAGCCGTACCGGTCCTCCAGCTCGACGAACCGTCCCTCACCGCCGTACTGCGCGGACAGGTCAGGTCGGCCAGCGGCTACCGCACGCACCGCGCGGTGGACCGGCAGGTCGTGGAGAGCGCGCTGCGGGACGTGACCGCGCTGAGCCGGGGGACGGCGGTCGTGCACTCCTGCGCGCCCGACGTGCCGTTCGCGCTGCTGCGGCGGGCGGGCGCGGCAGCGATTTCGTTCGATTTCGGTCTGCTCACCGAGCGTGATGAGGAGACGATCGGCGAGGCGGTGGAGGGCGGTACGAAACTGTTCGCCGGAATCGTGCCCGGCACTGACGGCCCATTGTCGGACCCTGCCGGTAGCGTCATGGGTGTCAGGACGCTGTGGCGCAGGCTGGGGCTCAATCCGGGGACTCTGGCCGAGTCCTTGGTGCTCACGCCGTCGTGCGGGCTCGCGGGTGCTTCACCCGCGTACGCGCACGCCGCGCTGGCGCACTGCGTCAGGGCCGCGAGATCCCTCGCGGACAACCCTGAGTGACGATCCCGGGTTCCGGGTCGGCGACGATCGGATGAGGGGCCGGTGACGGGTCATGGTGAATCGGGAGGACGTAACGGTGGCTGGTGAACAGCGGACGGTGGTGCCCGCGGAGGCACGGGAGCGGCATGCCCAGCTCGCCGAGCGGATCGAGGAGCACCGCTTCAGGTATTACGTGAAGGACCAGCCGGTCGTCAGCGACGCCGAGTTCGACACGCTGCTGCGGTCGCTGGAGGCGCTGGAGGAGGAGTATCCGGAGCTGCGTACGCCCGATTCGCCGACCCAGAAGGTCGCGGGGGCGTACGAGACGGAGTTCACGGCGGTCCAGCACCGCGAGCGGATGCTGTCCCTGGACAACGCCTTCGACGACGAGGAGCTGGCCTCCTGGGCCGACCGCGTCGCCAAGGAGGTGGGATCCCCCGGCTATCACTTCCTGTGCGAGCTGAAGGTCGACGGACTGGCCGTCAATCTCACCTACGAGCACGGCAGGCTGACCCGCGCGGCCACCCGCGGCGACGGCCGTACGGGCGAGGACATCACGTCCAACGTCCGTACGATCGCCGAGATCCCGCACCGGCTGGAGGGGGAGCGCATCCCCGACCTGGTGGAGATCCGCGGTGAGGTCTACTTCCCGATGGAGGCCTTCCAGGAGTTGAACGCACGTCTGGTGGAGGCCGGTGACAAGCCCTTCGCCAACCCGCGCAACGCGGCGGCGGGTTCACTGCGCCAGAAGGACCCCAAGATCACCGCGACCCGGCCGCTGCACATGGTGGTGCACGGCATCGGGGCCCGTGAGGGCTTCGACATCGACTGCCTCTCGCACGCGTACGACCTGCTGCGCGCATGGGGCCTGCCGACCGCCCAGCACAACAAGGTGGTCGAAGGCATCGAGGGGGTCCGGGAGTTCATCACGTATTTCGGCGCGAACCGCCACTCGATGGAGCACGAGATCGACGGTGTGGTCGTCAAGCTCGACGAGATCCCGCTCCAGGGCCGGCTGGGCTCGACCTCGCGCGCCCCGCGCTGGGCCATCGCCTGGAAGTACGCGCCGGAGGAGGTCAACACCAAGCTGGTGAACATCCGCGTGGGCGTGGGCCGTACCGGACGCGTCACGCCGTACGCGCAGGTCGAGCCCGTCACGGTCGCCGGATCCGAGGTGGAGTTCGCCACCCTGCACAACCAGGACGTGGTGAAGGCCAAGGGCGTGTGGATCGGCGACACGGTCGTGCTGCGCAAGGCCGGTGACGTCATCCCGGAGATCCTCGGCCCGGTGGTCGACCTGCGACCCGAGGACGCGTACGAGTTCGAGATGCCGGCCGTGTGCCCCGAGTGCGGTACGGCGCTGCGCGCCATGAAGGAGGGCGACATCGACCTCCGCTGCCCCAACGCCCGCACCTGCCCGGCACAGTTGAGAGAGAGACTCTTCTATCTCGCGGGCCGCAAATGCCTGGACATCGAGAACTTCGGCTATGTGGCCGCCGCCGCGCTCACCAGGCCGCTCGAGCCGAACACGCCTCCGTTGCTGGACGAGGGCGATCTCTTCGACCTGACGATCGAGCAGCTGCTGCCCATCAGGGCGTATGTCCTCGACTCGGACAGCGGACTGCCCAAGCGGGACCCGGAGACCGGCAAGGAGAAGATCGCCACGGTCTTCGCCAATCAGGAGGGCGAGCCGAAGAAGAACGCGCTGGCCATGCTGGAGCACATCGCGGCGGCCAAGGAGCGCCCGCTGGCCCGGATCATCGCCGGGCTCTCCATCCGCCATGTGGGGCCCGTCGCGTCCGAGGCGCTGGCCAGGGAGTTCCGCTCGATCGACCGGATCGGGCAGGCCACGGAGGAGGAGCTGGCGGCCGTCGAAGGCGTCGGACCGACCATCGCCGCCTCCCTCACCCGGTGGTTCGAGGTGGACTGGCACCGCGAGATCCTGCGCAAGTGGCGCGCGGCCGGGGTCCGGATGGAAGAAGAGGGCGCCGGAGAGGACGAGGGGCCGCGTCCGCTGGCGGGTCTCACGGTCGTGGTCACCGGAACGCTGGAGCGGCACACCCGAGATGGCGCGAAAGAGGCGCTCCAGAGCCTGGGTGCGAAGGTGGTCGGCTCGGTCTCGAAGAAGACCGCGTTCGTGGTGGTCGGTGAGAACCCGGGTTCGAAGCACGACAAGGCGATGCAGCTGAAGGTGCCCGTCCTGGACGAACAGGGCTTCACCGTCCTGCTGGAACAGGGTCCTGACGCCGCGAAGGAAGTCGCGCTCACTCCAGAGGAGTAGCGGAGAAGTGGTGCAACGCGCCATGCCCACAGCGTCGAATTCGGGCCGCAAACATCACCCGTTCGGCGCATACCAGATCGTTACGGACGGGCAGGTCGCATTCGGGCAACAGCTGTAGAGCGCTGCCCGTCCGGGGGTTCGGCAGCCTACTGTTGGGATGTACGCCTGTCGTGCACGGCCGCAGGGTGCGATTTCGGCCGTGATGGCATGACGACGTGCCATCGCGTGGCATCGGCTCCGCCGGCTGTGAGAGGGACGGGAATGAAACCGACCGAGAGCGCCGCCCCGGTCTCACCCCCGCGCGGATTCGCGGGGATCGCGGGGATGGCGGCCAGAACACCCGCTCTTGTGGTGGGACTCGCTGTGGCCCTGCTGGTGACCGGACTGGTCCGTACGGTCCAGGACGGCCGTGCGCTCTTCCCCGGCGGTACGGCGGGCTGGGCCCTGGCCGTACTGACCGGCATCATCGTGGGCCATCTGGTGGCGCTCGGCCGCGACCGCTGGTGGGGCGGTACGGGCTCGGGCGCGTCCCTCACCCTGGCGGTCCTGCTGCTGTACGGCTGGGTGGCGGCCGGACTGGTCAGCCTGGCCGTCGTGGTACTGGTCGGAGTGGCCCGCAAGCACCGCTGGCGGCAGGGCGTCCTGCACGGCGCGGCGGACATGCTGGGCATCGGCGCCGCCGCGCTCGTCCTCGCCGCGTTCGGTGTGGTCCCCACCGTCGAGCAGCCCTGGAATCCTCTGGAGTGGGGGGTCGTCAGCGCCTCCGAGATCGTGTTGGCGGCCACCGCCCATCTCGTCGTCGCCCGGCTGCTGTTGTGGTACGCGTTGAACCCGCAGGGCGGCGTGCTTCCGACCGTCGCGCGTACGGGGCTCTACCGGCATGGCCTGGTAGCGGTCGCCTTACTCGGCATCGCCCCGCTGATCTGTGTGGTCGCGATGTCGGTGCCGCTCGTCCTGCCGCTCTTCGCCATCCCGCTGATCGCCTTGGACTCCACGCTCTGGATAGCTCGGGCGCGGGCCGAGGAGCAATTGCGCGACCCGCTGACCAAACTGCCCAACCGGCAGTGGCTGCTGGAGCGCACCTGGGCCGCGCTGGAGCACGCGGAGGGCCTGGGTGCCCGGTCCGGTCTGGTCCTGATCGACCTCGACCGCTTCCGTTCCGTCAATGACACGCTCGGTCATCTCGCGGGCGACCGGCTGCTGTTGCAGATAGCCGACCGGCTCAAGCTGGCCCTGCCGCGAGGCGCGGAGGCGGCGCGGCTCGGCGGCGACGAGTTCGCGGTGCTGCTCCCGACCTGCGACTCCACGACCAGCGCGCAGCGCGTCGCCCGGCACCTGGTGGCCGAGCTGTCCTCGCCGTTGGACCTCGACGGTCTCACGCTCGTCCTGGAGGCGAGCGCCGGTGTCGCCGTCTATCCGGAGCACGCGACGGACGCGGAGGGGCTGCTGCGGCGCGCGGACGTCGCGATGTACCAGGCCAAGCGTGACCGTACGGGAGTGGAGGTCTACGAGTCCAAGCGGGACTCCAACACCCCCGACCGGCTCGGCCTGCTGGGAGATCTGCGGCGCGCGCTGGACGCCGGGGACGTGGAGCTGCACTACCAGCCCAAGGTCCGCTTCGACGGGCAGGTCGCGGGGCTGGAGGCGCTGGTGCGGTGGGTGCACCCGGAGCGCGGCAGGGTTCCCCCGGACGAGTTCATCGCGATCGCCGAGTCCTCGGGCCTGATGCCCCACCTCACCGAATACGTACTGGAAACGGCTCTCGCCCAGGTCGCCCGCTGGCGGGCCCAGGGGCTGATGGTGCCGGTCGCGGTCAATGTCTCGCCGCGCGACGTCCACACCCCCGGCTTCGCGGGCGCGGTCGCTGCCCGGCTGGCCCGTCATGGCGTCCCCGCAGGCTCCCTCCAGCTGGAAATAACGGAACACGTCCTGCTGGAGGACCCCCAGCGGGCGGCCGACACCCTCGCCGGTCTGACCGGGCACGGCGTGAAGATGTCCCTCGACGACTTCGGTACGGGCTACTCCTCGCTGGTGCATCTGCGGCGGTTGCCGGTGAGCGAACTGAAGATCGACCGCTCGTTCGTCGCGCGGCTGGCGGTCGACACCGAGGACGCGGAGATCGTCCGCTGCACCGTCGACCTGGCGCACTCGCTGGGCCTGCTGGTCGTCGCGGAGGGCGTCGAGGACGACGAGACCTGGGAGCGGCTGCGGGACCTGGGCTGCGACGCGGTCCAGGGATGGCTGGTGGCCGCGGCGATGCCGCCCCACGAGGCGACGGCCTGGCTGCGGGCCAGGGGCGAGCGCGGCTGGCAGCGCCCGGCGGAGCTGGAGGCCGCGCGCCTCGCCCGCGAACGCGAGCAGCGGGAGGAGCGCGAGAAGCGCGAGCAGTCGGGCCGGGTCGTCCAGTAGGGCGAGCGTACGGATAACGCGGGCGTACCGACCGGGCGGTCGGGCGGACCGGGCGGTCGGCCGGACCGGGTGGTCGACGGGGCCGGGTGGTCGGGCGGACCGGGTGGTCGGCGGGGCCGGGTGGTCGGCCGGACCGCCCGGGACCGCTCAGGGCCGCGCCGGGGCTCGCACGGCGGCGGGCGTGAGCTCCCACGGCGGGCGGGCGGCGGCTGCTTCGGCGACGGGGCGGACGACTTCCCGACGGTCGGGACCCTCCTTCCAGCGGTGACGGTGGGGCTCTTGTACCCGCGGGCGGTCGACGGCTGCTTCGGCGACGGGGGGCGGCTTTCCGGCGGTGTACGGCGGCCTTCCAGCGGTGACCGTGGGGCTCTCGTACCCGCGGGCGGCGGCTGCTTCGGCGACGGGGGGACGGCTTTCCGGCGGCGTACGACGGCCCCCCAGTGGTGACCGTGGGCTCTCGTACCCGCTGACGACGGCTCCCTCGGTGGTGGGCGGAGCCGAACCGTTTCGTGGGCACGGGTCGCGGCCCCATAGGATTGGGCCACATCCCAATCACACTCACCCCTGAGGATCGCCGCATGCCTGGCATCACGCGCGAGGAGGTCGCCCACCTCGCACGGCTGGCACGTCTGGAGCTGAAGGCCGAAGAGCTGGATCACTTCGCCGGTCAGCTCGACGACATCATCGGCGCGGTCGCCCGCGTATCCGAGGTCGCCGACCAAGACGTTCCGCCGACCTCCCACCCGCTGCCGCTGACCAATGTCATGCGCGCGGACGAGGTCCGTCCTTCGCTCACCCCGGAGCAGGCGCTCTCCGGTGCCCCTGCCCAGGAGCAGCAGCGTTTCAAGGTGCCGCAGATCCTGGGGGAGGACTAAACAGTCATGACGGCCACGAACAAGAACGAGAGCTGCGTCAGGCTCACCGCCGCCGAGATCGCCGGGAAGATCGCTTCCGGCGAACTCACGGCGGTCGAGGTCACCGAGGCCCATCTCGCCCGTATCGAGGCGGTGGACGAGAAGGTCAACGCCTTCCTGCACGTCGACCGCGAGGGTGCGCTGGCCCAGGCCCGCGCCGTGGACGCGAAGCGCGCGGCGGGCGAGAAGCTCGGGCCGCTGGCCGGCGTCCCGCTCGCGCTCAAGGACATCTTCACCACCGAGGGGATCCCGACCACCGTCGGTTCCAAGATCCTCGAAGGCTGGCTGCCGCCCTACGACGCGACCCTCACCAAGAAGCTCAAGGCCGCGGACGTCGTCATCCTGGGCAAGACCAACATGGACGAGTTCGCCATGGGGTCCTCCACGGAGAACAGCGCGTACGGCCCCACCGGCAACCCCTGGGACCTGACCAGGATCCCCGGCGGTTCCGGCGGTGGCTCGGCCGCCTCGCTCGCCGCGTACCAGGCGCCCCTGGCCATCGGCACGGACACCGGCGGGTCCATCCGCCAGCCCGCCGCCGTCACCGGCACGGTCGGCGTCAAGCCCACGTACGGCGCGGTTTCCCGCTACGGCATGGTGGCCTTCTCGTCCTCCCTCGACCAGGGCGGGCCCTGCGCCCGTACGGTCCTGGACACGGCCCTGCTGCACGAGGCGATCGCCGGGCACGACCCGCTCGACTCGACGTCCATCGACGCCCCGGTCCCGCCGGTCGTCGAGGCGGCCCGCAACGGGTCGGTCGCCGGGATGCGCGTCGGCGTCGTCAAGCAGTTCCGCGGCGAGGGCTACCAGGCCGGTGTCCTCCAGCGCTTCGACGAGTCGGTGGAGCTGCTCAAGGGCCTCGGCGCCGAGGTGGTCGAGCTGGACTGCCCGTCGTTCGACCTGGCACTCGCCGCGTACTACCTGATCGCGCCGTCCGAGTGTTCCTCGAACCTCGCCCGCTTCGACGCCATGCGCTACGGCCTGCGGGTCGGCGACGACGGTACGAAGTCGGCGGAGGACGTCACGGCGCTGACCCGCGAGGCGGGCTTCGGCGACGAGGTCAAGCGCCGCATCATCCTCGGTACGTACGCGCTCAGCTCCGGCTACTACGACGCGTACTACGGCTCGGCGCAGAAGGTCCGCACCCTCATCACCCAGGACTTCGAGAAGGCGTTCGAGCGGGTCGACGTGATCGTCTCCCCGACGACCCCGACCACCGCCTTCCCGATCGGCGAGCGTGCCGACGACCCGATGGCGATGTACCTCGCGGACCTGTGCACCATCCCGACCAACCTGGCGGGCAACGCCGCCATGTCGCTGCCCTGCGGCCTCGCGCCGGAGGACGGCCTGCCGGTCGGCCTGCAGATCATCGCCCCCGCCATGAAGGACGACCGGCTGTACAAGGTCGGTGCCGCTGTCGAAGCGGCCTTCGTGGAAAAGTGGGGGCATCCGCTGTTGGAGGAGGCACCGTCACTATGAGTAGTGCAGTGAGCAAGGCGAAGGGCTTCAAGAAGTCCAGGGCCGGTACGTATCTGTCGATAGGGAGCACCGCGCTCGGAGCGGTCGGCGTCGTCAAGCAGGCCAAGCTGGCCCGCAAGGAGAACGACACCCTCCGGCTGGTCGACGCCGCGGTCTCCGCCGTGGCCATCGTCACCGGCCTGGCGATCCTGTACCGCGAGCTGAAGCGGCTGGGCGACGACGACGTCCTGCTGGGCTGACCGGACCGCCGGGAGTCCGTCCGCCCGTTCCGGGGCGGACTCCCGGCGGCCACCGCGCCGGACCGTGCCACGGAAGGAGGTGACACAGTGATCACCCGCATCGAGATCGACGGCTTCAAGTCGTTCGTGGGCTTCGGCCTGGACGTACGGCCCCGCACCGTACTGATGGGCGTCAACGGGGCGGGAAAGTCCAACCTGTTGGACGCTCTGGACTTCGTCCGGCGCACGGTCGCCGTGGGCCTCCCGCAGGCCTACGACAGTGACAATCCCCGGCTCGCCGTACGGGACCTCTTCCACCGTGCCGACGGCTCCGACGGCACCGGTGACCCGGACGGCTCCGGTGGCACGTACACGGCACCCCAACTGACCATCAAGATCGGCATGATCGTGCCCAGCCTGCACGGTCCGCTTCCGCTGGTCGTACGGCTGGGAGCCGCCCGCCACGGCACGCCGCACGGCCCGGTGAAAGCCACACTCCGCTCCGGGCGGGTGTGGGTCAGCAGCCTCATGCTCACGGAGTGGATGGACCGGCTGGAGATGCCGGCCCACCTGCGTGGCGCGCTGGCCGCCGCGAGGGAGTCGTTCGTGGCGAGCTACGGCACCGACTGGACGCCGCTGCGCGGAAGCGGCCAGGGCCTCGGCGACCGCGCGTCGGAGGGAGCACGGGCGCTGCTGCGCCACCTCGCCCGCGAAAGCGAGAACTGGGAGCGGATCGCACTCGACCCCGCCGCCATGCGCAGGCCGTTCGGCGGCAGCGACGAGATGCCGCTGCGTCCCGACGGCGGCAATCTGGCGGCCGTCCTCCACCGGCTCGATGCCCAGGATCTCCGCCACCTGGAGGCGGACCTGGCCGCGCTGATCCCGGAAGCGTCCGGCGTCAGGCCGGTGTTCGACGAGCTGCGCGGCGAGTACGGCTTCGACGTACGGCTCCGGCACACGGGCTGGACGTCCCCGCCCATGCTGTCCGACGGCACGATGCGTGTCCTCGCGCTGCTGGCCGCCCGCCACGACGACCGGCGGGCCGGCCTGCTGGCCGTCGAGGAGATAGAGAACGGGCTGCCCCCCACCCTGGCCGCCGAGTTGGTACGGCGCCTGAGCGGGGACGTGGACGACTTCCCGGACCTTGTGGACCGGGCGCGGCTGGTGTCCGGCTTCCGCCAGCTGATGGTGACCACGCATTCCCCCGTACTCCTCTCCGCCCTGCGTGACGACTCCGCCCTTCGCGACGACACGACCGGAAGCCTGGTCCTCCTGGAACAGGCGTCCCATCCCGACCCGGCACGCGCGGGGGTCTCGACCGTGACCAGAGCACGCCCCGTCCGTGCGCCCCTGGCGGACGGCGAACCGGGCGACACGGTCACGGCCGAGCAGGTGAAGTGCCTGCTGGAGCCCGTGGGGCAGGTGATCGTGTGAACCGCGCGGCATGGCCGAAGGCCCGGCGGCCCGGCCCCGGCGAATTCCTCGCCTCACCCGCCGCCTCACCCGCAGCCACATTCGCCGGCGAAGCGGATCTCCCCGTACTCGGAAAGCTGTCGTCTTACCAGCGCAGGCTGGCCGACACCGATGAAGCACTGAAGAGGAAGACATACCTGTGACCGTCACTGAACTGGTGTCGTACGAGGACGCGCTGACGACCTACGACCCCGTCATGGGCCTTGAGGTCCATGTCGAGCTGGGCACCAAGACCAAGATGTTCTGCGGCTGCTCGACCGAGCTGGGCGCCGCGCCCAACTCGCAGACCTGCCCGACCTGTCTCGGCATGCCCGGCTCGCTCCCGGTCGTCAACGCGATCGGTGTCGAGTCGGCCGTCAAGATCGGCCTCGCGCTCAACTGCGAGATCGCCGAGTGGTGCCGCTTCGCCCGGAAGAACTACTTCTATCCGGACATGCCGAAGAACTTCCAGACCTCCCAGTACGACGAGCCGATCGCCTTCGACGGGTATCTGGACGTCCAGCTGGAGGACGGCGAGATCTTCCGCGTGCAGATCGAGCGCGCCCACATGGAGGAGGACACCGGCAAGTCGACACACGTCGGCGGCGCCACCGGCCGTATCCACGGCGCGTCCCACTCCCTGCTCGACTACAACCGCGCCGGCATCCCGCTCATCGAGATCGTGACCAAGCCCATCGAGGGCGCCGGTGCGCGCGCTCCCGAGGTCGCCAAGGCGTACGTCGCCGAGCTGCGCGAGCTGATCAAGGCGCTGGGCGTCTCCGAGGCCCGGATGGAGATGGGCCAGATGCGGTGCGACGTGAACCTCTCGCTGCGGCCGCACGGCCGGGAGGAGTTCGGTACGCGCTCCGAGACGAAGAACGTCAACTCGCTGCGCAGCGTCGAGCGCGCCGCCCGTTTCGAGATCCAGCGCCACGCCGCGGTGCTGAACTCCGGAGGCACGATCCTTCAGGAGACCCGTCACTTCCACGAGGAGGACGGCTCCACCACGTCGGGCCGAATCAAGGACAACGCCGAGGACTACCGGTACTTCCCGGAGCCCGACCTGGTGCCCGTCGCCCCGGCCCGCGCGTGGGTCGAGGAGCTGCGGAGCGGCCTGCCCGAGCTGCCGCGGGTGCGCCGCAACCGGCTGCGCGCGGAGTGGGGCGTCTCCGAGCACGACATGCAGTCGATCCTCAACGCGGGCGCGATCGCGCCGATCGTCGCCACGATCGACGCGGGCGCCCCGGCCGACCAGGCACGCAAGTGGTGGATGGGCGAACTGGCCCGGCACGCCAACGAGTCGGGCCGCGCGCTGGACGAACTGCCCATCACGCCGGAGCAGGTCGCCCGGGTCGCCGCGCTCGTCTCGGCCGGCGACCTCAACGACAAGCTGGCCCGTCAGGTCATCGAGGGCGTGCTCGCGGGCGAGGGCGACCCGGATGCCGTCGTGGAGAAGCGCGGCCTCAAGGTCGTCTCCGACGACAGCGCGCTCGGCGCGGCCGTGGACGAGGCGATCGCGGGCAACGCCGCCATCGCCGACAAGATCCGCGCCGGAAAGGTCGCCGCGGCGGGTGCGCTGGTCGGCGCGGTCATGAAGGCCACACGCGGCCAGGCCGACGCGGCCCGGGTGCGCGAACTGATCCTGGAGAAGCTGGGCGTCGAGGGCTGACCCCGGGGCTACGGGGCCGAAGGCTGACGTCGGACCCACTGGGGAGTGCGGGGCGCAGGTGTCGTAGGGGGACTACGCGCCTCGCGGTGCGTACGGGCCGCACGCGTCGTTCGAGGCGTACGTAGGGTGTGAGGGGCGGCGTGCCTGCGGGCGCGCCGCCTCTCACCGGTTCCGGACCCCCGGACCCCCGGATCCCGGTCCGGTCCGGTCCCTGTCCCGCTCCCGTCCCGTCCCGCTCCCGACCCGTAAGCGCGAGGCACATCGCAGTGAACACCGTCGCCGCCGAGGTCGTCTCCGTCGGCCTGCTGCTCGCCGTGCTCGCGTTCGCCGTCATGCGGCCCCGCGGCTGGCCCGAGGCGGTCGCGGCCGTACCCGCGGCGCTGCTGGTCGTCGCCCTCGGCGCGGTCTCGCCCCAGGAGGCGTGGGAGCAGACGCAGAGCCTGCTGCCGGTGGTCGCCTTCCTCGCGGCGGTGCTGGTGCTGGCCCAACTCTGCGACGAGGAGGGGCTGTTCGCCGCCGCCGGCGATCTGGTGGCGCGGGTCTGCGGCGGGCAGCCGCGCCGGTTGCTCGGCGGGGTGTTCGGCGTCGCCGCCGTGATCACCGCCGTACTCAGCCTGGACGCCACGGTCGTGCTGCTGACGCCGGTGGTCTTCGCGACCGCCGCCCGGGTGGGCGCCCGCCCCCGGCCTCATGTCTACGCCTGTACGCATCTGGCGAACTCGGCGTCGCTGCTGCTGCCGGTCTCCAACCTGACCAATCTGCTGGCGTTCACCGCGAGCGGGCTCTCTTTCACTCGGTTCGCGGCGCTGATGGCGCTGCCGTGGCTGGCCGCGATCGCCGTCGAGTACGCCGTCTTCCGCCGCTGGTTCGCCGCCGACCTGGCCGCCGGGGCGCACCCTCCGAAGACGGACGAGCGGCGCGAGATGCCGGTGTTCACGTTGGTCGTGCTCGGTCTGACGCTGGCCGGATTCGTGGTCACCTCGTTCGTCGGGATCGAACCGGTGTGGGCGGCCCTCGCCGGTACGGTCGTGCTCGCCGCCCGCGCCCTGAGGCAGCGGCGGACGACCGTGACGGGGCTGGTCCGCGCCGCGTCACCGCTGTTCTGCCTGTTCGTCCTCGCCCTCGGTGTGGTCGTCAAGGCGGTCGTCGACAACGGCCTGGACATCGGCATCAGCCGGTTGCTGCCGGGCGGTTCGTCGCTGCTCTCGCTGCTCGGGATCGCCGTGATCGCCGCCGTACTCGCCAATGTGATCAACAATCTTCCGGCGATCCTGGCGCTGCTGCCGGTCGTCGCGCCCGCCGGGCCCGGACCGGTGCTCGCCGCGCTGATCGGGGTCAACCTCGGGCCGAACCTCACGTACGTCGGCTCGCTCGCCACCCTGCTGTGGCGGCGCATCCTGCACGAGCACGACACCGAGCCGAAGCTGGGCCACTTCACCCTGCTCGGCCTGGTGACCGTGCCCGCCACGCTGGTCGCTTCTACGGTGGCGCTGTGGGGCACGCTGCAAGTGATCGGAGGCCGATCCTGATGACCGTACCGCCGTCACCGTCACACCCGCCGTCACCGTCACACCCGTCCCCGCCGTCGCACTCGTCCTCGTCCTCACCGTCGACCTCGGCCGTTCCGGCGTCCGGGCCGCCCACCGCGCCGCCGACGGTCCTCGTCTGGATCACCGAATCCACCTGGCCCGCGTGCGTGGACGCGGCTCGCGCCCGTGCCCCGCACGATCAGGTGGTGCTGCTCCACGTCGGCGACGACGAGGTGGCCGCCGCCGCGCACCACGCGTACGCGGGGCTGCTCGGCCGGGGACACCGGACGGACCGTGACCCCGGCACCCGCCTCGAAGCCCTCTCGGGCACCGTGGGCGCCGATCTGCTGGAGGCCGCCGCGCACCGGCTGGGGCGGCCGTGCGAACTCCTCGACCGGCACGGCCGCGTGGAGCACGAGGTGGTACGGGCGGCGGCCGATGTGGATCTGCTGATCTGCGCGCGGGACGGCGACCGCGAACGGCCGGGCCCGCACAGCCTCGGCCCGGCGACCCGCTTCGTGGTGGACCACGCGCCGTGCCCGGTGCTGCTGGTGTGGCCCCTGGGGGAGGCGGGTCCGTAGAGGACAGGCCGTCAGGAGGAGCGGCCCCTACGACGTACGGTCCTCAGGAGGCGCGCTCCTCAGGAGGCGGAGGCCTCGGTGTCGTAGTCGATCGACTCGGTGAGCTGCCGCCATTTCACGTCGGATTCCATCCGGGCGCGGTCGGATTCGGTCACGTACCGGTACGCGTCACTGCCCAGCAGGAGATGCAGCGGTGGCTCGTCCAGGTGAGGCAGACCGAGGATGACCTGCGCGGCCTTGGCCGGATCGCCGGTCTGCCGGCCGTCCATGCCCCGTACCAACTCCGCGTGCGCGCCGGCCGTCTTCCGGTACGGCTCGCTGATCGGCGGGATCGTCATCGAGGCCCCGGCCCAGTCGGTGCGCAGACCGCCCGGTTCGATGACGGTGACCCGTACACCGAGCGGGGCGAGTTCGCGGGACAGTACCTCGGAGAATCCGGCGACCGCCCACTTGGCGCTCTGGTAGGCGCCGAGACCGGGAACGCCCAGCCGGCCGCCGCTCGACGAGATCTGGATGATGTGCCCGGATCCCTGCTCGCGCAGGATCGGAACGGCGGCCTTCGTGACGTGGTAGACGCCATAGAAATTGGTGTCGATCTGGGCGCGGAAATCGGCGTCGGACACATCCTCGATAGCGGCGATGTCGCCGTATCCGGCGTTGTTGACGACCACGTCCAGCCGTCCGAAGGTGTCGACCGCGCTCTGTACGGCCGCGCGTGCGGCAGCGGCGTCGGTGACATCGAGCGGGACGGTGTGCAGTCGCGTTCCGTACGTACGGACGAGATCGTTGAGCTGGGCGGGCCTGCGTGCCGTGGCCACGACCTGGTGGCCGGCCGCGAGTGCCGCTTCGGTGAGGGCGCGGCCGAGGCCGCGTGAACTGCCGGTGATGAACCAGACCTCGGACATGGTGGATTCCTAGGGGGAGAGGGCGCGGGCTGAGCGCGTCCGCCGGGCTTCGAGCATCGTAACTGACTATTCAGTTACTTCCTTTTTCACTGTAGGACCAGGGCCTTGGGGTCGCAAGTGGTGAGATCAGTGACTGACTGGTCACCCGGTCGCCATCGCTGATTACCATGAGGAGATGGCCAGAGATTCCCGAACGACCAGGACGAGCCTGCTGCGCGCGGCGACCGACGAGTTCGCCGCGCACGGCATCGCGGGCGCGCGCGTCGACCGCATCGCCGGGGCGGCCGGGTACAACAAGAACCTGATCTATGTGCACTTCGGGAGCAAGGAACAGCTCTTCGACGCCGTGTACGAGGCCGCCGTCGAGGAGATCCTCGACGCCGCGCCGTTCGACGCCGGTGACCTGCCCGGATATGCGGGCGCGCTCTTCGACTTCCACCTCTCGCACCCGCATCTGATGCGGCTGGTGCGCTGGCAGAGTCTGGAACGGCGGGCCGAGGTGCTGCCGGTCGCGGCGAAGGCCAACGCGGCGAAGCTCCGCGCGCTCGCCGCGGCCCAGGGTGCGGGCACGGTGGACGCGGGCCTGGCGCCGCACCTGCTGCTGGCTCAGATCGTGGCGCTCTCCGGCGCGTGGAGCGAGGGCAGCCCCGAGGCCGTGAGCGACACGACGAGCCCCGCCGAGATCGCGGCCAGGCGGCACGCGGTGGTGGTGTCGGTGGGGAAGCTGACACGGCCGTCGCTCCCCCGACGGCCGTAGCCCTCCTCGCCGGGCGAGCGGCGGAATGAATGGGCGGCCCGTTCATTTCTCGGACGTCCCGGAGCCTTTCCGCTGCCATCCGCTCTCACTAGCGTCCCCGGCATGTCACCGGAGATATCGCGCAGAAGAATGCTCGCCCTCGGCACCGGAGCCCTGGGCGCGGCGGCCGCCGGGTCCGTACTGCCGCCGTCCCTGCGGGCGGCGCTGGCGGCCGAGCCGGCCGACGGCGGGATGCGGGCGATCAAGCATGTGGTCGTGCTCATGCAGGAGAACCGCTCCTTCGACCACTACTTCGGCACGCTGCGCGGCGTGCGGGGGTTCGAGGACCGCAACGCGGTCGAGCTTCCCTCCGGAAAGCCCGTCTTCGAGCAGCCGTCGGCGACCGGCGGCACCGTCCTGCCCTTCCCCGTACGGGACGCGGCGAAGACGCAGAAGAAGGACCTCCAGTACATCGGGGCTCTCGACCACTCCTGGGACGGCGGGGCCGCGGCCTGGAACAACGGGTGGATGGACGGCTGGGTCTCCGCCAAGACCGCCGCCACCATGGCGTACTACGACCGGCGCGACATCCCGCTGCACTACGAGCTGGCGGACACGTTCACGGTCTGCGACGCGTACCACTCGTCCGTCCATACGTCGACGAGCCCCAACCGCAACCATCTGTGGAGCGGCTGGACCGGGTTCGAGGCCGACGGGCAGCGGGCCGTGGGCAATGACGCGTACGACGAGGGCACCCACCCCGGCTACCCCTGGCCGACCTACGCCGAGCGGCTGGAGCGGGCGGGCCGGAGCTGGCGGACGTACACGGAGTGGGAGAACTTCACCGACAACAACATCGAGTTCTTCACCACCTTCAAGAACATCGCCCACAAGGCGCTCGCGAAGGCCCGCGCGCTGCCCGGCCGGCCCGGAGCCGACGGCTTCACCTACATGGAGGCCTTCTACGCGGCCGTCCGCGAGACCCGGGACGACGCCGAGCGCGAGCGCCTGCTCGGAGCGCTGGACGAGGGGGTCGCCGCGCTGAGCGAGCATGAGCGTTCGCTCTTCGAGCGCGGGCTGCGACGCGTCGAGATGGGCACCCTGGCCGAGCGGTTCCGCGCCGATGTGGCGGCGGGGACGCTGCCCGAGGTGTCGTATCTGGTGCCGTCCGCCGCCGACTCCGAGCACCCCGGCTCCTCGTCGCCGGTGGCCAGCGCCACGCTCGTCTACCAGGTGCTGGACGCGCTCGGCGCGCATCCCGATGTCTGGCGGCACACCGTCGTACTGATCAACTACGACGAGAACGACGGCTTCTTCGACCATGTGCCGCCGCCCGTACCGCCCGCCGACGGACCCACCGGGTCCGCCGAACGCTGGCAGGGACGGCCGACCGGGCTCGGGATACGGGTCCCGCTGCTGGTCGTCTCGCCCTGGACCGTCGGCGGCTACGTCTGCTCGCAGGTCTTCGACCACACCTCGGTCATCCGCTTCCTGGAGAAGTGGACGGGGGTGGACGAGCCCAACATCACCGCGTGGCGGCGCACCGTGACCGGCGATCTGACCTCCGCCTTCGACTTCCGCAGCAGCCGGCCGCGGCCCGAGGTGGAACAGCCGGGAGCCGTCCCGCCGTTCAGCGGCCGCTGGCAGCCGGAGCCGCCCGCCGAACAGCGCATGCCCGTACAGGAGAAGGGCGTGCGCCCGGCCAGGCCACTGCCGTACCAGACCGACGCGTACGGCCGGATCGACGCCGACGGCAAGGCCTTCAAGGTCACGCTCAACAACACGGGACGGGCCAGCGCGCACTTCGCGCTCTATCCGTACGCCGGTGAGTTCGCGATCCCGCAGCACCGCGATGTAAGGGGCTCGGCGCAATGGACGGTGCCCCTTACCGGGCTGACCGGCGACGCGTACCGCTTCACGGTCACCGGACCGAACGGCTTCCGGCGCGAGTTCGCCGGTCCCGTGACCGGTGAGGGCGCCGAGGTCAGCTCGTCCGTCGACCACCACGACCGCGATCTGCATCTCACCCTGAGCAACAAGGGGGAGCGGCCCGTCACGTTCACGGTGCGGCCTCTCGGCTATGTGGACGAGGACGACCTGGCCGACTGGACCCGGCAGATCACGGTGAAGCCGGGCCGCAGCCGGACCGTCGTGCACTCGGCGGCCGACGCGCACGGCTGGTACGACCTAGAGATCACCACGGCCGACGGCCCCGACACCACTGCCGGTGTGGGCTTCTGCCGTCGCCTGATGGGGCACATCGAGAACGGCCGGGTGAGCGTCTCCGGCTGATCCGCGAACGCGGTAACGCGGTAACGCGGGAACATCTGAACGTGCGGTGCGCGAGTGTGTGAGGATTTAGCGCACCGCACGATTCGGTCCGGCCAGGACCCAGTTGCTCGGAGGAGCCGGATGTTCGCCACACCGCTGGACGACGGCGCGGAGCTGCGCCCTCTGGAGCCATGGCGGGCCGAGGAGTTCCTCGCCCATATGGACCGCGCCAGGGACCTGGTCGACCAGCACATCCAGCTCGCCCGGAGCGCCACCGATCTCGACTCGGCACGGGCGCTGCTCACCTCGTACGCGCGGCAGCAGGCGGCCGACACCGGACGGCTCTACGGGATCTGGCTCGACTCCACCCTGGTCGGCGGATTGCTCTTCCGTGTCTTCGACGCGGACGCCGGGAACTGCGAGGTCGGCTGCTGGCTGGAGCCCGCGGCGACGGGCCGCGGGCTGGTCACGCGGGCCGCGCGGGTGCTGATCGACTGGGCGGTCGAGGAGCGCGGGATGCACCGGGTGGAGTGGCGGGTGTCGTCCACCAACACCGCGAGCGTCAGGGTCGCCCAGCGGCTCGGCATGACGCGGGACGGGGTCCTGCGCGAGAGCTATCCGTACCGGGGAGTACGGCACGACATCGAGATCTGGTCGCTCCTGGCGCCCGAGTGGCGCGAGCGCCGGCGGTGACCTCGTGGAGGGAACGCGCGGCCGGCTCACCTGCCGTACTACGTACGGCAGTACGCCTGGGCGCCGCGTTCTCAGAGAGTTCTCATACGCGGCCCCTAGCGTGCGCCGTATGAACCCCACTCCCAAGACCCAGACCACCGAGCCGGAGACCACCGAGGCCACGGCCGACACGAAGGTGGCCGAGACCGAGGCGACCGCCCCCGAGGCCGGGTCCGCCGAGGAGCGCGACGCGGCACCCGCCGCGACGGAGGACGTCAAGGACGCCGGTGAGCCGGCCGACCAGGACGACGCCCTTGAGGACGACGAGACGCACGACGACGACACCGTCACCGAGCACCGCCCGGCCGGAATCGGCGCCGCCGCCGCGGCCGTCGTCTCGGTCTGCCTCGGGATCGTCGCCCTCACCGGCACCTGGACCAGCCGGATCATCGGCGAGCGCGCGACGCTCGTCGGACAGATCAAGACCGGTCAGTCCGCCACTCCCGAGCAGCAGATCTCGGCGCTCTACGGCGACGCCTGGCACGCCACCGCGGCGGTCAACGGCGTCGTGGCCCTGGTCGCGCTGCTCGTCGGCGTGATCGTGCTGACGCTGCCGCAGCGCGCGGGCCGCGCGGCCTGGGTACGCCCCGTCGCCGTCGCCGGAGCCGTCCTCGGCCTCCTGGGCCTGCTGGTCTCCTTCGGCATGTACTTCGACCTCCTCGTGGCACTGCCGAGCGCCGCTGCCTGAGTTCGTCCGTTCCGGCCGGAGGCCGGTTCAGAACCGACCAAGGCCCGGGGCCTGTCCGGCGGATCTTCGTGGATCAGGCCGCGGCGTCTGGTGCCGTGCCTCGCAAGGCGGAGGATCGTCCGCGTACTGGACGCACTCGGACGACTCCGACAACGCGGCGAGGTGCGGTGCCGGGCGTCGCGGGCCCGCGAAGATCCGCCGGACAGGCCCTGAGGCCTTACGGGCTTCGCGCCCGGACCTTAGGGCCTTACGTATGTCCCGTCCGTACTTTCCACGGCCTTTCTAAGGCCCACGGGCCGTCAGGATGCGGCACTCTCCCGATGTGGCGGCGCCCCCTGGGAGACGAGGGTTGAGGCATCACCAGATGCCACAACACTTCGCACCAGGGGGACCCGATGTTCGAGTACGAACTCCACAAGATCCGCGCGGCCGAGCTGATCCGGCAGGCGGACCACCACCGGCTCGTACGGGAGATCCGTGAAGCGGGCCGACGGACCGAACAAGCCGAACGCTCACGGTTCCGCCGCCATGCCGGCTCCCGCTCCCGCTCCCGCTCCGGACGATAACGAGTGCCGCACTGTCAGACCCCTGTGCGATGCTCAGGCCTGTGGAAAACAGGTCCGTCAGCCCGGTGTTCGTCGGTCGGACCGGCGAACTCACCGCGCTCACCGAGGCGCTCGCCCGCGCCACCGCCTCAGGCACCTCGCCGTCGGCCGGTGGCGCGGGCGAGCCTCAGGCGTTGCTCATCGGCGGTGAGGCCGGGGTCGGCAAGACCCGGCTGATCGAGGAGCTGTGCGATCTCGCGCGCGCGGAGCGGACCGTCGTCGCGATCGGCGGATGCGTCGAAATCGGCGCGGACGGACTCCCGTTCGCACCCTTCTCCACCGCCCTGCGGTCCCTGCGCCGCCAGTTGCCCGACGAGCTGACCGCGGCGGCCGAGGGCCAGCAGGACGAGCTGGCCAGGATCCTGCCCGAGCTGGGGCAGTCGGAGCGCGGCGCGCTCGGCGAGAACGGCACCGCGCGGCTCTTCGAACTCACCGCCCGGCTACTGGAGCGGCTCGCGGCGGACCGTACGGTCGTCCTCGTCCTGGAGGATCTGCACTGGGCGGACGCCTCCACCCGGCATCTCCTCGCCTATCTCTTCCGCGCGCTGCGCCGCGGCCGGCTCGTCGTGATCGCCACCTACCGCTCCGACGACATCCACCGCCGCCACCCCCTGCGCCCGCTCCTCGCCGAGCTGGACCGGCTGCGGTCCGTCCGGCGGATCGAGCTGGCCCGGTTCACCCGCGCCGAGGTGGGGCGACAGCTCACCGGCATCCTCGCGGCGGAGCCGGATCCCGGCCTGCTGGACGAGATCTTCGAACGTTCCGACGGAAACGCCTTCTTCGTCGAGGAGCTGGCCTGTTCCATCGGGGCCGGCTGCCGCACCGGACTGAGCGACTCCCTGCGCGATCTGCTGCTCGTACGGGTCGAGGCGCTGCCCGAGGACGCCCAGCGGGTCGCCAGGATCGTCGCCGAAGGCGGCACCACCGTCGAATACCCGCTGCTGCGCGCCGTCGCGCGGCTGGAGGAGGACGACCTGATCGAGGCGCTGCGGGCGGCCGTCGGCGCCAACATCCTGCTGCCCACGGCGGACGGCGACGGTTACCGCTTCCGGCACTCCCTGGTGCGCGAGGCGGTCAGCGACGACCTGCTCCCCGGCGAGCGCTCCCGGCTCAACCGCCGCTACGCCGAGGTGCTGGAGGCCGACCCCTCGCTCGTACGGGCCGATGAGCGCACCACCCGCCTCGCCAGCCACTGGTACCACGCGCACGACGCGGCGAAGGCCCTTCCCACGGTCCTGCACGCCGCCGTCGAGGCGCGGCAGCGCTATGCCTACTCCGAGCAACTGGGGCTGCTCGAAAGGGCCATGGAGCTGTGGGACGAAGCCCCCGCGGACGTGCGCGGCACCCTGCGCCCGCCGGACGACGTCGAGGTCTATCCGCCCTGCGGCGGTCAGGAGTCCGCTCCGCTGACGTATCTGGACCTGATGGCGGAGGCGACGGTCGCGGCCCGTTTCGGCGGTGACCGCGAGCGTGCCCTGGCGATCGCCAAGAAGGCCGTGCGGGTGCTGGAGGGGGAGGACGGCGGGAAGGACCCGTTGCGGGCCGCCTGGTTCTGGATCCAGCGCTCCCGGCTGGTTCAGGACCTCACCAGGGGCGACGGCTGGCGAGAACTGGCCACCGCCGAGGAGCTGGTGCGCGGGCTCCAGCCGTCCGCGGTGCACGCGGAGGTCCTCGCCTTCGTGGCGAGTTGGGGCGCCCTGCACCGGCCGGGCCCCGACAGTCTGACGGCCGCCAACCGCGCCGTGGAGTACGCGCGCCTGGTCGGCGCCGAGCGAACCGAGCTGCACGCCCGCCTCACCCGCGGCTGGCTCACCGCCGACGCGGGAGACATGGAGACGGGCATCGCCGAGACGTACGAGGCGCGCGACCGGGCCGTGGAGCTGGGCGCCGTCGGGGTCCTGGGGCGGGCCAGTGTCAATCTGCCGTCCACGCTGGAGAGCATGGGCCGCTCCGAGGAGGCGGTGACCGCCGCCGAGCAGGGCATCACTTTCAGCCACCGCTACGGTCTCGCCGACACGGAGGCCTGGGTCCGTACGAACCAGGCCCAGTCCCTCTGCTCACTCGGCCGCTGGCCCGAGGCGGACGCCGTCCTCGATGTCGCCTCGGGCCTCGCCCAGTCCCGCAAGGCGCGCGGCCTCGTCGCCGTACGCCGCGCCGAACTGGCGCTCGGCCGGGGCGATTTCGATGAGGCCGAGCGCCAGGTGGCGGTGCACCGCAGCTCGATGGGCAGCCATGACTTCCAGCCGCAGCACTTCATCACCCCGGCCCGGCTGACGATGACCCTCGCGGCGCGGCGGGGCGCACTGGCCGACGCGAGGGCCGAGTTCGAGCGCATCCTCTCGCTGGGCCTCCCTCTGGGCACGCACCGGTACGCGCTGCCGCTGCTGTGCGCGGCGGCGGTCATCGAGGCGGACGCGAGGGGCCTTCAGGGCGCGGACGCCGGACGGGCCGACATCCTTGCCGCCGTACGCGCGCACGCCAAGCGGCAGCCCACGCTGGTGCCGGTCTGGCGGGCGTACGGCCTGATGCTGGACGCCGAGCTGGCCCGCGCGCAGGGCCGGGCGGCACCGGAGCTCTGGGCGCGCGCCGTGGCGGGCTTCGAAGCGGTCGGGCGGCCCTACGAACGGGCACTCGCCCGGCAGCGCCGGGCCGCCGCCCTGCTGGACTCGCACGGCGACCGCGCGGAAGCGGCGGAGCTGCTCGTGCGGGCCCACACCACCGCCGTCCGGCTCGGTGCGATCCCACTGGCCGAGGAGAGCGCCAGGACGGCGGGCCGGGCGCGGATCAGCCTCGCCCAGGCGGCCGGTGGCCGTACCGCCCAGGCCCCCGGCACGCCCACCGAGACCGCCGACCCCGCACGCTCACTGGGACTGACCCCGCGCGAGCGGGACGTACTGCGCCTGGTCGCCGCCGGTCACAGCAACCGCCGGATAGCCGAGGAGCTGTACATCTCGCCCAAGACCGCGAGCGTCCACGTGTCCAACATCCTGGCCAAGATGGGGGTTTCGGGCCGCACCGAAGCCGCCGCGCTGGCCCATCGGCTCCGTCTCTTCCCCGTCCCCGTAACGGGCGAGTCCTGATCAGTTTTCAGGATCCGCGGGTTTCGCGGATTCCGCAGGCTCCTCCTCGACCCTTATCGTGACCTTTCCCGAAGCGAGGTCTATCGGGCCCCGGCCCGGGTCGTTGTCATTCACGTCGGTCCGGCTCAGTTCCAGTCTTTTCTGTTCGTCATGGGCGTGCTTACGGCCCGGCGCGAAGAGCTGCTCGATCATGTTGAACACAGACTGCCCACCTCTTTGTGTGCGTTACCGCTCACCGTGCGTCGTTATGAGACCTCCAGCTGGAGGATCTTGTCGTCCCCCGGCTTCGGTGTGCCCCGGCCGTCCGTATTGCTGGTCATGAGCAACACCTTGTCGCCGCCCACCGAAAGCACCGTGCGCAGGCGGCCGTACTTCCCCTCCAGCAACGCCTGAGGAGCGGCCGCCGATTCCCGTCCCTTCAGCGGAATCCGCCAGAGACGCTCGCCACGCAGCGACGCCATCCAGATGGAACCCTCCGCGTAGGCGATACCGCTCGGCGACGCGTCCTTCGTCTTCCACTGGACCACGGGGTCGACATATCCGGCCTTGCCGGCCTTGCCCTCGACGGTCGGCCAGCCGTAATTCTTCCCGGGCTCGATCAGGTTCAGCTCGTCCCAGGTGTTCTGGCCGAACTCCGATGCCCACAGCCGTTTCCCGGAGTCCCAGGCAAGTCCCTGTACATTGCGGTGGCCCAGCGAATAGACGACCGAATCCGCTTCCGGATTACCGTGCACGGGCTGCCCGTCCGGGGTCATTCTGAGAATCTTGCCCGCCAGCGACTTCTTGTCCTGAGCGAGCCCCGTCTCACCGGTCTCGCCCGTGCCCGCGTAGAGCATCCTGTCGGGGCCGAAGGCGATCCGCCCGCCGTTGTGGATGGTGCCCTTGGGGATGCCGCGCAGGATCGTGTCGGGCGCTCCCAACTGCTGCCCGTCCGGCTTCTTCGCGTCGTACACCATGCGGGCGATGCGGTTGTCCGACTCCGTGGTGAAGTACGCGTACACCAGATGGTCCGAGGCGTAGCCGGGGGAGAGCGCGATCCCCAGCAGACCGCCCTCGCCCGCCGGGGAGACCCCCGGCACCGTGCCGATCGTGGTCTTCTTCCCGCTCGCCCGGTCGACGCGCGTGATCGTCCCCTCGTCGCGTGAGGAGACCAGCAGGTCGCTGTCCGGCAGGGCGGCCAGGCCCCAGGGCGACTTGAGGCCCTGGGCCAGGGTGGCCACCACCTTCGCCGAACCCTTCGCGGGCGCGGCCGACGGACTCGGCGACGCGTCCTCGGAGCCGTCCCCGGATCCTTCCCCGGACGCGGTGGCGGCCGGACTCGACGCGGCGGGCAGACCACGGCCCGTACCGTCCCCGCCGCCGTCGGAACACGCGGTGACCACGAGAAGCGCGGCAGCGGCCCATACGGCCGTCACTGCTGAACGTTGCACGGTTCTGATCCCTTCGACGGCTGCGTTCCTACAGTTCTTACACTGCCGCTCCGCCTCGGGTTCCCCATGACGGCCGATCAGCACATCCGGCCCCGAAGCCCGTCCGATCGGTCGCACCAGCCGGCCCGCCGGCCCCCTGTGCCCCGGTCGTCTCAGTCCCAGGACTCCCGTACCGGCGGCAGCGCCGCTATTTCGGCCAGATCCCGCGCCGTCAGCTCAAGCTCCGCCGCACGCGCGTTCTCCACCGCCCACGGCTCCCGCTTCGTCCCCGGCAGCGGCACCACATGGCGCCCCTGGCTCAGCACCCACGCCAGCGCCACCTGCGCGGGCGTCGCGCCGTGCCGCTCCGCGACCCGGCGCAGCCCCGCCACCAGTGGCTGATTCGCGGCCATGATCTCCGCCGTGAACCGCGGATGGCGCGCCCGTATGTCGTCCGGCTCGAAGCCCTGTCCCGGGGGAAGCGTGCCCGTCAGGAAGCCGTTGCCCAGCGGCATCGCCGCCAGGAACCCGATACCGCGCGCCTCGCACCACGGCAGCAGCCGCCGCAGCGCCTCCGGCGACCAGACCGACAGCTCCGCCTGCACCGCGCTCACCGGAAACACCTGCTGTACGCGCTCCAGTTGCCGGATCGTCGCGTCGTGCGGATGCGTTCCCGATCTGCGGCGAGGCGCGGGCGCCCCCACCGCGCACAGCCCGAGCGCGCGCACCTTCCCGGCGCGCACCAATTCCGCCATCGCCCCCCAGGTCTCCTCGACGGGTATCTCGGGATCGGCACGGTGCAACTGGTAGAGGTCGATCACATCGGTCTGCAGACGCCGCAGCGAGGCGTCACAGGCCCGCCGCACATAGCCGGGCCGGCCGTTGGCGACGATGTGCTGGTCGCCGACCAGCAGCCCGCACTTGGTGGAGACGAACGCGTCCGCGCGCCGCTGCCCCAGCGCCCGGCCCAGCAGCAGCTCATTGGTGAAGGGGCCGTACATGTCGGCCGTGTCGAGCAGGGTCGTACCGGCGTCGAGCGCCGCGTGCACCGTACGGAGTGAGCGGTCACCGCGCTGCTGCGAGCCGGTGTACGCCCAGTGCATCGGCATACAGCCGAGCCCGACCGCCCCCACTTCGAGCGCCGCCGCACCGATTGTCCTGCGCTCCAACTGCCGTACCCCTCCTCGTTCCGTCCTCAAGCTAACCTCATCGGCCCGGAACGCTTCGCATAGCCTCCTGACCATGACTTCACAGACTTCGGACGTGTGGCTCCCGTTCCCCGCCGATGAGATCGAAGGGCTTCCCGAGGGCCTCGACTACCGCCTCTGGGACGGCGGTCCGGACTTTCCCGCGGACCCCGCCGAGTGCGCCTTCTACGCCGTCCCCTACATGAAGAAGGTCGAGGCCGGTATACGGCCGTTCGCCGAGATGACCTCGGTGCGCGTCGTGCAGACCCTCTCGGCCGGTATCGATCATGTGGCACCCGGACTCGGCGCGCTGCCCGCCGGAGTCCGGCTGTGCAATGCCAAGAGCGTCCACGAGGCCAGCACCGCCGAACTCACCCTCGCACTGATCCTCGCCTCACTGCGCGGAATTCCCGGCTTCGTCCAGGGCCAGCAGCGGGAGGAATGGCGCTCCGGCTTCTATCCGGCGCTCGCCGACAAGTCCGTGCTGATCGTCGGATACGGCTCGATCGGCGCCGCCATCGAAGACCGGCTCGCGCCTTTCGAATGCGCGCGGGTGGCGCGCGTCGCGCGCTCCGCCCGCACGACGGAGCGTGGTGCGGTCCACGCGCTCACCGATCTTCCCGAACTGCTCCCCGACGCCGATGTCGTGATTGTCTCGACGCCGCTCACCGAGCGGACAAAGGGCCTCGCGGGAGCCGAATTCCTGGCCCGGATGAAGGACGGCGCGCTGTTCGTGAATGTCGCGCGCGGCGCCGTCGCCGACACCGGGGCGCTGCTCTCGGAACTGGAAAGCGGCAGGATCAGGGCCGCGCTGGATGTCACCGATCCGGAACCCCTGCCCGCCGGCCATCCGCTCTGGCATGCTCCGGGTGTCCTGATCAGCCCCCATGTCGGCGGATCCACCTCGGCGTTCCTGCCACGCGCCAAGCGGCTGCTGGCCGCACAGCTCACCCGGTTCGCCGCGGGCGAGGAGTTGCGGAACGTCGTCCTCACCACCGAAGGAGCGCCCCGGACCTGAGGAACGAAGCGAGGAGCGGACGGGACGGCGCGACAGCGGCCGAAAACGCGGGAGGTGGTCCGTACGAGCCGCCGCCCGAACCGCCGCCGGGACAGCCGCGGGAACCGCCGCGCGAACAGCCGCCGGAATCGCCCCGTAACCACTCTCCGCAGCCGCTCGAACACCCTCGTGGCCGACAATATCCCTGGTCGTCACGGAGAGTAGGAGAACTATGTCCCTGAGTGACGAGTCTGGTGTATCGTCCCGATCCGGGGGCTGCACCGAACCTGTGACGGTGCGGCGGAAAGATCAGAATCCGAGGGGGGCGACGGGCGATGTACGGCCAATGGACCAACGATCCGACGCGGCAGGGACGCCGAAAGCGGCCTCCGGACACCCTGGTACGTACGCCGGGTATCCCGGCGCGCATGCCGGAGGATCCGGTGCGCATCCCGCCTACCCCGGCGCGCACGCCGGACACCCCGGTGCGCTGCCCGAGTTCCCCGACGGTGACAGTGACTTCCCCGACCGTGACAGTGACGGCGACGCACCCCGGGGCGATCCGGTGAGCGCCGGGAGCGTCGTCGTCGGCAGGCGGCAGTTCTGCGGCGGAAGCACCGGTCTGGTCGCCCAGCTCGTCCTCGCCCTGATCTGCGGAGGTTACGCGGCGGGCGCGGCGCTGGGCTGGGGGTCGAACGAACTGGCCCTGTTCATGGGTGACTTCGGGCTGAGCCTCGCGGCGGCCATCGCCGCGGTCTCCTGTTTCTTCTACGCACGTGGCCGCGACCGCCGGTTCCGGCCCGCCTGGCTGCTGTTCTCGTTCTCCTCGGCCATGGCCTCCGGCGGGAACGCGGTCTGGGGCTGGTACGAGGTCGTGCTCGGCCGGCCCGTGCCCAGCTTCTCGCTCGCCGACCTCTTCTTCCTCTGCTTCGCACCGCCCGCGATCGTGGGCCTGCTCGTTCTCGCCAAACGCCCGGTCAGCAGGGCCGGCTGGGTCTGCCTCGGGCTGGACTCCTGGCTGATCGGCGGCTCACTGCTGACCCTCTCCTGGAGCCTCGCCCTGGCGCGCACCACGCAATTCCAGGGCGAGAGCGTCACTCAGGCCGCCCTCTCCCTCGCGTATCCGCTGCTCGACATCGTGCTCGTCAGCATGGTGCTCGCGCTGCACTTCCGGCGGGCCACGGGCAGCCGCTCCGCGGTGAACACGGCGATCGCCGCACTCGCCCTGACCGTGCTGTGCGACGCCCTGTTCACCTCCCCGCTGCTGCGGGAGACCTACCGCTCGGGGCAGTTGCTGGACGCCGGCTGGTTCGCCGGCTCGCTGCTCCTGGCCTACGCGCCCTGGGGTGTGCGCCGCGTCCCCGAGAGCGTCCCGCAACCCCGCCAGTCCCGGCAGTCCGGCCGTCCCATCGCGGGCTCGCTCGCCGCGATCACGCCGTACCTCGCCGCGGCCGTCTGCACCCTGGGCATCCTCTACAACGTCATCGAGGACCGCAGGGTCGACCGGGTGGTCGTCCTCACCGGCTGTACGGTCGTGCTCGCCCTGGTCGTCCGGCAGGGCATCATGCTCGTCGACAACATCGCGCTCACCCATGAACTGGCCCAGAAGGAGAACCACTTCCGCTCCCTGGTGCAGGGCTCCAGCGATGTCATCATGATCGCCGCGCCCTCCGGCATACTCCGCTACGTGAGCCCCGCCGCGTCGGGCGTCTACGGCCGCGAGGCCGAGGATCTCGTCGGCGCCGAACTGGCCTCGATCATCCACCCCGAGGATCTCGGCCGCGTCGTCCACGAGGTCCGCCGGTTCCTCGCCGCTCCTCCCTCGGACGAGCCCACGACCCGCATCGAATGCCGTTTCAGGTCCGGGACCGGCGACTGGCTCAACGTCGAGTCCACCGTCAACCGCCACCAGGGCGGGCTGATCTTCAACAGCCGAGATGTCACCGAACGGGTCCGCCTGCAGGCGCAGTTGCAGCACAACGCCGAGCACGACCCGCTCACCGACCTGCCCAACCGGGCCCTGTTCACCGAGCGGGTCCGCCAGGCCCTCTGCGGCCGCCGGACGACCGACCCGGGCACCGCCGTGCTCTTCATCGACCTCGACGGCTTCAAGGGCGTCAACGACCGGCTGGGCCACCAGGTCGGGGACGAGCTGCTGGTCCTCGCCGCCCACCGGCTCCAGGACTCGGTACGGTCCGGGGACACCGCGGCCCGCCTCGGCGGCGACGAATTCGCGGCCATCGTCCTCGGCGACGGCAATCCCGACCGGGCGGCCCGGGAGCACCAGGTCCACGAGATCGCCGACCGGCTGCGCCTCAAGCTCTCCCAGCCGTACCGCATCGACGGCAACGACGTCCGCGTCGCCGCCTCCATCGGCGTCGCCTTCGCCGGGCCCGGCATAACCCCCAGCGAACTGATGCGCAACGCCGACCTCGCCATGTACCGCGCCAAGGCCGGCGGCAAGAACCGCGTCGAGCTGTACGCGCCCCAGATGCAGGCCGACGTCGTCCGCAGGACCGAGCTGGCAGCCCGGCTCCGCACCGCCCTGCACGACGGCGAGTTCGCCCTGCTCCACCAGCCGGTCGTGAACCTCGCCACCGGCCATGTCTCCTCCGTCGCCGCCCAGGCCCGCTGGCGCTCCGCCCAGGGCATCCTCTTCACCCCGGCCGAGTTCCTGCGCGTCGCCGACGACGGCGACCGCACGGCCGAGCTGGGCCGCTGGCTGCTGGAGGAAGCCGTCGCCCAGGCCGCGGAGCGCGCCGGAGCCGGCCACGACGTGCCCGTGGCCGTACGGCTCCCGGCCCGCAGACTCCTCGACAAGTCCCTGCCGCTCGGCTCCATCGAAGGGCTGCTCACCCGCCACGCCCTGCCCTCCGGGGCCCTGATGATCGAGCTGGCCGACAGCGACCCGCGCGCCTCCCTGGACGAGCTGGAACACCGCCTCGTCGCGCTGCGCCGGCTCGGTGTACGGATCGCGCTCGACGGCTTCGGCAGCGGCTACGCGGCGATCAACGCACTGCGCAGGCTCCCCGTCGACGTACTGAAACTGGACCGCGGTCTGGTGGAGGGCGTCGTGGAGTCCGCCCGGCTGCACAAGATCACCGCGGGGCTGCTGCGGATCGCCGGCGACCTGGGCATGCAGTCCGTCGCCGACGGTGTGGACCTCCCCGAGCAGGTGCTCGCCCTGCGCGCCATGGGGTGCACCCACGGCCAGGGGATGGCGTTCTCCGGGCCGCTCGACGAGTACCGGCTGCGCCGGGCCCTGGTGCGCGGCGCGTATCCGCTGCCGGGCGACACCGCCCTGCCCGTCCTCACCGGGAGCGCACTGCCCGTACGGCACTCCCGTCCCATCCCCGACCGGATCCCGCACACCACGCTGCGCTCAAATACTGAGACTCCCGTCCCACCCACTTGACAGTCATAGCGCGCGGGGGGGAGGGTCGGTTCCATGCGCACCCGAATTCTCGTACTTGGAAAGCGCGTCGGCTGAAGCAGAGCCCCCTCCCGCTCTGCGACCGCACCGACGCGCTCCCCTCGCCTGCCTCCCGGCACGAGGGGTTTTTTGTTGCATCAGCACCCCCCAAAACATCGCAAAAACCTCAGCTTCGAGAAGAGAATGCCGATGACCGAGCAGGCCACCGGGGCCCAGCATCCGCAGCCGCGGGCCCGTAACGGCGGATCGTCCTCCAGCCCCGTCGAGCACGTCACGGGCGCGCAGTCCCTCATCCGCTCTCTCGAGGAAGTGGGCGCCGAGACGGTATTCGGCATCCCCGGCGGCGCCATCCTCCCCGCCTACGACCCGATGATGGACTCCACCCGGGTCCGGCACGTCCTCGTCCGCCACGAGCAGGGCGCGGGCCACGCGGCCACCGGCTACGCCCAGGCCACCGGCAAGGTCGGCGTCTGCATGGCCACCTCGGGCCCCGGCGCCACCAACCTGGTCACCCCGATCGCCGACGCGCACATGGACTCCGTGCCGCTGGTCGCGATCACCGGCCAGGTGGCGAGCAAGGCCATCGGTACGGACGCCTTCCAGGAGGCGGACATCTGCGGCATCACCATGCCGATCACCAAGCACAACTTCCTGGTCACCGACCCCGAGGAGATCCCGCGGACCATCGCGGAGGCCTTCCACATCGCCTCCACCGGCCGCCCGGGGCCCGTCCTGGTCGACATCGCCAAGGACGCCCTCCAGGCGCGTACGACCTTCAGCTGGCCGCCCGTCCAGGACCTGCCCGGCTACCGCCCGGTGACCAAGCCGCACGCCAAGCAGATCCGCGAGGCCGCCAAGCTGATCACCCAGGCCAAGCGCCCGGTGCTGTACGTCGGCGGCGGTGTGATCAAGGCCGGCGCCACCGCCGAGCTGAAGGTCCTCGCCGAGCTCACCGGAGCCCCCGTCACCACCACCCTGATGGCGCTGGGCGCGTTCCCCGACAGCCACCCGCTGCACGTGGGAATGCCGGGCATGCACGGTTCGGTCACCGCCGTCACCGCGCTGCAGAAGGCCGACCTGATCGTCGCCCTCGGGGCCCGCTTCGACGACCGCGTCACCGGCAAGCTGGACAGCTTCGCGCCGTACGCCAAGATCGTCCACGCCGACATCGACCCGGCCGAGATCGGCAAGAACCGCATCGCGGACGTGCCCATCGTCGGCGACGCCCGGGAGGTCCTGGCCGACCTGGTCCAGGCCGTGCAGGCCGAGCACACCGAAGGCCAGACCGGGGACTACAGCGCCTGGTGGAAGGACCTCAACCGCTGGCGCGAGACCTACCCCCTCGGCTACGACCAGCCCGGCAACGGCAGCCTCTCCCCGCAGCACGTCATCCAGCGCATCGGACAGCTCGCGCCGGACGACACCATCTACGCCGCGGGCGTCGGCCAGCACCAGATGTGGGCCGCGCACTTCATCGACTACGAGAAGCCCGCCACCTGGCTGAACTCCGGCGGCGCCGGAACGATGGGCTACGCCGTCCCGGCCGCCATGGGCGCCAAGGCCGGACAGCCGGACCGTACCGTCTGGGCGATCGACGGCGACGGCTGCTTCCAGATGACCAACCAGGAACTGACCACCTGCGCGCTCAACAACATCCCGATCAAGGTCGCCATCATCAACAACGGCGCGCTCGGGATGGTCCGCCAGTGGCAGACCCTCTTCTACAACCAGCGCTACTCCAACACCGTGCTCCACTCCAGCACGGAGACGGACGGCGGCCCCAGCGGCGGCACCCGCGTCCCCGACTTCGTGAAGCTGTCCGAGGCCATGGGCTGTGTCGCCATGCGCTGCGAGTCCCCGGACGAGCTGGACGCGGTGATCGCCAAGGCCAACGCGATCAACGACCGCCCGGTCGTGGTCGACTTCATCGTCCACGAGGACGCGCAGGTGTGGCCGATGGTCGCCGCCGGCACCTCGAACGACGAGGTCATGGCCGCGCTGGGGGTCCGCCCCGACTTCGGCGACAACGAAGACGACTGACCACCGACGACCAGAAGACGACTGAGCCGAGAGAGACCGACACCATGTCCAAGCACACACTCTCCGTCCTGGTGGAGAACACCCCCGGCATCCTCGCCCGGATCGCCGCCCTGTTCTCCCGCCGCGGCTTCAACATCGACTCTCTCGCCGTCGGTGTCACAGAACACCCCGACATCTCCCGCATCACCATCGTGGTCAATGTCGAGGAACTGCCCCTGGAGCAGGTGACGAAGCAGCTCAACAAGCTGGTGAACGTCCTGAAGATCGTCGAACTCGAGCCCGGCGCTGCGATCCAGCGCGAGCTCGTCCTGGTGAAGGTTCGAGCCGACAACGAGACCCGCTCCCAGATCGTCGAGATCGTCCAGCTGTTCCGTGCCAAGACCGTCGACGTCTCGCCCGAGGCCGTCACGATCGAGGCCACCGGTTCGAGTGACAAGCTCGACGCGATGCTCAAGATGCTGGAGCCGTTCGGCATCAAGGAGCTGGTGCAGTCCGGGACGATCGCCATAGGGCGCGGTGGCCGGTCCATCACGGACCGCAGCCTGCGGGCCCTCGACCGCAGCGCCTAGGCCTGTCCGGGCCCGCGCCCTCTCAGTACGCCCTCCCCTTCCCGTCCGCCGCGGCCGGTCCGTCCGGTTCGTATGGCGAGACCGGGCGACCGGCTTCGAACGTCCCGCCGTACGGTGGGACACAAGCTGCGACATTTCACAGCTGCGTTCATTCATGCAGCGCACACCAAGGAGAAGACCCAGTGGCCGAGCTGTTCTACGACGACGATGCCGACCTGTCCATCATCCAGAACCGCAAGGTCGCGGTCATCGGTTACGGCAGCCAGGGCCATGCCCACGCGCTGTCGCTCCGTGACTCGGGTGTCGACGTCCGGGTCGGTCTGCACGAGGGCTCCAAGTCCAAGGCCAAGGCCGAGGAGCAGGGCCTGCGCGTGGTGACGCCGGCGGAGGCCGCCACCGAGGCCGACGTCATCATGATCCTGGTGCCGGACCCGATCCAGTCCCAGGTCTACGAGGAGTCCGTCAAGGACAACCTGAAGGACGGCGACGCGCTGTTCTTCGGTCACGGCCTCAACATCCGCTACGGCTTCATCAAGCCGCCGGCCAACGTCGATGTCGCGATGGTCGCCCCCAAGGGACCGGGCCACCTGGTCCGCCGCCAGTACGAGGAGGGCCGCGGCGTTCCGTGCATCGCCGCCGTCGAGCAGAACCCCACGGGCAAGGCCTTCGAGCTGGCCCTCTCGTACGCGAAGGGCATCGGCGGCACCCGCGCCGGCGTCATCAAGACGACCTTCACCGAGGAGACCGAGACCGACCTGTTCGGTGAGCAGGCCGTGCTCTGCGGCGGTACCGCCGCGCTGGTCAAGGCGGGCTTCGAGACCCTGACCGAGGCCGGCTACCAGCCGGAGATCGCGTACTTCGAGTGCCTCCACGAGCTGAAGCTGATCGTGGACCTCATGTACGAGGGCGGCCTGGAGAAGATGCGCTGGTCGATCTCCGAGACCGCCGAGTGGGGCGACTACGTCAGCGGCCCGCGCGTCATCAACGACCAGACCAAGGTCGAGATGAAGAAGATCCTGTCCGAGATCCAGGACGGCACGTTCGCCAAGAACTGGATGGACGAGTACCACGGCGGTCTGAAGAAGTACAACGAGTACAAGAAGGCCGACAGCGAGCACCTGCTGGAGACCACGGGCCGTGAGCTGCGCAAGCTCATGAGCTGGGTCGACGACCCGGACGCGTAACACCGTGCGGCGGGCGTCCGGGCCGGGGACGAGCCGGGGCGCCCGCCGCTGTCGCGTATCGCGAATGCGGCGCCGTCCGCCCGCGGGGCGGGGGCCGCGACGTCCGGTGCACCGCACCCGCGTCGCTCGCTCCGTCTCGGCGCGACTTTCGCGGTACGCCCTGAGCCGGTGTGGGGACCGCACGGACGAGTGACCCTGGTAGACGGGCAGAAATCCGCCCGGTGGCGGCACTACACTGCACGAGACATACGCGTCAGGGCCCACAGCGTCGTGCGTCTTCCACGCGGCTGGGGGTGTGTACGGATGAAGCCGCAGGCCCGGCCTGATCCGTAACAGACACCCCCTTCCCCTCCACCGCCTGCGGCCGTCGGGACGGCCGTCCGCAATGGGACTTGTGAGGACTCACGTGAGCTCGAAACCTGTCGTACTCATCGCCGAAGAGCTTTCGCCCGCCACCGTCGACGCGCTCGGTCCGGACTTCGAGATCCGGCACTGCAACGGCGCCGACCGCGCGGAGCTGCTGCCGGCGATCGCCGACGTGGACGCGATCCTCGTCCGCTCCGCGACCAAGGTCGACGCCGAGGCCGTCGCCGCGGCGCCGAAGCTGAGGGTCGTCGCCCGAGCGGGGGTCGGGCTCGACAATGTCGATGTCTCCGCCGCCACCAAGGCCGGCGTGATGGTCGTCAACGCGCCGACCTCCAACATCGTCACCGCCGCCGAACTGGCCTGCGGTCTGCTGGTCGCCACCGCGCGCAACATCCCGCAGGCCAACACCGCCCTGAAGAACGGCGAGTGGAAGCGCTCCAAGTACACGGGCGTCGAGCTGAGCGAGAAGACCCTGGGTGTCGTCGGCCTCGGCCGGATCGGCGTACTGGTCGCGCAGCGGATGTCCGCCTTCGGCATGAAGATCGTCGCGTACGACCCCTACGTACAGCCGGCCCGCGCCGCCCAGATGGGCGTCAAGCTGCTGACGCTGGACGAGCTGCTGGAGGTGTCGGACTTCATCACCGTGCACCTGCCCAAGACCCCCGAGACGCTCGGCCTGATCGGTGACGAGGCGCTGCACAAGGTCAAGCCGTCGGTGCGGATCGTCAACGCCGCGCGCGGCGGGATCGTCGACGAGGAAGCGCTGCACTCCGCGCTCAAGGAGGGCCGCGTCGCGGGCGCCGGCCTGGACGTGTACGCGAAGGAGCCCTGCACGGACTCCCCGCTGTTCCAGTTCGACCAGGTCGTCTGCACCCCGCACCTGGGCGCGTCCACCGACGAGGCGCAGGAGAAGGCGGGCATCGCGGTCGCCAGGTCCGTGCGTCTCGCGCTCGCCGGTGAACTGGTGCCGGACGCGGTCAACGTCCAGGGCGGGGTCATCGCCGAGGACGTCCGCCCGGGTCTGCCGCTCGCCGAGAAGCTCGGCCGGATCTTCACCGCGCTCGCGGGCGAGGTCGCGGCCCGTCTCGACGTCGAGGTGTACGGCGAGATCACCCAGCACGACGTGAAGGTGCTCGAACTCTCCGCGCTCAAGGGCGTGTTCGAGGATGTCGTCGCCGAGACCGTCAGTTACGTCAACGCCCCGCTGTTCGCGCAGGAGCGTGGCGTGGAGGTCCGGCTGACCACGTCGAGCGAGTCCCCGAACCACCGCAATGTCGTCACGGTGCGCGGCACCCTCGCCAGTGGCGAGGAGGTCTCGGTCTCCGGCACGCTGGCGGGCCCCAAGCACCTCCAGAAGATGGTCGCAATCGGCGAGTTCGACACGGACCTGGCGCTGGCCGAGCACATGATCGTGCTCCGGTACGAGGACCGTCCCGGTGTGGTCGGCACGGTCGGCCGGATCCTCGGCGAGGCCGGGCTGAACATCGCGGGGATGCAGGTCTCGCGCGCGGAGGAGGGCGGCGAGGCGCTGGTCGTTCTCACCGTCGACGACAACGTACCGGCGGCCGTGCTCGCCGAGATCTCCGAGGAGATCGGCGCGGCCTCGGCGCGCTCGGTGGACCTGACCGACTGAACCGACGCGGTCGCGAAGCGACGTGGTGGTGAACTGGCCCGGTGGTGAACTGACCTGGTCGTGAACTGACCCGGTCGCGAGGTGAACGATCCGAAGGGCCCGGTGGCTTCCACCGGGCCCTTCGGGCATGTCGGCGGCCACCAGGACCGGCCGGACCCCCGCCGGATCGCGGCAGGTCAGAGCCGGGCCGACTTCAGTGCCATGTGGAGGAGAAGGCGGTCCTCGCCCTCGTCCAGGTCCAGGCCCGTCAGCTGTTCGATCCGGGAGAGCCGGTAGTAGAGCGTCTGGCGGTGGATGCCCAGGGCCGCCGCCGTGCGGCCCGCCTGGCCCGCGCAGTCGAGGAACACCTCGGCGGTGTGCGCCAGTTCGCCGTGGGCCCGTGTGAGCAGCGGCCGGACGGCGGGGTCGGGCTCGGTGGGGAGTGCGGTCAGCAGGCGGTACGCGCCCATCGACGCCCACTGCGCGACCGGGCCGAGGTGGGGCCGCGCCACGGACGCGCGGGCCGCCGCGACCGCCTCCCGCCAGGCCGCGGGCAGCTCCGCCGGGCCCCGGCGCGGCGCCCCGGCCCCGGCCGCGGCTTCCGGGCCCGCGCCCTCGCGCAGCCGGGACACGGCGGTGAGGACGGGCGGGAGCGCGTCCGTCGAGCGGAGCCGTACGAGCAGGGCCAGTGCCTCGACGCCGCCGGATTCCTTCCCGGCGGCGCTGTCCTCGGCCGCCGGGAAGGCGTCCGGCCCCGCATGCTCGGACACGTACGCGGACCGCTCCGGCCCCGGCCCGTACGGCAGCGTGCACAGCGCCGCCGTCCCCGGTACCGCCCGTACGCGTGGCTCCTCGCCCCGCCACGGCGCCACACACGCCACCACATGCAGCCCGTCCGCGCCCGGCCCCAGCGCGGTGCGCAGCGTCGCCACCGCCATGTCCCGCTGCCAGCCGGGCTCCGCCGTGAGCACGGCCCGCAGCTCACGGGAGAGGTCCGTGCCGGCCTTCACCTCCTCGGCCAGCAGGTCGCCGATCCGGGACGTCACCTCCATGGCCGCCGCCAGCCGGGCCTCGCTCGGGCCGGGGTCGGAGTCGCCGAGCAGCCAGACGTAGCCGAGCACCATGCCCCGGTGCCGTACGGGCAGACAGATCCGGTCCCGGAACACCCCCGCCTCCGGGGCCGCCGGGATACGGACCGGTTCCGCGGCGCGGGTGATGCCGAAGGCCTCGAACCACGCGCGGACCGCCGGGGTCGACTTCCTGGTCAGGATCGAGCGGGTCCGGACGGGGTCCATCGCCGTGTCGTCCTCGCTGTCGTGCGCGCCGAAGGCGATCAGCCCGAAGTCCCGGTTCTCCAGGGTCGCGGGGACACCGAGCAGTGCCGAGATCTCGTCCACCAGGTCCTGGTAATCGCCTTTCATCCGGACATTCTCGCACCGCCTTCAGACAAATGTCTGAGATCCGGGCCACGGATGCGTGACAGCTGTCGATGGCAGAGGATCGGAGCGGTCCCTAGGTTTCACAGTGGTTCCGCGTGCCGTACCGGACCTGGTCATTTCTGATCCACTCCGGTCCGGCCCCGCTCGTCCTACCGTGGAGGTGCCCTGTGCTGGGTCCCGTGATCCTCGCCGCGTCCCGCAGCGAAGCCATGCGCCGTGCCGTCTCGGCCGCACCGGTCACCAAGCCCGTGGTGAAGCGTTTCGTCGCGGGTGAATCGGTCGAGGAGACCGCGCCCGTCATCCAGGCCATGGCCGACCGGGGCCTGGAGGTCACGCTCGACGTCCTCGGTGAGGACATCACCGACCCGGCCGCCGCGCTGCTCGCCCGGGACTCCTATCTGCGGCTGATCGAGGCCCTCGCGCCGCTGGAGCTGGGGACGCGCGCCGAGATGTCGGTCAAGCTGTCCTCCTTCGGGCAGGCCCTGCCCGGCGGCCACGATCTCGCGCTGAAGAACGTCACCGCCGTCGTCGAGGCCGCCGCCGCGATCGGCACCACGGTCACCCTCGACATGGAGGACCACACCACCGCCGACTCGACGCTCGCCATCCACGGCGAGCTGTTCGCGCGCTTCCCGGAGACGGGCGCCGTCGTCCAGTCGTACCTCTTCCGTACGGAGGACGACTGCCGCGCGCTCGCCGCCGCCGGGTCGCGCGTCCGGCTGGTCAAGGGCGCGTACAAGGAGCCCGCCGCCGTCGCGTACCAGGACAAGGCCGAGGTGGACATGGCGTACGTCCGCTGCCTGAAGATCCTGATGGAGGGCAGCGGTTATCCGATGATCGGCTCCCACGACCCGCGCCTCATAGCGATCGGCCAGGACCTCGCCCGGCGCGCCGGACGTAAGCTCGATGAGTACGAGTTCCAGTTGCTGTACGGCATTCGCGCGGCCGAGCAGGACCGGCTCGCCGCCGAGGGACACCGGGTGCGTGTCTACATCGCCTACGGCACCGACTGGTACGGATATTTCATGCGCCGCCTCGCCGAGCGCCCCGCCAACCTCGCGTTCTTCCTGCGCTCGCTGGTCAGCCGCGGCTGAACCCCCGTACCGCCGCACACCGGTACGCACCGATTCGCACCGACTGACCTACAGATAAAGCAGATTAAGGAGATTCGGCACCATGGATGCTGTGACCCAGGTACCCGCGCCGGTCAACGAGCCGGTGCACGGCTACGCCCCCGGTTCCCCCGAGCGGGCCCGTCTGGAGGTCAAGCTCAAGGAGCTGGCCGAGAACCCGGTCGACCTTCCGATGACCATCGGCGGTGTGAAGCGGATGGGCGGCGGCGAGCGCGTCAGCGTCGTACAGCCGCACAATCACAAGTCCGTACTCGGTACGTTCGCCGGGGCCACCGAGCAGGACGCGCAGGACGCGGTCGACGCCGCCCTGGCCGCCGCCCCGGCGTGGCGCGCGATGGCGTTCGACGACCGCGCCGCGATCATCCTGCGGGCGGCCGAGCTGCTGTCGGGGCCGTGGCGCGAGACGCTGGCCGCCGCGACCATGCTCGGCCAGTCGAAGACCGCCCAGCAGGCCGAGATCGACACCCCCTGCGAGCTGATCGACTTCTGGCGCTTCAACGTCAAGTACGCCCGTGACCTGCTCGCCGAGCAGCCGCCGGCCAACTCGCCGGGCGTCTGGAACCGTCTGGACCACCGCCCGCTCGAAGGCTTCGTCTACGCGATCACGCCGTTCAACTTCACGGCGATCGCGGGCAACCTGCCGACCGCGCCCGCGCTCATGGGCAATGTCGTGGTGTGGAAGCCGTCCCCGACCCAGACGCTGGCGGCGGTGCTGCTGATGGAGCTGCTGGAGGAGGCCGGGCTGCCCAAGGGCGTCATCAACCTCGTGACGGGCGACGGCATCGCCGTCTCCGAGGTGGCGCTGAACCACCCGGAGCTGGCGGGGATCCACTTCACCGGCTCGACCAAGACCTTCCAGCACCTGTGGAAGACGGTCGGCAACAACATCGAGAAGTACCGCTCCTACCCCCGGATCGTCGGAGAGACGGGCGGCAAGGACTTCGTCGTCGCGCACCCGAGCGCCGACCGCGGGATCCTCAAGACGTCGCTGACCCGGGGCTCTTTCGAGTTCCAGGGCCAGAAGTGTTCCGCCTCCTCGCGCGCGTACGTTCCCGCGTCGATCTGGAACGACGGCTTCAAGGAGGAGTTCGCGGCCGAGGTCGACGGGATCGCCATGGGCGATGTCACCGACCTGACGAACTTCATCGGCGCCGTCATCGACGAGCGCGCCTTCGCCAAGAACAAGGCCGCGATCGACCGCGCCGCCGCCGACCCGAGCTGCACGATCGTCGCGGGCGGTACATACGACGACTCCGTCGGCTACTTCGTCCGGCCCACCGTCATCGCCTGTACCGACCCCGAGAACGAGGTCTTCAGGACCGAGTACTTCGGCCCGATCCTCGCGGTGCACGTCTACGACGACGCCGAGTACGAGTCGGTGCTCGCGCAGCTGGAGTCCGTCTCGGCGTACGCGCTGACCGGCGCGTTCATCGCCAACGACCGCGCGGCCACGGCCGACGCGATGGAGAAGCTGCGCTACGCGGCGGGCAACTTCTACATCAACGACAAGTCGACCGGCGCCGTCGTCGGCCAGCAGCCCTTCGGCGGTGGCCGCGCGTCCGGTACGAACGACAAGGCGGGCGCCCCGCAGAACCTGATGCGCTGGACGCTGACCCGCGCCATCAAGGAGACGCTGGTGCCGCCGACGGACTACCGCTACCCGCACATGGGCTGACCGGTAGGGGCGTGGCCCCTCCAGGACACCGCCCCCGGGCCGGCTTCCCCGCCGGCCCGGGGGCGGACTCATGCTCCGGGGTCTCGTGCTCCAAGAATCTCGTTCCTCCGGGAACCCCGTACCCCGAGACCCCCTCTTCCTGACGGGATCACGGGAACTGGCTTTCGCAGGGCGAAGTGATCCCTGTCTCAGATAGTAGGACGTCCGAGTAAATGGAGAGACAGGGCGTGCCGGCTCCCTTAGCTTGGAATAGCCGAACGTCTCGCTTCATCCAGCGAATGGCGGTCGTGGGCCCGCGCCCTCAGGCAGGTCACCCCTGCGGCGCACGCCCTCCGCCTCTTCCGGCGCCTCGAAGATGCGTCATGCGGCTCCGCCGCGTGACTCGGCGATCTCAAGGAGTCGATCACCATGGCCGAGACGACAGTCCGCCGCGTCCGTCACACCCCCCGTACGAGCGACACCGACCGCAGGAATGCCGCCGCCGCCCTGCAGCGCGCGCTCGACCGCAGGGACAACGGCGGCTCGACCGGTCACTGAGCCGTATCCGCCCGGCCGCCTGTGCGGACGGGGATCAGCGGGTGACGGTGAAATGGTCCACCCGCTCGCCCGTCTCGGCGAGCGCGGTGACCTTCAGCTCCGGGTGGCTGCCCGTCGTCACCTCGACGGCGAGGAACGAGAAGCCCGTGTAGCGCACCCGCGACCACTCGACGGTCTCGGTGGCCTTCTCGCCGCCGGTCTCCCAGTGGTACGACGGCACGCTGTCCAGGTCGGCGACATGGCCCTCGTAGCTGTCCGGCACGGGGAAGTCGTACAGCGCCTTGCCCGCGCCGCCCGCCGTGACGTACACGATGCCGTCCCGCACCGAGCTGACCGACTCGCCGACCGGGGCCTTGCGCCCGACCTTCCCTCCGCGCAGCGCGTCGGTGCGCTCGTACACATGGTTGTGGCCGTTGACGACCAGGTCCACGCGGTGCTTGTCGAAGAGCGGCACCCACGCGTCGCGCACGCCGCCGTCCGAGGCGTGCGAATTGGTCGTGGAGAAGGCGCAGTGGTGGAAGAACACCACGATGAAGTCGATGCCCTTGTCCGCGCGCAGCTCGCCCAGGCGCCGGTCCAGCCAGCGGGTCTGGGCGCCGTCGGTGTAGCCGGTGTTGGCGCGGATCTCGTACGAGATGTCGTTGGCGTCCAGGGCGACCACCCCGACGTTGCCGTATGTGAAGGAGTACACACCCGGCGACTTCACCGGGTCGAGACCGCTGTCCGGCAGGGTCCAGCGCGCGTTCTGGCCACCGTAGCCGTTGGGGGAGTACCACGCCTCCATGTCGTGGTTGCCCGTCGTCACCATCCACGGCACCCGCGAGGCCACCGTCTCGGTCTGCGCCAGGAACTGGTCCCAGACCCGGGCGTCGTAGGTGTCCGACTCGGTGCCCTGGCCGCTGCTGTCCGCGTAGCAGATGTCGCCCGCGTGCAGATGGAAGACCGGGTTCTGGCCGAGGATGACCTGGTCGTTGGCGAGGGCGTCGTACGAGACCCCCTGGTCGCCGAAGGCCGTGAAGACGAACGACTCGGCGCGGGCCGGGGCCGTACGGAACGTGCTGACGGTCCCGAGGTTGCGCGCGTCCGCCGGGTCGAAGCCGTCGTGGCCCACGCCGTAGTAGTACGTCGTCCCGGGGCGCAGCCGCTCCAGCGCCGCGTGCAGGTAGTACTGCTCCACCGCCGGCAGCTTCGCCGACAGCGACGGCGTGTGCAGCGACCGGACCTCGGCCGTGATCTTCTGGCTCAGGTCCCAGGGCTTCAGGCCCACCCGTACGTAGGGGTTCTTGACCGCGAACGGCACCTGCCAGGAGACCGTCATCCTCGTCTTCGGGTCGGAGCCGAAGGCGAGATGCCGGCCGAAGGGCGCCACCAGCGATCCGTCGACCCGGGGGGTGGCCGACGACGGCAGGAAAGCCGGGGCACCGGCTCCGGCTCCGGCGAGGCCGTTCGTGGTGCCGCCCGCGGTCGCCGAGCTGGAGCCCAGCAGACCGGCGCCCGCCACGGTCCCGGCGGCGAGCGTGCCCGCGCGCAGCAGGCCGCGCCGTCCGATACGGTCGCGCAGATACTCGTGCTGCTCCGGCATGGTCATGCGGGAAGCGAGATGGTCGGGAATCCCGACGCGGGGAGTGTCCATGGCCCGACGGTGACACCGCAGGGTGGCGCAAGCGTGGAGCCGGGGCGTACAGCGGGCGACCGAATCGCAATGTGTCCACAGAATGGATGGCCTGTGTCAGGCAGTGGGACGGAGGGTAGGGTGCCGACATGTCTCGCAGCATCAATCTCGCAGTGATCCCCGGTGACGGCATCGGTCAGGAGGTCGTGGCCCAGGGCCTGAAAGTCCTGAGTTCCGTCCTCCCGCAGGATGTGAAGCTGGAGACCAAGAAGTACGACCTCGGCGCGAGCCGCTGGCACCGGACCGGGGAGACCCTCCCGGACACGGAGCTGGAAGCCCTCAAGTCCCATGACGCGATCCTGCTCGGCGCGATCGGCGACCCGACCGTGCCGTCCGGCGTCCTGGAGCGCGGACTGCTGCTCAAGCTCCGCTTCGCCTTCGACCACTATGTGAACCTCCGCCCGTCGAGGCTCTTCCCGAACACGGAGACCCCGCTGGCCGGCCGCCCCGACATCGACTTCGTCGTCGTCCGCGAGGGCACCGAGGGTCCGTACACGGGCAACGGAGGTTCGCTGCGCACGGGTACGCCCGCCGAGGTGGCCACCGAGGTGAGTCTCAATACGGCGTACGGCGTGGAGCGTGTCGTCCGCGATGCGTACGAGCGGGCCAACTCCCGTCCGCGCAAGAAGCTGACGCTGGTCCACAAGAACAACGTCCTCGTCTACGCGGGCCATATGTGGAAGAACATCTTCGACCGTGTCGGCCGGGAGTACCCCGAGGTCACCACCGACTATCTGCATGTCGACGCCGCGACGATCTTCTTCGTCACCCAGCCCGAGCGCTTCGACGTGATCGTCACCGACAACCTCTTCGGTGACATCCTCACCGACCTGGCCGCTGCCGTGACCGGCGGCATCGGCCTGGCCGCGTCCGCGAACATCAACCCGGACCGCGCCTTCCCGTCCATGTTCGAGCCGGTCCACGGCTCGGCGCCGGACATCGCGGGACAGGGGAAGGCCGACCCCACGGCCACGATTCTCTCCGTCGCCCTGCTGCTGCGGCACCTCGGTTTCGACGCCGAGGCCGCCCGGATCGAGGAGGCCGTCGCGGCCGATCTCGCCGGGCGCGACGGTACGGCGGCCCCGCGCACGACCGACGAGATCGGCGACGCGCTCGCCGTACGAGTAGCGAGCTGACGCCCCGTCGGATTTTTACAGCCGCCGGGTCCTCGCACCCGGCGGCTGTGCTGTGCGGCCACCGGGTGCTTCACCAGCCCCCGGGCCGCATTCACCCCATTTCTTCCTTCCGCCGTCCCTGTCGAGTGATAATCGGCTCGGGCCGCGGTATACGGGAATGCTCGGACGTCCTAGTAGCGACGTGAACGCGGTCCGTCACAACCAAACGTGAAGGACGAGTATTCATGACCACGCGTACGTCAACGCCCACGATCGAGGCCAGGCCCACGATCCAGCTCAAGCCCTCCGCGCATCCGCTGTCCGACGCCGAGCGCGAGGCGATCCTGGTCAACCCGGGATTCGGCCGTCACTTCACCGACCACATGGTGACGATCAAGTGGACGGAGGGGCGGGGCTGGCACGACGCGGAACTCGTTCCGTACGCGCCGCTCTCGATCGACCCGGCCAACATGACGCTGCACTACGCGCAGGAGATCTTCGAGGGACTCAAGGCCTACCGCCGTCCCGACGGATCGGTCGCCACGTTCCGCCCCGACGCGAACGCGGCCCGCTTCCAGCGCTCGGCCCGCCGTCTCGCGATGCCGGAGCTGCCGGCCGAGACATTCATCGAGGCGTGCGACGCGCTGGTCCAGCAGGACAAGGCGTGGGTGCCCGCGCACGGCGGGGAGGAGTCCCTCTACCTGCGGCCGTTCATGATCGCGACCGAGGTCGGTCTCGGTGTGCGGCCGGCGAACGAGTATCTGTTCCTGGTCATCGCCTCACCCGCCGGCGCGTACTTCCCCGGCGGTGTCGAGCCGGTCTCGGTCTGGCTCTCGGAGAACTACGTCCGCGCGGTCCCCGGCGGCATGGGCTTCGCCAAGACCGGCGGCAACTACGCGGCCTCCCTGCTCGCCCAGGCCGAGGCTGCGGAGAAGGGTTGCGACCAGGTGGTCTGGCTGGACGCGCTGGAACACCGCTGGGTCGAGGAGATGGGCGGGATGAACCTGTACTTCGTCTACGGCGACCGCATCGTCACCCCCGAGCTGACCGGCTCCCTGCTGGCGGGCATCACCCGTGACTCGCTGCTGAAGCTGGCGGGGGACCTCGGCTGCACCGCCGAGGAGGGCCGTATCTCCACGGAGGACTGGCGCCGCGACAGCGAGAACGGCACCCTCACCGAGGTCTTCGCCTGCGGCACGGCCGCGGTGATCACCCCGGTCGGCGTGGTCAAGTCGGCGGACGGCGAGTGGGTCCAGTCGGGCGGCGAGCCGGGCGAGGTGACGATGAAGCTGCGCAAGGCGCTGCTGGACATCCAGACGGGCTCGGCGGCTGACCCGCACGGCTGGATGCACCAGCTGGGCTGAGGCCCTGAGGCCCTGAGGCCCTGAGGCCCTGAGGCCCTGAGGCTTCGGGGGCTTGAGGTCCGGGCCCGCATCCGATCCGGGTGCGGGCCCCACCGGGCCCCTCAACCGCCCAGTGTCACCGGATATGACCGCATCGTGAGACGGGATTTCACCAGCGCGGCAGACGTGCGAAAATCGGCTCGTGCTCTCGTTCGCCATGATTATCGGCAGCAAGCGCGCCGGTCCGCAGTGACCGCCCCGTACCACCCCGTACGGCGCGGCCATCGTGCCTCAGACCCGCGCGCAGACCTCTCGCTACCCGCGAGGGGTTTTTTCGTTTTCCGACCCCACCCCGGCGGAGAACGGGCCGCGCGGGAAGATGGGGGCAAGTGGAGCCAGGCCTTCCGGAACCTTCCGATGTCTCCGGAAGGCAGATCTCATCCACTCGACAGGAGCAGGACACCATGACCACAGAGTCCACGGTGAGCAACGACAGTTTCCATGTCTTCGACACGACGCTGCGCGACGGCGCCCAGCGCGAGGGCATCAATCTGACGGTCGCCGACAAGCTGACCATCGCCCGGCACCTGGACGACTTCGGCGTGGGCTTCATCGAGGGCGGCTGGCCCGGCGCCAACCCGCGGGACACCGAGTTCTTCGCCCGCGCCCAGCAGGAGATCGACTTCCGGCACGCCCAGCTCGTCGCCTTCGGCTCCACCCGGCGACCGGGCGCGACGGCCTCGGAGGACCCCCAGGTCAGGGCGCTGGTCGAGTCCGGGGCGCCGGTGGTCACGCTGGTCGCCAAATCGCACGACCGGCATGTGGAACTGGCGCTGCGCACCACCCTCGACGAGAACGTCGCGATGGTCCGCGACACCGTCTCCTACCTGCGCGAACAGGGCCGCCGCGTATTCGTGGACTGCGAGCACTTCTTCGACGGCTACCGCGCCAACCCCGAGTACGCCAAGGCCGTCGTACGGGCCGCCTCCGAGGCCGGCGCCGATGTGGTCATCCTCTGCGACACCAACGGCGGCATGCTGCCCGCCCAGATCCAGGCCGTCGTCTCCACCGTGCTCGCCGACACCGGCGCGCGGCTCGGCATCCACGCCCAGGACGACACCGGCTGCGCCGTCGCCAATACCCTCGCCGCCGTCGACGCGGGCGCCACCCACGTCCAGTGCACGGCCAACGGCTACGGCGAGCGCGTCGGCAACGCCAACCTCTTCCCCGTCGTCGCCGCCCTGGAGCTGAAGTACGACCAGCGTGTCCTGCCCGCCGGGGCGCTCGCCGAGATGACCCGGATCTCGCACGCCATCGCCGAGGTCGTCAACCTCGCGCCCTCCACCCACCAGCCGTACGTCGGCGTCTCCGCCTTCGCCCACAAGGGCGGACTCCACGCCTCCGCGATCAAGGTCGACCCCGACCTGTACCAGCACATCGCCCCCGAGGCGGTCGGCAACTCCATGCGGATGCTCGTCTCCGACATGGCGGGCCGCGCCTCCATCGAGCTCAAGGGCAAGGAGCTGGGCATCGATCTGGGCGGCGACCGCGATCTGGTCGGCCGGGTCGTCGGCCGGGTCAAGGAGCGTGAGCTGAAGGGCTACACGTACGAGGCGGCCGACGCGTCGTTCGAGTTGATGCTGCGCGAAGAGGTGGAAGGCCGCCCCCGCAGCTACTTCCGTACGGAGTCCTGGCGCGCGATCGTCGAGGACCGCCCCGACGGATCGCACGCCAACGAGGCCACCGTGAAGCTGTGGGCCAAGGGCGAGCGCATCGTCGCCACCGCCGAGGGCAACGGCCCGGTCAACGCCCTGGACCGGGCCATGCGGGTCGGCCTGGAGCGGATCTATCCGCAGCTGGCCAAGCTGGAACTGGTGGACTACAAGGTCCGCATCCTCGAAGGCCGGCACGGTACGGAGTCCACCACCCGGGTGCTGATCACCACGGCGGACGGCAACGGCGACTGGGCCACGGTCGGGGTCGCGGAGAACGTCATCGCGGCCTCCTGGCAGGCGCTGGAGGACGCGTACACCTACGGACTGATGCGGGCCGGGGTCGAACCGCCGCAGTGACCGCCGCGTCGGGACTCGATCGCCGGCCGGGCCCAGGGCCGCTCTTCGGCCCGCCCGGCGATCGAGTCCCGAACATCTGGCACAGAACAGCTAGCTCTGAAGCCGCCACTTCTGGTTGGCGGCCCCGGTGCAGGCCCAGATCTGCGCCCGCGTCCCGTTCGCCGACGAGTTGTCCGACGCGTCGAGACACTTGTCGGCCGGTACGTTCACCAGGTCGCCGGAGGCCGACTCGTATCTCCACTGCTGCGCCCCGGACCCGTTGCACTCGTACAACTGGACCTTCGCGCCGTCCGCCGTGGACGCCGAGGTCACATCCAGGCACTTGCCCAGCGCCCTGACCGTGGAGTCCGCGCCGAACGTCCAGCGCTGGCCCGTCGAGCCGTCGCAGTCGTACAGCTGGACGGCCGTCCCGTCGGCGCTGGAGTCGCCCGCGACGTCCAGGCACTTGCCGCCGAGCCCTGTGACGGAGCCCGTGCCCGAACCGCCGCCGGACTGGGTGCCGGCCCAGGTGAAGGTCGCCGAGGTCTTGCCGGGCAGCGAGTAACTGAACGTCTGCCCGCCCCAGTTGACCCGCATCTCCCTGGCCGCCGACGCGTCGTTGTAGGCGATCAGCGCCTTGGACCCGTCCGGGTTGCGCCAGGCCACATTGGGCACGGTGGCGCTGGCGGAGGAGGAGATCCGCTGGGCGCCGGGCTTCACGAACTTGGTGAGGTGGCCCATCGTGTAGTACTCGATGGTGAAGTCGACCTGGCCGTGCCTGCCGTCCCCGTTGTGGACGGTGATCAGGCCGTCGCAGGTGCCGCAACCGCCGTTGTGCGGGCCGCGGTTCTGGTCCACCGCCAGGGACCACTTGGTCACCGACTTCGCCCAGTTACGGGTGTAGTCGATGATGTTCGACATGTCCTCGCGCTGCTGATTGGCGATCCACGTACCGCCCGAGTGCTCGGTCTGGAACGCGTTCAGCTGCGGGTACTGGTTGTGGACGGTCGTCTGCTTCTGTACGTCGCCGCCGTAGCCGTGCCAGGCGATCCCGCCGAAGTTGGGGTGGTCGCGGACCGCCGCGTCGTTCACGGTGGCCGCCGCGTACGCGTCGTACGTGTCCCAGTTCCAGTCGTGCGCCAGCACCTTCGTGGACAGTCCCGCGCCCTGGAGCTTCGGCAGCAACTCGCTCTTGGTGAAGTACGCGAGGCCCGAGCCGTTCCAGCTCATCGACGGGTAACCGGCGCAGCAGGTCGGCTCGTTCTGCGCCGAGACATAGTCGACGGGTACGCCCTGGTCGCGGTAGGCCTGGAGATACTTAACGAAGTAGCTCGCGTAGGTGCCGTAGTTCTCGGCCTTCAGCCAGCCGCCGTTGAGCTGCCCGTTGTCCTTCATCCAGGCCGGAGCCGTCCACGGCGAGGCCATCGTCGTCAGCGCCGGGTTGAGCTGCTTGGCCTGCTTGGTCAGCGGCAGCACGTCCGCCAGGTCGTGCGCGATCGAGAACCTGGCGAGGCTCGGGTCGGTCTGACCGGCCGCCAGATCGTTGTACGTGTAGCCGAACCGGGCGAGGTCGGAACCGCCCATCGGGTTGCGGATGAAGGAGAGCCCGATCCCGTCGGTGGGGGAGAAGAGCTTCCTCATCGTGTCGTCGCGGGTCGCCTGCGAGAGCGCGCCGCTGCTCTTCATCAGCCAGGCCGCGGTGTCCGTGAACGAGGCGCCGCCGCCGGTGAAGGTCTGGTAGCGGGTGCCCTCGTCCACGCTGATGTTCGTGCCGCTGCCGCCGGTGCCCGTCTGGAAGTTGACGGGGGTCTGCTGCTGGAGACCGCGGGTGACATGGCGTCCGCCGCTGTCGTCGGTGGTCGTCAGCCAGATGTTGACCTGTTCGCCGGCGGCCTGCGCCGGACCGGCCGACAGCCCGGTGAGTCCGGCGGTGACCAGGGCGCCGGACAGGAGAATCCTCGTCAGCCGCCGCCCGGTGCGGGCCGATCGCAGCCCGGTGCGGGCCGGTCCTGATCCCGAACTCGGTCTTAAACCCGATCTCGATCTCGACATAGGTCTGCTGCCTTTCTCGGCAGGGTGTGGGGGGTGGTGCGAAGGTGCTGTGCGGCGTGAGTGAACTGCTCCGGTGAACTCCCGTCAAGAGGACGCGCATTCACAACCTGAACGCACAACCACCATGCCTCACCCCTGACCTGAACGCTGGCCTGCTGCGTAGTAAAGGTGTGGACCAATTGTGGTGTGAAGTATTGACGGGCGTGTTGTGGTCCCGGTTAACTCACCGCCCAGCGCCGGTACCGGTTCCGGTACCGGTTGCAGGCACCGTCGTACGGCACTGATCCACAGCACCTCAACGCGGAGGCCCGATGCGTGTCACGATGGCTGACGTCGCCCGTCAGGCCGGCGTCAGCAAGACGACCGTGTCCCGGGTGATCAACACAAAGGGTGAAGTCGACGGCGGTACGGCCGCCCGCGTCCGCGCCGTGATCGCCCGGCTCGGTTACGTACCCAGCTCGGGCGCCGTCGGACTGGCCCGCGGCAACAGCCGTACGGTCGGCATGCTCGTCCCGTCACTCGTCTGGCCATGGATGGGCGAGGTCCTCCAGGGCGTGGCGGACACCGTCGAGGCCGCGGACTACGGACTGCTGCTCTTCAGCTGCAACCGCGGCGCCGAATCGGTGGAGCGCTTCACCACCCAGGTCTCGGCCCGCGCCTTCGACGGACTGCTCGTGGTCGAACCCGCGAACACCCTCGACACCCTCGTCGGCCTGCACCACAAGGGCCTGCCCGTCGTCCTGATCGACGACCGCGGCAGCCACCCGGAGGACTTTCCGTCCGTCGCGACCACCAACCACGAGGGAGGCGCGTCCGCGGCCCGCCACCTGCTGGCCGACGGGCGCCGCAGACCCCTGGTCATCACGGGACCCGCGGGCTTCGGCTGCGTACGGGACCGGCTCGCCGGCTTCAGCGGGATCCTGCCCGACGCCCGCGTCTTCGAAGGGGACTTCACCGAGCTGTCCGGGCGTCTCGCCGTCGAACGCGTCCTCGCCGAGGGCACCGCCATCGACTCCGTGTTCGCGCACAACGACATCTGCGCGGCCGGCGCGCTGCGGGCCCTGCGGGCCGCCGGGCGGACCGTCCCCGACGATGTCGCGGTGGTCGGGTTCGACGACATCCCGCTGGCCCGGCACACCGAGCCGCCGCTGACCACCGTGCGCCAGCCCACCCGGCGGATGGGCGAGACGGCCGCGCGGATGCTGCTCACCCGGCTCGGCGGGGTGTCCGTGCCGGAGCGACGGGTCGTCCTGCCCACCGAACTCGTCGTACGGCGGTCGGCCCCGCTCGCCGCCGCGGCGGCCCGTATCCGATAGCCCGACACCGTCAACGTGACCACCTCGAATTCCGCAGCGCAGCCCATTCCAGGAGTCCTCACCATGTCCGCACCCCGCACGCTCCGGGCGCTGGCCGCCACCACCGCCGTGGCCGCCCTCGCCGCCGGATGTTCCTCGGCCAACTCGGACGCCAACCGGTCCGCCGGTGCCTCGGGCGTCCTGACCATCGGCATGCCGAACGGCCCGCAGACCAACAACAGCAATCCGTTCCTGAGCACCTCCGCCGGTGCCTCGCTCGGCTACCGCTACATGATCTACGAGCCGCTGGTGATGACGAACCTCGTGCGGCCCGACGAGAAGGGCCAACCCTGGCTGGCCGGCGCCTGGAAGTGGGAGGCCAACTTCACCAAGGTCACCTTCACGATGAACCCCAAGGCCAAGTGGTCCGACGGCAAGCCGCTCACCGCCGAGGACGCCGCGTTCACCTTCGGGCTGATCAAGAAGTACCCGGCGCTCAACGGTTTCGGCATCCCGTACGACGGGATCGCGACGGAGGGCGACAAGGTCGTACTGACCTTCAAGGAGTCGCAGTTCGTCAACCAGAACAAGATCGGCACCACCTATGTCGTGCCGAAACACATATGGCAGGGCGTCAAGGACCCGGCGACCTGGCCCAACCGCACGCCGGTCGGCTCGGGACCGTACCGGCTCAAGACGTTCACCCCGCAGACCACCACGCTCACCGCGACGCCCTCCTACTGGAAGGGCACCACGCGGGTGAAGGAGCTGCGCTACACCTCGTACAACGACAACAGCGCGCAGACCACCGCCCTGGGCAGCGGCAAGTCCGAGTGGTCGTTCGTCTTCATGCCGAACTACAAGCAGCTGTACGTCGCGAGGGACCCCAAGAACAACAAGCTCTGGTTCCCCTCCGGACTCGGCATCCACGGCCTGTGGTTCAACACCGAGAAGGGCGCACTGAGCAACGCGTCGCTGCGCAAGGCCATGGCGATGGTGGTCGACCGCCGCGCCATCCATGTCCAGGCGCAGGCCACGCTCTACCCGGAGATCACCAACCCCACCGGTGTGCCGCTGCCCGCCGGTGAGTCCTTCCTCGCGCCCGCGTACAAGAACGCCACGACGAAGCCCGATGTGGCGGGGGCGAAGAAGGTGCTGAGCGACGCCGGATTCACGCTCTCCGGCGGACAGTTGAAGGATCCCTCGGGCAAGCCCGTGTCGCTCACCTTCACCGACCCGGCCGGCTGGAACGACTACATCACCGGGCTCTCCATCATCAAGGACAACATCAAGCAACTCGGTATCGAGGCGAAGGTCAAGACCCAGACCGTGGAGGCCTGGACGTCCGACGTCGCCAACGGCAACTTCGACGCCACCCTGCACTGGACCAACAACGGGCCCACGCCGTACGACATGTACCAGAACATCATGGACGGCTCGCTGCTCCAGCCCATCGGCAAGAGCGCCCCGCTCGGCAACTTCGGGCGCTTCGACAGCCCCGAGGCGACCAAGGCGCTCAGGGAGTACGCCAACGCCGAGGAGGACTCGGCCCGTACGGCGGCCATGAACACCCTCCAGAAGATCATGGTCGAGGAGGTGCCGATGATCCCGACGGCGGCGGCGCCCCTCGGAGCGGAGTACTCCACCAAGAACTGGGTCGGCTGGCCGAGCGAGGCCGATCCGTACGGCCCTCCGCAGCCGACCCAGCCGAACGCGCTGGACATCGTGCTGCGCCTCAAGCCCGCCAAGTGACGGCGGGACGCGGCCATGACCACGCAGAAGAGCCAGCAGGCCCGTGTCCCGGGCACCCAGGACTCCGCCGTCGTACTCGAAGCGCGCGGCGTCACCAAGCACTTCCCCGTCAAGCGCACCGGCGGCGACCTGCTCGCACGCCGCCGCCGTACGGTCCACGCCGTGGACGATGTCTCGCTGCGGCTGCGGCGGGGCAGCGTCACCGCGCTGGTGGGGGAGTCCGGCTCGGGGAAATCCACCGTCGCCCGGCTGCTTGCCCAGCTGTACCCGCTCACCGGAGGTGAGATACGGCTCGGGGGCAAGCCGGTGGTGGCCGGGCGCGGCCGGTCCTTCCGCGCGTACGTCCGGCAGGTCCAGCTGATCTTCCAGGACCCGTTCGCCTCCCTCAACCCCGTGCACACCGTGCGCTACCACCTCACGCGCTCGCTGAAGATCCATGGCAGGCAGGCCACCGAGGCCCAGGCGGCCGAGCTGCTGGAACGGGTCCAACTGACCCCGCCGGGACAGTTCCTGGACAAGTTCCCGCACGAACTGTCGGGCGGTCAGCGCCAGCGCGTCGCCATCGCCCGCGCCCTGGGCGCCGATCCGCAGGTGCTGCTCGCCGACGAGCCGGTCTCGATGCTCGACGTCTCCATCCGGCTCGGCGTGCTCAATCTGCTGCGCGACCTCAAGGAGCGGCTGCGGCTGGCGATTCTCTACATCACGCACGACATCGCCTCCGCGCGGTACTTCGCCGACACGACCCTGGTGATGTACGCGGGCCGGATCGTGGAGGGCGGGGACAGCGAGAGAGTCACCCAGCGCCCGGCCCACCCCTATACCCAGCTGCTGATCGCCTCCGCGCCGGACCCCGACCGGGTCGTGTCGGGGGGAGGGCCGGGCGAGGAGCGGGAAGCGGACGGGGAGGAGAGCGGTGAGCCGCCCTCCCTGATCGACCCGCCCGACGGCTGCCGCTTCCACCCCCGCTGCCCGAAGGCCATGGAGCGCTGCCGCACCGAACTCCCGCCGCGCTTCGAGCTGGACGGGGACGGCGACCAGTGGGCGGCCTGCTGGCTGTACGAGAACGGACCGGCGGCATCCGCGCCGGGGTCGGCGGCCGACGCACCGGCTCAGGCGGCCGACGTACCCGGCCCGGCGGCCGGCACGCAGGAAGGAGCGGCCTCGTGAAGTACGTACTCCAGCGGCTCGCCTTCTACGCCCTCACCGCCTGGGCCGCGATCACCATCAACTTCCTGATCCCGCGCCTGATGCCGGGCGACCCGGTCCAGGCGCTGATCTCCCGCTTCCAGGGCCAGCTCGACTCCAGCGCGGTCAACTCCCTCAGGGCGCTCTTCGGCCTCGACAAGCAACGGTCGCTCTGGCAGCAGTACACCGACTACTGGTCCCATCTCCTCCAGGGCGACCTGGGCCTCTCTTTCACCTTCTTCCCCACGCCCGTCAGCGAGGTGATCTCCCAGTCGCTGCCCTGGACGCTGGCCCTGGTCGGCACCGCCACCCTGATCAGCTTCCTCCTCGGCACCGGTATCGGCGTCTACAGCGGCTGGCGGCGCGGCTCCTGGCTGGACGGGCTGCTGCCCGTCACCACCTTCATCTCGTCCATCCCCTACTTCTGGCTCGGGCTGATCGCCATCTCCCTGTTCGCCGTGAAGTGGCCGCTCTTCCCGGCCGCGGGCGGCTACGACAGCGCGCTGGTGCCCGCCTTCGACGTGCCGTTCCTCTCCAGCGCGCTCTACCACGCGGTGCTGCCGGGCGTGACGATCGTGCTGAGCGCCATGGCCGGCTGGATCCTCGGCATGCGCAACATGATGGTGACCGTCTCCTCCGAGGACTACGTCATGGTCGCGCAGGCCAAGGGCCTGACGGAGCGGCGCGTGATGTTCTCGTACGCCGCCAGGAACGCGATCCTGCCGAACATCTCCGGCTTCGCCCTGTCCCTGGGCTTCATCGTCGGCGGCACGCTGCTCGTGGAGATGGTCTTCTCCTATCCCGGTATCGGCTTCCAGCTCTTCCAGGCCGTCGGCGCCAAGGACTACCCGCTGATGCAGGGCGTCTTCCTGATCATCACGCTCGCGGTCCTCGCCGCGAACCTGCTGGCCGACCTGATCTACCTGCTGCTCGATCCGCGTACCCGAAGGGAGGCCTGAGCCATGGCCGTCACCGCTGCCGAAGCAGCCGTCCTCGAAGCGGGTGGGGACCCGGAGCCAGGCCGGAGCCCGAGCCGGGGCGGGGGCCGACGGGCCAGGCTGCGCTTCCTGCGCGGCGGAAAGACCGTCACCGGGCTCGCCATTCTCGGATTCTTCACTCTGCTGGCCGTCGTCGGACCGTGGATCGCGCCGTACGACCCCGACAGGATGAGTGACGACATCCTCCAGGCACCCTCGGCGGCGCACTGGTTCGGCACCACCCAGACCGGTCAGGACGTGCTCTCCCAGATCCTCGTCGGCACCCGGGGCGTGCTGGTCGTCGGCTTCGTCGCCGGATTCCTCGCGACGGTCCTGTCCGTGCTGATCGGCGTCAGCGCCGGTTTCCTGGGCGGCGTCGCGGACGAACTGCTCTCGGCGCTCTCCAACATCTTCCTGGTCATCCCCGCGCTGCCGCTGATCATCATCATCGCCAGCTTCGTCTCGGACACCGGGGACATGCTGATCGCCGCCGTCATCGCCGCCACCTCCTGGGCCTGGGGAGCCCGCGTGCTGCGCGCGCAGACGCTCTCGCTGCGACGCCGGGACTATGTGGAGGCGGCCAGGGCCACCGGCGAACCCACCTGGCGGATCATCTGCTTCGAGATCATGCCGAACCTCACCGCCGTCATCGCGTCCGGCTTCGTCGGCACCGTCATCTTCGCCGTCCTGCTGGAGATCACCCTCGCGTTCACGGGTGTCGCCGACATCTCCAACTGGAACTGGGGGACGGTGCTCTTCTGGGCCCAGTCCAACCAGGCACTGGCCCAGGGCGCGTGGTGGTGGTTCGTACCGGCCGGGGTCTGTATCGCCCTGCTCGGCGCGGCCCTCTCCCTCATCAATTTCGGTATCGACGAGTTCATCAACCCACGGCTGCGCACCGAGACCGGCGCGTCGAGGAAGGTCAGGATGCGCGTGGGCTTCACCCCGGTGGTCCGAGACCTCCAGGACCCCGGGAAACCCCAGGACCCCGGGAAACCCCAGGACCCCCGGAAATCCCAGAATCTCCACGACGGCAAGGAGCCGCGCGCATGACCGGCAGCCCCGTCCTCACGATCCGCGGACTCACCGTCGACTACGGCACCGGAACCGGCGCGGTGCGCGCGCTGCGCGACATCGATCTGACCCTGCACCGGGGCGAAGTCCTCGGTCTCGCGGGGGAGTCGGGCTCCGGCAAGTCCACGCTCGCGTACGCCGTGACCCGGCTGCTCTCGCCGCCCGGGGTGATCACCGGCGGCGAGGTCCACTACCATCCGCCCGGCGCGCGGGACGCGGCCCCGGTGGACCTGCTGGCGCTCAGCCCCCGCCGGCTGCGGGCCTTCCGCTGGCAGGAGCTGTCGATCGTCTTCCAGGGCGCGATGAACTCCCTCAACCCCGTGCACACCGTGCACAGTCAGCTCACCGATGTGCTCAAGGCGCACCGGCCGGGCATGAAGGCGGCCGAACGCACGGCGCGCGCCGAGGAACTGCTCTCGCTGGTCGGCATCTCCACGGACCGGCTGACCGCCTTTCCGCACCAGCTCTCCGGCGGCATGCGCCAGCGCGTGATGATCGCGATGGCGCTCGCGCTGGAGCCCGAGATCGTCATCATGGACGAACCGACCACCGCACTCGATGTGGTGATGCAGCGTCAGATTCTCCGGCAGCTGGTCAGGCTCCGCGAGGAGCTGGGTTTCTCGGTCGTCTTCATCACCCATGACATCTCGCTGCTGATCGAGTTCTCGGACCGGATCGCGATCATGTACGGCGGACGGATCGTCGAGGAGGCCGACGCCGCCGAGATCTACCGCGACCCGCGCCACCCGTACAGCGACGGACTCCTCCACTCGTTCCCCGCCCTGCACGGGCCCCGCCGCGAGCTGACCGGGATACCCGGCTCGCCCCCGCACCTGTCGGCGATGCCGGCCGGCTGCGCGTTCCATCCGCGCTGCGGCAAGGCGTTCGCGCCCTGCGCGGAACGGGTGCCGGTGCCGGCGGCCCCGGACGGCGAACCGGCGCGATCGGTGGCCTGCTGGCTGCACCATCCGGTGCCCGCTGACTCCGTGTGACCACCTTCGTTCATTTTCGGCCATATCTGCCAACTCTCGTACGTGTTCCCTCCCTCCGCCTTCACGCACCCCCACCCTCACGCACCGCTGGGTGCCCCCCTGCCCCAGGAGACCTATGAACGCCACCCCCGTCCAGGCCGCCACCACCCCCGTCGCCGCCGCCGCCCGCCCCGCCGTGGCCGTCCCCGGACTGCCCACGGATTTCCGCTGGGGCGTCGCCACCTCCGCGTACCAGATCGAGGGCGCGGCGACCGAGGACGGCCGGACCGCCTCGATCTGGGACACCTTCTGCCGGGTGCCGGGCGCCGTCGTACGCGGTGAGCACGGCGATGTGGCATGCGACCACTACCACCGGATGCCCGAGGACGTGGAGCTGATCGCCGGACTCGGCGTCGACACCTACCGCTTCTCGCTGGCCTGGCCGCGCATCCAGCCGGGCGGCCGGGGCCCCGCCAACGCGAAGGGCCTGGACTTCTACAAGCGGCTCGTCGACGAGCTGCGCGGGCGGAACATCACCCCCTGGATCACCCTCTACCACTGGGATCTCCCGCAGGAACTGGAAGACGCGGGCGGCTGGCCCGCCCGCGACACCGCGTACCGCTTCGCCGACTACGCGATGCTCGCCCACGAGGCCCTCGGCGACCGGGTCGAGCACTGGACCACGCTCAACGAGCCCTGGTGCTCGGCCATGCTCGGCTACGACATCGGCGTCCACGCGCCCGGCCGGAAGAACTTCGGCGACGCCGTCCACGCCGTCCACCATCTCCTCCTGGGCCACGGCCTCGCCGCAGGCCGTATCCGGGAGGCCGCCGGCGACCGCCCGCTCGACCTCGGCATCACCCTCAACCTCGGCACCGCCACCCCCGAGACCGGCAGCGAGGCCGACGCCGAGGCCTGCCGCCGCGCCGACGGCATGGGTACGCGGCTCTATCTCGACCCGCTCGTCCATGGCCGCTACCCCGAGGACACCGTCGCCGACCTGGCCCTGCGCGGTGTCGAACTCCCCGTGCGCGACGGCGACTTGGAGATCATCTCCGCGCCCCTCGACACCCTCGGGGTCAACTTCTACCGGGGCACGCTCTTCTCCGGAGTCACCGAGGAGGGCTCCCCGGCGGACGCCGACGGGCTGCCCGTCACCCGGGTCGTGCCGCGCGATCTGCCCCGTACCGCCATGGACTGGGAGATCACCCCGACCGAGCTCACCGAGCTGCTCGTCCGCCTCCAGCGCGACTACGGCGTACCGACGGTGATCACCGAGAACGGCGCCGCGTTCGACGACACCGTCGCCGCCGACGGCTCCGTCCCGGACGCCGACCGTACGGCCTATCTCGCCGACCACATCGCGGCCGTCACCGAGGCGCGGGCCCAAGGCGCGGACGTACGCGGCTACTTCGCCTGGTCGCTGATGGACAACTTCGAGTGGGCGTACGGCTACGACAAGCGCTTCGGGATCGTCCGGGTCGACTACGGCACCCAGGCCAGGACGCTCAAGGACAGCGCCAAGTGGTACCGCGACACGATCCGGCTCACCCGCGATCTCACGCCCGGTCTCACGACTGACTCCCTGCACGAACTCGCGCCCGGCCCCACGCACGACGCGACGCGGCAGCAGCACTGACCGCGCGCCGAAGGAGCACGACACCATGCACCACACACATGTGAGACGGGGGCCGAGAGGCAGCGCGAGGCCGGGAGTGCGGACGGTGGTGCTCGTCGCGGGCGCCGTCCTCGCGGGCCTGTTGCCGCTCACCGGGGCCGGGTCGTCCGTCTCGGTGGACGACCTCGCCCCGGTGGGCGAACCGGCGTCGCGGGCGAGCGTCCTCACCGACGCCCCGGTGTACCCGGTAGAGGAAGGGGACACGGCCGAGGTCACGATCTCGGTCACGACCCCCGGGGGCGGCCGCACCGGCGGGGCCGTGACCGTCGCCTACAAGACCGGGGCAGGGGCCTCGGAAGACAGCGCCACCGAGCGCGCCGCCGCCCCGGGTACGGACCACCGCGCCGTCTCCGGCACGCTCACCTTCCCGGCGGGCACCCCCTCCGGCACCTCCCGTACGGTCAGCGTTCCCACCCGCCGGGACCGGGTCGCCGAGAGCGCGGAGACCGTCCCGCTCCCGCTCACCGTCACCGGAGCCGAGGCGCCCGCCGAGACCCCGAAGATCGTCATCGACGCGCACGGCCTGCCCTATCTCGACGCGAGGCTGCCGGTGAAGCGGCGCGTCGCCGACCTCCTCTCCCGGATGTCGCTCGCCGAGAAGGCCGGTCAGATGACCCAGGCCGAGCGCAACGCCCTCACGGACCAGGGCGACATCGGCACGTACGCCCTCGGCTCGCTGCTCTCCGGCGGCGGGTCCGCGCCGACCCCCAACACCCCCGCCGCCTGGGCCGAGATGGTCGACTCCTACCAGCTCAGGACGCGGACCACCCGCCACCAGATCCCGCTGATCTACGGTGTGGACGCGGTCCACGGGCACAACAACGTCATCGGCGCGACGATCATGCCGCACAACATCGGTATCGGCGCGACCCGCGACCCGTCGGTCGCGGAGAAGACCGGGGCCGTCACGGCGCGGGAGGTCCGCGCCACCGGCATCCCATGGGACTTCGCCCCTTGCCTGTGCGTCGCCCGCGACGAGCGCTGGGGCCGTACGTACGAGGCCTTCGGCGAGGACCCGGCCCTGGTGACCGCCATGGAGACGGTCGTCGACGGCATGCAGGGCGCCCGGTCCGGCGAGGAACTGTCCCGTAACGACAAGGTGTTGACCAGCGCGAAGCACTTCGTCGGAGACGGCGGTACGGAGTACGGCTCGTCCACCTCGGGCCCCTACACCATCGACCAGGGCGTCACGAAGGTCACCCGCCACGAGTTGGAAACGGTCCACCTCGCCCCGTTCACCGAGGCGGTCCGGCGCGGCGCGGGCACGGTCATGCCCTCGTACTCCTCGCTGGACATCCTCGGTGCGGGGAGGAGGAGCGCGGGCCCGGTGAAGATGCACGCCAACGCGGCGATGATCAACAAGGAACTCAAGGGCCGGATGGGCTTCCAGGGCTTCGTCATCAGCGACTACCAGGCGATCGACCAGATCCCCGGCGACTACGCGAGCGACGTCCGCACCTCGGTCAACGCCGGTCTCGACATGATCATGGTGCCGACCGCGTACCGGGACTTCAGCCGGATCCTCCAGGAGGAGGTGACGGCGGGCCGGATCGCCGAGAGCCGGATCGACGACGCGGTCTCCCGGATCCTTGAACAGAAGTTCCGGCTGGGCCTGTTCGAGAAGCCGTACGCGGACACCACCCACCTCTCCTCGGTCGGCTCGGACGAACACCGCGCCGTGGCCCGGGACGCGGTCGCCAAGTCCCAGGTGCTGCTGAAGAACGCCGGGGGAATCCTGCCGCTGAAGCCGTCCCAGAAGGTGTACGTGGCCGGGTCCAACGCGCACGACCTCGGCAACCAGATGGGCGGCTGGTCCATCAGCTGGCAGGGCGCGTCCGGGACGACGACCACCGGGACGACCATCCTTGAGGGCATGAGGAAGGCGGCCCACGGCGCTTCTCTCACCTACTCCGAGGACGCGTCGACCGGCACGGCGGGCTACGACGTGGGTGTGGTCGTCGTCGGCGAGACGCCCTACACCGAGGGGAAGGGCGATGTCGGCAACGGCCACGACCTGGAGCTGTCCGCCGCCGACAAGAAGGCCGTCGACAGGGTCTGCGGGGCCATGAAATGCGCGGTGCTGACCGTGTCGGGGCGTCCGCTGCTCATCGGCGACCGCCTGGCCGGCATCGACGCGCTGGTGGCGTCCTGGCTGCCGGGCACCGAGGGCGACGGCGTCGCCGACGTCCTCTACGGCGCGCGCCCCTTCACCGGTCAACTACCGCTGACCTGGCCGAAGTCCGTCGCCTCGCTGCCGGTCAACGTCGGTGACACGTCGTACGATCCCCAGTTCCCGTACGGCTGGGGGCTGACGACCCTCAAGCCGCCGCCCGGGGGCGGGCTGCGGACCCTCACCGGCCTCGGTGCCGAGGCGAGGGCGCTGGCGAAGGCGGGGCGCGGGTACTCCCCGAAGAGCAGGGCCCTGGTCGAACGGGCCAGGCTGCTCGTACAGCACAGGATCGGACAGTATCCGACGGCGGCGACGGCGAAGCCGTTCGCCGACGCGGACCATCTGCTGCTCACCGGCGACCCGGCGGGAGCGGTGGCCAGGCTGACGGCGGCCTACCGGGCCTCTTAGCCGCGTTCCCGAGAGGTTCGGCGCTCGGACATCTGTGCGAGTGCCGAACTTTTCGCCGTTCCGTATTGCCCCGTTTCGGGTAGCGTCGATAGGTATGAGGACGAGGCTCTTCCCCGCGCTGTCCGGGCTGCTGCTCGCCTTTTCGGCCGCCGCCCTCGGAGTGGCGCCCGCCGCGCAGACCGCCACCGGCCCCACGGCCGTAGCCCAGGCCCTCAAGAAAGGCCCGGTCTATGTGGACCCACGGGTCTCGGACCAGCTCTCGACGGCTCAGGCCAAGGGCCTGACGAAGAAGATAGAGGACGCGGACAAGCCGCTGTTCGTGGCGGTCCTGCCGGACAACGCCCAGTTCCCGCCGGGCTCTGTGCTGCGCACGATACGGGCCGAGACCGGGGTGACCGGTCTGTACGCCATCCACCTGGGCGACGGGTTCAACGCGGGCGCCGACTCCAGTGTGATGTCGCAGCGGGCGGTCCGTAACCTCACCGACGCGGTCAAGGCGGGCGGCGGCGTCGACGCCTCGACCGAGTTGAACAACTTCGTCGACCAGGCACTCCCGCAGATCCGTGGCCACGCCCCCGACTCGTGGAACTTGAGCTCCGGATCGGGCGGCGGATCGGGTGGCGACGCGTCCACCGGACTGATCGTGCTCGGCGCGGTCGTCGTACTGGGCGGAGCGGGCGCGTACACCGTGATCCACCGGAACCGCCGCAAGCAGGCCGAGCGGGAGCGTGCCGCCCTCGACAAGCTGCGCGTCGTCGTGGACGAGGACATCACCGCCTTCGGCGAGGAACTCGACCGGCTCGACTTCCGCCCCGCCGAGGCCGGCGCCGACGACGCGATGCGCGCGGACTACGAGCACTCGCTCGACGCGTACGAGAGGGCGAAGTCCCTGATGGCCTCGGCCCAACGGCCCGCCGACGTGCGGGGGGTGACCGAAACGCTGGAGGACGGCCGGTTCTCCCTGGCCGTGCTCGACGCGCGCAGAAAAGGCGCCCCGCTTCCGGAGCGCCGTTCACCGTGCTTCTTCGACCCGCGCCACGGCCCGTCGGTGACCGACGCGGAATGGGCCCCGCCCGCCGGTGCCCGGCGGACCGTCCCGGTCTGCGCGGCCGACGCGGCCCGGTTGGCGGACGGCGACGACCCGATGACCCGTACGGTGCACACCGACCAGGGTCCCCGCCCCTACTGGGAGGCGGGAGCGGCATACGGCCCCTGGGCCGGCGGCTACTTCGGCGGCGGACTGCTGCCGGGACTGCTGGTGGGCACGGCGCTCGGCTCGATGATGGCGACTCCCGCGTACGGCGCGGACTTCGGCGGAGACTACGGGGGCTACGGGGACGGCTCCGTCGGCGGCGACTACTCGGGCTCGGACTTCGACCCGGGTGACTTCGGCGGCGGAGGCTTCGGCGGGGGAGGGGACTTCGGAGGAGGCGGCGGGTTCGACGGCGGGGGCGGCTTCTAGCCTGCCGCCCCCGCGTTCTCCCGCCGGTCCTCTCCCGCTGTCACAGTCACCGACCGGCTCAGGCAGCCCCGGGGGCCTGCTTGATCGCGGAGATGTCGAACGTCAGCTTGACCTTGTCGCTGACCATCACACCGCCGGTCTCCAGCGCCGCGTTCCAGGTCAGGCCCCAGTCCGAGCGCAGAATGTCGGCGCTGCCCTCGAAGCCGACGCGCTCATTGCCGTACACATCGGTGGCGGAGCCGTGGAACTCCAGGTCGATGCTGAGCGGCCGCGTGACGTCCTTGATGGTCAGGTCGCCGGTGATGCGGTAGGTCTCCGCGTCGACCTGCTCGGCGGAGGTGGAGCGGAACGACATCTTCGGGAAGGCCTCGGCGTCGAAGAAGTCGGCGCTGCGGAGGTGTCCGTCGCGGTCGGTGATCCCGGTGTCGATGCTGGCGATCGAGACATCGATGGAGGCCGTGGAGGCCGCCGGGTTGGAGCCGTCCAGGCTCAGCGAGCCCTGGTGTTCGGTGAACGTGCCACGGACATTGGTGACCATCGCGTGGCGGACCGTGAAGCCGATGCTGCTGTGGGCGGGGTCGACGGTGTATTCGCCGGTCAGCGCCGCCAGAGCGGGGTCCAGGGTGGCCACGGCGGTGGCCGGGGCGGCGGGGGTGCGGACGGCGGCGTTCTTGCGGCCGAAGAGAGCCATGATTCCTCCTGGGAGTAACTGTTCAACGTTCAACGAAGTTCGATGACCTCACCATAGACCCATCTCGTTCAAGGTTCAACAATGTCACCCGATCGAGTTCCTGGGGCCCTGGCGGACGCGCGTAGACGTCGGGCACGATCTCCGTGGCCCCACCCGTACCGCCGCACCGCCGCCCGATCGACGTAACGGTCCGTGCCACGGCCCGTAAGCGCGGTCGTCGACAGTTCTCTTGTTCCGACAGTCCTTGAAGTCCTTGAAGTCCTTTGAGTACGGTCCCCACGCTGGAGGCATTCCCCCCATGAAGATCCGCTCGGCGCTCAGCGCCCTCGCCCTCGTCACGGGCGCACTCTTCGCCCCCGGATTCGGCGTCCTCAGCACGTCCACCGACGCCCAGGCAGCCACCAAGGTCACCCACGCCACGGCGACCTCGATGTTCAGCTCGTCCGGCATCACCTGGTCCTCGTCGGGCGGCTGCTCCGACCGCAACAACCCGACCTGTACCTCGTTCGACCAGCTCAACCTCGACTCGGCCAAGGGTGCGCAGACCCTGAAGAGCGCCAGCGGCTGCGCCCTCAACATCACCGGAGGTACGGAGACCGGTCACGCGGGCGGCACGTACTCGCACTGGAACGGCTACAAGATCGACTTCGCCATGGCCACCTGTGTCACCAACTACGTGAAGAACACGTTCACTTACATAGGCGTGCGTCCTGGTGACGGCGCTCCGCAGTGGCAGTCGGGCGCGGGCAACGTCTACGCGGACGAGGGCAACCACTGGGATGTGACGTTCCACAGCTGCGGCTGCTGAGGCTGTCGGTCACGCACTGCCGGGTCACGCACTGCCCGGTCACACATGTCGTCACGCATGTCGTCACACATGGAGGTGCCCCGCTCCCCCGGCTGAAAAGCTGGGGGAGCGGGGCACCTCCGTCACGTACGCACCTGCTCACGTACGCATGTACGGCGCGGGTCAGGAACCGACCGCCACCGTCCAGCGGCGCGGGTTGCCGTCGTGCGCGGCGCCCGAGACGTCCGGCTGGCCGGTCGGCTGCACGTCGTCGTACGGGAAGGCGTACCCGATCGGGGTGTTGGCGTGCAGCACCCGTGCGAAGTGGTTGGTGACCGGGTCCTTGTAGTAGTCCGCCGCCGTGGCGCCGTTCGGCTGGTCGGGGTGGGTGAGGAGCGTCGAGCGGTTGAAGGCGGCGCCGAGCCGCGCGAGCAGCCCCTTCTTGTCGTCCGAGTCGTTCGGGTTGTTGGCGAACGGCCCGCTGTTGCAGGTGAAGATGTCCATCGAGGTCGGCTTGGCGAAGGTGTGCCCACCGTTGAAGGTGAGCGTGTCGCCGCTGACCCGGCCGGTGAACACGCCCCGGCCGCCCTGGAGGTCGATCTTCAGGTCCTCGGAGCGGTACTTCTCCCAGACCTTGTCGACATAGCTGTTGAAGACGTTCTCGAACGGCTTCTCGCCGGACAGGTTCTGCGGTGAGATGACGCGCAGCACCTTTCCGTCCTCGCCGCGCAGCACCAGCTTGTCCCACGGGTGCCCGTCGACGGCCGCCTGGGCGGTGAGCCCGTCCGCGATCTTCTCCAGGGCGCCTTCGGGCAGCGGGGCGACCGTATGGGTGGCGTCCCCTTCCAGCTTGATGCCGATCGGCAGGGCCGTCACCAGGTCGACATAGCTGATGTTCGAGTAGAGCTGGTCCGAGTTGAAGGTGAACTCGGCGAACGACCAGGTGCGGCCGTAGTTGGGGTCGGACTCGGTCGCGAAGGCCGGCTCGACCAGGGAGGGCCCCGGGTTGAGCAGGAAGTCCAGCTTGTCGTCGCGTACGAAGTAGACGCGCGCGCCGAACATCTGAGGCAGCGTCAGTAGCACCGGGGCGGCACCCGCGGCATTCAGCGGGATCGCGCAGTCGACGGGCAGCGGAGTCTGCGGGGCGCCCGGCGACTCCGGCCGGTAGACGCTGCCGTCGGCGCGCAGCAGTACCCAGCTGTTGGTGGCCTGGTCGTGACCGGTGACGTAGGCGTTCACCGAACCGGGCAGCGACTTGTTCTCCAGGGCGAGTTCACACGTGGCCGGAGCCGCCGAGGCCTTGGAGCTGAGAGAGCTTCCCCAGACGGGGTACGTGAGCGCCGTCGCCGCCGCGGCGGTGCCGGACAGAAACATTCTGCGGGATATCACGGATGTTCTCCTGAGATGTGGGGGTACGCAGGCAGTGCGGTATGTGGGGGGCCGCACCTGCGTTGCCCAACACTCTTGCTACCCATGGGGATTGCGTCAAGAGTTGAGGCTGAGAGCGCTCTCAGTGATGGGTGATGTTCACAACATGACGTGAGGCGAAGGGTGTTGACGGGTCAGACGGCCTTGACGACGACGCCTGTCCTTTCGAGCGCGGTGACCTCGTCGGCGGGTGCCGTGGTGTCGGTGACGAGGGTGTGCAGGAGCGTGGTCGGGCCGACGTGGGCGTAGGCGGTGTGGCCGAGCTTGCTGCCGTCGGCGGCGACGATGACGCGGCGCGTGGAGGCGATGGCGGCCTTCTTCACGGCCGCGTCGTCGAGGTCGTAGGCGGTCAGGCCGTCGGCCGCGCTCAGGCCGCAGCAGCCCATGACGGCGGTGTCGAAGCGCAGTGCCGCCAGGGACGCGAGGGTGAGGGGGCCGGTGAGCGCTCCCTCGGCGGCCCGGGGCTGCCCGCCGGGCACCATCAGCGTGGCCCGGCCGGGGCCCTCGCCGAGTACATGGATGGCTTGCAAGGACAGGGGCATCACGGTGACCGGCCGTCGGCGCAGCAGGTGGGCGATCTCCAGACAGGTGGTGCCGCTGTCGAGCAGGACGGTCTCGCCGTCGGCGACGAGCGAGGACACCTCGGCCGCGATGCGGCGCTTGGCGTCGACGGCCTCGTGAGTGCGCAGGGCGAAGGGCGGTTCGTCGCCCCTGAGCAGCAGTGTGCGCGCCCCGCCGCGGACGCGCTCCAGGACGCCTTGCGCGGCCAGCGTGTCGAGGTCGCGCCGGATGGTCATCTCGGAGGCGCCGGTCAGTTCTGCGAGTTCCTGGACCGTGACTCTTCCCGACTCCCTGACGGCCTGCGCGATCATCCCGTGCCGGTCTGCGTGGCTCATACCGCGATTGAACACCACCCGAAACGAACACTCAATGTGTGCGAAACGACAATATTCAATCGATCTACATGTTCGTTACGGTGGATGTCATGAGCGATTCGCTTCGATCCGCCCGTGCGGCGACCTTTGTCTACTTCATCCTCTGCGGCACTGTGATGGGTACCTGGGTGGTGAACATCCCCGCCATCGAGGAGCGCGTGGGCATCAGCCACGCGACGCTCGGCGGACTGCTGGTGCTGCTGGGGCTGGGGGCCTTCATCGGTATGCAGGTGGCCGGGCGGCTGACCGACCGTCTCGGTGCACGCGTGGTCGTCCCCGCCACCGGTGTGCTGTGCAGCGCGGCCCTGGTGCTGCCCGGCTTTTCGCTGGAGCCGTGGACGCTGGCAGGCGCCCTGCTGGTCTTCGGTTTCTGCAACGGCTGCCTGGACGTGAGCATGAACGCCCACGCCGTGCACGTGGAGAAGGCGTACGGCCGCCCCGTCATGTCCGCCTTCCACGCCACGTTCTCGGTCGGTGGTGTCCTCGCCGCACTCGTCGGAGCGGCCACGGCGAGCGCGGACCTGAGCCCGGTCGTGGGCATGGCCGCGGTGGGAGCCCTGGGTGTCGTGATCGCCCTGGTGTCGGGACGCGCCCTGCTGCCGGCCGCACCCACCGCTGCCGACACCGACACCGGCTCTGCTGCCGACACCGGCTCCACGGGGGAGGCCGAAGGCTTCGCGGGTGCGGCCGAAGGTCTCGCGGGTGCGGCCGGGCAAGCGCCGGCCGCCGGGGGCCGGGGCACCAATGGGCGTGTCTGGATCCTCGCCGTCCTGGCTCTGATGGTCATGCTGTGCGAGGGCGCCGCCAACGACTGGAGCGCGCTTCAGCTGAAGGACACCCTCGGCGCACCCGCGAGCGTCGCCGCCTTCGCGTACGGCACCTTCGCGGCGACCATGACCATCGGCCGGCTGCTCGCGGACCGCCTCGTCGCCCGGTTCGGGTCCATGCCGATCCTGCGCTACGGCGCGGCGACGGCCGCCGTCGGCATCACGGTCGTGGCCGTCTCCCCGTGGGTATGGGCCGCGTTCGCCGGGTGGGCGCTGTTCGGTCTGGGGCTGTCCGGCTGTGTCCCGCAGTTGTTCAGCGCGGCCGGGCACGCCGACTCCTCCGCCGCGGGGGCCAATGTCTCCCGCGTCGCCGGGCTCGGCTACGTCGGCATGCTCGCCGGCCCGGCCGTCATCGGCTGGCTGACCCACATCGTCGCCCTGAACCACGCCTTCGTACTGCTGACCCTGCTGTGTGCGATCACCGCTGTGGCCGCCGGGATCCTGCGCACCGGATCCGACCGCACGCCCGAGATGGCGACGCGCCCGCTGAACGCCCCTTGAGACAGGGAGGAACCCACGACGATGTCCACCGAGATATCCACCGACCGCAGCATCGTGCTGTTCGACCTCTTCGGGGTCATCGCCCGCCACCAACGCCCGGGTGCCCTGGAGAAGATGGCCGCCCGCGCTCACGCGCCCACCGAAGCATTCACCACGGCCTACTGGGCCTGCCGTCCGCCCTACGACGCCGGTCAGCAGTCCGCGCCCGAGTACTGGACCGCGGTACTGCGATGGCTGTCCGTGCCCGTCGACGCCGGCACGATCGAGGAGTTGCGCCTCACCGACATCGACAGCTGGTCACGCGTCGACGGTTCGATGGTCGCCTACGTCCAGTCACTCCGCGACGTCGCCGAGGTCGCGCTGCTGTCCAACATCCCCTCGGACCACGCGGACGCCTTCCTCGCCGCGCAGCCCTGGCTGCACGACCTGGACCACGTGGCCTTCTCCGGAAAGATCGGAGCGGCGAAGCCCGCGACGGCGGCCTTCCACCACTGCGTCGTCGCCATGCGGGCTGCCCCCGCCGACTTCCTCTTCGTCGACGACCGCGCGGAGAACGTACGCGCCGCACGGGCCACCGGTATGAACGGACACGTCTTCACCGGCCGCGACGAGCTGGCAGCCGTCATCGACACCTGGCTGACGACGGGACGCGGATCTCGTACCAGAAGTCCCATGAGACGGGACTCCCGGTACGAGACTCAGTGACGATCGCGGCGCACGGGGCCGGGGCGCGTCAGGTGAGTTCCGCCGCCACCAGCTCGGCGACCTTGGCGACCATCGGGTTGTCCGTCGGCCCTTCGGCGGCGTGCTTGGTCGTCAGCACGCTCAGCACCAGGGGCGCCCTGTCCGGAGGCCAGACGACGCCCACGTCGTTGGCGACGCCGTACTGGCTGCCGCCGCCCGTCTTGTCGGCCAGGATCCAGTCGGCGGGAAGACCGGCCCGGAAACGCTCGGTGTTGGTCGAGTTGGCGACCAGCCAGCGGGTCAGCCGCTCCCGGTCCTGCGCCGGGAGAGCGTCACCGAGTACGAGCCGCCCGTAGGTCCGCCCGATGGCGAGGGGGCTGGTGACGTCGGTCTTCCGCCACGGCTCCGCCGTGTTCAGCTCGGGCTCCCACCGGTCGAGGCGGGTGACCGGGTCGCCCAGCGACCGGCTGAAACGGGTGATCGCGGTGGGCCCGCCCAGCTCGCGGAGCAGCAGGTTTCCCGCCCCGTTGTCGCTGTGGGAGACGGTGGCGGAGCACAGCTCCTCGACCGTCATGCCGTTGGCGATGTTCTCGGGCTTGCCGGTCTCCGGGACGTGACCGATGTCGGTGACGTACTCCTTCGTGTACCGGATCCGCTTGGCGAGGAACTCGCCGTTCCGGTCGAGGTCCCGCAGGACGGCAGCCGCTGCGAGCGTCTTGAACACCGAGCAGATCGGAAAGAGTTCGTCCGCGCGGTACGCCACGGTCCGGCCCGTGGCCGTGTCGCGGGCGAACACCCCGATGCGCGCGGCGTACTTGGCCTCGAGGTCGCTCAGCTGCCGGGAGATCTCCCCGCCGCCCGACGCCACGGCGTATGCAGCCGAGGGCATCGCTGTCGCCAGTAACGCCCCGGCGCCGAGGGCCAGTACCGCACGGCGGGAAGAGGGTCTTGTGGGTTGCACGATCGTGTTTCTCCTTGCACCTGAGGACAGAACACTTGTTCAGACTGTTGGGGGTGATCGGATGGTTCCCGCCGTCCGCGATCTCCGGCCGCCCTCGAATCCTGTTGAGGACCCGGTACGGGCGTGCTACACCAACGGGTAGCCGCTCCGCACCACTTCCGCTTCCGGAGGCTCCCGTGTCGCTGCTGTCCGCCTGGACCCGTCGTGCCCTTCTGATCGCGGCCGGAGCGGGATCCGTCCTGTTGGCCCTGCCTCGCCCGGCCGCCGCGAAGGCGCGATCCGCCGACGAGTTCGAGGCGTTACGGCTGCGCTGGGTCGACCTCCAGCTCGGCAGCGGCTACGACCCGGCCGCCGCGCCCTACGCCGCCCGGCTCGCGCAGACCGGTGAACTCGCCGCGCGATTCCGGCAGTCGATGGCCCCGGCCGACACCTCCCTCTGGCCCGACCGGCCGTACGACCCGCCGTCCGGCATCACCCAGAGCTACAGCAGACTCTGGACCATGACCCAGGCCTTCGCCCAGCCGGGCACCGGCCTCACCGGCGACGAGACGCTCCTCGCGGCCGTCGTCCGGGGGCTCGACCATCTCTCCGCGACGGTCTACCGGCCCGCCACCACCCCGTACGGCAACTGGTGGGAGTGGCAGATCGGCAGCCCCCGGCTCCTCATGGACATCGTCGCCGTCCTGTACGAGCACCTCACCGCCGAGCAGCGGGCCGCCGCGGCAGCAGCCGTCGACCACTTCATCCCCGACACCGCGCTCACCGACTACTCCGGCACCAGCACCGGCGCCAACCGCGTCGACCTCTGCCGTTCCGTCACCCTGCGGGGCATCATCGGCGCGGCCCCCGCGAAGATCGCGCTCGCCCGTGACGCGCTGTCGCCCGTGTTCCCGTACGTCACGAGGGGCGACGGCCTCTACGCCGACGGCTCGTTCGTCCAGCACACCTGGGTGCCGTACTCCGGTACGTACGGCCAGGTCATGCTGGACGGCCTCGGGCGGCTCTTCACCCTGCTCGCCGGTTCCACCTGGGCCGTCACCGACCCGAACCGGCAGATCGTCCTCGACAGCGTGGAGCATGCCTACGCCCCGCTGATCTTCAACGGTCTGATGATGGACAGCGTCAACGGCCGTGCCGTCAGCCGCGGTTACCTCGCGAGCGACGAGCGCCGGGTGATGCGCAGCGACCACTTCCACGGCCAGGAGCTGATCGCGGCCATCCCGCTGCTCGCGGGCGGGGCGTCCGCCGCCGAGCGCGAGCGCTGGACCGCGCTCGTCAAGGGCTGGATCGAACGGGACACCGTGGCGCCGATCCTCACCGCCCGGCAGTTCGGTGTCGCGGACCTCGCCCGGCTGGCCGCCGTCGCCGCCTCCGGGGTGCCCGCCGCCCCCGAACCGGCCGGCCACCGGCTGTTCGCCTCGATGGACCGGGCCGTGCACCGGGGGAGCGGCGGCTGGGCCGCCAACATCGCCATGGCCTCGGACCGGATCACGTACTACGAGTGCGGCGGCGGCGAGCATCCGCGCGGCTGGCACACCGGAGCCGGAATGCTCTACTGGTGGGGCGCGCGGCAGGGCAACGACCAGTACACGGACTGGTTCTGGCCCACGGTCGACCCGTACCGGCTGCCGGGCACGACCGTCTCCACGAAGCGGCTCGCGGACCGGGCGGGCGGCGAGTGGGGCGAACCCAAGCCCGCCGTACGGTGGGTCGGCGGCGCGACCGACGGGCGGTTCGCGGTCGTCGGAGCGCACCTCAAGGGGCTCGGCTCCACCCTCGAAGCGCGAAAGTCCTGGTTCTGCGCCGACGACGCCGTCGTCTGCCTGGGCGCGGGGATCACGAGCACGGACGGGGTGCCGGTCGAGACGGTCGTGGACAACCGCAACCTGGGGGAGTCCACCGGCACCGCCGGCCCCGGAGACTTCACCCTCGACCACGGGCCGCGCCCCCGCTGGGCGCACCTGGAGGGCCACGGCGGCTGGGTCCTCCCCGGGGGCGCGCCCCTGCGGACGCTCGCCGAGGACCGGACCGGCGCCTGGCACGACATCAACACCGGAGGCTCCACCGAGCGGCGCACCCGCCGCTACCGCACCCTCTGGCTGGACCACGGCACCGATCCGGTGGACGCCTCCTACGTCTACCTGCTGATGCCCGGAGCCTCCCGGCGTACGCTCGCGGCCCGCGCGGACGACCGCCACTGGCTGGAGATCCTCGCCAACACGTCCGCCTGCCAGGCCGTGGAGATTCGCTCCCTCGGCTGTACCGCCGCGAACTTCTGGGAATCCGGTACGGCGGGACCGCTCACCGCGAGCGCACCCGCGAGCGTGCTCGTCACCGTCCGGGGCCGGACCGCGACGCTGCGGGTGAGCGACCCCACCCGGTCGGGCCGGCCGTTCGAGATCGCCTGGAGCCGCCGGGTGCGGGCCGTCACCGCACTGGACCCGTCCGTCGAGGTGGTCGATGCGGGCCGTACGGTGCGGCTGAGGATCAGTCCGTCAGTGGCCGGCGCCACTCATGGCTGCACGGTGTCGTTGCGCTGAAGTCTAGGGGGATCCCCACAAATGGCAGGGGTACGTTGCTGTTCGGGAACCCCGCATCGGGCAGGGTTCTGTCCAGGCCCACCAGGAATACCGCCGGGAGACTGTGTGGAGTCGACGGCGCGCTTTCCTTGGTGATGTTCGTAGGGTTGGGACATGACCGTAGTGGACGAGACTTCGAGCGAGCCCGCAGACGCCAGGGGCCGTGTGGCCGAATTGCACGCCCTGCGTGAGCAGGCCCGCCGAGGGCCCAGCGACCGCGCGACCGAGGCGCAGCGAGCGAAGGGCAAGCTGACCGCCCGCGAGCGCATCGAGCTGTTGCTCGACGAGGGCTCGTTCAAGGAGGTCGAGCAGCTGCGCAGGCACCGCGCGACCGGCTTCGGCCTGGAGGCCAAGAAGCCGTACACGGACGGTGTCATCACCGGCTGGGGCACCGTCGAGGGCCGGACGGTCTTCGTGTACGCGCACGACTTCCGGATCTTCGGCGGCGCCCTCGGCGAGGCCCACGCCACCAAGATCCACAAGATCATGGACATGGCCATCTCGGCCGGTGCCCCGCTGGTCTCGCTGAACGACGGCGCCGGCGCCCGTATCCAGGAGGGCGTCTCCGCGCTCGCCGGTTACGGCGGGATCTTCCAGCGCAACACCCGCGCCTCCGGTGTCATCCCGCAGATCAGCGTGATGCTCGGCCCGTGCGCGGGCGGCGCCGCCTACAGCCCGGCGCTCACGGACTTCGTGTTCATGGTCCGCGAGACGTCGCAGATGTTCATCACCGGCCCCGACGTGGTCAAGGCCGTCACCGGTGAGGAGATCACCCAGAACGGGCTCGGTGGCGCCGATGTGCACGCCGAGACCTCGGGCGTCGCGCACTTCGCGTACGACGACGAGGAGACCTGCATCGCCGAGGTGCGCTACCTCCTGTCGATGCTGCCGCAGAACAACCGCGAGAACCCGCCCACGGTCCCCTCCGAGGACCCGGCGGACCGCCGCTCCGAGGCCCTGCTCGACCTGGTGCCCGCGGACGGCAACCGCCCGTACGACATGCACAAGGTGATCGAGGAGCTCGTCGACGACGGCGACTTCCTGGAGGTCCACGAGCGCTGGGCCCGCAACATCATCTGCGCCATGGCCCGGCTCGACGGCCAGGTCATCGGCATCGTCGCCAACCAGCCGCAGTCCCTCGCCGGGGTCCTGGACATCGAAGCGTCCGAGAAGGCCGCACGCTTTGTCCAGATGTGTGATGCTTTCAATATCCCGATCGTCACGCTGCTGGACGTTCCCGGCTTCCTGCCGGGCGTCGACCAGGAGCACGGCGGCATCATCCGGCACGGCGCCAAGCTGCTGTACGCCTACTGCAACGCCACCGTGCCCCGGATCTCGTTGATCCTGCGCAAGGCGTACGGAGGCGCGTACATCGTCATGGACTCCCAGTCCATCGGTGCCGACCTCACCTATGCCTGGCCCACCAACGAGATCGCGGTGATGGGCGCCGAGGGTGCCGCCAACGTCATCTTCCGCAAGCAGATCGCCGAGGCCGAGGACTCCGACGCCATGCGCGCCCGCATGGTCAAGGAGTACAAGGCCGAGCTGATGCATCCCTACTACGCGGCCGAGCGCGGCCTGGTCGACGACGTCATCGACCCCACCGAGACCCGCGAGGTCCTCGCCGGGGCGCTGGCCATGCTCCGTACCAAGCACGCCGACCTGCCGTCCCGCAAGCACGGCAACCCGCCGCAGTGATCCAGCGCCCTTCGGGCGAGCAGCCACCGACCATCGGGCGAGAAGACGGAGACACGACTTCCATGAGCGATCCCACCAAAGAATCCCTGCTCCGCGTCGAGAAGGGCCACGCCGGCCCCGAGGAGCTCGCGGCGATCACCGCCATCCTGATGGCCCGCGCCGCGTCCCAGCCCGAGGCCCCGGCGCACCGCGGCCGCTCCACGGCCGGCTGGCGCCGCCTGGAGCGCACCCCCGGTTTCCGCGCCCCGCACAGCTGGCAGGGCTGAGCACGCTCACCGCTCCCCCCCCCGCACCGCATACGACGGCCCCCGCACTCCTTCGAGTGCGGGGGCCGTCGCATGGGGCGGTGTACTACCGCAGTCGTGCCATGAGTGCGTGTTCGACGAGGGTGATGAGTCCGCTTTTGGCGTCGGCGCGGTGGCGGGCGTCGGTGGTGATGATGGGGGTGTCGGGGCCGATCTGGAGTGCTTCGCGTACTTCGTCGGGGGTGTAGGGCTGGTGTCCGTCGAAGCCGTTGAGGGCGATGACGAAGGGGAGTCCTGAGTTTTCGAAGTAGTCGACGGCGGGGAAGCAGTCGGCGAGGCGGCGGGTGTCGACGAGGACGACGGCGCCGATGGCGCCGCGTACGAGGTCGTCCCACATGAACCAGAAGCGGTCCTGTCCGGGGGTGCCGAACAGGTAGAGGATGAGGTCTTGGTCGAGGGTGATGCGGCCGAAGTCCATGGCCACGGTGGTGGTGGTCTTGTCTCCGGTGTGGGTGAGGTCGTCGATGCCGGCGGATGCGCTGGTCATGACGGCTTCGGTACGCAGCGGGTTGATCTCCGAGACGGCGCCGACGAACGTGGTCTTGCCCACGCCGAAGCCGCCCGCCACCACGATCTTCGCGCTGGTGGTTGAGCGGGCCGCACCGCCGCTAGAGCTTGCGAAGTCCACTGAGCACCCTTTCGAGCAGTGTCACGTCTGGCTGACCCCCGACGGTCTCGTCGCCGCCGGGCTGATGGATGGCGACGAGGCCCGCCTCCGCCAGGTCGGCTACGAGGATCCGGGCCACGCCGAGAGGAATGGAGAGGAGCGCCGAGATCTCGGCGACCGATTTGATCTCAAAACACAATTGGCAGATCCGCTGATGCTCGGGCAACTGCCCTTGCAGCTGGGACGGATCCGCCGTCGTACTGACCAGCGCCTCGATGGCGAGCTGGTACCGCGGCCGGGTCCGGCCGCCGGTCATCGCGTACGGGCGCACCAACGGGTTGTGCGCGCCCATGGACGGAGCGGGTTCCACATGCTTCGGCGGCACCGGCTGGATGCGGGGCTGCCGAGGCTGCTCGTACGGCTGCTGCCGCGCCGGTTCCTCGTACGGCTGCCGCTGCGGGGTGCGCTGCGGCGGTTCCTCGTACGGCTGCCGCTGCTGCGGCTGCTCGTACGGTTGTTGCTGTTGCTGTTGCTGTTGCTGCTGGGGCGGGCGGTAGGGCTGTTGTCGCGGGCTCCGGCCGTCGCTCTGCCCGCCCTGCCCGTCCCGACCTCCCTGGCCGTCCTTTCCGCCCAGGCCGCTCTGCCTGCTCGGCGTGGAGGGAAAGTTGAAACGGTTCCGAGCATGACCACTCGGGGACTGCGGGCCACCGTCATAGGGGTGTCCGCCTGGGGGTGTAGCCACGTGTCCTCCTCCGACTGCCGGTCGCCGGTCCATGTCCCTCTAGGCCGCGCCACCGCACCTTAATGGTGCGGTGGCGGAACGTGCACTGTCTGTCAGTTCAGCAGACTTCCCTGGAGTTCGGCACGCAGGTCCGGAGTGAGGACCGTGCCCGCGCGGTCGACCAGAAGCGCCATCTCGTAGCCCACCAGGCCGATATCGGCCTCGGGGTGGGCGAGTACGGCCAGCGACGAGCCGTCGGAGATGGACATGAGGAAGAGGAAACCGCGCTCCATCTCGACGACGGTCTGGTTGACCGCGCCGCCCTCGAAGATCCGGGACGCCCCCGCGGTCAGCGAGGTCAGACCGGAAGCCACGGCCGCGAGTTGGTCGGCGCGATCGCGGGGGAAACCTTCGGACATGGCCAGCAGGAGTCCGTCGGCGGAGACCACCACTGTGTGGGACACCCCAGGGGTGTTGTCCACGAAGTTGGTGATCAACCAGTTCAGATTCTGCGCCGCCTGGCTCATCGGGCTCACACTAACGCTCCTGGTTGTAGGTACTGCCGGGGCCCTGGCCCGGTCCGTTCGTGTCCGATCCCGCGTTGCGTCCCCGCTGGACACCGCGCCGCAGGTTGCTCAACCTGCCGCGGATGTCCTCCGGGGCGCGGGAAACCTGAGGTCCACTCTGCGTGGTCTGCTCCGCCGCTCCCTCGACCAGATTGGCCTTGGGCACGCGACGGGGGAGACCGGACGAGGTGATCCCGCCGGCTTTGGGCTCACGGAGCTTCTCGGCCCGCTGAAAGCGATCGTCGTTCATCGATCGCCAGTCCTCGGAACCGGCCGCCCCGATCTGCCCGTTGCTCTGCCCGTTGTCCTGACCATTGTCACGGTTGACGGCCTGGCCGTTGACCAGGCCGCCGAGGCCGTTGATCCGGTCGTCGCTCCGGTCGTTGTCCTGATCACCACCGCTGCTGTGGCCGTTGCCGCCGTTTCCATTGTCCAGGCCGGTGCTCAGGCCGTTCAACTGGGTCGGTACGGACGGCCCGTTGGCCTGACCGGTGGGCTGCCACTGCTGAGGCGGCTGGCTGCCGCCACGGCGCGGCAGGCCCGCATCCGTCAATGCGTGGCTGGCGCTCGGGGAGGGACCCGGACGGTCGAAGCCTACGCGTTCCTGAGCGATCTCGGGAGCGCGCGGTGAAGATTCCGGTTCCGTTCGCCGCTCGGTCTCTTGAGTGCTCTGGTATGCACCTTGACCGGCCCAGTCGTCCTGGTGGGTCTGGGGAGCGAAGGCGTTCTCGTACGATCCGCCGGTGCCCTGCGAAGCCGGGAAGGGGGCTTCCGTATAAGGCTGCCCCTGGGGCCCCTGATACGCGTCGGACTGCTGGTGCTCCGCGGGCGCGCGGTACTCGTCGAACGAAGCCGTCGCGTGGTCCGTGCCGTGCCCCGCTCCGTTGCCCCCGGTGAAGTCCGGCCCGGTCGGGAATCCCGCGTCGTACGCCATGTCCTGAGGCGTGAACCGGTCATCGGCTCCGCCGCGGTACCGGCCATCGACCTGATCGCTGTAGAGCGGCTGTGCGCCCTCCGGCGAGGTCCCCTGCGCGGCCTGCGGGCCCTCGCCCGCGAGCGAGCGGTTGACCGTGTTCGGCGTGAGAGCACCATCGGCCGCCGGCTCGTCGTAACGCGAGTCGTCGAACCCCAGCTCCGCGGCGGTCTTCGGGGTGCTCGGCCGGAAGACCCGCTCCGCCACCGGGGCCGTCTCGTCGAGGATCATCTGCGAGACCGCGAAGTCCTCGGACGGCGCCGCCTGCGCGCCACCGCCGTGCGTGATCGCGTCGGGGAGCATGACCAGCGAGGTCGTGCCGGCCTGCTCGCCGGAGGGGCGCAGCTGGACCCGGATGCCGTGCCGGTCGGAGAGCCGGCCGACCACGAACAGGCCCATGCGCTGCGAGACGGAGGCGTCCACGGTCGGCGGGTTGGCCAGCTTGTGGTTGATGTCCGCGAAGTCCTCGGCGGTGAGGCCGATGCCCTTGTCGTGGATCTCGATCATCACGCGGCCGTCGGGCAGCCGGGTCGCGGTGACCCGGACCTTGGTCTGCGGCGAGGAGAACGTGGTGGCGTTCTCCAGCAACTCGGCCAGCAGATGCACCAGGTCGGTCACGGCCTGGCCGTGGATCTCGCTCTCGGGGACGCCGGACAGCTCGATGCGCTCGTACGACTCGACCTCGGAGGAGGCGGCACGCAGGACGTCCACGAGCGGCACCGGCTCGTTCCAGCGGCGGCCCGGCTCCTCACCGGCGAGGACGAGAAGGTTCTCGCCGTTGCGGCGCATACGGGTCGCCAGGTGGTCCAGCTTGAAGAGGTTCTCCAGCTGGTCCGGGTCGCCCTCGTTGTTCTCCAGGTCGGAGATCAGGGTCAACTGGCCCTCGATCAGCGACTGGTTGCGGCGCGAGAGGTTGGTGAAGATCGCGTTCACGTTGCCGCGGAGCATGGCTTGCTCGGCCGCGAGCCGGACCGCCTCGCGGTGGACCTGGTCGAAGGCGCGGGCGACCTCGCCGATCTCGTCACGCGAATCGATCGGGATCGGCTGCACCCGGGTGTCGACCCGGCCGGGCTCGGTCCGCGAGAGCTGGTCGACCAGCATCGGCAGCCGCTGCTCGGCGATGCCGAACGCGGCCGTACGCAGCGAGCGCATCGAGCGGCTCATCTGCCGGGCGACCATCCCGGCCAGGACGAAGGCGGCGAGCAGGGCGACCAGCACGATGGCGCCGTTGGTGATGGCGTCGTTCCTGGCGTTGTCCGAGATCTGGGCCGCGTCGGTCACGGCCCGGTCGACGAGATCCTTCTCGATGACCGTGTAGCCGTCGAACTTGGCGGTGGCGGCGGCCATCCAGGTCTCGGGCGTGACACCGCGCTGAGCCAGCTGCTCGGGGCTGTCACCGCTCGCGATGGCGGCGACCATGCCCTCGAAGACGGAGCCTTCCTGCGTCGGCGGCGGTGTGAAGTCCTGGCCGGCTGCCGCGGCCTGCTGCTCGGCGGCGGCGAGCTTCTTGGCTCCCTCGGCCGCCTGCCGCTTCATGACGTCCTGGAGCTTGACCGTGTCCGCCTCCGTACCGCCGGAGACGTACTCGGCGATGGAGATGTCCTCCAGGTAGGCGTACGAGGAGAAGGCGATCGTCTGGCCCCGCCTGACGTCCTCCTTCTGGCTCGGCCTGACCAGCAGATGCGTCCCGATGGAGCGCTGGAGCGACCCGGCGGCCTTGGCCAGCTGGATCGCGTAGACCGTACGGCCGTAGCTGGTGATGTTGCCGACGCCCAGGCTCAGTTCGTTGGCGAATTCCATGAGGGAGTGCTGGATCAGCACATAGCCCTCCTCGGTCGCCACCGGACCGCCGTTGTTGTCCGTCTTGTCCGGGGTCTCGACGCCCGCGGTGTACGCGGTCTTGCGGATGTCCGCCAGCTTGGGCTCTTCGCTGCGGAACAGGCTCAGACGCCGCTCCAGGCCCCGGTTCGGCGGCATGTCCCGCACGGCGACGTCGAACTTCTCCTTCGCGGCGTCGGTGGCCGCGCGGGCCTGGACGACGACCGGCGCGTCGCGCTTGTTGGTCAGCAGCGACTGAGCGGTGAGGTCACGCTCGTTGAGTACGGCCTGGGCGTACTCCGAGGCGGCCCGTACGACGAGCGCCGTCCCCTCGGCGTCCTGGGCGTCCTGCCAGGTGTCGAGGGAGGCCTTGACCTGAAAGCCGCCCATCACCAGACCGACGATCGCGGGTATCAGGAGAATGGCGTTGAGCTTGGTGGGTACCCGCCAGTTGCGCGGGGAGAACCGGCTGGCGCTACCGGTCTTCGCGGGCGAGCCTGCCTCGGACGCATGAGGCGCCGCCGCGCGCTGGGGCGGGGTGAAGTTGCCCCGCGCCTGTTGCTCCGCGGAGCTGTTCTTGCTTCGCCTCACTCGACCAACAACCTCTCGGCGTCGGCACCTACGCTGTGCCGTGTTTTTTTCTCTCAGGGCCGTGCTATTCGGGGTTGTCGAATTCCAGCACGGGGAAGGGTCCGGCTCCAAACAGCTGGAACAAGCCATTCCGAGTGGTACAGGCCTCACGTAAAACGGGCATAAAGAGCGAGCCCCGCCAAAAGGCGGGGCCGATGTGAGCGCAGCGGCACCGGACGAGTGCGTCGTGTGTCCGGAGACGGTGAATTCTCTGTCGAAATGTTATGAACACGGAGGCGGGCTGTGTCAAAGGACATAGCCCGCCTCCGGCCTCGGCTACGGCAACTTCCGTAGGTGTACGACTACTTGAGCCGTGCCATGAGTGCGTGTTCGACGAGGGTGATGAGTCCGCTTTTGGCGTCGGCGCGGTGGCGGGCGTCGGTGGTGATGATGGGGGTGTCGGGGCCGATCTGGAGTGCTTCGCGTACTTCGTCGGGGGTGTAGGGCTGGTGTCCGTCGAAGCCGTTGAGGGCGATGACGAAGGGGAGTCCTGAGTTTTCGAAGTAGTCGACGGCGGGGAAGCAGTCGGCGAGGCGGCGGGTGTCGACGAGGACGACGGCGCCGATGGCGCCGCGTACGAGGTCGTCCCACATGAACCAGAAGCGGTCCTGTCCGGGGGTGCCGAACAGGTAGAGGATGAGGTCTTGGTCGAGGGTGATGCGGCCGAAGTCCATGGCCACGGTGGTGGTGGTCTTGTCTCCGGTGTGGGTGAGGTCGTCGATGCCGGCGGATGCGCTGGTCATGACGGCTTCGGTACGCAGCGGGTTGATCTCCGAGACGGCGCCGACGAACGTGGTCTTGCCCACGCCGAAGCCGCCCGCCACCACGATCTTCGCGCTGGTGGTCGATCGGGCCGCACCCGCGCCCGCACCGCCGCTAGAGCTTGCGAAGTCCACTGAGCACCCTTTCGAGCAGTGTCACATCCGGCGTGCCGCCGGCCTCTCCGTTGCCGGGCTGGTGAATGGCCACCATGCCGGCCTCCGCCAGGTCCGCCACCAGAATGCGCGCGACACCGAGCGGCATGGTCAGCAGTGCCGACACCTCCGCCACCGATTTCACCTCACGGCACAGGTGGCAGATGCGCTGGTGCTCGGGGAGCAGGGTGGCGAGATGGGCCGGATCCGCTGTCGTACTGACCAGCGCCTCGATGGCGAGCTGGTACCGCGGCCGGGTCCGGCCGCCGGTCATGGCGTACGGACGTACCAGCGGCTGGTCGCCTTCAGGGCCGTAGGACGCGTCTATCGAGGCGCCGTACGGATCGTGAGAGGCGGGTGGCGGGGTCATGAATCCTCCGGGCGTGACAGCAAGATGTCTGCGTGCCGTCTGACTTGGCCGGTGGGGGGCCGGTTGGGCGGCCTGACGGTTGTTGAGCTGGGATTGATCCTGGGAATCCTCAGTGCAGCAGACTTCCCTGGAGCTCGGCGCGCAGGTCCGGAGTGAGGACCGTGCCCGCGCGGTCGACCAGAAGGGCCATTTCGTACCCCACCAGGCCGATGTCGCACTCGGGGTGGGCGAGTACGGCCAGGGACGAACCGTCGGAGACGGACATCAGGAAGAGGAAGCCGCGCTCCATCTCCACCACGGTCTGGTTGACCGGGCCGCCTTCGAAAATCCGGGATGCCCCCGCGGTCAGCGAGGTCAGACCGGACGCCACGGCCGCGAGCTGATCGGCGCGGTCGCGGGGGAAGCCCTCGGACATGGCCAGCAGAAGTCCGTCTGCGGAGACCACCACCGTGTGGGACACCCCAGGGGTGTTGTCCACGAAATTGGTGATCAACCAGTTCAGATTCTGCGCAGCCTGACTCATCGGACTCAACTAACGCTCCTGCTGGTGAGAGTTGCCGAGGTTGAATCCGCTGTTCGCCGGGCCGGTATTGCCCGCCTGACGACCCTGCTGGATACCCCGACGGAGATTGGTCAGCCGGCCGCGTACGTCCGCTGGCGCACGCGAGACCTGCGGACCGGTCTGGTTGCTCTGCTCCTGCGCGGTACCGGGCACCAGATTGGCGCGCGGTACCCGGCGGGGCAGACCGGAGGTGGTGATACCGCCTGCCTGGGGCTTCTTCGCCCGCTCGGCCTGGCGCACCAGCTCGTCGTTGGGCGAGGTGCGCCACGAGGACGAGACGCCGATGCCGTTCGTGTCCGGACTGGCGTCGAAGACGCCGAAGCCCGAACCGCCGGTGCCGGAACCGTTGGCGCCGGAGCCACGGGCGCCGCTGCCGTTGGACGGCTCGCGCCGCGGCATCGGAGGACGCTGGGGCGGCTGGGACAGACCCTGCCGCTCCGACGAGTCCGACATGCCCAGCGGGTCCGGCGAACCCAGCGGGTCCGAGGAACCGAAGGAGGCCTGCGAGCCCAACGGGTCCGGCTCCTGAGGCCGCCGGCCGTCGTCCTGCCGCGGACCGCCCTGCTGTGCGTCGTCCTGCTGTGTGCCGTGGAACCAGTTGGTCTCCAGATTGTCGTACAGCGGAGTACGGCCGTCACCCGGACCCGAGGCCGGAGGCAGCGCCTCGTGCTGCGGCTGCGGCGGCAGGCTCGGCGGCTGGTAGCCGCCCTCGGAGCCGGGCACCGGGGCCGGCGCCGGGGGCCGGGGGGCGTTGAAGTTCTGCTGGGCGCTGTAGTTCTGCTGCGCGTTGTAGTCCGACGGCGGACGGAAGTCGGACTGGCCCGGACGGAAGCCGGACGGGTCGCCGCGGTCCTGGCCGCTGTCCCGGTCCTGCCGGCCGTCGCGGTCAGGCGAGTAACCTCCGGGAGCCGCCGGGGCGTTGAAGTCCGGCCGGGGGAACTGCGCCGTGGCCGCCGGGTCCTGCGCGCCGCCGCCCTGCGCGGGGCCCGCGTCGCGCCGCGGCATGCTGAAGTCCGGGCGCTGGAACTCCGCGGTGGCACCGGGCCCCTGCCCTTCGCCCGTCGGCCGGGCGAACGGGCCGGTGGACTCGTGCTCCTCGTGGCCGCGCGGGGCGTCCAGCGAGGGGCGCGGCGGCGGGGACTGCTGGCCGCTGCCCCAGGTGGTGTTCTGGGAGTGCCGCGGCTGCGGGTTGCCGCCGGGCAGTTCGGCGCGCGGTCCGCCGGGCGGCGGGAGCTGCCGGCCGCGGTCGGGGGCGCCACCCTGCTGGAAGGCGTTCTGGGCCTGACCGCTGAAGCCGTTCTGGCCGCCCTGGTCCGGACCGGCGTCCTGACGGCCGCCCGCCGGGCTGTCCGGCGCCGCGGGGGCGCCGGGGCGGTCGGTACGGCCGTGTCCCTGACCGGGACCGCCCTGACCGGGACCGCCCTGACCGGGACCGCCCTGACCGGGACCGCTCCGGCCCTTGTTCTGCGAGGAGGAGCCGAAGGCGTTCTGGCTGAAGATGCTGGGCTGCCCGGAACTCTGTCCCTGGCCCTGGCGCTGCGAGTCGGACCCGCCCTGGTTCCCGTCGCGGGACGGCAGCGCGGCACGCGGCCCCGCACCGACCTGGCCACGCGGCGCACCCGCGCCGAGCAGGCCGCCGGGAGCCGACGAGCCGCCGGGGCCGCCACCGGGACGGCCGCCTCCGGCCGCACCGGGACCACCGGTCAGCTGACCGCCCGTACCACCGGGTCCCTGACCGGGACCACCGGCGCCGGGCCTGCCCGGCGGAACCTTCTTGCCGCCGTGGGCGACATCGACCGGCAGCATGACCAGCGCGGTCGTACCGCCGGAGTCGGAGGGGCGCAGCTGGATCCGGATGCCGTGACGCAGGGACAGCCGGCCGACCACGAACAGACCCATGCGGCGCGAGACCGAGACATCCACGGTGGGCGGCGAGGCGAGCCGCTCGTTGATCGCCGCGAGGTCCTCGGGGGAGAGGCCGATACCGGTGTCGTGGATCTCGACGAGCACCCGCCCGTCGGGCAGCGCGTGACCGGTGACCCGGACCTTCGTCTGCGGCGAGGAGAACGACGTCGCGTTCTCCAGCAGCTCGGCGAGGAGGTGCACGAGGTCGTTGACGACGCGGCCGGCGACCTCGGTCGTGGGCACCGAGGACAGTTCGATGCGCTCGTACTGCTCCACCTCGGAGGCGGCGGCACGGAGCACGTCGACCAGCGGTACGGGCCGGGTCCAGCGGCGGCCCGGCTCCTCGCCCGCGAGGACGAGGAGGTTCTCGCCGTTACGGCGCATACGGGTCGCGAGGTGGTCGAGCTTGAAGAGGGAGGACAGCTGGTCCGGGTCGGCCTCGCGCGACTCCAGTTCGGAGATGAGCGACAGCTGACGCTGGATGAGGCCCTGGCTGCGGCGCGAGAGGTTGGTGAACATCGCGTTGACGTTGCCTCGCAGCAGCGCCTGCTCGGCGGCGAGCCGGACGGCCTCGCGGTGCACGTCGTCGAAGGCCGTGGCGACCTGGCCGATCTCGTCCCGGGAGTGCACACCGACCGACTCGACGGACGTGTCGACGTCCTGCGGGTCCGACTCGGAGAGCTGCTTGACCAGTTCGGGCAGCCGGTCCTGGGCCACCTTGGTCGCCGTGTCCTGGAGCCGGCGCAGCGAACGGATCATGGACCGGGCGACCACGAAGGCGCCGACGAGCGAGACACCGAGGACGACGACGATCAGAGCGGCGTTGATGAGCGCGTCCTGCTCCGACTCGTCGCGCAGCTCGCGGGCCTTGGCCTCCATCTCGCCCAGCAGCGTGAACTCGATGGTCTTCATCGCGTTGATCCGCGTAGATGCCTGGTCGGTCCAGTCCAGATACGAGCGTTCGGGCTGGCTCTGCAGGCCGTCGGTCCGGTCGAGCACCCGGTCCGCGTACTTCTCGGACGCCTGGATCTCCGGGTTGCCCTGGCCGTTGAGCGGGGCCATCAGCTCTTCGGCGTCGCCGCCCATCGACTCGTACAGCGAGGTGAAGGAGGCGAGGGCGTTCTTCTCCTTGTTCGCCGCGGCCAGACCGTAGAGGCGGTCGTTCTCGCTGAGCCGGCCCGGGGTCTTCGCGTCGGCGGGCAGCGCGGCGGCGATGACCGCCCGCTGGATGGAGGCGTACTCCTTGGCCGACGAGAAGGCGGCCAGCGCACGGGTCCGCTTGATCATGTCCGGGTTACTGGTGGCCTGGGCCATGTCCTGCGAGAGGCTCAGCAGCGAGTCGATCAGTCCGCTGTACGCGTCGACCGTGAGCGAGTTCGCTTCCTCGCTGGATTCCGAGCGCGAGGTGTAGGCGTCCTTGCGGATCTCGTTGATCTTGTTGACCTGGGTGGCGATCTGCTTGACGTTGGAGCGGATGCTCTCCAGCGCGTCGTCGTTGTCGGCGTTGCCGATGTCGACGGTGGCGTTGATGAACGTCTTCTTCGCCCGGTCGGTCTTCGTACGGCGGTCCTGGACCTTGAAGTCCCTGGGGTTCGCGCCGTTGGTGAGGGGACCGGCCGACTCGTCACGCTCGGCCTGGAGCGCGGCCGCGAGGTTGGTCGCCTCTTTGGTCATCCTGGTGAGCAGCTGCATGTGCTCCAGCTGCTGCTGGTCGTTGAGCGACTCGTTGATACGCAGTCCGCCCAGCGAGGTGGCCGCGACCACCGGCAGGGTCAGCAGCGCCACCAGACGGGTGCTGATGCGCCAGTTGCGCAGAGCGATGCGCGAGCCCGAGTCGCCCGCCCCGGTGACCTGAGGCACGGGTGCCGGAGTGGACTTGGGCGCGGCCGACGGCTTCCCCGACGGCTTGGCCCCACCCGGAGCCGTACCGAGATGTCCACCGCGGCCGCCGCTCTCGCCCGAGGGCGCTGAACCCTGGTTCTGGGTGTGCTGGGCCGAGGAGCCGCGGTCGGTTCCGCCGCGGTGCTCCTGCTCCGCCGCAGCACTGCTATCCCTCTTGAAACGTCCCTGCACTAGCGTCGCAACCTCTGGACCAGGCGTCCCTCCGCGCAACGGCGGGACGGTGTCGGCTTCGTGGGGCGCGGAAAAGCTCCCCATGGTGGTCGTGAGTGACCGGCGCTGCTCCCCTTCCCCGCCGTCAACTCGGCGCTGCGTTGCGCCTCTGCGCGCCGGCAATTCAAACCCGCGGCGGTGGGGGGAATTCCAGCACAGTGCAGGATCTCCAACAAGGGCCATGGGGTGACCTGTGACCCGTATGACACGGCGTGAGCGCCGCATCACAAGCGGTAGAAAGGCTTGGCGGAGGAAACGGGACTTTTATTGACGAGCCACTTACGGGTGGGGGGTGTCCCAGTCCTGATGATCAACAGCGGAATGTAACGTTCAGTAACGCAATGTCCGTTTCGATGGGTGCGCACACCTGTCTGATATGGGTGAAATGACCGTCGATTCGTGAGCAAACTCACAGGGTGATCGCCGATCGATCCCCGGTGTGGCGGGGAATCGGATGTTTAGCCTGACGCTTTACAGGGACGGCCCATCCGACAAGCGGCGCCCCGGCGCCCGTTCACCCGACAAGGTCTGAAAACACAGATGAAGACGACGATGATGTTCCGCAACACCGCCAACCCCCGGCGCACCACACTGGCGCACCTCGAGGACGCCGAGGAGCTGGCCCCCAGGGAACAGCCGGAGCACCCCGTCACCCTGCCGAACCGGACCGCCAATCCCCGCCGTACGACTCTGATGGACGCGCCTGTCGCGCAGTAGGTTCCCGCGCCCGCCGGGTCCGCGGACGCGCCGCTTCTCCCGCCCGCGCCCCGCTCCACTCCCGCTCGTGTGCCGCTGCACCCGGCTCCGCCTCCGCCCCGCTCCGCCGGATCCGTCTCCGTGATCCGCTCGCGACCGCCCGCGCTTCCATACGTGAGGCGGTCGCTTCGCGTTCACGCGGGGTGCACCGGCAGCCTTCCGCGCGGTCGCCCGGCGGCTCTCCGTGGAGCCCGGCCGCGCTCAGCGGTGTTCACGGTCGGCAAACCACGCGCCGGGCCGTTCTCACCGCGCGTTAGCCTGGAGCGTCAGTCTCCAGACCAGCCAGCAAGTGAGGGGCGACAGCATCCCGTGCGCATCGCCAGATTCTCCATCGACGGCAATGTCGCCTTCGGCGCGGTCGAGGGCGAAGGCACCGGCGACCCCGCCGGCCTCGTCCTCGACATCATCAAGGGCATTCCGTACGCCGACTTCGAGCTCTCCGGCACCAAGGTCCCGCTGAGCAAGGTCCGGCTGCTCCCGCCCGTGCTCCCCAACAAGGTCGTGGGCATCGGCCGCAACTACGCGGAACACGCGGCGGAACTGGGCAACGCGGTCCCCGAGGCCCCGGTGGCCTTCTTCAAGCCCACCACCTCGGTGATCGGCTCCGGCGACGCGATCGAGTACCCCTCCTTCTCGGACGAGGTCCACTACGAGGCCGAACTGGCCGTCGTCATCGGCCGGATGTGCCGCGAGGTCCCGCGCGAGCGCGTCAAGGACGTCATCTTCGGCTACACCTGCGCCAATGACGTCACCGCCCGCGACGTCCAGAAGCGCGAGAAGCAGTGGGCCCGCGCCAAGGGCTTCGACACCTCGTGTCCGCTGGGCCCCTGGGTGGAGACCGAACTCGACCCCTCCGACGTCACCATCCAGTGCACCGTCAACGGCCAACAGCGCCAACTCGGCCGTACGAGCGAGATGGTCCGCTCCATCGAGGACCTGGTCGTCCACATCACCGAGGCCATGACGCTGCTCCCGGGCGACGTCATCCTCACGGGCACCCCCGCCGGGGTCGGCCCCCTCAGTGCCGGCGACGAGGTCGCCGTCACCATCGAAGGCATCGGCACTCTCACCAACAAGGTGATCAAGCGTGGCTAACGCACCCGTGCGTGTTCGTTTCTGTCCCTCGCCGACCGGCAACCCCCATGTGGGTCTGGTCCGCACCGCCCTGTTCAACTGGGCGTTCGCGCGCCACACCGGCGGCACCCTCGTCCTGCGTATCGAGGACACCGACGCCGCCCGCGACTCCGAGGAGTCGTACGAGCAGCTGCTCGACTCGCTGCGCTGGCTGGGGCTCGACTGGGACGAGGGCCCCGAAGTGGGCGGCCCGCACGCGCCGTACCGCCAGTCGCAGCGGATGGATCTCTACCGCGACACGGCGGACAAGCTCCTGGCGGCCGGTCACGCGTACCCCTGCTACTGCACCACCGAGGAGCTGGACGCCCGCCGCGAGGCCGCGCGCGCCGCGGGCAGGCCCTCCGGGTACGACGGCCACTGCCGTGACCTGACGGCGGAAGAGAAGGCGGCGTACGAGGCCGAGGGCCGCAGCTCCATCGTCCGCTTCCGGATGCCCGACGAGCCGATCACCTTCACGGACCTGGTCCGCGGCGAACTGACCTTCACCCCGGAGAACGTCCCGGACTACGGCATCGTCCGCGCCAACGGAGCCCCGCTCTACACGCTCGTCAACCCGCTCGACGACGCGCTGATGGGCATCACGCACGTCCTGCGCGGTGAGGACCTGCTCTCCTCCACCCCGCGCCAGGTCGCGCTCTACAAGGCGCTGATCGAGCTGGGCATCGCCAAGGACGTCCCGCTGTTCGGGCACCTTCCGTACGTCATGGGCGAGGGCAACAAGAAGCTCTCCAAGCGCGACCCGCAGGCGTCCCTCAACCTCTACCGTGAGCGCGGGTTCCTGCCCGAGGGGCTGCTCAACTACCTCTCGCTGCTGGGCTGGTCCCTCTCCGCCGACCGCGACATCTTCTCCATGGCGGAGATGGTCGAGGCATTCGACATCGCCGATGTCAACGCCAACCCGGCGCGCTTCGACCTGAAGAAGGCCGAGGCGATCAACGCCGACCACATCCGGCAGCTGGACGTGAAGACATTCATCGAGGCCTGCGGCCCCTGGCTGAAGGCCCCGCACGCACCCTGGGCGCCGGAGTCCTTCGACGCCGCCGCCTTCGAGGCACTGGCCCCGCTGGCCCAGACCCGGGTCACGGTGCTCTCCGACATCACCGCCAATGTCGACTTCCTCTTCCTCGACGAGCCGGTGGCGGACGAGGCGTCCTGGGCGAAGGCGATGAAGCCGGGCGCGGACGCCCTGCTGGCCACCGCCCGTACGAAGATCGCCGAGGCGGACTGGGACGCGGAGTCCCTCAAGAACGCGGTCCTCGCGGCGGGCGAGGAGCACGGCCTCAAACTCGGCAAGGCCCAGGCCCCGGTCCGTGTAGCGGTCACGGGCCGCACGGTCGGCCTGCCGCTCTTCGAGTCCCTGGAACTCCTGGGCCGCGAGCGCACGCTGTCCCGCATCGACGCGACCCTGGCGAAGCTGACGGCCTGAGCGGGCATTACACGTAGGAAAAGGCCCGGAGACCGTCACGGTCTCCGGGCCCTTCGCGCATGCTGCCCGGCTGCCGGGCCTCGCGGTCGCACCCGCACCCCTCGGTATTCAGAAGTATTCTGTCGGCATGGCGGATACGACGATAAAGATCACCGAAGAGGCGCGGGACCGGCTGCGGCAACTTGCCGAGGAGCGGGGCATCAGCACCCGCGCCTACGTCGAGCGGCTGATCGCCGCGAGGCCCACCGAAGCCGAGCGGGCCGAGCGCACCGCCCGTGCCGTCTCCTATGTGCGGAGCAATCTGCGGCCGGACCTCAGTGACGACGATGTGCGTGAGGCCGCGCTGTGGCGAGCCGCCATCACCGCGGGCCAGGTCGGGGACCGCAGGTGATCATCCTCGATCACACGGCGGTGCTCGCCCTGTGCCGCGGTCACCGACTGCTGTCCGGCATCGCCGTCGTCGAGGTCGACGATCCGGCGCAGCGAGCGCATGTCCCCGCGCTCTGCCTGGTCGCGGCGGGTCTTGAGCTCCCGGGAGTCGCCGTCCACGTAGGCGCGTTGCCCGGCCTGGAGTTCCTGCCACTCGATTTCGCCGCGTCGGCGGCGGTTGAGGAGATCACGGCGGCAGGTGCCGACTGGCGTTCCGCGCATGCGGTGTTCGCCGCGGTTTCGGGCGCGTTCGAGGGGCAGGTGCTGACGGCGGCCCCGGATGCCTATGACGGCACGGGCGTGTGGGCGGTCGACATCGGCAAGCCGTGAACGTGCCGGTAAGCCATGAGTGCCGTCGGAGCCGCGCGATACCGTCGTCGTATGCCGATCCGCGCCGTGCTCTGGGACATCGACGACACCCTCTTCGATCACACCGGCGCGGACCGTGCCGGCATGCGGAGGCATCTCGCCGGTGTGGGACTGCCGGGCTCGTTCAGCTCCGTCGATCAGGCCCTCGGCCGCTGGCGCGAGCTCGCCGATCTGCACTGGGCGCGGTTCGTCGCCGGGGAGACGGACTTTCCGGGGCAGCGGCGCGAGCGGGTCCGGGACTTTCTCGGGCTGGCGCTCGGTGATGCCGAGGCGGAGGCCTGGTTCGAGCAGCATGTTGTTCACTACGAGGCCGCCTGGAAGCTGTTTCCCGACAGTCTCGCCGTGCTGGACTTGCTGGCCACCGACTACCGGCAGGCCGTTCTGTCGAATGCGAGCCTCCTGAACCAGGACCGCAAACTGCGTGTCCTGGGCGTGCGCGAGCACTTCGAAGCCGTCCTGTGCTCCGCCGAGCTGGGGGTCGCCAAGCCCGACGCCGCCGCCTTCCTGGCCGCCTGCGACGCGCTGGCCCTGGAGCCGGGAGAAGTGGCGTACGTGGGCAATGAACCGGACATCGACGCAGGTGGCGCCGCGGCCGCGGGGCTCGCCGGGATCTGGCTGGACCGGGGCGGGCTCGGTGGCCGTCCGGAACTGGTGCGGATCACCGATCTCGGGCAGCTTCCCGCCCTGCTGCGTGGGGATACTCGTTTTGGAGCGCTGTCCGCGATCGGGTAATGTTCTTCCTGCGCCGCCCAAAGAGGCCCGAAAAGGTCCGGCGGAAGGCGCAAGCCAAACAAACCCCCTTACGGGGGTTGAGTTTTGGTGGGCTATGGTGTAATTGGCAGCACGACGGTTTCTGGTTCCGTTAGTCTAGGTTCGAGTCCTGGTAGCCCAGCGCAGATCTTTCTGCAACGCCCCCGTTGTGTAGCGGCCTAGCACGCTGCCCTCTCACGGCAGTAGCGCCGGTTCGAATCCGGTCGGGGGTACAGATCCTTCTCTCCGACGTCTTCGGGTCGCACCTGGACACGTCGATGCAGGATCGCTAGGGCCCCCGTTGTGTAGCGGCCTAGCACGCCGCCCTCTCAAGGCGGTAGCGCCGGTTCGAATCCGGTCGGGGGTACTGGTCTATACCATGGGCTATGGTGTAATTGGCAACACGGCGGTTTCTGGTTCCGTTGTTCTAGGTTCGAGTCCTGGTAGCCCAGCGCAGGTTCACTGCAAGGCCCCCGTTGTGTAGCGGCCTAGCACGCCGCCCTCTCAAGGCGGTAGCGCCGGTTCGAATCCGGTCGGGGGTACGTACGAGAAGTGGCCCTCCCCTCAAGGGGAGGGCCACTTCTTATTCCCAGGCCTCAATCCCCGCTGCCGAAGCGCCTGTTGGACTCCTCGGTCTCCGCCAGTCGGCGAAGGCTGAGCAGCACCGGTTCGTACAGCACGGTCAACGCCACCGCCGCCTCGACCTGTTCACTCCCCGGCTCGTACCGCTCCACCATGTCCAGGTCCACGACGCTGAGTTCGGCGGCGGGGCGCGCGTACGCCAGCAAATCCTCGACCGTGCACGGATAGCCGGTCACCGACAGGCCGGCGACGGCGCGGACGAGCATGCGGTACGCGGGGGATTCGTCCCTCCTTTCGCGCGCGAAGGTCCAGTCGAGCCGCTCCAGCAGGTCTTCCACGCGGAGTTGTGCCGCCTCGTGCGCGGCATCCGCGTCCGATCCGCCCGCGCCCGAAGAGCCGTCCGGCAGTGCCCAGAGTGCCGCGCCCAGGCGCGTATGGCGGTCGAGCGACTCGTCCTCCACCGCCACGAGCACCTCCCGCGCGGTCGCCACCGGCATCCGGCCCACCTGGATCAGCGCCCGGACCAGCCGGAGCCGGCGCAGATGCTCCTCGTCGTACTCGGCCTGGGTGGCGCTGATCCGGCGGCCGGGCCGCAGGAGCCCCTCGCGCAGGTAGTACTTGATCGTGGCGGTGGTGATCCCGCTGCGTTCGCTGAGCTCCGCCATGCGCATTCCGGTTGCACCTTCCCTTGGAGAGTGTCACTATCCAAGCATGGATAGTGACGCTATCCAGTGTGTGGGGGCCTTGGTCCGGGAGGAGTGACCGTCATGAGTGCGAAGCCGATCGAGGGGCGGATGACCGCACGCGCCGACGGGGAGACGACCGTCTTCCTGATCGGGATGCGCATCAACAAGTTCCGTGCGCCGCGCAGCTGGTGGCCCGTGGCGCGGGCGATGCCGCGCATGCTGAAAGAGCTGTCGCGGGACAAGGGGAGCGGGCTGATCGGGGCCCGGATTCTGCTGGGCGGGCCGAGGCTGGTGTACGTCGTCCAGTACTGGAGCTCGAAGGAGAAGCTCCTCGCCTACGCGTCCGCGCCGGACCAGGAGCACCGCCCCGCCTGGGCGGCCTTCAACCGCCGGCTGCGGGCCGGCCGGGGCAAGGTGGGGTTCTGGCACGAGACGTATGTCGTGCCGGCGGGCTCGTACGAGAGCGTGTACATCAACATGCCGGAGTTCGGCCTCGGAGAGGCCACCGGGGTCGCGCCGGTGGGCAGCCGCGGGGAGCGTGCGGCGGACCGGCTGGCCTCATAACGCGGGTCCCGGTACCGGTGTGGCCGCTGCGGCGTTGGAGCGGCCTACCGGTACTGACGGGCAGATGGGGCGGGCCAGGTGAGAAAAGGCCAGGTGAGGAAGGTGAAGCCAAGAGGGGGAGTGGAGGTCGCAGAGGGGGGCGGTGACCGTGGAAGGGATCAGCCGGTGCGGCGCAGGGCCTCGCTCAGCCGCCCCGCCGCGTCGATCACCGCCTGTGCGTGCATACGGCCCGGATGCCGTGTGAGCCGCTCGATCGGTCCGGATACCGAGACGGCCGCGACCACGCGGTTCGAGGGTCCCCGTACCGGCGCCGAGACCGAGGCGACGCCCGGCTCCCGCTCGCCGATCGACTGGGCCCAGCCCCTGCGCCGTACGCCCGAGAGGGCCGTCGCCGTGAACCGCGCCCCCTGAAGACCGCGGTGCAGCCGCTCCGGCTCCTCCCAGGCCATCAGGATCTGGGCCGAGGAGCCCGCCTTCATGGTCAGGGTGGAACCGACCGGGACCGTGTCCCGCAGGCCCGAGAGCCGCTCCGCCGCCGCTACACATATCCGCATGTCACCCTGCCGGCGGTAGAGCTGCGCGCTCTCGCCGGTCAGGTCCCGGAGATGGGTGAGTACCGGTCCGGCCGTGGCCAGCAGGCGGTCCTCACCGGCCGCGGCGGCCAGCTCGGCCAGCCGCGGGCCGAGGATGAACCGGCCCTGCATGTCCCTCGCCACCATCCTGTGGTGTTCCAGTGCCACGGCCAGTCGATGGGCCGTGGGCCGTGCGAGCCCGGTCGCCGCGACCAGCCCGGCGAGGGTGGCCGGACCGGACTCCAGGGCGCTCAATACCAGAGCAGCCTTGTCGAGAACGCCGACGCCGCTAGAGTTGTCCATGAAACGATACTCGCGTCTCACTCTGTGAAACGCAAGTTCAATTTCCCAGGGAACTTGCCAACCTGTATGTACGGGCCCGAGGACCAACGGGGCCCCAGCCGTCGTCCGGCACGTGGGGGAACGGGCGAGGCCCACATATCTCTAGGAGCGCCGGCCCGCACAAGGCCGGTCGGAGGGAAAGCGATGGGTAGGACACTCGCGGAGAAGGTCTGGGACGACCATGTCGTCCGGCGCGCAGAGGGCGAGCCCGACCTCCTCTTCATCGATCTGCACCTGCTGCACGAGGTGACCAGTCCCCAGGCCTTCGACGGCCTCCGTAAGAGCGACCGGCCGGTCCGGCGGCTCGACCTCACCATCGCTACCGAGGACCACAACACCCCGACCCTCGACATCGACAAGCCCATCGCGGACCCGGTCTCCCGTGTCCAGTTGGAGACGCTGCGCAAGAACTGCGCCGATTTCGGCGTGCGTCTGCACCCGCTGGGCGACGTCGAGCAGGGCGTCGTCCATGTCGTGGGCCCGCAGTTGGGACTGACCCAGCCCGGCACCACCGTGGTCTGCGGCGACAGCCACACCTCCACCCACGGCGCTTTCGGCGCCCTGGCGTTCGGTATCGGCACCAGCCAGGTCGAGCACGTGCTGGCCACCCAGACGCTGCCGCTGTCCCGCCCCAAGACCATGGCCATCACGGTCGAGGGCGACCTGGCCGACGACGTCACCGCCAAGGACCTGATCCTCGCCGTCATCGCCAGGATCGGCACCGGCGGCGGCCAGGGCTACATCCTCGAATACCGGGGCTCCGCCATCGAGAAGCTCTCGATGGAAGCCCGGATGACCATCTGCAACATGTCCATCGAGGCCGGCGCCAGGGCGGGCATGATCGCCCCGGACGCGACCACCTTCGCCTACCTCCAGGGCCGCGACCACGCCCCGGCGGCCGAGGACTGGGACGCGGCGGTCGCGTACTGGAAGACGCTGCGCACCGACGACGACGCGGTCTTCGACGCCGAGGTCTTCATCGACGCCGCGGAACTGGCCCCGTTCGTCACCTGGGGAACCAACCCCGGCCAGGGCGCCCCGCTCTCCGCGAACGTCCCCGACCCGGCTTCGTACGAGGACGCTTCGGAGCGCTACGCCGCCGAAAAGGCCCTGGAATACATGGGGTTGACCGCAGGGCAGGCGCTGCGCGACATCAAGGTCGACACCGTCTTCGTAGGCTCCTGCACCAACGGCCGTATCGAGGACCTGCGCTCGGCCGCCTCGATCCTGGACGGCCGCAAAGTCGCCGACGGCGTACGGATGCTGGTCGTTCCCGGTTCGGTACGGGTCTCGCTCCAGGCCGTCGCGGAGGGCCTGGACAAGGTCTTCACCGGCGCGGGCGCCGAATGGCGGCACGCGGGCTGCTCGATGTGCCTGGGCATGAACCCCGACCAACTCGCGCCCGGTGAGCGCTCCGCGTCCACCTCCAACCGCAACTTCGAGGGCAGGCAGGGCAAGGGCGGCCGTACCCACCTCGTCTCTCCCCAGGTCGCCGCCGCCACCGCCGTGCTGGGCCATCTGGCCTCGCCCGCCGATCTGTCCGACGCCGATGCCGGCGCCCGTACGCCCGCTGGAGCGCGATAACCATGGAAGCCTTCACCACCCACACCGGCCGTGCGGTACCGCTGCGCCGCAGCAACGTCGACACGGACCAGATCATCCCGGCCCACTGGCTCAAGAAGGTCACCCGCGACGGGTTCGAGGACGGCCTGTTCGAGGCCTGGCGCAAGGACCCGTCGTTCGTCCTCAACCAGCCCGAGTACACGGGCGCCACGGTGCTCGTCGCCGGTCCCGACTTCGGCACCGGATCCTCCCGTGAACACGCCGTCTGGGCCCTCCAGAACTTCGGTTTCAAGGCCGTCATCTCCTCCCGGTTCGCCGACATCTTCCGCGGCAACTCGCTCAAGAACGGTCTGCTGACCGTGGTTCTGGAGCAGCCGGTCGTGGACACCCTCTGGAAGATCGCGGAGAGTGACCCCAAGGCCGAGATCACCGTGGACCTGGAGAAGCGCCAGGTCCGGGCGATCGCCCCCGACGGAGCAGCGCTTACGGCTGATTTCGAACTTGACGAGAACGCCCGCTGGCGGTTGCTGAACGGGCTCGACGACATCAGCCTCACCCTTCAGAACGAAGCCGACATCGCCGCGTACGAGGCCTCCCGGCCGGCCTTCAAACCGCGCACAATTACCGCCTGATCAGCGCTTTTACCCAACTGCACCCCCTGCCTCCGGGCAGGGGGTGCAGTTGCTTGTTGAGCCCCCGTCGGGCGACAACTCGCCCCAGATGGCACAATCGGTGCATGGAACGCGACAGCCAACTCAAGCTCTATGGGTTAGTCGCCGAACAACTGAAAGAAGCGCACACACGAGTGCGTGGACTGCAAGTCCCGGAGGGCGTAAGGATGGCACTCTCCAGGAAGCTGCTGGTCATCACGGCCGCGGCGAAGCACGATCTGCCGGATGCGGCAAGGCGACTGGACCGCTTGATGAAGGACCTGGACGAGGGTCGTTTTCCAGAAGGCGACTGACCAGGGCGGTTCTCAGCCAGGTCGACTTCGTTGCGGCACTAGGGTGATTAGCCCGTTTCGTGTTTGATTTGCGGTATATATCTGCCTAACGTGCGAAAAAGCTTGAACACTTTCGTTCTGGCAATGTCTCCGAAGGGGAAGACGTGAACAAGGCGCAGCTCGTAGAAGCGATTGCCGACAAGGTCGGAGGCCGACAGCAGGCCGCGGACGCGGTCGACGCGGTACTCGACGCGATCGTCCGTGCAGTGGTCGCCGGCGACCGGGTCTCGGTCACCGGCTTCGGCTCGTTCGAGAAGGTCGACCGCCCGGCCCGTTACGCCCGCAACCCGCAGACGGGTGAGCGCGTACGGGTCAAGAAGACCTCGGTGCCGCGCTTCCGCGCGGGCCAGGGTTTCAAGGACCTGGTCAGCGGCTCGAAGAAGCTCCCCAAGAACGACGTGGCCGTCAAGAAGGCCCCCAAGGGCAGCCTCTCGGGCGGATCTTCCACCCGTACGACCGCCAAGGCCGCGGCCAAGAAGGCCACCGCCAAGAAGGCCACCACCGCCAAGAAGACGGCGGCGAAGAAGACCACGGCGGCGAGGAAGACCGCGGTCAAGAAGACCACGGCCGCCAAGAAGACCACGGCCAAGAAGACATCGGCGGCGAAGAAGGCCACCGGTACGGCCAAGAAGGCCACAGCGAAGAAGACCGCGCCGGCCAAGAAGGCCACCGCCAAGAAGGCGCCCGCGAGGAAGGCGACCGCGCGCACCGCCACCGCGAAGAAGACCGCCGCCAGGAAGAAGTAGGACAGAGCGGCACAGGGCCACACGCGTCGGGCCGGGCCTCCCCTCGGGGAGCCCGGCCCGCGGCGTTGTACGGGGGCATGGACGTACGCGGCGGTGCCGAGGAACCCAAGCCGGTGCGCCTCGGAGCCGGCAGCGCACCCGGGAGCCGGCGGTGCGCCACGGAGTTCGGAGCCCGGCGGCCTCGGGTCCCGGCGGCTCGAAGGGCACGCAACGCCCGGCGCCCGGGGCTCAGAACGTCTGGAGCGTCACCAACGTGATGCGCAGGGACGCGCCCTCGCCCTCCGTCTCGATCCGCACGCGCTGCCCCACCCGGAGCATCCGCAGGCCGCCGGCGTCGAAGGCCGCACCGTCGAACTCCACCGGGGTGCCGTCGTCCAGCAGCACACTCCCGCAGCGGGTCTCGGAATCGTATGTGTACGAGGTCGCGTGCATAGCCGCAGCGTATCGGTCTCGGAGCCCTGCCCGGTGCCCGCCCCGGAGCCTGCTCAATGCCCGCTCGGAGCCCGGCCGAAAGCCCCGCCCCGGCCCGGCCGAAATCCCGCTTGGGGCCCCGCTCAATGCCCCGCTCCGGGCCCGGAGCGATGCCCGCTCCACGCCCGGAGCAATGGCCGCGCAATCCCCGCTCAGGAGCCCGGCCGAGAGGCCCGGAGATCTCCGTCTCCCGCGTACCGCAGAGCCGTGTGCGTTCCCAGTCCCAGCGCCGCCGCCACCCGTAGATCGTCGCCGGTATCGACGTCCTGCCGTACGGAATCCACCCCGGTCAGCGCGATTTCTACCGCTCCCGAGGACAAATGCCGGCGCCTGGACGGACCGCCGAAAGCCGGATTCAATTCCGTACCCGGCGCGGCTGTCAGCAATGTCGTACCGATTCCGGCGGCGTCGGCGAGAAAAGCACGCGGAAAAGGATCAGCGGCCTTCAGAACATCGGCCAGCTCACCGGGACGCAGCGCCGGAAGATCCGCGTTGAGAACGGCAACGGAAGCCCGTGGCCGTACCGCCCTGACGGCCCGCGCGCCGTGCGCCAGCGCGGCGTTGAGGCCGCCCGCCGGAGCGTCCGGCACGACACGCGCCCCCAGTGCGGTGAGTTCCACCGTCGCCGTCGGATCGTCCGTGACGACGACCACATCCCGCACGACATGGCAGGCCAGCGCCGCCGCGACGGTGTCCTGGGCGAACGCGAGGGCCAGTCGCGGACGCAGCACGTCATCCGCGGCTCCGGCGAGCCTGCTCTTCGCGAGCCGGAGTGGTTTGAGCGGGATGACCAAGGACCAGCAAATGATCGGGTCGGTGTCCGTGGCGAACTCTCCGTCCATGTGTATCGGCCCTCTATTGTGGCCCGGCACCGTCCCTGCCCGCAGGGCCGGCCCCGCACGCGAGGCGTACGGTGTTCTCGACAGAGCGGGGGCCCGGGGCGAGACTTGGGCCCCGGCAGCCGGGCAGCGAGCCCAGGCGAGGAAGAGGAAGGTGTCCGAGTGTCCCGCCGCAGAATCGGCTTCTGGTACCGCCTGGCTGCAGTCATCGCCAAACCGCCGCTGATCGTTCTGCTCAAGCGGGACTGGCGGGGAGGCGAGTACATTCCGGCCGCCGGCGGATTCATCACCGCGGTGAACCACAATTCGCACATCGACCCGTTCGCCTACGCCCACTTCCAGTACAACACCGGCCGCGTTCCGCGCTTCCTCGCCAAGCACGGCCTATTCACCAAGGGATTCATCGGGTCCGTCATGCGCGGCACCGGTCAGATTCCCGTCTACCGCGAGACCAGCGACGCGCTGAGCGCCTTCCGGGCGGCCATCGACGCCGTCGAGCGCGGCGAGTGCGTGGCCTTCTATCCCGAGGGCACCCTCACCCGCGACCCCGGCCTGTGGCCCATGACCGCGAAGACCGGTGTCGCCCGGGTCGCCCTCCAGACCAAGTGCCCGGTGATTCCGGTCGCGCAGTGGGGCGCCAACCACGTACTGCCGCCGTACGCCAAGCGACTCGACCTCTTCCCGCGCAAGACGCACCACATCCTGTGCGGGCCGGCCGTGGACCTGTCGCGGTTCTACGACCAGGAGATGAACCCGGAATTGCTGCGCGAGGCGACCGAGGTCATCATGGCCGCCATCACGGAGCTGCTCTCCGAGCTGCGGGGAGAGCCGGTGCCCACGGCCCTGTACGACCATCGTCAGGCCAGGGCGGAACAGCGGCGCAAAGCCGCGGAAGAGGGGTCGAAGTGACGCGGGTCGCCGTCTTCGGAGCGGGTTCGTGGGGGACGGCGTTCGCCATGGTCCTCGCCGACGCGGGGTGCGAGGTGACGATCTGGGGCCGCCGCCCGGAGATCACCGACTCCATCAACACCACCCGTACCAACCCCGACTACCTGCCGGGCTTCGAACTGCCCGTCGGCGTACGGGCCACGACCGACCCGGAGGAGGCCGCGCGCGGCGCCGAGTTCACCGTACTCACGGTGCCCTCGCAGACGCTGCGCGGCAACCTCGCGGAGTGGGCGCCCGTACTGCCCGCCGACACCGTGCTCGTCTCGCTGATGAAGGGCGTCGAACTCGGCACCGCCAAGCGGATGAGCGAGGTGATCGAGGAGGTCGCCAAGGTGACGCCCGACCGCGTCGCCGTGGTCACCGGACCCAACCTCGCCAAGGAGATCGCGAGCCGGATGCCGGCCGCGGCCGTCGTCGCCTGCCGCGACGAATCGGTCGCCCAGCGGCTCCAGTCCGCCTGCCACACCCCGTACTTCCGCCCGTACACCAACACCGACGTCGTCGGCTGCGAACTCGGCGGAGCGGTCAAGAACGTGATCGGGCTCGCCGTCGGTATCGCCGACGGCATGGGCCTCGGCGACAACACCAAGGCCTCCCTGATGACCCGCGGACTCGCCGAGACCACCCGGCTCGGACTGGCCATGGGCGCCGACCCGCACACCTTCTCCGGCCTCGCCGGCATGGGCGACCTGATCGCGACCTGTTCCTCGCCGCTCTCCCGCAACCACACCTTCGGCACCAACCTCGGCCGCGGGATGACCCTCCAGGAGACCATCGCGGTCACCAAGCAGACCGCCGAAGGCGTCAAGTCCTGTGAGTCCGTGCTGGATCTGGCCCGCCGCCACGCCGTCGACATGCCCATCACGGAAACGGTCGTGGACATCGTCCACAACGGGAAGCCGCCGCTCGTCGCGCTGAAGGAACTGATGTCACGCAGCGCCAAGCCCGAGCGCCGCTGACTCGGCGGCTACCAACAGGTACGCTCATCGCGATATGAGCAGCGAGAACTCCTCCCAGAGCCCTGAGCAGCAGCTCCGCAAGCCACGCGTGGCCGTCGTCTTCGGCGGCCGGAGCTCCGAGCACGCCATTTCGGTGGTCACGGCGGGTGCCGTACTGCGGTCCATCGACCGTACGAAGTACGACGTCCTGCCCATCGGCATCACCACCGACGGCCGCTGGGCGCTCACCGCCGACGATCCGGACCGGATGGCCATCGCCGACCGGACCCTGCCGAGCGTCGAGCAGATCGCCGAGTCCACCGACGGCGCTGTCGTCCTCTCCGTGGATCCGGGCAGCCGCGAGGTCGTCTACAGCGAGCCGGGCTCCGTGCCCAAGGCGCTGGGCGAGGTCGATGTCGTCTTCCCCGTACTGCACGGCCCGTACGGGGAGGACGGCACCCTCCAGGGTCTGCTGGAGCTCGCCGGTGTCCCGTACGTCGGTGCGGGCGTCCTCGCCTCGGCCGTCGGGCAGGACAAGGAGTACATGAAGCGGGTGTTCACCTCCTTCGGGCTGCCCGTCGGCCCGTATCTGGTGATCAGGCCCCGCGAATGGGAGCAGATCTCCGACGACGGCGCCGCGGGCAAGGGCGCCGCCGCCCGCAAGAAGATCGTGGACTTCGCTGCCGAGCACGGCTGGCCGCTCTTCGTGAAGCCCGCCCGAGCGGGCTCCTCCATGGGCATCACCAAGGTCGACGACCTCTCGGGACTCGACGAGGCGGTCGCCGAGGCGCAGCGCCACGACCCCAAGATCCTGGTGGAGTCACTGCTGCGCGGTCGCGAGATCGAGTGCGGGGTGCTGGAGTTCGAGGACGGCCCGCGGGCCAGCCTCCCGGCCGAGATCCCGCCCGTCACCTCGCACGACTTCTACGACTTCGAGGCCAAGTACATCGACTCGGCCGCCGGACTGGTGCCCGCGCCGCTCACCGACGAACAGACGGCGGAGGTACGGCGGCTCGCGGTCGAGGCGTTCGAGGCGACGTCCTGCGAGGGACTGGTCCGCGCGGACTTCTTCCTCACGGAGGACGGTGAGTTCGTCATCAACGAGATCAACACGATGCCGGGCTTCACCCCGATCTCCATGTACCCGCGGATGTGGCAGGAGACGGGCGTCGGTTACGCGGAGCTGGTGGATCTGCTGATCCAGGCGGCGCTGCGCCGTTCGACCGGTCTGCGTTAGGGCCTGTCGCTCCGCGTACGGTGCGTGCCGCCGACCGCCGTGCTACAGGCTGGACGGGACCGTCTTCTTGACCGGTACGGCCAGATCCGCGAGCGGAGTGGAGTCGTGGTTGAACCGCGAACTCAGCGTGACCTCCACGTAAGTCTTGCGGTACGTGGTGGTGAAGCGCGGGCCGGAGTCCCGTTCCTCCAGCATCCAGTTGACGCCGTCGGCCTGCACTGCGTCCGACTGGGCGTCGCTCATCTTCTCGGGCCGGGGGACACCGCAGCGCAGTACGATCGCGGCGTCCCCCCACCCGGCGGTCAGTTCGGAACGCGGTTCGGGATCGTTCCTGTCGAGGTCCGCGACGGTCTTCGGCAGTTCCTTGTGGAGCGCGCGGCAGAGCGCGGCCTCCTCGGTGGTCGGGCTGGGAACAGTGGCCGACGCCTTCGCGCCGGACGAGGAACAGCCCGTTACCGCTGCCAGCAGGGCAACCGCGGGCAGCCACAGGAGCGTACGGCCGGATAGCCTGCGACGGGACGGCAGGTGGCGGGAAATGGTCACCGGCCAAGCGTAGACGGAGGCCCGGATCCGCCCGCACGCGGCGGGCGGCAGAGCGAACGGGCCGGGGTACGCGCACCGCGAGGCGGAGAATCGAGGCAGGGCGCCATGATGAGTGACGACAACGCGGTGAGGTGCGTACCCCGGCCCCGTGACGTCGCCCGTCACATACGGACGGATCGTGACGCCACCAGGCATCCGCGGACAGCCCTAGAGATGTACGACCGGGCAGGTCAGGGTGCGGGTGATGCCTTCCACTTGCTGGACTTTGGCGACGACCATGCGTCCCAGTTCATCGACCGTGTCGGCCTGGGCACGCACGATCACGTCGTAAGGGCCTGTGACGTCCTCGGCCTGGATCACTCCCGGAATCTTGGCGATGGTCTCGGCGACGGTCGTCGCCTTTCCCACCTCGGTCTGAATAAGGATGTACGCCTGTACCACGGAACCTCCAGGGCGGCCACGAGGATCATGTGGGGAGAAGAGACGCCACGGTATCGCGTCGCCACGCGCCACGGGGAGACCTGCGCGTCCGGTGGCGCTCGCGGTGCGGTGTACAGAAGACAGAAGTCGACGTGTGCCATGACGGTACCTACGGCAGTGACGGTCCGCGACCGCAAGCGCGGCCCGGCGAAGGGAAGGGAGACTCGGTGAAGGGAACCGTGGGGGAGTTGGGGGAGTTCGGGCTCATCAGGGAGCTCACTTCCCGGCTCACCACCACCCCGGCGGTGCGGCTCGGGCCGGGCGACGACGCCGCGGTCGTGGCCGCGCCGGACCGACGGGTCGTGGCGAGTACGGACCTGCTGCTGGAGGGACGGCACTTCCGCCGTGACTGGTCGACGGCGTACGACGTCGGCCGTAAGGCGGCCGCGCAGAATCTGGCCGACATCGCGGCGATGGGCGCGGTACCCACCGCGCTGCTGCTCGGCCTGGTCGTACCGGCCGAACTCCCGGTCACCTGGCCGACCGAGCTGATGGACGGCATCCGTGACGAGTGCCAGGTCGCTGGCGCGGCCGTGGTCGGAGGGGATGTCGTGCGCGGTGACACCATCACCATCGCGATCACGGCACTCGGCGATCTGCGCAACCATGAACCGGTGACCCGGTCCGGCGCGCAGCCGGGCGATGTCATCGCCTACACCGGCTGGTTGGGCTGGTCGGCGGCCGGGCACGCGGTGCTCTCGCGGGGCTTCCGGTCGCCCCGCGCCTTCGTCGAGGCACACCGCAGGCCGGAGCCGCCGTACCACGCGGGTCCGGCGGCGGCCGGCCTCGGCGCCACGGCCATGACCGACATCAGCGACGGACTCGTCGCCGACCTCGGGCACATCGCGGAGGCCAGCAAGGTCCGTATCGATCTGCGCTCCGGTCTGATCGACATCCCCACGCAGATGAACGACATCGGGCAGGCGGTCGGTATCGATCCGATCCAGTGGGTGCTGACCGGCGGAGAGGACCACGCGATCGTCGCCACGTTCCCGCCGGACGTGAAGCTGCCGGCCCGCTGGAAGGTGATCGGTGAGGTCCTCAACCCCTCGGCGCTGCCTCAGGTGACGGTCGACGGGGCGCCGTGGACCATGAAGGGCGGCTGGGACCACTTCGGGGACATCGAGGACGCCCTGTGAGCGGGACGGCCGTACGCGTCACGGTCGTTGGCAGTCGTGAGCAGGGCCACGGCCGTTCATGACCGCGGCCCGTCGCCGCTGCGGTCGTTCAACGGCGCGGGCGTGCGCGCCCGGCGGATCCAGGTCCGTTCACGCCCGGTAGATTCGGTTCCATGCCGATATCCGAACATGTTTCCCCACCGCGCGTACCTCCCCGTGTCCTCACCGTCGCCGGATCGGATTCCGGCGGCGGTGCGGGCATTCAGGCCGATCTGAAGACCATGCTGGCGTTCGGTGTGCACGGCATGAGCGTGCTCACGGCGGTCACGGCGCAGAACTCCCTGGGTGTCCAGGGCGCCTGGGAGCTGCCCGCGGAGGCCGTACGGGCGCAGTACCGCAGTGTTGTCGACGACATCGGCGTTCAGGCCGTGAAGACCGGAATGCTCTCCTCCGCCGAACTGGTCGGGACCGTCGCCGAACTGCTCGCCGAGACCGACGCCCCCGTGGTCGTCGACCCGGTCGGGGTCTCCAAGCACGGTGATCCACTGCTGGCCGCGTCGGCCCTGGACGGCGTGCGGGAACTGCTGCTGCCCACCGCGACCGTCGCCACCCCCAACCTGGACGAGGTGGCCCAGCTCACCGGCGTACGGGTGGAGGACGAGGCGGAGCTGCGGCGGGCGGCGGACGCGGTGCTCGCCTTCGGACCCCGCTGGGTGCTGATCAAGGGCGGGCATCTGCCGGGAGACGCCGTGGATCTGCTGACGGACGGTGACGAGGAACACTGGCTGCGGGCGCCGCGTCACGACAACCGGCATACGCACGGCACGGGCTGCACCCTCGCGTCGGCGATCGCCGCTGGGCTGGGCGGCGGGCAGGGTGTGGTGGAAGCCGTGCTGGCCGCCAAGGACTATGTGACGGGCGCGATCCTGAACGGTTTCCCGCTGGGTGCGGGCATCGGTCCGGTGGACCACGGGTGGCGCCTTCGCTGACCCGGCGAGGCCGCCCCGGCGAGGGGAGCGGCCCAGGGCACGGCAAAAAGCCGGTCCACCGAGGTGGACCGGCTTCTCAAGGCAACCGCAGGGGCTGCGCTACGACGCAGGCGTCAGCGCGAGACCTTGCCGGCCTTGATGCACGATGTGCAGACGTTGAGCCGCTTCGGCGTCCGACCGACCACGGCACGCACGCGCTGGATGTTCGGGTTCCAGCGACGGGACGTACGGCGGTGCGAGTGCGAAATGTTGTTGCCGAAGCCCGGCCCCTTGCCGCAGACGTCGCAGTTGGCAGCCACGGGTCACTCCAAAGACTTCAGATGCTCGTACAGAGAAACCGGCGTGGCTGATCAGTTCCTGATGTCGCGTTGCCGGGGATTGGCCCGACTTTCATCGGGCAACCGCAGCAGCATACAACGACTGCCTCGGTACGAGAAAACTATACCCTTCTCGCATCACAGCTCAGCCGCCCAAGGAGGACCCCGCAGGTGCCGCAGATCCTCGACGCCGCAGCGGTGCGGAGCTGGTGCTCGCTGGCGCTGGAGGCCCTCGGCCGGGAGCGCGAGGAGATCGACGCGATCAACGTCTATCCGATCGCGGACGGTGACACCGGCACCAATCTGTATCTGACCGTGGAGTCGGCCGCCGGGGCGGTCGAGGCGGTCTTCGCCGCGCACGAGACCGGTGCCTCCGTGCCCGCTCCGGCCGATGCCGTACGGGCCATGGCGCACGGCGCGCTGATCGGGGCCAGGGGGAATTCGGGGACGATCCTGGCGCAGCTGCTGCGGGGGATGGCGGAGGTGCTGGCGGCCCCGGCTGCGGACGAGGACGGGAACCGGCTGGCCCACGCGCTGCGCAGGGCCGCCGAGCTGGCCCGCGAGGCCGTCGCGCATCCCGTCGAGGGCACGATCCTCAGTGTGGCGGGCGCGGCGGCGGACGCGGCCGGCGCCGTGGACCGTACGGCGCGGGACGGCGGACCGGCGGGGGACGTGGCGGCCGTGCGGGCGGCGTACGCGGGCGCGTGCGCCGCGCTCGACGCCACCCCGGGCCAACTGGCCGTGCTCGGGCGCGCGGGCGTCGTGGACGCGGGCGGACGGGGCCTGCTGGCCGTCCTGGGCGCGCTGGCGCACACCCTCACGGGCGAGGCGCCGGCCGTCTTCCCGATGAGCCACCGGCGGTACGAGGCGCCCGCGGCGAGCGAGCCCCGTGCCACCGGCGACGGGCCCGCCTTCGAGGTGATCTACCTCCTGGAGGCGGACGACCGCGCCGTGGCACGGCTCCGGGAGCGGCTCGACGGCCTCGGCGACTCCCTGGTCGTCGTCGGCGGCGACGGGCTGTGGAACGTCCACGTACACGTCGACGACGCGGGCGCCGCCGTGGAGGCCGGGGTCGAGGCGGGGCGCCCGTACCGCATCCGGATCAGCCACTTCGACGCCGCGGCCGAGCCGCCGAAGGAGCAGGCCCAGAGGGCCGTCGTCGCGGTCGTCCCCGGCGAAGGGCTCGCGGGACTGTGCGCCGAGGCCGGCGCGACGACCGTCCTCGCGCGCCCCGGGGAGCCGCCCGCCAGCGGAGAGCTGGTCGAGGCGATCCGGCGCGCCCACGCGCGCGAGGTGGTGCTGCTGCCGAACGACGCGGCCCTGCGGCACACCGCGGCGGCGGCGGCCGAACAGGCCCGTACCGAAGGGGTACGGGTCGCCCTCATCCCGACCCGGGCCGCCGTCCAGGGCATCGCGGCGCTCGCCGTCCACCAGCCGGAGCGCCACTTCGACGAGGACGTCGTCGCGATGACCAGCGCGGCCGGAGCCACGCGCTACGCCGAACTGGCCTTCGCCGAGCGGCAGTCGTGGACCTCGGTGGGGATCTGCCAGGCCGGGGACGTCCTGGGACTGATCGACGGAGACGTCGCAGTGATCGGCGCCGATCTCGCCGCGACCGCCGAAGCGGTCCTCTCCCGGATGCTCGCGGCCGGCGGCGAACTGGTCACCCTCGTGCTCGGCGAGGACCTGCCGGAGACCCTCGCCGACCGCCTGGAGCGGTACGTACGCGACGGGTATCTGGCCGTCGACACCGTGGTCTACCGGGGCGGCCGGCAGTCCGTGCCGCTGCTCGTCGGGGTGGAGTGAAGCGGCCGACCGCTTCCCATGGCACGGCTCTGACCTGCGGAGATCTCAGGGTGCGCGACGACTGTCGGTGCCGTGGTGTGCAATAGATCGCGTGTCCGCGCTGGATGAACCTCTCAAGAAGACGCTCGGCCCCGCCACCGCGAAGGTGATGGCCGAACACCTCGACCTGCACACGGTCGGCGATCTGCTGCACCACTACCCACGGCGGTACGAGGAGCGCGGTCAGTTGACCACGCTCTCCGATCTGCCGCTGGACGAGGACGTCACCGTGGTCGCCCAGGTCGCCGACTCCCGGGTGCACACCTTCAACCACGGCCGGGGCCAGCGTCTGGAGATCACCCTCACCGACGGCACGGGACGGCTCCAACTGGTCTTCTTCGGCCGGGGTATCCACAAGCCGCACAAGGAGCTGCCGCCGGGCAGCCGGGGGATGTTCGCGGGCAAGGTGTCCGTCTTCAACCGCAAGCTCCAGCTCGCGCACCCCACATATGTGCCGCTGGGCCGGTCCACCGGGGAGGCGGCGGAGGACGACGACGCGACGGACGCCGTCGACGGGTTCGCGGGGAAGCTGATCCCGATCTACCCGGCGTGCAAAGGACTGGAGTCCTGGAAGATCACCAAAGCGCTCGACGCGGTCCTGCCCCGGGCCGTCGAAGCCGTCGATCCGCTGCCTCAAGCGCTGCGCGAGGGACGCGGATTCGCGTCGCTGCCGGAGGCGCTGCTCAAGGTCCACCGGCCCGAGACCAAGGCCGACATCGAGGACGCCAGGCAGCGGCTGAAGTGGGACGAGGCGTTCGTGCTCCAGGTCGCGCTCGCCCGGCGGCGGTACGCGGACGCCCAACTCCCCGCCGTGGCGCGCCGGCCCGTGGCGGGCGGTGTGCTCGACGCGTTCGACGCCAAGCTGCCGTTCACCCTCACCGACGGCCAGCTCAAGGTCACCGCCGAGATCTTCGCGGACCTCGCCACCGAACACCCCATGCACCGGCTGCTCCAGGGCGAGGTCGGCTCGGGCAAGACCCTGGTCGCGCTGCGGGCGATGCTCAACGTCGTCGACGCGGGCGGGCAGGCGGCCATGCTGGCGCCCACCGAGGTCCTCGCCCAGCAGCACCACCGTTCCATCACGGAGATGATGGGCGAGCTGGCCCAGGGCGGGATGCTCGGCGGCGCCGAAGGCGCCACGAAGGTCGTGCTGCTCACCGGCTCCATGGGCGCGGCGGCCCGGCGCCAGGCGCTGCTCGACCTGGTCACCGGCGAGGCCGGGATCGTGATCGGTACGCACGCCCTGATCGAGGACAAGGTGCGGTTCCACGACCTCGGTCTGGTCGTCGTGGACGAGCAGCACCGCTTCGGGGTGGAGCAGCGCGACGCGCTCCGCTCCAAGGGCAAACAGCCCCCGCATCTGCTGGTCATGACGGCCACGCCCATTCCCCGTACGGTCGCGATGACCGTCTTCGGCGATCTGGAGACCTCCGTCCTGGACCAGCTCCCCGCCGGGCGCTCGCCCATCGCCAGCCATGTGGTCCCGGCCCAGGACAAGCCGCACTTCCTCGCGCGTGCCTGGGAGCGGGTGCGCGAGGAGGTCGGCAAGGGGCACCAGGCGTACGTCGTCTGCCCGCGCATCGGTGACGACGAGGACGAGAAGGCCAGGAAGAAGGCGAAGGCGGCCCCGGAGGACGACGCGGAGAAGCGGCCGCCGCTCGCGGTCCTGGAGGTCGCCGAGCAGCTCACCAAGGGGCCGCTGGCCGGTCTGCGGATCGAGGTCCTGCACGGGCGGGTGCAGCCCGACGACAAGGACGCCACGATGCGCCGCTTCGCGGCCGGCGAGGTGGACGTCCTCGTCGCGACCACGGTCATCGAGGTCGGGGTGAACGTCCCGAACGCCACAGCGATGGTGATCATGGACGCGGACCGGTTCGGCGTCTCCCAGCTGCACCAGCTGCGCGGCCGGGTGGGCCGCGGCTCGGCCCCCGGTCTCTGTCTGCTGGTGACCGACATGCCGGAGGCGAGCCCCGCCAGGGCCCGGCTCGGCGCGGTCGCCGCCACGCTCGACGGCTTCGAGCTGTCCCGTATCGACCTCGAACAGCGCCGTGAGGGCGATGTCCTCGGCCAGGCGCAGTCCGGAGTGCGCTCCTCACTGCGGATGCTGGCGGTCATCGAGGACGAGGAGGTCATCGCCGCCGCCCGCGAGGAGGCCGTCACGGTGGTCGCCGGGGACCCGGAGCTGGCGGGCTACCCGGAGCTCCTGACGGCGCTGGACGCGCTCCTGGACACGGAACGGGAGCAGTACCTCGACAAGGGGTGAGGGGCGAGAGGCGGGACGGGGGCTCGCGCACCGGCCGGGTCCCGGGGCGTACGCCATATCGTGGGGGAGTACGCGTCGCCCCACCCACGAACCGAGGACCGACACCCATGACCCGCGTGATCGCCGGTGCGGCCGGCGGACGCCGCCTCGCCGTCCCGCCCGGCAACGGCACCCGCCCCACGTCCGACCGCGCGCGCGAGGGCCTCTTCTCCAGCTGGGAATCGCTTCTCGGCACCCTCGAAGGCATCCGGATCGCCGACCTGTACGCGGGCTCCGGCGCCGTCGGCCTGGAGGCCCTCTCGCGCGGCGCAGCGCACGCCCTGCTCGTCGAGGCCGACGCCCGCGCCGCCCGTACCGTCCGCGAGAACGTGACGGCGCTCGGCCTGCCCGGCGCCGAGGTCCGCACCGGCAAGGCCGAACAGGTCGTCCAGGGGCCGCCCCCGGCCGCCCCGTACGACCTGATTTTCCTCGATCCGCCGTACGCCGTCACCGACGACGATCTTCGGGAGATCCTGCTCACACTCCGGGCCAAAGGCTGGATCGGCGGCGCTGCGCTCGCCACGGTGGAACGCAGCACGAGGGGCGGAGAATTCGGCTGGCCCGCGGGGTTCGACGCACTTCGGTCCCGTCGCTACGGCGAGGGAACGCTTTGGTACGGTCGCGCCGCCTCTATGTGTGAAGACGCACGATGACCGGACCGGAGAGCGAGGGAATTCAGTTGCGCCGCGCCGTCTGTCCGGGGTCCTTCGACCCCATCACCAATGGACATCTCGACATCATTGCCCGCGCCTCCAAGCTGTACGACGTCGTACATGTGGCAGTCATGATCAACCAGTCGAAAACGGGACTGTTCACGGTCGACGAGCGGATGGCCCTGATCCGAGAGGTCACCGCCGAATTCGGCAACGTCGAGGTCGAGGCGTTCCACGGCCTGCTCGTCGACTTCTGCAAGCAGCGCGACATCCCGGCCATCGTCAAGGGCCTGCGCGCCGTCAGCGACTTCGACTACGAACTCCAGATGGCCCAGATGAACAACGGGCTCTCGGGAGTCGAGACCCTGTTCGTCCCCACCAACCCCACCTACAGCTTCCTCTCCTCCTCCCTGGTCAAGGAGGTCGCGACCTGGGGCGGAGACGTCTCCCACCTGCTGCCCCCGGCCGTCCACGCGGCACTGACGGAGCGGCTCGGCGAGCGATGAGGAACTGACGGTCCGTCAGTCGGTGTCGGAGGGGCTCCTCCTGGCCGTACAGTCGTTGCGTCCGTCTCCAAACCAGCTGAGAGAGTGGCGAGCACCCGGTGGACGTGCAGAAGAAGCTCGACGAGATCGTCGACACGGTGGGGAACGCCCGCTCCATGCCCATGTCGGCGTCGTGCGTGGTGAACCGCGCCGAGCTGCTCGCGATGCTCGAAGAGGTACGGGACGCGCTCCCTGGCTCGCTGGCGCAGGCCCAGGAGCTGATCGGCGGCCGTGAGCAGCTCGCCGAGCAGGCCCGCCAGGAGGCCGCCCGCATCATCGAGGCGGCACACGCCCAGCGCTCCACGCTCCTCGCCGACACCGAGGTCGCCCGCCAGTCCCAGGAGGAGGCCGACCGTATCCTCGCCGAGGCCCGCAGGGAGGCCGAGGAGGTCCGCGCGGAGGCGGACGACTACGTCGACTCGAAGCTCGCCAACTTCGAGGTCGTCCTCACCAAGACCATCGGCTCCGTCGACCGCGGCCGCGAGAAGCTGCTCGGCCGCTCTCCCGGCGGCGACGGGGCGGGATACGGCAGCTCCGAGGACGACGACGCCCCCGAGTACAGCGCCGACCCCGGCACCCTGATCCAGCGGGCCGACGAATACGTGGACGCCAAGATCGGCGCCTTCGAGGCCGTGCTGTCCAAGACGCTCGAAGCGGTCGGACGCGGCCGGCAGAAGCTCCACGGCCGTACCGACTCGGACGACCTCGGGGCGCACATGGCGGCCCAGGACGCGGCGGGCCCGCAGGGGCGCACCAGCGACGCGGACTATCTGGCCGGCCTCGCGGACACCCCCCGAGGCCTCGCCCAGCCCCAGGTCCCGGCACAGCAGCAGCCCCCCGTCCCGGCAGCGCCCCCGCTGCCCCCGGCCATGCCCGGCCGGCAGCCGTACGCCGATCCCGCCTACGCGCAGAACGACCCCGGCTACGCGCAGACCGGCACCGGCTTTGAGGAGGTCGCCGCCGGTTATCCGGGAGCCGCGGCGGGCGCCGGCTACCAGGACCCCGCATACACCGAGCCCGGCTACGCGGGCTATCAGCAACAGGACTCCTCGTACGGCTACCAGCAGGACCCGTACACGTACCAGCAGCAGGGCTACGACCAGGGGCAGGCGCAGGGCCAGGGCGCGTACGACCCGAACTACGGCTGGCAGCAGCCCGAGGCCCAGCCCCAGCAGCAGGCACTGCCGCCGGGCTCCGGGCAGCAGGGCGCGCTCGACGAGACCAGCCTCTTCGACACCAGCATGATCGACCTCGACCAGCTGCGCAGGTACGAGCAGGGACGCTGAGGGCCTCCCGAAGCCTCCGGGGGCCCTGTACGGCTGTCGACCGGCAACCGGATTGGGCCTACGGCGGCTGGTCCAGTACCCTGGCTCTTCGGCCGCGTGTATGTCCGCGGCTCCGGCTGCCCGCTTCGCTTCCGCGACGGTGGCGGCCCACCCCCACGATCCGAAAGCGGGAAAAACCCTGAACGCGCGCCTCGACCATCGCAACCCCCTCGTGTTCGACACACACGAGCTGGGGCGGCGTCCTGGTGCGCTCCAGAAGCTGACCCGCTCGGTGCCCGCGCCCAAGGACCTCGGTATCGCGGGCGTCATCGGAGCGCCCGAGGGGGCGCCCGTGGAGCTGAACCTCCGACTCGAATCGGTCATGGAAGGGGTGCTCGTCACGGGCACCGCCCGTGCGTCGGCCGAGGGGGAGTGCGTAAGGTGTCTGGAGCCGCTGCGCCAAGAGGTGGCAGCGGACTTCCAGGAGATGTTCTCGTACCACGACGCCGATGACCGGGGCCGCACCCGTGCGGAGCCCGACGACGACGCCGAGGACGACGAGGACAGGCTCTTCATCGAGGACGGACTGTTCGACCTCGAACCAGTGCTGCGTGATGCGGTGGTGCTCGCACTGCCGATGCAGCCGGTGTGCCGGGAGACCTGTGCCGGCCTGTGTTCCGAATGCGGGATCAGGCTGGACGAGAACCCGGACCACCACCATGACGCCGTCGACATCCGTTGGGCGGCGCTGCAGGGACTCGCCGAGACCGTCAAGGACGGCGAGAAGGACAACATGGGCGGCGCCGAAGCGGGCGTCGACGAGAAGCAGGAGAAGTAGCCGTGGCTGTTCCGAAGCGGAAGATGTCGCGCAGCAACACGCGCCACCGCCGGTCGCAGTGGAAGGCTGCGGTCCCCACCCTGGTTTCGTGCGAGCGTTGCCAGGAGCCGAAGCTGCAGCACATCGCGTGCCCGAGCTGCGGCACCTATAACAAGCGCCAGGTCCTCGAGGTCTGAGCGGCTGGTGAGAGGCTCGATGTCTGAACTGTCCCCTGCCAAGAAGCAGACAGACAATGTCAGTACAGCCTCGTCCCACACGCTTCTGGAAGGGCGGCTCGGGTATCAGCTCGAGACCGCCCTTCTGGTGCGTGCACTGACCCACCGTTCGTTCGCGTACGAGAACGGCGGTCTGCCCACCAACGAGCGGCTCGAATTCCTCGGGGATTCGGTGCTCGGCCTGGTGGTCACGGACACGCTGTACCGCACCCACCCCGATCTGCCTGAAGGCCAACTGGCCAAATTGCGGGCCGCGGTGGTCAACTCACGTGCGCTGGCGGAAGTGGGCCGCGGCCTCGAACTCGGCTCCTTCATCCGGCTCGGCCGGGGCGAAGAGGGCACGGGTGGCCGGGACAAGGCGTCCATTCTCGCCGACACCCTCGAAGCGGTGATCGGCGCCGTCTATATCGACCAGGGCCTCGAAGTGGCGTCCGAGCTGGTGCACCGGCTCTTCGACCCGCTCATCGAGAAGTCCTCGAATCTCGGGGCCGGCCTGGACTGGAAGACCAGTCTCCAGGAGCTGACCGCGGCGGAGAGTCTCGGAGTACCCGAGTATCTCGTCTCGGAGACAGGCCCGGACCACGAGAAGACCTTCACTGCTGCCGCCCGCGTCGGTGGTGTCTCGTACGGCACCGGCACCGGCCGCAGCAAGAAGGAAGCGGAGCAGCAGGCCGCGGAGTCCGCCTGGCGGTCCATCCAGGCCGCCGCGGACGAACGGGCAGCGGCGGGGAAGACCGCCGCCGACGCCGACGTTGAACAAGACGTCGACGCCGACGCCGAAGGGGCCGCCGACACCCCTTCGACCCCGCCGGAGCAGGCACCCGCGGACCCGGCCAACGCCTGACGGTCCGTGCTCTCCTTCCTGGTGCGCCCCTCGGGTCGTCGTACGACGACCCGAGGGGCGTTCACCGTTCCGGCGCCCGCGCCGGCCCGCCCCTGCCCCGGGTTCTGTGCGGTCGGACAGAACCTCGTCCCTTCCGAGGAGTCCCTGTGCCCGAGCTGCCCGAGGTCGAAGTAGTCCGGCGTGGACTCGAACGCTGGGTCAGCGGCCGTACGGTCGCCGGGACCGAGGTACTGCATCCGCGCGCGGTACGGCGGCACACCGCCGGCGGCGCCGACTTCGCGGCCCGCCTTCAGGGGCACACCATCGGTACGGCCCGCCGGCGCGGCAAATACCTCTGGCTCACTCTCGCCGACACGGACGCCTCGGTCCTCGGCCACCTCGGGATGAGCGGCCAGCTCCTCGTCCAGCCCGAGACCGCTCCCGACGAGAAGCATCTGCGGATCAGGATCCGCTTCGCCGACGACCTGGGCACCGAGCTGCGCTTCGTCGACCAGCGCACCTTCGGCGGGCTCTCCGTCCACGACAACTCCCCCGACGGACTGCCGGACGTCATCGCGCACATCGCCCGCGACCCGCTCGACCCGGACTTCGACGACGACGCCTTCCACACCGCGCTGCGGCTGCGCCGTACGACGGTCAAGCGCGCACTGCTCGACCAGTCCCTCATCAGCGGCGTCGGCAACATCTACGCGGACGAGGCGCTCTGGCGCGGCAAACTTCACTACGAGCGCCCCACCGCGGCGCTCACCCGGCCGCGCTCCGTCGAACTGCTCGGCCACGTACGGGACGTGATGAACGAGGCGCTCGCCGTCGGCGGCACCAGTTTCGACAGCCTGTACGTCAATGTGAACGGCGAATCGGGGTACTTCGACCGGTCGCTGGACGCGTACGGACGCGAGGACGAGCCGTGCCGCCGGTGTGGCACGCCCATGCGGCGGCGGCCCTGGATGAATCGCTCCAGCTACTTCTGTCCGCGCTGTCAGCGGCCGCCGCGTGTCGTGACGTCGTCGCGCGCCGTCTCCTCGCCCGGTGCCGCCTCTTCGGCCCGTGCAGCCTCTTCGGCCGGTGCCGTTCCGTCGCCGGGCGCGGTTCCGCCGGTCCGCGACGAGTCGTAACGCTCCCGAGCCCGCAGCACCTCGGGCATCCGTCCCTCCACCAGCTGGATGAGACCGAACAGCCGTCCCGAGACATCCCGTCCCAGCGCGGTCAGTTCGTAGTCGACGCGCGGCGGATTGACCGGATGCGCGTGGCGGTGCACCAGACCGTCCCGTTCCAGCGCGTGCAGGGTCTGGGAGAGCATCTTCTCGCTCACGCCGTCGACGCGTCGCCGCAGTTCGTTGAAGCGGCAGCCGCTCTCGTACAGGGCGCCGAGCGTCAGGCTGCCCCAGCGGCCCGTCACATGCTCCAGCGTGGAACGCGAGGGGCACCGCCGGGAGAAGACGTCGAAGGCGAGACCGTCATCGGGAGAGGTGCCGTCGCGAGAGGTGCCGTCGGCAGGAGGAAGACCGTCCACATCGACACCTTACAACCGGAAAGCGCCACCCGATGGATGGCGCTTTCGAGAAGTTAGCAGCGGCTCAGAAGCCGAAGTCCTGCGTCCACCACGGGCCGCCGGAACCGGTGTGGACACCGACGCCGAGCCGCGTGTAGTCGCAGTTCAGGATGTTCGCGCGGTGGCCCTCACTGTTCATCCAGGAGTCCATCACCGCCTGCGCGGTGGCCTGGCCGCGGGCGATGTTCTCGCCGCCGAGACCCTTGACGCCCGCCTTGTCGGCCCGGTCCCAGGGGGTGTTGCCGTCCGGGTCGGTGTGGCTGAAGAAGCCGCGCGCTGCCATGTCGTCGCTGAAGTCCCGCGCCAGCTTGCCCAGGGAGGCGTCGGCGCGCAGGGGGCTGCAGCCCACCTTGTCCCGCTCCTGATTGACCAGCGAGAGCACCTCGGCCTCCATCGGGCTGGTGCTGTCGTCGGCGGTGGGCGCCGCGGTCGAGGGCGTCGACTCCGTCTTCGTGGGCACCGGGGTCTTGGTGGGCGTGGAGGGCGCCGAACTCTTGTCGGTCTCCCGCGTCTTCGCCGGGGCGGCGGCGGACTTCGACTTCGTCGGCTCCTTCGATTCCTTCGAAGGAGTGGCGGACGGCTTCGTCGGCGTGGCCGACGCCGACTTCGTCGGCCCCTTCGCCCTCTCGGAGCCGCGGCTGGGGCTCTCGGAGGTCTCGCGTGACGAGTCGGCGGAGGCGCCGCCCTGTGTGTGGAGCTCGGGCGCGGAGTCGGCGCGGACGGGCCCGCCGTTGCCGCTGTCGCCGAGCGTGTACTGGCCGCCACCGGGCAGCAGCCCCGAGGCGACGGCCACGGCTCCCACGGCCATGGCCGCGGACGCGCCGAGCAGTCCCGTACGTACAGGCTTGGCTATTCGTCTCTTACGGCGCACGCCTTCGGGGTGCGCGCCTGCCGTACCGTCCGCGGAATGATCAGCGGGTGGTACGGCGGCGGAGCGTCGGTGGCGTCCCATCTGCTGTGCCTTCCTCATGCGCTCGACGGCAAGGTGACTCACCCGTTCGGGTGAACCTCAATGCGATCGGACTGTACGGCATGAGGTGTGGGGGCGCCCGGGACAGCGGGCAATTGGCCGGTTAGTTTGCGGGCATGAACGACGACGCACGACTTACCGCCTGGGTGCGCGGCCGAGTACAGGGAGTGGGCTTCCGCTGGTTCACCAGGGCGAACGCTCTGGAGATCGGCGGCCTCACCGGATTCGCCCTCAATCTGGACGACGGCAGGGTTCAGGTGGTCGCCGAGGGGCCACGTGAGAATTGCCACCGCCTGCTGGAGTGGCTGCGGTCCTCCGACACACCCGGGCGCGTAGACGGAGTCACTGAGATCTGGGACACCCCGCGCGGCGGCTACGAGAGCTTCGCGATCCGGTGACACGTGCCCCCTGTGCGGGGCCCGCGGGACAGGAGGAGTGCCCGTGGCACATGCGCAGGTCAGCGATGACCTGGTGGTTGCCAAGAACGGCCAGTCGTGCCAGGCTGCCGGACTAACGATGATCTCCACGCCCCCAGGGCCCCGAGAGAGAGCCGGCGCCGCGCCTTCGCGGCCCTGTGCCCCCGGGCTGCCCGTCGGCCCCGGCTGTGATCGTGTTGACCGTCAAACTTTTTGGTGAGACTCTGGAATCCCCGCGCACCTTAGCTGTTTGGCAGTAAGAACCGCAGTAGGAACAGCAGTGATGAACAAGCGCTGCCAGGCACCGCGGGTGCGATTTCCCTCACGACCCAACCGCATTCGGTCGGTCACTCATTTGTGGAGGACCATCCATCATGGCAAAGGCGCTTCTCGGTTATGTCGGCGGCTCCGACCCGCGACTCCTCGCCGAGATGCGACGGCTTCAGCAGCGCGTCCAGGATCTTGAATCCGAGCTTGTACGGATCCAGTCCGAGAACGACTCGCTGAACGCTGCCGTCGCACAGCACCCCGGAGATTCGTTGCTCGACGGCATCGACATTGATGTACCCCAGGCGGAGCCCGCGCTCACCTGACGACAACCCCGTTCGGGGTCAGGTGAGAGACACTCTCGCAAGATATGCAAGGGACGCTTCGGCGTCCCTTCTTTCTTTCCGTCTTCCGTTGTATGAACTTCCGCTGTACGAAGCATTGTTGGCGCCGACGGGCTTTCTTAACGTCTGATGTGCCCTGCGCGTTCAGTGGTGAAACCGACGGTGGACGATCGTGGCCCGGTAGAGTCCGACGGCGTGCACCTCAAGGCCATGACCCTGCGCGGTTTCAAATCCTTCGCCTCCGCCACGACGCTGCGCTTCGAGCCCGGTATCACCTGCGTCGTGGGCCCGAACGGTTCCGGTAAGTCCAATGTGGTGGACGCGCTCACCTGGGTCATGGGAGAGCAGGGCGCCAAATCACTGCGCGGCGGCAAGATGGAAGACGTGATCTTCGCCGGGACGACCGGGCGGCCGGCGCTCGGCCGCGCGGAAGTCTCCCTCACCATCGACAACTCCGACGGTGCGTTGCCGATCGACTACGCGGAAGTCACCATTACGCGGATCATGTTCCGCAACGGCGGCAGCGAATACCAGCTCAACGGCGATACCTGCCGTCTTCTCGATATTCAGGAGCTGCTCTCCGACTCCGGTATCGGCCGTGAGATGCATGTGATCGTCGGACAGGGCCAGCTCGACTCCGTACTGCACGCCGATCCGATGGGTCGCCGGGCGTTCATCGAGGAGGCCGCCGGAGTCCTGAAGCACCGCAAGCGGAAAGAGAAGGCGCTGCGGAAACTGGACGCGATGCGCGCGAACCTCGCCCGCGTCCAGGACCTCACCGACGAACTGCGCCGCCAGCTCAAGCCGCTCGGACGGCAGGCCGCGGTCGCCCGCAGGGCCGCCGTCATCCAGGCCGACCTGCGGGACGCGCGGCTGCGGCTGCTCGCCGACGACCTGGTGCGGCTGCGCGAGGCACTCCGTACGGAGATCGCCGACGAAGCCGAACTCAAGCAGCGCAAGGAGGCCGCGGAGAACCGGCTCAAGGCGGCGCTGGCACGGGAGGCGGAGCTGGAGGACGAGGTACGCCGGCTGGCGCCCCGGCTCCAGCGGGCCCAGCAGACCTGGTACGAGCTGTCGCAGCTGGCCGAGCGGGTACGCGGCACGGTCTCGCTGGCAGACGCGCGGGTGAAGAGTGCCACCGAGGCCCCCACGGAGGAGCGCAGGGGCCGCGACCCCGAGGACATGGAGCGGGAGGCCGCCCGCATCCGCGAGCAGGAGGCGGAGCTGGAGGCCGCGCTGGAGGCGGCCGAGCACGCCCGCGAGGACACCGTCGCGCACCGCGCCGAACTGGAGCGCGAACTGGCCGCCGAGGAACGCCGTCTCAAGGACGCCGCCCGCGCGATCGCCGACCGCCGCGAGGGGCTCGCCCGGCTGCACGGCCAGGTCAACGCGGCCCGGAGCCGGGCCGCTTCCGCCCAGGCGGAGATCGGCCGCCTCGCCGCCGCCCGCGACGAGGCCGGGGAGCGCGCGGCCGCCGCGCGGGAGGAGTACGAACAGCTCAAGGCCGAGGTGGACGGCCTGGACGCCGAGGACCACGAACTGGCCGAGCGGTACGAGACGGCCCGGCGCGGACTCTCGGACGCGGAGGCGTCCCTGTCGGCGGCCAGGGACGCCGCCACCACGGCGGAACGCGAACGCGCGGCCCTCGCCGCCCGTCACGAGACGCTCGCGCTCGGCCTGCGCCGCAAGGACGGCACGGGCGCCCTGCTCGAAGCCCGCGACCGCCTCTCGGGCCTCCTCGGCCCGGCCGCCGAACTGCTCACCGTCACCCCCGGTCACGAGATCCCCGTGGCGGCGGCGCTGGGCGCGGCCGCCGACGCGATCGCGGTCGACGGGCCGACGGCGGCGGCGGAGGCGATCCGCCTCCTGCGCCGACAGGACGCGGGCCGGGCGGCGCTGCTCCTGGGGGCGGGCGCGGATGCCGGGCCGGTCGGGACGCCGGACGGCCGGGAGGGCGTCGTGCCCGGCCAAGGCACCGACGGGGTACGGGGCGTGGGGGCGACGGGTTCCGGGGACGGCTCGGCGTCCGGCCGGGGCGAGTCAGGTACGGCCGGTGTCCTCGCCGACCGGGCAGGCGACGAGTCGCGGGGCGCGCCCGGCCCGTGCCCCACCGGGGGCGTCCCGGGCCAGGGCACCGACGGGCCGCACGGCGGCCGTGCGGTGGCGGGCCGGGACGCGGGATCAGCGCCGTATCCCATCGGTCCTGTCGGCGCCTCCGGCGTGCTGTCCGCGCAGATCGCCACGGGCGGCGACGGCGCGGCGGTCGGTACCGCCGTCGACACGCACAACCCGCCGTACGCCGGCGATCTCGTGCGCGGGCCCGCCGCGCTGCTGACGGCCGTACGGCACCTGGTGCGGGACATCGTCGTGGTCGGCACGCTGGAGGACGCCGAGGCCCTGGTCGCCGCACGGCCCTCGCTCACCGCCGTGACCGCCGAGGGCGATGTGCTCGGGGCGTACTTCGCGCAGGGAGGGTCCGCCGGGGCACCGAGTCTGCTGGAGGTTCAGGCATCTGTCGACGAGGCCGCCGCCGAACTGGCGGAGCTGGCCGTACGGTGCGAGGAACTGGACGAGGGGCAGCGTCGCGCCACCGAGCGGCGGGCCGAGTGCGCCGCGCTCGTAGAGGAGTCGGGGGAGCGGCGCCGGGCCGCCGACCGGGAGAAGTCCGCCGTCTCCGGGCAGTTGGGGCGGCTCTCCGGCCAGGCACGTGGAGCCGAGGGCGAGGCCGAGCGGACGAGCACGGCCGCCGCGCGGGCCCAGGAGGCGCTGGAGCGCGCCACCGCCGAGGCGGAGGAGCTCGCGGAGCGGCTGCTGGTCGCGCAGGAGGCGCCGGTGGAGGAGGAGCCGGACACCTCCGTACGGGACCGGCTCGCCGCCGACGGCGCCAACGCCCGGCAGACCGAGATGGAGGCGCGGCTCCAGGTCCGTACCCACGAGGAGCGGGTGAAGGGGCTCGCGGGCCGGGCCGACTCACTCGACCGAGCGGCGCGCGCCGAGCGCGAAGCGCGGGCGCGCGCGGAGCAGCGGCGGGCGCGCCTGCGCCACGAGGCCCAGGTCGCCGGCGCCGTCGCGGCCGGTGCCCGGCAACTGCTGGCGCATGTGGAGGTATCGGTCGTACGGGCCGAGGCCGAGCGCGTCTCGGCCGAGGCGGCCAAGGGGGAACGGGAGCGGGAACTGGTCGCCGAGCGGAACCAGGGCCGTGACATCAAGGGGGAACTGGACAAGCTCACCGACTCCGTCCACCGGGGCGAGGTGCTCGGCGCGGAGAAGCGGCTGCGGATCGAGCAGTTGGAGGCCAAGGCCCTGGAGGAACTGGGCGTGGAGCCGGCCGGGCTGATCGCCGACTACGGCCCCGACCAGCTCGTACCACCGTCCCCGCCCGCCGACGGGGAGCAGTTGCCGGACGACCCGGAGCACCCGAGCCACCGTCCGGTGCCCTACGTACGGGCGGAGCAGGAGAAGCGGCTCAGGGCGGCCGAACGGGCGTATCAGCAGCTCGGGAAGGTGAATCCGCTCGCCCTCGAGGAGTTCGCGGCGCTGGAGGAACGGCACAAATTCCTCTCCGAACAGCTCGAGGACCTGAAGAAGACCCGGGCCGATCTGCTCGTGGTGGTGAAGGAGGTCGACGAGCGGGTCGAGCAGGTCTTCACCGAGGCGTTCCGGGACACGGCCGAGCAGTTCGAGGGGGTCTTCTCACGCCTCTTCCCGGGCGGTGAGGGGCGGCTGATCCTCACCGACCCCGAGCACATGCTGACCACCGGAGTGGATGTCGAGGCCAGGCCCCCGGGCAAGAAGGTCAAGCGGCTGTCGCTGCTCTCGGGCGGCGAACGCTCCCTGACCGCCGTGGCGCTGCTGGTGTCGATCTTCAAGGCCAGGCCGAGCCCGTTCTATGTGATGGACGAGGTCGAGGCGGCGCTGGACGACACCAATCTCCAGCGGCTGATCCGCATCATGCAGGAACTCCAGGAGAGCTCCCAGCTCATCGTGATCACGCATCAGAAACGGACGATGGAGGTCGCGGACGCGCTGTACGGGGTCTCCATGCAGGGCGACGGCGTGTCCAAGGTCATCAGTCAGCGGCTGCGCTAATACCCCATTCATGCGGGCCTTTAACTTCAGGACTTGAAGCAATTGCGGATCAAGGGGTGGACAAAAGTGGCATGAAGGGTGGACCAACCCCCGGGGTTTCCTTAGAAACTTGGAGGCATACTCTCGGTCGCGTTGCTTTTGCCTTCAAGTGGTGCCTGACGGCAAGTTATGCCCCACTTGAAGGGCTCGCCCACCCACGCCCGGCAACGCAGCCGGGCGGCCCCAGGAGTACACGTGACCACCACAGATCAGGTGCCACCGCCCGGAGGTCGAGCGGCCCACCCCGAGCACCTCGGCCATGTCATCTTCATCACGGCCTCCGCCGCGATGGGCGGCTTCCTCTTCGGCTACGACAGTTCGGTGATCAACGGCGCCGTCGAAGGTATCCGAGGCAAGTACGACATCGGTTCCGCGGCCCTCGCCCAAGTCATCGCCATCGCGCTGATCGGCTGTGCGATCGGGGCCGCCACGGCCGGCCGGATCGCCGACCGGATCGGCCGGATCCGCTGCATGCAGATCGCCGCGGCCCTCTTCACCATCAGCGCGATCGGCTCCGCGCTGCCCTTCGACATCTACGACCTCGCGGTCTGGCGCATCATCGGTGGCTTCGCGATCGGCATGGCGTCCGTGATCGGCCCCGCCTACATCGCCGAGGTCTCACCGGCCGCCTACCGCGGTCGGCTCGGCTCCTTCCAGCAGGCCGCGATCGTCGTCGGTATCGCCGTCTCCCAGCTGGTGAACTTCGGCATCCTCCAACTCGCCGACGGGGATCAGCGCGGCAAGCTCCTGGGCCTGGAGGCCTGGCAGTGGATGCTCGGTGTGATGGTCGTCCCGGCGGTGCTGTACGGGCTGCTGTCCTTCGCGATCCCCGAGTCGCCGCGATTCCTGATCTCGGTCGGCCGCAAGGACCGGGCCAAGGAGGTGCTCTCCGAGGTCGAGAGCAAGGGCGTCGACCTGGACGCCCGGGTCGCCGAGATCGAGCACGCGATGCACCGCGAGCACAAGTCGAGCTTCAAGGACCTGCTGGGCCGCTTCTCCTTCCTGCCCATCGTGTGGGTGGGCATCGGGCTCTCGGTCTTCCAGCAACTGGTCGGCATCAACGTCGCCTTCTACTACTCGGCGACGCTCTGGCAGTCGGTCGGCATCGACCCGTCCAGCTCGTTCTTCTATTCGTTCACGACGTCGATCGTCAACATCATCGGTACCGTGATCGCGATGGTCCTGGTGGACCGGGTCGGCCGTAAGCCGCTCGCGCTCGTCGGCTCCGCCGGAATGGCGATCGCGCTCGCCTTCGAGGCCTGGGCGTTCTCCGCGGACCTCGTCGACGGCAAGCTGCCGACCACACAGGGCACGGTCGCCCTGATCGCGGCCCATGTGTTCGTGCTCTTCTTCGCGCTGTCCTGGGGCGTCGTCGTCTGGGTCTTCCTCGGCGAGATGTTCCCGAACCGGATCCGCGCCGCCGCGCTCGGTGTCGCCGCCTCGGCGCAGTGGATCGCCAACTGGGCCATCACCGCGAGCTTCCCGAGCCTGGCCGACTGGAACCTCTCGGCGACGTACATCATCTACACCTGCTTCGCCGTGCTCTCCATCCCCTTCGTGCTGCTGTTCGTGAAGGAGACGAAGGGCAAGACACTGGAGGAGATGGGCTAGGGCCTGTCCGGCGGCGGCGCTTTCACGCGGGCCCTTCGTACGGGCGCCTTCACGCGGGCCTGCGTATGGGCGCCATCATGCGGGGCTTCATGCGGGCGCCTTCATGCGGGGCTTCATGCGGGCCTGCGTATGGGCAGGGCCTCGGGCTCTTCCTCGCCGTCCTCCTGACCCCCGGCTCCGGTCCCGGTCCTCGTACCGGCGGCCGGGGCCGGAGTCCGTTCGCGCGGCAGCACCGCGTACAGCGTCGCCGCCACGACGGTCGTGACCACCCAGCCCAGACCGTTCTCCCCGATCCAGGTCCCGGCGAGGGGGCCGGCGAACCAGTCCACCTCCGTGAACAGCAGCCCCACCACCAGCGCCGTGCCCCAGGCCACCATCGCCGACGGCGCGAAGCCGCCCCGGTACCAGTAGGCGCTGGTGCGCGTGGTGTCCATCAGTGCCGCGCCGTCATACGTACGCCGCCGCAGCATGTCCACCCCGAAGACGCCGATCCATGCCGAGAACGCCACCGCGAGCAGCGTCAGGAAGGAGATGAACGAGCCGAGGAAACTGGTGGCCACCACCATCAGCAGAAAGCCGAAGACCAGGCTGATCACGGCGTTCACGCTGACGGCCCAGGCACGCGGCAGCCTGATGCCCAGGGTCTGCGCGGTGAAGCCCGCCGAATACATCGACATCGAGTTGATCAGGACCATGCCGACCAGGGCGATCAGCAGGTACGGCACCGAGATCCAGGTGGGCAGCAGCTTGCCGATGAACGACACCGGGTCCTGCGCGTCGGCCAGATCCGGCGTACCGACCGCCATCACCGCGCCCATCAGCACCATCGGAAGCACCACGATCCCCGCGCCGCCGATCGTGGAAGCGACCATGGCCCGGCCGGAGGCGTTACGCGGCAGGTAGCGGGTGAAGTCGGGGCCCGAGGGCACCCAGCTGATGCCACCCGCCGCGATGGTGCCGATGCCCGCGATCATCATCGCCGTCGATCCGGCCGGCTTGCCGAAGACGGCCGACCAGTCCGTGTTGGCGACGAGATACACCAGCACCAGCACGCTGAAGGCGCCGAAGAGATAGGCCGACCAAGTGCTGCACACCCGCAGCGCGTTGATACCCAGCCCCGAGACCAGGAACGTGCCCGCCACGAAGAGGACCAGCGTCAGCACGATCAGCGGAGTACCGCTCCTGACCCCGAAGAGCAGGTCCAGAACCGTCAGTACGGCATACGCGCCCGTCACCGCGTTGATGGTCTCCCAGCCCCAGCGGGCGATCCAGATCAGCGTTCCCGGGAACAGGTTCCCGCGCTGGCCGAACACCGCCCGGGAGAGGGCCATACCGGGCGAGCCGCCGCGCTTGCCGGCGAGCGAGATCAGCCCGACGATGCCGTACGAGACGACAGGCGCGGCGACGGCCACCACCAGCACCTGCCAGAAGTTCAGGCCGTTGAAGACGATCAGGCCGGCGCCCATCGTGAGCAGCAGCACACTGATGTTGGCGGCGACCCAGGTGGGGAAGAGTTCCCGGACACGGCCGGTGCGTTCACCGTCCGGGACGGGTTCAAGACCACGGGTCTCGATCGCGCCTTCGGATGCGGAGGCGTGGGGCATGGAGAGGCTCCGTACAGAGGTGGCGGGGCTCCAGAGGGAGCGGACTCCGGGCGAACCCAGAACCCCCAGCATCGTATGTTCGGTACAAAAGGTCCAAATCGAGACCTGGATGCTTGTGCGATCCTCTGACGCGAGGGCCGGTCTCGGCCGTGGCTGATACTGGGGAGCGTTATGGAAATTGTCATCCTTGTTGTAGTTATCGCCCTGGTCGCGGTCGGCGCGATCAGCGGGCTCGTGGTCGGCAGCCGCAAGAAGAAGCGGCTGCCGCCGTCGGCACCGTCGAGTACGCCGACCGTCACGGCCCCGCCCGCCGAGCCGCATGTCGGAGACGAGGCTCAGACGCCGCGCGACGAAGCGCGCCGCACGATCGAGGAGGTCGGCCTCCCGGACGCCACCGGGACGCCGGTCGCCGTCGAGGATCCGGTCGTGGCCGAGCCGCCCGCGCCGGCCATCGAGATCCCCGAACCCTCGGCCGGCCGACTGGTCCGGCTGCGCGCCCGGCTCGCCCGCTCGCAGAACTCCCTCGGCAAGGGGCTGCTCACACTGCTCTCCCGCGAGCACCTCGACGAGGACACGTGGGAGGAGATCGAGGACACCCTCCTCACCGCGGACGTCGGAGTCGCGCCGACCCAGGAACTGGTCGAGCGGCTGCGCGAGCGGGTACGGGTGCTCGGCACGCGCACGCCCGAGGAACTGCGCGCGCTGCTGCGCGAGGAACTGTTGAAGCTCCTCGACACGGACTTCGACCGCGCCGTCAAGACCGAGAGCGGTGTGGACACCCCGGCCGTGGTGATGGTCGTCGGCGTCAACGGCACCGGCAAGACCACGACGACCGGCAAACTGGCGCGCGTACTCGTCGCCGACGGCCGCTCCGTCGTGCTCGGCGCGGCGGACACGTTCCGCGCGGCCGCCGCGGACCAGCTCCAGACCTGGGGCGAACGGGTCGGCGCACGTACGGTACGCGGCCCCGAGGGCGGCGACCCGGCGTCGATCGCCTTCGACGCGGTCAAGGAAGGCATCGCGGAGGGCGCGGACGTCGTCCTCATCGACACGGCGGGCCGACTGCACACCAAGACCGGCCTGATGGACGAACTGGGCAAGGTCAAGCGGGTCATTGAGAAGCACGGGCCGCTGGACGAGGTGCTGCTGGTCCTGGATGCCACGACCGGGCAGAACGGGCTGGTGCAGGCGAGGGTGTTCGCGGAGGTCGTGGACATCACGGGCATCGTGCTGACGAAGCTGGACGGTACGGCGAAGGGCGGGATCGTGATCGCGGTCCAACGCGAGCTGGGGGTGCCGGTGAAGCTGGTCGGGCTGGGCGAAGGGGCGGACGATCTGGCGCCGTTCGAGGCGGAGGCGTTCGTGGACGCGCTGATCGGGGAGTAGTTGCGGTCTCGCCGTCCGGCGGGGGGTGCGGTGCGGTGTGTGGGGGATGCGGGGGCCGGGGCCTCCGGAGGAGCGTGTCCGGACTGCATGATCTACGCCGCGTGCGGGTGTGTGTTTCGGGCGCGGGTTCGTGAGCGGCACACATCACGCTTTACGTCCGGACACGTCACCTCCTGCGACCCCGGCCCCCTCCCGCCGGTCGCCCCGCCTGCGGGCCGGTGGGCGGTCGGCCCCCGGCGCGTGTGGGGTGGTCTGTGGCACCCGGCAACAACCCGGACATGAACCACCGGCCCGAGCCGACGACGCACCCCGGACCCGCCGGGAGGCGCTACGTTCGGTGGCTGATGTATGCCAGCGTGCCGAGCAGCAGTCGGGCCTGTGGTGGCGCCGCCGCCGTGTCCAGAGATGGTGGTCGTAGCCAGCGGACCGGGCCCAGGCCCCGTAACTCCGAGGGCGGGGCTGTCACGTATGTGCCAGGACCCAGGGCGTGCAGGTCCAGGTCGGCGTCGTCCCAGCCCATCCGGTAGAGCAGACCGGGTAAGTCGGCCGCGCCGCCCGGTGCTACGAAGAAGTGCGCGCGGCCCGTCGGGGTCGCCGTCACCGGGCCGACCGGGAGGCCCATCCGTTCGAGCCGGACCAGTGCCCGGCTGCCCGCCTGTTCCGCGACGTCGATGATGTCGAAGCCGCGGCCCACCGGCAGGAGTACCGTCGCGTCCGGTACGTCCGACCAAGCCTTGGCGACATCGTCGAGTGTGGCGCCGGCCGGGATCTCCGGGCTGAATTCCAGAGGGTGGTCGCCCGGTGAGGCGCACCCCGTGTCGCCGCAGGAGCACCGGCCGTTCCCGGCTCGCGCGCCGGGAGCGACGTCCCAGCCCCAGAGTCCCGTGTACTCCGCCACCGCGGTGCACTCCGATGTGCGGCCGCGGCGGCGTGAGCCGGACCGCAGCTCGCGGATGCCGCCGATCGTGAAGCCCATGCCCCCTCCAACGGGTCGAACTCGCCGGTGGTTACGAGTCGCAGTGTGCCGGTGACGCTCCGTTGTTGCCGGGGCGGTCCCGGCAGCGTGTAGAAGCATTCGGAGTGGTGCGAGCCGAAACATGCGCTCCGGCGCACAACACTTCCCTCACCTCGTGTTGTCGCGTGTCAAGTGAATCGTGCCTGGCCGCAAGGGAGTTCATTCGAAGGGGTGGCGAATGGTGGCGATTGTGCAATCACCCTCGCTGGAGGGGTGATCGTAGGATTACTTTGAGTGCGTGAATCCCGGGGTAGGACACTCCCGTGGGTATGCCAAGGGCAACTCGGTTTCCTGTTCGAAGGATGCGACCTTCGGACGGGCGGCCGCCCGGCACGGCATTCTGGTAGCGGTTCGCGACAGGGCATCGGCGAATGGGGGCGTTCCAGTGGGTGGCAGTGGCGCAGGCGGTACGGATACCGGCAAGCGCCCGAACGGGCAACTCGGTTCGTGGTTTTTACGCAGTGGCTGGTCGAAGGGCGAATTGGCGCGTCAGGTCAACCGCAGGGCGCGTCAGATGGGCGCGCATCACATCAGTACGGACACCTCGCGCGTGCGCCGCTGGCTCGACGGGGAGAATCCACGCGAACCGATCCCACGCATTCTCTCGGAGCTGTTCTCCGAGCGCTTCGGCTCCGTTGTCGCCATCGAGGATCTCGGACTGCGCACCGCCCATCAGTCACCCTCGGTGTCCGGTGTCGACCTGCCCTGGGCCGGGCCTCAGACCGTCGCCCTGATCAGTGAGTTCTCCCGCAGTGACCTGATGCTGGGGCGCCGTGGCTTCCTCGGCTCCTCGCTGGCGCTGGCCGCCGGGCCCGCCCTCGTCGAACCCATGCAGCGCTGGCTGGTGCCCGCCCCGTCGGGCGACCAGGGCCGGCCCGACGTGGAGGCGGTCTCCGCGCACCGGCCCTCCCGGCTCTCCAATCCGGAGCTGGAGCTGCTGGAGTCGACCACCGCGATGTTCCGGCAGTGGGACGCGCAGTGCGGCGGGGGACTGCGCCGCAAGGCGGTCGTCGGGCAACTGCACGAGGTGACCGACCTGCTCCAGGAGCCGCAGCCCGAGGCCACCGCCCGGCGGCTCTTCCGGTGCGCCGCCGAGCTGGCCGAGCTGGCCGGCTGGATGAGCTACGACGTCGGTCTCCAGCCCAATGCCCAGAAGTACTTCGTCCTCGCCCTGCACGCCGCCAAGGAGGCCGGGGACAAGCCGCTCGGCTCGTACGTCCTGTCCTCCATGAGCCGTCAGATGATTCACCTGGGACGGCCCGACGACGCGCTGGAGCTGATCCATCTCGCGCAGTACGGGAGCCGGGACTGCGCCACCCCCCGGACCCAGGCCATGCTGTATGCGATGGAGGCTCGCGCGTACGCCAACATGGGGCAGCCGAGCAAGTGCAAGCGGGCCGTCCGGATGGCCGAGGACACCTTCACCGACGCCGGGCTCGACGGCGAGCCGGAGCCCGACTGGATCCGCTTCTTCTCCGAGGCCGAGCTCAACGGGGAGAACGCCCACTCGTACCGCGACCTCGCCTATGTCGCGGGTCGCAGCCCCACCTACGCCTCCCTCGCCGAGCCGGTCATGCGGCGGGCCGTCGAGCTGTTCGGGGCGGACGAGGAGCATCAGCGGTCGTATGCGCTGAACCTGATCGGCATGGCCACGGTCCACCTCCTCAAGAGGGAGCCCGAGCAGTCCACGGAGCTGGCTCAGAAGGCCCTGAAGGTGGCGCGGCGGGTGCGTTCGGAACGGGTGAACACCCGGCTCCGCAAGACCGTCGACACCGCTGCCAGGGACTTCGCCGACGTATCCGATATCGCCGACCTCACCGATCTGCTCACCGCTCAGCTGCCCGAGTCCGCGGAGGCCGTCTGAGCCCGCGGCGGCCTTCCGGACGCCGGCCGTCCGGCCCCTGCCCCGCCGAAGCTCCGGCCGTGGCCCTCACCCCGTACAGCCCGACACGGCTCCCCCGCCGCCAGGACAGCAGGGTGACGGCCGCGGCCGGTTTCCGATGCCCGCAGAGGGTATCGGGGCCCGATGCCGCGATCCGGCGGTTCATCGGCCCGTAACACAGGAGACGTCTTCGTCACTGGCGTGAAACATCGAGCTGCACTGGCCGAAACCGCGTTGCGTCAATGTCCTCAGCACAGTCGGCCCACATTTAGCTTGAGCATCCGCACGGGCCGTTCCGACCACGAGGAGACGCTGGCCTTGAATGGCGCAGATACCGCATTCGTACTGATCAGTGCCGCGCTCGTCATGCTGATGACGCCCGGCCTGGCATTCTTCTACGGCGGCATGGTGCGGGTGAAGAGTGCCCTCAACATGCTCATGATGTCCTTGATCTCGCTCGGCATCGTCAGCGTGCTGTGGGTCCTCTACGGGTACTCGCTGACCTTCGGCGACGACATCGGCGGCGGTCTGCTGGGCAACTTCGACCACATCGGCTTCCAGGGCATCTCCGTCGACACCCTGACCGGAGGCAAGGAAGGCATCCCGGTCTTCGCCTTCGCCCTCTTCCAGCTGATGTTCGCCGTCCTCACCCCCGCGCTGATGAGCGGTGCGCTCGCCGACCGGGTGAAGTTCAGCGCGTGGGCGCTGTTCATCACCCTCTGGGTCAGCGTGGTGTACTTCCCGGTCGCCCACTGGGTCTGGCAGTCCGACGGCTGGCTCTTCAAGCTCGGCGTGATCGACTTCGCCGGTGGTACGGCCGTGCACATCAACGCCGGTGTCGGAGCGCTCGCCGCGGTCCTCGTCGTCGGCAAGCGGATCGGATTCAAGAAGGACCCGATGCGGCCGCACAGCCTGCCGCTCGTCGTCCTCGGCATGGCCCTCCTGTGGTTCGGCTGGTTCGGCTTCAACGCCGGCTCCGCGCTCGCCGCCGACGGCACCGCCGCGATCATGGCCTTCAACACGCAGATCGCCACCGGCGCCGCGATGCTCGGCTGGCTGATCTACGAGCGGATCCGGCACGGCGCGTTCACCACGCTGGGCGCCGCCTCCGGCGCGATCGCCGGACTCGTCGCGATCACCCCGTCCGGTGCCGCCGTCAACCCCTTCGGCGCCCTGCTCATCGGCGTCGTCGCCGGTGCCCTCTGCTCCTGGGCCGTCAGCCTCAAGTACAAGCTCGGCTACGACGACTCGCTCGACGTGGTCGGCGTCCACCTCGTCGGCGGTGTCATCGGCACCCTGCTCGTCGGTGTCCTCGCGGTCGACGGCGTCGGCGGTGCCACGCAGCTCGGCAAGCAGGCCGTCGGTGCCTTCTCGGTGATGGCGTACTCCTTCGTCGTCTCCTGGATCCTCGCCAAGATCGTCGATGCCACCATCGGCTTCCGGGCCTCCGAGGACGACGAGACCAGCGGCGTCGACATGGCCTACCACGCCGAATCCGCCTACGACTACAGCGCGGTCGGAGGCTCGCCGTCGGGACGTAGTAGCGTCGCCGGCTCGAACCAGACTCCCCCCGCCGCCGCGGCGAACAAGAAGGTGGACGCATGAAGCTCATCACCGCAGTCGTGAAGCCCCACCGGCTGGACGAGATCAAGGAGGCCCTCCAGGCCTTCGGCGTCCACGGGCTCACGGTCACGGAGGCCAGCGGATACGGCCGCCAGCGCGGCCACACCGAGGTCTACCGAGGTGCGGAGTACACCGTCGATCTCGTACCGAAGATCCGTATCGAGGTACTGACCGACGACGCGGACGCCGACGAGCTCATCGACGTGGTGGTCAAGGCCGCCCGCACCGGCAAGATCGGTGACGGGAAGGTATGGAGTGTTCCGGTCGACACGGCGGTCCGGGTCCGGACCGGCGAACGCGGCCCGGACGCACTCTGATGCCCCTCCCGGCAATGTTTGCCTCGTCGCGACGCCCGGCACGCGCGCTCGCGGCGTTGGCCACAAGCCCAGGTGGCACCGCTGCCAAGGCTTCCGGCCGCCTTGCGATCACGCTCGGCGTCCGAAGGGTGAATCAGATGGCCGAGACGGAGCGAGCGAAGCGAGTGCAGTGCACCGGACGCCGCTCCTCGACGGGCAAACATTGCCGGTCGCGGCACTAGAGAACGGAACGACTGGGTGACGAGCCTCGAAGAGACAACCGACCAGAAGGACTCGGGACCCAGCGGCTATGCGGCGGCCCGGCTGCGTCTTCTCCAGGAGAAGACGCGGTCAGGGCCGCCGCGCCGTACCGCCCTGGCCAAGCTGACCGACGACTGGCTGAACGCGCTGTTCACCACCGCCGCGCGGGAATCCGGCGTACGCGGCGCGGCGCTCGTCGCCGTCGGCGGCTACGGCCGCGGAGAGCTGTCCCCACGCAGCGACCTCGACCTGCTGCTCCTGCACGACGGCAGCTCCGGCCCGGACGCCATCGCAGCCCTCGCCGACCGCGTCTGGTACCCGGTCTGGGACCTCGGGCTCGCCCTCGACCACTCCGTCCGTACCCCCGCCGAAGCGCGCAAGACCGCCTCCGAGGACCTCAAGGCGCAACTCGGCCTGCTCGACGCGCGGCACATCGCCGGCGACCTGGGCCTGGTCGCGGGCGTCCGCACCGCCATCCTCGCCGACTGGCGCAACACCGCGCCCAAGCGGCTGCCCGCCCTGCACGAACTGTGCCAGGACCGCGCCGAGCGCCAGGGCGAGCTGCAATTCCTGCTCGAACCCGACCTCAAGGAAGCCCGCGGCGGACTGCGCGACGCCACCGCGCTGCGCGCCGTCGCCGCCTCCTGGCTCGCCGACGCGCCCCGCGAAGGGCTCTCCGAGGCCCGCCGCGCCCTCCTCGACGTACGCGACGCCCTGCACCTGACCACCGGCCGGGCCACCGACCGGCTCGCCCTCCAGGAACAGGACCCGGTCGCAGCCGAACTCGGCCTGCTGGACGCCGACGTCCTGCTGCGGCAGGTGTACGAGGCCGCGCGCACCGTCTCGTACGCCTCCGACGTCACCTGGCGCGAGGTGAACCGGGTGCTGCGCTCCCGGTCCGTCCGCCCCCGGCTGAAGGCCATGCTCGGCGGCAAACCCGCCCCGGAACGCTCCCCGCTCGCGGAAGGCGTCGTCGAACAGGACGGCGAGGCCGTCCTCGCCCGCACGGCCCGCGCCGAACGCGACCCCGTCCTGCCCCTGCGGGCCGCGGCCGCCGCGGCCCAGGCCGGACTGCCGATCTCGCTGCACGCCGTCCGGCGCCTCGCGGACGCGGCCAAGCCGCTGCCGGTGCCCTGGCCCGCCGAGGCCCGCGACGAACTCATCACCCTGCTCGGCGCGGGCGAGTCGACCGTCGCCGTCTGGGAAGCCCTCGAAGCCGAAGGCCTGATCACCCAGTTCCTGCCCGACTGGGAGCGGGTCCGCTGCCGGCCCCAGCGCAACGCCGTCCACACCTGGACCGTCGACCGCCACCTCGTGGAGACCGCCGTTCAGGCCTCGTCGCTGACCCGCCGCGTTGGCCGCCCCGACCTGCTGCTGATCAGCGCCCTGCTGCACGACATCGGCAAGGGCTGGCCGGGCGACCACTCCGTGGCCGGCGAGGTCATCGCCCGCGACGTGGCCTCCCGGATCGGCTTCGACCGCGACGACATGGACGTCATCGCCACCCTCGTACGCCACCACCTGCTGCTCATCGACACCGCCACCCGGCGCGACCTGGACGACCCGGCGACCGTCGACTCCGTCGCCACCCGGGTCCGTTCGCTCGGCACCCTGGAGCTGCTGCACGCCCTCACCGAGGCCGACGCCCTCGCCACCGGCCCCGCGGCCTGGTCGTCCTGGCGCGCCTCGCTCGTCGACGACCTCGTCGCCCGGGTCGCCGCCGTCATCGCCGGTGACGACCCCGCCGAGCCCGAGCCCACCGCGCCCAGCGCGGAGCAGGAACGGCTGGCCGTCGAGGCGCTGCGTACCGGCGGCCCGGTCCTGGCGCTGCATGCCCAGACCGAGACACCGCAGGACGGCCGGGAGGACGACGACGTACCGGAACCCGTCGGCGTCGAACTGCTCATCGCCCTGCCCGAACAGCCGGGCGTGCTGCCCGCCGTCGCGGGTGTCCTCGCCCTGCACCGGCTCACCGTACGGGCGGCCGATCTGCGCGCGTTCGAGCTTCCCTCGGAGCTGGACGAGGCCCCCGGGCCGGCGAAGGCCTCCGTACCGAGGAAGAGCCCCGTACCGGGCAAGACCTCCGTACCGGGCAAGGGCTCCGAGGTCCTGTTGCTGAGCTGGCGCGTGGCCGCCGAATACGGCTCACTGCCGCAGGCCGCCCGCCTCCGCGCCGATCTCGTACGGGCCCTGGACGGCTCGCTGGACATCGCGTCCAAGCTCGCCGAACGCGAGGCCGCGTACCCCCGGCGCCGTGGCGTGAAGGCGCCGCCACCACGGGTGACGGCAGCGCCGACGACCGCCTCGCACCACGCGACGGTCATCGAGGTCCGCGCCCAGGACGCACCGGGGCTGCTGCACCGCATCGGACGCGCGCTGGAGGACGCGGTGGTACGGGTACGCAGCGCGCACGTGTCGACGCTGGGCGCGAACGCGGTGGACACCGTCTATGTCACACGCGGCGACGGTTCGCCGCTGCCCGAGGCGGACGCCGTGGCCCTCGCGAAGGCGCTGGAGAGCGCGCTCGGGTAAGGGATCCGGGTGGCCGGGGGACCGGGCGCGGGGCCCTTCCCGTACGGCCCGGCCACCCGCAGGGCAGACCACACCGCACGGGGGCGGATACCCTGGGGGACGGTCTGCCCTGCATAGCACGACGCTGTATGGGACAGCCCCCTCATCCGCTCCCGACCTGAGGATTCGCGACCGCCGTGTTCGACACTCTCTCCGACCGCCTCGCAGCCACATTCAAGAGCCTCCGGGGCAAAGGGCGCCTCAGCCCGGAGGACATCGACGCCACGGCCCGCGAGATCCGTATCGCCCTCCTTGAAGCCGACGTGGCGCTGCCCGTCGTCCGCGCCTTCATCGCCAAGGTCAAGGAACGCGCCGCCGGCGCCGAGGTCTCCCAGGCGCTGAACCCGGCCCAGCAGGTCGTCAAGATCGTCAACGAGGAGCTCGTCGGCATCCTCGGCGGCGAGACCCGCGTCCTGCGCTTCGCCAAGCAGCCGCCGACCGTGATCATGCTCGCGGGTCTCCAGGGCGCCGGTAAGACCACCCTGGCCGGAAAGCTCGGCCTCTGGCTCAAGGGCCAGGGCCACACCCCGCTGCTCGTCGCCTGTGACCTCCAGCGCCCGAACGCCGTCAACCAGCTCTCCGTCGTCGCCGACCGCGCGGGCGTCGCGGTGTACGCGCCGGAGCCGGGCAACGGCGTCGGCGACCCGGTCAAGGTCGCCAAGGACTCCATCGAGTACGCGAAGACCAAGCAGCACGACATCGTCGTGGTCGACACCGCGGGCCGCCTCGGTATCGACCAGGAGCTGATGAAGCAGGCCTCGGACATCCGCGACGCGGTCAACCCGGACGAGGTCCTCTTCGTCGTCGACGCGATGATCGGCCAGGACGCCGTCAACACCGCGGAGGCCTTCCGCGACGGCGTCGGCTTCGACGGCGTCGTGCTCTCCAAGCTCGACGGCGACGCGCGCGGCGGTGCCGCACTCTCCATCGCGCATGTCACCGGCAAGCAGATCATGTTCGCCTCCAACGGCGAGAAGCTGGACGAGTTCGACGCGTTCCACCCGGACCGCATGGCGTCCCGCATCCTCGACATGGGTGACCTGCTCACCCTCATCGAGCAGGCGGAGAAGACGTTCGACCAGGCCGAGGCCGAGAAGATGGCCTCCAAGCTGGCGAGCAGCAAGGGCGGCAAGGACTTCACGCTCGACGACTTCCTGGCGCAGATGGAACAGGTCAGGAAGATGGGCAGCATCAGCAAGCTGCTCGGCATGCTGCCCGGCATGGGGCAGATCAAGGACCAGATCAACAACATCGACGAGAAGGACGTGGACCGTACGGCCGCGATCATCAAGTCGATGACCCCGGGTGAGCGCACCGACCCGGTCATCATCAACGGCTCGCGCCGGGCCCGTATCGCACGGGGTTCCGGTGTCGAGGTCAGCGCGGTGAAGAACCTGGTGGAGCGGTTCTTCGAGGCCCGCAAGATGATGTCCAAGATGGCGCAGGGCGGCGGGATGCCGGGGATGCCGGGCGTTCCGGGGATGGGCGGCGGGGCCGGCCGTACGAAGAAGAAGCAGAAGCAGGCCAAGGGCAAGCAGCGGTCGGGCAACCCGATGAAGCGGAAGGCCGAGGAGCAGGCGGCGGCGGCGCGGCGGGAAGAGGCGGCGCAGTCGGGCGGCGCGTTCGGCCTGCCGGCCGGGGAGCAGGACAAGAACTTCGAGCTGCCGGACGAGTTCAAGAAGTTCATGGGCTGATTGCCGGCGGGTGCGGGTGCGGGTGCGGGTGCGGTGTGTGCCATGGGTGGTGCGGGGGCCGGGGCCTCCGGAGGCGCATGTCCGGACCGCATGATTTACGCCGCGTGCGGGCTTGTTTTCGGGTGCGGGTTGTCGTGCGGCACACATCACGCTTTACGTCCGGACACGTCACCTCCTGCGACCCCGACCCCCTCCCGCCGGTTCGCCGCCTGCCGCCCGGTGGGGGTGGTCTGTGACGGGCGGTGAAGGGGGTCGCGCAGGGGTCGTGTCCGGAACGTAAAGCGCGATTTGTGGCGCACACCCGGCCGCACTCAGGTACGAGACCCGCACGCGCCGTACATCGTGCAGTGCAGGACATGACCCCGGAGCGGCACCCGGCAACAACCCGCACCCGGACCACAGGCCCGTACCCCCGCCGGACGCCGGGTTCCCTACAGTGCCCGCCCCCGCGCGTCGTACAGGCCCGTCAGCCGGGGGTTCCCCGTGGCGAGGCCGGAGACGATCGCGACCGTCGAGCGGGTCACGAAGATCTGCGTACGGAAGGCGAGTACGGCGGTGTCACCGGCCCTGACGGCACCGGGCGGGGGTGCGTCCAGCAGTCGGTAGTAGTCGATGTTCTCGGCGGGCGCCGCCTGTACGGGAAGGCGCACGCCGGTGCGCGGCAGGAGCGCGTCGCGGATACCGCCGCGAGCGTAGAAGCCCCCTCCGTACAGCGCGGGCCGTCCGTCCGCGAGGAGGTGGGAGACCTCGCTGACGTACACATAGGCGGGCTGTTCCGGCTGGTGCGGATCGGCCGCGTGCAGGGGCGTCGTACCCGTGAGGGAGTGGCCCGGCTCGCCGTGCGTGGCGCCCAGTTCGGCCAGCAGCGGCAGGGACGCCATGGAGGTGGCACTGGGCGCGCTGAGTTTCAGGGGGTGGTGACCGCGCGTGCTCAGCAGTTCCCTTGCCCTGAGGGCGAGTTCGAATGTGGCGGTCGGTGCGAGCAGGCCCGTGGCCGGGTCGCGGAGGACGCAGGGGAAGGCGGTGACGCCCGCGATGCGCAGGGACGGCAGCTGTTCGGCCACGGCGGCGAAGTCGTCCAGCGCGTCCAGTGGTATGCCGCCTTCCTGGCCCGGGTGGACGGAGCCCGGGGCGCCTTCGATCCGTACGAACACGTCCTGTACGAAGCCGAGTGCACCGGCGGCGTCCGACACGGCCCGCGCGTTGGCGAGGTCGAAGACGGTCACCGCCTCCGGCCGCCACGCGAGCATCTCGGGCAGGTCGCGGCGCGGGATCTGTACCAGGTGCCCGAGGTTGCCGGCCCGCGCGCCCGCCGCGTGCAGGGCCCGCGCCTCGGGCGGGTCGATCGCGGCGAACCGGGGGATGTGCCGGGCGACCGCCCGGATCAGCGCGGGATTGCGGCCGAACTGCTTCACCACGAACCAGAGCGAGAGCCCGAGCCGCTCGGCCTCGGCCGCCAGCAGCGCGGCATTGGCCTCGACGGCGTCGGCGTCCAAGACGTAGGTGTCGGGCGGGACGGCACCGGACCGGTGCAGCGCGGTCGCCGTATCGACCAGCGCGGGGTTACGGGTGAGGACGGTGTCGAGGAACACGGTCAGCCCTTCAGGTCGTGCAGCGAACGGCGGAGGATCCCGATCACCAGATCGGCACCTGCCCGCATGGGGTTGATCCGTACCGTCCAGTCGGCGAGTTCCGGGGAGTCTTCGAGCGCCGAGCCGGACAACCGGTAGACGAGCGGGGCGATCTCGTAGCGGGAGTCGGAGCCCACGGGATAGGGCGCGGCGCCGTGCCGCGCGGCGGCGGCCGGCAGCTCGCGGGCCACGGGGCGGTCCAGCCGCAGCAGCAGGCAGCGGTCCTGCGCGTTGGCGATCCGTACCTCAGCGACGCCCGGCACCTCTCCTGCGGTGAGCCGGGCCGCGATCTCGGTGCCCACCTGGGACTGGAGCGCCCACATGACGGGGACATGGGTGAGGGCGCGCAGCGCGTCGAGTGCCTGGTGGCCCTGGACCTGGCCGCCGCCGGAGTAGTTGTCGGCGCGGACGCGCGCGACGAGATCGCGTGCGCCGACGACCGCGCCGACGCCCTCGGGGCCGTGCAGTTTGAAGAGGGAGAAGCAGGAGGCGTCCGCGCCCAGTTCCACGCCGGAGGCGGGCACGCGCATCACCGTGTAATTGTCGTCGACGACCGTACGGACCCCGGCGGCGCGGCAGGCCGCGATGACCTCGCCCGGATCGTAGGAGTCGGCGAGCCGCTGACGGCTGTGCTGGACGTACGCCCAGGGGTGCGCGCCGGAGCGCAGGGCCGCCCCGAGCGCCGTACGGTCGTTGAAGTCAGCCTCGGTGGTGCGGACTCCGAGGCCGCGCAGGGTGACGGCGGTCGTCCGGTAGACGGGCGCGCGGTGGATCAGCAGCGGATCGCCGGGGGAGAGGGCCGCGCCGAGAGCGGCGCGGATCGCGCCCGTACCGGCTCCTTGGACGAGGGCCGCGTCGTCGGCGCCGAAGTAGTCGGCGAGGACGGCTTCGACGCGCGCGGTCGTCCGGGGACGGCCGGGCCCCGGCACGACACCGGCGTCCGCCTCGAAGAGCTGGTGCCCCTCGAAGTGCGCGGCGGTGGCTTCGAGCAGCCGGAACTGCCGGGTGACCGCGTCCTCCAGGGGGACCGTCGCCAGCGGGAAGGTCGGGGGCAGCTGTGCCGGCCTCTCAGGGGGCAGCTGTGCGGGCATATCGGATCGCCTCCGTGATCTCAGATTTCCGCCGCGTCGGCGCCGGTCAGGAAGCGCAGCGGGTTGCGGCGCGTCATCAGGTCGATCAGGTCGTCGTCCACGCCCGCCGCGCGCAGCTCTGGCAGGAAGGACCGGAAGAGGTGCCCGTATCCCTGGCCGCCAGCCGACTCCAGATACCCGTGGCGTGAGATGTCGCAGCTGAGCAGGGCCCGGTCCGCGTGGCCGGCCTCCAGGAGCGCCAGCAGCAGTCGTAGCCGGCTGCCGTCGCTCTGATAGCTCGCCTTGCCGACGGTGTCGAAGGCGACGTACGCGCCCGCCGCCGCCAGTTCGCGGTGCACGGCGGGGTCGTCGAGCAGATCCTGGTGGCCGAGGGAGATCCGGTGGGGCGCCAGGCCCGTACGGGTGAGCAGTTCCAGCTGGGCGAGACCGCCGCGCCCGAGTTGGGTGTGGGTGGCGACCGAGAGGCCGGTGGTGAGGGCCGCGTGGGCGGCGGCGAGGAGCGTACGGGTCTCCGCCTGGCCCGGCCGGTCGCCGTGGCTGCCGATCTCGCCGAGCACGCCGGGGCGGATGCCGGTGCCGTCGAGGCCGCCGTCGATCTCCTCGACCAGGGTCGCGGTGAGCTGTTCGACGCTCGCGGTACCGGTCCCGTCCGGGTGGAACGGTTCGTAGTACCAGCCGGTCGCCGCGACCACCGCGACCCCGGACTCCTCGGCGATACGGGCCAGGGCGCGCGGGTCGCGGCCCATGCCCCGGCAGGTCAGCTCGATGACCAGGCGGAGCCCGAATTCGGCGCGCAGGGCGGCCAGTTCGGAGGTGACGGCGGACCGGTGACGTACCGCGTCGAGGACGGCGGCGCCATCGCCCGTACGGTCGAGATCGAGGACCAGATGTTCGTGCGCGAGCGCCGGGCCGCGCACGGCGGAGACGGGCAGCGGCCCGGCGACGGTCGTGAGATGGCGCATGGGTACGGGTGCCTTCCGGGGTCAGCCCTTGACCGGGGTGAACAGGTCCAGCCAGTGGAGGACGTTGAGCAGGACGCCGCCGACGATGACGGCCGCGGGCGCGGCCGCCATCCGCACCACCGGCCGGCCCATGGCCTCGTTGAGCAGGTAGAGCCCGCCGACGACGAGGATCGCGAGACCGCCGCCCATCACCTGGGCCGCGAGCAGCGAGCCGAAGAGGATCGCCAGCCCCAGCGTCTCGGTGATCGCCGCGCGCAGATGCTCGGAGGAGTCGCGCACGCTCGGCAGCCTGCCGAGGACCTTGCCGAGGGCGGACAGGGCCAGCACTTCGAGGGCGAGGACCACGGCGCCGGCGACGGCGGCGAGGAACGGGTTCGGCATCAGATAGCCGACGGGGTAGACGAGCGTGAAGCCCGCGATGCCGTACGCGCCGGAGGCGAGCGCGGTCGTCGCGATCAGCGGGATGAAGCCGAAGACCCGGTAGAAGTCGACCTGGGCGGCCTCGCCGTACTGCCCCTTGGCGATCAGGAAGCTGGTCGCCTCGCCGCCGCCGAATATGTGCGTCTGTGCCAGGACGCAGATCCCGGCGCCCAGGACCATGAAGAGCGGGAGGAAGCGGCGCAGCCGCAGGGCGCCGGCGCTGAACAGGGAGGCCATCGGGTCGTCTGCGGGCTCCACTCGCCCCGTACCGGCGGTCTGCTCCCCGGCCGCCAGGGCGGCGGCGCGGTCCGCCGTACGTTGAAGGAGGTCCTTGCGGATGGCGAAAGCGATGAGCAGCAGCACTCCGGCCGCCATCGCGAGCGAACCCGCGAAGACCGTGGGCCAGAGCTTCAAGGTCATGATGACCAGGGCCAGTTCCAGTACGGCCGCGATGCCGCCGCGCAGCCGACCGAACTGTCTGGTGATGGCGAGCACCGGGAAGAGCGTGAACAGGAACAGGATCGGCGTCGACATCTGCCGCATCGCCGTCAGGAAGTCGACGGGCAGGTCATGGGCCACGCGGTTGGCCCCGTCGAGGCCGAGGACGACCACAGCGCCCCACGCGCCGCCGAGCAGTGGTGCCAGCCACTTCCTGGGCGCGAGGAGGCCCAGGATGTCGGTGGGCAGGAAGAGCAGCCAGGGGTTGAGGACGCCGCTGGACAGGGCCATCGGGGCGCCGAGGCCGAAGACGAAGCCCGCCGAGAGCCCGAAGGACACGGCCGTGGTGGCGGTGCGCGTGGTGCGGCCCTGGATGAAGTCGAGCATGAACGGGCGTACGCCGTCGTTGAACACGGCCAGCGCCAGGTGTGAGACGAAGGCGGTCAGCGCGCACAGGGCGACGACGGTCAGTTGCTGCGTCCGCGAGAAGTCCAGGCCGGGGCTCGCCGCGAGGACGGTGGTCACGGGGCTCTCCTCTGTGCCGTGGCAGGCCTTCGGGGATCAGCCGCGCGCGGCGATGGCGCGGGCCAAGATCGGGGCGATCACGTCGATCTGATCGATGGCGAAACCGAAGACCTTCTTGCCCTCCGCGAGCAGGCCGGCGACCTGATCCTCGGTGGGTACGGAGCGGCCGAAGGTGTGACAGAGGGACCGGCCCAGGAGACCGACGAGGATGCCGAGGGAGGCGCCGGCGCCGGTGTGGCAGGTGCCGAGGTAGAAGTCGGCCTGGCCGGCCCGGAGTTTCACCGCCGCGTCCATGTCGTTGGAGAGCGTGATCTCCAGGCCGTCGAGTGCGAGTGTGGAAACGGTGTCCGCGACCTCGGACTTGCCGACGCCACCGGTGAGGATCTTCGTCATGGCTGGTTCCCCAAGAAGGTGAGGCGGTCCCGGAGGACCGGGTGTGAGGTCAGGAGGCGTGCGGGCACCGGGTGAGCGCGGCGAGATGCAGGCCCAGGAAGTTGATCTCGGAGTCGGGCAGCGGAGCGCCCAGTTCTCTCTCGGCCCGTACGGAGACGGCACGGGCCCGCGCCAAGGCCCCGGGGTACCCGGCGAGTTCGGCCGCCACCTGCTCGTCGGTCCCGAACTCCTCGATCTGCTCGCCGTCGAGAAGCCGGCCCAGCGCCATCATCAGGTGGCTGGTGAGCATGCCGGCCGTGGCCTCGGTGACCGGATGCCCCTCGGTGGCCAGGGAGTTCAGCTCGGCTGTCACGAACGCGGCGACCTCGGGCCTGGCTTGGCCGCTCTCCTGGAACAGCTGGATGCGGAGCGCGAGTCGGCCGTCCATGTGGTCCCTCCTGCGATGCCTGACAAGATCGACAAGACGGTAACCACGAATGTGGATGTGGGGTCACGGCCGGACACCGGCCTCGCGGCGAGCATGCGCCGGCCTCGGAAGCGTGGTCGACGGTGACACGCGCGAGCCGCCTTCGTGCAGCGGGGGCGGGCCGCCGACGCCGCGCGTGAGGGCAGCGGGCAGGACGTCCGGGCGCGTGCGGCTCAGGGCGTGCGGGCGATCAGATAGCGGAAGATGTTCGGCATCCAGACCGTGCCGTCCCGCCGCATATGGGGATGGAGCGCCTCGCTGATCTCCTTCTCCACCTGCCGTCCGTCCGTCGCCTGAATCGCTCCGTCGTACACCCCGGTCGACAGCAGCCCGCGGACCGCGCTGCGCATGTCCGCGTACCCGAACGGGCAGGCGACCCGTCCCGAGCCGTCCGGCCTCAGCCCGGCCCGCGCGGCGACATTCTCCAGGTCGTCGCGGTGCGCCGGGCGCCAGGTGCTCTTCCGCAGCCGGTCGGTGAGCCGGCTCGCGATGCGCAGCACCGCGTCCGTGGCGCAGCGCTCCGGTGGCCCCCAGCCCGCCAGCACCACCGGCGTGCCGCGCGAGGCCAGCGGTATCGCCGTACCGAGGGAGGGGACGAGCGCCGGATTGCCGCCCGGCACGGAGCCGACCGGCTGGAAGGCGGTGATCAGGTCGTACGGAGTGCGGTCGGGCCCGGTCGTGGCGTCGGCCATGCGGTGCGCGGGCAGCAGCGTCCCGGCGTCCTCCGGCCGGCCGCCGGAGCCACCGCGCGCCCGGCCGGTGAGCAGGCGCTCACGGGCCAGCGCCAGCCGCTCCTGGTCGGCGTCCACCCCGGTGACCCGTGCGCCCCGGGCGGCGGCGAGCACCAGGGCGAGCCCCGAGCCGCAGCCGAGACCGAGGACACGCGTCCCCGCGCGCACCTCCAGACGCTCGTACACCGCTTCGTAGAGCGGCACCAGCATCCGTTCCTGGATCTCGGCCCAGTCGCGGGCCCGCGCACGCGCGTCGGCGGGAACCGCCGGTGCCGGGGCCGCTTTCGAAGGGAGCTGGTGGTACTGGGCGAGCGTACGTGTCATGGATAGCGCCCCAATCCGCCGAGAGGTCGGTAGTGCCCTGAGTGACAGCCCCCCCGTGTATGTGCGCGCGTGCATCCCCGTATGCCAGGGAACTCCCCATCTGTGCCCGCGTCCAGTGGGTGCGGCGGGCGTGGAGCGCGTGCTCCGGGTGTGCGCCCCCGCGTACTTGGCCGATTCCTTTTCCCCGGCCTCGCGGCCGTCCCGCCTTCGCCATGGTGAGGGCGTGCGACCGCCTGTGGGCCGGAGCGCGAGAGGGTGGCAATTAGGCCATTCGGGTAAGCGCGGACACCGGCGGAGCGACGGATCGGTACCCGGAGCGGATCAAGATCCCGGTACTGTCGCCGTCGTGGAGTGTGCCGTCGCCCACACTCGCCGAGCACCTCTTCCGGCTCGGTTCGCCCTCGGGGCATGGCGCGGGCCGTCCTCGGACCGCCGGTACGGGTTCCGGCTCGGGAATGCCGGTTTACGTAGATCGTCTACGCGCCGATGCGTACGCGGTACTACGTACCGGCTTGAGGTGACCTGCGAAGCTTCTCCGCAGATCAGCGCACCCGCCCTCGTCAGGACGCATCAATGGCAACTGACGGGTACGTGCAAATTATTTGAGATGCCCCGGAATGGAACCCGTGAGGGCTCCGGCTCGTTGTTCACGACGTGAGCACGACACCACCTGTTCTCGCCGCAGAGCTGGCGCAGGCGTGGGCCGACATTCAGCGGTCCCACCCCGAGCTGCCGGATCTTGCCGCGCCAGAGTCCCTGATCGGAGAGTCCTCGTCCGCCTGTGGCGCCGAGCTCTCCTTCGAACGACTGCTTCACGAAGCGGTCCACGGCATCGCCGCGGCCAGAGGCGTCCGCGACACCTCGCGGGCGGGCCGCTATCACAACCGCCGATTCCTCGCGATCGCCGAGGAGATGGGTCTTGACCATCCGGAGGAGCCGCATCCCAGCAGTGGTTTCTCCCTGGTCTCGCTCAGCCCCGAGGCGAAGCGGCGCTACCGCCCCACCATCGAGCGCCTCCAGCGTGCGCTCAAGGCGCACACGGTCGCGACGGCCTCCGACACCAAGCGCAGTTTCCGGGGTCCGGCCGCCCGGCACGGCTCGTCCGGGGGCGGGGTGCGCGTCAAAGCGGTCTGCGACTGCGGTCGGAACGTACGGGTCGTTCCCTCGGTCCTCGCCCAGGCACCGATCGTCTGCGGGGGCTGCGGCAAGCCCTTCCGTATCCCGGAAGTGGTCGCCGCCGCGAGCTGAGACGCGCCCCGAGGCGGGCGGGACCCGGTCCCGGCCCGCTCCGTACCGCGGCGGGAGATCGGCCGGGTCATGTCCCGCCGCGGCTGTGTGGCAGAATGGCCAGCCGTACTCGACAGTCGCACAGGACCCCTCTCTCCTCCGGCTGACGCGTCCATCGGGCGGATCGGGTACCGCAACCCCACGCGGCATCCCGTTGTGCCCAACCACGTCAAGACCAGGAGACACCACTCCAGTGGCAGTCAAGATCAAGCTGAAGCGTCTGGGCAAGATCCGTTCGCCTCACTACCGCATCATCGTCGCCGACTCCCGTACCCGCCGTGACGGCCGGGCCATCGAGGAGATCGGTCTGTACCACCCGGTGCAGAACCCCTCGCGTATCGAGGTCGACTCGGAGCGCGCGCGTTACTGGCTGTCCGTCGGCGCCCAGCCGACCGAGCCGGTTCTCGCGATCCTCAAGCTCACCGGTGACTGGCAGGCACACAAGGGCCTCCCGGCCCCCGCGCCGCTGCTCCAGCCGGAGCCGAAGGCCGACAAGCGTGCTCTCTTCGAGGCCCTTGTGAAGGACGCCGGCGACGAGCCCAAGGGTGAGGCGATCACTCAGAAGGCGAAGAAGACCGACAAGAAGGCCGACGAAGCCGGGACCGAGTCCTCGGCCGCCGCCGAGTCGACCGAGGCCTGATCATGCTCGAGGAGGCTCTCGAGCACCTCGTGAAGGGCATTGTCGACAACCCGGACGAAGTGCAGGTCGCCTCGCGCAACCTGCGCCGCGGCCGGGTGCTGGAAGTCCGGGTGCACCCGGACGATCTCGGCAAGGTGATCGGCCGTAACGGCCGCACCGCGCGTGCGCTGCGGACCGTTGTGGGCGCCATCGGCGGTCGCGGTATCCGCGTCGACCTCGTCGACGTGGACCAGGTTCGCTGACACAGCTGACACACCGGCGCGGGCCGGGGAGGGCCACGGCTCTTCCCGGCCCGCGTTGTTTCCGGTGGTGACGGCGACAATCGGTGACAGCAACCATCAATCGAGGATCCACAGCGGTGAGCAGCCACGTCCACGAGAGCGGCGGCGGCGCTGCCGCGAAGAGGCGGTGTGCAGGTGCAGTTGGTAGTCGGGCGGATCGGCCGGGCCCATGGGATCAAGGGCGAGGTCACCGTCGAGGTGCGTACGGACGAGCCCGAACTGCGGCTCGGACCCGGCGCCGTACTCGCCACGGAACCGGCCTCGGCCGGACCGCTGACGATCGAGACGGGCCGGGTGCACAGCGGCAGGCTGCTGCTGCGCTTCGCGGGCGTACGCGACCGTACGGGCGCCGAGGCCCTGCGCAACATCCTGCTGATCGCCGAGATCGACCCGGAGGAACTCCCCGAGGACCCCGAGGAGTTCTACGACCATCAGCTGATGGACCTGGATGTCGTCCTGGCGGACGGTACGGAGATCGGGCGGATCACCGAGATCTCCCACCTGCCGTCGCAGGACCTGTTCATCGTGGAGCGGCCGGACGGCAGCGAGGTGATGATCCCCTTCGTGGGCGAGATCGTCACCGAGATCGACCTGGAGGAACAGCGGGCCGTGATCGACCCCCCGCCGGGCCTGATCGACGACCGGGCCGTGATCGCCTCCGGCAAGGACGACGAGTCCGGCGAGGGCGGCGGCTGATGCGGCTCGATGTCGTCACGATCTTCCCGGAGTACCTGGACCCCCTGAACGTCTCGCTCGTCGGCAAGGCCCGCGCGCGCGGGCGGCTCGACGTACATGTGCACGACCTCCGGGAGTGGACGTACGACCGGCACAACACGGTCGACGACACTCCCTACGGCGGCGGTCCCGGCATGGTCATGAAGACCGAGCCGTGGGGCGAGGCTCTCGACGACGCCCTGGCGAGCGGGTACGAGTCGGGCGCCCATGGCCCCGTCCTGGTCGTTCCCACCCCCAGCGGCCGCCCGTTCACCCAGGAGCTCGCCGTGGAGCTCTCCGAGCGGCCCTGGCTGCTCTTCGCGCCCGCCCGCTACGAGGGCATCGACCGACGGGTCATCGACGAGTACGCGACCCGGATACCGGTCGTCGAGGTCTCCATCGGCGACTACGTGCTCGCCGGTGGCGAGGCCGCCGTCCTGGTGATCACCGAAGCCGTGGCCCGGCTGCTGCCCGGCGTCCTCGGCAACGCCGAGTCGCACCGCGACGACTCCTTCGCCCCCGGCGCGATGGCCGATCTGCTGGAGGGGCCGGTCTACACCAAGCCGCCCGAGTGGCGCGGTCGCGGGATTCCGGACGTCCTGCTCAGCGGGCACCACGGCAGGATCGCGCGCTGGCGGCGGGACGAGGCGTTCCGGCGTACGGCGGCCAACCGGCCGGACCTCATCGAGCGCTGCGATCCCTCGGCCTTCGACAAGAAGGACCGCGAGATGCTCTCCATCCTGGGCTGGTCACCGGAGCCCGGCGGCCGATTTTGGCGAAGGCCCGAGGCCGTGGAAGAATGAGCCGTTGCTGTACGTCCGACGTGCGCCCCTGCCACAGGGGGAAAGACGCCCGCCCGACGTGAACGGCACCTCAGACTCTCCTCTCGACATCCGTTGATGACCTGTGGCATCAACGAGGAAGCAGACCTCCATGTCCAGCCTGCTCGACGTAGTCGACGCATCGTCGCTCCGCAGCGACCTCCCCGCCTTCCGCCCCGGTGACACCGTGAACGTCCACGTGCGTGTCATCGAGGGCAACCGCTCGCGTATCCAGCAGTTCAAGGGCGTCGTCATCCGCCGCCAGGGCTCGGGCGTCCGTGAGACCTTCACGGTCCGCAAGGTCTCCTTCTCCGTCGGTGTCGAGCGCACCTTCCCGGTCCACAGCCCGATCTTCGAGAAGATCGAGCTCGTGAGCCGCGGCGACGTCCGTCGCGCCAAGCTCTACTACCTCCGTGAGCTGCGCGGCAAGGCCGCGAAGATCAAGGAGAAGCGCGACTAGTCGGTCCGCGCGACCTCGCGGCCCGAGCGGAGTCTCGGCGTCGCACCCGGGTCCACAGGGCCGCCGGATAAGCTCTGGCTCCGATGGACACCGAAGCACAGCACACCGAGCGCGACCGTTCCTCCGAATCCCTTGCCGGGTCGGACGAACGGTCGCGCTCTGTGCGTTTTCCCCGAGCCGCCCCCGGACGCCGGTCCGCGCAGGGCCTGGGGCCGTCCTGGCGCCGGACGGGACAGATCGGTGCGGCCTGCGCCCTCTTCCTCTTTCTGGTCAGCACGTTCGTGGTGCAGCCGTTCCTGATCCCCAGCGGCTCGATGGAGCCCACGCTCCAGGTCGGGGACCGGGTGCTGGTCAACAAGCCGGCCTACCGTTTCGGGGCCGAGCCGGCCCGCGGCGACGTGGTCGTCTTCGACGGCACCGGATCCTTCGTCCAGGAGCCGCCCCGGGAGAATCCCGTGACCGGGCTGCTGCGGGCGGCGGCAGCGGCCCTGGGGCTCGCGGAGCCCGCCGAGACCGACTACGTGAAGCGTGTGATCGGCGTGGGGGGCGATCGTGTGGCCTGCTGCGACAAGGGGGGCAGGCTCACACTGAACGGCCGGGCGGTGCGGGAACGTTATCTGTATGAAGGGGACGCGCCTTCCCGTGTCCCCTTCGACATCGTCGTGCCCCAGGGAACCCTGTGGGTGATGGGCGATCATCGCGGTAACTCGCGAGATTCCCGGGACCATCTCGGGGAGCCCGGCGGCGGCATGGTACCCGTCGACAAGGTCATCGGAAGGGCGGACTGGATCGGCTGGCCGCTGGGCCGCTGGTCCACGGTGGAGCCCACCGGTGCCTTCCGGGACGTACGAAGCCCGGAGGGCGCCCATGGGTAAGCGCGGACGTCAAGCGAGTCATGGTTCGGACACCAGACTGCCTACCGGCAGCCGGCCCACCACCGGCCGGTCGCTGCCGGGCCGGGCGGAGCGGCGCAAGCTCGCCCGCAGGGTCAAGCGGCGCCGTCAGCGGTCCGCCGCGAAGGAGATCCCGCTTCTCATCACCGTGGCGGTGCTGATCGCGCTGGTCCTCAAGACGTTCCTGGTGCAGGCGTTCGTGATCCCCTCGGGGTCGATGGAGCAGACGATCAGGATCAGCGACCGGGTCCTGGTGGACAAGCTGACGCCCTGGTTCGGCTCGAAGCCTCAGCGCGGCGATGTCGTGGTCTTCGAGGACCCCGGCGGCTGGCTGGAGGACGAGCAGCCCAAGCCGGACAATTCCCCCGCTGTCGTCAAGCAGATCAAGACCGGGCTGACGGCCATCGGGCTGCTGCCGTCCGCCGACGAGCAGGATCTGATCAAGCGGGTCGTCGCGGTCGGCGGTGACACCGTCAAATGCTGTGACGCGAACGGCAAAGTCTCCGTCAACGGCGTACCCCTCACCGAGCCCTACCTGAACCCGGGGAACGTGCCCTCCACCATCCCCTTCGAGGTGCGGGTACCGGCCGGGCGGATCTTCGTGATGGGCGACCACCGGGCCAATTCGGCCGACTCCCGCTTCCACCTGCGGGAGAAGGACCAGGGTACGGTCGCGGAGGGCAGCGTCGTGGGCCGCGCGGTCGTCATCGCCTGGCCGTTCGACCACTGGACCACGCTGGAGCAGCGGCAGACCTACGCCTCGATCCCCGACCCGATCGGCGCCCCGGCGACGGCGGGCGGACGGTCGAATAGTGTGTCCTCTCAGGATCAGGATCTGAATGGATTGATCCCGCTCCCGAGCCCTGCGGAACTCCCGCTCGTTATGGGAGTGGTGGGCCTGTTCCGAATCCGGGACGGGCGATCGCACGGAGTATTCGCACGGACTGAGGAGTGGATGTGGGGGATGTGGCGGTCGGCGCACGATCCGGACACGACGATCCCGAGGAGGGACGCGAGCAGCTCGCCGAGTCGCCCGAAGCCGTGACGGACGAGATGAGTGATTCCCGGGGCGAGGGCCGGGGCGACGATGGGTCCGAGACCGGATCGGGGGCGAAGAAGCCGCGCTCCTTCTGGAAGGAGCTGCCTCTCCTGATCCTGATCGCGCTTGTTCTCGCGTTCTTGATCAAGGCTTTCCTGGTGCAGGCGTTCTCGATTCCCTCGGACTCGATGCAGAACACCTTGCAGCAGGGCGACCGGGTGCTGGTGGACAAGCTCACGCCCTGGTTCGGCGCCGAGCCGAAGCGCGGCGAGGTCGTGGTCTTCGAGGATCCCGGCGGCTGGCTGGAGGGCACCCCGACCCCCCAGCCGAACGCGTTGCAGACGGTCCTCAGCACCATCGGACTGATGCCGTCCGCCGAGGACAAGGATCTGATCAAGCGGGTCATCGCGGTCGGCGGCGACACGGTGGAGTGCAAGAAGGGCGGAAAGGTCCAGGTCAACGGGCACGCGTTGAACGAGACCGACTACATCTACCCGGGCAACACTCCCTGCGACGACGAGCCCTTCGGGCCGATCACCGTGCCCAAGGGCAATCTCTGGGTGATGGGCGACCACCGGCAGAACTCGCTGGACTCCCGCTACCACCAGGAGCTTGCCGATCACGGCACGTTCCCCGCGGACAAGGTCGTCGGACGCGCGATCGTCGTGGCCTGGCCGGTCACCCGCTGGTCCACGCTGCCGGTGCCCGGCACCTTCGACCAGTCCGGGCTGAGCACCGCCGCCTCGGCGGTCTCGGGTGCCGCCGCGGTGGCACCGGGCGCCCTCGGTGTGGCCGGGGCGCTGCCGCTCGTGCTGTGGCGCAGGAGGAGGCTGACCCGGCGGCGTACCGCCGGGTAGGGTGCCGTCCCAGATCGTCGACCTCCGAGGGTCTTTCTCCGGAGTGGGGGAGTACTGGGATGAGCGGGACCGGAAACGGGACTGAAGGCGGGACCGGGAACGGGACCGAAGGTACGGACGGCGGCCGCGGCCGCCTCGGCAATGTCTTGTCGGGGCTGGCCGTGGCCGTCGGTTGTCTGCTCTTCCTCGGGGGCTTCGCCTGGGCGGCCGTCGAGTACCGGCCGTACGCGGTGCCGACCAACTCGATGTCCCCGACGGTAAAGGCGGGCGACCGGGTGCTGGCGCAGCGGATATCCGGCGGCGATGTACGGCGCGGGGACGTGGTGGTCTTCTCCGACAAGCAATGGGCCGACATGCCGATGGTGAAGCGGGTGGTCGGGGTCGGCGGCGACAAGGTCGCCTGCTGTGACGCGGACGGCCGGCTCACCGTCAACGGCAAGGCCGTCGACGAGCCGTACGTGAAGGGGATGATCGGCGGGCGGGCCTCCACGGAGGACTTCGACGCGACCGTGCCCCAGGGGCAGCTGTTCATGCTCGGTGACGAACGCAGCGGTTCGCTCGACTCGCGCACGCACCTTGCGGATCAGGCGCAGGGCGCGGTGCCGCGCTCGGCCGTGGACGCGCGGGTGGACGCCCTGGCCTGGCCGCTTGGCACCATGATCGAGCGGCCGGAGGGCTTCGCCGCGCTGCCGGGCGGAGTGTCCGGTCCTGGTCCGCTGCGGCTGCTGACCGCGGCGGTGGTGCTCGGAGCGCTGCTGATCCTGGGCGGGGCCGCGTACGGACCGGTCGCGGGACGGCTGTCGCGGCGGCCCCGGGCGCGGCGAGAGGCCGGCGAGGAGGTCCGCGGGTGAACGCCGGAGCTGAAGGCGCGCTGCCGGGGCCGGGCGGAGGCGCGCTGCGAAAGGTCGCGCGGGTGGTGCTGCTGGACCCCGAGGACCGGATTCTGCTGTTGCACGGGTACGAGCCGGAGGACCCGGAAGTCACCTGGTGGTTCACGCCGGGCGGTGGTCTGGAGGACGGGGAGAGCCGGGCGGAGGCCGCGCTCCGCGAGCTCGTGGAGGAGACGGGGATCACACAGGTGGAGCTGGGGCCCGTGCTGTGGCGCCGGACCTGCTCCTTCCCGTTCGACGGGCGGCGCTGGGACCAGGACGAGTGGTACTTCCTGGCGCGTACGAGCCAGACCGGTACCTCTCCCGGCGGGCTCACCGAGCTTGAGCTGCGCAGTGTCGCGGGGATGAGGTGGTGGACCTCCGCCGAACTGTCGGCGGCGCGTGAGACGGTATATCCGACCAGGCTCGCCGAGCTGCTGCGCACGCTGCTCGACGAGGGTCCTCCGGACGCACCGGTGCTCCTCGCCCCCGAAAACGTCCAGGGGCGCGGGAGGCCGGAGCACAATGGGGGGACGTACGGCTGAAGGGGAACATTGCCATGAGCGCCGAGGACCTCGAGAAGTACGAGACCGAGATGGAGCTGAAGCTCTACCGGGAGTACCGCGATGTCGTCGGTCTGTTCAAATATGTGATCGAGACCGAGCGTCGCTTCTATCTCACCAATGACTACGAGATGCAGGTGCATTCCGTGCAAGGTGAGGTTTTCTTCGAGGTCACCATGGCGGACGCATGGGTCTGGGACATGTACAGGCCGGCCAGGTTCGTCAAGCAGGTGCGGGTGCTCACGTTCAAGGACGTGAATATCGAGGAGCTGAACAAGAGCGATCTCGAACTGCCCGGCGGCTGAGGGGCGTGAGCGGGTGTTCCCCGGGCGGGTGGCCGGTGTTCCCGGGGTGAGGCGCAGGTGTTCCCCGGAAGGGTGACCGGGTTGTCCACAACCGGTGAGTTGTCCACCAAGATCCACTAGTTGTGGGCATACGCGTCAGAGTCGGTACCGGAGGTGGTGCCGAGATGAACGCGACGGGGGCACTGGGGCAGTACGGCGAGGATCTCGCCGCACGACTGCTGGCCGAGGCGGGACTGACCGTACTGGCCCGTAACTGGCGGTGCGGCAGGACCGGTGAGATCGACATCGTGGCCCGGGACCGAGATGCCCGGGGCTGGGACATGCTGGTCGTCTGCGAGGTGAAGACCCGCAGAGCCGGTTCGTTCGAGCATCCGATGGCAGCGGTCACACCGGAGAAGGCGGACCGGCTGAGACGGCTCGCCGGCTGCTGGCTGGAGCGGTGCGGCGGTCCGCCGCCCGGCGGGGTGCGCATCGATCTGATCGGAGTGCTGCTGCCCCGGCGGGGCGCGCCCGTGGTCGAGCACGCCCGGGGGGTGGCCTGATGGGGTTCGCGCGTGCGTGCTCGGTGGCGCTGGTGGGCGTCGAGGGTGTGGTGGTCGAGGTCCAGGCGGACCTGGAGCCGGGTGTGGCCGCCTTCACGCTGGTGGGACTGCCGGACAAGAGCCTGGTGGAGAGCCGGGACCGGGTCAGGGCGGCCGTGGTGAACTCCGGCGCGGAGTGGCCGCAGAAGAAGCTCACTGTGGGTCTGAGCCCCGCTTCCGTACCCAAGGGCGGCAGTGGGTTCGATCTCGCCGTGGCCACCGCCGTGCTCGGCGCGGCGGAGCGTATCGACCCCGGAAAGATCGCCGATCTGGTGCTGATCGGGGAGCTGGGCCTGGACGGGCGGGTCCGGCCGGTGCGCGGGGTGCTGCCGGCGGTGCTCGCGGCGGCCGAGGCGGGCTATCACCAGGTCGTCGTCCCCGAGCAGACCGCGGGCGAGGCGTCCCTGGTGCCCGGGGTGTCGGTTCTCGGGGTGCGCAGTCTGCGGCAGCTCATCGCCGTCCTGAGCGACGAGCCGGTGCCCGAGGAGCCGCCGGAGCCCGAGACGGGGCGGCCGGACGCGATGCTGGCGGGGCTGATGGTGCCGGGTGCGGGGGTGGGCACCGGACTGGCCGCCGGTGCCCAGGGCGGCGGACACCGGCCGGACCTGGCCGACGTGGCCGGGCAGGCGGCGGCTCGTACGGCCCTGGAGGTGGCTGCCGCGGGCGGGCACCACCTGCTGCTCCACGGCCCGCCGGGCGCGGGCAAGACCATGCTGGCGGAGCGGCTTCCGGCGGTCCTGCCCACACTGACCAGACAGGAATCCCTGGAGGTCACGGCGGTGCACTCGGTGGCGGGCATGCTGCCGCCGGGCCAGCCGCTCGTCCGTACCCCGCCCTACTGCGCGCCGCACCACTCGGCGACCATGCAGTCACTGGTCGGCGGTGGGAACGGGATCCCGCGACCGGGCGCGGTGTCGTTGGCACATCGCGGCGTGCTTTTTCTCGACGAGGCTCCCGAGTTCTCCGGCCGGGCGCTGGACGCCTTGCGGCAGCCACTGGAGTCGGGGCACGTGGTGGTGGCCCGCAGCGCGGGGGTGGTGCGGCTCCCGGCGAGCTTCCTGATGATCCTGGCGGCCAATCCCTGTCCCTGCGGACGGCACACCCTGCGCGGCGCGGGGTGCGAGTGCCCGCCCTCGGCGATCCGGCGCTACCAGTCGCGGCTCTCCGGGCCGCTGCTCGACCGGGTCGACCTGCGGGTCGACGTCCGGCCCGTCGACCGTGGTGATCTGCTGGGACAGGGCGGCAGAGGCGAGTCGACGGCGGAGGTCGCCGCGCGGGTACGGGAGGCCAGGCAGCGGTCGGCGGCCCGGCTGGTGGGCACGCCGTGGTCGGTCAACAGCGAGGTGCCGGGGCATGAGCTGCGGACCCGCTGGCTGGTCGCCCCCGGGGCGCTCGCGGCGGCCGAGCGTGACCTGGAGCGGGGCCTGCTCACCGCGCGAGGGTTGGACCGGGTGCTGCGGGTGGCCTGGACCGTCGCGGATCTCGCCGGGCGCGAGCGGCCCCAAGCGCGGGACGTGGCGCTGGCGCTGGAGCTGCGCACCGGTATCGCGCGCGGCGCCAGGGCCCCGGCGGGAGGAGTCTCATGACACCGGGCGTCAGCCCGGAGGAGCGGCTGGCGCGGGCCGCGCTCACCCGGGTCCTCGAACCGGGTGACGAGCGGGGCGGAGAGTGGCTGCGGCGGTTCGGCGCCGTGCGGCTGATGGCGCTGCTCACCTCGCCGGACGCCGGACGGGAGCAGCTCACCGATGTCCGTGAGCAGCGGCTCGGCGGTTATCGGATACGGGCGGTGGCGGCCGTTCCCGAGCGTGATCTGGCGGCGGTGGCCGAGGCCGGCGGCCGGTTCGTCTGCCCCGGTGACCAGGAGTGGCCCAGCCAGCTCGACGACCTGGGAGCGGCCCGGCCCATCGGGCTCTGGGTGCGGGGCCGCCCGGATCTGCGGATCTGGTCACTGCGCTCCGTCGCCGTCGTCGGGGCCAGGGCGTGTACCTCGTATGGGGCACATATGGCGGCGGGTCTCGGCTCCGGTCTCGCCGAGCGCGGCTGGGTGGTGACGTCCGGCGGGGCGTTCGGGGTGGACGGCGCGGCGCACCGCGGCGCGCTGGCGGCGGGCGGAGCCACTGTGGCCGTGCTCGCCTGCGGTGTCGATGTGGTCTATCCGCGCGGTCATGCCGAGTTGATCGGACGCATCGCCGAACAGGGGCTGGTCATCGGCGAATTGCCACCGGGCGATCACCCCACCCGCAGCAGATTCGTCCTCCGTAACCGCGTCATCGCCGCGCTCACCAGGGGAACGGTCGTGGTGGAGGCGGAGTACCGCAGCGGATCGCTGGTCACGGCGCGCGCCGCCCAGCGGCTGGGCCGCTTCACCATGGGTGTTCCGGGGCCGGCCACCAGCGGACTCTCGGCCGGGGTCCACGAACTGCTGCGCGGCGAAGGCGCGCTGGTCACGGACGCCGCCGAAGTGATCGAGCTGGTGGGCGACATCGGTGACCTCGCCCCGCTCCGGCGCGGTCCCGTGCTGCCCAGGGACCTGCTCGATCCGGTCAGCGCACGGGTGCTGGAAGCGCTGCCCGCCCGGGGCGCCGCCGACGGCGGGCAGATCGCGCGGGGCGCCGGTACGACGACGGACGAGGCACTCGGCAAGCTGTACGAACTCCACTCGTTGGGGTTCGTCGAACGGCTCGGCGACGGCTGGCAGTTGACGTCCCGGGCGACACCGGCGGGTAGCGCGCGGCGAGGCGGTACTTGACCTGGGGCATTCGGGTGAAAAGGTGATGCCGATGACCTTCGTGTCCCTCTCGGCGACACCTCGGGGGCCGGCGTGGGCCGCGTCGGCCCCGGACGCCGGGGGCGGCCGACGGTGTCCGGCCGAGCGGGCGCGGGCGCCTGGTCCTCGCGTACCGCGACGCTCCAGTCACGCTACGCTCACCTGCATTCCGGCCCAGCCAGACGTCCTCCCGCACCTTCACAGCAGAACGGCTCAAGGCGACGCATGCCCCAGCACACCTCCGGGTCCGACCGCGCGGCGGCGCCCCCCGCTGCCCGGGGCGCCGTGCGGCCCGCCGCGCCCTCGTCGCTCGACGAGCTGTGGCGGTCGTACAAGACCACGGGCGACGAGCGGTTGCGCGAGCAGTTGATCCTGCACTACTCGCCGCTGGTGAAGTACGTCGCGGGCCGGGTGAGTGTGGGACTGCCGTCCAACGTCGAGCAGGCGGACTTCGTCTCCTCCGGGGTTTTCGGCCTGATCGACGCGATCGAGAAGTTCGACATCGCGCGGTCGATCAAGTTCGAGACGTACGCGATCACCCGTATCCGCGGCGCGATGATCGACGAACTCCGCGCCCTGGACTGGATCCCGCGCTCGGTGCGGCAGAAGGCACGGGCCGTCGAGCGCGCCTACGCCACGCTGGAAGCGCAGTTACGGCGCTCGCCCTCGGAGGGGGAGGTCGCCGCCGAGATGGGCATCGGGCTGGAGGAACTGCACGCGGTTTTCAGCCAGTTGTCCTTGGCGAACGTGGTGGCGCTGGAGGAGTTGCTGCATGTCGGCGGCGAGGGCGGCGACCGGCTCAGCCTGATGGACACCCTGGAGGACACCGCCGCCGACAATCCGGTCGAGGTGGCCGAGGACCGCGAGCTGCGGCGGCTGCTGGCCCGCGCCATCAACACACTCCCGGACCGCGAGAAGACCGTCGTCACGCTGTACTACTACGAAGGACTCACCCTCGCCGAGATCGGCAATGTCCTTGGCGTGACGGAGAGCCGGGTCAGTCAGATCCACACAAAGTCAGTGCTCCAGCTGCGGGCCAAGCTGGCCGACGTCGGACGCTGACGCTGTGTTCGGGCCGCCTCGTCCGTAGAGTGGAGGCGTGCCCAGGATTCGAGCGGCCTCCGTGGCCGAGCACCGGACCATGCAACGCGGCGCTCTGCTGGACGCCGCGCGCTCCCTGCTGTCCGAAGGCGGTACGGAAGCGCTGACGTTCCCCGCGCTCGCCGAACGCACGGGCCTCGCCAGATCGTCCGTGTACGAGTATTTCCGCTCGCGCGCCGCCGTGGTCGAGGAGTTGTGCGTCGTCGACTTCCCGGTCTGGGCGGCGGAGGTCGAGGCGGCCATGGCCGGGGCCGATACGCCCGAGGCCAAGGTCGAGGCCTATGTACGGCAGCAGCTCGCGCTGGTCGGCGACCGGCGGCACCGCGCCGTCGTGGCCATCTCCGCCGGTGAGTTGGACGCCGGCGCCCGCGAGAAGATCCGCGCCGCGCACGGCGGGCTGATCGCCATGATCGTGGAAGCTCTCGCCGAACTGGGCCACGAGCAGCCCCGGCTCGCCGCGATGCTGCTCCAGGGCGTCGTCGACGCGGCGGTCCGGCGCATCGAACTCGGCGCGGCCGAGGCACCGCCGGAGATCGCCGAGGCAGCGGTGTCGATGGCGCTGCGAGGCGTACGGGGCTGAGCCCGCGCAGTTCCCGGTCCCCGCGCTGCCCGCGCCCGCGCCGGGTGAGCCAGGTGGCCGACGGGCTCCGGTCGCGCGCGCGTCGCCACACACGCACCCGGCGTACGCCGCGGGCCCGACGGCGCCCGGTCCGGTGCGCCCGGACCGCCACCGTCAACAGGGCCAGTGCGTGCAGCGCGGTACCGGCCGCCGATGCGATGGCCGGCGTCGGTGCGGGCGGTGGCGACGGCGGCCTGGCCGACGGCGTCCTGACCGCGGCCGGCTCCGGTACGCCGTGGACCGGGAGGAGCCGGGACGGACCTCGGCGGAGCAGTTCCGGGGGCAGCAGGGACAGCGGATCCAGATAGGTCTCGCCCCGCAGCAGGCCCCAGTGCAGACAGCTCGCCGGACAGTGGGACGAGGCGGACGGCTCCCGCGTCCCCACCACCTGCCCCGCTGTCACCTCGTCGCCCTTCGACACCAGCGGCTCCACCGGCTCGTAGGTGATCCGCAACGGCGGGGCTCCGGTACCCGGCAGCGTGATCGACAGCACGCCGCGGCCCGCCACCCGGCCCGCGTGGGAGACCCGGCCCGCGGCCGCGGCCCGTACCGCCGTGCCCGGGGCGGCGGCGAGATCCACGCCGCGGTGGCCAGGACCGTACGCCGAGAGCGGTGGCTCCCAGCCGCGCAGCACCACCGGGCGGACACCCACCGGCCAGACCCGGCGGCCGTCCCGGCCACCGGCCTCCTCCACCGCCCCGGCGGCGGATGTACCGAACAGCGTCAGGGCGAGCGGAACGAGTGCGAAGAGGGGAGCGGGGACGCTTCCGGTGCGTTGGAAAAACGATCGGAACAACGACGCGAAAAAGGTGAGCGAAGCGATACGGACAGTGATCATGCGTACAGCGTCGCGCGGATCGACCCAACCGCGCTGATCATGACCCGGTTCTGTGGAGTACCGACCGGTTGTGGACAACGCCGTCACCCGGGGGTGCGAAGGTCCCGTACACTTCTTGTGGCGATCCGGGTCACCGGGTCGACTTCGCACGCCCCGCCATCGGCCCCTTCGAGCCGATGCTCGCGCTTCTCGGTCCTTCGTGGCACAGCGCATCGGGGCGTCAGGCGCGACTGCCGTCCGGCGGACGCGACAACCGAGTACCTCAAGGAGTACGGCCATGGCCGTCGTCACGATGCGGGAGCTGCTGGAAAGCGGCGTCCACTTCGGTCACCAGACCCGTCGCTGGAACCCGAAGATGAAGCGCTTCATCTTCACCGAGCGCAACGGCATTTACATCATCGACCTGCTCCAGTCGCTGTCGTACATCGACCGCGCCTACGAGTTCGTCAAGGAGACCGTCGCCCACGGCGGCTCCATCATGTTCGTCGGTACGAAGAAGCAGGCCCAGGAAGCGATCGCCGAGCAGGCGACGCGCGTGGGCATGCCCTACGTCAACCAGCGCTGGCTGGGCGGCATGCTCACCAACTTCTCCACCGTCTACAAGCGCCTTCAGCGTCTGAAGGAGCTCGAGCTCATCGACTTCGAGGACGTGGCCGCCTCCGGCCTCACCAAGAAGGAGCTCCTGGTCCTCTCCCGCGAGAAGGCCAAGCTGGAGAAGACCCTCGGTGGTATCCGCGAGATGCAGAAGGTGCCCAGCGCCGTCTGGATCGTCGACACCAAGAAGGAGCACATCGCCGTCGGTGAGGCGCGCAAGCTCCACATCCCGGTCGTCGCGATCCTCGACACCAACTGCGACCCCGACGAGGTCGACTACAAGATCCCGGGCAACGACGACGCGATCCGCTCCGTCACCCTGCTCACCCGCGTGATCGCCGACGCCGTCGCCGAGGGCCTCATCGCCCGTTCCGGTGTCGCCACCGGTGACTCGAAGCCGGGCGAGAAGGCCGCCGGCGAGCCCCTCGCCGAGTGGGAGCGCGACCTGCTCGAGGGCGAGAAGAAGGACGACGCCGAGGCCGAGAAGCCCGCCGAGGCCCAGACCGAGGCGCCTGCCGAGGCCGACGTCCAGACCTCCGCCGAGACGGAGAAGGTTGCCGACGCCGAGCAGGCCGAGGCGCCGGCCGAGGCCGCTGCGCCGGCCGCGGACACCGAGCAGGCCTGACCTTCACAGGTCCGGTAGTTGACGGCGGGGGCCCACCGGCCCCCGCCGTTCACCCGTAGATCCCTCAGACCGTCGAGAGAGAATTACAGATCATGGCGAACTACACCGCCGCTGACGTCAAGAAGCTCCGTGAGCTCACCGGCGCCGGCATGATGGACTGCAAGAAGGCGCTGGACGAGGCCGACGGCAACGTCGACAAGGCCGTCGAGCTGCTCCGCGTCAAGGGCCAGAAGGGCGTCGCCAAGCGCGAAGGCCGTTCGGCCGAGAACGGCGCTGTCGTCTCCCTCATCTCCGAGGACAAGACCTCCGGCGTGCTGCTGGAGCTGAAGTGCGAGACGGACTTCGTCGCCAAGGGTGACAAGTTCCAGGCCGTCGCCAACACCCTCGCCGCGCACGTCGCAGCGACCTCCCCGGCCGACCTCCAGGCGCTGCTCGCCTCCGAGATCGAGGCCGGCAAGACCGTGCAGGCGTACGTCGACGAGGCGAACGCCAACCTCGGCGAGAAGATCGTCCTGGACCGCTTCGCGCAGTTCACCGGCGGTTACGTGGCCGCGTACATGCACCGCACCATGCCCGACCTCCCGCCGCAGGTCGGCGTCCTGGTCGAGCTGGACAAGGAGAGCGCCGAGGTCGCCAAGGACGTCGCGCAGCACATCGCCGCCTTCGCCCCGAAGTACCTCAACCGCGACGAGGTCCCGGCCGAGACGGTCGAGAACGAGCGCCGCGTCGCCGAGGCGACCTCCCGCGAGGAGGGCAAGCCCGAGGCCGCCCTTCCGAAGATCGTCGAGGGTCGCGTCAACGGCTTCTTCAAGGACGTCGTCGTCACGGAGCAGGCGTTCGCCAAGGACAACAAGAAGTCCGTCCAGAAGGTCCTGGACGAGGCTGGTGTCGCCCTGACGCGCTTCGCGCGCATCAAGGTCGGCGTCTGAGTCCGTACGCGATCAACCAAAGACCCCGATAGGGTCTGACGCAGTCGTCCGCGTACGCGCCGGGCGATCGCAGATCTGACGAGGAGGCCATTGCCGCACTGGGAACCGCAAGGACCCCCGGCAATGGCCTTCTTCGTATGTGCACGAGGAGATCTCCATGGAACAGGCCGATACAAGCGACGACGGCAGGAAGCCCGTCGACCTGCGGGCCGACGACGCCAAGAAGCACGGTCGCGTCATGCTGAAGCTGTCCGGTGAGGCGTTCGCCGGCCGGGGCGCGCTCGGAGTCGACCCCGACGTCGTCCACGCCATCGCCCGCGAGATCGCCGCCGTCGTCCGGGACGGCGCCCAGATCGCGGTCGTGATCGGCGGCGGCAACTTCTTCCGCGGCGCCGAACTCCAGCAGCGCGGCATGGACCGGGCGCGCTCCGACTACATGGGCATGCTCGGTACGGTCATGAACTGCCTGGCCCTCCAGGACTTCCTGGAGAAGGAAGGCATCGACTCCCGCGTCCAGACCGCCATCACCATGGGCCAGGTCGCGGAGCCCTACATCCCGCTGCGCGCCGTGCGCCACCTGGAGAAGGGCCGCGTCGTCATCTTCGGCGCCGGCATGGGCATGCCGTACTTCTCCACCGACACCACCGCCGCCCAGCGTGCCCTGGAGATCGACGCCGAGGTCCTGCTGATGGGGAAGAACGGTGTGGACGGGGTCTACGACTCCGACCCCAAGACCAACCCCGAAGCGGTCAAGTTCGACGCTCTGGAGTACAGCGAGGTGATCGGCCGCGACCTGCGCGTCGCCGACATGACCGCCATCACGCTGTGCCAGGACAACAAGCTGCCGATCCTCGTCTTCGAATTGCTGACCGAGGGCAATATCGCCCGCGCGGTCAATGGTGAGAAGATCGGCACGCTCGTGAGCGACCAGGGCACCCGGAACTGATCCGGTGATCCCGGACTGATCCGGTGCCCCCGGAACCGATCCGGGGTGGCCCCGTACGGGGATGGACAAAGGCCTGCCGGTCGGACACCGTGCAGGAGAAGACGCGACGCAGGATCCGCCGGCCTATGAGCACGCCGGGCCCACTCAAGACACGCAGGAGCAAGTGGTGATCGAAGAGACCCTCCTCGAGGCCGAGGAGAAGATGGAGAAGGCCGTCCTGGTCGCCAAAGACGACTTCGCCGCGATCCGTACCGGACGCGCGCACCCGGCGATGTTCAACAAGATCGTGGCGGACTACTACGGAGCCCTGACCCCGATCAACCAGCTGGCGTCGTTCTCCGTGCCCGAGGCGCGGATGGCCGTGGTGACCCCGTTCGACAAGAGCGCGCTGCGCAATATCGAACAGGCCATCCGGGACTCCGACCTCGGCGTCAACCCGAGCAACGACGGCAACATCATCCGGGTGGTTTTCCCGGAGCTGACCCAGGACCGCCGCAAGGAGTTCATCAAGGTCGCCAAGACCAAGGCCGAGGACTCGAAGATCTCGATCCGCGCCGTCCGCCGCAAGGCCAAGGAGACCATCGACAAGCTGGTCAAGGACGGCGAGGTCGGCGAGGACGAGGGCCGCCGCGCGGAGAAGGAGCTCGACGACACCACCGCGAAGTATGTCGCGCAGGTCGACGAGCTGCTCAAGCACAAGGAAGCCGAGCTGCTCGAGGTCTGATGAACGACTCTTCCCGGGCGGCCCCGCCGACAGCCGGTTACTGGGGACCGTACGACCAGGGGGCTGCCCCGGCGGGTCCTGCCTACGATGGGCATGCCGCACAGCAGACTCGCCCCATGCCCATCGTGCCCGACGGACCCGCCGACGGCGGGGACCAGGACGACGACCGGGGGGCTGCTCGGCCGGGCGGCCCCCTGTCCCGCGACGAGACTCCGCAGGAGCCCATGGCCGCCCCTCCGCCACCCCCGCCGAAGAAGCGGGCCGGCCGTGACCTGCCCGCGGCCATAGGGGTCGGGGTGGGTCTCGGCGCGGTGGTCGCGGCTTCGCTCTTCATCGTCAAGGCCGTGTTCATCGGTGTCATAGCGGTCGCCGTGGTGATCGGACTGTGGGAGCTGACCTCGCGGCTCTACGAGAAGAAGGGCATCAAGGCCCCGCTCGTGCCGCTGGCCGTCGGCGGGGCCGCGATGGTCGTCGCCGGATACGCGCGGGGCGCGGAGGGCGCCTGGGTCGCGATGGCCCTCACCGCGCTCGCGGTGCTGATCTGGCGGATGACGGAACCACCCGAGGGATACCTCAAGGACGTCACCGCCGGTGTCTTCGCCGCGTTCTACGTGCCGTTCCTGGCCACCTTCGTCGCGATGATGCTCACCGCGCACGACGGTCCGGAGCGGGTGCTGATGTTCCTCCTGCTGACGGTGGTCAGCGACACCGGCGCGTACGCGGTCGGCTGGCGCTTCGGCACGCACAAGCTCGCGCCGCGCATCAGCCCCGGCAAGACCCGCGAAGGGCTGGGCGGAGCCATCGCCTTCGCGATGGTGGCCGGCGCGCTCTGCATGGAATTCCTGATCGAGGACGGGGCCTGGTGGCAGGGACTGCTGCTCGGCCTCGCGGTCGCGGCCAGCGCCACGCTCGGTGACCTCGGCGAGTCCATGATCAAGCGGGACCTCGGCATCAAGGACATGGGCACGCTCCTGCCGGGCCACGGCGGCATCATGGACCGGCTGGACTCCCTGCTGCCCACGGCTCCGGTGGTCTGGCTGCTGCTGGTGGTCTTCGTAGGCTCCTGACCAGCCGATGTGTCGCGCGGGGGTTCGTTGTCCACAGGGCGGCGGGCCCCCTCCGTACGATCCAGGTTCGGTACGCAGCGGAGCCAGGAAGCGAGGCGTCACATGGTCGGTGCCCATCCGATCGAGCCAGGAACCATGAGGGAGTCCGCACCACAGCGTGTCTGGTACACCTCGTACGGCTCCAACACGCACCTCGACCGGCTTGCCTGCTACATCAAGGGCGGTCAGCCGCCCGGTGCCGACAAGACGTACCCGGGGTGCCGGGACCCGCGTATGCCCAGTCGGTCCGTTCCTGTGGAACTGAGGGGCGCCCTCTACTTCGCCACGGAGTCGCCGGTCTGGCACGGCGGGCGAGCCTTCTACGACCCGGAACAGGAAGGGCGGGTCTGTGCCCGTGCCCACCTTGTTTCGTCGGCGCAGTTCGCGGACATCGCGGCTCAGGAGATGTACAGGAGCCCGGGTGAAGACCTCGATCTCAGCGAGGTGCTCACGTCAGGCGTGGCAAGGCTGGGGAGCGGACGGTACGAGACGCTCGTGTGCGCAGGGCGGATGGACGGACTGCCCGTCCTCACCTTCACGGCCCCGTGGAGAGCGGACGAGGTGGCCCCGGTCCCGCCCTCTCGCGCGTACGTGCGTTTCCTCGCCTCCGGCCTGCTTGATGCGGGGGCCTGGGACGTGGACGCCGTGGCGGCCTACGTCGCCGCCTCGCGGGGGGCCGCCGGACATTGGTCGGAACAGGCGATCCGGGACCTGATCACGGAGTGATCCGCAGCTCATTCGTTCTGAGCGGCGATGTCGGCCGGGCCGTCCGTGGGCCGTCCGTGGGCCGTCCGACGGGGCCAACGATGACCAATGACGACCGCCTACGACCACCGACGACCCCTGAGGATCTGCTGCCAAGCTGGTCACCGCGCGGGGTCTGCGACACTGGACGGACCATGCCTGTACCCGGAGAACTCACTTTCGTCGCGCCCCGCGGAGCCAAGAAGCCCCCGCGCCATCTCGCCGACCTCACGCCCGCCGAACGCCGCGAGGCCGTCGCCGCGATCGGCGAGAAGGCGTTCCGCGCCAAGCAGCTGTCGCAGCACTACTTCGCGCGCTACGCACACGACCCCGAGCAGTGGACCGACATCCCGGCCGCCGCGCGCCAGAAGCTCGCGACGGAGCTGCTGCCCGAGCTGATGTCGGTGGTGCGGCACATCTCGTGCGACGACGACGCCACCCGTAAGACGCTCTGGCGGCTGCACGACGGCACGCTGGTCGAGTCCGTGCTGATGCGCTATCCGGACCGGGTCACGATGTGCATCTCGTCCCAGGCGGGCTGCGGGATGAACTGCCCGTTCTGCGCCACCGGGCAGGCCGGTCTGGACCGTAATCTGTCCACCGCCGAGATCGTGCACCAGATCGTCGACAGCATGCGCGCCCTGCGCGACGGCGAGGTCCCGGGCGGTACCTCGCGGCTGTCCAACATCGTCTTCATGGGCATGGGCGAGCCGCTCGCCAACTACAACCGGGTGGTCGGGGCGATCCGCCGGCTCACCGACCCCGAGCCCGACGGCCTGGGCCTCTCGCAGCGAGGGATCACCGTCTCGACGGTCGGTCTGGTGCCGGCGATGCTGCGCTTCGCGGACGAGGGGTTCAAGTGCCGGCTCGCGGTCTCCCTGCACGCGCCCGACGACGAGCTGCGCGACACGCTGGTCCCGGTCAACACGCGCTGGAAGGTCCGGGAAGTGCTGGACGCCGCCTGGGAGTACGCGGAGAAGTCCGGCCGCCGGGTCTCCATCGAGTACGCCCTGATCCGGGACATCAACGACCAGGCCTGGCGCGGCGACCGGCTGGGCCGGCTGCTCAAGGGCAAGCGGGTGCACGTCAATCTGATCCCGCTCAACCCGACGCCCGGCTCGAAGTGGACCGCCTCGCGTCCTGAGGACGAGAAGGCGTTCGTGGACGCGATCGCGGCGCACGGCGTGCCGGTGACCGTACGGGACACCCGGGGCCAGGAGATCGACGGAGCGTGCGGACAGCTGGCGGCGTCCGAGCGCTGAGGGCGGGCCGAAGGCCGGGACGCTGACGGGGAGAGGCCGAAAAAAGCCCTCCATGTACCCTGGGTTCGAACGCATTACATATTTCCGACAGGGGAGCGCCACAGCGCTGAGAGTGCGGCACATGTCCGTGAGAGCGGGCAGCGGCCGCAGACCCTCTGAACCTTGCCCAGGTCATTCTGGGTAGGAAGTTCGGTCATCACTCAAGCTGTTGCGCCCTGCCCGCGGCCCGTTCCGTACGGACCCCGGGCAGGGCCGCGTCTTCTCCTGGACATCCCAGGAGGAAATCAGTGAGCACCACCAGCATCAGACGGATGGCGGTCGGCGCGGTGGCCGCCGCGCTCGGTGTCTCGACGCTCGCCGCCTGCGGCGGCTCCGGCGGTTTTGGGGCGTCCGACGACAGCGGTTCCGGGTCCAGGACCGTCACCCTCGTCAGCCATGACTCGTTCGCGGCCTCCCCCTCCGTACTGAAGGCGTTCACCCAGCAGACCGGCTACAAGGTCAAGGTGCTCAAGAGCGGCGACGCCGGGGCGGCGCTCAACAAGGAGATCCTGACCAAGGGTTCGCCGCAGGGCGACGTCTTGTTCGGCGTCGACAACACCCTGCTCTCGCGCGCCCTCGACAACGGTCTCTTCACTCCGTACCGGGCGAAGGGCCTCGACCAGGTCGACGCCGGTGCGCAACTCGACAAGGACAAGCACCGGGTCACCCCGATCGACACCGGCGACCTCTGCGTCAACTACGACAAGAAATATTTCGCGGACAAGAAGCTCGCGCCGCCGCGGTCCTTCGACGACCTGGTCAAGCCCCAGTACAAGAACCTGCTCGTCACCGAGAACGCCGCCACGTCCTCACCGGGCCTCGGTTTCCTCCTCGGTACGGTCGCGCGGTACGGCGACGACGGCTGGCAGGCGTACTGGAAGAAGCTGAAGGCCAACGGCGTCCAGGTCGTCGACAGCTGGGAGCAGGCCTACAACGAGAGCTTCTCCGGCTCCGCGGGCGGCAGGAAGGCCAAGGCGGACCGGCCGCTCGTCGTCTCGTACGCCTCCAGCCCCCCGGTCGAGGTGCTCTACGCGAAGCCACGTCCGAAGGAGGCCCCGACCGGAGTGTCGACCGGAACGTGCTTCCGGCAGACCGAGTTCGCCGGGCTGCTGGACGGCGCGAAGAACGAGGCCGGTGGCAAGGCCCTGCTGGACTTCCTGATCAGTAAGAGGTTCCAGGCGGACATGCCGCTGAACATGTTCGTGAACCCGGTGGTCGAGGACGTTCCGCTGCCCGAGCTGTTCACCAGGTTCGGCGCGACCGTCGACAAGCCGAAGACCGTGGCGCCCGACAGGATCGCCGCCAACCGTGAGCGGTGGATCCAGTCGTGGTCCTCACTCGTCGTGAAGTAGCCGACGCCAAGGCGCCGGTCGGGCGGCAGCCGGGGCTGTCGAGGCGAGCGGGGCGGGCCGGGCGTGGGAACGTGACGCGGCTCGCCCTCATGGCCGTGCCCGTCGCGTTCTTCGCGGTCTTCTTCGCCTACCCCGTGACCGCGATCGTCGGACGCGGGCTCAAGGCGGGCGGCGGCTGGCGGTTCGGCCGGGTCGGGGACGTACTGAGCCGTCCCGGCATCCTTGACGTCCTGTGGTTCACCACCTGGCAGGCCCTCGCCTCCACCGCGCTCACCCTGCTGATCGCGCTGCCCGCCGCCTACGTCTTCGCACGTTTCGACTTCCCCGGCAAGCAGGTGCTGCGCGCGGTGGTCACCGTGCCGTTCGTGCTGCCGACCGTCGTCGTCGGTACGGCCTTCCTGGCGCTGCTCGGGCGCGGCGGGCTGCTCGACGACCTGTGGGGCGTACGGCTCGACACCACCGTGTGGGCGATCCTCCTCGCGCATGTCTTCTTCAACTACGCCGTGGTCGTACGGACCGTGGGCGGTCTGTGGTCGCAGCTCGACCCCCGCCAGGAAGAGGCCGCGCGCGTGCTGGGCGCGGGCCGGCTCGCGGCCTGGTGGCGGGTGACGCTGCCGGCTCTCGCGCCCGCCGTCGCGGCCGCCGCCCTGATGGTCTTCCTCTTCACCTTCACCTCCTTCGGGGTCGTGCAGATCCTGGGCGGACCCGCCTTCTCCACCCTGGAGGTGGAGATCTACCGGCAGACCGCGGAGCTGCTCGACCTGCCCACCGCCGCCGTGCTGACCCTGGTGCAGTTCGCGGCGGTCGGCGCGATCCTGGCGGTGCACGCGTGGACCGTACGGAGGCGGGAGACGGCGCTGAAGCTCGTCGACGCCGCGCAGACCTCGCGCAGGCCGCGGGGCACCGGCCAGTGGGCACTGCTCGGCGGGGTCATCGGCACCGTACTGCCGCTGATCCTGCTGCCGATCGGGGTGCTGATCGAGCGCTCCCTCGACGGCCCCGGAGGCTACGGTTTCGCCTTCTACCGGGCGCTCGCGTCGGTGGACGCGACCGGCGGTACGTTCCTCGTGCCGCCGTTGGAGGCGGTCGGGAACTCGCTGCTGTACGCCCTGGTCGCCACGGCCGTCGCGCTCGTCGTGGGCGGGCTGGCGGCGGCCGCGCTGACCCGGCGCGCGGGCCGGTTCGTCCGGGGTTTCGACGCGCTGCTGATGCTGCCGCTCGGCGTCTCGGCCGTGACCGTCGGCTTCGGCTTCCTGATCACACTCGACAAGCCGCCGCTGGATCTGCGGGCCTCCTGGATCCTCGTACCGCTCGCCCAGGCGCTGGTCGGCGTCCCCTTCGTCGTACGGACCATGCTGCCGGTGCTGCGGGCGGTGGACGGGCGGCTGCGCGAGGCGGCGGCGGTTCTCGGCGCGTCCCCGCTGCGCGCCTGGCGGGAGGTCGATCTGCCGCTGGTGCGGCGGGCGTTGCTGATCGCGGCCGGTTTCGCGTTCGCCGTCTCGCTCGGTGAGTTCGGCGCGACGGTGTTCATCGCGCGACCCGACCGGCCCACGCTGCCGGTCGCCGTCGCCCGCCTGCTGGGGCGGCCCGGCGAGCTCAACTACGGGCAGGCGATGGCTCTGTCCACGGTCCTGATGGTGGTGTGCGCCGTGTCCCTGCTGGTGCTCGAACGTATCCGTACCGACCGCTCCGGAGAGTTCTGATGGCCTTGCTGACCCTGTCTGACGTGACCGTACGGTTCGGCAGCCGTAAGGGTCCGCGTACGGTTTCGCGCACGGCACCGGCGCCGCGCACGGCGCTCGACGCGGTCGATCTGGAGGTGGCCGAGCACGAGATCGTCTGTGTGCTGGGGCCGAGCGGCAGCGGCAAGTCGACACTGCTGCGGGTGGTCGCCGGACTCCAGGACCTGGACGGCGGGCGGGTGTCGCTGGACGGCGTCGACCAGGCGGGTGTGCCGGCGCACCGGCGCGGGGTCGGGCTGATGTTCCAGGATCATCAGCTCTTCCCGCAGCGCGACGTGGGCGGCAATGTCGCCTTCGGGCTGCGGATGCGCGGCGTGTCCCGGGAGGAACGGGCGGTCCGTGTCTCGGAGTTGCTCGATCTCGTCGGGCTGCCGGGCTCCGGCCGACGGGCCGTCGCCGAGCTGTCCGGCGGCGAGCAGCAGCGCGTCGCCCTGGCACGGGCTCTGGCCCCGCGGCCCCGGCTGCTGATGCTGGACGAGCCGCTCGGCCAGCTGGACCGCAGTCTGCGGGAGCGGCTCGTGGTCGAACTGCGCGGTCTCTTCGGGCGGTTGGGTACGACCGTGCTCGCCGTCACCCATGATCAGGGCGAGGCCTTCGCGCTCGCCGACCGTGTCGTGGTGATGCGGGACGGGCACATCGCACAGACCGGCACCCCGCTGGAGGTCTGGCAGCGGCCGGCCTCCGCGTTCGTGGCGCGGTTCCTCGGCTTCGAGAACGTCGTGGCCGCGACGGTGAGCGGCGAGGCCGCCGACACCGTCTGGGGCAAGATCCCGGTGCCCGAAGGCTCCGCGCAGGGCGAGCGGACGGTACTGGTCCGGCCCGCCGGGGTGCGCCTGGTCGACCCCGCCGAGGGACTGCGCCGCACGGTCGAGGCCCGTACGTTCCGGGGTGGCAAGGTCGCCGTACTGCTGCGGCCCGACGAACGCGGCAGCGGGCCGCTCCTGGAGGCCGAGTGCGGGCTGGGGGACGCGCCGGGCGAGGGGGCGACGGTGGGGGTCACCTTCGCCGCCGAGGATGTGGTGGTGCTGCCGGACAGGGCCTAGGCCCTGTCGTCGAACCGGTCGACCTGCTGTGGAACTGCCGTCGTGGCGGAGGACCCCGCCCGGACCAGCCCCAGTTCGTACGCCAGGATCACCGCCTGCGCCCGGTCCCTGAGCCGCATCTTCGCGAACAGCCGGTTGATATGGGTCTTGACGGTGTGGTCCGAGATGGTGAGGCGCCCGGCGATCTCGGCGTTGGACAGGCCCCGCGCGATCAGGACGAGCACTTCCGCCTCGCGGGCGGTGAGCCCCTCCAGCGTGCGCGCCGGCGCCGCCGACGCACGCTGGCGCGCGAATTCCGCGATCAGCCGCTTGGTGATCTCCGGCGCCAGCAGCGCGTCGCCGCGGGCCACGACCCGTACGGCATGGAGCAGTTCGGGAAAGGTCGCGTCCTTGAGGAGGAAGCCTCCGGCCCCGGCGGCCAGCGCGTCGTACACGTACTCGTCCAGGTCGAAGGTGGTCAGGATCAGCACCTTCGTCGCTCCCTCGGAGGCGGCGAGGATCTCGCGGGCCGCCTCTATGCCGTTCTTGTGCGGCATCCGGATATCGAGAAGGGCCAGGTCGGGCCGTTGCTCGGCGGCGACACGCACGGCCTGGACGCCGTCCTCCGCCTCGCCCACGACCCTGATGTCGTGCTGGGTGGACAGCAGATTGACGAAGCCGGTCCGCACCACCGACTGGTCGTCGGCGACGATCGCCTTGATCACCAAGGGAGTTCAGCCTCCACGAGAAAACCGCCGTCAGGGCCAGGACCGGCCGTGAGCCGCCCGCCGAGCAGGGCGGCCCGTTCGCGCATCCCCGCCAGACCGTGCCCCCAGGGGCGGTCGGCGGCGGGGCCGGGGCCGTCGTCGCCGATCCGGATCGTCAGCAGGTCGGCGCGGTAGCCGATCTCCACCAGCGTACGGGCGCCGGGGGCATGCCGACGGGCGTTGGTCAACGCCTCCTGCACGATGCGGTACGCCGACAGCTCCCAGGAGGCGGCCGGTCCGGTCCGCTCGGCGGTGCCGGCCCGCTCCCCGGTGACGCGCAGCTCCGCGTCGCCGCCCACCGCGCGGTGCTGTTCCAGCAGTTCGTCCAGCCGGTCGAGCGTCGGCTGGGGCGCGGTCGCCGCCCTCCCGTCGAACCGGGTGCGCAGGACACCGAGCAGACGCCGCAGTTCGGCCATCGAGGTGCGCGCCGTCCCCGCGATGTCCTGGAAGGCGGCCTGGGCCTGCGGGGAGAGACCGGGCGTGGTGTACGCGGCGCTTTCCGCCTGGACCGCGATCATCGAGACCGAGTGCGAGACCACGTCGTGCAGTTCGCGCGCGATCGCCGCGCGCTCCGCCTCCGCCGCCTGACGGCGCTCCATCGCGATCAACTGCTCCTGCGCGGCGCTCCGTTCTCGCCGGGTCTCCGCGCGCGCCCGTACGGCGTCCCCGGCACTGACCGCTCCCAGGATCACCGCGGTCAGTACGAAGGTCTCGGCGAACAGCCCCAGGGAGAGCGAGTTGCCCAGCCTCACCGGCGGGACGAGCTCCGGGGCGATGGTCGCCCAGGTACGGATATGGAACAGATTCGCGGCCAGGGACGCCAGGAAGCCACCGCCTACGATCAGCGCGGGATGCTGGACCCGGTGTCTGCCGAGTGTGTAGAAGCCGGTCAGCCCGCTCACCAAAGCTGTGCAGGAGACGTTGGAGTGAGGACTGGCGGCGAAGCTGATCAGTACCGACGCCACTGTCAGGATCGCCACGGCGGGCAGAGCCCGGCGCCACATCAGGGACGCCGCCGAGACCAGCTCCATGGCCGAGAAGAACACGCCCGTCGAGACCGTGGGACTGTCCGGAACCAGCAGTAGCTCCGACGCCGCGCAGCCGGCCAGCACGGCCCCGGTGACCCAGGGATAGGCCGGGGAGGCGACCGTACGGCGCAGGTGTTCCCGCACGGTGCGTGACGTCCTGAGGAGGCGGCTCATGGTCCGATTCTTGGACATCGCGCCAGGGAGCCGCGTCAGACCACGGGTTGATCCGGGGCCCGGCGCCGACCGTACTGCCGACGGTGTGACGGGCCCCGCCACGTGGTCCGGTCAGGCCGCCGTGAGCCGGGCGAGCGCCTCCGGTGCCTCGTCCACGGAGTCGACGAGCGCGATACGGGACTCCATGGACCGTTCCCTCGCCAGCGCCTGGAGCAGTGGCCAGGTGGGGAGACGCTCTGTCCAGTGGGCACGGTCGACCAGGACCATCGGGGTCGGCTCGCCCCGCGACTCGTAGTAGTTCGGTGTCGCGTTGTCAAAGATCTCCTGGACCGTGCCGGCCGCGCCGGGCAGGAAGATCACCCCCGCGTTGGAGCGGGCCAGCAGGCCGTCCTCGCGGGTGGCGTTGGCGAAGTACTTGGCGATGTGGGAGGCGAAGGCGTTGGGCGGTTCATGGCCGTAGAACCAGGTGGGGACGCCCACGGACGCGTCGCCCTTCGGCCAGCGGGCCCGTACGTCGAAGGCGGCCCGCGCCCAGTGGGAGATGGAGGGGTCGAACGACGGCGCCGCGGCGAGGAGTTCGAGCGCTTCGTCCAGCATGCCGTCGGGGTGGCAGGCGGCGTACGCGCCGAGGTTCGCGGCCTCCATGGCGCCCGGCCCGCCACCGGTGGCGACGGTCAGTCCGGTACGGGTGAGGGAGCGCCCGAGCCGGGCGGCGCCCGCGTACGCGTCGGTGCCACGGGCCATCGCGTGCCCGCCCATGACGCCCACGACCCGGGTGCCGACGAGCAGTTCGTCCAGGGCGTCGGAGATCGCGTCGTCGTGCACCGAGCGCAGCATGGAGGCGAATATGTCGCCGTCGGCCTTGGTCCGCTGGAACCATTCGTAGGCGCGGGCGTCGGGCGTGGTCTCGTAACCGCCCTCCGTGAGGCCCTCGAAGAGCTGGTCGGGCGAGTAGAGGAGTCCCCGGTAGGGGTCGAAGGGGAGGTTCGGCACCGGCGGGAAGACCATGGCACCGTCGGCCCGCACCTTGTCCGCGGCGGCGGATTCCATGGGGCAGCCGAGGAAGATGGCGCCGGAGGTGTCGGTACGCAGGAGGTCGTCCGTACGGTCCGTCAGATCGACGGACTGCAACCGGTACCCGTCGAGGGTCCCGCCGTGGACGGTCCGGTCGAACTCGTCGAGGGACTCGATCTCGAGGTCCTGTGCCTGCGCCTGGGGCTGCTCGCCATTCACCATGGGCTCACGATAGGACGTGGTCCGGCGGGTGCCGCGGGGAGGCCCATGGTTCCCGCCCCTCACCGGATGCGAGGCGCTGGCCCCGCCCCGGCCGTACGGCCGGACGGGCCGGCATGCGGCCCGTCCGGTCCCGTCACCTGGTCAGGGGTACGGCCGCCAAAGCCGCGACGGACCAGGTCAGCGGGGTGAACACGGCCACGATCACCGCCGCTCGCAGCGCCGCCGCCGTGCGGAGGAGAGCGGCGGGGGCGCCCAGGCGGTGGAGCGAACGGGTCGTGGAGGCGCGGACCTGCCGGGCTTCCAGAGTCGCCGTCAGGACCGTCGCCACCGTGCAGCCGATGACCAGGACCGCGCCGAGGCCCGTGAGCGGGCCGAAGGGGCGTTCGTCGCCGGGGCCGTACAGGGACGACGCGGCGAACGTGCCGGAGAGCACCGCGCACAGCACACCCAGCGGGCGGCCGATGCGGCGGGCCTCGGCCATCAGCGTGCGGCCCGCCAGCAGGCGGATCGCGCCGGGGCGCAGGGCCTGGAGCAGGAGGCCGCAGAGATGGGTGATGCCGGGACCGGCCAGGGCGAGGCCGACGGCGGTCAGCGACCAGCCGGCCAGGACACCGGCGGGGCTGCCGTCGAACTGACCGGGCAGCGGCAGCGCGGAGCCGCCTCCGCCCCGGCTCGCGTACGTCTCGATCGCGAGGCCCGCCGCCGTGACGGCGACGCCCCACGGCAGTCCGGCCGGAGCGGGCGGGGCGGTGGGCAGCGAAGCGGGGACGGAGATCGGCTCGATGGCCTGTTCCGTCTCGTCCTCGACCGCGACGGCGACACCGGACCCGGACCCGGAACCGCCGGAGGAAGACGGACCGGACACGGAAACGGGGGAGGGCGCGGGAGAGGGCGCCGGAGCGGGCCCCTCGGCGGCACTCTCGTCGCCACGGCCACGTCTGCGCAGCGACAACCCCGTCGCCGCCGTCGCCAGGACCGGTACCACCGCCAGCAGCGTGAGCACCGCCCCCAGGGGCAGCGCCTGCTTCGCGGCGAGCAGATCCGCCGCCTCTCCGTCGAAGGGCATGCCCGTCAGGTCGCCCCGCAGATGCAGGAAGAAGAGCAGCGCCACCGCGCTGCCCAGCGTGCAGGCCACGGCGGTCGACACGGCGGCCAGCACCGTGAGCCGGGCCGGGCCGAGGCCCACCGCCGACAGTCCGGAGCGTGGCCGGGTGCCCGCGTCCGTACGGGCCACCGCCACCGCGAACTGCACCGCGGCCGCGACCGGTACGAGACACCAGAGCAGGCGCGACACGGACCCGGCCGGATGGCCCATCGCCCAGCCGAGCGTGCACAGCATGAGGAAACCGACCCCCGCGGAGGCCGTCGCGACCAGAAGTCGGCGCAGCACGACCAGGAGGTGGGTGCCGCGGCTTAGACGGAGAGCGAGCACGCGTCCCGGCCTTCCGCCTCGGACGGCTGGAGCGAGTTGACGCGGCGTCCGTCGACCAGTGAGACCGTACGGTCGGCGAGCGTCGCGACCTCCGCGTCCAGTGTGGCGAGGACGACGGTGATGTCGTGCGAACGCGCCGCGGTGGTCAGCGTACGGAGCACCTGCGCCCGGTCGGTGCGGTGCAGCGGCGCCGTCGGTTCGTCGGCGAAGAGCACCGAGGGGGTGGTGACCAGGGCCCGCGCGACGGCGACCCGCTGGCGCTGGGCCTGGAGCAGGGCGTAGGGGCGTTTACGGGCGCACGTGCCGACGTCGAGGCGCTCCAGCCACTCCATCGCGGTGGTCTTGGCCGCGCGATGGGACGAGCCGCGCATCAGCAGCGGCAGCGCCGCGTTCTCCCAGGCGTTCAGCTCGGGGACCAGCGAGGGCTCGGGGCCGATCCAGCCGAAGCGGTCGCGGCGGAGCCGTTCGCGCATCAGCCGGTTCATGGAGTGGACCGGGGAGCTGTTGAACCAGACCTCGCCCCGCCGTGGGACCAACTGGCCGGACAGGCACCGCAGCAGGGTTGTCTTGCCACTGCCGCGCGGGCCGGTCACGGCCAGGATCTCGCCCTCGCGCACGCCGAGCGAGACCCCGTCGAGGGCGGGCGAGCCGTTGTGGAAATAGTGCAGGGAACGCGCCCAGAGCACGTCGTTGTCCGGCGGAGCCACCATGGCGTACACCTCGGTTCTGATCAGACTTACCGTCTTTTTCCGTCACCGTCCGGGGGTACGACGGCGGCGACGATCGCTCACAGGTCACTGGGCACGGTAGGTACGCGGAACCGGGAGTACGGACAGCACACGGCCCGGGTACGGCCCTTCTCACTCGAAAGGCGGCACCCGGGCCGTCGCGCGCTCGGCGGTACCCGGGGCTCGGTCGCCCCGGGTGGTTCGGCGGATCAGAGCTTTGTCCACGCCTCCGTGAGCACTGCCCGCAGGATCGTCTCGATCTCGTTGAACGTCGACTGGTCGGAGATCAGCGGCGGCGCCAGCTGTACGACCGGATCGCCCCGGTCGTCGGCCCGGCAGTACAGCCCGCTCTCGTACAGCCTCTTGGAGAGGAAGCCGTACAGGACGCGCTCGGTCTCCTCATCCGTGAACGTCTCCTTGGTGACCTTGTCCTTCACCAGTTCGATGCCGTAGAAGAAGCCGTTGCCGCGGACGTCACCGACGATCGGCAGGTCGCGCAGCTTCTTCAACGTGTCGAAGAACGCGCCCTCGTGGTCGAGCACATGCTGGTTGAGGCCCTCGCGCTCGAAGATGTCGAGGTTGGCGAGGCCGACCGCCGCCGAGACCGGGTGGCCGCCGAAGGTGTAGCCGTGCAGGAAGGTGTTGTCGCCCTGGTAGAACGGCTCGGCGAGCCGGTCGGAGATGACACAGGCGCCGATCGGGGAGTAGCCCGATGTCATGCCCTTGGCGCACGTGATCATGTCCGGTACGTAGCCGAACTTGTCGCAGGCGAACATCGTGCCGAGCCGGCCGAAGGCGCAGATGACCTCGTCGGAGACGAGCAGGACGTCGTACTGGTCGCAGATCTCGCGCACCCGGCGGAAGTACCCGGGCGGCGGCGGGAAGCAGCCGCCCGCGTTCTGCACCGGTTCGAGGAAGACCGCCGCGACCGTCTCCGGGCCCTCGAAGAGGATCTGCTGCTCGATCTGGTCGGCGGCCCAGCGGCCGAAGGCCTCCGGGTCGTCGCCGTGGACCGGCGCGCGGTAGATATTCGTGTTCGGGACCTTGTGCGCGCCCGGGACCAGCGGCTCGAACGGCGCCTTGAGGGCCGGCAGGCCGGTGATGGACAGGGCTCCCTGCGGGGTGCCGTGGTAGGCGACGGCGCGTGAGATGACCTTGTACTTGGTCGGCTTGCCGGTCAGCTTGAAGTACTGCTTGGCGAGCTTCCAGGCGGTCTCGACCGCCTCGCCGCCGCCGGTGGTGAAGAAGACCTTGTTGAGGTCGCCGGGCGCGTAGTGCGCGAGCCGCTCGGCCAGCTCGACGGCCTTCGGGTGCGCGTAGGACCACACCGGGAAGAAGGCCAGCTCCTGGCCCTGCCGGTAGGCGGTCTCGGCCAGTTCGCGGCGGCCGTGGCCGGCGTTGACCACGAACAGACCGGACAGGCCGTCCAGGTAGCGCTTGCCCCGGTCGTCGTAGATGTAGGTGCCCTCGCCACGCACGATGGTGGGCACGGGCGCGTTCTCGTACGACGACATGCGGGTGAAGTGCATCCACAGGTGGTCGTACGCGGTCCTGGAGAGGTCCTTCTGGGACTGGTCCTTGCTCACGGCGCTCACGGCTATCGGGTTCCCCACATATAGGTCTGTTTCTTCAGCTTCAGATAGACGAAGCTCTCGGTGGAACGCACGCCGGGGAGCGCGCGGATCCGTTTGTTGATCACTTCCAGCAGGTGGTCGTCGTCCTCGCAGACGATCTCCACCATCAGGTCGAACGAGCCCGCGGTCATCACCACGTACTCGCACTCGGCCATGGCCGAGACCGCGTCCGCGACCGTGTCCACGTCGCCCTCGACATGGATACCGACCATCGCCTGCCGCCGGAATCCGACGGTCAGCGGGTCGGTGACGGCGACGATCTGCATCACGCCCTGGTCGAGCAGCTTCTGCACGCGCTGGCGCACGGCAGCTTCCGAGAGGCCGACCGCCTTGCCGATCGCCGCGTACGGGCGCCGGCCGTCCTCCTGGAGCTGTTCGATGATGGCGAGGGACACGGCATCGGGCGACGGCGCCGATCCGTTCCCGGTTCTGGGGTCTGTGTTGCGACTGGCCACGCACTTCACTGTGCACTGCGGCTCGTCCGTCCCGCAACCCTCTATCGATGAAATCCGTTGTTGTCGGGTGCCAATCTCACTGAATCCGAAGTTGCAGAGCGTCGGGGCTGTCGAAAGCGCAGGCCGAACGACTAGGGTGGAGCGTCCTGACCATGCGGCCGGCTGATCAGTGACATCTGTGGTAAGCGGGTGTTGCGGGTGAGTGCCGTACGTGGCATCTGGTTGTACGTGGCATCTGTACGTGACTTCTGACAGGAGGGGTGGCAGTGACCACCGAGCTGCGCCGTCTGCGTAACTACATCAACGGAGAGTTCCGGGACGCCGCCGACGGGCGGACCATCGAGGTGGTCAACCCGGCCACCGGCGAGGCCTACGCCACGTCCCCGCTCTCGGGACAGGCGGATGTCGACGCCGCCATGGAGGCCGCCGCCGCGGCGTTCCCGGCCTGGCGCGACGCGATTCCGGCCGAGCGCCAGAAGGTGCTGCTGAAGATCGCGGACGCCTTCGAGGAGCGTGCCGAGGAGCTGATCGCGGCCGAGGTCGAGAACACCGGCAAGCCGACCGGCCTCACGCGCAGCGAAGAGATCCCGCCGATGGTGGACCAGATCCGTTTCTTCGCGGGCGCCGCCCGGATGCTCGAAGGCCGTTCGGCCGGGGAGTACATGGAGGGCCTCACCTCCATCGTCCGTCGCGAGCCGGTGGGTGTCTGCGCGCAGGTCGCGCCGTGGAACTACCCGATGATGATGGCCGTATGGAAGTTCGCTCCGGCGCTCGCCGCGGGCAACACCGTGGTGCTGAAGCCGTCCGACACGACCCCGGCCTCGACACTGCTGATGGCCGAGATCATCGGTGCGATCGTGCCCAAGGGCGTCTTCAACGTCATCTGCGGCGACCGGGACAGCGGCCGGGCGATGATCGAGCACCCGACCCCCGCGATGGCCTCCATCACCGGTTCCGTACGGGCGGGCATGCAGGTCGCGGAGACGGCGGCCAAGGACGTCAAGCGGGTCCACCTGGAACTGGGCGGCAAGGCCCCGGTCGTGGTCTTCGAGGACGTCGACATCGCGAAGGCGGTCGAGGACATCGCCGTGGCGGGCTTCTTCAACGCGGGCCAGGACTGTACGGCCGCCACACGGGTCCTCGTACACGAATCGATCCACGACGAGTTCGTGACGGCACTGGCGAAGGCCGCCGCGGACACGAAGACCGGCGCGCCGGACGACGAGGACGTGCTGTACGGGCCGCTCAACAACGCCCGCCAGTTGGAGCACGTCTCCGGATTCATCGAGCGGCTGCCCGCGCACGCGAAGGTCGAGGCGGGTGGCCACCGGGTCGGTGACGCCGGGTACTTCTACGCCCCGACCGTCGTCTCCGGGCTCAAGCAGGACGACGAGATCATCCAGAACGAGGTGTTCGGTCCGGTCATCAGCGTCCAGTCCTTCACGGACGAGGCGCAGGCGCTGGCGTTCGCGAACGACGTCGAGTACGCGCTTGCCTCCTCGGTGTGGACGAAGGACCACGGCCGGGCCATGCGGATGTCGAAGGCGCTGGACTTCGGATGTGTGTGGATCAACACGCACATCCCGCTGGTCGCGGAGATGCCGCACGGCGGCTTCAAGAAGTCCGGCTACGGCAAGGACCTGTCGTCGTACGGCTTCGACGACTACACGCGCATCAAGCACGTCATGACCTCGCTCGACGGCTGACGGAGCCGATGCGGTGACCGTACGACCGGCTCGCGGTGGCGGGCGGTGGACGGGACTTCGGATCCCTACGTCCAGCGCCCGTCCGGCGGCCCGGATCCGTGCGTTTGTTGGCGATACGCGAAGCGGGCATCCTGAGGATGAGCGGGGACCGCAGACGCGAATCGAGAGCGATGAGCACCGGTGGCAACACCTCTCGCGACGGGCAGGGCGGCCGGGAGCCGGATTCCGCGGCCGTCGTCGTCGTGGACGCGCACGGACTGGTCACCGGATGGAGCAAGGGGGCCGAACGTCTCCTCGGTTACTCGCCGGAGCAGATCGTCGGACATCCGGCGGCCGGCCTGCTCGCGTCGGACGCCGCTCGGGCGGCCGTGGAGACGCTCGGACGCGGGGACGACTGGTACGGGACCGGCGCCCTGCGGCACCGCGACGGCCACCGGCTGGATGTCGCGGTACTGATCTGCCCGGTGCTGGACGACGAGGGCCGCTCCCTCGGATCCGTGGCGACCGCCCTGGCGGAACCCGAACCGCCGGACGGTGCCCCGCTGACGGTGGAGGCATCGGTGGCCCAGGCACCGGTCGCCATGTCGGCCTTCGACAACCAGTTCCGCTACATCCGGCTGAACGAGGCCGCCTGCGAGATCCTGGGCACCCCGGAAACGGAACTGCGCGGACGGTTCTTCTCCGACACCATCACGCTCGACGACTACGAGAGCCAGGACTTCCTGGAGCATCTGCGCGAGGTGACCCGGACCGGGAAACCGCTGCACTACGAGAGCCACACCCGGGCGCTGGCCTCGCCCCGCGAACACGCGTGGAACATCCATATGTGGCCGGTGCGGGACAGGGACCGGCGGTCGCGCGGCGTCGCCATGCTCGCGTTCGACAGCAGCGAGCAGTACTGGGCCCGGCAGCGCCTGATCCTGCTCAACGAGGCCGGCACCGCCATCGGGACCACGCTCGACGTCGTACGCACCGCCGAAGAGCTCGCCGGACTGGTCGTACCGATACTCGCCGACTTCAGCACCGTGGATCTGCTGGACTCCGTCCTGCGAGGTGAGGAGCCGGTCGAGGGACCGGTGGACACGGCCGTGACGCTGCGGCGGGTGGCGCACCTGGCCGCGAACCCGCTCGTGACCTCCGGGGCCGTCGAACTCGGCGGCCTCGAAACCTATCCGGACTCCTCGCCGCCCGCCCGCTGCCTGACCACCGGCCGGCCCGCGCTCAGCAGGAGAGGCGATCCCGAGTTCACCGTATGGGCCGCGGCCAACGACATCCGGCAGGTGATGGTCGACGACCTCGGGGTGCACTCTCTGCTGGCCGTGCCCCTGCGGGCCCGCGGAATCACACTCGGAGTGGCCGTCTTCACCCGGGGAACCCGCCCCGACCCCTTCGAGGACGACGACGCGGTCCTCGCCGAGGAACTAGCCGGCCGGGCCGCCGTCTGTATCGACAACGCCCGCCGCTACACCCGCGAACACACCACGGCGCTCGCTCTGCAACGCAGCCTGCTCACCCAGCGGATGCCCGGTCAGGCCGCGGTGGAGATCGCTTCGCGCTATCAGCCCGCGGGTTCCCGCGCCGGGGTCGGCGGCGACTGGTTCGACGTCATCCCGCTGTCCGGGACCCGCGTCGCGCTGGTCGTCGGCGACGTCGTCGGCCACGGCATCCACGCCTCCGCCGCCATGGGACGGCTGCGCACCGCCGTACGCACCCTCGCCGACGTGGACCTGCCCCCCGACGAACTCCTCACCCACCTCGACGACCTGGTCAGCCACCTCATCGCCGAGGGCAACGACGCGGCGGTCTCGGCCGCCGAGGCCACGGGCGAGTTCGGTGCCACCTGCCTGTACGCCGTCTACGACCCCGTCTCCCGCCGCTGCGCCATCGCCGCCGCGGGACACCCACCGCCCGCGGTCCGCTTCCCCGACGGCACGGTCGAACTCATCGACATCGCCACCGGCCCACCACTGGGCATCGGGGGAGTGCCCTTCGAGGTCACCGAACGGGAACTGCCCGAGGGCAGCACGCTGGTGCTCTACACCGACGGACTGATCGAGGGCCGGGAGCGGGACATCGACCTGGGCCTGGACCGGTTGTGCGCGACGCTGGCCGCTGTGCGGGCGCCCTCCTCGCCGGAGGCCGTCTGCGACAGCCTGATCAAGGCGCTGCTCCCCGACCTTCCCACCGACGACGCCGCCCTCCTCGTCACCCGTACCCGTGCGCTGCACTCCGACCAGGTGGCTTCCTGGGAACTGACCGGCGACCCGGCGCAGGTGGCCGACGCCCGGCTGAAGGTCTCGGCGCGGCTTGCCGCGTGGGGGCTGGAGGACGCCGCGTTCGTGACCGAACTCGTGGTGAGCGAACTGGTCACCAACGCCATCCGCTACGGAGCCGAACCCATCCGGCTCAGGCTGATCCGTGACCGCACGCTCATCTGCGAGGTCTCCGACGGCAGCAGCACCGCCCCGCACCTGCGCCGCGCCCACGCCTTCGACGAGGGCGGCCGGGGTCTGCTCCTGGTCGCCCAGCTCACCGAGAGCTGGGGAACCCGCCAGACGGCCACCGGCAAGACCATCTGGGCCGAACAGGTGCTTTCCCCTCCCACGGCGCCTTCGCTGTCCTGAGGGATTTCCCGGAACCGGCTCCCGGGCGCCTCGAACTCGCCAGGCGCATTCCATCGGGCGGTTCTACAGTCGCTTTATCAAAGCCCGCCCGGGGCTGTCTCCGTGGGATTGCGGCCCGGAGTTCGGGGCCTGCGCGCCGCCGGCCGAATCCGTCCGGCTCGCCTGCCCGTACGGGCCGTCCGATCCAGACCCGTCCGATCCAGACCCGTCCGATCCGTCTGAGGCAGGAGGAACAATGGCGACTACGACTGCGAAGCGTCGCGGCCATCCGCAGGGACTCGGTGGCGAAATGCTCGCCGAATTCCTGGGAACGTTCGTCCTGATTCTGCTCGGGTGCGGGTCGGTCGCGGTAGCCGTCGCCGGACTTCCCGGATCGGGACGGCAGGCTGTCGCCTTCGGTCCGTCGAACTGGCTGATCATCGCGTGGGGCTGGGGTCTCGCCGTCGTCTTCGGCGTGTACGTGTCCGGGGGCGTCAGCGGAGGGCACATCAACCCCGCGGTGACTCTGGCCTTCGCCGTCCGCCGGGGTTTTCCCTGGAGAAAGGTTCTCCCGTACTGGGGCGCACAGCTCCTGGGAGCCTTTCTCGCGGCCGCTGTTGTCTTCTACTCCTACAGCTGGGCCATCAACTCGTTCAACGACAAGGCCGGACTCGCGCGGGACAAATCGCTTTCCACCTTCTCGATTTTCGCGACGTTCCCGGCGGAGTACTTCGGTAGTTCGTGGTGGGGTCCATTGCTGGATCAGATCATCGGCACCGCGATTCTCCTCGTGCTCGTCTGCGCGCTCATCGACACGCGCAACAGCGGTCCCCTGTCCAATCTCGCCCCGTTCCTGATCGGTCTCGTCGTCGTCGCGATCGGCCTCAGCATCGGCACGAACGCCGGTTACGCGATCAACCCCGCGCGCGACTTCGGCCCGCGGTTGTGGACGTACTTCCTCGGCTGGGGGGACATCGCACTGCCGGGCAATTTCCAATGGTTCAGCAACTACGTCTGGATCCCCATCGTCGGGCCCCTGGTCGGGGGGCTGGTCGGAATCCTTCTGTACGACCTGTTCATCGGAAGGGTGCTCACGGGGCGGGCCAAGGAAGAGGAGGTGGAGGTGCTCAGGGCCGAGGAGCCGGGCCCGGCCAGAGAGGACCCCGGCGCCGACCGGTAGGGTCTGCCGCTCCCTCACCCCCGGGCGGGCCCGGCCGCGTTCAGCAGGCCGGACAGGACATCGATCCGGTTGGTGGTGACGGAGTCGACGCCCCGCGCGATCAGCCGCCGCATGGTGCGCCGGGTGTCCACGGTCCACGCGGAGACCAGCAGCCCGTCCCGGTGGTTGCGGTCGGCCAGCTCCTGACTGACCAGCCCGAAGCGGTAGTTGAGCCAGCGCGGCCGCACCGCCGCGAGCAGGGCGGGCCGCGGCGGTGCGAGGGTCGTCCAGGTCATCGCGATCTCGGCGGCGGCGTCGGCGGCCCGCACGGCGAGCATCGTGCTCGGGCCCGCGCAGTAGTAGACCCGCTCCGCGGCGCCGCACTCGCGCACCGTGGAGACGACCGTACGTACCGACTCCTCGGAGGCGCCCGGGAGATCGATCATGAGCCGGTGGCCGTCCGTCGCCAGGAGGGCCTCCCGCAGCGTCGGCACACCGTCGGCCGCGCCGTTCCCGGTGTCCCCGCCGTCGCCGCCGTCCCCGGAGCCGGTCAGCTCGCGCAGTTCGTCATGGGTCACCCGCGCGAGACGTCGGTCATGGCCCCAGAGCCGCTTGAGCGAGGAGTCGTGCAGCAGCACGGGCACGCCGTCGCGGGTCAGCCGTACATCGATCTCGACCGAGTCCGCTCCGCGCTGGAGAGCGGAGCGGACCGAGGCAAGGGTGTTCTCCCGGACGCGGTACGGATCGCCGCGATGGCCCACGGCGACGACGGTACGCGCCGGGGCCGGCGAGCCGGGGCGTTCGGGAGTTGTCATCGTCCTTACCGCGCGAGCCACTTGGCGGTGTACGTGTCGATCTCCTCGGAGATCCGCCGCTTGCCGTCGTGGTCGAGGAACGACGCCCCGACCGCGTTCTTCGCGAGGTCGGCCACGCCTCGTTCGTCCAGGCCGAGGAGGCGGGCCGCGACCGCGTACTCCTGGTTCAGGTCGGTGCCGAACATCGGCGGATCGTCACTGTTGATCGTCACCAGCACTCCGGCCGCGACCATCGCCTTGATCGGGTGCTCGTCGAGATCGGCGACGGCGCGGGTGGCGATGTTGGAGGTGGGGCACACCTCCAGCGGGACGCGGTGCTCCGCGAGGTATGCCAGCAACTCCGGGTCCTGGACGGCGCTGACGCCATGGCCGATGCGCTCCGCGCCCAGCTCGCGCAGCGCGTCCCAGATGGTCTCGGGCCCCGTCGTCTCACCCGCGTGCGGTACGGAGTGCAGGCCCGCGGCGATCGCGCGGTCGAAGTACGGCTTGAACTGCGGCCGGGGCACACCGATTTCGGGGCCGCCGAGCCCGAAGGAGACCAGACCCTCGGGCCGCAGGTCCACCGCGAGCCGCGCGGTCTCCTCCGCCGCCTTCAGCCCCGCCTCGCCGGGAATGTCGAAGCACCAGCGCAGCACGACGCCCAGCTCCGTCTCGGCGGCCTTCCTGGCGTCCTCTATCGCCTCCATGAAGGCCTGCTCGGGAATGTTGCGACTGGTCGAGCTGAACGGCGTGATCGTCAACTCGGCGTAGCGGATGTTCTGCCGGGCCATGTCACGGGCGATCTCGAAGGTCAGCAGCCGCACGTCCTCGGGCGTACGGACCAGATCGACGACCGAGAGATAGACATCGATGAAGTGCGCGAAGTCGGTGAAGGTGAAGTAGTCGGCGATGGCCTCGGGGTCGGTGGGTACCTTGGAGTCCGGGTGCCGCGCTGACAGCTCGGCGACGATCCGCGGCGAGGCCGATCCGACGTGGTGGACATGCAGTTCGGCCTTGGGCAGCCCCGCGATGAAGGGGTGCAGATCGGTCATCAAGATCCTCCGGGTACTGGGGCTGTTGTCGAACGTACGGTGTCGGCGGAGCGCGACGAGGGGCGGGACACGTGGTACAGGAGGCCCGCCTCCGGCCGGGTCCGCTCCGGTCACGGATCATCGTAGGCCGGGCCGGTTCCGCGCGCGGAGGAGGCCGTAGCATGACGGGATCACGATGGGGGAGGCCCATGTCAGAGAACAGCGAGCAGCCGCCGGGCCGCTCCGAGCCGAGCGACCCCTGGGCTCCGCCGGCGGGCGGAGTGCCGCTGAACAAGCCGGCCGCACCGCAGGATTCCCAGCCGCCGCAGCAGCCCGCGTCCGTGCACGACATGCCGACGGTCCTCGGCATGCCGGGCGCCGGGCCCGGCTCCGTACCGCCGCCGCCCACCGCTCCCGGGGGACCGGCCAGGCCCACCCCGGGGCCGTACGGCTACCCGGCCGCCCCGCCCGTCCAGCAGCCGCCGCCGGTAGCCCAGCATCCCACCGCTCCGTACGGTGCCGCGCCGCCGTACGGTGCCGCGCCGGGAGCGGCCTACGGCTATCCCGGCTATCCCGCCGCCGGCTACCCGGGCTACGGCCAGCCCGGCTGGCAGCAGGCTCCGTCGAACGGTATGGGCGTCGCCGCGCTGGTGCTCGGGATCATCGGCGTCGTCGGCTTCTGCATGTGGGGTCTCGGTGTCATCCTCGGCGTCCTCGCGCTGATCTTCGGGATAATCGGCCGTCGCCGCGCCCAACGGGGCGAGGCGACGAACGGCGGCATGGCGCTGGCGGGCATCATCCTCGGCGCGATAGGCGTGGCGATCGGTGCCGCGTTCCTCGCTCTCCTGATCTGGGGAATCGCCAACGGCGGGTCGAGCGATGGCCCCACGAGCGAGGATCCGTTCGCCACGTCGCTCGTGGTCGGCGTCGGCCGCTGACACCCGTCTGTTCCGTCCGGCCGTTCCCCCAACGCTCGTGTCCCACCTGTTCCACCCGTGCCGCCCTGCTCGGCTGTTCTCCCCCTCTCCTCGTACGAGGCCGGTCCGATGCGCCCGAGGCGGTCCATCGGGCCGGCCTCGACGAGCGTCCGAGGACGGCCCGGTCGCCATCGCGGATCATCCGTCCCGGCTCGGCCGCAGTCCGTGTACCGACCCTGCCCCGTACCGCCTTCGGCGCCACTTCCATGCCTTCCTGCCCGTGTTCATCCCCATGCGTCCGAGTTTCGCAGTCGGCACTGACAACCCGTACGAGGGCCGGCGGACTCATAGGGCGCCGGGCGACCGATTCCGTCGCGTAATCAAAAGGCAACAACGGAATCCCTTGTTGGCGTAAAGCTGCTCTGTCAGGATCGGCACTCAATTCGAGCCGGAGCCACAGTGATGCGGTGGCTGGGAAGGGCGGACCGCGCATGGAGCAGTACGAGCCCGACCGTCTCTCCGCGGTCCAACTGGCCGCGACGCGCCGCAGTATGACCAGTGGCCGGGGCGCCCTCACCCGGCGCTCCATGCTGCGTGCCACCGGCGTCGGCGCGCTCGGGCTCGGCGGTCTCGCCGGTCTGAGCGGCTGCGGTATCCCTCCCGCGAAACGGGAGGGCGAGGGCCTCGCGGCCACCGACCACTCGGCGGCGGAGAAGCGGCTCGTCTTCTCGAACTGGACCGAATACATGGACGTCAGTGAGGACGAGAAGCACCATCCGACCCTGGAGGCGTTCACCGGGCGCACCGGGATCAAGGTCACGTACACGGCGGACATCAACGACAACGTCGAGTTCTTCGGGAAGATCAAGCCGCAGTTGGCGGCCGGGCAGGACACCGGGCGCGACCTCATCTGCGTCACCGACTGGCTCGCCGCCCGCCTGATCCGGCTCGGCTGGGCACAACGGCTCGACGCGTCGAATCTGCCGCACGCGTTCGCGAACCTCTCCCAGCAGTTCCGCTCGCCCGACTGGGATCCGGGCCGCGCCCACAGCTATCCCTGGACCGGGATTCCCACGGTCATCGCCTACAACGCCAGGGCGACCGGCGGACGTACCGTCGACTCCGTCTCCCAACTGCTGGACGACCCGAAGCTCAAGGGGCGGGTCGCCTTCCTCTCCGAGATGCGCGACAGCGTCGGGATGACCCTGCTCGACCTGGGCAAGGACCCGGGGGCGTTCACCGACGACGACTTCGACGCGGCCGTCGCCAGGCTCCAGGAGGCCGCCGACCGCAAGCAGATCCGCCGCTTCACGGGCAACGACTACACCGCGGACCTCGACAAGGGCGACATCGCGGCCTGCGTCGCCTGGGCCGGTGACGTCGTCCAGCTCCGGAGCGACAACCCGGACATCAAGTTCACCGTCCCCGATACCGGATACATCGTCTCCAGCGACAACCTGCTGGTCCCGGCCGAAGCGCGGCACAAGACCAACGCCGAGCGGCTCATCGACCACTACTACCGGCCGCCGGTCGCCGCCCGGCTCGCCGCGTACATCAACTACGTCTGCCCGGTCGACGGGGTACGCGCCGAACTCGCGAAGATCGACAAGTCGATGGCCGAGAACACACTGATCCTTCCGGACGCGGCGATGGCCGCCTCCTCGCACGCCTTCCGCTCGCTCAGCAGTGAGGAAGAGACGGCGTACGAGGAGAAGTTCGCCAAGCTCATCGGTGCGTAGTCCGGTGCGTAGTCCGGTGCGTCGTGGTCGGGTGCGTGGTCCGGCACATGGTGCGGTGTGTGGTCCCGTGCTCCGGTGCGCACGACCCGCGTTCCCACCCCGCGTCCTCGACCGCCGGACGGCCGCCCCCTGCCCACTCCTCTTCTCCCTCTCCTCCCCGGGACCGTGACCCATGACAGAGACCGCATCCACCGGCCATGACGGCGGCGACATCCGCCTCACCGGGATCAGCAAGACGTACGGCTCCTTCCACGCCGTCCGGCCACTCGATCTCACCGTGCGGCAGGGCTCCTTCTTCGCGCTCCTCGGCGCGTCGGGCTGCGGCAAGACCACCACCCTGCGGATGATCGCCGGCCTGGAGGACCCCACCACCGGCACGGTCTTCCTGGGCGACAAGGACGTCACCGGCCTGCCCCCGTACAAGCGCCCGGTCAACACCGTCTTCCAGAGCTACGCACTCTTCCCGCACCTCGACATCTACGAGAACGTCGCCTTCGGACTGCGCCGGCGCGGCATCAGGTCCGTACGCAGACAGGTCGGCGACATGCTCGATCTCGTCCAGCTCGGCGACCACGCGAAGCGCAAGCCGCACCAGCTCTCCGGAGGCCAGCAGCAACGCGTCGCCGTGGCCCGCGCGTTGATCAACCATCCCCGGGTGCTGCTGCTGGACGAGCCGCTGGGCGCCCTCGACCTCAAGCTGCGCCGCCGGATGCAGCTGGAACTCAAGCGCATCCAGACCGAGGTCGGCATCACCTTCGTCCATGTCACCCACGACCAGGAGGAGGCCATGACGATGGCCGACACGGTCGCGGTGATGAACGCGGGCCGGGTCGAGCAACTGGGCAGCCCCGCCGACCTCTACGAGAACCCGGGGACCACCTTCGTCGCCAACTTCCTCGGCACCTCCAACCTCATCGAGGCCGATATTGCGGGGATCCACGGCGACGAGATCGTGGTCACCGCCGGTGGCGGCGAACTGCGCCTGCCCGCCGGCCGTTGTCCCGCCCCGGCCAGGAGGGGCGGCAAGCTGCTGGTCGGCGTGCGCCCCGAGAAGATCACGCCGGCGCACGCGGACGACGCGGGCTCGATCCCCGACGGCCGTAACCGAATAACGGGGCGCATAGCGGACTCCAGCTTCATCGGTGTCTCGACGCAGTATGTGATCGACAGCCCGGTCTGTCCCCGACTGGAGGTGTACGCGCAGAACATCGAGCGCGACAGCCGCCTGCGCCCCGGCGCCGACGTCGTCCTGCACTGGAACCCCGCGCACACCTTCGGCCTTGACGCCACGCAGGCCATCGACGCCGGGACCGCCGGTGCCGCCGGGACCACGGGACGCGCGAGGCCCCCGGGCACAGCCGGAACCACGACGGCGGCCGAGGAGGGCTCGTGACCAGCACAGAAGCGCCACCCGCCGAGACCGCGCCCCCGCCGACACCTCCGGTCCGCGGAGCCGCCACGCGCAAGCGGCTCGTCCCGTACTGGCTGCTTCTGCCCGGCGTCCTCTGGCTGCTGGTCTTCTTCGCGCTGCCGATGGTCTACCAGGCCTCGACCTCCGTACAGACAGGCTCCCTGGAGGAAGGCTTCCGGGTCACCTGGCACCTGCGTACCTACGCCGACGCGCTCCGGGACTACTACCCGCAGTTCGTGCGCTCCCTGCTGTACGCGGGCACCGCGACGCTGCTGTGCCTGCTGCTCGGGTACCCGCTCGCGTATCTGATCGCCTTCAAGGCCGGCCGCTGGCGCAATCCGCTGCTGGTGCTGGTCATCGCTCCGTTCTTCACCAGCTTCCTGATCCGTACGCTGGCCTGGAAGACGATCCTCGCCGACGACGGCACGGTCGTCGCTCTCCTGGACACCCTGCACGTCCTCGATGTGACCGGTTGGCTCGGCTGGACCGAGGGCGACCGTGTCCTGGCCACGCCCATGGCGGTCGTCTGCGGTCTGACGTACAACTTCCTGCCGTTCATGATCCTGCCGCTCTACACCTCGCTGGAACGTATCGACGGCCGGCTCCACGAGGCCGCGGGCGATCTCTACGCGAAGCCGTGGACGGTCTTCCGGAAGGTGACCTTCCCGCTCTCCATGCCGGGGGTCGTCTCCGGCACGCTGCTCACCTTCATCCCGGCGAGCGGCGACTACGTCAACGCCGAGCTGCTCGGATCCACCGACACGAAGATGGTCGGCAGCGTCATCCAGACGCAGTTCCTGCGGGTCCTCGACTATCCGACGGCCGCCGCGCTCTCCTTCATCCTGATGGCGGTCGTCCTGGTCATGGTCACCGTCTACATCCGCCGAGCGGGGACGGAGGACCTGGTCTGATGCGCCGGATCCGACACGGTCTTGTCGCCATCGCGGGCGTGCTGACGCTCGGCTACCTGCTCGTGCCCAACCTCGTCGTGATGGTCTACTCCTTCAACAAGCCCAACGGCCGGTTCAACTACGCCTGGCAGCGCTTCTCGCTCGACGCCTGGAAGGACCCGTGCTCGGTCGCCGACCTGTGCGGTTCGCTGGCCCTGTCGCTCCAGATCGCCCTCTGGGCGACGCTCGGTGCCACGGTCCTCGGCACGATGATCGCGTTCGCGCTGGTCCGCTACCGCTTCCGGGCGCGCGGCATGGTCAACTCGCTGATCTTCCTGCCGATGGCGATGCCCGAGGTCGTGATGGCCGCCTCGCTGCTCACGCTCTTCCTCAACCTGGGCGCGCGGCTGGGCTTCTGGACCGTGCTCATCGCCCACATCATGTTCTGCCTCAGCTTCGTGGTGACGGCCGTCAAGGCGCGGGTCATGTCCATGGACCCACGGCTCGAAGAAGCGGCGCGCGACCTCTACGCGGGGCCGGTGCAGACCTTCGCGCGGGTGACGCTGCCGATCGCCGCCCCCGGTATCGCGGCGGGCGCGCTGCTCGCCTTCGCGCTCTCCTTCGACGACTTCATCATCACCAACTTCAACGCCGGTTCGACGGTGACCTTCCCCATGTTCGTCTGGGGCTCGGCGCAGCGCGGCACACCGGTGCAGATCAATGTGGTCGGTACGGGGATGTTCCTCATCGCCGTCGTGCTGGTGGTCGCGGGACAGCTGGTGAGCAACCGGCGGAGGAAGAGCGCCACCACAGACTGAGCGCCGGGAGGCGGGAGCGGAAAGGGGAAGTCATGGATGTCATGGACCCGGCTGTCCTGCGCAGGGTCACGGCGGCACTCCGGGACGCCCGGCCGGTCCCGTACTGGCTGGACGACCCGGGCAGGCCCGGCGCGCTGCCCGCCCTCACCGGCGACGAGCGCTGTGACCTCCTCGTCGTCGGCGGCGGCTACAGCGGGCTGTGGACCGCGCTTCTCGCCAAAGAACGCGACCCTGGCCGGGAGGTCGTCCTGATCGAGGCCCGTGAGGCCGGCTGGGCCGCCTCGGGCCGCAACGGCGGCTTCTGCGCCGCGTCCCTCACCCACGGCTTCGGCAACGGCCTCGCGCGCTGGCCGCACGAACTGCGCAACTTGGAGGCCCTGGGCGAACGCAACCTCGACGCCATCGAGTCGACCGTCGCCCGCCACGCCATCGACTGCGCTTTCGAGCGCACCGGCGAGATCGACGTCGCCACCGAGCCGTACCAGCTCGACGACCTGCGCGAGCGCTACGAGCAGGCGACCCGGCTCGGTCTCACCGGTCTGGAACCGCTCGACCGGGACGCGGTGCGCGCCGAGGTGGACTCGCCGACGTTCCTGGGCGGACTGTGGGACCGGCGCGGGGTCGCCATGCTGCACCCGGCGAGGCTGGCGTGGGGACTCAAGCGGGTCTGCCTGAACCTCGGCGTGCGCATCCACGAACACACCCCGGGCCTGGAACTGGCCCGCTCCGGCGCCTCGATGGCCGTCCGCACACCGCACGGACGAGTCTTCGCGCGGCAGGTCGCGCTCGGTACCAATGTCTTCCCGTCCCTGGTCAAACGGGTGCGCCCGTACACCGTCCCGGTCTACGACTACGCTCTGATGACCGAGCCGCTGACGCCGGAGCAGCTGAGCGCGGTCGGCTGGCGGCGCCGTCAGGGACTCGCGGACGGCGGCAACCGGTTCCACTACTTCCGGATCACCGCCGACCGCCGCGTCCTGTGGGGCGGTTACGACGCGGTCTATCCGTACGGTGGCCGGCTCGGCGCGGGTCTGGAGCACCGCCCGGAGACCTACCGCAGGCTCGCCTCCCACTTCTTCCGCTGCTTCCCGCAGTGGGAGGGGGTGCGCTTCAGCCATGCCTGGGGCGGTGCGATCGACACGTGTACGCGGTTCGCGGCGTTCTTCGGTACGGCGTACGGCGGCCGGGTCGCGTACGCCGCCGGGTACACCGGCCTCGGTGTCGGCGCGACCCGCTTCGGCGGGGACGTGATGCTCGATCTGCTGGCGGGGGAGCGGACCGAGCGTACGGAACTGGCGATGGTCCGCGCCAAGCCGCTGCCCTTCCCGCCCGAGCCCGCCGCCTGGGCCGGGATCGGGATCACCCAGTGGTCCCTGGCGCGCGCGGATGCCCGGGGCGGCCGGCGCAACGTGTGGCTGCGGACCATGGACAGGCTGGGACTCGGCTTCGACAGCTGAGCCGGGCCCGAGCCCGTCCGGTGACTCGCGGGCCCGCGTCATGTGATCCAGATCACCGGAAGGTCCGGCAGGTGGAGGGCCGAACCCGCGTCATCGACCGGCACCCTCCGTGTCTCCCTTATGGACGGACTGTCCAACAACACGGATCGGAGGCCGGGGACATGACTGACCCGGGGGCGAAAGACGCGGTGGAGTGGCTGGTGTCGGTGGCACCGGACCCGGATGCGTGCCGGCGGGAATGGGAGCGCAGCCCGGTCGGCGTGGCTCTCCTTCCGGCGGGCAGGCGCTGGGACGTTCTCATCCTTCCCGGGGAGCTGGGCTATCCGACGCTCGACGTGCTGACCAGGCTCGTCGACCGGCCGGGACCGGTGCTCGCCGACTTCGGCGAATCCCGGATGGGCTTCTTCGTACCGTCGGGCACGGCCGAGCGCTGGTTAGGCACGGGGGTGCGGGGGGCCGGTCGCGGCACCTGGATCGTCGTGCCGTACCCGGGGCGGCCGAGCGGAGGGATGCGCTGGCTGATTCCGCCGGACGGCTCGGGCACACTGAGCGACCCGACGCTGCTGGAGCTGGCGATGCACGAAGCGGCGGCGAACATGGCGAACGCGGGGCGGGCACACGACGCGCAGGAGCCACCGCGCGATCCCTGGCCGCCCGCACCGAGCTGAGGGCGGCGGGCGTCACTCTCCCCCGCGCGCGCCGCTCTCGCGGGGGAGTGCCGGTTCTTCGCGCTCGTGCGGCGCCCGCTCCGGACGTACGCGCGGGGCCCGAGCCAGAAGCAGGAGCAGCATCCCGCAGAGCGCCAGGCTGCCGAGGACGTCCAGCGGCCAGTGGTAGCCACGCAGGAGGAGACCGGCGCCCGTCCCCAGGGTGAGCAGGACGGCGACCGGCACCGTCCGGCTCCGTCCGGCGTACGGGGCGAGGAGCAGCGCCGCGCCGCCGTACGCGACCATCGCCGTGGCCGTATGGCCGGACGGGTAGTAGCCGGTGGCCTCGGTGAGCGGGCCCGGCCGGTCGATCCACATCTTGAGCGGAATGACCAGGGCGGGGACGGCGGCCACGGTGAGCGTGGCCGCCAGCGCCTGGGCGCGCTGTCCGCGCCAGAGCGCGTAGCCGATCGCCGCGGCCACCACGGGCAGGGCGACCGGCATGCCGCCGAGATCGGAGAGGAACTGCGTCAGGGGCCGGGGGCCGAGTCCGGCGAGGGAGGCTTCGAGTCGCTCGTCCGCCGAACGGAGCGGACCGCCCGCGGCGGCCTGCCAGGTGATGAGTGCGAAGAGGACCGCGCACAGCGCGAACGCCCAGACCCAGGAGGAGTCACCACGAGGGGAAAGAGGAGTCGGCCGCCCGGGAACAGGGGGGGTGGTTCCGGGGCGGCCGACAGGACCGGTGTACCGCACGCCCCGGGGGGTTTGGGGCGGGCGGCCATCCGATCGGTGAGGAGTTCCGGAGCCCGAAGCTCCGGCGGTGTGCGCGAAGGCACGACCAAAGGGGAGCTGGGGACGCTCCACTCCGGCGTCGCCCGCAGTCTCCTGCGAGCGGGGTGTTTCTCTCATCCGGCGAAACCGTACGCCAGGGTCGCGGGGGCCGACAGCCGGAAACGCGACCCGTCATCGCCCTCGCACACCTTCTTCACACGCCCTGCCCGACGGCAGGGCAGATGGCCAGGTCAGAAGGGTGTCCGGTCGGCCGGACGATCGTGGGGACGGTGGGCCGGCGAGCTGACCATCCGTCAACAGTGGGCTGACGGTGGGGTGTTGGGCGGCGGTGCGGCCGGGTCCCGGAGAAGGGACGCCCGGCCGCGGTCGCCCGTCCGGAGCGGAGCGCAGGACCGGTACCGGAGGCGCCCCGCCACCGGCTCAGATACCCGCGAGCGCCTGCTCGATGATGTCCAGGCCCTCGTTCAGCAGGTCCTCGCCGATCACCAGCGGCGGCAGGAAGCGCAGCACATTGCCGTACGTACCGCAGGTGAGGACCAGCAGCCCCTCCGCGTGGCACGCCTTGGCGAGAGCGGCGGTCGCCTCGGCGTTCGGCTCCTTGCTGTCCCGGTCCTTCACCAGCTCGACCGCGATCATCGCGCCGCGGCCGCGGATGTCGCCGATGATCTCGTACTTCTCCTGAAGCGCCGAGAGCCGGCCCTTCATGACCGTCTCGATGCGACGGGCCTTCGAAGCGAGATCCAGCTCCTTCATCGTCTCGATGGAGCCGAGCGCGGCGGCGCAGGCCACCGGGTTGCCGCCGTAGGTGCCGCCGAGCCCGCCCGCGTGCGCGGCGTCCATGATCGCGGCGCGGCCGGTGACGGCGGCGAGCGGCAGGCCGCCCGCGATGCCCTTGGCCGTGGTGATCAGGTCCGGGACGACACCCTCGTCCTCGCACGCGAACCACTGGCCGGTGCGGCAGAAGCCGGACTGGATCTCGTCCGCCACGAACACGATCCCGTTGTCGTTCGCGAACTTCGCCAGCGCGGGCAGGAAGCCCTTCGCCGGTTCGATGAAACCGCCCTCGCCGAGCACCGGCTCGATGATGATCGCGGCGACGTTCTCGGCGCCGATCTGCTTGCTGATCTGGTCGATGGCCTGGGCGGACGCCTCGGGGCCGCAGTTCTCGGGGCCGGTCGGCCAGCGGTAGCCATAGGCGACCGGCACGCGGTAGACCTCCGGGGCGAACGGTCCGAAGCCGTTCTTGTACGGCATGTTCTTCGAGGTCAGCGCCATGGTGAGGTTCGTACGGCCGTGATAGCCGTGGTCGAACACGACGACCGCCTGGCGCTTGGTGTACGCACGCGCGATCTTCACGGCGTTCTCGACGGCCTCGGCGCCCGAGTTGAACAGGGCGGACTTCTTGGCGTGGTCGCCCGGCGTCAGCTCGGCGAGCCGCTCACAGACCTCGACGTACCCCTCGTACGGAGTGACCATGAAACAGGTGTGGGTGAAGTCGGCGAGCTGGGCAGAGGCGCGGCGTACGACGGCCTCGGCGCTGGCGCCGACCGAGGTCACCGCGATCCCGGACCCGAAGTCGATGAGCCGGTTGCCGTCCACGTCCTCGATGACCCCGCCGTCGGCGCGGGCGGCGAAGACGGGCAGCACGGATCCCACACCACCGGCGACCGTGGCGGTGCGGCGGGTCTGCAGCTCCCGCGACTTGGGGCCGGGAATGGCGGTGACGATGCGGCGCTCCTGCGGGATGGCGGTCATGCGGGGCTCCTGGGGGTGTTTCGAGGTCTTTCTCCGCAGGCTAGGGGCGGGGAAGGGGAGCGAGCATGCGCCGATGGGGAGTGATGGGGGCGTGTCGTTGTCCGCGGTGGACATAGCGGCGAAAGCGCCTCGCGCCGTCCGGGGCGGGCAGACGTGGGTACGGAGCCGGCAACACCCCCGCGTGCGCGGGACGGTTGGGCCACCCGCCGATGTATTGCACGCGCAATACATTAGGCGGGTACAACAAGGCGGACGGACTGCGCAGGGGGCAGGGATTCATGGACACCGACGGCACGCACGACGCACGGGACGCACGCGCCACGCCCGTGCCGCGCCCGGCAGGGCCACCGCCTCCCATGCCGTCCTCGGCGCCCCTCGAGGCGCCCGCGGCTTCCGTACCGGCGCCCGCCCCGCCTCCCGCGCCGGAGCACGCGCCCTCCACCGGGCCCACGCTCCGCCAATGGCTGCACGTGCCCCGGGTCGCGGACGCGCCCGGGACCTGGGCCTACGGGCACCGGCCGCGGCCTCCACAAGAGCCGGAGCGCACCGGGACGCGGCAGCTGATCAGCGGCGCTCTGATCTCGTTCCTCGCGGGCCTGTTGCTCTGGTCGCTGCTGTGGAACGGCTACCTCGGTGGTTTCTGGCTCTGGCCGCTCTACATGTTCACGCCCGACTCCTGGCGCGGGACGATGGCCGCCGTCGTCTCCTCGTACATCTACTACGCGATGGTCGTCGGCGGGCTGCTGTTCGTCTTCGGACGTCTCGGCCGTTGGGCCGAGCTGGCCGGGCGCGTGGTGGGACGCGGCCCGGGAAGCCTGCCGAAGGAGACGCTCCCCGCGCCCCCGGAACCCGAGGACGACCTCGCCGAGTGGCCCGAGCTGCGGGCGGCCGGGCAGGGCGATGTCGCAGCGCGGCTCGCGTCCGAGGTACGGGACGGCCGGATGAACGATGTCGACTACGCAAGGATCCGCCGCGCCTGGCACTCCGTACGGGCCGATCCCTCGCGGCTGACCGCGTTCGCCGAGGCCGTACGGGGCAACGGCGCCGCGGCCTGCGTCCACCCGTCGAACAAGCGTGACCTGCCCGTCCGCGCGGCCCGGCACGACCTGCTCGTCCGGCAGGTCCGGCTCGGCACGGTCCACGACGGGGAACGCAACCCCTATGCGCGGCGGGGGACCGGTCTCGCGCTGGATCCCGTCCTGCTGGGGACCTCGCTGCTGGCCGTCGGCCCGCCCGGGGCTGGCAAGACGCGCGCCCTGGTCCGGCCGGTCGTCGAGTCGCTCTCGCTCCAGGCGCTCGCGGGGCAGGCCGCCGTCATCGCCGTCTGCGCCGCCGGCACGCAGCTGGGCCCCGACGACGCCTATGACGTCGTGGTCAGGATCGGCCATCCGGAATCGGTGTACGACCTCGATCTGTACGGGGGCACGAACGACCCGGACGAGGCCGCCGCCGTACTCGCCGAGGGCCTCGTCGGCGACCTCACGGACACCGACAGCCGGCGGGCCACCACCGCGCTCGCCCAACTGCTCGGCCCGTTCCGCGCCGCGCACGGCCGCCTGCCCGCCATACCGGAGTTGCGCGAACTGCTCGACGGCGAGCCCACCGCGCTGGCCGCTCTGCGGGAGGCCCTCGATACCGACGGGCACTACTCCATGCGGCGTGAACTCGACGCGCGCGAACGGCAGTCGGGCGCGGCCCAAGACCCGGGGCGGGCGCTCGCGGACCGGGTCGCGCTGCTCGACCGGCCCGCGTTCGCCGGTTTCTTCGACACGAGCGGCCGCACCCGGCCGTTCTCGCTGCGCACCCTGGAACACCCGCTGCGAGTCCGTATCGACCTGCCCGAGCGTGGGCATGCGGAGGCCTCGCGGCTGCTGGCCCGGCTCGTCCTCGCCCAGTTCACGGCGAACGCGGCCGTGCGGGCGGACCGTTCGCTCTTCGCCTGCCTCGTCCTGGACGACGCGACCCGCACGCTCACCGAGGAGACGCTGCGCGGTGTGCAGCGGCTGCGATCGGTGAACGCGGGCGCCGTGCTTACGTTGCGTACGCTCGACGACGTACCGGAGGCGCTGCATACGGCCCTGCTCGGGGCCGTCGGCTGCCGGATGGCCTTCTCCGGGATCACGACCTGGGACGGTAAGCGTTTCGCGGAGGCGTGGGGCACGGAGTGGGTGGAGACCCGGGACGTCACCCAGCGCACGGTCTTCGCCGACCAGCCGCTCACCCGGGCCATTCACGCGTTCCGGAAACTGGTCACCGGCAAGGCCGTGACGACGGACGCGGTGACGGTACGGAAGGTCGAGCGCGAGCGCTGGTCGGCCTCCGAGCTGGCGCATTCGGTTCCGGCGGGACACGCGGTGCTGTCCCTGCGGACGGTGGGGGGCGAGCACGCGCCGCCGCTGCTGGTGGACCTGCGGAACTGAACGGTCCGGCGGCCGGGCCGGGAGCCGGACCGCCGCCGGACCATGGGCCGGCGGCGGCTGAGCCGCGCGAGGTCGACACAGGGTACGTTTTTTCGTACAAGCTGGCAGAATTAAGGAATGTCGTTCATACGGAACGGCGTACTTGGTCGAGGTCCTGTCCACGGCCCTGCCCCTCCGCTCCCGAAGGCCCTACGGTTCCACCATGCCGCCCACCCTCGCCTCGCTCATCCAGCATTCGGCGCTCCAACTCACCGTGCGCGCGGGGGAGGACCGGCTCCAGACCCCGGTGCGCTGGGTCCATGCCAGCGAGCTGGTCGACCCCGTGCCGTACATGGAGGGCGGGGAGCTGCTCCTGATCACGGCGACGACGCTGGACGCCGAGGACCCCGAGTCGATGACCCGCTACGTACGGCGGCTGGTGGGCGCCGGCGTCGTCGGTCTCGGCTTCGCCATCGGCGTCCATTACGGCGACATCCCCCAGGCGCTTGTCGAGGCGGCGCGGGAGGCCGGTCTGCCGTTGCTGGGAGTGCCCCGGCGCACCCCCTTCCTGGCGATCAGCAAGGCCGTATCGGCGGCGATCGCGGCCGACCAGTACCGCGCGGTGACCGCCGGGTTCGAAGCCCAGCGGGAACTGACCCGCGCGGCGCTCACGGACGGCCCCGCCGAACTGCTGGCCCGGCTCGCCGCGCACGTGGACGGCTGGGCGGCACTGTACGACGTGTCCGGCGCCGTCGTCGCCGTCGCGCCCGAGTGGGCGGCGCGGCGGGCGGCCCGGCTGACGGCCGACGTGGAGCGGCTTCGGGAACGGACCGCACCGGCGAGCGCGGTCGTCGCGGGCTCGGACGACGAGGGCGACGGGGACTCGCACGACCGGGTGGAACTCCAGTCCCTGGGCACCGGCAGACGAGTACGGGGCGCCCTGGCCGTCGGCACGGAGTCGGCCCTGGGCACGGCCGAACGCTACGCGGTCCACTCGGCGGTCGCGCTGCTGACCCTGACGACCGAACGGTCACGTGCCCTCCAGGCAGCGGAACAACGGCTCGGCGCGGCGGTGCTGCGCATGCTCCTGTCCGGTCAGCCGGACCACGCGCGCGCTGTGGCGGGCGATCTGTACGGCGGTCTGCTGGACGCGCCGTTCCGGCTGCTGATCGCGGAGTCGGCCGAGTCGCCGAGATCCGCACCCGACCCGGCGGCCGGACCTGGGGCCGCGGCCGACCACCCGCTCCACGTGCTCACAGAGGCGCTGGAAGCGGCGGCCGCACGGACGGGAGAAGCGGTGCTGGTGGTCCCCGACGGGGAGGGGCGGCTCACGGTGCTCGCGGCGGACGGCGGGGCGGTGGCCCGCGAGGCCGGTGGCTACGCGGCGCTGGAGGCGGAGGAGATCGGAGCGGTCATCGGACTCTCCGCGCCGACCGGCCCGATCGCCACGGTGAGCGCGTACAAACAGGCCGAACAGGCACTCTCGGTGGCGCGGCGGCGCGGCCGGGCACTGGTCGAGCACGAGGAACTGGCGACGGGCTCGATCCTCCCGCTCCTCGCGGACGACGCGGTACGCGCCTTCGCGAACGCCATGCTCCGCGCGCTGCACGAACACGACGCGAAGGGCCGGGGCGACCTGGTCGCCTCCCTGCGGGCATGGCTGTCCCGGCACGGCCAGTGGGACGCGGCGGCGGCAGACCTGGGAGTCCACCGCCACACACTGCGCTACCGCATGCGCAGGGTGGAGGAGATCCTGGGCCGCTCGCTGGACGACCCGGACGTACGGATGGAACTGTGGCTGGCCCTGAAAACGACGACACCGCCACCAATGGGGTAGGCGGGGTGGGGGTGCGTTGTCGGCGGGGGCCGGTGGATCGGGTGCGGGTTGTTGCCGGTGGCCGCTCCGGGGTCATGTCCTGCACTGCACGATGTACGGCGCGTGCGGGCCGGTTGTCGGGTGGCGCGTCGTCGTGCGCCACACATCGCACTTTACGTTCCGGACACGACCCCTGCGCGCCCCCTTTGCCGTCCCCACGGGCCACCCCACCGGGCGGCAGGAGGCCCCGGCCCCGCACCGCCCACACACCGCACCGGCCACACACCGCACCGCCCCCGCACCCGGACGGCGACACCGCACCCCGGACCCCCCGCCGGACCGCGACACCTCACCCCGTACGACAAACCGGCGCACGCCACCGTCCTGACCACTCCACCCCGGACAAACAGCCCCCGCCCCCACCCGCCTACCGTGGGACCAGACCCCCAGACACCCCCATCTGCACGGAAGGGCCCGGACTCGTCATGACTTCCACCCACGCTTTCTGGCTCGCCGGCCGCCAGGCCACCGGCGAGGACACCTTCGACGTCACCTCCCCCTGGGACGGCCGGCTCGTCGGCACCGTCTCCGTGCCGACCGACGACCAGGTCGAAGAGGCCGTCGCGGCCGCGCACGCCGTGGTCGACGAGTTCGCCGCGACGCCCGCGCACGTACGGGCCGCCGCCCTCGACCACGTCTCGCGCAGGCTCGTCGAGCGCACCGAGGAGATCGCGCGGCTGATCTCGGCCGAGAACGGCAAGCCGCTCAAGTGGGCCCGCGGCGAGGTCGGCCGCGCCGTCTCCGTGTTCCGTTTCGCCGCCGAGGAGGCCCGCCGTTTCAACGGTGGCGAGGCCCAGCGTCTCGACACCGATGCCGGTGGCACCGGCCGGCTCGCCCTGACCCGCCGCTTCCCCCGTGGCGTCGTCCTCGGTATCGCGCCGTTCAACTTCCCGCTGAACCTCTGCGCTCACAAGATCGCCCCCGCCATCGCGGTGGGTGCCCCGATCATCCTCAAGCCCGCCCCGGCGACCCCGCTCTCCGGCCTCGTCATCGGGGAGCTGCTGGCCGAGACCGAGCTGCCGGCCGGCGCCTGGTCCGTTCTGCCCGTGTCGAACGACCGCATGCCCGCGCTCGTACAGGACCAGCGGCTGCCGGTGATCTCCTTCACCGGCTCCGACAAGGTCGGCTACGCGATCATGGACTCCGTCCCGCGCAAGCACTGCACCCTCGAACTCGGCGGCAACGGCGCGGCCGTCGTCCTCGCGGACTACGCGAGCGAGAAGGACCTGGACTGGGCGGCGACCCGGATCGCCACCTTCTCGAACTACCAGGGTGGCCAGTCCTGCATCTCCGTGCAGCGCGTGATCGCGGACGCCTCGGTGTACGAACGCCTCGTCCCCAAGATCGTCGCCGCCGTCGAGGCCCAGGCCACCGGCGACCCCGCCGATGAAGCCACCGACGTGGGCCCGCTCGTCAACGAGGACGCCGCCAGGCGCGTCGAGTCGTGGGTGGACGAGGCGGTGCGGGGCGGCGCCCAGCTGCTCACGGGCGGCAAGCGGGAGGGCGCGACCTACGCGCCCACCGTGCTCGCCGAGGTTCCCGCCGAGGTCACCATCGCCCGCGAGGAGGTCTTCGGCCCGGTCCTCACGGTCCGCAGGGCCGAGGGCGAGACCGAGGCGTTCGACGCCGTCAACGACTCCAAGTACGGCCTCCAGGCGGGCGTGTTCACGCACGACCTGAAGGCGGCCTTCCGCGCCCACCGCGCCCTGGAGGTCGGTGGCGTGATCGTCGGCGACGTCCCCTCGTACCGCGCCGACCAGATGCCGTACGGCGGAGTCAAGCAGTCCGGCGTCGGCCGTGAGGGCGTGCGCTTCGCGATGGACGACTACACCTACGAGCGCGTCCTGGTGTTCACGGGCATCGACCTGTAGGCACGCGCCCTGCTGGACGAGCGGGCGACGAAGCGGGTACGGACGAAGCAGGCATGGACGAAGCACGAGGGCCGGAGCCCGCCGCCACGCGGACTCCGGCCCTCGCTCATGCGGCGAACCCGACCGCCTGTCCGTACCCGTACGGACAGGCGGCCCCTACTGGAACAGACCCCGCTGTCCCTACCGGTACAGACCCGCCGTCCGTACCGGAACAGACCGCCCTACGACTGGTGCGGGCGGCAGGAATCGGGTAGATACGGACGAGTAGCACCAGCCGGTAAAACCACCGCTGGTCCCGACTCCGCGGCGAGGTGAGTTCCTCATGTCCGCCCCATCCGTACCTTCCGAAGCATCCGTACCGCAGGAACCGCACGGCACGCCCAAAGTCACCGAGCGCGAAGCGCGCCAGGTCGCCGAGGCCGCCCGGGAGCAGGGCTGGCGCAAGCCGAGCTTCGCCAAGGAGATGTTCCTCGGCCGCTTCCGGCTCGACCTCATCCATCCGCACCCGCTGCCCGCGGCCGACGACGTCAGGCGTGGCGAGGAGTTCCTGGCCCAGCTGCGTGTCTTCTGCGAGACGAGGATCGACGGCGCGCTGATCGAGCGCGAGGCCCGGATCCCCGACGAGGTGATCAACGGCCTCAAGGAACTGGGCGCGCTCGGTATGAAGATCGACACCAAGTACGGCGGGCTCGGTCTCACCCAGGTGTACTACAACAAAGCCCTGGCTCTTGTCGGCTCGGCCAATCCCGCCATCGGCGCGCTGCTCTCCGCCCATCAGTCGATCGGCGTACCCCAGCCGCTCAAGATTTTCGGCACCCAGGAGCAGAAGGACACGTTTCTGCCGCGCCTGGCCCGTACCGACATCTCCGCGTTCCTGCTCACCGAACCGGACGTGGGGTCCGACCCCGCCAGGCTGGCCACGACCGCCGTGCCGGACGGCGACGCGTATGTCCTCGACGGCGTGAAGCTGTGGACGACCAACGGCGTCGTCGCCGACCTGTTGGTGGTGATGGCCCGCGTCCCGAAGTCGGAGGGGAGCAAGGGCGGCATCACGGCGTTCGTCGTCGAGGCCGATTCCCCGGGCATCACGGTGGAGAACCGCAACGCGTTCATGGGCCTGCGCGGTCTGGAGAACGGCGTGACCCGTTTCCACCAGGTCCGCGTCCCGGCCGCGAACCGCATCGGGCCGGAGGGCGCGGGCCTCAAGATCGCCCTCACCACCCTCAACACCGGCCGCCTCTCCCTGCCCGCCATGTGCGTGGGCTCGGGCAAGTGGTGTCTGAAGATCGCCCGCGAATGGTCGTCGGCGCGCGAGCAGTGGGGCAAGCCCGTCGCCCACCACGAGGCCGTGGGCGCGAAGCTCTCCTTCATCGCCGCCACCACGTTCGCGCTGGAGGCGGTGGTCGACCTGTCCTCCCAGATGGCCGACGAGGACCGCAACGACATCCGCATCGAAGCGGCCCTGGCCAAGCTGTACGGCTCGGAGATGGGCTGGCTGATGGCCGACGAACTGGTCCAGATCCGCGGCGGCCGCGGCTTCGAGACCGCGGATTCCCTGGCGGCCCGCGGCGAACGAGCCGTACCCGCCGAGCAGATGCTGCGTGACATGCGCATCAACCGCATCTTCGAGGGCTCGACCGAGATCATGCATCTGCTGATCGCGCGCGAGGCGGTCGACGCGCACCTCGCGGTGGCCGGAGACATCATCGATCCGGACAAGTCCTTCTCGGACAAGGCGAAGGCGGGTGCGCAGGCAGGGAAGTTCTACGCGCGCTGGCTGCCGAAGCTGGTCGCGGGTCCGGGCCAACTGCCGCGTTCCTACGGCGAGTTCCATCACCCGGGCCACCCCGACCTGTCACCGCACCTGCGGTATGTCGAACGGAACGCGCGCAAGCTCGCCCGCTCGACCTTCTACGCGATGTCGCGCTGGCAGGGCCGGATGGAGACCAAACAGGGCTTCCTGGGCCGGATCGTGGACATCGGCGCTGAGCTGTTCGCGATGAGCGCGGCCTGCGTACGGGCCGAACTGCTGCGTACGACCGGGGAGCACGGCCGTGAGGCGTACCAACTGGCCGATGTCTTCTGCCGGCAGGCCCGTATCCGGGTCGAGGAGCTCTTCGGCCGGCTGTGGTCCAACACGGACGACCTGGACCACAAGGTGGTGAAGGGCGTTCTGGCCGGCGCGTACGAGTGGCTGGAGGAGGGAGTCGTCGACCCGAGCGGCGAGGGCGCCTGGATCGCGGACGCGACACCGGGGCCGTCCGCGAGGGAGAACGTGCACCGCCCGGTCCGGTGAGTCGCCGGACCGGCGGATGACGGCCGGGCCACGTCCGTACGGTGGACGTGGCCCGGCCGTCCCGCGTGCGACGGGGCCCACAGGGGGCGGACGTTCGTTCCTGCCGCATCCCCTGGTCCGGACGTCGTCCGGCCGTGATCCAGCCGCCGTCCGGACGTCGTCCGGCCACGGCCAGGAGACGGGCTAAAGTGCGACGGTCGTACGTACAGGGGAGAGATCATCATGGCGACGCCGCCTCCGCCGGGCCCGTACCCGCCTCACGCGAGCAGCCCTCGGTTCTCGGGCTTTCCACCGGGGCAGCCGCAGTACCAACAGCCCCCGCAAGGACAGCATCCGGCCGCCTTCGTCTGTGACGTGTGCGGCGCACAGCCCGCCGCGCGGGCGACGGTGCGCGGCCACCAGGGCATGATCATCGTGATGCGCTTCCTCAAGCGCGGCGGTTCCTTCTGCCGCACCTGCGGACTCGCCACCTACCGACAGATGACCTCGGACACGCTGCTGGCCGGCTGGTGGGGGATCTTCTCGTTCTTCATCACCCCCGTCGTCGTGCTGTCCAATGTCATGGGGGCGCGCTCCCGGTTCCGTGAACTGCCGCCTCCGTACGGAGGGTGGCGCCCGCCGCTCGATCCCGGGAAGCGACTGCTGTTCAGACTGCCGACCCTGCTGATCCTGACGCCGATCGCGCTGGTGCTGCTCGCCTTTCCCACCCTCCTGGTGATCGGCCTGCTGGCCGGGGACGACGAGCCCGTCCGGGTCTCGGTCGGCGACTGCGTGGAGGGCAGCCCGGAGGTGCCCGGCCAGGACATCGAAGCGGTGGGCTGCGACTCCGGCCGGGCCCAATACCGTGTCTCCGACGGGGATTCGTGCGGGCCCACCGACTATCTGCTGTCGGTGGACCACTGGGCCGAAGGTCAGTCCGGGCTGTGTCTCAGCCCCGTCAGCTGAACGGATCGAGCGTGATGAACGCCTGCTGCGGGTTGCCGTCGTGCACCAGCGACTCGTAGTTGCCGACATCGTCGAAGGCGAAGGCGTACGCCTTGCCGTCGGCCATCTGCTCGTGGATCTTCCGGGCGTACTGGTTGGTGACGGCGTCCTGGTAGAAGCTCGCCGCACTGGTGTCGGGCTGGTTGGGGTTCACCAGCAGCGTGGAACGGTTGTACCCGGCGCACAGGGTGCGCGAGATCGGCCCGCGCACCAGGTCGTTGGGCGCGTCCAGCAGCTTGTAGCAGCCGAAGACACTGTCGGCGTCGGGCTTCTGGAACGAGGTGACCACCGCGCCCGCGCTGTTGGTGAAGTTCATGACGTTGCCGGAGACCCGGCCGAAGTACTTGGTGTTCGGCTGGTCCCCGAACGGTGTCACCGTCAGCGTGGAGCTCGCGTACTTGCTCCACACGCGGTTGATGTAGTCGTTCATGACACCGGCCGGCAGGGCGCCGGACGCGATGCCGTGACCCGGCGCGAGAGCCCGCAGGATCGTGCCGTCGGAGCGGGTCTGGATCAGATTGCCCCAGCCGCCCGACTGACCCCTGAGAGAGTTGAAGAAGCCGTTGTAGCCGCCCGGCTTGAGGTGGCCGGTGGTCTTGGTGCTGCCGTTGGCGAGCTTGACGCCGACGGCGTACGGAGCCGAGAACATGTCGACCTGGGTGCTGTTGATCCACAGCCCGGCGTCGTTGAGCGTGTACTCGGTCCAGTTGAAGAGGATGTCGCGGTTCGGGTCGCTCGGGTTCTGCACGGCGGGCTGGACGAGACCGCCGGTGGTGAGCTTGAAGACGAGCTTCTGCCCGTACGAGAAATAGACCCGGCCGGAGAACTTCGGCATCCTGACCGTGACCGACTGCCCGTTGGCGGGCCCGGCGATCGACGCGTCGGGCGCGGGGGTCGGCGGATTGCCTCCGGCGGGCCAGGGGTGGAACGTGCCGTTCGCGTCGGCCCATCCCTGCCGGCCGGTCGAGAGCTGGGTCCCGATGTTGTAGATGTACACCGGGTCGGTGCGGCCGGACGAGTTCGAGATGGTCAGCGGAATGGTGTCGGGAACCGCGGCTCGGGCGGGGGCCGGAGCACCGTCACCGGCGGGTGCGGCGGCCGCGGGGACGGCAGCCGTGAACCCGGTTGCGAAGATCACCGCGGCGGCCAGGGGCGCCAGTAACTTTCTTATGGCGGGCACGCTTTCCTCCTGAACGTGGGGGGTTCTGAGAGCGCTCTCAGAATCGGGCCGGGAGGGGGGTGTGTCAATGAGTCGGCAGGGGCGGGTGCGGCAAAGTGCTCTCGCCACGCGGCGGTCGTGACCTCACGTGTCCCCGTGCCGCACAATCAGGCGTCGGGCGCGATCGGCTCGGCGCGGCCAACTCGGCACGGGGGCAAGGATGTTCGGAACCGGACAGAAGAACCGGCGGTGGCGGGTCGCCCTGGCGGCGGTGAGCGGTGCCGTGCTGGTCGGGACGGCCGGGTGCGGCAGCGGCGACGACGGCGAGAGCGGCCGGGACGGCCAGGACGGCAGGAGCGGCGCCACGCCGTCCGCCTCGGCGACCGCCGCACCCTCCGCCTCGGCGACCGCCGCACCCTCTGCCACCGGGCCCGCACCGCTCTCCAAGGCGCGGCTCACCGCCGTCTCCTTCGCCGACGGCGAGCGGATCGGCACATACACCGCCTCCGACTACGTCCTCGGCGCGCCCCTCGGCGAGGACTACACCGCCGAGCCCGCCGTCTGCCGGCCGCTCGTGAGCCTCGCCGAGGGAGCCACCACGTTCGACCCCGCCGCCGAGGTCCACCGCAAGGTCGACGTCGAGGACGAGATGCTCGGGATCACCGTCGCCGTGCAGCTGCGGTCGTACGCCGCCCAGGGTGCGACCGGTGTCATGAAGGCCCTGCGTACGGCGGGCCGGGACTGCGCGGCCGGATTCGTCGAGGAGCGGGCGATGGCGCGCGCGAAGTACCTCGAGGTGGAACCCGCCCAGGCACCGGACGTGGGGGACGAGGCCACGGCGTACCGCTTCACGATCCTCGACGTGAAGGGAAAGCTGAAGCTGTACGAGTATCTGACCGTCGTACGGTCCGGCTCCACCACGCTCTCCTTCCGGGCCGAGATCACCGGCACCAAGGACGTCGGGGGAGTGCCCGACGAGATCGTCCGGGCCCAGTGGCGGAAGTTCCGAGCGGGCACGGCGTGAACGGAGGAAGCGGCGGGACCGGCCTCCCATGACCGGCCCCCAGGACGGGCCCCCCCCCATGACCGGCCCGTACGACAGCCCCGAGACCCGGGCGGTCGCCGTTCGACCCTCGTGAGCCCCCGCACGGGGGCGCACAAACCCCCGCACAGGGACGCGCACAGTCGCACCCGCAGGGGCGCGCTGTCCTGCGCGCTCGCGGATGGGGCAAGAATGGGGGCATGAGCGACAGCCCAGCCCCTCTCGCCGATCCGCATATCGCCTTCGATCCCATCGACGGCCGCCGGGACATCGTCGTCCTCGGTTCCACCGGGTCCATCGGCACGCAGGCCATCGACCTGGCCCTGCGCAACCCCGACCGCTTCCGTGTCACCGCCCTCTCCGCCGCCGGCGGCCGCGTGGCGCTCCTCGCCGAGCAGGCGCGGCGGCTACGGGTCCGTACCGTCGCGGTCGCACGCGAGGACGCCGTGCCCGCGCTCCGGGAGGCGCTGCGGGAGCGGTACGGGACGGGTGAACCGCTCCCCGAGATCCTCGCCGGTCCCGACGCCGCCACCGAACTCGCCGCCTCCGACTGCCACACCGTGCTCAACGGCATCACCGGTTCCATCGGCCTCGCCCCCACGCTCGCCGCCCTCACCGCGGGCCGGACGCTCGCACTCGCCAACAAGGAGTCGCTGATCGTCGGCGGCCCGCTGGTCAAGGCCGTGGCCAAGCCCGGTCAGATCATCCCCGTCGACTCCGAACACGCGGCGCTCTTCCAGGCGTTGGCCTCCGGCACCCGCGCCGATGTGCGCAAGCTGGTCGTGACCGCCTCCGGCGGCCCGTTCCGGGGCCGTACGAAGGCCGAACTGGCCGGTGTCACCCCGCGCGACGCCCTCGCGCACCCCACCTGGGCCATGGGCCCGGTGATCACGATCAACTCCGCGACCCTCGTCAACAAGGGGCTGGAAGTGATCGAGGCGCATCTGCTGTACGACATTCCCTTCGAACGCATTGAGGTAGTCGTACACCCTCAGTCGTATGTCCACTCGATGGTGGAATTCAGCGACGGTTCGACACTGGCCCAGGCGACCCCGCCCGACATGCGCGGGCCGATCGCCATCGGTCTCGGCTGGCCGCAGCGGGTGCCGGACGCGGCCCCCGCATTCGACTGGACCAAGGCCTCGGCCTGGGAATTCTTCCCGCTCGACGAGGAGGCGTTCCCGTCCGTGGGCCTCGCCCGGCACGTCGGAGCGCTCGGCGGTACGGCTCCCGCGGTGTTCAATGCCGCGAACGAGGAGTGCGTGGACGCGTTCCTGGCGGGCCGGCTGCCGTTCAACGGCATCATGGATACGGTCACCGAGGTCGTCGCGGAACACGACGCGGTGCTCGGCGCACCGGACGGTCGCCCTCGTACGGGAACCTCGCTCACCGTGGCGGACGTCCTCGAAGCGGAGACCTGGGCCCGCGCGCGGGCCCGCGAAACGGCAGAGAAATTCGGCGAAGAACAGCCAGCGGAGGCTCGCGCATGACGATTCTGTTGACAGTCCTCGGCATCCTTGTGTTTGCCGTCGGGCTGCTCTTCTCCATCGCGTGGCACGAACTGGGCCATCTCTCCACGGCCAAGCTCTTCGGTATCCGCGTGCCCCAGTACATGGTCGGTTTCGGGCCGACCATCTGGTCGCGGAAGAAGGGCGATACGGAGTACGGGCTCAAGGCCATCCCGCTCGGCGGCTATATCCGCATGATCGGGATGTTCCCGCCGGGACCCGACGGACGGATCGAGGCGCGGTCCACCTCGCCGTGGCGCGGAATGATAGAGGACGCGCGCTCCGCCGCCTTCGAGGAGCTGGAACCGGGCGACGAGGACCGGCTCTTCTACACGCGCAAGCCGTGGAAGCGCGTGATCGTGATGTTCGCGGGTCCGTTCATGAATCTGGTCCTCGCCGCGGTGATCTTCATCGGTGTGGCGATGAGCTTCGGCTTCCAGACCCAGACCACCCAGGTCGCCGGTGTACAGAAGTGCGTGATCTCGCAGAGCGAGAAGCGTGAGAAGTGCGAGAAGGGCGACCCCGTCTCGCCGGCCCAGGCCGCCGGACTCAAGGCGGGCGACAAGATCGTCGCCTTCAACGGCAAGCGCGTCGAGGACTGGAGCACGCTTTCCGGCCTCATCCGCGAGACGATCGGCCCCGCCACTCTCACTGTCGACCGGGACGGCACGCAGAAGGTCCTGCACGCCGAACTCGCCAAGAACATGGTGGCGCAGAAGGACTCCAAGGGAGAGGTCGTCCCGGACAAGTACGTCCCCGCCGGCTACCTCGGCTTCGCCGCCTCCACGGAAATCGTCCCGCTGTCCTTCCCCCAGTCCGTGGACCGGATGGGCACCATGATCGGGGACGGCGTCGAGTCGATCATCGCCCTCCCGTCCAAGATCCCCGACCTCTGGAGCGCGGCCATAGGGGACGGTCCGCGCAAGGACGACTCGCCGGTCGGCGTGGTCGGCGCGGCCCGCATCGGCGGCGAGGTGATGACGCTGGACATCCCGGCGCAGAACCAGATCGCGATGATGCTGTTCCTGCTCGCGGGCTTCAACCTCTCCCTGTTCCTCTTCAACATGCTGCCGCTGCTGCCCCTTGACGGCGGGCATGTCGCGGGCGCGCTGTGGGAGTCCCTGCGACGGTCGCTGGCACGTCTCTTCAAGCGGCCCGACCCGGGCCCCTTCGATGTGGCGAAGCTGATGCCGGTCGCGTATGTCGTGGCGGGGATCTTCATCTGCTTCACCCTGCTCGTCCTGGTCGCCGACGTGTTCAACCCCGTCAAGATCAGCTGATTCCGCGGGCTCTCCCGATTCCGTAAATCCGGTTGATTCTGTTGATTGTGCTGATTCTGTCGGTTCGGGGGATTCGGCTGATTCGGCCTGTTTGATGCGGCCGGACACGACAGGTGTCCGGCCGCTGACTTTTCGGAGGACTTGAGATGGAGATGTGCTCGGTCCGCGCGTCGTGGCGTAATCTCGGGTGCTGAAGCCCGCCGATCTCGGGACCTTGATCCATACCTTGGGGTTGCACAGCAGATGACTGCGATTTCTCTCGGAATGCCCTCCGTTCCGACGAAGCTCGCCGACCGGCGGGTCAGCCGGCAGATCCAGGTCGGCACCGTGGCGGTCGGCGGGGACGCGCCGGTGTCGGTGCAGTCGATGACCACGACGCGTACGTCGGACATCGGCGCGACACTCCAGCAGATCGCGGAACTGACCGCGTCGGGCTGCCAGATCGTACGGGTCGCGTGCCCGACGCAGGACGACGCGGACGCGCTGGCGACCATCGCGCGCAAGTCGCAGATCCCGGTGATCGCGGATATCCACTTCCAGCCGAAGTACGTGTTCGCGGCGATCGACGCGGGCTGCGCGGCGGTGCGGGTGAACCCGGGCAACATCAAGCAGTTCGACGACAAGGTGAAGGAGATCGCCAAGGCGGCTCTGGCGACCGGCACCCCCATCCGGATCGGGGTGAACGCGGGGTCGCTGGACGCGCGGCTGCTGGCGAAGTACGGCAAGGCCACCCCCGAGGCGCTCGTGGAGTCGGCGCTGTGGGAGGCGTCGCTGTTCGAGGAGCACGGCTTCCGGGACATCAAGATCTCGGTGAAGCACAACGACCCGGTGGTCATGGTCAACGCGTACCGCCAGCTGGCGGCGCAGAGCGACTACCCGCTGCACCTCGGCGTCACCGAGGCCGGTCCGGCGTTCCAGGGCACCATCAAGTCCGCGGTCGCCTTCGGCGCGCTGCTCAGCGAAGGCATCGGCGACACGATCCGGGTCTCGCTGTCCGCCCCGCCGGTCGAGGAGGTCAAGGTCGGCCTCCAGATCCTGGAGTCGCTGAACCTGAAGCCGCGTCGGCTGGAGATCGTCTCCTGCCCGTCCTGCGGCCGCGCCCAGGTGGACGTCTACAAGCTGGCCGACGAGGTGACGGCGGGCCTCGAGGGCATGGAGGTCCCGCTGCGGGTCGCCGTCATGGGCTGTGTCGTGAACGGACCGGGCGAGGCCCGCGAGGCCGACCTCGGCGTGGCCTCCGGCAACGGCAAGGGGCAGATCTTCGTGAAGGGCGAGGTCATCAAGACCGTCCCGGAGTCGAAGATCGTCGAGACGCTCATCGACGAGGCCATGAAGATCGCCGAGCAGATGGAGAAGGACGGCATCGCCTCGGGCGAGCCCCAGGTCTCCATCAGCTGACTCGGCGGCGTGCTCTGCCGAGACCTTCCGCTCTCCCCGGTCCTCACCGAGCTCTCCAGGAGTTCGCGGGGCCGCGTATCCGTGAACGGGTCCCCCGGCCGGCGCCCCTGGCGCCGGCCGGGGGACCCGCTGCTGTGTGCGGCACACCGCGGAACTGACAGGTACAGTGCGGAGAATCAGCAGACCGTATGGTGAGGCACCCTCGTGTTGACGCAGACCACCACTCGGGTCCTCGAACCCAGCGAACTCGGCGCCGCGCTCGCCGTCCTGGAGAGCGAGCCCGTCGCCAATGCCTTCGTGGCAGCCCGTGTTCAGGTCGCCGGGCTCGACCCCTGGCGCCTCGGCGGCGAGATGTGGGGCTGGTACGCGGACGGGCGGCTGCGCTCGCTCTGCTACTCCGGCGCCAACCTGGTCCCCATCTGCGCCACCCCCGAGGCCGTGCGCGCCTTCGCCGACCGTGCCCGCAGGACCGGCCGCCGCTGCTCCTCGATCGTCGGCCCCGCCGAGCCCACGGCGCAGCTGTGGCGACTGCTGGAACCGAGCTGGGGCCCCGCCCGTGAGGTCCGCGCCAACCAGCCGCTGATGGTCACCGAACAACGCCCCGCCACCGTCGCCCCCGACCCCTTCGTCCGCCGGGTCCGCAAGGACGAACTCGACGTGATCATGCCGGCCTGCGTGGCGATGTTCACCGAGGAGGTCGGCGTCTCGCCGCTCGCGGGCGACGGCGGGCTGCTCTACCAGGCGCGCGTGGCCGAACTGGTCGGCGCGGGACGGTCGTTCGCCCGGATCGAGAACGGCCGGGTGCTGTTCAAGGCCGAGATCGGCGCGGCCACCCCGCAGGCCTGCCAGATCCAGGGCGTCTGGGTCGATCCCGGACACCGCGGCCGGGGCCTGTCCGAAGCGGGCATGGCGGCGGTCGTACGGTACGCGCTCGCCGAAGTCGCGCCCGTGGTGAGCCTGTACGTGAACGACTACAACACCCCGGCGAGGGCCGCGTACCGCCGGGTCGGCTTCCGTGAAGTGGGCGCTTTCATGAGCGTGCTCTTCTGAAAGTAGGGTTCGGCCATGCTGAGCATCCCCGGAGACAACTCCCGGACCCCCGACGTACAGGTAGGGCCGCTCGATCTCCCCGCACGCGTCGACGAGGCACTCGCCGTGCAGGCCCTCGCCTTCGGGCTCAGCGACGACGAGATGGAGGTGCGCCGCCACATCGTGCTCCGGCACGGGATGCAGGCGGGCTGCCGCGCGCTCGGCGCCACCACCGAGGAGGGACGGCTCGTCGCCTTCGTGTACGGCATGCCGAACAACCGTTCCCACTGGTGGTCCACCATCGTCGAGCCGTATCTGCGCGGCACCGGCACCGACGACTGGCTCGACGGATCCTTTGTGATCACCGAACTGCACGTCCACCCGGCGTACCAGGCACGCGGCATCGGCCGCACCCTGATCACCGAGATCACGGACGCCGTCCGACTGCCGAGGTCGATCCTGTCCGCGATCGACACCGAGAGCCCGGCCCGGCGGCTGTACCGCAGCCTCGGGTACGAGGACCTCGCCCGCCAGGTCCAGTTCCCGAGCGCGCCCAAGCCGTACGCCGTGATGGGCGCCCCGCTGCCGCTGCGCCGGGCCCGCTGAGCCGTGGACGGCGTTACTGATTTCCGCCTGCCCGTACACCCCGGCTAACCTCCAGGCATCAGCCGAGAGAACGCAGGAGTGCTCCCCATGTCCCAGGTCCAGCGCATGTCCCGTTTGATGGTCAAGACATTGCGCGAGAGCCCGGCGGACGCCGAGACCCTCAGCCACCAGCTGCTCGTCCGCGCGGGCTATGTCCGCCGTACGTCCGCCGGCATCTGGAGCTGGCTCCCGCTGGGCAAGAAGGTGCTCGACAACATCTCGCGCGTCGTCCGCGAGGAGATGGACGCCATCGGCGGACAGGAAGTACTGCTGCCCGCGCTGCTGCCCCGGGAGCCGTACGAGGCCAGCGGCCGCTGGGAGGAGTACGGCGACCTGCTGTTCCGCCTCAAGGACCGCAAGGGCGCCGACTACCTGCTGGGCCCGACGCACGAGGAGATCTTCACCCAGGTCGTCAAGGACCAGTGCACGTCCTACAAGGACCTGCCGGTGATGCTCTACCAGATCCAGACGAAGTACCGCGACGAGGCCAGGCCGCGCTCCGGCGTGCTGCGCGGCCGCGAGTTCCAGATGAAGGACTCGTACTCCTTCGACACCACGGACGAGGGCCTGGCGGAGTCGTACGCGCTGCACCGTGGCGCGTACCAGAAGATCTTCGCCCGCCTCGGCCTCGACTTCCGGATCGTCTCCGCGGTCTCCGGCGCGATGGGCGGTTCGGCGTCGGAGGAGTTCCTGGCACCGGCCGCGGCGGGCGAGGACACCTTCGTGGACTGCCCGAACTGTGACTACGCCGCCAACACGGAGGCGGTCACCTTCGCCGCCCCTGCGGCCGACACCGCCGAGCACGGCCCCGTCGAGGAGCTGGACACCCCCGACACCCCGACCATCGAGACGCTCGCCGCGCACCTCGGGGTGCCGGCCTCCGCGACCCTGAAGAACCTGCTCGTCAAGGTCGACGGCGAGATCACGGCGGTCGGCGTCCCGGGCGACCGCGAGGTGGACCTCGGCAAGCTCGGCGAGCACCTCGCGCCCGCGGTGGTGGAGCTGGTGACGGCCGAGGACTTCGAGGAGCGCCCCGATCTCGTACGGGGTTACGTCGGCCCGCAGGGCCTCAAGATCCGCTACATCGCCGACCCGCGCGTGGCGGCAGGCACGGCCTGGGTCACCGGCGCAAACAAGCCCGACACCCACGCGCGCAACGTGGTGTGCGGACGGGACTTCGAGGTCGACGACTACCTGGACGTGGTCGTCGTCGAAGAGGGCGACCCGTGCCCCGCGTGCGGCGCCGGCCTCAAGCTCGACCGCGCCATCGAGATCGGCCACATCTTCCAGCTCGGCCGCAAGTACGCCGACACCTTCCAGCTGGACGTCCTGGGCCAGCAGGGCAAGCCGGTCCGCGTGACCATGGGCTCGTACGGCATCGGCGTCTCGCGCGCCGTGGCGGCGCTCGCCGAGCAGACCGCCGACGACCAGGGGCTGTGCTGGCCCCAGGAGATCGCCCCGGCCGACGTCCATGTCGTCGCCGCGGGCAAGGCGCTCCAGACCGAACTGGCGCTGGACGTCTCCGAGCAGCTCTCGGCGGCCGGTCTGCGGGTGCTGGTGGACGAGCGCGCCGGGGTCTCCCCGGGTGTGAAGTTCACCGACGCCGAGCTGATCGGCGTCCCGCACATCCTGGTGGCCGGCCGCCGTTCCGCCGAGGGGGTCGTGGAGCTGAAGGACCGCCGTACGGGGGAGCGCGAGGAGCTGACGGTCGCGGAGGCGATCGCGCGCCTGACGGCCTGACGGTCTGCTCTTGGCGGCCGTGGTCGACGATGCGGGCCCCGCGCACGGTGGCGCGGGGCCCGCGTTTGTCGCACGGCAGTGGCAGCCCTACAGCCAGCTCGCGAACTCCAGCAGCAACTCCGCGCTCTGGCGGCGGCCCGCCGCCCAGGCGCGGGCGCCGGACTCCACCGCGCGGAAGAGGGTCCAGCCGTGCAGGCGTTCGCGGTCCAGGTCCAGTGAGTCGGCCAGCTTGTTGACGCGGCGGCGGGCCGACGAGGCGCCCGAGTCGGCGGCCACCAGGTCTTCCACCCGGTCGCGGACCAGCCGGGCCAGGTCATAGGCGCGCTCGCCGACCAGTGGCTCCGGGCCGACCGCCAGCCAGGGCGCACGGTCGCCCGCGAGCACCTTGCCCTGCCGGAAGGCCCCGTGCAGGAGCAGCGACTCGGAGGACGACGCGCAGAGTTCGTCGCGCGCGGCGAGCGCGGCGTAGACGAGGGGCGCGAGACTCTCGTCGGCGGCCGCCGCACGCAAGGCCCCGGCCTGTCGGGCGGTTCGTTCGGTCACCGTCTCGAAGCCGTGGCCCACCGGCGGGTCGACCCACAGCCGGCGTGCCGTACCCGCCGCTTCGAGCAGGGCCTTCGCCTCGGGCAGGGAACGCAACGACATCTCGGGGTGCAGGCGTTCCAGCAGCATCGCGTCGTCGCCGTTGTCGAGGACCTCCGCCGCGCCCCAGCCCTTCCAGTGGGCCAGTGCCGCCCGCTCCGGGCCGGGCGCCGCGAAGGGCGGGGCGATCTTGAGTGTGGCGGGGGAGCCGTCGGGCCGCCGTACGAGCACCACCAGACTGCTCCGGCCGCCTGGCACGACCACCCGCTCGACCTCCAGCCGCCGCCGGGCGACCGCCTGCTCGGCGTGGGCGGGCAGCTTCCCGAGCCACTCAGCGGCGGCGGTGTCCCCGTACTTCTCGCCGAGCGTGCGCACCAGACGCTGCGGCGGTTCGAAAGCCATACGTGCGTGGTTCCCTTTCCCGGCTCATGAGCTCACCCGCGCTCCGCGAGCCCAGGAAAGGCTACGCCGGTCCCGCGCCAGCGCACCGCGCGTACCGCCGCCTCGCGCAGCGCGCCCGCCGCCTCCCGTCGCAGGGGACCTTCCGAGGCCCGTACGAGATCCGAGTAGACGGCGGCGACGCGGTCCTCCAGATCGGCGGCGAGGCGCACGGCGGCGGTGGAGTCCGGTACCGCGAACGGCAGGCCGTACGCGGCCTTCGCCGCGGCCGGCTTCCCGCCCAGGTCGCGCACGGTCCGTACCAGCGCGTCGCGCCGGGCGCGGTGCGCGTCGTACGCGGTGGAGGCCTCACCACGGCGGGCGGCGCCGATCCGGCCGCCGACGACTCCGTACCCGTACACGGCGGCATGCTCAGCGGCGAGCGCCGCCTGTGCGGCGTCCAGCGCACCGGTGCTCACGAGCGGGGTCCTTCCGTCAGCAGGTAGGCGTGGGCGGCGCTCGCCGCCGCGACGGAGGCCAGCAGCCGGGCCAGTTCCGGTGGGGCCTCCATGAGGGCGGCGGTGTGCGCGTCGGCGGTACGGCGCTCCGCGGCCGACAGCGCCTTGAGCGCCTGGGCCGGGTCGGCGGCGACGGCCGACGAGCCGGGGGCCGCGGCCGTGACGGAGGCGGACGGCGCGGCGGAGGCCGGGCTCGTGGACTTACGTGTCCCGGGATCCAGCGCCGCCACCTGCCGCGCCACGGCCGCCCGCAGCGGGGCGAGCCGGGTCTTCTGCCCGGGGTGCCGCTCCAGCACCGCGTCGTACTGAACCAGTAACTTCCGGCTGGTCCCCGCCGAACGGATCCGCAGCTCCTTCTCCGCCCGAGCCGCGGCCTGCGAGCCCGGCCCGTCGCCGGAGTCCGGGGAACAGGCGGTCAACAGACCGGCGGCCGTGGCACTCGCGACCGTGAGCACGCGCCTGCGTGTCGTCCCCGTGCGGCCCACGTGTCTCTCCTCGGGCTTAGAGATGATCATCGCAGGCGAGCGTACCCGCGGGTCACCCGTGGGTGGGCGGCAACACCCCTTCGGACCGGATACCCTTTGATCTGACGCACGACGATCCCACAACAGCACACGCGGCCGAGGAGTCACCCGGATGAGCACCACCGAGAGCGAAAGGCTGCGCGGACTGCTGGAACCGCTCGTCAGCGCGAAGGACCTGGATCTGGAAGAGGTCGAGGTGTCCCGGGCAGGCAGGCGTCGCGTGCTGCGAGTCGTGGTGGATTCCGACGAGGGCGTAGACCTCGACGCGTGTGCCGAGCTGAGCCGCACCGTCTCCGAGAAGCTCGACGAGACGGACGCGATGGGCGAGGACGAATACCAGCTCGAAGTGACCTCTCCGGGGGCGGAGCGCCCGCTGACCGAGCGCCGCCACTATCTGCGCGCCGTCGGCCGGCTGGCCCGGTTCCAACTGCACGAGGGCGACGAGCTGGTGGCCCGCATCCTCACCGTGGACGACGAAGGCCTCGATCTCGAAGTGCCGGGCGTGAAGGGGCGCAAGCCCACCGCCCGCCGGGTCGAGTTCGCGCAGATCGCCAAGGCGCGCGTGGAGATCGAGTTCAACCGCAAGGACAAGAAGGAAGAGGAGGCGTAGCCGTGGACATCGATGTGAAGCTCCTGAAGGGCTTGGCACAAGAGAAGGAGATTCCCTTCGATCTGCTGGTCGAAGCGATCGAATCGGCACTCCTCATCGCCTACCACCGCACGGACGGCAGCCACCGGCGCGCCCGTGTCGTACTGAGCCGGGACACCGGTCATGTCACGGTCTGGGCCAAGGAGGACCCGGCCGATCTGGAGGAGGGCCAGGAGCCCAAGGAGTTCGACGACACCCCGTCGGACTTCGGCCGGATCGCCGCGACCACGGCCCGTCAGGTCATCCAGCAGCGCCTGCGGGACGCCGAGAACGACGTGACCTTCGGCGAGTACGCGCGCCGTGAGGGCGATGTCGTCGCCGGCCTGGTCCAGCAGGGCAAGGACCCCAAGAACGTGCTGGTCAAGCTGGACGACAAGCTGGAGGCCATCCTCCCGGTCCAGGAGCAGGTGCCGGGCGAGGAGTACACCCACGGTCTGCGGCTGCGTACGTACGTGGTGCGGGTGGCCAAGGGCGTGCGCGGTCCTTCGGTGACCCTGTCCCGTACCCACCCGAACCTGGTGAAGAAGCTCTTCGCGCTGGAGGTCCCGGAGATCGCGGACGGTTCCGTCGAGATCTCCGCGATCGCCCGCGAGGCCGGCCACCGTACCAAGATCGCCGTACGGTCGACACGGTCGGGCCTCAACGCCAAGGGCGCGTGCATCGGCCCGATGGGCGGCCGTGTGCGCAATGTCATGGCCGAGCTGCTCGGCGAGAAGATCGACATCGTGGACTGGTCGGACGACCCGGCCGAGATGGTGGCGAACGCGCTGTCGCCCGCCCGGGTCAGCAAGGTCGAGGTCGTGGACCTGGGCACCCGCTCCGCGCGGGTGACCGTGCCGGACTACCAGCTGTCGCTGGCGATCGGCAAGGAAGGGCAGAACGCCCGGCTCGCCGCCCGCCTCACCGGCTGGCGCATCGACATCCGCCCGGACACGGAGCAGACGGACGACGACGACCGCGGCGGCCGGGACGACCGGGACCGCGACGGCGGAGACCGTGCGCGCGGGGACCGCGACCGCGGCTGACACACGGCGACAACGCCGGGAATGACCGACGGCGGGGATCTCGTTCGCATCGCGGCGAGGTTCCTGTCGCACGCTGACGTGATCTTTTGATACAGCGTGTGTTCGAGCCTTGCCCCAGGGGAGTGAGGTCGGTGCGGGGAGGTAGACTTGATTGCGTCTGGCCGGACAAGTGACCGCGTCTGCCCTGAGCGAACCTGCGTGGGCTGTCGGGAACGAGCGGCCAAGAACGATCTGCTGCGCATCGTGGTGATCGAAGAACAGTGTGTTCCCGATCAACGCGGTACGCTGCCCGGCCGGGGTGCGTATCTGCACCCCGCCTTGAACTGTCTCGATCTGGCGGTCCGCCGCCGGGCGTTCCCCCGGGCCTTCCGGGTTCAGGGACCGCTCGACAGCGCGGAACTGCGCCGGTATCTCGAGCAGGCGGCACAGCAAGAAGAAGTACGGCACGGAACCCCGTGCGGTTCAGGTACCTCGCGAGTTGGAAGTAGGTCGAGATTGCGATGAGCACTCGATGAGTACGCGATGAGTACGCCCATGAAGTAGCGACGGTCCGGCGGTAACCCGGACCTAAAAGGAGCGAAGTGGCTAAGGTCCGGGTATACGAACTCGCCAAGGAGTTCGGCGTCGAGAGCAAGGTCGTCATGGCCAAGCTCCAAGAACTCGGTGAATTCGTCCGTTCGGCGTCCTCGACGATCGAGGCGCCGGTCGTGCGCAAGTTGACTGACGCTTTGCAGGGACCCGCCGGTAACGCCGGCAAGTCCGCTGCCAAGCCCGGGGCGCCCCGCAAGGCGACCCCCGCGAAGCCCGCCGCGCCCTCCCCGGCGCAGGTGGCACGTCCCGCTGCCCCCAAGCCCGGTGTCCCGGCTCCCAAGCCGGCCCCCGCCGAGGCCCCCAAGAGCAGCCCCTCCGCAGGTGCGCCGACCCCCGGCCCGCGTCCGGCCCCGGCCGCCCCGCGGCCTGCCGCGGCCCCGCCGAAGCCGGCGCCCGCCGCTCCGGCCGCCCCGGAGTTCACCGCGCCCCCGTCGGCTCCGGCCGCCCCGCGGCCCGGTGCGACCCCCGGCCCGCGTCCCTCCGCCCGTCCGGGTGGCCAGGGAGACCAGCGCCAGGGCGGCGGTCAGAACGACCAGCGCCAGGGTGGCGGACAGGGTGACCAGCGTCAGGGCGGCCGCTCCGGCGGTGCGCGCCCCGGCCAGGCCCCGCGTCCCGGTGGTGCCCGCCCCGCGGGCCCGCGTCCGGGCAACAACCCCTTCACCTCAGGTGGCTCCACCGGCATGGCGCGCCCGCAGGCGCCCCGTCCCGGCGGCGCCCCGCGTCCCGGCGGTGCCGGTGCCCCCGGTGGCCCGCGTCCGCAGGGCTCCGGCCAGGGCGGTCCCCGTCCGCAGGGCGGCGCCGGTGCGCAGTCCGGCCGTCCCACCCCGGGTGGCATGCCGCGTCCGCAGGCTCCGCGCCCCGCGGGTCCCGGCGCCGGTGCCGGTCCCGGTGGCAACCGCCCGAACCCGGGCATGATGCCGCAGCGTCCCGCGGCCGGTCCGCGTCCCGGCGGTGGCCCCGGCGGTGGCCGTGGTCCCGGTGGCGGCGGTCGTCCCGGTGGCGGCGGTGGCGGCGGCGGTCGTCCCGGTGGCGGCGGCGGTTTCGCCGGTCGTCCCGGTGGCGGCGGTGGCGGCGGTTTCGCCGGTCGTCCCGGTGGTGGCGGCGGTGCTCCGGGTCGTCCCGGTGGCGGCGGCTTCGGCGGCGGCGGTGGCCGTCCCGGCTTCGGCGGACGTCCGGGTGGTCCCGGCGGCCGTGGTGGCACACAGGGCGCGTTCGGCCGTCCCGGCGGGCCCGCCCGTCGTGGCCGCAAGTCGAAGCGGCAGAGGCGCCAGGAGTACGAGGCCATGCAGGCCCCGTCGGTCGGCGGCGTGATGCTGCCTCGCGGCAACGGACAGAGCGTCCGCCTGTCGCGCGGTGCGTCCCTCACCGACTTCGCCGAGAAGATCAGCGCCAACCCGGCGTCGCTCGTCGCCGTGATGATGAACCTCGGCGAGATGGTCACCGCCACCCAGTCCGTCTCCGACGAGACCCTTCAGGTCCTCGCCACCGAGATGAACTACGTGCTGGAGATCGTCAGCCCCGAGGAGGAGGACCGCGAGCTGCTCGAGTCCTTCGACATCGAGTTCGGCGAGGACGAGGGCGGCGAGGAACTCCTCGTGTCCCGTCCGCCGGTCGTGACCGTCATGGGTCACGTCGACCACGGTAAGACCAGGCTGCTGGACGCGATCCGCAAGACGAACGTCATCGCGGGCGAGGCCGGCGGGATCACGCAGCACATCGGTGCGTACCAGGTCGCCACGGACGTCAACGGTGAAGAGCGCAAGATCACCTTCATCGACACCCCGGGTCACGAGGCGTTCACCGCCATGCGTGCCCGTGGTGCCAAGTCCACCGACATCGCGATCCTGGTGGTCGCGGCCAACGACGGTGTGATGCCCCAGACGATCGAGGCGCTGAACCACGCCAAGGCGGCCGACGTGCCGATCGTGGTCGCGGTCAACAAGATCGACGTCGAGGGCGCGGACCCGACCAAGGTGCGCGGTCAGCTCACCGAGTTCGGTCTGGTGGCCGAGGAGTACGGCGGCGACACGATGTTCGTCGACATCTCCGCCAAGCAGGGCGAGAACATCGACAGCCTGCTGGAGGCCGTGGTCCTCACCGCGGACGCCTCGCTCGACCTGCGGGCCAACCCGGAACAGGACGCGCAGGGTATCGCCATCGAGGCGCACCTCGACCGCGGTCGAGGCGCCGTCGCCACCGTGCTCGTCCAGCGCGGCACGCTGCGCGTCGGTGACACGATGGTCGCCGGTGACGCGTACGGCCGTGTCCGGGCGATGCTCGACGACAACGGCAACAACGTCGAGGAAGCCTCCCCGGCGACGCCCGTCCTGGTCCTGGGGCTCACCAATGTCCCCGGTGCCGGTGACAACTTCCTGGTGGTCGACGAGGACCGTACGGCCCGGCAGATCGCCGAGAAGCGTGCCGCTCGTGAGCGGAACGCGGCCTTCGCCCGCAGGGGCGTCCGGTTCTCCCTGGAGAATCTGGACGAGGCCCTCAAGGCCGGTCTGGTGCAGGAACTCAACCTCATCATCAAGGGCGACGCGTCCGGTTCGGTGGAGGCTCTCGAGTCCTCGCTGCTCCAGCTCGACGTCGGCGAAGAGGTCGACATCCGCGTCCTGCACCGCGGTGTGGGTGCGGTCACCGAGTCGGACATCGACCTGGCGATGGGCTCCGACGCCATCGTGATCGGCTTCAACGTGCGCGCCGCCGGGCGTGCCGCGCAGATGGCCGACCGCGAAGGTGTGGACGTCCGCTACTACTCGGTCATCTACCAGGCGATCGAAGAGATCGAGTCCGCCCTCAAGGGCATGCTCAAGCCGGAGTACGAAGAGGTCGAGCTCGGTACGGCGGAGATCCGCGAGATCTTCCGCTCGTCCAAGCTGGGCAACATCGCGGGTGTTCTCATCCGCTCCGGCGAGGTCAAGCGGAACACCAAGGCCCGGCTCGTCCGCGACGGCAAGGTCATCGCGGAGGACCTCAACATCCAGGGTCTGCGCCGCTTCAAGGACGACGTCACCGAGATCCGCGAAGGCTTCGAGGGCGGTATCAACCTCGGAAACTTCAACGACATCAAGATCGACGACGTCATCGCGACGTACGAGATGCGCGAGAAGCCGCGCGGCTGACGCGTGACAAGCGGTCCGGGGCCGGTCGACGGGAACATATTCCGTCGATCGGCCCCGGTCGCTGCGTGTACGGTTCTTCTCGCCCCTGCCAAGCGCTGGCAGGCGTCTGAACCCGTACCGGCGGGACATCCGGATCCGCATGTATGTGGGGACTCTGTCCTTCGATCTGCTCCTCGGCGACGTACGGTCGTTGAAGGAGAAACGCTCCGTCGTCCGGCCGATCGTCGCCGAGCTTCAGCGTAAATTCGCGGTGAGCGCGGCGGAGACCGGCGACCAGGACCTCCATCGCAGGGCCGAGATCGGCCTGGCGGTGGTCTCCGGTGACTGGGGCCATCTGACGGACGTGCTGGACCGGTGCGAACGCCTGGTCGCCGGCCGGCCCGAGGTCGAGCTGCTGTCGGTGAGACGGCGGCTGCACGGCGACGAAGACTGACCTGTAAGACAAGAAAACCCAGAAGGAAGAGTGACGGACCGGTGACCGACAACGCGCGGGCCCGCAAGCTGGCCGATCGCATCCAGGTCGTGGTCGCGGAGACCCTGGACCGGCGTATCAAGGACCCGCGACTGGGCTTCGTGACCATCACGGACGCCCGCGTCACCGGCGACCTGCGGGAGGCCACGGTCTTCTACACGGTCTACGGCGACGACGAGGAGCGCGCGGCCTCCGCGGCGGCTCTGGAGAGCGCCAAGGGCGTCCTGCGCTCCGAGGTGGGCCGCCAGACCGGCGTCCGCTTCACGCCGACGCTGGCATTCGTCCCCGACGCCCTGCCGGACAACGCCCGTACCATCGAGGACCTCCTCGACAAGGCGCGTGCCAAGGACGCGGAGGTACGGGAGGTGTCGACCGGCAAGACCTACGCGGCCGGGGCCGACCCGTACCGCAAGGACGACGAGGACGACGAGGACGACGAGGACGGCGCCGCCGCGGAATGACTCAGCAGAACAAGACGCCCGACGGGCTTGTCATCGTGGACAAGCCGTCGGGCTTCACTTCGCACGACGTAGTCGCCAAGATGCGCGGAATCGCCAAGACCCGGCGGGTCGGCCATGCCGGCACGCTGGACCCCATGGCGACGGGCGTCCTCGTTCTCGGTGTGGAGCGGGCCACGAAACTCCTCGGGCACCTCGCGCTGACCGAGAAGGAGTACCTCGGCACGATCCGGCTGGGGCAGGACACCGTCACCGACGACGCCGAGGGTGAGATCACCTCCAGCACCGACGCCTCCGCGGTGAAGCGAGAGGCCGTCGACGCCGGGATCGCCGCCCTGACCGGTGCGATCATGCAGGTGCCGTCGAAGGTCAGCGCCATCAAGATCGACGGCAAGCGGTCGTACGCACGCGTGCGCGGCGGCGAGGAGTTCGAGATCCCGGCCCGGCCGGTGACCGTCTCGTCCTTCCGGCTGTACGACGTCCGCGAGGCCGTGGCCGAGGACGGCACCCCCGTTCTCGACCTGGTCGTCTCCGTCGTCTGCTCCTCCGGCACGTACATCCGCGCACTCGCCCGTGACCTCGGCGCCGGCCTCGGCGTCGGCGGCCACCTCACCGCGCTGCGCAGGACCCGGGTGGGTCCGTACGCGCTCGACGCGGCACGGACGCTCGACCAGCTCCAGCAGGAGCTGACCGTCATGCCGGTCGCCGCTGCGGCCGCCGCCGCCTTCGCGCGCTGGGACGTGGACGAACGCCGCGGCAAGCTGCTGCTCAACGGCGTACGGCTGGACATGCCGGCGTACGCGACCGGGCCGGTCGCCGCGTTCGGCCCCGACGGGCGCTTCCTGGCGCTGGTCGAGGAACAGCACGGCAAGGCCAAGAGCCTCGCGGTCTTCGGCTGAGACATGGAGCGGGCCGGAGGACCGGCCCGCTCCACGTTTCCCTCCATCAGAGGGACGCAGGGGCGCGTTCGTCAGACGATCCCCCTCGGACCGAGACGCCGGACCCCGGTGGCCGATGCGAAGCCGGAGCGCCGGGCATGGCAGTCTTAGTGCTGCGTCATCGGCGATGACGATATGAGTAATTCAGGCAGAGTTTTCGGGCGAGGAGCGGTCACAGTGCAGCGCTGGCGTGGCTTGGAGGACATCCCCCAGGACTGGGGGCGCAGCGTCGTCACCATCGGCTCCTACGACGGGGTGCACCGCGGACACCAGCTGATCATCGGCCGCGCGGTGGACCGGGCGAGGGAACTGGGCGTGCCGTCCGTCGTCGTGACCTTCGACCCGCACCCCAGCGAGGTGGTACGCCCCGGCAGTCACCCGCCCCTGCTCGCCCCGCACCACCGGCGCGCCGAACTGATGGCGGACCTGGGCGTGGACGCGCTGCTGATCCTGCCGTTCACCCTCGACTTCTCGAAGCTGTCGCCCGCCGACTTCATCGTGAAGGTCCTGGTCGACAAGTTGCACGCCCGCGCGGTCATCGAGGGCCCCAACTTCCGCTTCGGCCACAAGGCCGCGGGCAATGTCGCGGTCCTCACCGACCTGGGTGCCACCTACGACTACGAGGTCGAGGTCGTCGACCTGTACGTGACCGGCGAGGCGGGCGGCGGCGAGCCCTTCTCGTCCACCCTGACCCGCAGGCTGGTCGCCGAGGGCGACGTCGCGGGCGCGGCGGAGATCCTCGGCCGGCCGCACCGCGTCGAGGGCGTGGTGGTACGCGGCGCGCAACGAGGACGCGAACTCGGCTTCCCCACAGCCAACGTGGAGACCCTGCCGCACACCGCGATCCCGGCGGACGGCGTGTACGCGGGCTGGCTGACGGCCGACGGCGAACGGATGCCGTCGGCGATCTCGGTCGGCACGAACCCGCAGTTCGAGGGGGTCGAGCGGACGGTTGAGGCGTATGCGATCGACCGGGTCGGGCTGGACCTGTACGGGCTCCATGTGACGGTCGATTTCCTGGCGTATGTGCGGGGGCAGCGGAAGTTCGATTCGATCGAGGGGCTGCTGGAAGCGATCGGGGACGACGTGAAGAGGTCGCGGGCTCTGACGGACTCGTACGACGCGTAGCGCGCCTCTTGGGGGTGCGTTGTTGGCTGGGGCCGGTTTTTCGGGTGCGGGTTGTTGCCGGGTGCCGCTCCGGGGCCATGTCCTGCACTGCATGATTTATGGCACGTGCGGACCGGATCCCGGCGTCCTGGTTGTTGTGCGCCACAAATCACGCTTTACGTTCCGGACACGCCCCCTGCGCGACCCCCTCCACTGCCCGCCACAGCCCCCCCACCGGGCCGCAGGCGGGGAACCGGCGGGAGGGGGTCGGGGTCGCAGGAGGTGACGTGTCCGGACGTAGAGCGTGATGTGTGCCGCTCACGGACCCGCGCTCGAAGAACACACCCGCACGCGGCGTAAATCATGCAGTCCGGACATGCGCCTCCGGAGGCCCCGGCCCCCGCACCCACCAACGCACCGCACCCGCACCCGGCGCCACGCCGGACGGCGACCCCGCATCGTTCAGGCGCCCGCCCGCGACGACGCGACATGGCACGCCACCCCCGCCCCCGCCCCGCCTCCCAGCACCGGCAGTTCCCCCGTACGGCACTGTTCCGCGACCCCCGCCCGCTCCGCCTCCCCCGACGCCAGTACCTGGCATCGCGCGTGGAAGCGGCAGCCGCTCGGGATGCGGGACGGGTCCGGGGGTTCGCCGGTGAGGACGACCGGGGAGTCGGCGGATTCCGGGAGGACGGACAACAGCGCCTGGGTGTAGGGATGCTGAGGCGCCATCAGGACATCCTCGACCGGGCCCGTCTCCACGATCCGGCCGAGGTACATCACCGCCACCCGGTCCGCGATGTTCCACGCGAGACCCAGGTCGTGCGTCACCACCAGCGCGGACAGGCCGAGTTCGTCCCGCAGGGACAGCAGCAGCGCCAGGATCTCGCCGCGTACGGACGCGTCCAGGGAGGCCACCGGCTCGTCGGCGACGACGAGTTCGGGTTCGAGGACGAGCGCGCCCGCGATGACGACGCGCTGGCGCTGGCCGCCGGACAGTTCGTGCGGGTAGCGCAGGAAGAACCGCTCCGGCGGTCGCAGTCCGGCGCGGGACAGGGCTTCCGCGACGGCCTCGCGCTCGTTGCCCCGGTAGCCGTGGATCCTTAGCCCCTCGGCCACCGCGTCGTACACGGTGTGGCGCGGGTTGAGGGAGCCGCTGGGATCCTGGAGCACCAACTGGACGCGTTTGCGGTACGCCTTGAGGGCGCGGGAGCCGTATCCCAGGGGCTCGCCGTCGAAGGTGACGCGTCCGGCCGTGGGCGGTACGAGACCGAGCAGCGCCCGTGCCAGTGTGGTCTTGCCGCAGCCGGACTCGCCGACCAGGGCGACGATCTCCCCGGCGGCGATGTCGAGATCGACGCCGTCGACGGCACGGGCGGGCGGGCCGCCGCGTCGGCCGGGGAAGGTGACGTTGAGTTCGGCGGCCGACAGCAGGGGGGCCGGGGGAGTGGTCGTCATGGGTGGCTCCTGGGGCGTGGCGGGCCGTCGGCCGTACCGGGGCTGTGGTGCGTACCTCGCGCGGTCGTCACGGCTGCGGCTCCGCGGCCGGGGAAGCCGCCGGCGCCGGTTGCGTCAGGACCGTCGGGCCGATCCGTACGCAGGCCGCGCGCCTGCCGGGGCCCGCGTCCCGTAGTTCCTGGTCCTCCCGCGAGCAGCCGTCCAGCGCGACCGGGCAGCGCGGGTGGAACGTACAGCCGGGCGGCAGCGCGGAGGGGTCCGGCGGGTCGCCGGGCAGCCCGCGCGGGGCGCGGCGCGAGGCGAGGTCGCCGATGCGGGGGAAGGCGGCGGACAGCGCCTGGCCGTACGGATGTTCCGCCGCGTCGTACACCTCCCGCGCGGGGCCCTCCTCGACGATCCGGCCGGCGTACATGACGGCCAGCCGGTCGCAGGTGTCGGAGAGCACCGCCAGGTCGTGGCTGATCATCAGCAGGCTGATGCCCTGATCGGCGACCAGCCGCTCGATGAGCCGCAGGATCTGCGCCTGGATCATCACATCGAGCGCGGTGGTCGGCTCGTCCGCGACGATCAGTCGGGGATCACAGGCCAGCGCCATCGCGATCATCACGCGCTGGCGCTGGCCGCCGGAGAGTTCATGCGGATAGGCGTCGGCGCGGGCGGCCGGGAGACCGACCTGTTCCAGGAGTTCCCCGGCCCGTTCGCGGGCGGCCGCGGGGGTGGTGCGCCGGTGCAGCAGGACCGGTTCGGCGATCTGGTCCCCGATCCGGTGCACCGCGTTGAGCGAGTGCATCGCGCCCTGGAAGACGATCGAGGCTCCCGCCCACCGTACGGCGCGCAGCCGGCCCCATTTCATGGTGAGGACGTCCTCACCGTCGAGCAGGATCTCGCCGGTCAGCCGCGCGGAGGACGGCAGCAGCCGGAGCAGTGCCAGCGCCAGGGTGGACTTGCCGCAGCCCGACTCGCCGGCGATGCCCAGCTTGCGGCCGGACTCGACGGCCAGGCTGACTCCCCGTACGGCGGGGACGGCGGATGCCCCGGAGCCGTAGGTCACGCGCAGGTCCTTGACCTCCAGCAGGCTCGGTTGCCGGCTCAACGGGACACCCCCAGCTTCGGGTTGAGCACGGCCTCGATGGCACGGCCGCAGAGTGTGAAGGCGAGCGCGACGAACGCGATCGCGAGGCCGGGCGGCGCGAGATACCACCAGTGCCCGGAGGACACCGCGCCCGCCTCGCGCGCGTCCTGGAGCATGCCGCCCCAGGAGACGATGGTCGGATCACCGAGGCCGAGGAAGGCGAGCGTCGCCTCGGTCAGGATCGCGCTGGAGATACCGAGCGTCGTCTGGGCGAGGACCAGCGGCATCACGTTGGGCAGCACGTGGCGGCCCATGATGTGGCCGTGGCCGCCGCCGAGCGCCCGCGCCCGTTCGATGTACGGGCGGGACTCCACGGCGATGGTCTGCGCCCGCACCAGCCGTGCCGTCGTGGGCCAGCTGGTGACACCGATGGCCACGATCACCGTCCAGATGGAACGGGACATGACCGTCGCGAGCACGATCGCCAGGACGAGCGTCGGCATCACCAGGAACCAGTCGGTGATCCGCATGACCACCGTCGCGAACCACCCGCCGTAGTGCCCGGCGATGATGCCGACCAGCGTGCCGATGGCCACCGACAGCGCGGCGGCCAGCAGCCCCACGGTCAGTGAGATCCGGGAGCCCCAGATCAGCAGTCCCAGCAGCGACCGCCCGAACTGGTCCGTACCGAGCGGGAACGCGCCGCTGGGCGGCTGAAGGGCCTTGCCCGGCGCGTTGGTCACGCTCTGCACGTCGCCGCCGACGAGCAGCGGCGCGAAGACGGCCATCAGGGCGACGAGGCCGAGTGAGGCGAGGCCGAAGAGCCCGGCACGGTGTGCGCGGTAGTTCGTCCAGAAGCGGGCTACCGAGCCACGCCGGCGGGCCCAGGCGTACGAGGACGCGGACGGGGGCGGCTTCCCGGACAGTGGCTCTGCTGGCAGTGGTCCCGCAGGTCCCCCCTCGGGTCCCTCAGGTGCCTCAGGACCCTCGGGCCTCTCGGGCAGCGATTCCGGGGTCTTCGCGAAGGTCATCGGCCCACCCGGGGGTCGAGCAGCGGATAGATCAGGTCGGCCAGCAGGTTCATCACGATCATCGTGCCGGCGAAGACCAGGAACAGCCCCTGGACCAGGGGCAGATCGGGCACGCTCAGCCCCTGGTAGAACAGACCGCCGAGTCCCGGCCAGGAGAACACCGTCTCGACCAGGATCGAACCGCCCGCCACATGGCCCAGATTGATGAAGACCATGGTGACGGTGGGCAGCAGCGCGTTGGGCACGGCGTGCCGGCGGCGTACGAGGTCGTCCCGCAGCCCCTTGGCGCGCGCCGTCGTCAGATAGTCGCTGCCCATCTCGTCCAGCAGCGAGGACCGCATGACGAGCAGCGTCTGCGCGTACCCCACCGCGACCAGGGTCAGCACCGGCAGCACCATGTGGTGCGCCACATCGATGACGTAGCCGAAGCCCGACGAATCACCGGACTCCATCCCGCCGGTGGGGAACATGCCGGGGATGGGGCCGATGCCCACCGAGAAGACGATGATCAGCAGCAGCCCGAGCCAGAAGGCGGGCACCGACCAGAGCGTCAGCGCCACACCGGTGCTGAGCCGGTCGCCCAGCCCGCCGTTGTGCCAGGCGGAGCGGGTGCCGAGCCAGAGGCCGAGCGCCGAGTAGATCACCACGGCGGCGCCCGTGAGCAGCAGCGTTGCCGGCACCTTCTGGGCGATCAGCTCCCCGACCGGTGCGTGGAACTGGTACGAGGTGCCCAGATCACCGGTAAGCGCCTTGCCGCAGTAGTCGGTGAACTGCTGCCACAGCGGCAGATCGAGCCCGAACTGCCTGCGCAGTGTGGCCAGTTGCTCGGCCGATGTCGGTACGCCATGGGTCATGGCCTTGACCGGGTCACCGGGGATGATCCGGAAGAGGAAGAAGCTGGTGACGAGGACGGCGAACAGCGAGACGGCCGCGCCGCCCAACTTGCCCGCCACATAGACGAGATAGGCGGTTCTGTTTCCGGATCCGGTACGGGTGGTGGCGCCGGACGGCCCGGATTTCGCCGGGCCGTCGACGGCGTCCCGCACCACACCGGGGGTGTCTGCGGTGCTCATGGGTTATTCACGGTCTTCCGCGGTGGAACGGCGCCGCATCATGACGAAGAGGCCGAGTGCGGCGACGACCACGACGGCGGCCCCGATCCCGATCACCACACCGGTCGAGGAGGAACTGTCGGATCTGACGTCGCTGTCGGCCGGCACCGCGGACCACCAGCTCCAGTAGCCGTCCTGGCCCCAGAGGTTGCCGGCGGCCTGCGGCATCGTCGTGATCGACTTGATCTGGTCGGTACGGTACGCCTCGACCGCGTTCGGATAGGCCATGACATTCATGTATCCGGTGTCGTAGAGACGCGATTCCATCCGCTTGACGAGTGCCGCGCGCTTGCCGGTGTCGTACTCCTGCGACTGCCGCGCGTACAGGTCGTCGTACTTCTTGTCGCAGATGAAGTTGTCGGTGGTGCCGGTGTCCTTGGGTGTCGCGGGCAGCGCACCGCACGTTTGAAGGGAGAGGACGAAGTCGGGGTCGGGGTTGACGGACCAGCCGTCGAAGGCCAGGTCGTAGTCGCCAGCGAGCCAGGGATCGGAGACGTTGTCGAGGCATTCGACCTTCAGCCCGATACCGAGCTTGCCCCACCATTCCTGGAGGTACTTCCCGACGGCCTTGTCGTTCGGGTCGGTGGCGTGGCAGAGGATCCGGAGGTCGAGCGGCTTGCCGTCCTTGCCGAGGCGTTTTCCGCCCCCGTTCTTCCGGTAGCCGGCCCGGTCGAGCGTCCGGGCCGCCCCGGCCGGGTCGTACGCGATCCGCTGGGTGTCCGAGGGCTGCCAGAAGTACGAGTCGAAACGCGGCGGGATGTAGCCCTGGCCCTCGACGGCGTGTCCCTGGAAGACCTTGTCGATGACGGTCTTCCGGTCGACGGCCTGGAAGAGGGCCTTGCGTACGGCGGGGTCCTTCAGCGCGGCATTGCCGTTGCCGAACTTCTTGCCGTCCTTCGACCGCGCGCCCGGGTTGAGGGCGAGGGCGTAGAAGCGCCGGCCCGGCGCGTCGTTGACCTTGATGCCGGGGGTGTTCTTCAACGCGGCGGCCTGGGCCGGGGTGAGGTTCGAGGCGAAGGACACCTCGCCCTTCTGGAGCGCCGCGACGGCCGCGTCCCCGTCCTTGTAGTACTTCAGGACCAGCTCGTCGAACTTGGGCGCACCACGCCAGAAGCTCTTGTTCGGCTTGAGCTTGACGTACTGGTCGACCTTGAAGTCCGTGATGACGAACGGCCCGTTGCCGACGATCGGGAACTTCTTGTCGTTGTTGAACGTGGAGAAGTCACCGACCTTCTCCCAGATGTGCCGGGGCACGATCGGCACATCGAGGGCGGTCATGGTGGCCTGAGGCTTCTTCAGCTCGACGACCAGCGTCTGCGGGTCCGGCGCGGTGACCTTCTTGAAGTTGGCGGTGAAGCTGCCGTTGGCGGTGGCGGCGTTCGGGTCCGTCATCATCTTGTTGAAGGTCCAGGCGGCGTCCGCGGCCGTCGCCCTCCGGCCGTCCGACCAGGTGGAGTCCTCGCGGATGGTGAAGGTCCAGGTGAGCTTGTCCGGGGACGGCTTCCACGCGGTGGCGAGGCCGGGGATCGCGTGCGCGTCCTTGGGGTCGTAATTGGTCAGGTATTCGTACGCCAGCCGGTGGACACTGGTACTGACCAATGACTGCGCCAGGAACGGGCTGAGCGAGTCGATGCTCTGGCTGACCGCGACGGTGAGGACCCTCTTGCCGTCGGCGGCCTTGCCCACGGCGGCCTGGGCCTCCTGGGGGGCGGGGAGCAGCGGACCGAGCGGGACCACGGTTCCCGCCACGAGCGCGGCGGAGGCGGCTCCGGAGGCCAGGAGCAGCCGGAGGCGAGGGCGTTGCCGGGCGGCCTGTCGGCGGGGGCTCGGAGTGCGCGGGAAGACTCTTTCGACCATGGGACGGTGACCTCGTGTTATCACTCGCACGGAGAAGCCAGGTTGACACTGATTCACGAACCGGTGAAGCGAAGGTTTATCAGCGCGCGCCGGACGAGTCAACGGTTGTCAAACCGCTTGTGGTCTGCGGGAATGCGCTGAGGGGCCGCACCGTGAAGACGGTGCGGCCCCTCATTGGTCTCTACCTCTGATGCCCTACTGCTGAGGCGCTGGCGGTGCTGGTGGGGGCTGCTGCTGCGGCCATCCGGGGGGTGGGACAGAACCTTGCGAATCGGGCCGGTCCGGCTGCGCCCCCGGCGCTGGCTGCTGACCGTACGGCCCCGGCTGCCCGGGGTACCCGCCCTGGCCGGTCTGTCCCGGCGGCGGGCCGGCCGGGCTCGCGGGGGACTGCGCCTGGGACGGCGGCGACTGCTGCCAGCCCTGTTGGAGTCCGGGGTGCGCCCCCGGCCCGGCCTGCTGCGGCGGGTAGGGGTACGGACCGGGCTGCTGCGGGTGTCCGGGGTGCGGGTACTGCTGTGGATGTCCGGGCTGGTGCTGCTGGGGCGGGTACGGCTGTCCCTGCCCCGGCTGCCCGTACGGCTGTTGTCCGTACGGCGGCTGACCCTGCGCCGGCTGCTGGCCGGGGCCGGGCATCGGCGGCGCGAGGTGCGGCGGCTGCTGCTGGCCGTCCGCGGTCCACAGCCCCTGTGCCTGCTGGGCGCGTACGAAGTCCTCGGCCACCAGCGCGGACAGGTTGAAATACGCCTCGCGTGTCTTGGGGCGCATCATGTCGAGGTCCACCTCGGCACCGGCCGCGAGGTGTTCGTCGAACGGTACGACGACCACTCCGCGGCAGCGGGTCTCGAAGTGGTGCACGATGTCATCGACCTTGATCATCTTGCCGGTCTCGCGGACCCCGGAGATGACCGTGAGGGACCGCTGCACCAGATCGGCGTATCCGTGCGCGGACAGCCAGTCCAGCGTGGTCGACGCACTGCTCGCGCCGTCCACGGAGGGCGTGGAGATGATGATCAGCTGATCGGCGAGGTCCAGCACTCCGCGCATCGCGCTGTAGAGCAGGCCGGTGCCCGAGTCCGTGAGGATGATCGGGTACTGCTTGCCCAGGACCTCGATCGCCCGCCGGTAGTCCTCGTCGTTGAACGAGGTGGAGACGGCCGGGTCCACGTCGTTGGCGATGATCTCCAGCCCGGACGGCGCCTGCGAGGTGAACCGGCGGATGTCCATGTAGCTGTGCAGATACGGGATCGCCTGGACCAGGTCCCGGATGGTCGCCCCGGTCTCGCGCCGCACACGGCGGCCGAGCGTACCGGCGTCCGGGTTGGCGTCGATCGCGAGGATCTTGTCCTGACGTTCGGTGGCCAGCGTGGACCCCAGCGCGGTGGTCGTCGTGGTCTTGCCGACACCGCCCTTGAGGCTGATGACCGCGATCCGGTAGCAGGAGAGCACCGGCGTACGGATCAGTTCGAGCTTGCGCAGGCGCTCGGCCTCGGCGGCCTTTCCACCGATCTTGAAGCGCGCGCTGCCCTTCGGCTCGCGGCTGCTCTTGGCCTTCTGCTTGTTGTTGCGCAGCAGACGGTCGGAGGACAGCTCCACGGCGGCCGTGTAACCGAGCGGGGCACCCGGAACGGAACGCTCGCGCTGGTCGTGCGAGACGGCGGAGGGCCAGGCGGCACCGGTGCGGGGATCCGTGGGCGGGCCCGCGGGCCCCGGCTGCTGCGGGGACTGCGGCGCGTGGGGAGCCTGCGGGGGCTGATGCCCCTGCTGGCCCTGCTGCGCGGGGAGACCGGGGGAGGCGGGACCGGGCTGATGGGGCGCCTGCGGAGGCAGCGGGGCGGCCGCGTCGGGGCCCTGCCGGCCCGGCTGCGCCTGGTGGTTCTGGAGCCCCTGCTGCTGCGGGAAGCCGTAACCGCCCTGCTGGGCGGGCGGCTGAGGCGCCGGTGTGTACGGACCGGGCTGCGCCTGCTGCGGGAAGCCGTAACCGCTCTGAGGGGCGGGCGGCTGCCCGCCGGGGCCCTGCTGCTGGTGCGGGAAGCCGTAACCCGGGGGTGTGGCGGACGCGCCCGGCCCGGGGGCGACAGGCGGCAGGGGACCCGCCGAGGGGCCCTGCTGGTGCGGCGGCCCCTGCTGCTGCGGGAAGCCGTAGCCGCCCTGCGGCGGCCAGGTGTTCGGTGCCTGAGGTGCCTGAGGCGACTGAGGCGCGTTCGGCGGCGTCGGCTGGTGCTGGACCGGCGGCTGGGCCTGGGGGTCGCCCTGAGGGGGAGCGGACTGCTCGGCGTCCCCCTGTGCCTGTACGGGCCACTGCGGCGCGGGCGTCGGCGCGACCGGCTGGTAGGCGGGTGGCAACGGAGGCAGCGCGGAGCCGGGACCGGGGCTCTGGGGCGCGGGCGGCTGAGGCGACCAGGGCTGCGCCGGCGCGGGGGCCGGGGCGGCGTCCTGGGACTCCTCGGCGGGCCCGGAGTCCTGGGGCGTGCTGCCCTGGGGCACGGCGTCCGGGGCCGGTTGTACGGGTACGGAGTCGGACGGGGCCCCCGCAGCGGCTTCGTCGCCCTCGCCTTCGTCGTCGCCCCGCACCGTCGCGGTCGAGCCCGGGACGGCTTCGGCGTCCTCGGCCCGGTCGGGACCGTCGGCCTCGGAGACCGGACCGGCCTCGGGCTCCGGTGTGACGGGTGCCTCGTCCTCAGCCGTACCCGCACCCGCGGCGGTGTCCGTGTCCGTACCGTCGGCGGACGTGACGGGTGTCACGGGCTCGGCGGACGGGGCGGGTTCGGCGGACGCGGGCGGCTCGGCCACCGCCGCGCCGTCCGTCGACAGGGGCAGCGGTGCGGACGGGGTCCCCGTGCCGTGCGCCGCCGCGCCGGCGCCGCTCCCGCTCTCGCCGGAGCCACCGGTGCCGGTTGTCTCTGTCCCCGTCCCGCTGTTCGTCGCCGCCTCGCGCTCCTCGATCTCCCGCTTGAGCTCGGCGGGGGAGAACCGCATGGTCGCTCCGCTCTCCACATCGCCGCCACCGAACGGCCGCGGTCCTGCGGACGTGGTGTCCGAGGTCCCGGTGACCGGCGGAGCCGGGGAAGGAGCCGGAGCGGCCGGCGGCGCCATCTGATACGTCTCCGGCGCCTGAGCGGGGTGAGGCGACTGAGGAGCTTGAGGTGTCTGCGCGGCCTGAGGGGCCTGAGGCGCGTGAGCGGCCGGGTCGGCCTGATCGGACGACGACGGGGGAGTGGACTGCGCAGGCGCCCAGTTCGGTTCGTAACCACTGCCCGCGGGCAGACCCGGCACGGCGACAGGCGCGCCGTTCGGCGGTGGGGGAGCGTTCGTGAAGGCCGGTGGCACCGGCGTACCACCACCGGACGAGTCCCCCGGCGCGTTCTGCGTGTACCAGGCGGGCGGGGTGTAGTCGATGGTGAACTCACCCGTCATCTCGGGCTCCGCGTCGGACTGATCGTCCGCGGGCGGCCGGTTCCAGCCTCCGCGGTTCTCGTCCCGATCGCCGTTCACTTTGCCTCCTGGTGTGGTCGAGCACCCTTGTGCCGTGGTGGGTGGGGGCGACCGAATCTGTACGTCCGGTCCGCCCGGCTCTTCCCTTGACGACGCGGTCAGCTTGCCCGCAGGTCTGTGCTTCCGCGCCCACACCCACCCTAATCGCCAACGGCGCGGGTACGTCAGGGCGGGACGGTCCGTCAACAGCCCGCCCGTAGGACACATCCCGTCCCCATGTGCACGGGACAGTGCGGAGCGTGCGGGTGCGGAGTGGTCAAATCCGCATATCTCGCTACGAGATCCTGCCAGAATCCACACAGGACGGGCGCGCGCGGCCCGTCGGTCCGGTGTCAGTCCATCCGGCGTGCGCTACCCAACAATCCGGTCTCGGAGTCCGTCGCCTGGGTCATCACGAACTGCCGGTCCCGCGCGGTGCACCACAGGGTGACCCCGTCGGACAGCGTGGACAGCGCCTCGGTCTCGGCCTGCGGCAGATTCATGATCCGGCCGATCTGGAGAGCCTCGTCGGGCGACACCCGCTGGATGCCGACGAGCCCCGACTTCTCCATCAACCGCGGCGCCACCGGACTGAGATACGGCAGCAGCGTCATCACCGACTGCCAGGGAGCCGACACCACACGCCCGCGCGGCGGCCGCATTCCGCAGTCCCGCACCACGACCACCGGACTGCCGGCCGAGGCGCCCTGCGGCGGCACCCGTCCCACATCGTGCAGCGTGACGCACGGCTGGCCGCCGCCCGCCGTCTGCGCGAGCGCGGTCCATGCCTGGGCCCGGCCCGTCTCGACGGCGATCCGGGCTCCCGTGGCCGCCGCGCGCAGCGCCAGCACCTGGGCCGTCCACAGGCCGCCGATCAGCGTGATGTCGTACGGCGTGGGCCGGTTGATGCCGAGCACGGCGGGTTTGTTGCCGGCGTCGACACCGATCACCACGCCGTCGTCACCGACCGGCAGTGTGAGCGCTTCCAACTGGTCCGCCGACAGGGAGTGGCGTTCGCGCCGCGGCCCGCGCAGCCCGAAGCCGATCCGCGGCTTGCCGCCGCTCATGACCGGCGCCGCCGACGAGGAGGACGGCGAGGACGCGGGCGCGGACGAACGCGAGGGCACCGGCGTACCGGTGGCCGGTGGCATGCCGCCCTGCACCGGTGCTCCGGGCGTGGCGGCGTGCGAGGTCGGTACGGACATCAGCGGGTACCCCCGAGCGGCAGAGTGGCGAGCATCGCGGGCACCTGTTCGCGGTCCAGGCGCACCAGCCCGGTCTTCACCCCGCGGGCCGCGCGCTCCAGTTCATGGCGGGCGGTCACCAGCTCCTCGTCGCTGCGCCCCGTGATCCGGACGTGTCCGCTGACCGTCACCCCCTGCCGGTCGCCGCGTCCCAGGGTGAGGCTGAAGGTGGTGGCGAGGGCCGGGATCGACGTCAGCAGCGCTATCAGCTGCGGCATCGAGGCCCCGCCGCCGCCCAACTGCGGCCAGCGGCCCACCCAGTACGTCGTGTGCCTGCGGTCGTCGATGCGCCAGGTGCGCGAGGTCTCCTTGGTGCGCCGGTGCTGCGTCTCCGCCCGTCCCGCCTGGGCGATCGCCATCGGGTTGGCGCAGGACGAGATCGCGACGGCCGCCGTCAGCTCCTCCTCGGTCAGGACCGTCGTACGGAAACCGGCACCGGTCAGCCGGCTCGCCAGCTGGTCCGCCGCCCGCACCACACACTTCTGGGCTCCCAGCAGGCCGTCGCCCCGCGCCGCCACCGCCTCCGGACAGAGCTCCGGGTCGAGCTTGAGCGCGATCCAGGTGATCCTGAGGGCGGGCGACCCGGTCTGCGCCTGGAGCGGCGCGTAGTTGCGCGCGGCCACCGACTGCTGCGGCAGGTGCGGGGCGGGCGCGGGCTGGGTGTGCTGCACGATCTGCGCCGACTCCAGCCGGATGCCGTCCACGTCGAGCGCGTCCCGTACGAGCGTGAGGGGCAGCGGCCGGGTGGAGCGGTCGGGACGCAGCGCCGTGCCCTCCGACTCGACCTGGAGCACCGCCGTCAGGAACGTACCGTCGCCGATCATCCCGACCGGGCGCCGGTCACGGTCGCTGTACGCGTACGTACGCAAGGCCGGATCGCATTCGACGACGGGCGCGAGGCCCGGTTCCGTACCGGCGGGAAGCGTCAGCGAGGCCGCTCTGCGCACGCGTGCGCGCAGAGCGAGGAGGCTGGAGAGCCACTCGGGCAGCGAGCGCCGGTGTCTGCGCAGCACGGCCAGCAGCACCAGCAGCGCGGCGAGGATCCCGGCCGGGACGAGCATCAGCGGGTCGATCACCCATGCCACCAGCAGCAGAGCCGCGGCGACCTCGATCAGTACGAGTTGTTGCATCTGGAACGGCCCGAAGTGCCCTGGGCGTGCCGTGAGTCCGGGTGCCGCCGGAGCCCGGGAGGCAGCGGAGGACGGCGCGGCCGCGGCGGGCCGCGTCTGCGTCGCGGATGCCATGATGGAGAACCCCCCAGTTTGTCCCGATCACCCTGGCCGGCCAGGGCTTTGGCAGCTGGATCACCCTACCCGCCCCACAAACGCACCCGACCTACAGGCATAGTAGGGGGCCGGTCCGACAGTCGGCAGGGCCCGGGGGTCGCCACGACCCTGCCCTGCCCCTGGGGGGAGACCGAGCCTTTTTTCACCGATGGGGACTCATGGCATCACGGCGGGATGAGCTCAACGCGTACACCTTCGCGAAGAAGCGCACGGTGGCGGCTTTCCTTCAACCCTCGCCCACGGGCACGGAGGAGGGGGCGCCCAGACCGTTGCGCGCGGTCGTTCCGAGTCTGATCGTCGGCGCGATCATTCTGGCCGGCTTCGGCGCCTGGGGCATGTTCAAGCCCACCGCGCCCAAGGAGTGGGCCAAGCCGAACACCAACGTCATCGTGGCCAAGGACTCCACCACCCGCTATGTCGTGCTGTCCTCCGGCAAGGGCAAGAAGAAGGAGACCCTTCTCCACCCGGTGCTGAACCTCGCCTCCGCCCGGCTGCTGCTGACTCCGCAGCAGGGCAAGGTCATTCAGGTCCCGGACAAGATCCTCGACGCGGGCAAGCCTCCGCGCGGCCCGATCCTCGGCATTCCCTACGCTCCCGACCGGCTGCCCGCCGACAAGGACGCCGGCACGTTCAAGCGGTGGGCCGTCTGCGAGCAGCCGGGCGGAGGCAAGGGCAGCAGCGTCCAGAAGGCCGCCTTCGTCCTCGCCGACCGCGACTTCTCCAAGACGGACGGGAAGCAGCGGCTGACCGGTGGCCACATGCTGTACGTCAAGGGCCAGAAGGGCGACCGTTTCCTGGTCGACGCGGACGGCAAGAAGTACCAGCTGCCCGACACGTCGAGCGACAACCTGACCCGGGCGCTGGTCAAGACCGAGCCGCAGTCGGTCACCGACGACTGGCTGGCCACTCTGCACACCGGCGACCCCGTCGACTTCCCGGCGGTCCCCGGCACGGTCGGCGAGGACGCGGGTGTCGGCGGCGGCCTCGCCCCGGAGCAGGACCGCGTCGGCATGGTCCTGCGCGCCCAGACGGGATCGGGACCGCAGCACTACGTCGTCCTGCGGGGCAAGGTCCAGCCGGTGTCGGACTTCACCGCCTGGCTGCTGATCAACTCCCCGCAGACCGACGTCCTGAACATGGAGGGCGAAGCGACCACGGTGGACGCGCAGTCGTTCGCGCCCGAGACGGACGCCTTCAACGGGACGACCGACTGGCCCGAGGAGAAGCCGCTCCAGATCAACGCCATCGAGGGCGAAGGCGCCCGGGACACGGTGTGCAGCGTGCTGCGCAAGGTCGACGACAAGGGCCGTACGACCCTGTCCACCTGGGCCGGCACGACCTACCCCGCTGACATCACCGCCGGCGGTACGAGCACGTATGTCACACCCGGCAGCGGACTGCTCTACACCCAGGTCCAGGGCAATCAGTCCAGGCCCGACGGATCGCTCTTCCTGGTCACGGACACCGGACTGCGGTACGCGGTCCAGACCAACGGCGACAGCGACACGGCCCGTTCGGACATCGGTACCGGCGACCAGGAGAAGCAGCAGGACGGCCGTCCCGAGCCCAGCGCCGCACAGATACGGCTCGGCTACGAGAAGGTCACGCCTCGCGTGATCCCGATCGCCTGGTCGGAGTTCCTGTCCAAGGGCCCCCGGCTCGACACCAACGGCGCCCGCCAGCCCCAGGGTTCGTAGGGGAGCGCGATGATGCCGAGCGTCAAGTCCGTGACCCGTAAAGCCATCACCCGCAGGTCCGCGACCCGTGGAACCACTCTGCTGGCCTGTGCGACAGCTCTGACCGCCCTCACGGCCCTGCCCCCGGCCGCGTACGCCCACGAGCCGCGCCGGTCGCCCGTCCCGGCCCTGGTGACGGACGGCAGCGGCGAGTGCACCTTCCCCATGGAGAAACAGATAGCGGGCATCCCGTGGGCCCTTCAGCGTGTGCTGTTCGACGAGTTGTGGCAGGACACCAAGGGCAAGGGCGTACGTGTCGCCGTCATCGACACCGGGGTCGACAACGCCAACCCCCAGCTCAAGGGGGCGGTCGACACCTCCGCCGGGACCGAGATCCTGACCAAGAAGATGGAGAAGGGCAAGCCCGCCGACGGCACCGACGACAGGGTCGGCCACGGAACCAAGGTCGCCGGGATCATCGCCGCGCGCCCGCGCGCCGGCACCGGATTCGTGGGGATCGCCCCCGAGGCCACGATCATTCCGATCCGGCAGAACGACGAGAAGAACAGCGGCAACGACAGGACGATGGCCGACGGGATCGATCACGCGATCGCCGAGCGCGCCGACGTCATCAACATCTCCCAGGACACGACGAAGCCCCTGGCACCGGACTCCGACCTGGGCCAGGCTGTGCGGCGGGCGCTCGACCGGCAGATCGTCGTCGTCGCCTCCGCCGGCAACGACGGCATGGACGGCAAGCTGAAGAACACCTATCCGGCCGCCTTCGAGGGCGTCCTCGCCGTCGCCTCCTCCGACCGGAACAACGAACGCGCCGCCTTCTCCCAGGCCGGGACGTTCGTCGGGGTGGCCGCCCCGGGCGTGGACATGGTCTCCACCGTTCCCGGCAACGGCCAGTGCTCCGACGACGGCACCAGCTTCTCCGCCCCGTACGTCGCCGGGGTCGCCGCGCTGCTGCGCGCCAAACACCCCACCTGGAAAGCACACCAGATCGTCGCCCAGATCGAGCAGACCGCCGAGCGCAGCATCAACGGCCGTGACAACTACGTCGGCTGGGGCGTGATCGACCCGGTCCGCGCCCTCAGCGAGGACGGCACCCCGCCCGAGTCCCCGCGCCCCGACCCGGGCCCGCCCAGAGCGCCGGCTCCCGAGCCCGCGCATCTGGCGATGTCCGAGACTCCGCAGGAGCGCTCGGAGCGCTATGCCACCTACGCTCTGGGTATCGCGGGAGTACTGGTCGCGGTTGTCGCTGGTACGGCGACGGTCATCCGGGACAACCGGCGCAAGGCAGTCCGCCGGGAGGCTCGTGAATCAAGTCTCCCCAGCTGACTTTGCAGTTGGAACTGTCGTACCAACTGGCTAAAGTGACAAGCGGGACCATGGGAGTGGACCCACACGGGGGCGGCATCCAGATGCTTCCCGTCCATCGCGTCCCCCGGGACGCAGACGCTGCACGACAGGAAGAAGGAGCAAGATGTCGAACACAGACCTGAATGTAACCAGTGATGATCAGGTTGGTCTCGCTGGAAAGATCCAGGGCTTCCACGACGAGCTTCAGAGGCGTATCACCTCCCTCAACGGAGTGGTGGACACTATCCAGGCGGGCTGGAAGGGTGCGGCCAGCAACGAGTTCAACCGCGTTCAGAGCGACTTGAACCTGCGCCTTCGCAACATGCGCGTGGAGCTGGTCAAGCTCGAGGAGATCATGCGGATGAGCGCCGGCGGCTTCACCCAGCAGGAGGAGGAGCGCATCCAGTCCTTCCGGAAGATGGACGACAGCTCTTCGGGCAAGAGCGCCATTCTCGGCATGGCCTGAGCCACCGTCCACCACCCTCCGCTGAACACCGTCTGAGGAGCATCACATGACGACTGCCGTCAATTACGACACCGTGACCACCGCGGCCGGTGACGTCCGTAAGACGTCCACGGACCTCACCACCGACCTGGAAACCCTGATGACCCAGGTCAAGAACGTCGCCGGGAACTGGGACGGTGAGGCCAAGACCGCGTACCTGGAGAGCCAGGAGCGGCTGACCAGGGACATGCAGGGCATGAACCAGGACCTGAGCCGTATCGCCCAGCTGCTCGACGAGTCGGTCATCGGCTACCGCGACACCGACAAGGGCAACGCCGCGCGCTTCCGCATGCAGATGGGCTGACCCGGTCGGTTCTGTTGTCCGTTCATGCCGAAGGGGGTGCCCGCAGTCGCGGGCACCCCCTTCGGCACGTCTGCTCCCGCCCGGCTACTTCAGGTCGAACTCGCCGTCCCGCGCGCCCAGTACGAACGCGTCCCACTCCGCCTTCGTGTAGCGCAGGACCGTTTCCTTGTCGATCGACGACCGCATCGCGACGGCCCCGTCCGGCAGATAGGCGATCTCGACACGCTCCTCGTCCGGGCTCGTGCCGGGTGCGCCCTGCCACTCGACGCCGCTGATGTCGAGCGCGTACAACTCTTCCTTCTGACGTTCCTTCTCGCTTGCGTCAGCCATCGGCGCGGTCCCTCCCGGGGTGTTACGAACGAGCTACAGCCCTCAGAGTACTGGGGCGCCGACCTGCCGGAAGGCGTGTCAGCGATAACGGATGAACCGGAAACCGTGCGCGCCGACGGCCTGGAGATCGGTGATCGGATCCGCCCCGCCGTCGACCAGTCCGGTTCCCTGCTCCGAGCGGAATCCGGTCAGGAGCAGCCCCACCGACTCCCGCCCCCGCGCGTCCTTCCGGCGCACCCAGACCAGGGCGCGGGCCCCGACAGGCATCGCGGACAGCTCCTCCAGCAGCGTGTCCCAGCCGGTGTGTTCCGAGACCGAGACCGGCTTCCCCAGCTCACGCAGGGTCGGCGTCAGCCAGGACGCGGCGCCGGGACGCGGCGGGAGCGACAGCGACCCGTCGCCCGGCTCAGCGCCGCCGTTCCACGCGTCGAGCCAGGACCAGGGCGCGGAGTTGGGCAGACAGAACGGCTCGCCCCGGTCCTTGGGCACGACCACCGCCGCGTCGAGCATGGCCCGCGACCAGTCGCCCCCGTGACGGAACTCCCGGGTCTCGCAGGCGAACAGCCACCCCCGTGCCATCTCGTCGGCCGGATCGGGATCCACCAGCTCCACCGGCTCGTCATAGGTGCGCAGCACCCACGCCCGAGCCTTCTCGACGGCCGTACGGAGGTCCTCCGCGGGCCGCTGTACGGGGTCGGGGGCGGCCTCTGTGCCGACAGGCCGGGTCCGGGCGAAGACGAGCGAGCGTACGCCCACGGTGTCCAGCCGGGCGAGGCCACCCGTCATGCCGTCCAGGAGGACGACCTGGCCGTCCTTGTTGTGCGCGTACAGCAGATGACCGCTGACCTCCTGACCGGCGATCTCACGCCGTACCCACACCACACCCCCGGTCCCGGGCCCCGGCTCGCGAGCGGCGACGATCACCTCGTCCCAGCTCGCGCAGGACAGCTGCTCGGCACCGGGGAAATAGTGCTTCAGCAGCAGCTCCCACCAGCCCGGTGCCTCGTGCGCGGGCGACCAGGGAAGCGGGCTCGCGGGAGCGCCGTTCAGCGTGGCCGCCACGGTCACCGCACAGCCGCGCGCGTTGAGCCGGCGGGACTGCCCGGCGGGGTCACGCGGCGCGGGCGCCTGACCGAACGCGGTCAGGTCACCCCACGGGTCGTTCGCGGCCGGATGGAACGGCGGCATGCCGTTCTTCGGCACGGCGACGGACGCGGCGAGCATCGGTGTCCGGGGATAGCCGGGCTGAGGCCGGGTCCGGCAGGCGAAGAGCCAGGTGTGCGCGTCCTGGGCGACCGGGCCGGGGGAGGCCAGCTCGACGAGACCGCGGTAGGTGGCGTCGAGCCATCGCCACGCCGCCTGCTGAGGGTCGAACACCGTTCACCGGCTCCTGTTCGTCTCCGGCCGCACGACGATCGTGTACGACTCATGGGCGAAAATCTGAGTGAGATACGGGCGGGCCGCCTCGACAGCGTCGTTCCTGGAGAGCACAGCGATGCCCTCTCCCTTCCGTTCCGCCCGTCAGCCGCGCCGCGCCAGCGCGGCCCGCAGGTCGGCGCTGGGAATACGCACGGAGACCCGGCTGCCCGGGTTGATCTTGACCGTCATATCGGCCGGGAGGACCCGCAGCAGATCCGCACAGCCCACCGGTCGCAGCTGCGGCACCGTGGGCGGCGCGTGGCGCGGGTCGGTCAGCACCGGTACGAACGGGCCCTGCGCGTCCGTGTACACCGCGAGGTCCGTCCCCTCGTCCGGTACGAGATACAGCACGCCCTCGACCAGCGCGTCCAGCACCGCGTCGTCCGGCCCGTGCCCGGTGGCCGCCAGCTGCAACGCGGCGTCGGCCGCGTCGGTGGGCTCCGGAAGCCCCAGAGTCACCGGTGAGGGGCGGTAGTTGGGGTTGTGCTGGAAGGCACCGGGCTCACCGTGCTCGTCGACCTGCCAGGCCCCGATGACGGCGTGGGGCGGTACGGAACCGGCGGGATCGTACGCGGGGTCGATCGAGTAGAGCCAGGTTCCCGGGGATCGCCGGGCCTGTGCGCGCAGTTCCTCGGTGAGCGCGGGGACCGGACGGCCGTCCTTCTCCTCGTTCACAGTGACTCCAACCATTGTGTGTATGCCGTGGCCTGCGCCTCGACGCTCGTGACCGTCTCGCCGGGCGCGTCCGCGAAGAGGTCGACCATGGTGTCGTCGTCGGCGGGAGCGCCCGGCCGCAGCTGGTACGCGCGGGAACTGCCGCTGCTGCGGAGCATCCCGCTCTGGTGCACATCGGGCCGTGCCCCGTTGATGGCCAGCAGCCACCCCGCGGCTTCCACCTGCCGCCGTACCTCGTTCAACGCGCCGTACAAGTCACGGTCGCGCCCCTCCACCGTGCCCCACGGACCCTCCGTACGGACGCCGTAGGGCATGGCCGCCGGGCTGTCGATCCACCAGGACAGCGTGCACCGTGCGTGTGCCGAGCGCTCCTCCCGCCGGACAGCGACCGCGTCGATGCGGCTTCCGAGAAGCCTTTGACTCATTGTGTCCATCCTGGGGGCAGAAAGTTGCTGGGGCCGCTCGGTGCCGGGGGAGGTCCGGAAGGCACGGGCGGAGCCCCGGGCTGGTAGCGGGGATTCGGTATGTACTCCCCGAGCGAACCGTCCGGCAGTCGTTCCTGGACGCCCTTGATGTTCTCCGAGCGTACGCCGCCAGGGAACGCGATCTCCTGCTCGCGGGCGAACGGGTTGTCCGGGATGGACTGATTGACGTCGATCCCGCCGGGTGCGTCGACGTCGTACCGGTATTTCGAGCCCCATCCCAGGTCCGGGTCGCGGGTGGTCCCGACGTAGGAGGAGTGCTCGTTGTACCGGACGTATCTGTCGAGATCCGTTCTCGACGTGTCCCAGGGCTGGAAGCCGTCCCTGAAGATCTCGTCCGGTGACCGGTCGTCGTTGCGCCACAGCGGTTCGTCCGTCCGGCGCCACACGGCGTCCTCCGGAAGCCGGGACACGTCCACGGACCGGTCGGCCGCGACGTGCAACGGATCGTGGGCGTCCGCCGGCGCGTCAGGCGTTCTGGGGGTGCCCTCGGGCTCACGCGGCTGCGGAATATCGTCGGCGCTCCTGCGCAGACCGCTCTCCAGGCCTCCCTCGACGCCCTCCTTGGCGGCGACGCGCACACCGGCGCGTACGGTGCCCAGCCCCTTCGTTCCGATCAGTTCGGGAAGGAGCCGGCCCAGACCCTCGCTCGGGTCCTTCTTGAAACTGTCGATCAGCGCCGCCGGTATGCGCTCCGGATGCGCGGCCGTCGAGACGAGTCCGGCCAGCGTCATGTTGACGTTCTGCGCGTACTGGGCCGGGTGCGTGATGTTGTAGATGTCCATCGGGTTGAGACCGCGGGCGAAGTTGACGATGCCCGCCGCCCCCTTGACGACGCCGCCCACCACATGGCCCGTCTCCACGGTCAGCGCGCCCATGCCGTCCAGGTACATGGCGCCGGCCCGGTCCAGCGGCGGCGGCTCCTTCGGCGCGTGCGCCATCGCGTCGTCGACGGCCTTCTTCGCCCTGTCGGCCGCCTCGTCACGCTGCCTGCGGGCCTCTTTGAGGAGGTTGTGCGCGTCCTCGCGGTCCTTCTTGCCGGGATCGCTGAACGGCTCCGGCTTCGGACCGGGATCCCGGTCGGCCCTGACGTCCGCGTTGTACGTGTCGACCTGCTTGTTGTAGGTGTCGGCGGCCTTCCGTGACGCCTCCTCGCCCCTCTTGTACAGGGCGACCGCCTCCTTGGCCTGGCCCTGGGCCCAGGTCACCGTCGACGCGTAGGCCGTCAGGGCCTTGCCCGCCGCCTCGCACGCGTCCGCGGCGTGCAGCCACTTGGGAGGGTGCATCGCGAACTTCTCGCGGAACGCCTCGGCCGACTCGCCCTTCCAGTGCGCCGAGTCGAGCTTCTTCATCCCCTGTCCGACACTGTCGAGCGAGGTGAAGAAGTCCTTCATATGACCGGCACTCTCGCGGATCTTGTCGGGCTTGCCGTGGATGAGCTCGTTCGGCTCCTCGGTCTGCCCCAACTGCTGTTCGCTCACCGAGGCACCGAGGTCGGACGCGGCGTCGTCGCCCCAGTCCTCGACGCTGTCCGCCCAGTCGTCCGCGCCGACGTGATCCAGCCCGTCACCGACCCGGTCGGTGGTCCAGTCGATGCCCTCGCCGAGCGCCTTCTTTCCGGCGTCGACGCCCTCTTCCAGCTTGCCCAGGCCCTTGTTGAGCAGGTCCTTGCCGCCGTCGACGAGATCTCCGAGGCCCATCAGCCCTGGCCTCCCTGCCGCTCGGCGGCCTTCTTCTGCTCCTCGGGCGACGGACCGAAGGTGTCACGCATCGAGTCGTTCAGCTCATCGCGCAGTCCGGCGGCGTCGACGATGTTGGACGCCGGCGACGTGGTGGCCGTACTGACGTCCCACGCGGTGTTCTTCCACGCCTGGAGGCTGTTGTCGCGGGCCTGCTCGAAGGACTCGGCGCTGTAGTCGGCGTCGCGTATCTGCGTGTACGCGTTGTCGGAGAGCACCTCGCCCCAGTCCTTCTTCAGGATCTCGTCCTCGGACGCGTACGGATTGCCCATCGCCGAGTTCGTCAGAATCTTGAAGCTGCCCTGGAGGTACTGCTCCTGTTCGTGGAAGACGCCCGCCGACAGGCCGACGTCCTCGGCGAACACGTTGCCCTCCTGCACCAGCGCCCGCACACCCCACTCCCAGCGCTCGCAGAAGCTCTTCAGTGTCGACGTCAGCCCTTCGTGCCCCGTCTCCATGCCGGAGAGCGTCAGATCGGAGAAGCCCCGTCCCATGCTGGCCTCGCCGACCATGCCGAGTTCCTTGAGCTCGGCCAGGGTGCCGGTGATGCCCTTGGTGATCTGCCCCAGTGCGTCCTTGGACGCCTGGAGGTCCGGATCCGTCCCCGTCATGCCGCGTACCCCCGGTACGCGTCGCTGTCGACCGCCGCCGTGTCCGGCACGATCCCCCGGACCGGCGGGAACACCGCCCCGTCCGGACCCGCGGCGTTCAGCGCCACCCCGCAGGGGAACGCGACCGCCGGTACGACCTCGTCGAGCAGCCGCGACCCCAGTACGGTGCGGTACGGCCACGCCCGTTCCGTATCGCCCCGCGCCTCGGCGAATCTCGCCAGCGCCGGCTCGTCGGCGAAAGCGCAGATCCAGCCGAGCCCGCCGAAGTCGGCGGTCCACAGACCGCCTCCGGCGTCCAGCGGCACCAGCACCGGCGTGCTGCGGAAATGGGCCAGGCGCTCCAGGACGGCCTCGCGGGCTTCCTCGACGGCCTCGGCGTCCATTTCCGGCCCCGCGCCCGTTGTTGTCGGGCCCGTCCCCCGCTCCGGTGGCCTCGTGGGCGCTGCCGGTCCGTTGGTGGAAGCGGCCGGTACGGCGCCCCTGGTTATTCGCTCGGTGGATTCGGCGCGCAGCCGCCCCCACTCCTCGCTGAAGTTCATGTTTCCCCGCTGCCGTGCGTGTTGTCGTTCAGTCGTGCTCGTTGTTCATACGGCGCGTACACAGCGCGCATACGCCGCGGCCACGCGGACCTTCGTGCAGGTCGTCCACGTGGCCATCGGTACGTACGCCGTCTACCGGTCCGGCATCCAACCCAGCTGCACCAGGGGTGCACCGCGCTTGCGGGAGACGAATGTGCCTCGTCCCGGGGGCATCGGGCGGGCCCGGACGTTGCCCAGAATGTCACCCTCTCCGGGATCTCCGGACAAGATCACACCTTGTGCACCGAGTTCCTTCATCCTCTGCATGAACGGTTCATACATCGCACGCGAGGCACCGGCCGCGTTGCGCGCGACGATGAAGCGGATACCGACATCACGGGCGAACGGCAGGTTCTCCACCAGAACGGCCAGCGGGTTCGCGGAGTTGGTCGCGACCAGCTCGTAGTCGTCGATGAGCACGAACAGCTGCGGACCGCTCCACCAGCTGCGGTCGCGCAGCTGCTGCGGAGTGATGTCCGGCTTGGGCGCCCGCTTCTCCATCACCGTGCCGATGGCGTCCATGTGCATCTGCATGGCCGACGCCATCGGCGCGTACTCCAGCAGATGCGAGGACGGTACGGCCTCCAGCATCGAGCGCCGGTAGTCACCGACCACGATCCGCGCCTGCTCCGGCGTGTAGCGCTCGGAGATCTGCTTGGCGATGAGGCGCAGCAGCCCCGTCTTCCCCGACTCGCTCTCGCCGAAGATCATGAAGAACGGGTCGGTCTCGAAGTCGACGAACACCGGCTCCAGGTTGGTCTCGTCGATACCGATCGCGATGCCGTGCTGCGGGTACTCGAACCCCTTGGGCAGCTGCTCGAAGGGCAGCTTGCGCGGCAGCAGCCGTACGGTCGGAGCCGCCGGGCCCGTCCAGCTCTCCCTGGCCGCCCCGACGAACGACGCCGTACCGTCGGAGAGATCCGCGGCCCGGCTCACCGAGTCGATACGCGGAAGCGCGCCCATGAAGTGCAGCTTCTCGGGCACCTGGCCGCGGCCCGGCACACCCGGCGGGACGTTCGCGGCGACCTTGCGGTCGAACTCGGAGTCCATGACGTCACCGAGCCGCAGTTCGAGCCGGCCGAGCATCTGGTCCTTGAGCGCCGCGCGCGCCTCCATGTACCGGGCGGCGGTGATGACGACATGGACGCCGTAACCGAGACCGCGCGCCGCGATGTCGGAGATCACCGGCTCCAGCATGTCGTAGTCGTTCTTGAAACCGCCCCAGCCGTCGATGACCAGGAAGACATCTCCCCAGGCCTCGCCGGGCAGTTCACCGGCCGCGCGCTTGCGCCGGTAGGTGCCGATGGAGTCGATGCCGTTCGCGCGGAAGAACTCCTCGCGCCGGTTCAGCACCCCCAGCACCTCCGCGACCGCGCGCCGCACCCGTTCGGGGTCGAGCCGGGACGCGACACCGCCGACATGCGGCAGGTCCGACAGCGAGGAGAGGCCGCCACCGCCGAAGTCCAGCGCGTAGAACTGCACTTCGTGCGGGGTGTGGGTGAGCGCGAACGACGAGATCAGCGTCCGCATCAGCGTCGACTTGCCGGACTGCGGGCCACCCACGACGAGCATATGGCCGGCCGCGCCCGAGAAGTCCCGGTACAGCACCTCACGGCGCTGCTCGAAGGGCTTGTCGATCAGGCCCAGCGGCACGGTGAGCCCGCCGGGACGGCTGTACTCGGTCGCGCTCAGCCCGCGGTCCGCGGTCATCGCGATACCGGGCAGCAACTGGTCCAGCGTCGGCGCCTCGTCCAGCGGCGGCAGCCACACCTGGTGCGCGGGCACCCCCTGCCCGTCGAGCCGGCGCACGATGACATCCAGCACGGTGTCCGCGAGCGCGTCGTCCTCCGAGGGGCGGGGCGCGGCCCCGGCCAGCGGGTCCGGCGCCGCGTACACCACCGGCACCGGCACGGCCGTGAACAGCGCGGGCCGCCGCTCGATGTTCAGCGCCCCGATCGACAGGTCGGGACCGCCTGTGCGGTACGTGCCCGAGACGTACGCCGCCTTGAAGCGGGTCATCTCCTCCGTGCCGAACTTGAGGTAGCCCGAACCGGGCACCGACGGCAGGTGGTACGCGTCCGGCACGCCCAGCGCCGTGCGCGACTCCGCCGCCGAGAACGTCCGCAGACCGACCCGGTACGAGAGGTACGTGTCCAGCCCGCGCAGCTTGCCCTCCTCCAGGCGCTGCGAGGCGAGCAGCAGATGCACACCCAGGGAACGGCCGATCCGGCCGATCTGGATGAACATGTCGATGAAGTCGGGCTTCGCGGTGAGCAGTTCGGAGAACTCGTCGATCACGAGAACGAGCGAGGCGAGCGGCTCCAGCGCGGCACCGGCCGCCCGCGCCTTCTCGTAGTCGTGCACATTGGCGTAGTTGCCCGCCGAGCGCAGCAGCTCCTGGCGGCGCTGGAGCTCACCGCGGATCGCGTCTCCCATGCGGTCGACCAGGGTCAGGTCGTCCGAGAGGTTGGTGATGACCGCCGCCACGTGCGGCATCTGCGACATGCCGGCGAAGGTCGCGCCGCCCTTGAAGTCGGCGAGGACGAAGTTCAGCGTCTCCGAGGAGTGGGTGACCGCGAGCCCGAGCACCAGGGTGCGCAGCAGCTCCGACTTTCCGGAACCGGTCGCTCCGACACACAGCCCGTGCGGCCCCATGCCCTCCTGCGCGGCCTCCTTGAGGTCCAGCATCACCGGCTGGCCGTCCTCGCCGACACCGATCGGCACCCGCAGCCGCTCGGCCGTCGACCGCGGCCGCCAGGTACGCGCCACATCGACCGCCGCGGCGTCGCCCAGATTCAGCAGATCCGTGAAGTCGAGGTTGGCGAGCAGCGGTTCGTCCTCGTCGCCGCCGCCCGTCCGCAGCGGCGCCAGCTGCCGCGCGAGCGCCTCGGCGGCCGGCAGGGAGATCCCGTCGGGGACACCTTCGTACGCCAGGCCCGCACCGGACTCCAGCCACAGCCTGCCCGGCCGGACGACCACCGACAGACCGCCCCGCGGCTCGTCCAGTTCCCCGGACACGACCTCCACGATCGTCACGCCCTGAAGGCCCTCGGCCGCCGCGAACAGTGAGTCCGGCGGCACCATCCCGCCGTCCAGTACGACGACGATGTGCGGCTGGTCCAGCACCGGCTGGGTGTCCCGGCCGAACCGCGGCCGCCCGTCCAGCCTGCTGTGCAGCAGCAGCTCCAGCTCCCCGAGGTCGTCCCCGAACAGCCGCTTCGTACCGGCGCCGTCGACCTGCCCCGGCACCTGGGTGTGCGGCAGCCACTTCGTCCAGTCCCAGCGCGCGGCCGAGCGCCGCGACGCCACCACCGCGACCATCAGGTCCTCGGGGGAGTGCAGCGTCACCAGCTGGGCGACCATCGCACGCGCCGCGGACTGCGCGGACTCCTGCTCGCCGGAGACCGTCACGTGGTAGAAGGCGCGCATCGACACGGCCATCGGCAGCCCGTCCAACGAGCCGTGCACCGCCAGGAACTGCTGCATCGCCCCGGCGCACAGCGGCTCCAGCTCGTCGACCGGCGCGGTTTCCGGAGCGACCAGCGGTGTCGCCAGCTGCTGCGCGCCCAGCCCGATCCGCAACTGACCGAAGTCCTTGTCACCGACGCGCCGTTCCCACACCCGCGAGCCCTCGGCCACCACCGACCACAACTGCTCGGGCGAGGGGTGCAGATACAGCTGGGCGTCGCGCTGCGCACGCGCCGTCCTGCGGACCGTACGCCGCGACTGAGCGAGGTACTTGAGGTAGTCCCGCCGCACATCGGCAATTTGCCCCTGCGTACCGCGACGGAACCTGACGACCTGCGCGATGACCATCGCGAGCGTCGAGACCAGCATCAGCACGCCCATGATCCGCATGATCGGAGGCGCTGTCGGCGAGAAGAAGAAGACCACCGACGAGCCCATGCCGAGAACCGGCAGGACCTGCATCAGCATGCCCTCCTGCTGCCCGCGGGGCAGTTCGGGCGGGGCCTCCAAGGTCAGCGCATCCGTGGGCACTTCCGGCGGAAGGGACCGTGGTGGGCGTTTGACGACAATCTGGCTCACCGGCGCATCAATCCCTCAAGCCGGACGGGCAATTCCGTACCGACGCCCCCGTGGCGACGGTCTCCCTCCGCGCGACGGCGATCCTACTTGCAGCCCTGCCCCACGCATCCCGGTAGGGTGACGCGCGCATCGTGCGCAACCGCGAATCAGGGGGACCAGACACGTGAGTACGACCGCAGCGACCGGCTTCTGCCGCGTCACCGTCGTGGCGCCGGACAGCAGGATCGATGTCGCTCTCCCGGAGGACATCGCCGTAGCCGACGTCTACCCGGAGATCCTGCGGCTCACCGGCCAGACCCAGTCGGCGGGCACACCCACCGGCTACCACCTGGTACGACGCGACGGCACCGTCCTCGAAGGCGCCCGTACGCTCTCCGCCCAGCAGGTGCTCGACGGCGAAGTGCTCAGCCTGCGCCCCTTCGCCGAGTCCCTGCCGCCCGCGGTATTCGACGACGTCTCGGACGCCGTCGCCTCCGCCGTCAAACGCGACCGTCACCTGTGGAGCGACGAACTGCTGCGCGGCGCCGGTCTCGTCGGCGGTGTGCTGCTGCTGGTCCTCATGGGCTTCGTCCTGTGGTTCGCCGACCCGGTCCGCCACGACATGCACAGCCTGCCCGGCATCATCGCGGGCGCGGGCGGTCTGCTGCTGACGGCCTTCGCGGGAGTACGGGCCCGGGTGTACGGGGACCGCGCCACCGCCGTCGGCCTCGGCCTCGGCGCGCTGCCGCTGCTGCTGATCGGCGGCTCCGGGATCATCGGCCCCGACGCGGGCCAGGGCCCCGGCCGGCTCCAGTTCCTGCTCGGCTGCGTCGTCGTGCTGATCGCGTCCGTCGCCCTGGTCGCCCTCACCCCGAGCGGTGACGCGCCCTTCGTCGCCGCCACCTTCCTGGCCACCGTCGGCACCCTCGCGACCTTCGTGATGATCCTCACGGAGGCCTCGGCCACCGGCACCGCCGCCGTCTGCGCCCCGGTCGCCATCGGCATCGTCGCCTTCCTGCCCGGCCTCTCGGCCCGCTTCGCCCGGCTGCCCATCGGCTACGCCTCCCCGCGCTCCGCCGCGAACGGCGAGTACGACGACTTCGACGACCCGAACGCCGGCCCCGACGCCGAGCCCGTCGACGCCGAGCGCATCGCCGCGCAGGCACGCCGCGGCCACGAGATGCTCCTCGGCCTGGTCGCCGGCTGCTCGGCGGTCGTCATCGGCGCCGCCGCCGTCCTCGGCTTCTCGGACAACATCTGGGGCCAGATCCTCGCCCTGACCGCGGGCCTCGCCATGCTGATGCGCGCCCGTCTCTTCCGCTACACCTCGCAGGTCGCCTCCGTCCTGGTGGCGGGCATCTCCGCGGTCGCGCTGCTGATCCTCGGCCTCTCCCTGAACCCGCCCGCGGACCTGGTCAGGGAACTCCTGATCTACGGCGACCGCGGCGGCCTCGACATCCGTACGATCTGGCTCGCCGCGAGCATCGCCGCGGGTGCGGCCCTGATCACGGCGATCGGCCTGGTCATCCCGCGCAAGGGCCTCTCGCCCTTCTGGGGCAGGCTGCTCGATCTCACCGAGGGCGCGGTGCTGCTCTCCCTGGTGCCGCTCTGCCTCGCCGTACTCGACGTCTTCAGCAAGGCCCGCGCGATGACCAGCTAGGTGCCCGCGCTCAGCGCGGTCGGTCGCCCACCTGGCGGCTGGTACCCTGGGCGACGGCCGTTTGTGTACGTGATCCCGGAGCCATCGGCTCTGCGGTCAGCGCCCAGCGGATCCCCGCCTCCCGAGTAACGGAAGCTCCCCAGAGTATTCGACCTGGGGCACTCGGTGGCCAAGAAGACTCACGAGGAGTACGCGTGTCGCTCGACGCCGCTACGAAGAAGCAGATCATGACCGACTTCGGCACCAAGGAAGGTGACACCGGCTCCCCCGAGGTCCAGGTCGCCATGCTGTCGCGCCGGATCACGGACCTGACCGAGCACCTCAAGACCCACAAGCACGACCACCACTCCCGTCGTGGTCTGCTGATCCTGGTCGGTCAGCGCCGCCGGCTGCTGCAGTACCTGGCCAAGAAGGACATCCAGCGCTTCCGTGCGCTGGTCGACCGCCTGGGCATCCGCCGCGGTGCGGCCGGCGGTGCCAAGTAAGACACCGTGAAGGGAGCGGTTCCCACCTCCAGGGGGCCGCTCCTTTCGCGTATGCGGGTATCGGGCGCCCCGCCCGGGACGACCGGAATGTCATCCTGAGGCGAAGCTCAGTAACCTGGTCGCACAGGGACAACTGAAGAGCACAACCGACGTGCGAAGAACTGAAGAGCACAACTGACGTGCACTGAAGAGCACAACTGAAGAGGAGGAGCGACCTCCGCCGCCGCCGGTCCTCGGTAGTGGCGCCCGGAAAGGCGCGGCCCACGCAGGCCGACCCGGGTGCTTCGATCGAAGACCGGCCCGCACCAAGGAGCGCTTCTCCGCCACGTCCCCTGCCACACGGGCACCGGACGAAGACGAGGAGAAATCACTAGTGGAGAACGAGACCCACTACGCCGAGGCCGTTATCGACAACGGAACCTTCGGCACCCGCACCATCCGCTTCGAGACGGGCCGGCTGGCCAAGCAGGCCGCCGGTTCCGCCGTGGCGTACCTGGACGACGACACCATGGTGCTGTCGGCCACCACCGCTTCCAAGAAGCCCAAGGACCAGCTCGACTTCTTCCCCCTGACGGTGGACGTCGAGGAGCGGATGTACGCGGCCGGCAAGATCCCCGGCTCCTTCTTCCGCCGTGAGGGCCGGCCCTCCGAGGACGCGATCCTCACCTGCCGCCTGATCGACCGCCCGCTGCGCCCCTCCTTCAAGAAGGGCCTGCGCAACGAGATCCAGATCGTCGAGACGATCATGGCGCTCAACCCCGACCACCTGTACGACGTGGTCGCCATCAACGCCGCCTCCTGCTCCACGCAGCTGGCGGGCCTGCCCTTCTCCGGCCCGATCGGCGGCACCCGTGTCGCCCTGATCAAGGGCCAGTGGGTCGGCTTCCCGACGCACACCGAGCTTGAGGACGCCGTCTTCGACATGGTCGTCGCGGGCCGCGTCCTGGAGGACGGCGACGTCGCGATCATGATGGTCGAGGCCGAGGCCACCGAGAAGACCATCCAGCTCGTCAAGGACGGCGCCGAGGCTCCCACCGAGGAGATCGTCGCCGCCGGTCTGGAAGCCGCGAAGCCCTTCATCAAGGCGCTCTGCAAGGCCCAGGCCGACCTCGCCGCCAAGGCCGCCAAGCCCACCGGCGAGTTCCCGGTCTTCCTCGACTACCAGGACGACGTCCTGGAGGCGCTGACCGCTGCCGTGCGTTCCGAGCTGGCCCAGGCGCTGACCATCGCCGGCAAGCAGGACCGCGAGGCCGAGCTGGACCGCGTCAAGGAGCTCGCCGCCGAGAAGCTGCTCCCGCAGTTCGAAGGCCGCGAGAAGGAGATCTCCGGCGCGTACCGCGCGCTGACGAAGTCCCTGGTCCGCGAGCGCGTCATCAAGGACAAGGTCCGCATCGACGGCCGTGGCGTCACGGACATCCGTACGCTCGCCGCCGAGGTCGAGGCCATCCCGCGCGTGCACGGCTCGGCGCTGTTCGAGCGTGGCGAGACCCAGATCCTGGGCGTCACCACCCTCAACATGCTCCGCATGGAGCAGCAGCTGGACACCCTCTCCCCGGTGACCCGCAAGCGCTACATGCACAACTACAACTTCCCGCCGTACTCGGTCGGTGAGACCGGCCGCGTCGGTTCGCCGAAGCGCCGCGAGATCGGCCACGGAGCGCTCGCCGAGCGCGCCATCGTGCCGGTGCTGCCGACGCGCGAGGAGTTCCCGTACGCCATCCGCCAGGTCTCCGAGGCGCTGGGCTCCAACGGCTCGACGTCCATGGGCTCGGTCTGCGCCTCCACCATGTCGCTGCTGAACGCCGGTGTGCCGCTCAAGGCCCCCGTCGCCGGTATCGCCATGGGTCTGATCTCCCAGGAGATCGACGGCAAGACGCACTACGTCGCCCTCACCGACATCCTCGGTGCGGAGGACGCGTACGGCGACATGGACTTCAAGGTCGCCGGTACGAAGACCTTCGTCACCGCGCTCCAGCTCGACACCAAGCTCGACGGCATCCCCGCCTCGGTCCTGGCCGCCGCGCTGAAGCAGGCCCGCGACGCCCGCCTCCACATCCTCGATGTGATGAACGAGGCCATCGACGTCCCGGACGAGATGTCCCCGAACGCCCCGCGGATCATCACCGTCAAGATCCCGGTGGACAAGATCGGTGAGGTCATCGGCCCCAAGGGCAAGATGATCAACCAGATCCAGGAGGACACCGGCGCCGACATCACGATCGAGGACGACGGCACCATCTACATCGGTGCCGCCGACGGACCGGCCGCCGAGGCCGCCCGCGCCACGATCAACGGCATCGCCAACCCGACCATGCCGGAGGTCGGCGAGCGTTACCTGGGTACGGTCGTCAAGACCACCACCTTCGGTGCGTTCGTGTCGCTGCTCCCGGGCAAGGACGGACTGCTGCACATCTCGCAGATCCGCAAGCTCGCCGGCGGCAAGCGCGTGGAGAACGTCGAGGACGTGCTCGGCGTGGGCCAGAAGGTCCAGGTCGAGATCGCCGAGATCGACCAGCGCGGCAAGCTCTCCCTCATCCCCGTGATCGAGGGCGAAGAGGCCTCGGAGTCCGAAGAGGCGAAGGACGAAGCCGCGAAGTGACATCCAGCTCCAGGACGACGGCCCGCACCTCCTCGGAGGCGCGGGCCGTCGCCCGTACCCAAACCCTGCTCAAGGGCGAGAACGGGATCGGCACGGTACGCCGTACGACCCTCCCCGGCGGCCTGCGCGTCGTCACGGAGACCCTGCCGTCGGTGCGCTCCGCGACCTTCGGCATCTGGGTGCAGGTCGGCTCCCGTGACGAGACGCCCACCCTCAACGGCGCCACCCACTATCTGGAACACCTCCTCTTCAAGGGCACGCGGCAGCGCAGCGCTCTCGACATCTCCTCCGCCATCGACGCGGTCGGCGGCGAGATGAACGCCTTCACGGCGAAGGAGTACACCTGCTACTACGCCCGGGTGCTCGACACCGATCTGCCGCTGGCCATCGATGTCGTCTGCGACATGCTCACCGGGTCGCTCATCGAGGCCGCGGACGTCGACGCGGAGCGCGGCGTCATCCTCGAAGAGATCGCCATGACCGAGGACGACCCGGGCGACTGCGTGCACGACCTGTTCGCGGAGACCATGCTCGGCGACACCCCCCTGGGCCGGCCGGTCCTCGGCACCGTCGACACCATCAACGCCCTGGACCGTGACCAGATCGCCCGCTTCTACAAGAAGCACTACGACCCGACGCACCTGATCGTCGCGGCCGCGGGCAACGTCGACCACGCCACGGTGGTACGCCAGGTCCGGCGGGCCTTCGAGAAGGCCGGCGCCCTCTCCCGTACGGACGCCACCCCCGTCGCGCCCCGCGAGGGCAGCCGCTCCGTCCGCGCCGCGGGCCGTGTCGAACTGCTCAACCGCAAGACCGAGCAGGCGCATGTCGTCCTCGGCATGCCGGGCCTGGCCCGCACCGACGAGCGCCGCTGGGCACTCGGCGTGCTGAACACCGCGCTCGGCGGCGGGATGAGCTCCCGGCTCTTCCAGGAGGTACGGGAGAAGCGCGGCCTGGCCTACAGCGTGTACTCGTACACCTCGGGCTTCGCCGACTGCGGGCTCTTCGGCGTCTACGCCGGCTGCCGGCCCAGCCAGGTCCACGACGTCCTGAAGATCTGCCGCGACGAACTCGACCGCGCCGCCACCGAAGGCCTCAGCGACGAGGAGATCGGCCGCGCCGTCGGCCAGCTCTCCGGCTCCACCGTCCTCGGCCTGGAGGACACCGGCGCGCTGATGAACCGGATCGGCAAGAGCGAGCTGTGCTGGGGCGCCCAGATGTCCGTCGACGAGATGCTGGCGCGGATATCCGCCGTCACCCCGGACGACGTACGCGCGGTCGCCCGCGATGTACTGGGACAGCGTCCCTCGCTGTCAGTCATCGGACCGCTCAAGGACAAGCAGGCGGCCCGCCTCGACGAAGCGGTCTCCCGCTGACCGGGCCGCACCCCCGACGCCGCACCCCGACGCTGAAGGAAACAGAGCAATGAGCAAGCTGCGCGTGGCCGTTCTCGGAGCAGGCGGCCGTATCGGCTCCGAGGCCGTACGAGCCGTCGAGGCCGCCGACGACCTGGAACTGGTCGCGACCCTCGGCCGGGGCGACAAGCTGGAGACCCTCGTGGACGCCGGCGCCCAGGTCGCGGTGGAACTGACCACCCCCGCCTCGGTGATGGGCAACCTCGACTTCTGCGTACGCCACGGCATCCACGCGGTCGTCGGCACCACGGGCTGGACCGACGAACGGCTCGCGCAGCTGCACACCTCGCTGGCCGCCTCCCCGCAGACGGGCGTGCTGATCGCACCGAACTTCTCCATCGGCGCGGTCCTCACCATGAAGTTCGCCGAGACCGCGGCCCGTTACTTCGAGTCGGTCGAGATCATCGAACTGCACCACCCGAACAAGGCCGACGCGCCTTCCGGGACCGCCCACCGCACCGCCCAACTGATCGCCGCGGCACGCGAGGCTGCGGGCAGCGCCCCGCAGCCCGACGCCACGGTCACCGCGCTGGACGGCGCCCGGGGCGCCGACGTCGACGGCGTGCCGGTGCACTCCGTACGCCTTCGAGGCCTCCTCGCCCACCAGGAAGTCATCCTCGGCGGCGAGGGCGAGACCCTCACCGTCCGCCACGACTCCCTGCACCACAGCAGCTTCATGCCGGGCATCCTGCTCGGTGTGCGCCGCGTGGTCACCGCCCCCGGCCTCACCTTCGGCCTGGAACACTTCCTCGATCTGAGCTGACATCCATGCGCGCGAAGATCACTTACTGTGTCACGGCCGCCGTCCTGGTCCTCTATTTCGTCCTGGTCGGCAGCCGGGGCGTGCTGCTGATCCAGCACGGCACGGCGCTCACCGTCACGTTCGGTGTCGCCGTGCTGATCCTGCCGGTCATCGGCGTCTGGTTCCTCTGGAAGAACACCCAATTCGTCCAGCGTGCCAACCGGCTCGCCACAGAACTGGACGCCGAAGGCGGCCTGCCGGTCGACGAGTTGGCCCGTACACCCGGCGGCCGCATCGACCGGGCCTCCGCGGACGCCGTGTTCGCCGAGCGCCGGGCGCAGACGGAGGATTCCCCCGACGACTGGCGCTGCTGGTTCCGGCTGGCGATCGCGTACCACGACGCCCGGGACACCCCGCGGGCACGGAAGGCGATGCAGCGGGCCATCGCGCTCCACGACGGCAAGCCCGTACGGGTCTGACAGCGGTACGTACATGAGTGGGGCCCAGCCATCCTTCGGCTGGGCCCCACTCATGTACGTACCGGCACCCGAATGTGCCGGCCGGGTGTCAGTCGGTGCGGTACTCGTCGCCCCAGACCTCGACCGCGTCGGCGGCCCGCGCGAAGGCCTCGGCACGCGACAGGAAGTCCGCGTTGTGATCGGTGAGCAGCGGCAACGGCTCACCCTGCCGGAGTACGAGCACGAGCGCCTGCCCCTGTACGGTGCGCGGCAGCCCGAGCCAGCGCACGGGCTGCTGGACGGTACGGACGGCCGTGATCCGGTCCCAGGGCGTGGTACCGGTCCGGAGCAGTCCCACCCGCCGGACTCCGTGGCGGCTCACCCAGGCGCCCATGCGCAGCATCCGCAGCGAGGCGGCGATCGCCAGCACGGCGGCGGTCAGACACGCGGCGGCGCCGGGCAGGGCGCCCGCGAAGGCGATGATCATCGCCGTGATCAGAATGAACGAGGCGAGCAGCAGAAGCAGCGCGGCCGCCGCCACCCGCCAGGGGCCGGGGCGGTACGGACGCCGCCAATTGTCGTGATCGTCGAACGGCAACGCGACATCATCGGTGGTCGCGTCAAAAGGCCGGTCGGCCGTCAGGAAGGGCAGGGGCACGACTGATCCTCACTCACAAGCACGCTCGATTGCTGTGCCCGGTGAGGCTACCGATCAGGCCCCGCCCGGACCACCCGAGGGGGGCCGGACGAGTCAGCGGTCCTGGGATGCCTCGGACTGCTGCGCGTGACCGGACGACTGGCTCGTGTCCAGTGCCGGCAGCCCGAAGAGGAGCGAGCCCGCGAATCCGGCCGCGATGACCAGCCCGATCAGCGTCCGGCCGACGACGTCGGTCCTGCTGGCGCGGTGTTTGGGCGGGGGAGTGACGTTACTGCGGAAGCTGTCGGCCTCGGCGACGAATGCGAACGGGACGGCCTCTCGCCGGCGGAACATGGAGCGGCTCTCCTTGCGATCTCGTGATGGAACGCTGCTGGGGTGCCAGCTGCTACTCAGTGAGACGAACAACAGCGCCGTTCGGTGCCCGCATTCCCGGAACTGACCGATAAACGCCGTGGGCTTGTCCGGTCCTGTGCTGTCAGTGCCGCGCCGTAGAGTGGGCGCCGCCCGAGCGATGTGAAATGGAAGGACCCCGCCGGTGAGCGACACCCCCACCGAGACCAAGCCGAGCTTCCGCAGCGATGTCACCGTCGACCTGGTGAAACACGCTGCTGGAGACTCCGATGTGCTGTGGGCCGCGCGCGTCTCCACCGCAGGCGAGCAGTCCCTGGAAGAACTGTCGAAGGACCCCGAGCGGTCGAAGGGCCTCATCAATTTCCTGATGAGGGATCGCCATGGAAGTCCCTTCGAGCACAATTCGATGACCTTCTTCGTCAGCGCCCCGATTTTCGTGTTCCGCGAGTTCATGAGGCACCGCGCCGGCTGGTCCTACAACGAGGAATCGGGCCGTTACCGTGAGTTGCAGCCGGTCTTCTACGTGCCCGACGCCTCGCGCAAGCTCGTCCAGGAGGGCCGCCCGGGGAAGTACGTGTTCGTCGACGGCACCCCGGAGCAGCAGGAGCTGACCGGCCGCGCGATGGAGGACTCCTACCGACAGGCGTACGAGGCCTATCAGGAGATGCTGGCCGCGGGCGTGGCCCGCGAGGTGGCCCGCGCGGTCCTGCCGGTCGGCCTCTTCTCGTCGATGTACGCCACATGCAACGCGCGCTCGCTGATGCACTTCCTCGGCCTGCGCACCCAGCATGAACAGGCGAAGGTCCCGTCCTTCCCGCAGCGGGAGATCGAGATGGTCGGGGAGCGGATGGAGGAGCACTGGGCAGGGCTCATGCCCCTCACCCACGCGGCCTTCAACGCCAACGGCCGCATCGCTCCCTGAGCCCCCGGAGCCGCCTCCCGGCCGCGGCATCAGGGCTGCTCGCAAGGGCTGTTCAGGGCCGCTGTGGGCGGCCCTCGGGTACAGATGTACGGTCAGCCGAGCCAGGTGTCCGTATTGCGGCGTTTCGAGAAGTTCATCTAGGCTGATCAAACGGACCCGGCACTGCTTGAACCCCCGAGCAGGCAGTGCCGGGCTCCTTTTGTCCAGTCCCCCAAAGGGGCGCGGCGGGCTGAGCAGCGAGTAGCGTGTTACCCATGGCTCCGATCTCCACTCCGCAGACCCCCTTCGGCCGGGTCCTCACTGCCATGGTCACGCCCTTCACGGCGGACGGCGCACTCGACCTCGACGGTGCTCAGCAGCTCGCCGTCCATCTGGTGAACGCAGGCAACGACGGCCTCGTACTCAACGGCACCACCGGTGAGTCGCCGACCACCAGTGACGCGGAGAAAGACCAGCTCGTACGGGCTGTCCTGGAAGCGGTCGGAGACCGGGCCCACATCGTCGCCGGTGTCGGCACCAATGACACCCGGCACAGCCTGGAACTGGCCCGCGCGGCCGAGCGCGCCGGCGCACACGGCCTGCTCGCGGTCACGCCGTACTACAACAAGCCGCCACAGGAAGGCCTCTTCCGGCATTTCTCCGCCATCGCGGACGCGACCGGCCTGCCGGTCATGCTCTACGACATCCCCGGCCGAAGCGGCGTCCCCATCGACACCGAGACGATCGTCCGTCTCGCGCAGCACCCACGCATCGTCGCCAACAAGGACGCCAAGGGTGACCTCGGCCGGGCCAGCTGGGCCATCGCCAATTCCGGCCTCGCGTGGTACTCGGGCGACGACATGCTCAACCTCCCGCTGCTCTCGGTCGGCGCCGTCGGCTTTGTCTCCGTCGTCGGCCATGTGGTCACGCCGGAGCTGCGTGAGCTCCTCGACGCCCACCTCACCGGTGACGTCCAGAAGGCCACCGAGATCCACCAGAAGCTGCTCCCGGTCTTCACCGGAATGTTCCGTACGCAGGGTGTCATCACCTCGAAGGCTGCGCTCGCCCTGCAGAAGCTGCCGGCCGGACCGCTGCGCCTCCCGCTCGTCGAGCTGACGGAGCACGAAACGGCACAGCTCAAGATCGATCTCTCGGCTGGTGGGGTACAGCTCTAACCACAGACTTCACAACTGAATACGAGAAGGCAGAGCAACACCGAGAAATCGGTCCACACAGACAACAGCAAGTGCACGAATGTCATGCGCGCCACGTGCCTCAGCGGTACGTGGCGCGTGTGGTGAGGAGAGTCTTTTGAGTCATCCGCATCCAGAACTCGGCGCCCCGCCGAAGCTTCCCAAGAACGGCCTGCGTGTCACACCGCTCGGCGGCTTGGGCGAGATCGGCCGCAACATGACGGTCTTCGAGTACAACGGCCGTCTGCTCATCGTCGACTGCGGCGTCCTCTTCCCCGAGGAGGAGCAGCCCGGCATCGACCTGATCCTGCCGGACTTCACCACCATCCGGGACCGCCTCGACGACATCGACGGCATCGTGCTCACGCACGGCCACGAGGACCACATCGGTGGTGTCCCCTTCCTGCTCCGGCTGAAGGCGGACATCCCGCTGATCGGCTCCAAACTGACCCTCGCGCTGATCGAGGCGAAGCTCCAGGAGCACCGCATCCGCCCGTACACCCTTGAGGTCACCGAGGGGCACCGCGAGCGGATCGGCCCGTTCGACTGCGAGTTCGTCGCGGTCAACCACTCCATCCCGGACGCCCTGGCCGTCGCCATCCGCACACCCGCGGGCATGGCGGTCCACACGGGCGACTTCAAGATGGACCAGCTCCCGCTGGACCGCAGGCTGACCGACCTGCCCACCTTCGCCAAGCTCGGCGAGGAGGGCATCGACCTGCTGTTGTCGGACTCCACCAATGCCGAGGTTCCGGGCTTCGTCCCGCCGGAGCGGGACATCTCCAATGTCCTGCGGCAGGTCTTCGCCAACGCCCAGAAGCGGATCATCGTGGCGAGTTTCGCCAGCCACGTCCACCGCATCCAGCAGATCCTCGACGCCGCCCATGAGTACGGCCGCAGAGTCGCCTTCGTCGGCCGCTCGATGGTCCGCAACATGGGTATCGCCCGTGACCTGGGCTACCTCAAGGTGCCGGCGGGTCTGGTCGTCGACGTCAAGACGCTCGACGACCTCCCGGACCACGAGGTCGTCCTCGTCTGCACCGGCTCCCAGGGCGAACCGATGGCCGCGCTCTCGCGCATGGCCAACCGCGATCACCAGATCCGGATCGTCCAGGGCGACACGGTGATCCTGGCGTCGTCCCTCATCCCGGGCAACGAGAACGCGGTCTACCGCGTGATCAACGGCCTGACCCGGTGGGGCGCGAACGTCATCCACAAGGGCAACGCCAAGGTTCACGTCTCGGGCCATGCCTCGGCGGGTGAGCTGCTGTACTTCTACAACATCTGCAAGCCGAAGAACCTGATGCCGGTCCACGGCGAATGGCGCCATCTGCGTGCCAACGCCGAACTGGGCGCGCTGACAGGCGTCCCCAAGGACCACATCGTCATCGCGGAGGACGGCGTGGTCGTCGACCTCGTCGACGGCAAGGCCAGAATCGTGGGCAAGGTCCAGGCGGGCTACGTCTATGTCGACGGCCTCTCGGTCGGCGATGTCACCGAGTCGTCCCTGAAGGACCGCCGCATCCTCGGCGACGAGGGCATCATCTCGGTCTTCGTGGTGGTCGACTCCACCACCGGAAAGGTCGTCGGAGGCCCGCACTTCCAGGCCCGCGGCTCCGGTATCGAGGACTCGGCGTTCTCCGCCGTGCTCCCCAAGGTCGTGGACGCCATCGCCAAGTCCGCCGCGGACGGCGTCGCCGAACCGCACCAGCTCCAGCAACTCGTCCGCCGCTCGGTGGGCAAGTGGGTATCGGACACCTACCGCCGACGCCCGATGATCCTCCCCGTCGTCGTAGAGGTCTGACGCCGGCAACTGCCGTCTGACGGTGGACACCTGACCCCGTGTCCGGAGCGGGGGGCTCTCGATTTGCATCGAAGCCCTCCGCTCCAGTACGTTTACGGCTCCACCTCGCGGGGAAGCCCTGGCTGATCAAAAGCCTGGAGCGCTCCGGAGAGGGGGAAATCCGACTCAGATAACTCTGATAAAGTCGGAACCGCCGGAAAGGGAAACGCGAAAGCGAAGAACTGGAAAGCAAGCCCCGCTCCGACGGGGAATCGGACACGAAAGAGTCTGATAGAGTCGGAAACGCAAGA